>NZ_JAZDQU010000002.1:0-20948 GCF_036324285.1 Pedobacter flavus
CCACCTCTTCCCATTCCGAACAGAGAAGTTAAGCCCGCCAGAGCCGATGGTACTGCAGTAACATGTGGGAGAGTAGGTCGGTGCCAAATTTTATAAAGCCTTACAACGAATGTTGTGAGGCTTTTTTGTTTTTGAACAGTTTATTCCCGCAATAGCCGATGGTACTGTCCCGAAGCCTCGGGATGGGAGAGTAGGTCGGTGCCAAATTTTATAAAGCCTTACAACGAATGTTGTGAGGCTTTTTTGTTTATGGGAGTTTTAAGTCCGGGAGTCCGGGAGTCCGGAAGTCGGGAAGTCCGAAAGACGGCAAGTCTGAGAGGCTGGCTGTCGAGAATTATTACAGAAGTCATTTTGTTTATTACAGGGTACTGTATAAATAGTCTTTAGTAAAAAGTATCTAACTACTGACTACTAATTACTGACTACCATCTACTTATTATGGTACTGTCCCGAAGCCTCGGGATGGGAGAGTAGGTCGGTGCCAAATTTTACTAAAAGCTTTACAACTAACGTTGTGAGGCTTTTTTTTGTAAGAGTTTTTTAGTCCGAGAGACGGGAAGTCCGATTTTCCTGAATTCCAATAATTATTCAAATTTTAACCCTTGAATTGTCATTCTAGAGGCCAAGTTTAGCCATTGAAGCCTGCCTATCGTCAGGCAGTTTTCTGGTTTGCGGTTTCCCGCAGTTTTCTTATTTTCTTAATTTTTAATTTTAATTTATCAATTTGTTTGATGGATTGTGTAAGAATAGTAGGCTTTTTGGTGCTTTTTTTTGTCTCTTTTATGATTGATTTAATTATTACGGTGCACAATCAAAGGACAAAAAAGAAGAAATAAACTAAGATAGAATGTAAAGGTTATTATGGAATTAACAAAATTAATTAATTAGGATTTATTAATCGAAATATAATTCTTTAATTTTTTTATAATTCTCCCTAATAAATGAAAATTAATTATCTTGGGATAATTAATAGTTAATATAAGTATAATATTATTAATATTATGTAAATTTTTAAACTACGCACATATACAGATTAACGAAACTTGTTTCGCTAATCCTATTGTTGTTAGCAATCCGCTGCGCTCCTTGCTAACAATGGCTCGGCGACTTACGTCGCTTGCCGTAAGCCGCCGCTTCGCGGACTGCTTACAACAAGCGACTTGGCTAAATAGCTCCGCTTTTGTATCTTCGATACAGCTTCGCTACTTCGCCAAGTCGCCGAGCCATTATAGGGCATTTTAAAAATGACAGTGCAAACCAAAAACGACCTGACAGACAATAATTAAAAACTTAAAAATAAAATATGGCTTCAAAGTATCTTAACTCGCTTTCCGAAAAGGAATATGAAGATTTAACTCTTAAACTACTTAACATTCAAAATCACAAATGTTTTATTTGCGGAGAAGCAATAGACCTAAAGTTACATTCAACAAATATTGACCACATTACTCCTTTAGCAAACAAGGGAAAGGATAGTGAAGAAAATTTTGCAACGACCCACGAAAGTTGTAACAAGTCAAAACAAGACGCTGACCTTAAAATTGCAAGAATTCTTCACAAACTGAAGAAAATACAAGAAGAAACTTTGACAAGTGAAAACAAATCTGCGTCTCTAAAACAAGTTTTAAAGCATTATAACGGGTCAAAGTTTGACTTCAAATACACGACTGACGGGAACAAACTAAAATATAGTTTCTCAGACATTGGAGACAATACAATTTATGAAACAGAAATCCATACAGACCATTTATCAAACGAACAAACTTGTTTCATTGCCTTACCACTTGAATACGTTTACCACGATGAACTTATTAATCCAAGGGGAATTAACAGTAGTATCAGCAAACTCGTAAAAGAGTTTGAAAAGAAAAACCCTCAATTACATTTAAGTTTAGGTCGCATTGAAGAAAACAAAATCAAAATTTTTGATGGACAACATAAAGCCGTTGCACAAATACTTTTAGGAACTAAATCCCTATTACTTCGCATTTTCATTTCTCCCGACATTGACAGGTTAACAGAAACAAACACTAATGCGGGAAGTGTTTTAAGCCAAATTGCATTTGACAAATCCGTAATGCGTCAACTTAATAACACCCTTTATTATGAACGAATTAAGAAATATCAAGAAGACCATAATTTAAAATCTGACGACTTTTCATTTTCCGAGCAAAAATTGGTTGAATATTTTAAAGGTGATAATGCCAACATTAAAAAATACATTATTGACAGCATCAAACATTCAATTACAGAAGCAAACGAAAATAAACTCAAAGATTATATTGACAGAGAAGGTAAGGCAAAAGAAGTTCCTATTTCTTACAGTGCATTTGACAAATCATTCTTGACAATTTTCATTGACAGTAAAAAGCTACTTTCTACTCCAATTAACTTCAAATCTGACGAAGGACTAAATCCACGTGAACTTGAAATAAGTCAGACAATTACTCTTTTAAACATAATTGCGGAAGAAATTTACATAAACAAATTCCTTCCTGAAATTGGTGTTGCAAAAATTGAAAACAAAGTAATTGCAGGCAAAGACAACGACATAACTGACGACCATTTAATCGCATTTCGTATGAGTAAGGAAGAAATTATGTTCAATTGGCTTGGCTATGTTAAAGATGTTATCATTAATTACTTCAGCAACACAGGAAGAAAGTTCAACAACAACTCCTTGTTTCAGCAAAAATTTGATGACCAACTTTGGACAAACATTAGAAACTTTGTAATCAATCTAAAAATGTTACCACTATGGAAAGACAGAGCAATGGCAAACACAACATTTTCGGGTAAGAAAAATTACGATTATTGGAAGACAATTTTCGAGACAGGAAAAAGTTCAGACAATGTTCCAGTATTAGCAAAACCAATCAATTATGTAGAAATGATTAAATCACCACAAGCTGACTAAATTGGAACAAAGAATAGTGGACGGACAAAGAAAAACGCCCTATAACAGGCGTTTGGCTCAATGGCGGGTGACGTGGTTAATTGAACATTATACCTCGCATCAACTTTTGTGGTGTATTGACAGTTTTGTGCTCCGAAATCCGCCACTGCGCCAAGCGCCAAAACGTTAGTGGCAATGGCAGAACAACCGTACCCCTGAAATTAAACGGCTGAAAAATAACAACCTGACACAGAAAAAAATAATAAAAATCTACCACACAGGATTTTTTTGCAGTACAAAATTCAACCTTGTTTCAATACCTTTCTCTTTTTAAAATACAAAGCCACATAAGACAAAACCGCACAAACAAGTCCAATCCAAATCATAGCCCAAACAGCACCCGAACATTGGGACAACGTTCCTTCTTCTATAAGCAAAATTCTGAATGCCTGTAAGAAATGTGTAAGCGGAATCACGTTTGCAACAGCCACAACCCAATCGGGCATTTGTGAAAGCGGCCACGTAAATCCGCTCAAAATAAAGCTCGGAGTGGCGATAACCATTAATATTTCGGTTGCTTTGAGCTGACTCGGAATCAATATGCTTACCAATATCCCGATAAAACATACCGACAACACGAAAATTCCCGCTACAAAGGTCAAAGCACCCAGATTTTCATAAAACGGAATCCTGAACCAAAACGTAAACAGATAATACAAAATCCAAATACCGAAGCTCATTATCAGATACGGAATTATCTTAACTGCCATTATTTTAAGTAGGGATTTGTTTTCCGAAACCAATGTTCTGAAAGTTCCGTTTTCATATTCCGAAGCAAAGGACAAAGCCAAGCCTAACAGCAAAACCTGTTGTAAAACCGTTGCCAAAATGCCAGGCCACAAAAAGTACATATAGTTCGTGCTTCGGTTGTATTTTTTGATAAAGGTGGTTTTGAACGGCTCATATTGCGACATAGCCACACTTTCGGGCATTCCTTGTTTTTTAAGAGCTTCAATCTGAACTCCCGCTTTGAATGTTCCCAAACAAACCTGAATGGCTGTCGAAGCATAATTGGCAGTCAAAACATTCGAAGTATTCACAATCGTAAGCACTTCGGGATATTTTTTGGTCATTACCTGTTTCTCAAAATCTTTCGGAATAATCACAACCGCAGGAATATTATCGTTTTCCGCTACGATTTTAGCTAAATCGTTCTGGTCGTACCGGATAAAAGCCACGTTCAGAACCTCATTATCCTGCATCATTTCAATAGCTTTTCGGCTCATCTGACTTTGGTCTTCATCAACCACCACAACAGGCAAATCCGTAACTTTTCCTTTCTGATAAACAAAACCTAAAAGTATTCCGTACATAATCGGAGCCCCGATAAAAAGCAACCGAAGCACACTGTTATCCCAAAACAAACGGAATTCCCTTTTTATAAGTGAAAAAAAGTTTTTCATTTGATTTTTATTTTAACAGTTCTAAAGTAACCGTAGTTTTCGTAAACAAATCTTTGGCCTGACTGATATCAATCGGACTGATTTTTATCTCAAAAAGACTCTCCTGAATTTCGTAATCGGGATAAGCCGTTGCAATATTTGCATAAGCTCCCAAAGCCTTAACCGAAGTTATTTTTCCCTTAACCTGACTTTTGTTATAGTCCACATTAACCATTACTTCCTGTCCTTTCTGAACCTTTGAAAGCCGGCTTTCGGGAATCGTAAAACGGAAATAAGTCGATTCCGAAATCGTTCCGCTAATCAAGGTATAACCGGGAAGTGCCAGCTCCCCTGCTTTAAGCGTAATGGACTCTACCGTCATATCCTGAGGAGCAATGATATACCGCTCGGAATCCGCAACCGAAACTTCCTGTAAAGCTCCCAAAGCCCTTTCCTGCTGTCCCAATGCCATTTTTTGCTGTTCGATTCTTGCTCCGTATTTCACGTCCGAAATTTCAGCCTGAACAGCCAGATACTGCGATTGAGCCCCCTGATATTTAGCGAAAGCCTCATCATACATCTGTTGGGAAACCAACGAATCTTTAAGCATATTTGACAATCGGTTAATGGATTTTTGAGCCAGTTCGTACTGTTCTTTGAGTGCTTTTTGTTTGGCTTCTAGCTGTTTGAGCTGATTATCCGTAGCTCCTTTCAAAGTCATATCATATTGGGCTTTTGCCGACTGAACAGCACCCTCTGCCTGACTTTTTTTGGCATCGACTTCGGGAATGTCCAAAATAGCAAGCGTATCGCCTTTTCTCACAAAATCTCCTTCCTGAATACGGATTTCAATGATTTTTCCCGGAATTTTCGATACGATTCCGATTTGCTCTCGTTCGATTTTTCCCTGAATAACCTCGGTTTTCGGCTTACCGCAACCGATAACGGAAATCACTACAACTAATAATAAATATATCTTTTTCATTACTTTTGATAATTTAGTTTAAAATGGTTTTGGTTAATTCTCCTGTTACGGAAAGTGCTTCTAAAGCGGACAGCCTTTGCTCTACTAAAATCTGAATTTTATTGGTTGATGCTTTAAACAAATCGTTTTCTGCTTCCAATCTTTCGGAAATGTTGATAAGCCCTTCCTGATATTGCCTTACAGCTATATTCAGATTGTTTGAAGCCACTTTTTCCTGCTCCAGACCGATTTGGTATTTCTGATTCTGAATCCTGTAATTCGCCAGGTTATTTTCCAAAAGCAAAGCAAATTTCTCCTTGGTATCGTCTAATTGATTTTGCACCTGTTCCGCATTTATCTTGGCTTCGTGGATTTTGTGCTTACGTTCAAATCCGCTGAAAATCTCCCACTTCATCGAAAGTCCTACCATCCAATTCGGACTCATCGTAAATTCGTTCATTCTTCCGTATAGTCGGGAATTGACCATTGGAATTTCAGGTGTAATCATCGTAGCGTCAAAAAGGCTCGTATAAGTAACACCTCCAAATGCTCCCAAAACAGGAAGATAACTCCCTTTTTCTTTCTTAATCATATAATCCGATGCTTTTTTGAATGATTCCAAAGCTTTTAGCTCCTGTTTATTTTCAACCGATAAATCTTCCGAAATCACATAAGGAACAAGTAAATATTCTACTTCTTTGATTTGGTTTTCGGAATATCCCGTGAGGTAATTTATTTTTTGGTAAAGGACTTTTCGTTTTCCTTCCATTTCTATCTTTTTGGATTGTAATTCGAGATTTGCCAATTTGATTTTGTCCCTGTCATACGGAATGGCAAGTCCTTCTTCGATAGCCCTTTCTACTCTTTTGGCTTCGGTAGCCAATCGTTTTTCGCTGTCAATCAGCAATTTTTCGACTTCGTTCAACAAGTGTACTTGGTCAAAGGAATGAATCACTTCTTTAATTAAACTTTCTTTTTCAGCCTCGGAAAGATAAGTCGTTCCGATTCGTTTTTGCTCCAAAGCCTTTGCTCCGTTTTCAATCTGAAAACCACTAAACAAAACCGTTTTTGCCATCAGGCTACCCATCAATAAGTTTCCGTAACTGTCAAACGATTGCTTTCCGTCAAAAACCGGCTGATTGATAACCGGAATGTTTCCTGTCGGTAAATCGAGCGTTATTTTCGTATCGAAATACATATAATTTGCCGAACCCTCTACTTTCGGAATGTATTTGTTCCAAACGCTTTTCTTTTCCGTATTGATTTTTTCCACTTCCAAATCTTTGTTTCGGATAGATGCGTTTTTGTCGATTGCTTCCTGAATTGCTTCCTGCAAAGACGAACTCACATCAATTTGAGCCTTTCCTTCAAAAGCCAAAAAACAGAAAAGTATAGGTAGTAATTTTTTAATTTTCATTTTACCTCTAAATTTTGATTTATTTTATGGAACACTTCTTTTACTGTCAATATATTTTCCACACTGATTCCTTTAATAGATTCTTCTACGGTAGCATTGACAAGATTCATAACTTTTTCCTGTATTTGCTTCCCTTTTTTTGTCAGAAAAATCAAATTAGACCTTCTGTCGTTTACATCGGGTTTTCGCTTGACCAAACCGTCTTTTTCCATATTGTCAATCAAACGGGTTACGCTTGGTCTGTCCCGAAAGCTCTTATCTGCCAAATACTGTTGCGAGCAACCGTCATTTTCCCACAAAACAGCCAAAATAGACCATTGTTCCTTGGTTAATTCTACTCCGTTCTGTCTGAAATTCTTATTCAAAACACGATTAAATGCCTGTGGTGTTCTACCCGTAAGCAGATTGTAAAAATCCTGATATTCTAAAATTGATTGCATAAACAATTATTGTTATGACAACAAAAGTAAAAAATATTTTTATACTGAAAATATTTTTTGAAAAAATTAACATTTCGAGAAAATGCAAAAGTTTTTTAATCTTTTGATTTATAGATAAATGTATCAAACAAAGAGTAAACAAAAAGCTACAGCCACTAACAAGGATTTTGCAAGAGAGCGGGTTAAGTGCTAAATTCAACTTTTGTGCTTCTATTCCGCAAAAACCATTTTTTATTTGCTTGAAAAGTGTAAATTAGCAAATAAAAAAATGGTTTTGCTACGTTGGTGCTAAATTGAAAGTTTGTGCTTTCTAATCCTCTCACTCGCAAAGCCCCGAACCGTTAGTGGCAACCGTCTATAGTCTACCAACGTTTTATTAGTTTTGAATATTTCCTTTTTAGAAAACTTTGCTTTATCTTTTCATTAGAGAGTTTTTGAATGAAGAAAAATTTTGATGTCGAGCTTTTGGAAGAAGCCCAGGTATTTTTAGAAAATCTTTGAGAAAAGGAACGCATCAAGATTTTTTACAATATCCGAAAAGAACAATACATAAATGACAATGAGCTCTTCAAGAAATTAAACGATAACATATGGGAGTTTAGGACGTTGTACAATTCTAAAGCATACCGACTCTTCGCTTTTTGGGATAGATCTAAAAAGTATGACACAGTAGTGATTTCTACCCATGGAATACTGAAGAAGACACAAAAAACTCCAACAAAGGAAATTGAGAAAGCGGAAAATATCAGACTAGAATATTTAAAAAACAAAGGTGATGAAAATAGTAAACAAAATGAAAACGGTAAGTCTTGATGAAATGATTGACAAGCATGTCGGAAAGATTGGTTCTGTTGAAAGAGACGCTTTTGAATATGAATTAAGTATTGATTTGATTGGTCACGCAATTAAGCAAGCTAGAAAGGAACGTAACTTGACTCAAGAAGAATTAGGTAAGTTGGTTGATGTTCAAAAAGCGCAAATCTCAAAAATTGAAAACAGTATTAAAAACGCTCGACTTGATACGATCATGAAAATATTTAAGGCTTTAGGTGCTAATGTAAATTTCAATGTAGAACTTGATCATAAAAATTTAGCATATTAAGTTGGGTAGCCACTAACACGGGTATTGCTTAAGGCGGACTGGAGTGCAAAATTCAACATTAGTTTTTTAATAAAACTTGAGAAATACTATTGGCTTTTGTGATACTATTTCTCTCCCGAATGCATTGCCGCAAAACGTTGGGTGGTATTTTAGAACGACCGTGCATAAACAAAAACATATGGACAAAGCAACACAAACAATGATTGACAACCTGCACAAGAACACAGGTAAAACGCTAGAACAATGGATTGAAATTGTAACAAAAGAACATTTTTCAAAACATGGCGAAATAATAAAATTTCTAAAAGAAAAACACGAATTTACGCATGGATTTGCTAATCTTGTGGCACACAAAGCCAAAAATTCTGATGCAGGCTCTGCTGAAAATACTGAAGATTTAATAGTTGCACAATATCAAGGAAAAGAACACCTCAAACCGATTTATGACAAACTTATATCCGAAATTTCAACTTTTGGAAACGATATTGAAATTGCACCGAAAAACACCTATGTGAGTTTGCGAAGAAAAAAACAATTTGCCATTTTAAATCCTGTAACCAAAACACGTTTTGAAATTGGTATTAATCTAAAAGGACAAGAACCAACTAAAAAATTAGAAGCCGAAAAACCCAACTCAATGTGTTCGCATAAAATAAAAATTATGGATATTAATGAAATTGATAGAGAAATATTGAACTGGATAAAGATGGCTTACGAAAAAGCGGGGTAAAAACAAACGAAAAATGGCAAAAACCAAAACAACATATTCAATGGCTGATGTTTACGAATTTATAAATTCGTTCGCAAACACAGAACAAAAGAAAACAGATAGCTTTGAACTCATAAAACTACTGAAAGAATTAACTGGTGAAGAACCCAGAATGTGGGGATCCACTATTATTGGTTTTGGCAATTATCATTACAAATACAAAAGTGGTCACGAAGGAGATGCACCTATTCTCGCTTTTTCCCCACGAAAACCAGCTATTACGCTTTACATTTTTTCAAACACCAAAAAAAGCCAAATTTTACTAACAAATCTGGGAAAATATAAAATGAGTAAAGCCTGTATTTATATCAATAAACTGTCAGATATTAACATTTCAGTATTAAAAGAAATTTGCAAAGAATCAATCAATTATCTTAATGAACATTACGAATGCTCATGTAGAATTGTGTAGTTTGATCTGTTTTAAACAATAGTCAATACATTGACTCTAAGTGAATACCCATGAAACCAAATTTTATCTACTTTTTTATAGTTCCTAATACCCTTCATACTATCAAATGATTGTATCATTATAATGCGGCCTATCAAAATTACACTTACAATTCTTATTCCCCCATTTCATCTCTTACTTGTCTTTCTTCTTAGTCTTTTCTTTCCCAATTCACTTTTGTAATATTTTAGTTTTATCTTTCTTAATCAATTAATTAGTAAGCTAATTATGAAAACTAAAACTAATTTACTGCTTGATCTTTGGTTGGAATCTAGGACTAGATTCACGAACCAAATAAACACAATTACCGAATTGGATTTGCCTAAAAAATTAGGGGATTCACCCAATTCTGTTGGGTTTTTAATTAGGCATATCGGGGATGTTGAACTTTTATTTGCGAAAAATGTGTTTGGAGATCCAACGGTTAAAGTGACTGCTAAGACGGTGATCGATAAATATGATACAGGCGAATGGACCAACTTAATTGAGCTTAAGGAATATGTGTTAAATTCTTTTGCTAAATTAAAATCTATCGTCGAATTGCAGAAAGATGAAGATTGGGAATCAATTATATCTACTAAAGAGTTTGGAGAAAAAAGTAAAGCCGAAGCTTTTGGTCGTATTATTTCTCATACTGCTTATCATGCCGGACAAATGGCTTTGATTATTAAATACGGTTAGTATTAAAGAAAGATTCTTATAGCTTTAATTCACATATCATTAGCTTGTTTTTGATTTAATTATAAGTATAATTGTAAGATAACTTTTAGGTTAATATAGTTTATTATAGCAAAGCAGGCATACACTATAAGATTATTTTTAATGGGCAAAACAAAAAAATCATCCAATAAATTAGTTCGCTTCTGGAGAATTCTTGGTCCAGGTTTAATTACTGGTGCAAGTGATGATGATCCATCAGGTATCGCTACTTATTCTCAAGCAGGTGCCCAATATGGACTTTCTACCTTGTGGACTGCCTTAATTACTTTTCCATTAATGGCTACAATTCAAGAAATGTGCGCCAGGATAGGTTTAGTTACTAGTCAGGGTTTAACAGGGACACTAAGAACAAATTATCCAAAGCCAGTTTTATATTTAATGGTGTTGTTTAGTTTTCCGGCTATCATAATGAATATCGGTGCAAACATAGCCGGAATGGGGGCTGTAAGTAATCTGTTAGTTCCCTCAATAAACGCCAATTATTTTAGTGTAGCATTTACCATTATTTTATTGGTTTTAATCATTTTACTTCCTTATAGAAAGCTAGCTTCGATTTTAAAATATTTATGTTTAGTTCTTTTGGTGTATTTAGTGGTTCCGTTTCTAACCAAACAAGATTGGTGGGCAGTTATTAAAGGTACTTTCATTCCAACGATTACTTTCGATAAAGATTTTATAAGTATGTTGGTCGCTATTCTAGGTACTACCATTTCTCCATATCTTTTCTTTTGGCAGGCAACAATGGAAGTTGAGCATATGAAGCAAAAGAAGAAACATATCATTATAGATAAAAAGGTGATCAATACAATGGAAAAGGATGTTAATTCTGGAATGCTCTTTTCTAACATAATTATGTTTTTCCTTATACTCACTGCTGGAACAGTATTGTATAATGGAGGGATTCATCAAATAGACACAGTAGAACAAGCGGCGACGGCTTTAAAACCATTAGCAGGAAATTTTGCTTATTTACTTTTTGCTATCGGTGTAATTGGTACTGGTTTTTTGTCTATTCCTGTTTTATGCGGATCATTATCTTATATTTTGGCCGAAACATTTGGTTGGAAACAAGGATTGGATAAGAAATTTCACCAAGCGAAAGCCTTTTATGGTGTTATCATTGTAAGTTTAATATTAGGATTATTGTTAAACTACATTGGATTATCGCCCATAAAGGCATTAATTTATTCGGCTATTTTATATGGATTAACGGCCCCAATTTTAATCGCTATAATACTTCATATTGCCAATAATAAAAAAGTGATGGGCGAATTTACAAATGGTAAAAGATCTAATATTTTAGGTTTTACAACGCTTATCATAATGACAGTTGCTGCAGTAATTTTATTGTATATGCAATTTGTGGGTGACTAAATTTTTTAAAAGTAAAGTTCTGATAACCAAATATTTTTGTTTTATATTTATGTAAGGTGTTTATTTATAAAATAATTTTTAATTTTTACCTCTATGGCTAATAAAACTGATATTTCTAAAATTACGATCGATAATTATTTAGATAGCCATTATATCCATCGTAGTAATTGGTTGAGAGCAGCAGTTTTGGGCGCCAATGATGGAATTATTTCTATTTCGAGTTTAGCCATAGGAGTTGCAGCTGCAAGTACGACAAGAGAACCCATATTATTGGCTACAGTAGCCGGATTAGTGGCTGGTGCCTTATCTATGGCAGCAGGAGAATATGTTTCAGTAAGTTCACAAACCGATACAGAAAAATCTGATATAGAGCGCGAGATTAAAGAGCTCCAAGAAATGCCAAATGAAGAGTTAAATATTTTAGCTCAAATTTATGAGCGAAGAGGTTTGAAAAAGGAGACTGCTATGCAAGTGGCTATCGAATTAACAGAGAGTGATGCGCTGGGAACTCATATTAGAGATGAATTGGGGATCAATGAGATTAGTCAGGCTCACCCCATACAAGCAGCTATGGCTTCTGGTACTGCATTTACGGTTGGAGGAGTACTTCCATTGTTAGTTATTTTATTTGCCCCAATTAAGGGTATGGAATATTGGCTTTATGGTTCAACTTTATTCTTTTTAATTATTTTAGGTATTGTAGCTGCAAAAACTGGAGGATCAAATATTCCAAAAGCAATTTTGAGAATATCTATTTGGGGAACCATTGCTATGGGATTATCGGCTTTAGTAGGCTATATTTTCGGTGTAAGCGTATAATTTAAAAATCATACATTATGAATGGAGCACATTGGCACCTCGTGGTAAATCATTTACCCATTATTTTCCCAATTATTGGTGTAATCATTATGATTACTGGATTAATTTCTAAATCTGAAGCTGTTAAACGAACGGCTTTTATGATGTTTATTATTGGAGCTTTAGCCGCAATTGCTGCGATGAATACAGGCGAGGATGCAGAACATGTGGTCGAAAATATAAGCGGTATTACCAAGAATTACATCGAAACACATGAAGAATCTGCGGAAGTTTTTTCTATACTTTCGTACATTTTAGGTGGTATTTCTTTAATAGGATTATGGGCTAGTTATAAGCAAAAATTTTTTTCAGCGTGGATAACCATCATTTCCCTGATTTTTGCAGGTGTTGTTTTGTTTTATGCTAAAGATACAGGCACTACTGGTGGTGAAATTAGACATACAGAAATTAGAGAAAATGGTAATATTCCTCCTTCTAATAACGAAAATAAATCTTACGAAGATCGCGATTAAGAGGGAATGGTTTCGTGATTTCTGCTTGATTCAACAACCGCATACGTTCCAGAATTAAGGTTTATGGATATCAATCAAATATCTGCAGAAACTAAATTTCATTTAATTGAAATTAAATAAGAATATAGCTAATTATGGTTTAAAGGCTCTTTTTAAAGGGCCTTTTTTTGTTTGCATCAAGATGTTAAAAATTGCTAAAAAGAAGGCTCTCTTCATCATATTTATGTATTTTTAAAATATTATTCACCAATAGGTTTAAAATTATGAAGTTTAAAAATATATTTCTTTACTTACTATTTTCGCTCTATTCATTAACAGTTGTTGCGCAGGATAAGGATGTAAAACTACCCCCAAATTGGTATAATTTAGATTTAAAGCAAGATGGATATTTTGGAGTTAGTACCGAACGCGCTTATAAAGAATTACTTTCAAAAAAGCAACCTAAACAAAAGGTTGTAGTAGCCGTAATTGATAGTGGAACAGATATTAAACACGAAGATTTAAAAGATGTTTTATGGGTAAATAAAAAGGAAATTCCAGGAAATGGAATAGATGATGATAAAAATGGATATGTTGACGATATTCATGGATGGAATTTTTTAGGGTCTTCTAAAGGAAATCTTACCCACGATAATCTTGAAATGGTTAGAATTATTAGAGCCTATAGAGATAAATATATTTCAACTTTGCCTTCCACAAAATTGGATTCTGCTGAAAAGTTAGAATATGCATTATATTTAAAAGCAAATGAAGCTTTTGGAAAGGAATATGATGATGCGTCCTCTACTATGCAGTTCCTAGATTATATTAAGGAGTTTTTAAATCAAATTGCCTTAAAAAACAGTAAATCTGAGGCTTCTTATAGTGATATTGAAAAATATAAAGCCGAAACAGATTTGGAAAGTCAACTTTTAAATATCATTAAAAAGGAATCTAAAAATGAAGCAGGATTCGAAAAGTTTAGTAAAGAAATGAAAAAAGGCTATACTCAATATAAAGATATGTTGACATATAACCTTAATCCGACCTTCGATGAACGACAAAAATGGGTTGGCGATAATTACGAAGATTCTTCTGAACGTTTTTACGGAAATAATGATGTTACCGGTCCAGATGCTGAACATGGGACGCATGTAAGTGGAATAATTGGGGCAAATAGAAAAAACAAAATTGGAATTAATGGTATTGCTGATCATGTAGAAATAATGACGATTAGAGCAGTGCCTAATGGCGATGAGCGCGATAAAGATGTGGCAAATGCTATAAGATATGCGGTAGATAATGGTGCTAAAATTATAAACATGAGTTTTGGTAAGGATTTTAAATGGGATAAAAAGGTTGTAGATGAGGCTGTGAAATATGCTGAACAAAAGCATGTTTTATTAGTACATGCTGCAGGAAATGATAATGTGAATACAGATTTTGCTGATAATTTCCCGAATAAATATTATGAAACACCAGAGAGTAAAGCATATCATAATAAGTTATTATTGAAGAAATTAGATCGTGTTGCTACACCTCCATCTATAAATAATATTCCTACACAAGTAAATAAGTCTAAAACCGAAGAGGGTAATAAAGGCCCAGATTTAACAAGATTTAGTTTCCCCTCTGCGAGAAACTGGATAGAAGTTGGAGCGAGTGCTTATAAATTGGGGCCAGATTTAAAGGCTAATTTTTCTAATTATGGCAAAAACATGGTCGATATTTTTGCGCCTGGATTTATGATCAATTCAACCACCCCTGGTTCTAATTATGAAGAGTTTGATGGTACTTCTATGGCTGCTCCTGTGGTTTCTGGTGTTGCTGCTGTATTACTTACTTATCATCCAGAATTGAAACCTAAAGATATTAGAGATATATTAATGAAATCATCAATTAAAGTAGAAGAAAAAGTAAAGCATGTGAATGAAAAAGGAGAGTCTTTACGTGTTAATTTTAATGAACTTTCGGTGAGCGGTGGTATTGTTAATTTATACGAAGCATTAAAAATGGCTGAATCTTATAAGTCTAAAAATTAGACAAGAATTTTATTCTGTAAAAAAGGATTTTAGGGAACTAAAATCCTTTTTTTATTAACATTACTTATTATTCCTATCAAAAGAATAATATTCTAATTCTTTGTGGTTTTTAACCTTAATTTCGTGCTAAATTATGGGCGATAAAGTTAAGGGATTTCTATTTGCTGTTTTAGCAGCAATATTATGGGGTGTTTCTGGATCATTAGGTCAATTTCTTTTTCAAGAAAAGGCTATTAATGTTGAATGGTTAATTACAGTAAGAATGCTGATTACTGGTGTTTTATTATTGTTTTTGGCATTAATTGGAAAAAACAAGGATGTATGGAGATTATGGTCGAACAGAAAGCATGCTGTTCAATTGTTGTTTTTTTCTATAGCGGGTACTTTATCTGTTCAGTATACTTATTTCGCAGCAATTAAAGAGTCGAATGCAGCTACTGCTACGGTTTTACAATATATTGCTCCAGTTTTAATAGCCATTTATTTAGCCATTAAGACCAAAAAGTTGCCCAATAATTATACATTGATTTCTGTTTTTTTAGCTTCAATAGGCACATTTTTATTGGTTACACATGGTGATATCAATAATTTATCAATATCAAAATTCGCCTTGTTCCTCGGATTAATTTCAGCTGTTTCATTAGCATTTTATACGCTTTATCCCATCCAACTTTTAAAAGTTTATTCCTCTTCTGTAATAATTGGTTGGAGTATGTTGATTGGTGGTTTCGGTTTTAGCTTTGTTAAAGCACCTTGGGACTATGAAGGGATTTTTGATTACCAAAGTTGGTTGAGTATCGGTTTTATTATCCTATTCGCCACGCTTTTGGCTTTTTATGTTTTTTCTATCGCTATTAAATTAATTGGTGGACAAAAGACAAGTCTTATTACAACCATAGAGCCTTTATCGGCTACCCTATTAGCCGTTTTTTGGTTAAATACACCTTATGTGCTGGTAGATTGGATTGGGACTTGTTGTATTCTTATGACATTGCTTTTGTTGGGTTTATCTAAATCAGAAAATACGTAACTTCATAAAAGGATTAAATTATTAATCCCCGCAAATGTTAAAGTTTTGTTAAAGATTTTGTTAACTACGACAATCTTCGTAGGTTAGTTTACGAAATTATTCGTATATTAATGAATATTTCTTATCCGTTTGATTTCGCAATAATAATATAACCAAATTTAAAAATAACTCTTATGAAGAATTTATTGTTTTTATTAAGCTCAATTTTCGTAACCACTGCAGTTGCGCAAAAGTTACCCGATTTACAAGTTAAGGAGATAAAGGTGCCAACTACTATTAAAATAGATGGAGATGATAAAGATTGGGGGAGCGAATATGGTGCATTTAATAAGAAACTGGATGTTTACTATACCTTATCAAATGACAGTAAGAATTTATATCTGGTAATGAAATCTAGATCAGACGGAAAGGATATTAATAAAATTATCACAGCTGGTTTTGCATTAACCATAAATACTAAGAATGAGAAAAAAGTAGAGGACGGTTTTAGTGTTTCTTATCCAATTCAATCGACAAATGCGATAAGAAGTGCGGCAACTCAAGTAAGAACAATCGTTGTATCAGGTAGCCCAACTTCCTCAGGTTCGTTTAGGGTAGAAGGGATGGATTCAATTTTAAATGCGAGTAGAAATAAACAATTAGAAGCAGCTAAAGAAATTAAAGTAAAAGGGTTTTCTGCTATTCAGGATTCTGTAATTTCAGTTTATAATGAACATAATATTTTGGTTGGTGCTAAGATAAATGCAGCAAATGAATATGTTTATGAGTTAGCTATACCATTAAATTTATTAGGACTTAATGCAGCACAAAGTAAGGAGATTGCTTATCAGTTGCGCACAAATCCTATTGTTAGGATTAATCCTGAAGTTTTTAATAACACCACTGTTACTATTAATGGAAATAGCATTAAAGCGAGCGATATAATTTCAGCATTACCTTCAGGAGGTATGGGTGGGTTTAATGATAGCTTAATTCCAAATGAAGTTTGGGGTAAATATAAATTGATTCAGTATTAAACTTCTCAAAAATGAAATCTGAATTAAAATTTAAAGGTTTTGTATTGATAATTTCAATACTCATGATTAGCGCAATTAAGCTAAATGCTCAAACCACTCCTACTACACCTCCGCCTTTATTAGAGAGAGAAATCAGCGGTGTTGTAAAAGATGCTAAAGGAAATGCAATTCCAGGAGCTAATTTAAAACTAACTTCATCTTCAGATACAGTAACAACCCGAACTAACGACAATGGCTTTTTTGTATTTAAAAAAATAAAATCGGCTTCCTATACATTAGAGGTAAAAAGTTTGGGTCATAATATTCATGTAGGAAAATATTTGCAAAACGATGCTATTCCAAGAATTGTAATGAACCCAATTATACTTGCAGAATTCTCAAATGAGATTGAGGCCGTGGTTTTTGATGGTACTCCATCTATTACGTATAAAGTTGACACTATAGAATATAAAGCCAAAGATTATGTGGTTAGGGAAAATGCCAGGGTAGATGAATTGATTAAAAAAATGGAAGATTTTGAGGTCGATAAGGATGGAAATGTAAAACACCAAGGAGAGGATGTGAAGAAGGCAAAAATAAATGGGAAAACGTATTTAGGCGGAAAAGTTAATGAAGCGGTTCAAAATTTACCTGCCGAAATTGTAGATAAAATTCAAGTTGTAGATGATTATGGAGATGAAGCAGCAAGAACAGGGATTAAATCGGGGGATCCTGAAAAAATATTAAATATTGTAACTAAGACCGAAAAATCGGTTGGGAATACATTAAATCTATCGGGGGCTGCCGGCAATAATGAAAGATATGAATCGTCTTTATTTGCAACCAGAATTAATGGAAACCAAACAGTTGGCTTAAACGGAAGATTTAACAATACGGTTACTGGTGTAGGGAATAGTAGTGGTGGCGGAGGCGGTGGTTTTTCATTTGGCGGAGGCGGTGGAATAGCTATCAGTGATATTATTTCTGGATTGGGTGGTGCTGGAGTGGTAGTAAATGGCGGTGGCTCTCCCTCACAAGGTGGAAGCGGTGGGGCTAGTGGAGGTACTGCCTCATCAACTAATTTATCTTTTTCATTAAGAGATAAGGCGTCGAAGAAAATAGATTATAATTTGAACTATTCATTAGGGACTAATAAAAGTAATACAACCAACATTAGTGAAAGTCAGAATTTTAGTTCCTTGGGAACAACCTTTGCGAAAAACAATAATTTGTCTCAGAATTCGGGGCAGAATCATAGCTTAAATAGTGAATTTGAATTCAATTTTAATAAAAAGAATTATTTAAGAATTCAGCCCAACTTTACTATCTCAAATTCTGATGGATCATCTGCGAATACTGTATTTCAGACAGGATTAATTCATCAAGACCAAAAGTCTAATAATTTAAATCTTTCTAAATCGCCAAGTTTTGGACTAAGTACATTTTATCAGCATATTTTTAATAAACCAAGGAGAAATATTTCTGGAAACTTTAGTTTAAGTGCTGGCAATAGAACAAATGAGACCCAAAATGAGGCCAATATAATTTATTATGTTGATGATAGTGATGTTGTAGCTAAGGATTCATTAGTGAATAGAATAGTTGAACGATCTAATAAAAATTTCAGCTTAAGATCTAGTATTTCATATGTTGAACCACTAACAAACAATACTCAACTCGAAGTTAATGGTCAGTTAAATAGAAATAACTATGATACTGATGCAACTACGAGTAATATATTAAATGATCAGAGACGTTTTGAAATAGATTCTTTAAGTAATATTTTTAATTATTCATTTACTCAAGCTCGTCTATCTGTAAATTATAGATATGGTATGAGTAATACCAGTAGGGTGAAATTTTCGTTGGGATTAGCGGCTGTGCCTACCTTATTGTCTGGTACAAAAGCAAGTGCAGGTACGAGTACCAGCAGAACCGGGTTTAATTTAATTCCAATTGCTCGTTTTCAATACTCGTGGTCATCTCAAAAAAGCATTCAATTAAATTATAATGGTAATGCTTCAGAGCCAAGCTTTGATCAAATTCAGCCGGTTAGGGATGTTTCGAACGTTCAAAACCCGGTGGTAGGTAATCCAGATTTAAAGGCTTCGTTTAGGCATTCGGTTAATTTAAACTTCAACAATTACATCAATAGATCTAAATTCAACTATTCATTTAGATTGGGTACAACCATTACTGAAAATTCTATTTCTAGAAATATAGTTCAGATTGCTGATGAATACAATAGTTTTAAAAATGAAACTAGATACGTGAATTTAAATGGTGCTTATGGAGTAAATGGGGGTTATTCATTTTCTAAATCATTCTCGAACAGAAAAATCAGCATTAGCTATAGTGGAAATGCAAATTATAACCATAGTTTATCGATGAGTAATAATTTAATTAACACCAACGATCGCTGGAATTTATCGCAAAGATTAGGTCCGAGATTTTCGCCTAGTGAGTGGTTCGAAATTAACCCAGCTTTATCTTATAACTATACTACTTCTGAAAATTCTTTACCTACGTCTAACGACAGTAAAACAAAAAACCTCGCGTTGAACTTAGATGGTAGAGTAATAATTAAAAAATCATGGATTTTTAATTACGATTTAAGCAAGAATTTTGTGAGCGGTGTAAATGCCAATGTTACCAATAATCCGTTTATTATTAACATGTCGCTAAACAAGGAAGTTTGGAATAGAAGAGGTACCATTAGCTTCCAAGCATATGATATTTTAAACCAAAACAACTTTGTTAATAGAAGTGTAACAGACCAAAGTATTGTAGATACTAAATCGAACACCATGAGTAGATATTTTATGGTTAGATTAGGTTTAAGATTACAAAAATGGTCGGGTGCAAGAAATAGAACCAACGGACCAATCGTAAGAATGGGAGATGGAAGTTTTATTAGAAATTAATATTTTTAAATAATCAAGGCAATATGTATGTAAAAACGCTCGTCGATAGGCTTATCGACGAGCGTTTTTTTTAATAATTTTTAGTAGGGGATAGCGAAGGACCCCATGAGTCGTTATCCTTTAACAATATGCAGTGGAGCAACCTCCCAAATCGTTCTCCTGTAGCGGAAAGCCTCCCGACCCGTCCTCCTGTAGCGAAATGAAATGCAGCGATAGGATCTTATAGACTAGTTCATCAGATCCTATCGACCACCTTTCGCTGCGCTCTAGGTTGAGCCTCCATGAGGACAGATCGGGGTTAATCCTGAAATGAAAAGAAGTGAAGCCCTCATGATTCGTCCTGCTGTAGCGGAAAGCCTCCCGACCCGTCCTCCTGGAGCGAAATGCAATGCAGCGATAGGATCTTATAGACTAGTTCATCAGATCCTATCGGCCAACTTTCGCTGCGCTCTAGGTTGAGCCTCCAGAATGACAGATCGGGGTTAATCCTGAAATGAAAAGAAGTGAAGGCCCTCATGATTCGTCCTACTGTAGCGGAAAGCCTCCCGAATCGTCTTCCTGGAGCGAAATGCAATGCAGCGATAGGATCTCATGGATTAGTTCATCAGATCCTATCGGCCACCTTTCGCTGCGCTCCAGGTTGAGCCTCCAGGATGACAGATCGGGGTTAATCCTGAAATGAAAAGAAGTGAAGGCCCTCATGATTCGTCCTACTGTAGCGGAAAACCTCCCGACCCGTCCTCCTGTAGCGAAATGCAATGCAGCGATAGGATCTCATAGACTAGTTCATCAGATCCTATCGGCCACCTTTCGCTGCGCTCTAGGTTGGGCCTCCAGAATGACAGATCGGGGTTAATCCTGAAAAGGAATAAAATAAAGTGAAGGCCTCCATGACTCGTCCGCCAACCGGCGGATATGAATCCTGCGCTCCTAAAACTTTTTAAATAAAAAAATCCCTCAAGTAATTAAACAAAAGGGATGATTTTTAGTAGCGGGGAGCAGAATCGAACTGCAGTCCGCCAGCTGGCGGATATGAATCCTGCGCTCATGTCTTAAATTTACAATATTAATG
>NZ_JAZDQU010000002.1:21047-1160496 GCF_036324285.1 Pedobacter flavus
TGTATATCCTATATAAATTTTTTTAAACTTAGAAGAGTAAAGTACATAAACTGTATACATAAAAAAATCCCTCAAGTAATTAAACAAAAGGGATGATTTTTAGTAGCGGGGAGCAGAATCGAACTGCAGTCCGCCAGCTGGCGGATATGAATCCTGCGCTCATGTCTTAAATTTACAATATTAATGGGTCTATTATTTACTTAGAATTAATAAGTTCCCAAATAAATAATCTCCCTTTAGCTGTTTTTAATTGTTTTTCCCTGATAATAGCCAAATTTTTAAGATCGAATATCTCAGTGTAAATCACATTCCATGGTCTGAATTTAGTAGTATATCCTTTATTTGCAATTAGATTATGAGATAATAACCTTTGTTGCAAGTTGCTTGTATATCCTATATAAATTTTTTTAAACTTAGAAGAGTAAAGTACATAAACTGTATACATAAAAAAATCCCTCAAGTAATTAAACAAAAGGGATGATTTTTAGTAGCGGGGAGCAGAATCGAACTGCCGACCTCAGGGTTATGAATCCTGCGCTCTAACCATCTGAGCTACCCCGCCTTTTTTTGGAGTTGCAAATATAGAAATAAGATTTAGATTTTAAAAAACCTTCATGATAATAATTAATAGTTTTTTACTTAAAATCTCTTATTTGAAGTTTTTTATTAAAACTGCTATTTCGTTGATAATTTATTATTCTCACAAAAAATCGTCTTTTTATACCATATTATAAACTGGTTTTCTATCAGATTTACAAAGAGTTGCAAATTTAGATTTAATTCACTTTCTTTAGGAATAAATCGTTCGATATGGCGGTTGGAATAAGAGCAAAGGAATAATGTCAGAAAAGAAAAAATTTAATTTAGAATACGCTTTGAGATCATCTCCACGTATTCTATTTAGCTTTATAAGCGAGCCTAATGGTTTAGCACAGTGGTTTGCAGATGATGTAAACGTAAGAGACCAAGTTTTTACTTTTACTTGGGATGGAGAAACTCAAAAAGCGAAACTGGTTTCGCTTAAAGAAAATAAATTGGTAAGATTTAAATGGGTAGACGACGATCCGCAGTACTTTTTTGAGATGGAAATCGTTCAGGATGAGCTAACCAACGATGTTGCACTCAATATCACCGATTTTGCTACCCCAGAAACTTTATCTGAAAGAATTTCAATTTGGGATAACCAAATCGACTATTTAATGAGTGTATTGGGTGGCGGATAGTATTTTACTAAAAATTTATATTTCATAAACTTCAAATTCAGTTCTGTTTGGCTTCTTTTTCTTAACTTTGAGTGTTGAAAAAGATTCATTTACTTATTATAAATGCTTTTATCAGGCCATTTATCGTCACTTTTTTGGTGGTGATGTTTATCCTGTTGATGTTTTTTTTATTTAAGTATGCCGATGATATTATTGGTAAAGGGTTTGAATGGTATGTTATTTTAGAACTGATGTTCTATTCGTCGGCAACAAATGTTGCGATGGCATTACCACTTTCAATTTTACTTTCTTCTATTATGACCTTTGGATCATTAGGAGAAAATTACGAATTGGTAGCCATAAAATCAGCAGGAATCTCTCTGAGGACGGCTATGATTCCTCTTTTTATTTTAATTCTTGCCATTTCGGTTTCTTCCTTTTTCTTTTCAGATTATATTTTACCTAAAGCCACTCAGAAATATGGGTCACTTCTTTACGACGTAAGGAATAAAAAGCTTTCATTTTTAATAAAGGAAGGTGTTTTTAATACCAGTATTCCAAATTATGCTATTAAAATTGATCGTAAAGATGAAAAGGCAGATTCATTGTTTGGGATTATGATTTATGATCATTCTGTAAATAATGGAATTTCTAGGATTATAATGGCCGAAAAGGGGAAGATGTATAAAACCGATGATGGCAATTATTTGATTTTAAAGCTAATTAATGGCATTCGGTACGAAGAAAGCAATGGTAGGTCGGGTTATGATCCTCGTCAGGTTTTCTCCAGAATGAGGTTTGCAGAAACGGAGCAAAATTTTGATTTTTCAAGTTTTCAGATGAGCCGTTCAAACGAGGAATCATTCGCTAATGTTACTGAAATGCTCAACCTTAAAGGACTTGAAAAGAAGCGAGATTCTTTAACCAAGGAATTAGATAGCGTTGTAAAAGCTAACAAAGTAAATGTTGAGAGTTATTATAAACAAACAACTATCGCTAAAGGTTATTCGAAAATTCCTTCCAAAACAATAGAGTTTAAAGATAATATTATAACGGAGCTTCCAAAAAATCAACGATTTGCAATTGCGCAGAATGCCTACCAGCAGGCTTCAAGTGTTAGACAAGTTGTGCTTAATCAATTAACGGATTTCGATTTAAGGATGAAAGATATTCTAAAAACAAAGATTGAATATCAGCGAAAATATACTTTATCGGTTTCCTGTTTGGTGCTTTTCTTTATTGGTGCTCCGTTGGGTGCAATTATTAGAAAAGGCGGTTTGGGCTTACCTGTGGTAATTTCTGTTTTATTTTTCCTGATTTATCATATCATTATAACAGTTTCTGAAAAATCTATTATGGATGGTGGATTAAGTGTTGGGTTGGGTATGTGGTTAGCTGCCATTATTTTATCGCCCGTTGGCGCATTCTTAACTTATAAAGCAAGTGTCGACTCAGCTTTATTTGATATAGATTATTACAAACAATTAATAGTAAGTAAATTTAAAAAGAAGGATTAATTTACAATCGTTACGTTGTAATGATGATGTAATTCAATATTTTAAAAGTGGTTGTGTACCTTTGCACCATCTTATCTAGATAAAAAAATGCAAATCGAATTGAATAAAATTGCTGATGCAATTGAAGATATAAAAGTTGGGAAAGTTGTAATTGTGGTTGACGATGAAGATCGCGAAAATGAAGGTGATTTTGTTGCTGCGGCAGAATATGCAACTCCAGAGGTTATAAACTTTATGGCTACTCATGGAAGAGGATTAATTTGTGCCTCTTTAACAGCTGAAAGATGTAAGGAATTAGACTTGAATTTAATGGTTGGAAACAATACAGCGGTTCATGAAACTAATTTTACGGTATCTATTGATTTAATTGGTCATGGATGTACTACAGGTATTTCGGCATCCGATAGATCTAAAACGGTTATGGCTTTAACTAATCCAGCAACTTTACCAGCTGATTTAGGTAGACCTGGTCATATTTTCCCGTTAAGAGCTCAAGAGGGAGGTGTTTTGAGAAGAGCTGGACATACCGAAGCTACTGTAGATTTGGCTCGTTTAGCCGGATTACAGCCAGCAGGTGTATTGGTTGAAATTCTTAAAGAAGATGGAGAAATGGCTCGTCTTCCAGATCTAATTGAGATAGCTAAACTACATAATCTTAAAATTGTATCCATTAAGGATTTAATAGCCTATAGGTTAGAAAAAGAATCTTTAATTAAGGAAGAAGTAACCGTTAATCTGCCAACAGAATGGGGAGATTTTAAAATGACTGCTTTTACTCAAGTAAATAATAAAGCGACTCATTTGGCGATTTTTAAAGGTACATGGGAAGAAAACGAACCTATTTTGGTTAGGGTACATAGTTCATGTGTTACAGGTGATATTTTTGGTTCATGCCGTTGCGATTGTGGTCCACAGTTACATAAATCTATGGAGATGATTCAAAAGGAGGGCAAAGGATTAATAGTATATATGAATCAAGAGGGTAGAGGCATTGGATTGATTAATAAGCTGAAATCTTATAATTTACAAGATGAAGGTTTTGATACAGTAGAAGCCAATTTAGAGCTTGGATTTAAAAGTGATGAGAGAGATTATGGTGTTGGAGCACAAATAATTAGAGCCCTAGGTGTTAGAAAGATGCGCTTGATGTCTAATAATCCTACAAAAAGAGCGGGTCTAATTGGCTATAATTTAGAAGTAGTGGAAAATATTCCGATAGAAATAGAAAGTAATCAACACAACGAATTTTATCTTAAAACAAAGCGAGATAAAATGGGACACCAGATTATGAAAGGATAAAATGATTACAAAAACCGAAATTTATTTCGGTTTTTGTTTTTTAAGCTCTGTTGGAGAAATTGTTGGTACTAACCTCGGAACTATGGGATCCGTTAATTTTCTTCGCTGATCTTTTTTATACTTGCCCGATATTTTATCCAGGAACTCCTTGAAATTATCAAACTGTTGGGTGTAAATTATTCCGAATGAAGTAACATTCGCATTTTGATCTATTCCGGGATTAGCAAATATATTCTGTTGGGTAGGCGGCTTATTGGCAAGTTTGCCAACTAAGGTACCATCTTTCTTAATTAAACCTAAAATCTCTACTTCTCTACCAATTGCTTTACTGTTTAAATCAAGTGGCGTGAAACTATTAGTTGTTCTGTTGTCAACAATACCTGCATTAATTACAATCCTATCGTTAAAGAAGTTAAAAGTAGCATTGGCCTCACTAAATGAGCGTACATTAATATCAACGAAGTTTAAGTTTAGTGAAGATAGGATATTGTTAAATTGATTAAAAAACAATTCTTGCGCAGTATTTTCTATTCCTGAAGTTAATTGTTTACCAATAGCTTCTTTCCCTGTTCCAGGAGCAAAACTTCTTCTAACAATTAAACTTACAGCCTGGACTTCTCTGTTTTGTTGGTCGCTAAAATAAACTTGAAATTCTTCCTTTACAGCGGGGTTGGCAGGGAAGAAAATGTCTAGTTTTATGTCGGGTTGTAATAGTGAACCCGATAAGCCCATTTCAACTTCTGTTAAAAGTGATGCATTGGCATTTGTTGTAGCTTCTCTGTTGGCAGCTGTATATAAATCGGTGAGATTTGCTCTTAAAGCATAAATAGCCTTTAAATTTATTTGTGCACCAGTTGGGTCGCCCGTCCAGCGGATGGTTCCACCTTGACGAATAGTAAATCGTTTGTTTATTACTTCTTGCGCTGTAAAATCAAAGTTTCCGCTTTCAATTATATAATCTCCTTTCATTTCAAAATCACCTAAACTATTAATGTTTAGTTCTAATTCTGCATTACCTCTTCCGCTCAAATTTCCGATTACTGTATAAATGTTTGCGGTGGTATTTGGATCAATTAATAATTTGAAATTTAGGGTCAACCCTTCAAAAGTCTGCTTTTTAACATTCTGAAGGGAATCTTTACTTACAAATCTGATAAAGTCTTTTTCTGAAACAGTTTCAGAGCTATTTAATGGAAGGTTAAATACGGTTCCTTTTTCAGTTTTGGCATTGATGTCTATATCCATTGCGCTGGTTGGTCCGCGAAATGTAAATCTTCCCGTAGCGTACGCTTTTCCAAAATAAATAGAGTTATCTCTAGATGTTGTGTTTAAAGCCATAAAATTATCAGCTTCAAGCTCTGCATCAATATAGGGGTCGTTTATATTGTTTAAATCAACTAATCCATTAGCAATTGCATAATGACCATCAGGGTCTACTAGTCTTACACCATCTAATTTAATTATACTGTTTTCTACACTTAATTTATCATTTAAGGTAATAGGTGTTTTTAAGTAATTAACGGTGAGCTGACCTTTGTCGAATGATATACTACCATCAATATCTGGTTTTTCGAACGGGCCTGTAACCTTTAAATCAGCACTTAATTCACCTTTTAAATTAGATACCAAGTTATTTAAGAAGGGTTCAATAATAGCAAGTTTACTTCGGTCTAAATCAATATCCACATCAAGCTGTTTTGTAGCTAAATCAACTAAACCCGTTGCGCTTAATGATTCCTTTCCAAAGTTTTCTACTTTGGTATAGATATTAATATGTTTTAATTCTCCATTGTAAGAAGAGGTATCTCTTAAATTTCCAATGAGATTATTGTTTAAAACTAATGAATCTATTGTGATATTGTCACTTATTTTGGGCGATTTAAATACTCCATAAATAGAAGTATTTCCGTTGAGGTTACCAGCCAATATTACCCCAAAATTTCGCGTAAATGGGTTAGCGGTTAGTAAATTGAAATTTTTAAATCCAACTTTTAATAAATCGGATTTATCGGCCGATAAAATTCCATTAAGGGTGAGCATTTGAGGCCCATTACTTAGTTCGAAATTATTAATTTCGGTTTTTCCTTCATTAAAATTAATCTGGACTTTGTCTTGTATTTTCCATTCTTCGCTATTAATTTTTACAATAGAAGGGAGAATACTAATTTTATAGATGTCGCCAAACTCCACCAATCCGTTTAAGTCTAATTGATTGTTTTCATCAATATTTGAAAGTTTAACGTTGAGTGCTAAGCTATCATTCCGTATTATATTGGAAATGTTGAGGTCTTTTAAAAACAAGCTGTCATTGAGCAAAATTTGACCTGATGTAATAACGGCTTGTAGTTCCGTAGGTGTAGTACTTTCGTCAATAATTATATCGTTTGCTGTAATATTGTCGTATTTCAACTTTTTAATAAAACCGTTTAGGGTGGCTGTATTATTTCTGGAGTCGAAATTGCCTATCAGTAAAGCTTGTTCTGGTATAGATAATGATGGATCTATGAGCTCTGCAATGGGCTCAAACTTTTTAACCCTAAGGTTGAATTGGAAAATTTGGGTATTGTGTTGGGCATTTTTAACCTTAATAGAAGGTACATAAGTTTTAGCTATGGCTTGATAATAATTAGCAATAGTATTTAAATCGTATTGTCCGGTTATACTCGCATCTAAAATATCTGATTTTATATTTAGGTTACGATCAATTCCGATTCCAGTAGCTTTTAACTGTACGCTATCTACCGTATAACTTCCTCTTAAATTGGTAAGTTTAACTTTGGATAATAAAAAATCTCCCTGAATATTATTTAAGTTTTTTCCTGAGAAGTTGGCACTTAGATCGGCATCAACCATTAAAGAATCTTTATAAACTTGCAGGGTTTTAAGTTTAGCTCCTCTAACATTAGCCTTGAAGTTAAAAACAGGTAATTCGGGATTTAAATTAACGCCACCTGTAAAGTTTAATTTGACATTTGGATCATTGATGTCTAAATTTCCATTGAAATTTTTCTTTTCAAATATGCCGTCGACTTTAACATTTGTATATCTATATCCGTTAAAGTCTAAATAATTAACATTACCTTCTAAAGACTCATATAATGAATTAAGTTCTATTCCTCTGCCTTTTATATTTAGTGTAGATGTAATTCTATTCAATAATGGTTCGTCTATCAATGAGCCGATATCAAAATCAAAAGTTTTAACATTTCCGGTATAAGAAGGAACGCCATTCTTATCAATTTTCATGTTAACATCGGAAACCAAACGACCTAACTTGGTTTTAAATTCACCAAATGCAACAAAATCGTTTTGAAAACCAGTGAAATTACCGTTAAAGTTTACATCACCAAATTTAGAAACGATATCAGGTATAACTTTAATATTGCTGCCAGTTGTATTTCCCAAAATTTCATCTAAATCTTGTTTGTTGGTTCCTGCCATTTCAATTTTCATATCAATGAAAGTTTCACTGATAACAGGTAAACCTTTTAAGGCAAGATCTCCTTTAATATAGGTTGCTTTTCCAGCTTTAATGGAGATTTTTCGGGCCTTAATATCATCTACAGTTCCAGAAACTGCACCATCTATATCAATATCTAGTTTCATTTTAGATAAATCTGATGCAAAGAATGCAATATCTGAAGAAGCTAAATATGAAGATTTAAAATTAACCTTCATTCTAACTTTATGTATGTAATCCTTAAAATCTTTAAATGATTTAAAACTCAGCTTCACATAATCACCAAGTTTACTTTTATTGGTTTCAAGTGTAAGGTTTTTTAATTCTATTGCATTCGAATCTATGGTTGTAGCGGCAGTAAGATTTCTTAAAATAAATCCACTTTTTTCTCTGAAACTTAAATTTTTGATTTGAGTTTTTACCAGATGATCTTTGGTGTCTAATCCTTCAAAAATTCCATTTAGATTAGTTAGTTCTACATCTTCGAAGTTTATGCCAGACATTATGGTATCTGGAAATTTGAAGTTTTTGTATTTAAAATTTAAATTATTTAAAATAACCCTATCAAATTCAATTTTAAAAGGTTCTTTTGTTTTTTTGGGTTTTTTAGGACTACCAGAATCAAAATAATTGATAATAAAATCTAAGTTGCTGGTATTGTCTTTATTTGTCTTCAGATAAATATTGCCATTATTTATTTGTACGGTATTTACATCAAGAATTCTTTTTTTAAGAGAGAATTGATTTATGTCGACAAGAAACTTAGGGGTATTTAATAGTGTATCTTTGTCAAGATCAAGTACCAACAAATCTTCTAATACTATAGATTTGAAAGGTTTTATGTAAAGACTTTTTATAGATATCGTGGTGTTTAATTCTTTGGAAAGGTATGCGGCAGCTTTTTTTGCAGCGTAAGTTTGTACAGATTTAAACTGTAATGAAAATATTATAACTGTGAATACTAGAATCACAGTTAATACCGCCCAAATGAATATTTTAAATAGTTTTTTAATAATTTTGTATCTTTAATTTACTATGAGTATTATCCTCGCAATTGAATCATCCTGTGATGAAACCTCTGTTTCTATTTGTAATAACGGCAAAATTACTGCCAATGTAATTGCAAATCAAACAATTCATCAAAATTATGGTGGTGTAATTCCGGAATTAGCTTCCAGAGTTCATCAACAAAATATTGTTCCGGCTGTTGAACAGGCATTATCTGATTCCAAAGTTAATAAAAAAGACATTGATGCAGTAGCATTTACTAGAGGTCCTGGATTATTAGGCTCTTTATTAGTTGGTGTTTCATTTGCAAAGGCATTTGCCTTGGCTCAAGATTTGCCATTGATAGCTGTAAATCACATGCATGCGCATATTTTAGCCCACTTTATTGGTGAAAAGAATCCTACTTTTCCTTTTATATGTTTAACTGTTTCGGGTGGACATACGCAATTGGTTTTGGTAAAGGATTTCAATAGTATGGAAATAATTGGCGAGACCATAGATGATGCTGCGGGTGAGGCATTTGATAAAACAGCGAAAATTTTGGATTTACCTTATCCAGGCGGGCCTATGATAGATAAATTTGCCAAAGAAGGGGATCTACTAAAATTTAAATTTGCTGTTCCAAAAATTGATGGGTTAAATTTTAGTTTTTCAGGGTTTAAGACTTCAATTTTATATTTTTTGAAATCAGAAATTGCTAAAAATCCGAATTTTATCACGGAGAATTTAAATGATTTATGTGCATCAGTTCAACATAATATCGTGAATATCCTTTTAAATAAACTAAAGAAGGCAGCTGATCAGTATAATATTAAAGAAATCGCAATTGCAGGTGGCGTTTCTGCAAATTCTGGTTTACGAGATGGATTAAATTCTATGGCTGCAGTAGAAGGTTGGGAAGTATATATTCCGGCTTTTGAGCATTGTACTGACAATGCGGCTATGGTTGCTATAACTGGTTATTATAAGTATCTTGCAGGGGATTTTGTAGATCAAACTATTACACCTGCAGCAAGAATGGAATTTTAATGTAGATTTTTTATGGGAACAATGAGTTATGTTTTTATGGGATTAATGGTTATTCCATTGGTTGCTTTTTTAATTTGGGTAGTAAAACAAGATAGGAAGAGATCTTATTTTGGATTAATTTTACTAGCCTTGGGAATAATTGCTGCTTCTTTTGTGATTATTAAGTACGATAGTAATTTTAGATTACCAGAAAATTTGCATCAAAAGGATAAAAAATAATAAATGAAATGCCCCTAATTTGATTTAACAACTTAGGGGCATTTTTATATAAAATAAGTTATAACGATTATTCTCCGCTCGTTAACTCTTCTAATTTCTCGCCGGTAACTTCAGCTCGTATTTTTGCTTCTATTTCATCTGCTAATTCTGGATTATCAGTTAACAATTGTTTTACCGCATCTCTACCTTGACCTAATTTAGTATCTCCGTAAGAGAACCAAGAGCCAGCTTTTTTAATGATATTAAAGTCAACTCCCAAATCTATAATTTCACCGTTCTTAGAAATTCCTTCGCCAAACATAATATCAAATTCAGCAATTCTAAAAGGAGGGGCAACTTTATTTTTTACGATTTTAACTTTAACTCTGTTTCCTGAAACTTCATCTGTATCCTTAATTTGCGATGTTCTACGAATATCTAAACGAACAGAAGCATAGAATTTTAAAGCATTTCCACCAGTTGTAGTTTCTGGATTTCCAAACATCACTCCAATTTTCTCTCTCAATTGGTTAATGAAAATACAGCAACATCCTGTTTTAGCAATTGTACCTGTTAATTTTCTTAGCGCCTGGCTCATTAATCTTGCTTGAAGCCCCATTCTGCTATCGCCCATTTCTCCTTCAATCTCAGCTTTTGGTACTAAAGCAGCTACTGAGTCGATCACAATTACATCTATCGCGCCAGAACGAATTAAATTATCAGCAATTTCTAAAGCTTGTTCTCCATTATCAGGTTGAGAAATTAATAGATTATCTGTATCTACACCTAATTTTTTAGCATAAAATTTATCGAAAGCATGCTCAGCATCTATAATTGCAGCCATGCCACCTGCTTTTTGTGCTTCTGCTATGATATGCGTTGCTAAAGTAGTTTTACCAGACGATTCTGGTCCGTAGATTTCAATAATTCTTCCCTTTGGAACCCCACCAATACCTAATGCAATATCTAAACTAATTGAACCTGTTGATATGGCTTCAATCTTTTCAACTGCATTATCACCTAGTTTCATAATGGTACCTTTACCATACGATTTTTCTAGTTTATCTAATGTTAACTGAAGTGCTTTTAATTTCTCTACGTTTGGATTCATATGCTAAATAATTTTTTATGATCGGCTAAATAATATACTAATATTTTTAGCAAATATACAATATGTTTTTAATTATACAAGTGTTTTTATTTTTTATTACTAATTGATTTAGTTTTTGTCAATTGAAGCTTGTTGTAAAACTTACAAATACTAGTTAAATGGCAAATATCACATTTTGGAGAACGGGCAACGCAAACATATCGCCCATGCAAAATTAACCAATGATGAGCTACATGTACATAATGTTCGGGTATGTATTTAACCAGATCTTTTTCTACAGCTAATGGTGTTTTACCATCACTTAATCCAATCCTTCTACTTACTCTAAATACATGTGTATCTACAGCCATAGCAGGAGCGTTATATACTACTGAGGCAATTACATTAGCTGTTTTTCTACCTACTCCAGGTAGTTTTTGTAAGTCGTTTATTTGTTCAGGTACTTTACTGTTAAAGTTATTGACCAGCATATTTGCCATACCAACCAAATGTTTTGCCTTATTATTTGGATAGCTTACTGTTCTTATATAATCGAATACTATATCTGAACTAACTTCTGCTAAACTTTCTGGTGTAGGAAATCTTTGAAATAAAGCGGGTGTTACTTGATTTATACGCTTGTCTGTACATTGTGCAGATAAAATTACTGCGATTAATAATTCAAAAGGATTATTGTAATGTAATTCGGTTTCAGCAAATGGTTGTGTCTTTGAGAAATGTTCTACAAAAAAGGAAAATCGGTCTTTTTTTCGCATCCCTAAAGATAGGTTTTAAAAGCAAAAGAAGCCTTTACATTTTGTAAAAGCTTCTTCAAATTTTAGTCCGATTTTTTACTAAAATCCAATATTTTCTCGATGGTTTCATCAGATGGATTTCGCATAAGTCGGTTTAATGGTTTTTTAATCGACTCGAAAAATAATTGATCCTGAATTGGGTCTGGGTCCAAAGTTTCTTCTTGTTCGATTAATAAATTGTTTGTAGAGGTTTTTATCATAAGCCTTTTATTTTACTTATTAATGTTAGAATAAAACGAACATTTAATTCATTTATTTTATTATTCTGTAAAAAAATAAAATTCTGTAAAATAAAAGTACCTGTCGCTTAATTATTTCTTAATCATGTTGTTAGATTCTTTTATTTTCATCATCTTTCTTAGGTTAGTTAAAGCATATCTCATTCTTCCCAATGCGGTATTTATGCTTACGCCTGTAATATCTGCAATGTCTTTAAAGCTTAAATCGCCATAATGGCGCATAATTAAAACTTCTTTCTGATCATCAGGTAAAAGATGTATTAAAGCCCTTAACTCGTTATTTTGTTGAGTTCTTAACAATTGATCTTCAATACTTTCTTCGTGTAGTTGGATGTAGTTAAGGATATCTGTCCCATCAGAACCGGTAATAATAGGATTTCTTTTTTCCTTTCTAAAATGGTCTATAACTAAATTATGAGCGATACGTAATACCCAAGGTAAAAATTTACCTTCTTCGTTATATCTGCCAGATTTTAGTGTTCTTATAACCTTTATAAAGGCTTCCTGAAAAATATCTTCGGCCAGGTAAGTGTCTTTTACCAATAAATAAATAGAGGTATAGATTCTAGATTTATGTCGTTTTAGTAATTCTTCAAGGGCAAATTCATTCCCATTGAGGTAATTAATTACCAATTCTTGATCGTTAATAGCGGTTAGTTTCATAGGAATTCCTATACTAAATTTTTTGATTAGAAAAATAATTAGTAAAAGTTTCTATCGATAGCTAATCTCCTGTCTTTTATAAAATTGGTTTGAATTATTGTGTGTATTAAAACCAAATTAAAGATTTTTAAAGTATATATCCAACTTATTAAATGTTAAATATTTTAAATTTTTAATATTCTGACACAAAAAAAAACTTATTATCAACTTAACAGCTTAATTTAGCGTAGAATTTAGCCAGGTTTTAGATGAATAAAATTTCCGATCAAGATCCACATAAAAATATATTGATTAAAGGGGCCAGAGTCCATAATTTAAAAAATATTGATGTTTCTATTCCCAAAAATAAATTGGTAGTAATAACAGGAATGTCGGGTTCTGGAAAATCATCGCTGGCATTTGATACATTATACGCAGAAGGCCAGCGTAGATATGTAGAAAGTTTATCGGCATATGCCCGCCAATTTATGGGGCGTATGAATAAGCCAGATGTAGATTATATAAAAGGAATAGCTCCTGCCATTGCAATAGAGCAAAAGGTAATAACCTCCAACCCACGTTCTACAGTGGGTACTTCGACCGAGATTTATGATTATTTAAAACTTTTATTTGCTAGGATTGGGGTTACTTATACGCCAGATACCAATCAAGTTGTAAAAAAAGATACAGTTTCTAATGTGGTAGATTTTGTGAAAAGTAAGGGTGATGGAGTTACTTCTACAATTTATTGTCCGCTTTTCCCTCATAACAATAGAACCATTAAGGAAGAACTGGCTGTTTTATTGCAAAAGGGCTTTATCCGAGTAAAATATAATAATCAAATTTTTAAAATTGAAGATATTTTAGAAGACAAGGATTTTAAAGATTTTGAGCTAAATGAGCACAATTTAGTGCAGATTTTGATAGATAGAATAGTTTTTTCGGACGATGAAGAAACGTTGAGTAGGCTGGCAGATTCTGTACAACTTGCATTTTTTGAAGGTAAGGGCGATTTATATATTGATGTGGAAGATTCTACTTTTCACTTCTGCGATAGGTTTGAATCGGATGGGGTAAGATATGAAGAGCCAACGCCTAATTTTTTCAGTTTTAACAATCCATACGGGGCTTGCAAGCGTTGCGAAGGTTATGGGAATGTAATTGGTATTGATGAAGATTTAGTTATTCCTGATAAGAGTAAAAGTGTTTACGATAATGCTATTGCTCCATGGCGTGGTGAAAAAATGCGTGATTATTTGACCAGGTTATTGCGCTCAGCTGATAAGTTTGATTTCCCAATTCACAGGCCATTTAAGGATCTTACTGAAAGTGAACAAAGGTTGTTGTGGACGGGAAATAAATATTTTACAGGCTTAGATGAGTTTTTTGTAGAACTAGAGCAGCAAACATATAAAATTCAGTATCGCGTGATGTTATCTAGATACAGAGGCAAAACGGTTTGTCCGGATTGTAAAGGATCTAGGTTACGCAAGGATGCTTCTTATGTTAAAATAAACGATAAAAGTATAATCGATATTGTTTTGATGCCAATATCTAGTTGTTTAGATTTTTTCGATAATTTGGAATTATCACCCACTCAACAGAAGATTGCATCTAGATTATTGTTAGAAATTAGAAATAGAATCTTGTTTTTAAATAATGTTGGCCTTGGTTATCTAACATTAAATAGGTTGTCTAATACTTTATCAGGCGGAGAAAGTCAACGAATAAATTTAGCTACTTCTTTAGGTAGTAGTTTAGTTGGTTCTATTTATGTTTTAGACGAACCGAGTATTGGTTTGCATCCCCGAGATACCCAAAAGTTAATTTCTGTTTTAACCGCTTTACGCGACGTCGGGAATTCTGTGTTGGTGGTAGAACATGAGGAGGAGATGATGCGTGCGGCAGATTATATAATTGATATAGGTCCTGAAGCGGGAACGCATGGTGGACAATTAGTTTTTAGTGGCGGCTTTGATGCTTTATTAAAATCTAAAGAGAGTTTAACAGGCGCATACCTTTCTGGAAGATTAAAAATTGAGACGCCTCAGAGCAGACGAAAATGGAAAGATCATATTTTTATTAAGGGTGCAAGAGAGAATAACTTAAAAAATATCGATGTAAAGTTTCCTTTAGGTGTATTTACTTGTGTTACCGGTGTTTCTGGTTCAGGAAAAACCAGTTTGGTAAAAAAGATATTGTATCCTGCTTTGCAAAAAGCGATCGGAAATTACAGTGGCGAGCAAACTGGAGCATTCGACGAGATTTTAGGGAATATAGACTTGGTCAGTCAGGTGGAGATGGTAGATCAAAACCCTATTGGAAGATCGTCGCGTTCTAATCCTGTTACGTATGTTAAGGCCTGGGATGATATAAGAGCATTGTTTTCTGCTCAAGCTGCTGCAAAAGCAAATGGATTGAAACCAGCTGCATTTTCTTTTAATGTTGAAGGAGGAAGATGTGATGTTTGTCAGGGAGAAGGAGAAGTTAAAATTGAAATGCAATTTATGGCGGATATATTTTTGCCATGTGAAACTTGCGAAGGAAAGAGATTTAAGCAACAGGTATTAGATGTAACTTACAAGGGTAAAAATGTTTCTGATATTTTAGATCTTACCATTGAGGAATCTGTTGAGTTTTTTAAGGATGAACCTAAAATTTTAGCCAAACTTAATCCTTTATTGGATGTTGGATTAGGTTATGTGCATTTGGGGCAGTCTAGCAATACCTTATCGGGAGGAGAGGCGCAACGTATAAAATTGGCTTCGTTTTTAATAAAGGGAAATCATACTCAAAAAACATTATTTATATTTGATGAGCCTACAACAGGATTACATTTTCACGATATTTTGAAACTGTTGAAGGCATTTAACACATTAATTGAGCAAGGAAATACGATTTTGGTAATAGAACATAATGTAGAGATGATTAAATCTGCGGACTGGGTAATTGATATTGGCCCTGAAGGAGGAAATAAAGGAGGTGAAATTGTATTTGAGGGAACTCCAGAAGAATTAGCAAAGTCGGGAAAAGGGTACACTTCTCAATTTTTAAAACCCCATTTAAGTTAATAAAGGATGTTGGTTTTAACATTTTTTCTTGGAGTAGTTTTAAATGCAATCGGTTATATTCCGCCAGGAAATATAAACTTAACTGTAGTTCAAATCACCATATCTAAAGGAATAAAGCAGGCTTATGCATTTATAATTGCTTTTTCTACAGTCGAAGTACTGTTTACATTTGCTATCATGCGGTTTGTACGCTGGTTAGAGAGTGAAATTCAATTTGGAAATGTCATCGATTTTCTAATGATCTTAATGTTTACCGTACTGGGTATCATTACGTTTAGAAGTAGAAAGAAATTGCCAAAGCCAGATACCAGTCATAAAGATAGTATAAAATATGGGGCATTTTTGGGCGCAGTAAATCCGATGCAAATTCCTTTTTGGTTGTTTGTGGGCACTTATTTAGTAACGCACGAATGGATAGAGATAACGTATCTATCGCTCATTATCTTTAGTTTGGGCTCTGGAATTGGAGCTGGTTTAGCGCTTTATGGTTTCGCTCATTTTGCGAAATTTATCCAAGAAAAATTTGAGTTGAGTAGTTATATTATAAGCAAGGCTATTGCCTATTTATTTTTTGCATTAGCCTTGTATCATATTGGGAAATTAATCTATATCTATTTTATAAAATAGGCTTATTTTACTGGGATTTGGATTAATTCGTTTATCCTCTTTTTATTACCTACTACCCAAATTACATCACCAGTGTCAAAAACAAATTCGGATGATGGATTTAAAATACGCTCATCTCCACGTTCTATTCCTACGACTAAAGCTTTTGCTTGCTCTCTAATTCCAGTATTTCTAATACTTTTACCGTAGACAGGTGAATCAGCATGAACCACAATTTTTTGAAGGTTCATATCTTTATCTGGGAAAATATTTTCACTTTCTTCCTCAGTATAATTTACCTCAAGCAGTGCTTTTACAGAGGCCAATTGGTCGTCGGTACCAATTAACAGTAATTTATCATTTGGAAATAATCTTACTTCTCGGCCTGGGGTGGGTATAATGCTTTTACCTCTTTCTATCATGACAATATTTACTCCGAATTTTTCTCTGAACATTAATTCAACCAAAGTTTTTCCTACAACTTCAGATTCTGGAGAAACTATAAGTTCAGTTAAGTGGGTATCCCATGGAAGAATATCTGGTTTACTTTCTTTAATTTCTCGAGCATTTAAATTAAGTAAGAAACGCTTTTCGAGTTTGTCATAAAATAATTGAAGTCTTCTAGAAAAGACAAACATCACCCCAATTATTAGAAAAAGTGCAATTCCTGATGCCACCCACGTGTCAAAAAACTTGTACATTAAGAATCCAACATAAAAAATACCCAAAGAAACTCTGAATAATTCCATTGCTATGAGTGGGCCACGGGTATATTTTTTATTTAGCCAAAGATGACCATAAGCAGTCTTTTGAATTCTTCTGATAGATAAAGCCCAAAGAAATGGCGCCATTAATAAAAATGATAATATAACACTAATAATTAGTCCTTGTTTGCCATCGATATGTTCAGATATAAAAGGTTGTAAGAATTCGGATGTTAAAATTACAATGGCAATTATTATTACTGAGTGAATAATGGTATTAAAAATATAAGATTTTAATAAAATTTTCCAATCACTTAGTTTTGTAATTCCTTCGGTACTTGAGCTATACCTGCTTAAGGAATCCAGCCATTTTTTAGGTAAAATTTTAACTAGAAATTCATAAAATGGTTCTGAATATTTAATAAGATAAGGCGTTGTAAAAGTTGTTATGGCAGAAACAGCTACGGTTATGGGGTATAGAAATCCACTTGTAACGTTTAAAGTTAATCCGAGTGTAGCAATAATGAACGAAAACTCTCCAATTTGGGTTAAACTTAAGCCTGTTTGAACCGAAGTTTTTAAAGGTTGCCCAGAAAGTAATGCTCCACCACCTGTAGTTACGAGTTTACCTACAATAGTTAATCCGGTTATAATTAATATTGGTTTCCAGTATTCGAGTATAATTTTAGGATCTATTAGCATACCTACAGAAACAAAGAATACTACTCCAAATAAGTCTTTAACTGATTTTGTAAGGTGTTCTATCTTCTCTGCTTGAGTAGTTTCTGCCAAAATAGAACCCATAATAAATGCGCCTAATGCAGGAGAAAAACCAACTTCTACAGCCAATAAAACCATAATTAAACATAATGCCAACGAAACGACCAATAAGGTTTCTTCGTTCATTAGTTTTTTTGTGAGCTTTAAAAATGTAGGAATAATAAATATTCCGCCTAAAAACCAAAGAATTAAAAAGAAGCTTAATTTTAGGATAGAGGTAATCATTTCTAAACCAGCAAACTGCTGACTTACTGCTATGGTTGTAAGCATTACCATAATTAATATGGCGGCTAAATCTTCCACAATTAAGGCTCCAAAAACCAGTCCTGCAAACTTTTTATGTTTTACACCGAGTTCATCAAATGCTCGGATAATAATGGTTGTAGAAGAAACAGATAATACTGCCCCGAGAAAAATACTATCCATTACTTTCCAACCCATAAGTTGTCCGGCTGCAAAACCTAGGATACTCATACCGATGATCTCCACTAATGCAGTAATAGAAGATGAGCCACCTACTTTAACTAATTTTTTAAAACTGAATTCTAGTCCTAAACTAAACAGAAGAAATATTACCCCAATTTCTGCCCAAATGGTAATGCTTTTTTGATCTACAACAGTAGGTAGAATATCAATGTGTGGGCCTACTAATAAACCAGCTACAATATAACCCAATACAAGAGGTTGTTTAATTTTTTTAAAAATTAAAGTAAATATCGCTGCTGCGGCAAGTATAAGTCCTAAATCGGCAATAAGAGGTGGTAAGTGAATCATTTTTTAGAATTAATTAAAGATATAGTAATGCTTGGTTTTTTAAAAGGCATTATTCATCTAAAAAAATGATCTGTAAAAAGTAACTTTTGAAGTGTTTTTCCATAGCTCAAAGGTTTTAAGCTGTTGGAAGGTAAATGTAAATTTAAATGGGTTGTCCAATTATTAAAATATGGGACACGAAAAATGGGTTGCGAAAGAAAAAATACTATTCGCGATTGGGCTGAAGATATTAAAGATAGTAATCTTGATAATAGATTAATCAGCTTATTCATATAGGTAAATATACGAAAAAAAACTAAATATTAATAGAATCGAGGCGGTTTTTGAACTCGGAAATCTAAAAAATTAACCTATATCAAGGGCTTTTTTTAAAGGCTTAATGGATTGTTCTTAAAATAACTTATGGTGTTTTCCTTATCTAACTTTAACTGTTCGGTCATAGTTTCTAGACTAGGGAATTTATAATCGGCTCTTAAAAACTCATGAAATTCCATAGTTAAGCGTTGCCCGTAAACCTCTTGGTTAAAATCAAAAATATTTACTTCAATATTTCTAGTCATCCCATTTATGGTTGGTCTTTGTCCAATATAGGCCATTCCGATATAGGTTTGGGAAATAGAATCTAAATTGTCTTCCTTGCTTAAATGTAAAGAAACGGCATAAATTCCATCTGCTGGAATAAGCTTATAACTTTCTTCAACAAATAAATTGGCTGTTGGGAATCCAATTGTTCTTCCAATTTTATCGCCTTTAATTACACTTCCTGTTAAAGAAAAATTATAGCCTAAATAATGCGAAGCTAGCTTTACATCTCCATTTAAAAGTGCTGTTCTAATTTTGGTAGAACTTACGGCAACATCATCAATATCTTGTTCTGCAATTTCCTGAACTTTGAAGCCATAAATTTCTCCGCCATCTATTAGTTCTTTTAATCCGCCCTTTCTGTCTTTACCAAATCTATGGTCGTAACCAATTATTAATTCCTTTGTTCCAATGGTATCAACCAATATTTGTTTGATGTATTGATCTGGACTTAGGTTAGAAAAATCTCTGGTAAAAGGGGTAATTATGAGGTGATCTACACCTAATTTTTCTAAAATTTGAGCTTTTTCATCGATCGTGTTAATCATTTTTAAAGCCGCATTTTCAGGATCTATAATCATCCTCGGGTGAGGAAAAAAGGTTAGGATTACACTTTCGGCATTTGCCAATTTAGCACGTTCTACTACGGTTTGTATTATTTTTTGATGGCCAAAATGAACCCCGTCAAATGTCCCAATAGTAACAACAGCATGTTCTATTTTATTAAATTCAGATATGTTATGGTAGATATTCACTGTAACTTAAATAGATTCTGGTCTATGAGGTTGATTAGCTCTAATATAATTAACAAGTTCCATTATTTCGTAGGCATCTTTTAAATGAAAGTCGCCACTTCTAGTTCTTGTAAGCGAAGATAGGTAGGCACCATTATTTAATTTCTTGCCTAGATCAGAAACCAACGAACGGATATATGTTCCTTTACTACAAACTATTCTAAAGTCAACTTCAGGAAGTTCAATTCTTGTGATTTCAAATTCAGGTACAGAAACATAACGTGGTTTTAATTCAACTTCTTCACCAAGTCTTGCTTTAACATACAGCCTTTCGCCATTAACTTTCACTGCAGAGTGTGCAGGAGGAAATTGAGTAATATCTCCGGTTAATTCTGACGCGGCTTTTAAAATGTCTTTTTCTGTTATATTTTCAATCGGGAAACTAGCATCAACTTCTGTTTCCATGTCAAATGAAGGCGTTGTAGCACCCAGAATTAATGTCCCAGTATATTCTTTTTCTTGTGCTTGAAAAGAATCTATTTGTTTGGTCATTTTGCCCGTACAAATTATTAATAAGCCTTTTGCTAGAGGATCTAAAGTTCCAGCATGTCCAACTTTTAATTTTAATGGTTTAAAGGCATTTCGCAGTTTTCCAACCACATCAAAAGAAGTCCACTTATAAGGTTTATTAATTAATAATAATGCACCTTCTACAAAATTTAATTGAGCTAATTTATTTTCTAAACTATGCTCATTTTTAGGTTCAGTATTCAATATTTTTATAATATTTCGAGTGTTTTGCCCGATAGAATTAAGATAATAAGAATTAATCCCACTACAATTCTATACCAGCCAAACATTTTAAAACCATACTTATTTAAAAATCCAATGAACGATTTTATGGCAAGCATGGCAACAATAAAGGCAATTATATTGCCAAAAGCCAGCACCTTTAATTGGTCGCTGGTAATGATATGTCCTTCTTGATAAAAGTCTAATAATTTTTTCGATGTAGCAGCCAACATTGTAGGTACAGCTAGGAAAAAAGAAAACTCTGCTGCAGCTTTACGGGTTAAATTTAAGCCCATACCACCAACAATACTTGCACCGCTTCTACTTACTCCAGGAATCATAGCTAAACATTGGAAAAAGCCAATTTTTAATGCAGTTACATAGCTAACTTCAGATTCATCTTTTAGTGTTCCTTTGTTAAACCATTTATCTACAAACAATAAAATAACACCACCAATAACTAACGATATTGCCACGGTTAAAGCACTTTCTAGCATCGTGTCTATTAAATCGCTTAATAATATACCTAGGCAGGCTGCAGGTAAAAATGCGACAAAAAGTTTAAGGTAGAAATCAAACGATTTAAAGAATCTTTTGAAATAGAGTACCACAACAGATAAAATTGCTCCAAGTTGAATAACAATAGTAAAAAGCTTCACAAATGGGTCTGCCTGGATACCCATAAACGACGAAGCAATTATCATGTGACCGGTACTTGAAACAGGAAGAAATTCTGTTATACCTTCAATTATGGCAAGAATAAATGCCTGAAAATAATCCATTTTACTTGGTTAGAATTTGTGCGAAAATTTATTTTTTTAAAATTGCGTAAATTCCAAAAGCGAAACCGGCTAATACCGTTACTGGAGCTATTAAGGTTTTACGAATATCATAAATATTCTCGTCCCCAATCATCAATAAAAAGCCTACAACCACAATGGCCATGCTGATCAATAATAATTGATAATTTTTGCGTGTAAACGCCATAGGCGATTTTGAATTGTCGGTTGGATTCTTTTTTACCATTATCTATATAAATTGTAACTTTTTAATCTTAAATATTTGCTTACCGCAAAGTAAGTGCTTAAGCAGGTAATAATTATTCCTATTGCTATCATGGCAATAAGTACTATTCCGAACTCAGAATAGCTTTGTAGAATTTTAATTTCCTCAATTTCTTGTTGAGCGAAATATAATGTAATCAATAAAATTATAATTGCAATAAATGCAGCGATTAAGCCATGCAATCCAGCATACAATAAAAATGGTTTCCTAATGAAGTTTTTAGTTGCACCAACCAATTGCATACTTTTTATTAAAAATCGTTGAGAATAAATAGCCAGTCTAATGGTGTTATTTATTAATGCAACAGATATTATGGTTAGGATAACAGCAAAGGCTAATATAATTAAGCCAATGGTATTTATGTTTTTATTCACCATATCAATTAATGATCGTTGGTAAATAACTTCTTTAACAAGCGGGTTGGTTTCAATGGTTTTCTTTAAAGAATCTACTCCAGCATTGTTTGCATATTCTGCTTTTAAGTAAACATCAACAGTACTTAATAGAGGATTATAACCTAGGAAGTTTACAAAATCTTCACCTAAATCTTTTGCTAAATTATGAGCAGCTTGTTCTTTATTAATGTATTGCGTTTGTTTTACCATCGCATTGGCGTTCAAAGTTTTTTGAAACGCAAGAATATCTGCTTCGTTAGCGCCTTCATCAACAATAATATTTAAGACAATATTCTCTTTTACATAGTTGCTTAAATTTTTTGCGTGAACAAGAATTAACCCTAACAACCCTAACATCAATAGAACTAGAGTGATGCTAAATATTGTTGAGATGTAAATGGTCTTGGTTTTTTTGGCCGCAGCGCTATCTTCAAATTCTTCCATAAAACAAGTTATCTGTCATTGCGAAATTAAGGATTAATGAATTAACTCACAATAGTAAAGCATATGATAAACAGGTATTATTAAAACAAGATTAAAATTATTACAAGAAATTATTCTAGCAAACTTGTTTTTGTTTTGTCTATAACGCTAGATAAGAATGCAATAGTATATTGAGTTTAGCGAAAATTGATCATAAAAATTCTCTCATTTTTGTTTAAATTCGCCATTTCACAAGAAACAAAATGGATTATCAGTTTAAAGATATTGAGGAGCGTTGGCAAAAGTTTTGGGCCAGTAATAAAACCTTTAAAACAAATACTACATCAGAAAAGCCAAAGTATTATGTGTTAGATATGTTTCCTTATCCTTCGGGAGCAGGATTACACGTAGGTCACCCGCTGGGGTATATTGCGTCAGATATTTTTGCAAGATATAAAAGACTAAAGGGATTTAATGTTTTACACCCTATGGGCTACGATTCTTTCGGTTTACCTGCCGAACAATATGCCATACAAACAGGTCAACATCCCGCTATTACAACCGAATCCAATATTAATACTTATCGTAAGCAATTAGATAGAATAGGTTTCTCATTTGATTGGGATAGGGAAGTGAGAACAAGTGATGCAGGGTATTATAAATGGACGCAATGGATATTCATGCAATTATTTAATTCATGGTACAACATTGATGCTGATAAAGCAGAACCTATTTCTACCTTAATTGAAAAGTTCTCAACCTCAGGTACTTTAAATGTAAATGCAGTTAGTGATGATGATACCATAGATTTTCAACCTTCAGATTGGGCTAATTATTCTGAAACACAAAAGCAGGAGATTTTATTAAAATATAGACTAACTTATTTAAAGGAAAGTACAGTAAACTGGTGTGCTGCATTGGGTACTGTTCTTGCCAATGATGAAGTTAAAGATGGGTTTTCTGAGCGTGGCGGTCATCCCGTTGAGCAAAAGAAAATGATGCAATGGAGTATGAGAATCACAGCATATGCTGATAGATTATTGCAAGGGTTAGATACGGTTGATTGGCCTGATCCTGTAAAGGAGATGCAGAAAAACTGGATTGGAAAAAGTGTAGGAGCATCGGTACGTTTCAAATTAAATGAAAATGATGCATTAAGTTCAGAATTATCAAGTCAGCAAATTGAAGTTTTTACTACACGAATTGATACCATTTATGGTGTGTCTTTCTTAGTACTTGCGCCTGAACACGAACTGGTTTCAAAAATTACTACGCCTGCACAGAAAGCTGATGTAGAAAATTATATTGAGCAAACAAAGAAAAAGTCTGAATTAGACCGTATGGCAGATACCAAATCTACCAGCGGAGCATTTACAGGTAGTTACGCAATAAACCCATTAAATGGGGAATTAGTTCCTATTTGGATTGCTGATTATGTATTGGCGGGATATGGTACGGGTGCCGTAATGGGCGTTCCAAGTGGAGATCAGCGCGATTGGCTTTTTGCAACAAAATTTAATTTACCTATTCAGCAAATTTCCGATGCACAGGTAGATTTAAATATTCAAGCAGATCCTACAAAGGAAGGAAAATATATAAATTCAGGGATTATTAATGGTATGGATTACAGTGCAGCTGTAGCTACACTAAATCAATGGATTGAAGAAAATAATGTTGGTAAAGCTAAGGTTAATTTTAGAATGCGCGATGCTATTTTTGGACGACAAAGATACTGGGGAGAACCAATCCCAGTGTACTTTAACGATGGCTTACCTTATTTAATTGATGAAGAGGAGTTACCTTTATTATTGCCAGAAGTTGATAAATATTTGCCAACTGAAACAGGCGAGCCTCCTTTAGCAAGAGCAAAAGACTGGAGTTATAGTGCCAATAAATATAGTTATGAGCTGTCTACCATGCCAGGTTGGGCAGGAAGTAGCTGGTATTGGTTTAGATATATGGATGCAGATAATAATCAAGCATTTGCTTCTAAGGAGGCGATTGATTATTGGAAGAATGTAGATTTATATATTGGTGGTTCTGAGCATGCTACAGGTCACTTATTGTACAGCAGATTTTGGAACAAGTTTTTAAAAGATTTAGGATATACCCAGGAAGAAGAGCCATTTAAAAAGCTAATCAACCAAGGGATGATTCAAGGTCGAAGTAATTTTGTGTACCGTGTTGCTGATGCAAATGGAAAACCAACCAATACTTATGTCTCACATGGCTTAAAGGCTCAGTACAATTGTACTGCTATTCATGTTGATGTTAATATGGTGGTTAACGATCAATTAAATATCCAACAGTTCCGTAATTGGAGAGAAGAATTTAAGACAGCCGAATTTATTTTAGAAGACGGGAAATACATTTGTGGGGTAGAAGTAGAGAAGATGTCTAAATCTAAATATAACGTTGTTAATCCGGATGATTTAATCGAACGTTATGGAGCAGATACTTTGCGTATGTATGAAATGTTCTTAGGACCATTAGAGCAAAGTAAGCCATGGAATACCAATGGTATTGAAGGTGTTTTTAAATTCTTACGTAAGTTTTGGAAATTATTCCACGATAATGAATTTAATTTTGTGGTAAGTAACCATGAACCTACTAAAGCAGAATTAAAAGCATTACATAAAATCATTAAAAAGGTACAAGATGATATTGAACGTTTTTCATTCAATACATCTGTTTCTAGCTTTATGATTGCGGTAAATGAACTTACCGATTTAAAATGTAATAAGAGAGCGATTCTAAAGGATTTAGTGGTTATTTTATCTCCTTACGCGCCACATATTTGTGAAGAACTTTGGGTGTTATTAGGTGAAGAAGCGGGTAAATTATCTTATGCACAATTCCCAATGTTTAATCCAGAATATTTAGTTGAAGATAGTTTTTCTTATCCTGTTTCTATTAATGGGAAAATGCGATTAAACTTAAATTTAAGTCTGAATTTAGATGCTAAAGAAGTAGAATCCATAGTTTTGGCTGATGAAAATGTTCAGAAATATTTAGAAGGAGCAATCCCAAAAAAGGTGATTTTTGTAAAGGGAAGAATTATAAATATTGTAATATAAATTTTGAGGGGCTTAATTGGCCCCTTTATAATTTACTTAAAAAGCGAAATGGATAGTCAAACCGAAAATACCAGTTTAGAAACCAAGAAAAAAGGCAAGACGGATATTCCGGTTTTGTTCATTTTAGCCTATATTTTAACGAGCATGACTAGACGGTTGGAATTAAACCCATTATTGTTTATAATTCCTGCTATTATTTACTTCTTTATTATCTATAAAAATATCCAAAACGTTAGTGCGGAATTAAAAAACAGAAAAAATCCTGACCATATTAAAGTGTCTTTTTTAAGTCAGATTATTTATTTTGCGCTTTGTATTTTAGGTTTGTCTGTGATAGTGAGCGATTTCTATCTTAGATTTCCTGAGGCAATTAATTTCAATTAAGCTGTAACAAACTTCTATATATAAATTCTAACTCAAAAGAAGGGAAATATTTTTCCTGAGATAAAAAATTGTTAGAAATATATATGAAAAGATTACTACTATTTACATTATTTATTTTCACGGTAATATTTGGGGCGAATGCTCAAAATGCAGTTGTTGGGCGCATATCGGCTACGGTTATTGATAGCTTAACCAAACAACCTGTTGAATATGCTGTGGTTGCGCTTTATCCTAAAGACAAAACCCAATCTATAAATGGAGGTGTTACAGACGAAAAAGGTAAATTTACTTTACAGAATGTAGCGCCTGGAGAATATAGGGTGGTAGTTGGATTTATGGGTTATAAATCTAAAACCATAGTTGCAATAACTACTGGTGCAAAATTAGATTTAAATCTAGGCAATGTAGAATTATTATCTACCGAAACAAAAATAGAAAGTGTTGAATTTGTTGGTACAAAGCCATTGGTAGAGAATAAAATTGATAAACTGGTTTATAATGCAGAACAAGATATTACCAATGTTGGCGGCGATGCATCTGATGTAATGCGTAAGGTACCTATGTTAACGGTAGATGCCGATGGTAATATACAGTTAAGAGGTAGTTCGGCGGTTAGGGTTTTAATTAATGGTAAACCTTCTGGTACTATGGCAAATAGTGTTGCCGATGCTTTAAAAATGATTCCTGCTGATGAGATTAAAAATGTTGAAGTTATAACTAGCCCTTCAGCGAAATACGATTCTGAAGGTGCGGGTGGTATAATAAATATCATCACCAAAAAGAAAACTGCTGAAGGAATTAATGGAAGTGCAACTGTATCTACAGGGACACGTCAAAATAACGGAAATTTTAGTTTAAATGGTAAAAAAGGAAGATTGGGTGTAACCAGTAATTTAGGTGTAATGTACTCAATTCCTCAAGACACTAGAATTATTTTAGAGAATATAACTACAACATCTAATATTACTCAAAACGGTTTAAACAGAGCAAATAGATGGGGTTTAAATGGTGGAGTTGGTGTGGATTATGATTTCAATAAATATCATAATTTTTCTACGAATGTTCGATTGAATAAGTTTTTAATGTCAACCGATGGTTCATTCCAAAGTACTACTGTTTTAAACGGAATAAGTACAGCTTTTACGCGTATCACTGATAACGAAACCCCGATTAATAATTTAGACTGGAGTGCTGATTATAGATTAACGACCGATAAACAAGGTGAAGAATTTAGTATCTCTGGTCAAGCTAGTTTTGGTAGAAACACCAATAGATTTACTTCATCTGTAGTACAACCTGGAGTGCCTACCTTTTCTACTATTGGCGATAACACAGGTAAGAACAACGAATATACTGTACAAACGGATTATGTTTTGCCAATTGGAGCAAAAATGAAATTCGAAACTGGATTAAAAGGTATTTTTAGAGATATTATGAGTAAATATCAGAATACCAACCAAGATTTCGATTATAGTCAGAATGTAGCCTCTGCTTATGTAGTATTTACGGCGCCAATTACTGAGAAAATTACGGCAAATGCTGGTTTACGTACTGAGTATACAGATATTAAAGGATTGTCAGGAAATTCTGTAAGTTACAAAAACGATTATTTTAACTTATTTCCAAGTGTAGTATTATCAAGAGCATTTAGTCCTTTTACTATGTTAAAGGTAAGTTATAATAAGCGTATGCAACGTCCTAGTTTATTTTACTTAAACCCATTCTTGAATGATTCAGATCCTCAAAACCAGTTGCAAGGTAATCCAAATCTTGCCCCAGAGATCAGTGATAATATAGAATTAGGCTATTCAACATTTATAAAAGGAACTGTGATTAATGCTTCAGTATTTTACAGAAATACCAAGGCTATTATTGAGCAATACTATTTTCCAGCTCAAAAACTAACCACCTACTTAAACTTAGGGAAAAGCGAGTCGTACGGAATGAACGTTTTTGCATCATATAGTCCAATTAAGAATTGGAATTTAATTACCAATATCGGTGTAAATAGTTATGAAGTTAAAGATCCATTAACCAATAAAAGTTCTGGTACGCATTTGAACTATAACATTATGGGACGTACTTCATTAATATTGAAAAAAGGTTGGAATACAGAAGCATTTATGGTGTTAAACTCTACACGTAGAACATTCCAAGGTGAGTCTGGCGGTATTAAAATTTATGGCGCTGCTTTAAAGAAAGAAATTTGGAATAAAATGGGTAGCGTAGGTATCAATGTTTTAAATCCATTTGGTAGAGATTTACACATTGTAAATAGAAATTCAGGAACTAATTTCGTTCAGAATATGGATATCTATTTCCCTATCAGATCATTTGGTGTTAATTTCAGCTATAAATTCGGTAAATTAAAATTTGCTGAAAACAAAGGAAAAATTAAAAATGACGACTTAAAAGCTGGTGAACAACAGCAAGGTGGAATGGGTGGAATTTAATTAAATCCTATAAAATAAAAGATGCCTCTCAATATAAATTGGGGGGCATTTTTTTTGAAATTAACTGGTTAAATTGTTTAGATTTTATTTCATCAACTCATGTTACCTTGTTTAATTTCCCCCTTTTCTACTTACCTTTGTTGCATGTCGCATGAAACTATATTACAAGGCGTAGATAACGCGGAATTAAGGGAAGTATTTACCGAGCGTTTAGAGCTTGTAGAGCATAAATTAAAGTTTATTGAATCGATGCCTGTTGCATTTGTAGGAATGTCTAATGAGGCGAATCTCGCATTGTTGCCTTATGTTGAAGCTGCGGGAGGTATGTTAGTAGATGCGGCAAATCTAGGCGTTTATGTGATTTATGGTGAAGAAGGTGCAGGGCTAAATAAATTAATGTCGCAAGTGCCTGCTTTGATAGATCAAGAATGGCAAGCTGTTAAGAACAACAGGGTAGCCTTAATAAATTTAGATTTTTATAATTTAGAAGAAGTAAAGGATAGAGTAAGTTTTGTGGAAGACTTAGCAGAAATTCTGCATCCCGGCTTTTTTATATTCGGCAACGAAGGAAATGCTTGGATAAGATTTGGAAACTAAAAATTAATGAATTTATCCATCTGCTGATGGGTAAATTTTACGGTATCTTCTTTAAACAAATCGCCTTGCTCATTTATCTCTGTTCTAATATTGGGAATGTGTAATTTTAGATTCATTACCTGAAGATGAATATAATGGCAAATACCGGTGAAGTGTTCTATTCCTCTAATATTTCCGTATTTTCCTGAAGATATGCCAACTAATGCGGCTTTTTTATCATAAAAACTTTGAGGAAAATCGCAGGCATCAATAAATGTTTTTAATACACCTGGGAAGCTTCCATTATATTCAGGAATTATAAAAATGAACTTTTCTGCTTGTGAAACTTTTGATTGAATGGATAAAAAATCTTCACTTCTTTTTCCATATAAATCTGTAGAAATTAAGTTTTCTGGTAATTCCTCTAAACTTAGAATAGAAGTGTCTAAGCCTTTGATTTTAAGTTGGTTTTGATAGTATTTGGCGATTTTAAGGCTATTACTGTCGGGTCTATTTGTTGCCGAAATAATTAAATTCATAAAAATTTGTTAATAAGATGTGCAAAACGCATTCATGAATGATAAAGTTTTCAGCATTTAGTTTGTATCTTAGCTTTTTGTAAAAAGCGCCTTTATGATTACAAATATACGCTTTTTAAGTTATAAAAATCTTTGCAAATAGATAAATATTCCTGAGATCAATGAGTAAAATAATTGCTTTAGCAAATCAAAAAGGTGGTGTGGGGAAAACTACTTCATCCATTAACTTAGCAGCAAGCCTTGCCGTTTTAGAGTATAAAACTTTATTGGTGGATGCAGATCCACAGGCTAATTCTACTTCAGGAATTGGCTTTGATCCAAGAAATATAAAGAACAGTATTTATGAATGCATTATTAATGACATTGATCCGTTAGATGCTATTCAGAAAACTGAAACTCCAAATTTAGATTTACTTCCTGCACATATAGATTTAGTTGGTGCGGAAATTGAGATGATTAATTTGGCAAACAGAGAATATAAAATGAAGACTGTATTGGAAAAAGTAAAAGACCAGTACGATTTCATTATAATAGATTGTTCTCCATCGTTAGGGTTGATTACAATTAATTCATTAACTGCTGCCGACTCAGTAATTATCCCTGTACAATGCGAATATTTTGCATTAGAAGGATTAGGGAAATTGTTGAATACCATAAAAATTGTTCAGAACCGTTTAAATACTGAATTAGAAATTGAAGGTATCCTTTTAACCATGTATGACGTTAGATTACGTTTAAGTAATCAGGTGGTAGAAGAAGTAAAAACTCATTTCCAGGATTTAGTGTTTGAAACAATTATTCAGAGAAATACCAGATTAAGTGAAGCTCCAAGTTATGGGGTATCGGTAATTATGCACGATGCGAATTGTAAAGGGGCTATTAATTATTTAAATCTGGCGAGAGAGATAGTTAAAAAAAATGGTTTGATAAAAGAATCTGAAGCAGCAACTTCAGCTCAAATATAAGTATTTCAATATGACATCATTTCACCGTAAAACAGGGTTGGGGAAGGGTTTAAGTGCGCTTTTAGATGATTCGGATGTGGTTCAGTCTACTAAATCTGAAATCCCCGCTCAGGAAATTAAGGCGCCAGCCGGTCAGTCTATTGGGGAAATTGAAATAAGTGCCATTGAGATAAATCCTTATCAACCACGTACAGAATTTGACCAAGTTGCCTTAAATGAATTGGCCGACAGTATTAAAGTTCATGGACTTATCCAGCCCATTACTGTAAGAAAGATGGATGGTGGGAAATTTCAGTTAATTTCTGGTGAGCGAAGATTTAGAGCTTCACAGTTGGCTGGCTTAACTCAAATTCCAGCTTATATTAGAACGGCCGATAATCAGCAGATGTTGGAAATGGCTTTAATTGAAAACATTCAAAGAGAAGATTTGAATGCAATTGAGGTAGCCTATAGTTTTCAACGTATGCTTGATGAGTGCGATATTAAACAAGAGCAATTGGGTGAGCGTGTGGGTAAAAATAGAACTACCGTTTCCAATTACCTGAGGTTGTTAAAATTACCCGCTTCTATACAAACTTCTATTCGTGATCAGAAAATTTCTATGGGTCATGCTCGTGCATTAGTTAATGTTGATGATTTAGAGAAGCAACTTTTTATTCATCAGGAAATTATTGATAAAGGGTTGTCGGTAAGGAAAGTGGAAGAATTGGTTAGAAATTTGCATGAAATTCCTGTAAAAAAGACTCAATCTAAAACTCCTTCTTTTGAAGTTAAAAAATTGCAAGACGATTTATCGTCAAAGTTTGCTTCTAAAGTACGTTTAAAGATTGGACAGCAAGGTAAAGGGGCCATCGAAATCCCATTCAGATCAGAAGACGATTTAAATAGAATTCTTGAACTTTTAGATTGGTAAATGAATAAATTTTTTGTTTTCCTGGGCGTTCTAATTTGCTTTTTTTTAAATAGCAGTGCTCAGGTTACACAGAGTTCTCGTCAAGATTCTTCAATAACTGATACCGTAAAGACTCAACCTTATGTAAATAAGGGTAAAATTGCTGCAAAAAGAGCCGCAATTCAATCGGCAATATTACCAGGATTAGGTCAGTTAACCAATAAGGTTTCTGTATGGAGCATTGGTAAAGTTGGATTAATTTATGGAGGTACAGCAGCTTTGGCAATATCTTATGCAGATAATACAAAAAAGTATAATCTGTTCTTAGATGAATTAAAATACAGACAGCAGAACAATAACGTTCCAAATCCTAATAGTCCGTATGCATCTTATCCTACACCAAGTTTAATTACGGCCAAAGATGTGTACCGTAGAAATAGGGAAATTATTATATTTTCGTATGTTGGTGTTTATGCCATCAATATTATTGATGCTTATGTGTCTGCACGATTAAAATATTTTGATGTTGGTGATAATTTATCGGTAAAAATATCACCAGCTGTTGTTATTCAAGAATATTACTTTGCACAACAATTCACACCAGCCCTAAAATTAACATTAAAACTATGAAGATAGCATTATTAGGTTACGGTAAAATGGGACAAATGATAGAAAAATTTGCTACCCAAAGAGGGCATTCTATTGTCTTAAAAATCGGAGCAGGAGAGGTATTTGAGTTAGATGAAACGATGTTGAAAGATGCTGATATGGCGATTGATTTCTCAGCGCCAGATGCTGTTTTAAAACATATAGATGTTTGTTTAAATGCTAATGTGCCTGTAGTAGTGGGTACAACAGGTTGGTATAGTCAGTTGCAAGAGGTAAAAGATAAGGTTATGGCGAGTAACAATTCGCTGCTTTACGGGTCTAATTTTAGTGTAGGGGTAAATTTGTTCTTTGCAGCAAATAAGTATCTAGCTAAGCTGATGAATAATTATCCAGTTTATGATGTTCAAATTGAAGAAATTCATCATACTCAAAAATTAGATTCGCCAAGTGGAACTGCAATTACGATTGCAGAAGGTATTATTGAGGAGATAGAAAGAAAAAACGAATGGGTAAACCACTTGGAAGATGAAATTCCTCAAAATGTAGTAAAACCAAATGAACTACTTATTCAAAGTTTAAGAATAGATGAAGTGCCGGGAACACATACCGTTATTTACAGTTCTGAGGTTGATGAAATAACCTTTCAACATACAGCGCATAATCGTGCCGGTTTTGCATTGGGAGCTGTTGTAGCTGCAGAATGGTTAGAAAACAAACAAGGATTCTATTCTGTGGAAGACGTATTTAATTTTAAATAAATGGTGTACATTGCCATAATAAATTATAAAAATGAATTTTAAATTCTGGAAAAAAAGAGATAATTCTAAAAAGAAGAAAAAATCTAAAGGAAGAGAATGGGTTGATGCTATTGTGTTTGCAGTTGTTGCAGCAACCTTAATTAGAGTGTTTTTTATTGAGGCTTATGTGATTCCTTCTGGCTCAATGGAAAGATCGTTATTGGTTGGCGATTACTTATTTGTGAGTAAAGTAAACTATGGAGCTAGAATTCCTATGACTCCAATTTCATTTCCATTTGCACATCATACCATGCCCATTTTAAATACAAAGGCTTATTATGATGGAGTTCAGTGGAAATATCGCCGTCTGCCAGGTTTGCAGGAGATTAAAAGAAACGATGTTGTGGTTTTTAATTTTCCTGAAGGTGATACCGTTGCACTGGAAAATCAGGTACCAAGTTATAGATCTTTAGTTAGAGCTAGCGGTAAAGAGGCAGTAGATAATATGTACACAATTGTTTATAGACCTGTTGATAAGCGCGAAAATTATATTAAAAGAGTTGTTGCTATAGGTGGCGATACTTTAAGTATGGTTGCTGGTTTGGTGATGATAAATGGAAAGCCTTCTCCGTTAATTGAAACTGGACAGATGCCTTATCGTGTGACTTTTAAAACTGCTGATGTAAATTTAGAAGCGGTGGAAGCTCTAGGATTTAGTATTCAACGAAATGAGATTTTCCAATATTCGGAAACAGAATATATGTTGAAGGGTTCTTCTAAAATGATTAATCAGTTGAAGGAATTGGATTTTGTAGCTACGGTTGATCCTCTAGTGACAAATGAACAATCTTTTAAAGAAGAAATTTTCCCGCACGATAAAAACAGACCTTGGAATGTAGATAATTTTGGACCTATCATTGTTCCTAAAAAAGGGTGGACAATTGCTCTAGATAGCGCTAATTTGGTTATGTACGGTAGAGCTATTCAGGCTTATGAGAAGAATACTTTAGAGAAAAAAGGTAATGATTATTATATAAATGGGAAGAAAGAAACCACTTTTACTTTCAAAATGAATTATTACTTTATGATGGGCGATAACCGCCATGAATCTGCTGATAGTAGATATTGGGGTTTTGTTCCAGAAGATCATATTGTTGGGAAGGCTTTATTTATTTGGATGAGCTGGGATAGTTTTGGTAGTTGGTTTAACAAAATAAGATGGAATAGATTATTTAGAGGAATTGATTAATCTAATTAATCCCTTTTTTAAATATTGAAATCCTCGAGCGCTTTGCTCGAGGATTTTTTTTTATAAATTATTTGCGAAATCAAATGATTGCATTTATATTAGCAATTAAATAGTTGCATATTGAAAACAAGAAGAGATATATTTCAGGCAATTGCCGACCCCACAAGGCGAGCGATTTTAACATTAATTGCCGTTCAGGCTTTAACGCCCAACGATATTGCGGAGCATTTTGAGGCTAGTCGACAATCTGTTTCTAAGCATTTACAAATTCTAACGGAGTGTGAATTAATTCGTCAAGAGCCTAAAGGAAGAGAAATTTACTATTCATTAGAGGTAGAAAAAATGAAAGCTTTAGATCAATGGCTACAGCAATTTAGAGTTATTTGGGAAAATCGCTTCAATCAATTAGATGATTTATTAACCACAATTAAACAATAAAATGAAAAATAAACTTTTGTTCGATTTTATAGTAAATAAGGAAAATAACACGATTTTAATAAAGCGAGAATTTAATGCACCATTAAAAACCGTTTGGAAAGCATGGTCTGAACCAGCATTATTAAATAAATGGTGGGGGCCAAAACCTTGGTATGTAGAAACCAAATCAATGGATTTTAAGACGGGTGGACATTGGTTATATGTTATGATTGGACCAGCTGGAGAGCAATTTTGGAGTAAAGTTCATTATCGCGAAATAAAAACAGAACAATCTATTACGGCAAGAGATGGATTTTGCGATGAGAATGGCGAAATGAATTCTAACTTTCCTCAAAACGACTGGGTAAATTTATTTAAACATGAAAATGGAATAACTACTATCGATTTAGTACTTACTTTTGACAATCTTGAAGATTTAGAACAGACTGTAGCCATGGGCTTTAAAGAAGGGTTTACAATTGGTTTAAATCAACTAGAAGAATTGTTGCCAGCTTTAATATAGTAGTTTATGAAAAATACTTCTCCCGAAATTCTGCAATACAACCAACAGCAATTAAATGATGATGTATTTATTTGCGACAAGTTAGCAGCAATAATTGATGAAGAACTTCCAAATGCTGAAAGTAAAATATGGCATAGTAATCCAGTTTGGTTTTTGGATGGTAATCCAATTGTTGGATATAGCAAACAAAAAAAGGGAATTAGGTTGATGTTCTGGAGTGGTGCAGATTTTGAAGAAGAAGAATTAAATCAACAGGGAAAGAAATTTAAAGATGCTTCAATATTTTATAATTCTGTTGCAGAAATAGATATTTCATCTTTAAAAAGATGGCTAAAAAAATCCCAAAGTATCCAATGGGATTATAAAAACTTAATAAAGCGTAAGGGAATTCTCGAAAGGATAAAATAGCTATGGGAAAAGTTATCGCTACATTTAATATGACATTGGATGGCGTATGCGATCATACCGCAGGTATTCCAGATCAAGAAATTCATGATTACTATGCTGATCTTCTAGAACAGGGAGATGCAATTTTATATGGTCGAATTACTTTTGAATTGATGGAATATTGGAGATCATTTTTAGAAACGCCTTCTGAAGATCATTCAATGAATACATTTGCATCTCGGATAAATAAAATTTCGAAAATTGTATTCTCTAATCACCCCTATACAATAGATTGGGAAACCGCTAGAGTGGCAGAACGGTCGCTAGAGGATGAAGTAATGGCGCTGAAAAAATCATTAAATCATATTTATGTAGGTTGTAAAAGTTTAATCCTACAGCTTTTAAATTTAAAACTATTAGATGAGTTGCAGTTATTAATTCATCCTGTAATTGAAGGCAAAGGCAGGAGGTTGTTTGAAGGCATTAATCAAACGACCAACTTGACGCTTATAAAAACTAAAAAATTTAAAGGAGGAGCTATTATTCTTTATTATGAAGTAAAGAAGTAACCGCTTTTATAAACCATTTATTTTTAATGTTGTTGCTAATTGATTTAAATCGTCTACTACCGGTTGTACTAATGGTATTCCTGATTGTTTACGTTCTTGTGTAAACAAATATTCTGGTTCGCCCGGAATTACTACTTTTTTATTAGGATTTACAGTTGTCGCATTTTTAAAAGTTAAAATCCAATTGTCTAAATGTTGTTTAAACTCATCAATCGGCCTAAATCCATCCACACGCATAGCACCTACAAAATGACCAATACCTTCTCCAACCGGATCAGATGGAGGGTCTAAAAACGCTACAAATGGTGGTACCCAAGGGCCATAATTGGCGCCTGAAAGAACAGCCGAAAAGATATCAACTGTAGCACTTAAACCAAATCCTTTATGACTTCCATGATCTTTATCGCTTCCCAACGGAAGTAACGAACCTCCATTTTTTAACGCATCGGGGTCTGTAGTAGAATTTCCTAATTTATCTTGGATCCATCCCTCTGGGACTTGTTTTTTTGCACGTTGGGCAATTTCTAGTTTTCCATTTGCTGCAGTTGCAGTAGCCATATCTACAACCACTGGCGGATAATTACCAGCAGGAAACGCGTAACACATAGGATTAGTACCCAACATACGTTCATTACTATAAGTAGGAGCAACCAGTGGACTAGCGTTGGTCATACTAATACCAATCATATCTTCTTCAACTGCCATTAAAGAATGGTAACCAGCAATTCCAAAATGGTTAGAATTTTTAACAGAAACCCATCCACTACCATAAATTTTTGCTTTTTCTATAGCAATTTTCATGGCAAATGGAGCAACCACTAAACCTAAGCCACTATCTCCATCAACCGTTGCAGTAGTTGGCGTTTCATGGATTATTCTAATATTAGGAGTGGTATTTATTCTTCCTTTACAACAAAGCCTGTAATAGCCACTTAAACGGGCAACACCATGACTATCTACCCCTCTTAAATCTGCCTGTATAAGAACATCAGTAGCTAATTCAGCATGTTCTTCCGAACATCCCATTTCAGTAAATACTTGCTTTGTAAAATTTCTTAAAGTTTCTTCTGAAAAATTTTTATGCATTTAATTCTGGTAATATTATTGTGAAATCGCCGTCAAGGGGATTGAAATTTTTTATTAATGAGCCTATAAAATCGTTACCATAATTAACATACATAGGGGCTAAGTTTAAAACTCTTTCTTGAAGTATGCCACTAGGGAATAATCTATTTTTGAGATTTGTTATTTTATTTAAAGATTCTTGGTGTCTTCTTTTTTCGGCTCTTAATAATTTTTTTTCTAGGTTGTTTAAGATGTTAGCTGTTTTTACAGAAGCTCCTTTTACGGTAGGTTCTAAAGTAGTATCTATACTTTTTGCTTGACCTTCAATATCCTTATAAAGCGCATCTAATTGATGTTTATATTTTTCTAAGGATAAGTTATTCGAAGTATTTTTAGATATCCATTTGTTTTCTAAATCAACATCTATTAAAAATAAGTCCTCGTAACTTATCCCTAAGCTTTTAAAATCTTTAAAGCTTCGTGGGTCTAATACCATGGCAGAATTTCTAAGCAATAAAACAGGGAAATTAATGCCATAGAAATCGAAATTTGCTTTTAATTGAAGCCAATAAGAAACTTCGGCACCACCACCAATATAAGCTAGATTAGGTAAAATATATTCTTGGTATAAGGGCCTCATAATCACATTCGGACTAAATAATTCGGGCTGTGATTGTATTTTTTCTATTATTTCTGACTTAGAAAATTTGATGGTAGAATTATTAACTTCAAAAAAACCATCCTTTTCAATAATTCTCTCACGAAATTTATCGCCCAGATAAAAGAAATTTATTGGTCTGCTAAATACCTGGATAGGGTAGTTATGCGCTTTCAGAAAACTGTTGGTATCTTGAATATTTTTATCGCTATTGCCTTCTAAAATATCTTTTTCAATAATCGGAGAAAACAATTTTTTCAGCTTAGCGTTATCTGCATCAATAATTACTAAGCCAAATTCTTTAAATAAACTATTTACTAAACAGCGTGTTGCGTCTGCTAAATTTGATTGTTTTAAATAGGCACTTTCAATTAATTCGGCTAATTTTTGTGCATTTTCGCTAATTCCTAAATAGGCTTTATAAGCATTTACTGCTTGAGCGATTGATTTTGTGTTTATCTTGCCAGTAACTCCACCTGCATCTTCCTGCCAACTTATCGTTTTGCCATCAAGGTCTATTTGATTTATCTCTTCAAAATCATGATCTTCAGTTGCCATCCAGTACACTGGAACAAAATTATAGGCAGGAAAATTATGCTTCAGTTCTTTCGCTAAATTAATAGTCGAAACTATTTTATAAATAAAATATAAAGGGCCAGTAAATATATTAAGCTGATGACCTGTTGTAACTGTAAAAGTATTTTCATTTAATAAAAGATCAATATTTTGTTCAACAATTTCATGTTTGTCGACATCGCTATATTGTTCCTTTAAAACTTTGTGAAGAACCGATCTATCGCCATGAAATTTATGGTTTTCGATGGTTTTTATGAGGCCATTTAGGTCTGGTCTTTCCTGATAAAGCTTTTTTAAAGCTGGATGATCATTAATATAATCCAAAACCAGCTTCGAAAAAGCGTGTGTATCTTGATAAGATATATATTTTGCCTTCATGTAGCTAATTTAGCTTATTTCAGGATAAATAATGTATTTCTTAATTATTTGACGATTTGTCCATAAAGATCAAAATCCTCAGCACGGTCAATTTTAACATTTATAAATCGGCCAACCGTTGCAAAATTATCTTTTGCATCAATTAGCACTTCATTATCAACTTCTGGCGAATCAAATTCAGTTCTTCCGATAAAGAAATCACCTTCTTTTCTGTCCACTAAAACTTTATAAGTATTTCCAACTTTTTCCTGATTAATTTCAAATGAAATACCTTGTTGTAATTCCATTATCGCGTCAACACGTTCTTGTTTTACTTCTTCAGGAACATCATCAATTAAAGTATGGGCATGAGTTTTTTCTTCATGAGAATAAGTAAAGCAGCCCAATCTATCAAACTTGGTTTCGGCAACCCAGTCGTACATTTCTTGGAAATCTTGCTCCGTTTCGCCAGGGTAACCACAAATTAGTGTAGTTCGCATAGCTATTCCGGGTACTTTAGCTCTAATTTCCTGAACAATTTCAGTAGTTTTTTGTTTAGTAATACCTCTTCTCATAGATTTCAGCATATTATCTGAAATGTGTTGAAGTGGCATATCCAAGTACTTACAAATATTTTCACGCTCATTCATAGCATCTAAAATTTCCATTGGGAATCCAGATGGATAAGCATATTGTAATCTAATCCATTCAATGCCCGGAACATCAGATAAGCGTCTAAGTAATTCGTCTAAATTTCTTTTGCCATATAAATCTAAGCCATAATATGTAAGATCTTGAGCAATTAGAATTAGTTCTTTAGTGCCATTTGCTGCTAATATTTTTGCTTCATTTACCAATTCTTCCCAAGGTCTTGAAACATGTTTGCCCCTCATTAATGGGATTGCACAAAAAGAGCAGGGTCTGTTACAACCTTCTGCAATTTTGAAATAAGCATAGTGAGAAGGGGTAGTCAGCAAGCGCTCCCCAATTAACTCATGTTTATAATTGGCGTTTAGATTATGCAATAAATTTTGTAAATCATTGGTGCCGAAATAAGCATCAACATTAGTAATCTCAGCTTCTAATTCTGGTTTATATCTTTCTGATAAACAGCCTGTAACTACAACTTTCCCTACTTTTCCTGCTTCTTTTAATGCGCTATACTGTAGAATAGTATCTATAGATTCTTGTTTAGCATTATCAATAAATCCGCAGGTATTGATTACCACTATATCATCTTTCCCTAATGAATTAGATTCATGCTCAACATTTAAATTATTGCCACGAAGCTGACCCATTAATACTTCTGAATCGTAAGTGTTTTTGGAACAACCCAGTGTAATTACATTAATTTTGGGTGTTTTTTCTTTATTTGATTTAACGCGCATGATTAGATTTTAGCTGAATAGACTATTTACAAACTCTTTTTTATCAAACAGTTGTAAATCATTAATTTTTTCGCCTACTCCTATATATTTTACTGGGATTTTAAATTGGTCTGAAATACCAATTACAACACCACCTTTTGCAGTACCGTCTAATTTGGTAATAGCTAAAGCATTTACATCAGTTGCTTCTGTAAATTGTTTGCATTGTTCAAATGCATTTTGACCAGTTGAACCATCCAATACCAATAGAATTTCGTGAGGGGCACCTGGAACCACACGTTCCATTACCTTTTTAATTTTACCCAATTCATTCATCAGGCCTACTTTATTGTGTAGTCGGCCAGCTGTATCTATAATTACAACATCTTCTTGGTTGGCAACGGCAGATTGTAGTGTATCGAATGCAACTGAAGCAGGGTCGGAACCCATAGCTTGTGCAACAACACGTACACCTACTCTTTCTCCCCAAAGTTTTATTTGATCAACTGCTGCAGCACGGAAAGTATCGGCAGCCCCAAGTACCACTTTTAAATTTTCTTGTTTTAATTTATGTGCTAATTTTCCAATAGTAGTTGTTTTTCCAACACCATTAACACCAACTACCATAATTACATAAGGTTTATGGTTTCCGTACTCGAAATTTCTGAAATCGTTACTGTTATTTTCAGCAAGAAGCAATTGAATTTCTTCTCTCAGCAACTGTTGAAGTTCATTAGTAGAAAGGTATTTGTCTTTAGCTACCCTGTCTTCAATACGCTCAATAATTTTAAGCGTGGTGGCGACTCCAACATCAGAAGTTACTAATATTTCTTCCAGGTTGTCTAGAACTTCAGCATCTATAGTAGATCTGCCGGCAACAGCTTTAGTGAGTTTACTAAAAAAACCTTGTTTGGTTTTTTCCAATCCACTATTTAGTGCTTCGGTGGTTTCCGGAGTAGTTTCCTTTTTTTTTAAAAAATCGAATAAGCCCATAATACAAAAAAAGCCCTCCCAATTGGTTGGGTGGGCTTAAATATTTTTAATCCAATGAAAATTATTTATTTTCTTGACTTGCTGCAATTGCATCTTTGATGTGATCATTGTGAACGATCGCTTCTTTGAATGAATATGCGCCAGTTTTAGGTGACTTAACCATGGTAATAACTTTTGAGTATTCTTTACCGGTTCCAGTCTTTAGTGTTGCAACTACTTTCTTAGCCATTTTAAATTTTATTTAAGAGTAAAATCAACCTTTATGTAAATAAAGGAGAGATTTTTACTTAATTTCTTTATGAACAGTTACTTTTTTCAATACCGGGTTGAATTTTTTTAATTCTAAACGCTCGGTTGTGTTTTTACGGTTTTTTGTAGAGATGTATCTAGACATACCAGGCATGCCGCTGGTTTTATGTTCTGTACATTCTAAAATTACCTGAACTCTATTTCCCTTTTTTGCCATCTTATTATTTATTTAGCTGATTAGAGCTGTTTTTTATAAAAATCCTTTTTTCATGAAACGGTTAATCGCTTCACTAATACCAATCTTGTTGATTGTTTTAATAGCTGAAGTTGAAACTTTTAGCGTTATCCAGCGGTTCTCCTCAGGGATATAAAATCTCTGAAGTTGTAGGTTCGGATAAAACTTACGTTTGGTTTTAACGTTTGAGTGTGAAACGTTATGACCTTTCATAGCCATTTTTCCGGTTAAATCACAAATTCTTGACATGACTTGCTATTTTGTGTTAAATTAAAGCTCTTGTTTTAAGAGTTTGCAAATATCAGAAATATTTTTTTAAATGACAAATAGAATTAGAGATAATTTTTATTGTTTTCTAATTTCTAGTTTTTCTTTAAATAAACCTACTTAAATTTACTGCTAAACTGAGGTTAGTTTTTTAATTTGCAAGGTACTCCCGTACCATCTCTTATGGCACTAAAGTGCAAATATACAAAATGATTTCTAATCCTTAAAGACTAGTTGTAAACTAATTGATATATGCAGAATTATAGCTGTAAAATCAATTTTCTAAATCATAATTTAAGTATTTTACTTTGTTTCAAATTTCCTTTTGTAAAAGGATTATGTATTTAGTTTGATTTTAGGTTTGAATCATTAAATTTAGAAAATTAATAGGAAGTAGTAATTAAGATAAAATAAAAGAATTATGAAGATCGAATCGTTCCAGGAATATCAGTCGGCTTACCAAAAAAGTGTTCAAGATCCCGCATCTTTTTGGTCGGATGTTGCCGATAATTTTCTCTGGATAAATAGATGGAATAAGGTGTTGGAATGGGATTTTAATGGTCCTGATATAAAATGGTTTGAAGGTGGTACTTTAAATATTACAGATAATTGTTTAGATAGGCATCTAATTACTCAACCTGATGATATAGCCTATATTTTTGAACCCAATGATCCTGAAAAAGAACATGTTACTTTAACTTATAAAGTGTTGCATGAGCGTGTTTGTAGAACCGCTAATATTTTAAAAAGAAATGGTGTTAAGAAGGGAGATAGGGTATGTATTTATATGCCAATGGTTCCCGAATTAACGATCGCTCTCTTGGCTTGCGCCAGAATTGGAGCTGTACACTCAGTTATATTTGGTGGTTTTTCTGCCCGCTCTATTGCCGATAGAATAAATGATGCGCTTTGTAAGTTTGTGATTACTGCCGATGGTGGTTTTAGAGGGGATAAACAAATTCCATTGAAGGAAGTAATAGATGATGCTTTAATGGGTTGCCCTACTGTAGAAAAGGTGATGGTTTTAACACATACCAGAATCCCGGTTTCTATGCTTAAAGGTAGGGATGTTTGGTGGGAGGATGAAGCAAAATTGGTAGATTCTTATTGTCCGTCTGAAGAGATGAATGCAGAAGATCCATTGTTTATTCTTTATACATCGGGTTCTACCGGAAAGCCAAAAGGTATAGTTCATACTTGCGGCGGATATATGGTTTATGCAGGCTATACATTTCAAAATGTTTTTAATTACAGAAAAGGGGAAGTTTTCTTTTGCACAGCAGATATAGGCTGGATTACTGGTCATACTTATATTACGTATGGGCCACTGCTTCAAGGAGCAACAACCGTAATTTTTGAAGGAGTTCCTACTTATCCAACGCCATCCAGATTTTGGGATATTGTTGAGCGCCATAAAGTAAATATTCTTTATACGGCTCCAACTGCAATTAGAAGTTTAATGAGTTTTGGTACAGATCCAGTTAAAGGTAAAGATTTATCTTCTATCAGGGTATTAGGGTCGGTAGGTGAGCCAATCAATGAAGAAGCATGGCATTGGTTTGATCAAAATATAGGTGGTGGAAATGCCCCAATTGTAGATACTTGGTGGCAAACAGAAACTGGAGGAATTCTAATTTCGCCATTGGCTGGAATTACACCTACAAAACCAGGATATGCAACGTTACCGCTTCCAGGAATTCAACCTGTTTTAATGGACGAAGCTGGAAATGAGATTGAAGGAAATGGCGTTACTGGAAATTTATGTATAAAATTCCCTTGGCCTGGTATGTTGCGTACTACTTATGGAGATCACGAAAGGTTTAAATCAACTTATTTCTCTGCTTATCCAGGGTATTATTTTACGGGTGATGGTTGTTTAAGGGATGAGGATGGATATTATAGAATTACGGGCAGGGTAGATGATGTTATAAATGTTTCTGGCCATAGAATAGGGACTGCTGAAGTAGAAAATGCAATTAATTTACATGCAGGTGTGGTAGAAAGTGCTGTGGTAGGTTATCCTCACCCAGTTAAAGGTCAGGGTATTTACGCTTATGTTATTTTCCCGAGAATAGATAAAGATGCTCAATTAACTCGATTAGATATTTTACAAACTGTAAGCAGGTATATAGGCGCAATAGCAAAGCCCGATAAAATTGTTTTTGTTCCCGGTTTGCCAAAAACGAGATCAGGAAAGATTATGAGAAGGATCTTAAGAAAAATTGCTGAAGGTGATATTTCTAATTTAGGTGATACTTCTACACTCTTAGACCCAACGGTTGTTCAAGAAATTATTAAAGCTGCTGAAGCAAAATAAATTTTTTTAGTAAAAAAGATTAGTAAAAAGCAAAAATAAGCAAAACGGTTAAAACCATTGCTATACAAAGCTTTATAAAAACAGTAGTCTTAGTTCGGAAGTCGGTGTCTGATAGGTTTTGGGCTTAAAATGACAAGGTTAGGTTACTAATTCGTTACCGATTGATAAAGGTGACTATATAGCTTAACCGATTATATTTCAGTCTTTTGCACCTCTTTTTACATTCCCTTGTAACTCAATGTAATTTAATTTTAAACGTTAAACATTTGAGTTATGGAACAAACAAAAAAATCGACGTTCAAACTGCTTTTCTACCTAAAAAAGAACGAATTGAAAAAGAACGGTAATGCTCCGATTATGGCACGTATTACCATTGACGGAACCCCTAAAACTTTCGGAACAAAGTTAGAAATTGACCCCAATAATTGGGATTTAATACACGGAAGAGTTCAGGGCAAAAGTGCGCAGGCATTAAGTATCAATAAAAAACTGGATAATATACGTGGGCGTATCGACAAGATTTATGAAGATATGTTGAAGCACGAGGGCTTTGCAACCGCCCAAAAAGTAAAGCTATCGTTTTTGGGTGTTGGCGTATTGGATGATGCAATACTTAAAGTCTTCAACGACCAAAATGAGGATTTTAAAAAATTGGTCGAAAAGGAAGAACGCTCACAAAGCACCTACAACAAGTATATCACAGTTTACAATCATCTTACCACGTTTATAAAGGAACGCTATCATCGTGACGATATGGCTTTTCGGGAATTGACTTCCGATTTTATCCGGGAGTTTGATTTTTACCTCCGGTATGATTTGCAGTCCTCCCACAATACAGTTTGGGTGTACACGATGCCTGTATTAGCCCTTGTGGAACTGGCTATTAAAAAAGGCTTGATACGTGATAATCCTTTTCAGGATTACGAAATCAATATGGAAGAAACCGACCGGGGCTATATCCTTAAAGAAGATGTTGAAAAGCTGATGATGTGCGTACCATCGCACCAACGGTATGAACTTGTAAAAGACCTGTTTATTTTCAGTTGCTTTACAGGACTTGCTTATGCGGATATTAAGAAACTGACAAGGAACAACATTCAATCATTCTTTGACAGTCATCAGTGGATTATCAGCAGGAGAAAGAAATCAGATATTGCTTCAAATGTTCGGTTAATGGAAATCCCTAAACGTATCATTGAGAAATATCAGGGTACGACAAGGAATGAATTTATCTTTCCAGTTCCGACCAATGCAACCTGCAATACTCACATAGGCAAACTGGTTGAAAAGGCAGAAATCATTACGGAGCAAAAAGTAACTTTTCACACGGCAAGGCATACTTTCGGAACAATGTTTTTGACCGAGGGCGTACCGCTTGAAAGTCTTAGCAAAATGATGGGGCATAAAAATATTTCCACTACACAGATTTACGCTAAAATCACAAGCCAAAAAATCAGTAAGGATATGGATTTAGTTACCCCTAAATTCAAGGCAATGGAAGAAGCGTTTATGATGGCAATCTAATCAGCTTTTATCTAATCTCAATGAGCAGAACTTAACGGTTCTGCTTTTTTTATGCCTATCTTTTTGTGTAGGTAAAGCACATTTATTTTCCTCTACGCAATCCAACGCTGTAAAAGAGCTTATTACCTACTTCAGAAATAGAAAATTGAAAAACGAAACCCTTATCTAACGCTCCCTGCTATTCCATTTTTCAAATCCCTATTACAGGCTATCATAGCCTGGTCATTAATGCCATAAAAATTTAGAACAGAAAATTTCCACAATCAACCGGTAAAAAGGCAGCTAAGTTATAGCGGGCAGCCACCTCACACGCCCAACCAAAAGACTACGGCATAATGGCAAGGCAAAATGCTGGCTTCGCCGAATTGCTGTGTGTTGCCTTGCCACCCTCCGGGACTTATTCCGTTTCCTTTCGGTTTTACGCTGTTGCCCGCTTGGATTATCTGCTTTCTTTTTTCCGGTTTTTCTTTTGGAAAAATTTATGCGAAGCGAAGCGGAGCAAACCACAACGGGAAGCGGGAAACGAGAAAAGCGAGTGAGTAAATAACATTTTTCAAACATCAAAATTTTAGCATTATGGCACACAACGTCAATTTCAACGAGCAAACAGGACGTCATTCATTCTTTAGCGTTCAACAAAAAGCGTGGCACGGTTTGGGGCAAATCGTAGAGCAATACCCAACAAGCGAGGAAGCAATAGTACACGCAGGTTTAGATTACGAGGTTATCAAATCCCCACTGTTTACACAGGGCAGAACAATGAGCATAGGCGAAAACGGAGAACTGATTGAAGCCAATGACATCTTAGTACCTAACAGTTTCGCCACCCTCCGCACCAACACCAATACACCGTTGGGTGTAGTAGGCAAAGACTACCATATTGTACAAAACCGTGAGGCGTTCAATTTCTTTGATGCTATTGTAGGCGGAGGCGAGGGAATATTGTACGAAACCGCAGGAGCATTGGGTAACGGGGAGCGTATTTTTATTACTGCCAAGCTGCCCGACTATATCCGTGTAGGTAACGGCGACGACGTAATAGAAAAGTACATCTTCTTAACCACAAGCCACGACGGTAGTGGAAGTATTACCGCAGCGTTTACACCTATCCGTATCGTATGTCAAAACACCCTGAACGCATCATTGCGGAGTATGACCAATGTAGTGCGTATCAAACACACGTCAGGAGCAAAACAACGCCTCGAAAATGCTCACAAGGTTATGGGGCTTGCCAACACACTAAGCACGCAGTTAGAGAACATCTTTAACGATTGGGCTAAAGTAAGGGTAACAGACCGAGAAGTAAGAAAGCTAATCCAGTTGGCACTTTGCCCGAACAAAGAAACGCTTAATCTGCTCAAAAAAGGTGCGGAAGATGAAGTTTCCACCGTGTTTAAAAACACCGTAGATGATGCCTTTGAATATGCTATGATAAGCGACACCCAACAAATGGCAACTACCAAAGGCACATTATTCGGGGCTTACAATGCTGTTACAGGTTACTTTCAGAATGTACGCAATTACAGTGATGGCGAAGCCAAACTACAATCCATTGTAATGGGCGGTACAGCACAGCTAAAGACCCAAAAAGCCTTTGAACTGTGTACAGACTTTGCCTATTCAGGAGCAGTGATTTTCAACTTCAATTAATCATCAAAGGCGACTACCTGCAAAGGTGGTCGCCTACTAAAAACAAAAGATATGAAAGCATTAGATAAAATGGATAACCTCGATAAAGCGGGCTTGTTGTGCAAACTGTTTCCCGCAGAACTGGAGAACCTGCAAAACGCAATAAAAAAGCAATGCGATTATTTTCTGCAAAATGAAACCGCCTTTCGAGAAGGTTGGCATCAAAAAGGATTTTTTACTGCTGAATTTTGGTACAGGCTTGTGCAGAATGCACAAAAAGGAATAGACAAAAATGAACTACTTTGGAAACGCCCGAACTGGTTTACAGACAATTTTTTTGACGGACACAATTCAATCTTCGCTATTCACTGCCTGATTGAATATACAGACGTAGCTCAATGCGACCCGCAACTAAAACATGCAATACACCTGCTTTTCGGAAGCGACAAATTTTTACAGATAACCTTAAACGATAAATAATTATGGCTAATTGGTGCAACAACTGGGTTGTTTTTGAGGGAACAGCCGAAGCAATAGAACAGATAACACAGCTATTCAAATCAATGGCTGAACAGGAACAGAAAGACAACTGCGGGCAATTGCCCGATTTCGTACAAGACACGCACGGAGATTATTTCTACAATATCAGTCAGGACAATGCAAGTGCGGGTGTATTCCATTATGAAACAAAATGGTCGCCAAACACGGATGCCGTTAAGCAGATAGCCGAACATTTCAAAGTGAATTTCATACAGGACTATGAGGAATTAGGATGCTTAGTATATGGTCAGGCAATATTTGAAGACCGCATACTAACGGACACCTGTTTAGATAGCCAGGACTTTGACAGCTATGAATTAGACGAGGAAACAGACACCTACCATTTTGAGGGCAAGGAGTACGACAGCGAATGGGAAATACTCGACACTTTGTTAGAGCGTAAACTCGAAAATCAATTTAACAACATCCAGAAGTAAGAATAATGAAAATCAGAGATAAAAAAGGTAATTGGATTGAAGTTACTGACCTTAAAAAAGCTATTCAGCAAACTGGGTGGTACAAAGAATATCAGCATAATCCACCCGTTGAAAGTGATAAGGAAAGACAGGCATATTGGGCAGATATACACGAGAAATTATTAGCTTTAAAAGTAATGTTAAGTAAACCGAAAAATTAACATTCCGCCTGACCCGAAAAGTCGGGCGGCAAAAAGACAGATCCTCCCGATGGTCGGGCAGTCTTTTTGCTTTAAATTGGTGCAATCCCCCTTTAGCAAAATGCACCGCTTCACAATTCCCTTTCTTTTCCATTTTACCAAACAGGTTGCAGCGTTATTGCGTGGGATATTCGTTATCCCATAATTAGATTTGATAATAACTTCTTTTCTTTCCACATAAGCGACCAAAGAAAAGAAGCAAAAGAACGTCACTTGATTAGAACAGACATTTTATGTTCTTATGATTAGACGGTCAGTTATTGCTGAAATATTCTTTAGCAATTCCAGCTACTTCCATACTAAAATATCTCTTGCCATTAATAACAACTTCAATGGCTTTTCTAAAATCATCTGCATCGCTGCCAATAAGCAGATAACCTGCAAAACCAATCTCTAAAAGAGATTTTACTGTTTTTTCTGTATCAATATCACTATGGGCAATCAGCTTAATGTTTGGATATTGCGTTCTTAATTTTTGAAGCTGCACAAGCACATTCTTGTTGTAAAAATCAAGGTCGATAATGCAAACTTTGGGAAGCTGTTTTAATGTTGATAATTGAGATAATCCTTCTTCAATGTTTTCCGAACGAAATAATACTTCAAGCCTTGAAACAGGATATTGAAAGCAATTACAAACAGATAAAATCAGACATCTTGAATATTGTTGTAAGTGAAATAGCGCGCATTAAGAATGACCCGAACTTGCAGCATTTGGTACAACAAGAATGATTATACCAAATATTTTTGTGCTGTTTCTATTAATATATTGTTAGAAGAATTAAAAGAAACAGCACCATTACATCAACATATAAAATGCCAAATTTTAATACTTATACTTTAGCATTTGCTTAAATAAACAAATTAGCTATATTTACATTATGGATAATACTTCTTGTATACGACAACAGGCTGACATTAAACAAATCAATCGCTGTAAAGAACGAGTTTCAGAACTCCACAGCTCGTTTGACTATTTGTCGAACGGACTTGAATTGACGGGAAATAATGTAAGGCTGAAAATTCTGTTTCTTCTTTATGAAGAAAAACGACTTTGTGTTTGTGATGTGAGTGAAATTCTTGGAATGACAATTTCAGCAATTTCTCAGCACTTGAGAAAACTTAAAGACCGAAAGCTTATTGAAACCGAAAGAGAGGCGCAAACCATTTTTTACTCGTTGACGAAAGAGTATGAAAAAATGTTGGAACCATTTTTTAAAATACTTGACGATAACAAAATTTTAGAAACAATATGAAAACGGACAACAAATTAGTCGGGACTGGACTTTTGACAGCAATTGCAGCTTCATTGTGTTGCATTACACCTGTTTTAGCTCTCATAGCAGGGACGAGTGGACTTGCTTCAAACTTTTCCTGGCTCGAACCTTTCCGACCATATTTTATCGGTTTAACAATTTTAGTCATTGGTTTTGCTTGGTATCAAAAGTTGAAACCGCAAAAGAAAATTGACTGTAAATGTGAAACAACTGAAAAAACAAATTTTATGCAAACAAAATCATTTTTAGGAATTATTACCCTTGTGGCGGCTTTACTTTTATCATTTCCAATTTACGCTCACATCTTTTTTCCAAAGCCCGAAAACAAAACAATTATTACCCAAAGTTCCAAAATTCAGAAAGTTGAGTTTACAATTAAAGGAATGACTTGTTCAGGTTGTGAACATCATATTAAAACAGAGATTAGCAAACTAAAAGGAATTATCGAAGTTGTCGTTTCCTATGAGAAAAGCAACGCTATTGTCAAGTTTGATAATAAGCAAACCAGTATTGCTGAAATCGAAAAAGCTATCAATTCGACAGGTTATAAATCACTAAAAAGTAAAATTATATCATAATGGAAATTAAATTACAATCAATAATAACTTGCCCAAAATGTGGGCACAAAAAAGAGGAAACAATGCCAACTGATACTTGTCAGTATTTTTATGAATGTAAAAATTGCAAAACAAGGTTAAAACCACTACAAGGCGACTGCTGTGTGTATTGTAGTTATGCCAGTGTTCCTTGTCCACCAATACAAAAGGAAAAAAAATGTTGCTAAATAGAACGCATTTTATATAAATCACATAAAAAATCAGTAGGTTTTACTAATTATTTTTAAACAATTGTAAGAATAACTTATGGCATCAACAGAAAAAACATTATCAGAGGTAATTGAAATATTAAGACTAAGAGGTTATACTGAAGATTTTAACCTATTGGAAGAAAATATCTCATACAAAATAGGAGGCGAAAAGGTCAATTTAAGTGACATAGTTATTGATAAAATTTATCGTTTTACAGGACTGAATGACTTGGAAGATGAAGCTATCTTGTATGCGATGAGAAACCAAAAAGACGGAGCAAAAGGGATTTTCGTAAATGGCTATGGCACGTACTCCGACAGTGTATCGAACAGCATCATAGAGCAAATAGCAGTTAACGAAGATGACAAGGATGATTGGACAATAGAAATTTGAATTAGAATGACTGAATTAGAAAATGTTTTACAACAAAGAAATATAAAACCTACCGCAATGCGCTTGTTGGTGGCAGAAAAATTGATGCAGCAACAATACGCCATCAGTCATAAAGAATTGGCAGAACAGTTCGAAAATGCAGATAATGTCACTTTGTTTAGAACTTTAAAAACATTTTTAGAGCACAAACTTATCCATACAATCGATGATGGAACGGGTGTTGTAAAATATGCACTTTGCCAATCCGGCTGCAGTTGTAATCCTTCGGAGCAGCACACGCATTTCCATTGCTCACAATGCAAACGAACTTTTTGCCTTACAGATGCAGAAATTCCCAACATCAATATTCCTCTAAACTTCAAATTAGAAGGTATCAATTTGGTGCTTAAAGGAAGGTGTGACAGATGCAATTAAAATAATCTGAAACTTTGCAATCCGATTGCACAAATTATTTTTCTATATTTGTACCCTAATGAAATGGTTTCTCACAATATGGACTTTTTACCTGATGGTACTCGCAGCGTTGCCTTGCAGCGATGCAAGCAATCAGTGTGAAGATACCGTTCCTAAATTTGAAACCGCCCAATCTCACGACCATAACCAGGATAGCAACGACAATTGTAGTCCTTTTTGCTATTGCAGTTGTTGCAGTGTAAGCATCGGGTCTTTTAATTTCAAGCCTTTTGAAATCAAGCAACCTAAACTTGCTTTCGTTACTAAAAAAATCACAATCCGTGATTACACCTTAATTTCCCGCTACCAAGGAAATATCTGGAACCCACCCAAGTTTAATGTTTAATTTTTACAGATTTTCCAAATGCTGTTGATGGCTGATGTTTAGCCTTAACTGATGATGCTCCTGTCATTCATTTTATAATGATATGTGCAATCCATTTAAGTTTTCCTGTTTGTTTCAGATAAATCCATAAAGCTTTTGCTTTTGTGATAATAGGCAAATAGTACGTTTTCCATTCCATAGACATTCATAAATCTGTTGGCTGCTTACCACAAGTGGCAAGTATATTTTTTGTAAAATATTAAACAGAAATACGTGTTAGATAACATTATAAAATTCAGTATCAAGAACAAGCTTGTCGTTGGTATAATGACCTTGTTGCTCATTATTTGGGGAGTGTGGAGCGCCACAAAATTACCCATTGATGCCGTACCCGATATTACTAATAATCAGGTACAAATAATTACGGTTTGTCCCACATTGGCGGGGCAAGAAGTAGAACAATTAGTAACTTTTCCTATTGAACAAAGTATTGCCAATATTCCAGATTTAGAAGAAACACGGAGCATTTCGAGGTTTGGTTTGTCGGTAATTACGGTTGTATTTAAAGACAATGTAGATATTTATTTTGCCCGGCAATTAATCAATGAAAAATTAAAAGAAGCCGAAGAGAAAATCCCGAAAGGAATTGGTACGCCGGAACTGGCTCCCGTAAGTACAGGTTTGGGCGAAGTGTATCAATACATCATCCATCCCAAAAAAGGAAGCGAGAAAAAATACGATGCCAAAGAATTGCGCACAATGCAGGATTGGATTGTAGCCCGACAATTGTACGGAACACCAGGAATTGCCGAAGTCAATAGCTTCGGTGGCGAGCTGAAACAATATGAAGTAGCCGTGAACCCGAACCGCCTTAGAGCAATGGGTGTAAGTGTTACTGATATTTTTACGGCATTAGAAAAAAACAATCAAAATACAGGCGGTGCCTACATTGATAAAAAACCAAATGCTTATTTCATTCGTGGAATTGGCTTGGTTACTTCTTTAGATGATGTAAAAAATATCAGTGTAAAAAATGACGGTGGCAGTATTCCTATTTTTATTAAAGATGTAGCCGATGTAAGATTTGGAAGTGCGGTAAGATATGGCGCAATGACTTATAACGGCGAAGTAGATGCAGTGGGCGGTGTGGTAATGATGCTGAAAGGCGAAAACAGTAACGAGGTTGTCAATCGTATCAAAGAAAAACTACCCGTTATTCAAAAATCTTTACCCGATGATATTATCATTGAACCTTATTTAGACCGCACCGATTTAGTAGGCAGAGCAATGAGTACCGTAGAAAAAAACCTGATAGAGGGTGCATTGATTGTCATCTTTGTATTGGTTATTTTCTTGGGAAATTTCAGAGCGGGATTGATTGTCGCTTCCGCTATTCCTTTAGCGATGCTATTTGCTTTAGCCTTGATGAATGTCTTTGGCGTGAGTGCCAATTTAATGAGTTTGGGTGCGATAGATTTTGGTTTAATTGTAGATGGTGCGGTAATTATTGTAGAAGCCACTTTGCATCATTTGGGTTTAAGAAAATCTAAGCAAAAACTTACACAATTGGAAATGGATAACGAAGTTTTTACATCCGCTTCTAAAATCCGTAGCAGTGCAGCTTTTGGCGAAATCATTATCTTAATCGTTTACATTCCTATCTTGACGTTGGTAGGTGTTGAAGGAAAAATGTTCCGTCCGATGGCGCAAACAGTAGGTTTTGCAATATTTGGCGCATTGATTTTATCCCTTACTTATATTCCGATGATGTGTGCTTTGTTTTTATCTAAAAAGCCGATGCACAAAGAAACCATTTCAGATAAAATGATGAATTGGTTGCAAAAAATGTATCAGCCTTTATTAGAAAAAGCCATCAAAATAAAATATTGGTTAGTGGGCATAACCGTTGCTGTATTTGCTTTTACACTATTTCTATTTGGCAGAATGGGTGGCGAATTTATACCACAATTGCAGGAAGGCGATTTTGCCTTTCACTGCATTTTACCACAAGGAAGTTCATTAAGCCAAAGTATCGAAACATCAATGCAAGCTTCAAGAATTATTAAAGAATTTGATGAAGTAAAAATGGTGGTCGGTAAAACAGGAGCAGCAGAAGTACCCACCGACCCAATGCCACCCGAGGCAACCGATATGATGATTTTGCTGAAACCTCAAAGCGAATGGAAAAGTGGCAGAACTTACGATGAATTAGCAGATGCCATTAATGAAAAATTAGAAGCAATACCTGGAGTATTTTTTGAAAAAAACCAACCGATACAAATGCGTTTCAATGAATTGATGACAGGCATTCGACAAGATGTGGCAGTAAAAATATTCGGAGAAAATTTAGATACATTGGCGTTGAATGCCGATAAAGTAAGCAAAGTTATTCAAACCGTAGAAGGTGCTACAGCTCCACAAGTAGAACGTGTAAGCGGATTACCACAAATTAATGTAGAATATGACCGAACTCGTTTAGCCAATTACGGCATTAATGTAGAAGACGTAAACAACGTTGTAAGTACCGCCTTTGCAGGGAAAAGTGCAGGTGTGGTTTTCGAAAATGAAAGAAGATTTGATTTGGTGGTTCGGTTAGATAGTATTCACAGAAGCAGTATTGAAGATGTAAATAATTTAATGATACCAACTTCCACAGGCAATCAAATTCCGTTATCACAAGTTGCTACGATTGATTATAAATTAGGTCCGGCGCAAATAAGTCGTGAAGCAGGAAAAAGAAGAATTGTAATCGGGTTCAACGTTGCAGGCAGAGATGTGCAAAGTGTGGTTGAAGAAATTCAACAAAAATTAAATGCACAGGTAAAATTACCACCAGGTTATTATTTCACTTACGGCGGTCAGTTTGAAAATCTGAAAGAAGCCAGCAATAGATTAATGATAGCCGTTCCTATTTCCTTGTTATTAATTTTTGTGTTGCTCTATTTCACGTTCCGTTCCTTTAAGCAAGCAGGTTTAATATTTACCGCAATTCCGATGAGCGCCATTGGTGGCGTATTGGCTTTAATGCTTCGTGGAATGCCTTTCAGCATCAGTGCAGGAATTGGTTTTATCGCCTTGTTTGGTGTAGCCGTTCTTAACGGAATTGTATTGATAGGCACTTTCAACCAATTGGAAAAAGAAGGAATAAAAGATGTTTTCAAACGAGTAATCGAAGGAACAAAAATAAGACTTCGACCTGTATTGATGACGGCAACCGTTGCGAGCTTAGGATTTTTACCGATGGCACTAAGTAGCAGTGCAGGTGCAGAAGTTCAAAAACCTTTAGCAACCGTAGTAATCGGTGGTTTGGTTACGGCAACTTTCCTTACGCTGTTCGTTCTGCCTTTACTCTACATCATTTTCAATTCAAAAATTAATTTAAAAAGAAAACCCAAAGTGAAACCTATTGCAACTATCATTGTATTGCTTCTGTCATTAACAGGCTTTACAGCAAATGCACAAACACAGCATTTATCAAGTGTTGATGATGCGATAAATATTGCGCTTCAAAATAATCAAGCCATTAAAGCTTCAGATTTAGAAATTGATGCCAGCAAAGTGTTGAAAAAAACAGCCGGAGAATTACCTAAGTTGGATATTAATGCACAGTTGGGACAGTACAACAGCACCAAATTCGACCAGTCTTTTCAGGTGTCACAAACCATTCCTTTTCCGTCATTATTCGGAGCAAAAAAGCAATTGATTAACGCAGAGATAAAAGGGAAAGAATTGCAAAAAAACCTTAGCGTTTTGGAGTTAAAAAATCAGGTGCGAACTTATTATTATCAAATTCTGTATTTGCAACACAATCAAAAAAAATTGCAAGAATTAGATAGTTTGTATAATAATTTCATAAGTATTGCAAAGCTTCGATACAAAACTGGCGATACCAAAAAAGTGGACATCAGTACAGCAGAAGCTAAGAAAGGGGAAATCCATTTATTGTTAAAACAGAATGAAGTATTTTTAAATAATGCAGTTGCCAGCCTGAAAACATTGATGAATACGAAAGAAGATTTTACCATTGCAGAAAATGGAATTTTTCAGCCTTTACAAATCAGTAATTTGTTGGATAATGATGCAGTGGCAAATCATCCCGCCATTCAATCCTTATATCAGGATGCTGTTATTGCAGAACAGACCAAAAAGGTAGAGCGTTCGCAAGGTTTACCCGATTTTACAATTGGCTTTACAAATCAGTCTTTAATAGGTTTTCATACTGTAAATGGTGCGGAAAAATATTTTAATTCTGGTAACCGTTTCAATTCTGTAAATATTGGCATTGCAATTCCCATCACTTACGGTGCTACCAAAGCAAGGATAAAATCTTTGGATTACAGAAAACAGGCAGCCGAAGCTAACGCACAACAGCAGCAAAAAGTATTAGCAACGCAAATGCAGAATGCCTTGCAACAATACCAACAGGATATGCATCAATTCAATTATTTTCAGCAGGAAGCATTACCTAACGCTAAGGAGATTGTAGCGGCAGCTCAATTAGGTTACAAAACAGGCGACATCGGTTATGTAGAATATCTTTTTGCCTTGCAAACCGCAACCGATATTCAGTTGAATTACCTCAAAAGTATTCAGCAGGTCAACCAATCTGTAATCAATATTTATTCATTCATCAATCAATAAGTACAAATGAAATTCAATATAAAAAAAATCACGTTGATGACAGCCATAGCTGTTTTACTATTTGCTTTTTCTGCCTGTAAAAATGATAAGAAAGCAGAAGATAAATCTGCCGAAACCAAAACTGCAGGAAAAGAAGAAGCACCACACGAGGAAGAAACGCCAACCATTGCCACACTTACCGAAGAACAAATAAAAACGGTAGGCATACAATTAGGCACCATTGAACACAAGGAATTAACAGCAACCATCAAAGCAAACGGAAATCTGAAAGTTCCCAATAACAATAAAGCCAACGCCACTTCTTTGTATGGCGGTGTGATAAGAACACTGAAAGTTCAAATTGGAGATTATGTAAGAAAAGGTCAGGTTATTGCAACCATTGCCAATCCGCAGTTCATCCAATTGCAGGAAGAATATTTGAGTACAGCAAGCAGAATTACGTTTGCAGAACAGGAATTAGCAAGGCAAAAAGAACTGAATGAAGGCAATGCAGGTGCAAAGAAAAATCTGCAAAGTGCTACTGCCGAATTAAGCAGTTTAAGAACCCGCAGAGCTTCCTTGCAACAGCAGATACAATTAATGGGCATCAATCCAGGTTCGGTATCAAACGGAAATTTAAAATCCGCATTGGTCGTAACCAGTCCGCTGAATGGTACGGTTAGCAACGTTTTTGCCAAAATTGGAAGTTATGTAGATGTTTCTTCGCCGGTTATCGAAATTGTAGATAACAGTTCATTGCATTTAGATTTACAGGTGTTTGAAAAAGATTTACCACAGGTAAAAGTTGGACAAACTATTCATTTTACTTTAACCAATAATCCTACTGCTGAGTATGATGCTACAGTTTTCAGCATTGGTTCATCCTTTGAAAACGAGAGCAAAACCATCGCCGTTCATTGTCGTGTAAATGGTAATAAAAGTGGTTTAATTGATGGAATGAATATCACAGGAATTGTAAGCCTTAATAATGTAACAACGCCTGCTGTACCAACTGATGCGATTGTAAATGCCGATGGCAAATACTACATTTTTGTACAAACCAATAAAGAAGCAGAAGCCCATCACGAAGAAGGCGAAAAAGAAGGCGACCACAAAGAGGGCGAAGAAAAAGACCATAAAGAAGATAAAACTGCTAAGAATTTTGAAAAGGTAGAAGTGCTGAAAGGCGTATCTGATATGGGTTACACCGCTGTAACTTTTGTAAATGAAATTCCTGCCAATGCTAAAATTGTAGTTAAAGGTGCGTTTTTCGTCAATGCAAAACTAAGCAATGCAGGTGGTCACGAACATTAAAAATTGAACGCTATGGTTTGGTTAAAATTTTATTTGCCGGTGTATTTGGTGTTGTATATTATGGTAGCTTTTGTGCTACCATAATACCGAACCTACAAGCAAACGGGCATCAATCCCATAACTTTTGGCAAAACAGATATTGCACACGACTATATCGGTTTTGTGATGAAAGTATTGATAGCATTGCTTTTCGTTGCGGTATTCATCTATTCGTTCAGCGATAAAATGTATCAATATTTAGTACCGATTTCTTATTTAATGAAAGACGTGTTTTTAATCATTGCATTAATACTGATACACCTTTCATTACTATGGATTTCAGTAGCGCAATATCAAATGAGTAACAGTTGGCGTGTCGGTATTGATGAAAATAACAAAACCGAATTAATCACAAAAGGATTATTCTCTTACAGCCGGAACCCGATTTTTTTGGGAATGATAATCAGTGTTGCAGGAATATTTTTTATACTACCCAATACACTTACATTTTTCCTGATGCTTACTACCTATATCGTTATTCAAATTCAGATAAGACTGGAAGAAGAGTTTTTGGAAAAACAACACGGAGAACAATATTTAATTTATAAAAAAACAACTAAAAGACTACTCTAATGGAACACAAACATAAATACGATGCACAAGGCAAACAGCTTTGCTGCACACCACAGGAAGAAAAAATATATACCGATGCTAATGCTAAAAAATTATTAGAAAAGCATCACAACAATGACGGTCACAACCACGAACACAGCGATGATGACGGTCACAACCACGGAAGTACCGACAAATCTACCTTTCAAATGTTTTTACCTGCCATTATCAGTTTTGTTTTACTGATGATTGCTATTGCTTTTGATAATTGGCTACCGCAATCCTGGTTTACAGGTTGGGTAAGAATTATTTGGTATGCAATAGCCTATTTACCTGTTGGATTTCCTGTAATTAAAGAAGCATTTGAGAGCATCCGCAAAAGCGATGTATTTTCAGAGTTTTTATTGATGAGCATTGCCACTATCGGAGCTTTCGCCATTGGCGAATATCCCGAAGGTGTTGCCGTTATGCTGTTTTACGCCGTTGGCGAAGTGTTCCAAACATTAGCCGTAACAAGAGCCAAAGCCAACATTAAAACCCTGCTCGACCAAAGACCCGATGAAGTAACGATTTTAGAAAATAACCAACCTAAAACTGTAAAAGCAGCAACTGTAAGCATCGGCAATATCATTCAATTAAAACCCGGAGAGAAATTAGGATTAGATGGCGAATTATTATCCGAAACGGCAGCATTCAACACCGCAGCATTAACTGGCGAAAGCAAACCCGACACCAAAACCAAAGGCGAAACTGTTTTAGCAGGAATGATAAATTTAAACACAGTTGCACAGGTAAAAGTAACCACGGCATATACCGATAGCAAGCTTTCAAAGATTTTGGAATTGGTTCAGAATGCTACTGCACAAAAAGCACCAACAGAGTTATTCATCAGAAAATTCGCAAAAATCTATACACCAATTGTTGTGTTATTAGCAGTGCTTATTACTGTTGTTCCTTACTTTTTTGTTGATAATTATTTGTTCAGTCAATGGTTATACAGAGCATTAGTGTTTTTGGTTATTTCTTGTCCGTGTGCTTTGGTTATCAGTATTCCTTTAGGGTATTTTGGTGGAATTGGTGCCGCTTCAAAAAATGGGATTTTATTCAAAGGAAGTAACTTTTTAGATGTGATTGCAGGTATTCAGAATGTTGTGATGGATAAAACCGGAACAATGACCGAAGGCGTTTTCAAAGTACAGGAAGTTAATTTGAAACCTGAATTAAATAAAGACGAAATTCTGAAATTGGTAAATGCCTTAGAAAGTCAAAGTACACATCCTGTTGCCACAGCCATTCATCAATATGTAGGAGAAATTGACAATTCCCTAAAATTAGAAAACACAGAAGAAATAGCAGGTCACGGTTTAAAAGCCAACGTAAACGGAAAAGAATTATTGGTAGGTAATTTCAAATTGATGGACAAGTTCAATATCAGTTATGATTTAGACCCAAGTACGATTGTTTACACTTTAATCGCCATTGCTTACGATGGAAAATTTGCAGGCTACATTACCATTGCCGACAGTATTAAAGAAGATGCACAGATTACAATTGACAAACTAAAAGCATTAGGCGTAAAAACTACAATGTTGAGCGGAGATAAAAGCACCGTGGTAAAATTTGTTGCCGATAAATTAGGAATTAATAATGCCTTTGGCGATTTATTGCCGGAAGACAAAGTAAATAAAGTAAAAGAAATCAAAGCCAAAAACGAAACCGTAGCATTTGTTGGCGATGGCGTGAATGATGCGCCTGTAGTAGCTTTGAGCGATGTAGGAATTGCAATGGGTGGTTTAGGAAGCGATGCCACTATTGAAACTGCAGATGTTGTAATTCAGGATGATAAACCAAGTAAAATCCCAATGGCAATCAATATCGGAAAGCAAACCAAGAAAATAGTTTGGCAGAATATCATTTTAGCATTTGGTGTAAAAGCTGTCGTTCTCGTTTTAGGAGCAGGTGGTTTAGCCACAATGTGGGAAGCTGTTTTTGCAGATGTAGGTGTAGCATTATTGGCAATTTTGAATGCTGTAAGAATACAGAGGATGAAATTTTAGAATTAAGCTTATTCTAATAATGAATAAAACTAACAATGCATAGGAAAGGCAAAAGTTATCAAAAAGTACCTCCGTACAAAAGATACAAAGCTTCTAAACCCTCAAATGGTAATTTGTTGAAGTCGAAAAAACCTTCGCTCTTTATGATACTTTTTGGGATATTTTTAGCTGTGTGCCTTATTGCTTTGATATACATAAAAATTAGACACTATTATATCTATCACTATCACTAAAAGTGGAATTATAAGTTATCAAGCAAAAACCAAAGTTTCAAAAGAGAAGCCTGAAAATGTAAATTCTTTTCAAATATTACAGTATTTAGGCTTCTCAATTATTTTTTTAATAGATTTAAGATAAGGAATGGACAAATTCTACAAAGAAACACTCTCTAAACTGGAATTAGAAATTAGCGAATTGGAGGTTGAAGTCGATTGCTCCTTACAACGTATTGAAGCTGCCATACACCTTATTCTCGAATGCCTTTCGGAATTAAAGGAATACGTTTTGAAAAAAGGATTTAAGAATACTAATGAAGAAATCCGCTTTTTCAAATATCAGAAACCTGTTATTGTTTCAAAGCTCATCTACTACAACGCCATTTATAAAATAGAAACGAGAAGACCGTATGGGAATAAGCGCATCAGGAAATATTTTATCAAAGAACTGAAAAAGCTAAAAAGGTTCTTTGATAACAACCTTGATTTTTATAAGTATTACCGAAGCAATAATTCTTTTGTGGATGAAAAAATATTTGTACGGGGAAAACACGATATAAGGCTATGGTTAGATACCTTTTATTTTGAGGCAGACCATACTTTTTCTACTTCGCACGATTATAAGGTTGCCAAGATAATTGCCAATGATCTGATACAGGTTTATTTGGAAGACAAGTTGAATAACCTTAATCTAAAAAAGACTTCAGAAAATTCGTTGAAATGGACGGCAAGCAAAACAGCACTGACGGAACTTATTTATGCACTATATTCCCAAAGTGTATTTAACAATGGGAATACAGACATAAAATTGATAGCCAAAACGTTTGAAGATGCCTTCAATATTGAGTTAGGCGACTTTTACCATACGTTTATGGAACTTAAAGCCCGCAAAATAAACCGAACGAAATTCCTCGACAGGCTGTGTGAAGCACTGATAAAGAAAATGGACGAACAAGATGAAAAACAGTAAGTATATATGTACACAGGCTTTATTCCTCTTGGCAAGAAGTCAGAGTAATTAAACTTAAATTGTAAATTTGTTTATTGCTTATGTATTAAATACTAAACGTAGTCAGTAAATAAATATGAATACAATCTTTATTAAAAATATGGTTTGCGACCGTTGCATTATGGTGGTACAAAACGAATTGGAAAAACTGGGATTAGATGCTAAAAATATAAAACTGGGCGAAGTTATTCTTTCCAAAGAAATAACATCTCTGGAAAAAGAGAATTTGTCCAAAACTTTAGAGCCATTAGGATTTGAAGTAATTGACGATAAAAAAGGCAGGATAATAGAAAAGATAAAGAACATTATCATTGACCTGGTACACCATCAGGATAGTGATGTAAAAACCAACCTTTCCGATGTATTGAGTGACAAATTGCATCACGATTACAATTACCTGTCCAATCTGTTTTCAGAGGTAGAGGGTACAACCATTGAAAAATACTTTATCGCCCAAAAGGTGGAGAAAGTCAAAGAATTGTTGGTGTATGATGAGTTGTCATTAAGTGAGATTGCGAACCGCCTAAATTATTCGAGCGTGGCATATTTGAGTAACCAGTTTAAAAAAGTTACCGGGCTAACACCAAGCCATTTCAAACAGATTAAAGAGGATAAAAGAAAACCGTTGGATAAAGTGTAAGTAAATCTTACAAATCAAATCCAAAATTTCACAACAGTACCCATAAATATAATAGCCAATTTTGTATTGTAAATTAAAGCAGGCAAATATGGCGACAAACAGAGAAAATATATACATTCCATTGGAGGATGTAGAAAGCGAACACTGTGCATTAATCGTTGAAAAGGGATTGGCACAGGTAAAAGGCGTAGAAACCCATAAAGTAGAGCTGAACAACCGAAGGGCAGCGATTACTGTAGTTAGCAATGAAACCGTAGGCGAGGCTGTTAAGGCAATTAAAGATTTAGGTTACGGAGTTCCTACGGTTAAAAGTGCTTTTCCGGTATTGGGCATGACCTGTGCATCCTGTGCGGGCAGTGCCGAAAGCATTGTGAAATACCAACCGGGAGTAGTTAATGCTTCCGTGAACTTTGCAACGGGCAATCTTACCGTGGAATATCTGCCCAATATGACCGATGCCTCCACCCTGCAAAAAGCGGTTCAGGGAGTAGGTTACGACCTATTGATTGAAGACGAAACCAAGCAGCAGGAAACGCTCGAAGCCATCCACGAAAAGAAATTCCGAACCTTGAAAAACAAGACCATTTGGGCAATTATCCTTTCCCTGCCCGTGGTAATCATAGGAATGTTCTTTATGGATATGCCCTATGCAGACCCGATAATGTGGCTCTTTTCCACGCCCGTTGTAATATGGTTGGGCAGGGATTTTTTTGTAAACGCTTGGAAGCAGGCAAAGCACCGTTCCGCCAATATGGATACGCTGGTGGCATTGAGTACAGGTATTGCCTACCTGTTCAGTGTTTTCAATATGCTGTTTGCCGACTTTTGGCATCAACGGGGACTGCACGCCCACGTATATTTTGAAGCGGCAGCCGTTATTATCGCATTCATCCTGTTAGGGAAACTGCTGGAAGAAAGAGCCAAAGGCAACACCTCTTCTGCCATTAAGAAGCTGATGGGCTTGCAGCCAAAAACGGTCATCGTGGTACAGGCGGATGGAACGGAAAAGCAGACCGCTATCGAAGACGTAAGCGCAGGCGATGTGATACTCGTAAAGCCCGGTGAAAAGATTGCGGTAGACGGCATGGTCATATCGGGCAATTCGTATGTGGACGAAAGCATGTTAAGCGGTGAGCCTGTACCTGTATTGAAAAAAGAAAAAGAAAAAGTATTTGCAGGAACGATTAACCAAAAAGGCAGCTTCCGGTTCAAGGCGGTAAAAGTGGGCAGAGAAACCATGCTTGCCCACATCATCAAAATGGTGCAGGATGCACAGGGAAGCAAAGCACCCGTACAGAAACTGGTCGATAGGATTGCGGGCATCTTTGTTCCCACAGTGATAGGCATTGCCATCCTGACATTTACACTATGGTTGATTTTGGGAGGCGAAAACGGGGTTGTTCAAGGTCTGTTGGCAGCCGTTACGGTATTGGTCATTGCCTGCCCCTGTGCTTTAGGCTTAGCGACACCCACCGCTATTATGGTAGGCGTTGGTAAAGGTGCGGAGAAAGGCATTTTGATAAAGGATGCCGAAAGTTTGGAACTGGCCAAAAAAGTAAATGCCATCGTTTTGGACAAAACCGGAACCATCACCGAGGGAAGACCACAGGTAACGGGCATTAAATGGCTGAACAATGAGGACACTGCAAAAGAAATCCTTTTGAGCATCGAAAAGCAATCCGAGCATCCATTGGCAGAAGCCGTAGTGAAGCATCTTGACGATGTAGCGACCACCTCTTTATCCATGTTCGACAGCATTACGGGCAAAGGCGCAAAAGCAGACCATGACAACGAAACCTATTATGTAGGCAACAAAAAGCTATTGGCAGAAAACAACATTGCCATTGCCGGCGAATTACAAGACCAGGCCGAAGAATGGGGCAAACAGTCCAAAACCGTTATCTGGTTTGCAAACAGCAAACAGGCTCTTGCTGTAATCGCTATCGCCGATAAGATTAAGGAAACATCGGTGCAGGCTATCCGGGAAATGCAGGAAATGGGCATTGACCTGTATATGCTGACCGGAGATAATGAAGCTACCGCTAAAGCCATTGCGGAGCAGACAGGCATCAAGCATTACAAAGCCGAAGTTTTGCCACAGCATAAAGCCGACTTTGTGAAAGAACTGCAAAGTAAAGGAAAGGTAGTGGCAATGGTGGGCGATGGTATCAACGACAGCACCGCATTGGCAACAGCCGATGTAAGTATCGCAATGGGCAAAGGCAGCGACATCGCAATGGACGTAGCCAAGATGACCATCATTTCGTCCGACCTGACCAAGATACCGCAGGCAATACGCTTGTCCAAACAGACCGTAGCCACCATCAAGCAAAACCTGTTCTGGGCGTTTATCTACAACGTAATCGGCATTCCGGTAGCGGCAGGCATCCTTTACCCTGTTAACGGCTTCCTGCTCAACCCGATGATTGCGGGTGCGGCAATGGCATTGAGCAGCGTGAGCGTGGTCAGTAACAGCCTGCGGTTGAAGTGGAAGAAATAAAACAGTAAATCTCACAAATCAAACAAGAAATTACACAACAATAACTAACTGAATAGTACGGAAATTTGCATTATCAGATAACTCTAAAATTTGTAAACAATGGAAAATAAACAATTTCAATTCAAGACGAACATCAATTGCGGCGGTTGTATCGCATCTGTAAAGCCGCACTTGGACAAGGCAGAGGGCATCTGCCATTGGGAAGTGGACACGGCCAACAAGGACAAGGTACTTACCGTGAAGTCCGAGGGCATTACCGAGCAGGAAGTAATATCGACCGTGCAAAAGGCAGGCTTCAAAATAGAACCTTTGGATGCCTAAGCCAGCACCTTTTTGAAATGCCCTTTTTCCGACCGAATTTCCATGAGGTTGGGTTGATGAAAAAGGGCATTTTATCAATTCTGAAAAAAGGCGATAGGTTATTGCGTATATGGCATTATTTTTCCATATAGCAAAAAAAACGTAAAACGATATAAAAAACCAATCTAATTTGTAACTTTGTTGCGTTGAAAAATTATAGAATACATATAGGCATTTTGACATTGTTCTGTTTGGTTTTCTTTATGATGCCAAGTCAGAGCTATGCCTGTTCCAAAAATTCAACAAAGACCGAGCAGTCTTCCTGCTCAAAGGAGAAATCCAAAAAATCAGAACATAAAAAAGGTTGCAAGAGCAAATCCTGTAAAAAATGCAAAAGTGACAAATGCGGGGGCGGTTGTTCACGCAGCTCTTGCAGGTGCGGTGCTTCAACCACTTCCCTAAATGTCCCAACCGTAATCGAATTAAAGGCAAAAAATCACTTAGCAGCGGCTAAAAAGCACAAATTCGGTTTCAAAGAAGCCTACTATTCTTCGGGCTTTTTCTCCATTTGGCTACCGCCTAAAATAAGCTAAAACTATGGCCTGATAGCCATAGGTGTGTCCTGTCAGAAGCTGTTCCGGCTTTTGCAAATCCCCTATTTGTATCATTTATTCAAAATTTAAAACAGAAATGGGTTTATCAATCCCCCGTTTCTCAAAATGTAATTATTATGAAATCATTATCAAAAATAGTGATGGTAATCGCCGTATTACTATCATCAATAAACGGCTTCGCACAAATCAAGAATGCGAAAACAGAAACCGTAAAGATTTACGGCAATTGTGGTATATGCAAAACCACCATCGAAAAAGCAGGTAACGTAAAAAAGGTAGCCAGTGTTGACTGGAACAAAGATACTAAGATGGCTACGCTCACCTATGACGGCGACAAAACAAATCAGGATGAAATCCTGAAACGTATCGCTTTGGCTGGTTATGACAGTGAGAAGTTCCGTGCGCCGGATGACGTATATGCTAAACTGGCTGGTTGCTGCCAGTATGATAGACCAGTGAAGACGGTTGCCAAAAACAAGGAGGCGGGAATGGACATGAATGCCGGACATGGCAATCACGACCATAGCCAAATGGCAGCTAACAAAGATGCAGCCCAAAACCAATCACAGCTAAAGGCTGTATTTGACAACTACTTTTCAGTGAAAGATGCTTTGATAAAAACCGATGCGGCGACCGCATCTGCCAAAGCCGCTGAATTGGCTGCATCCCTTAAAGCAGTCGATATGAATAAGCTATCGGCAGAGGAACATACGGCTTGGATGAAAGTGATGCAGGACTTGACGGCCAATGCGGAAAGCATTTCAAAATCAAAAGATGTTGCAAAACAAAGAAGTGCTTTTGCGGCACTTTCGGGAAGCATCTACACACTGGCCAAAGTGTCTAAACAGGATACTCCCGTTTATTACCAGCACTGCCCTATGTACAACGGAGGTAAGGGAGCCAATTGGCTAAGTAAAGAGAATGCTGTTAAAAACCCATATTACGGCTCACAGATGCTTACCTGCGGCAGTACGGTCGAAACCATTAAATAACAGGTCTGAAAGCTATGGTACAGTACAATGACATGGTGCAGGCGCTTAAAGACCTAAGACAGCGTGGATACAGTATGGACTTTAGTCTGTTGCCGGACTGCCTGTTCTGTGCGTCAAGGAGCCTGAAACTAAAACCGGAGGATTTTACGGTTACGGAAACCCATAGGTTTGAAAGCCTCGACAGCAGTCCTGATAACAATGCCGTGATTTATGCCATATCGTCCAATGATGGTAAGAATAAAGGCGTACTTGTTGATGCCTATGGTGCTTATGCCGAAGAAATGACCCATGAGATGGCAAAAAAATTAAGTGCAACATAACTTTTAAAACCCCTTGTTATGAAGAACAGGACAAATTGGTATGTCATTACGGGAGGCCCATCAACAGGTAAAACTACGGTTGTGAACCTCTTGGCTGAAAAAGGATATAATACAGCCATAGAACATGCCCGGCATTACATAGAAACGATGAGCATCGGCGGAAAGACCGTAGCGGAAATCAGGGAAAATAAGCTGGAATTTCAACAAGGCGTACTGAAAATGCAGATTGAACAGGAAGCAAAGCTCGACCCGGAGGAAGCGGTATTTTTGGATAGGGCTATACCCGATGCCCTTGCCTACTATCGTTTTTTAAGGCTTGAACCGGATGCCCTGCTGAATGCTGCTTTAGCGCATGTTGATTATAAGAAAGTATTTATACTTGACAGGCTCCCGCTTGTAAAGGATTATGCGAGAACCGAAAATGAAAGTGAACAACGCCATATACATTCTCTTATAATCGAAGTTTATAAATCCCTGTCTTTTCCGATTGTACACGTGCCTGTGCTGCCACCGGAAGAAAGGGTTCAGTTCATTCTTAACAATCTATAATATTTAATGGGATTATGAATAAATACACGTGTCCTATGCACCCACAGGTGCTAAAAGACGAACCGGGAAAATGCCCGCTCTGTGGCATGGCATTGGTTCCCGTTGGCGGTGCGTCAGCTTCTCATGAACACACATCAGGACATGGGCATTCCGGGCATTCTCAACATGGCCATGCTGACGAAAACTTTAATAAACATGAGGGGCATCATACAGGCGATTTCCTCACACGTTTTTGGATAAGCCTTGTCATTACAATCCCTATCCTGCTCCTGTCACACATGATACAGCAATGGTTGGGTTTCTCCCTTGCTTTCAATGGCGATAAATATGTGCTGCTGGCATTGGGTACGGTGATTTATTGCTATGGAGGCTTACCGTTCCTAAAGGGAATGATTGGCGAGGTGAAAGCCAAAGCCATAGGGATGATGACACTTGTTGCCATTGCCATATCCGTAGCCTATGTTTATTCCGTAGCCGTTGTATTTGGCTTGCAGGGTATGGACTTCTTTTGGGAACTGGCAACCCTAATTGACATCATGCTGTTAGGGCATTGGCTGGAAATGCGTTCCCAAATGGCTGCTTCACGGGCATTACAGTCATTGGTGGCTTTGCTGCCCAACGATGTTACCGTGGAACGTGGCGGAGAAGCTGTAAAGATAAAGCTCGAAGACCTGCAAAGCGGTGAAACGGCTATCATAAAACCGGGAGAAAAAATTCCAGCCGATGGATTGGTACTGGAGGGGCTTTCGTATATCAACGAGAGTATGCTTACCGGGGAAAGTGTTCCCGTAAAAAAGGAAAAGGACGGAAAGGTCATCGCAGGCTCTATCAATGGCGATGGTGCGCTGAAAGTTAAGGTAACAGCCGTGGGAAAAGACAGCTACCTGAACAGGGTTATCAATCTTGTGCAGGAAGCGCAGGCTACTAAGTCTAATACACAGAACCTTGCGGACAAAGTTGCCAAATGGCTCACCTTTATTGCCATTGCCGTGGGCATAGGCACATTTGCCTATTGGTATGCAAGCAGTGGAGATATTGCCTTTGCGCTTGAAAGAATGGTGACGGTAATGGTAACGGCCTGCCCGCACGCATTGGGCGTGGCTATCCCGTTGGTGGTCGCCATTTCCACAACGCTTTCGGCGACCAATGGCCTGCTCATCCGCAACCGTACGGCATTTGAAACCACCCGAAAACTTTCCACCGTCATTTTTGATAAGACCGGAACGCTCACCAAAGGTTCCCATGCCGTAGAAAAGGTTATACCGTTAACAGACGAATATAATGCCGATGAGGTTATCCAGTATGCTGCCGCAGTACAGCAAAATTCGGAACACCATATCGCCAAAGGCATTATGGCTACATTGAAAGAAAAGAGCCTTGCCTTATGGAAGTCTGAAAACTTCAGCTATATGCAGGGCATAGGTGTTAAAGGTGTTGTGAACGGGAAAAATGTCGTAGCTGGCGGCCCGAATTATTTCACCGAAAACCACCTTTCCCTGCCGGAAATACCAAGCGAAATCAATCAGGAAGCCGAAACGGTCAACTTTGTCCTCATTGATGACCGGGTAATCGGCATCATTACTTTGGCAGACAGCATCCGTGAGGGTTCGGCACAGGCGATTGAGGAACTCAAAAAAATGGGCATCAAGTCCTTTCTGCTCACCGGGGACAACGACAGGATTGCTGCTGCCGTAGCCGGAAAATTGGGTATGGACGGGTATTTGGCTAATGTGCTTCCGCACAACAAGCAGGAGAAAGTAAAGGAGTTTCAGGCAAAAGGCGAAATCGTAGCAATGACTGGTGATGGTGTAAATGATGCACCTGCACTGGCACAGGCAGATGTGGGCATTGCCGTGGGTTCCGGTACGGACGTGGCTGCCGAAACAGCGGATATCATATTGGTAGACAGCGACCCGAGGGATGTGGTCAAACTGATTGACTTCGGCAAACTTACCTACAAAAAGATGGTACAGAACCTGATATGGGCGGTTGGCTACAACGTGGTGGCAATACCGCTTGCGGCAGGCGTACTCTATCCGAATTTTGTTTTAAGTCCCGCTATGGGTGCTGTGCTGATGAGTGTAAGCACCATTGTAGTGGCTATTAACGCAAGTTTTTTAAAAATCAAAAAATAAATAAAAATGAAAAATCTAACATTATCAATCATTGCTGTTATCATGGCATTTGTAACAGTATCATGCAATCAGGCATCCAACAAAAACGAGCAGTCTTCAAGTGATACTGCTGTTGTATCACAAGAACAGTCAGCTTCCCAACCAAAAGAGGATGATACGGTAGCTGCGCCCGTTGTGAGTGAAACTCCGAGCGGTCAGGAAGCAAAAGCAACAGGAAAAGAAGAAGCAAAAAACTTTTCTATTGCGCCCATAGTTACCGATTATCTGTCCTTAAAGAACGCCCTTGTTTCGGACGATGACAAAGCTGCCGCCAGTTCAGGGAAAAAGCTGTTAGCTACCCTGAATAAAGTGGACATGAAAGCCGTTCCTGCCGATAAGCACAAAAAGTACATGGACATAGCGGACGATGCTAAAGAACACGCAGAACATATCGGGGAAAATGTCGGCAACATCCACCACCAGCGGGAACATTTGGCCTCGCTTGGCGAAGATTTGAAAGACCTGATTGATTTGTTCGGTACATCGCAAACATTGTATCAGGACCATTGCCCGATGTTCAATGACGGTAAGGGTGCTGTTTGGTTCAGCGAAAACAAGGAAATCAAAAACCCTTACTACGGTTCTAAAATGCTGACCTGCGGTAAGGTGGAAAAAACAATTAACAGCAAATAAATTTCGGGTTATGGAAAATATGCAAAACAATCACAATGCGGGTCATGCCTCGGAGCATGGCACGCACAATACAAAACATGCTTCGGCCATGTACAAACGCTTTGCGGTGATGGCTGTCGCCATGTTCGCAGTGATGTATTTTATCATGTACGCCATGATTGACGAGTGGCAGAACCTGATACCCAATATCAATAACCTGTACATGACCCTGCTGATGACCTCGGCAATGCTGCTTATCGAATTAGCGATAATGAAAGTGATGTACCCCAACAGGAAGATGAATTGGGCGATAGCCATCATCTCGGTTGCCGTTGGCATCTTTTCATGGTTTGGTATCAGGGAACAAATCAATGTCGGGGACAAGCAGTTTGCAAAGGGTATGATACCCCATCACGCAGCAGCCATATTGATGTCCGAAAAGGCACACCTGACCGACCCGGAACTGATAGAGCTGCAAAAAAACATACTTAAAACCCAAGCGGAAGAAATTGAACTGATGAAGCGCAAGCTAAAAGAGTTTGAAGAAAGTAAATAATAAAATTTAAAAAACAGTTTCGACATGAGCAAAATAATAATCGGCTTTATTTCCTTATCAGCCCTGCTATTCACCGCTTGCGGACAGGTAGGGTCAAATAAGGATGAAGCGACACAGCATTCGCAGGCAACTCCGGAAAGCCACGGGCATAGTAACCAAATAGGTGAATTGGTTCCATCGGATGAAGTCTGCATGGTCAACGATGCCTATATGGGCAAAAGGCAGTTTGACGTAAAATTTGATGGTAAAACCTATTACGGATGTTGCGAAATGTGTAAGGAACGTATTCCAAAAGATGCGACCGTGCGGATGGCGATAGACCCCTATTCCCATAAGCAGGTAGATAAAGCTAATGCGGTGATTGCTGTGACAGGAAATAACGGTGAAGTTTCTTATTTTGAAAACAAGGAGAATTATGCCAAGTATGTGAAAAAACAGTAGACACAAAAAGATGAAGCCACAATAAAATAATTATGACCATAAAGAAGAAAATCATATTGGGGCTGGCTGTCGTCCTGATTGCCATACAGTTCTTTCAGCCCTTACGGAACCAGGCGGTTGAAGTGCCAGCCACCCATATCGAAAGGGTGTACACCGTACCCCAAAATGTAAAGGCTATCCTTGTTCAGTCCTGTTATGACTGCCATAGCAACAATACCCATTATCCGTGGTACAGCCGTATCCAGCCCGGCGCATGGTACATGGCAGAGCATATAAAAAAGGGGAAAGAGGAACTCAACTTTAGCGAATTTGGCGACTATTCTGTCCGCAGGCAGCGAAACAAGTTCAGGGCTATGGCCGGGCAGGTTAAGGACGGGGAAATGCCGTTGTCATCATACACACTAATTCATCGCAATGCAGTATTGTCACCGGAGGATAAGCAGGTTTTGATAGCGTGGTTTAGCACAATGGAAGACAGCATTAAATAAAATTTTTCAAATCATGAACAGATATAATAAAATACCTATAAGAATTTTGCAAACAGTGCTGATACTGCTTTGCACGCAAACGCTGTTTGCACAGAGAGTGGTGCATTACGAGCTGTATGTAAAAGATACGCTTGTCAACTATGCAGGTAAGCAAAAAAGGGCAATTGCCGTAAACGGGCAAATCCCCATGCCCACCCTTACCTTTACCGAGGGCGACACTGCCGAAATAGTGGTGCACAACCAATTGAAAGAAAGCACATCACTTCACTGGCATGGTGTGTTCCTGCCCAATAAAGAAGACGGTGTGCCCTGGCTTACACAAAAACCCATCGCACCGGGCACAACCTACACCTACCGTTTTCCGATTATCCAGCATGGTACGCACTGGTACCATTCCCACTCAGGATTGCAGGAGCAGATTGGCATGTACGGAAGTTTTATCATGAAGAAAAGAAGCGATGATAAGACATTCAGAAAAGGAATTGACGATTTGCCGACCGTTCCAATTATATTAAGTGAGTGGACAAATCTTAACCCCGATAATATCAACCGTATGCTACACAATGCAAATGATTGGGCGGCCATTAAGAAAGGCGCAACACAATCATATGTTGAAGCTATTAAGGAGGGAAAATTAGGGGTAAAGGTAAAAAACGAGTGGAAGCGGATGCTGGCGATGGATGTCAGTGACGTTTACTATGATAAAATCCTAATAAATGGTAGCCATAGCACCGATTTGAAAACAATTGATGGTAAAAAGCTAAAAGCAGGCGACAAAGTCAGATTGCGTGTTTCCAATGGAGGGGCGTCTTCATATTTCTGGCTACGGTATGCTGGAGGAAAAATTACAGTAGTAGCGAATGATGGGAATGATGTTGAGCCTGTAGAGGTGGACAGGTTAATCATTGCCGTTTCTGAAACTTACGATATTGTAGTGACTATCCCTCAAGATGGTTTGGCTTACGAGTTCTTAGCAACAACCGAAGACAGGACACAATCTGCGAGTTACTTTATAGGTGATGGGGTCAAACAGCTTATTTCTCCACTCCCACGATTGAAGTATTTCGAGGGGATGAAGATGATGAACGATATGATGAAAATGAATGGCGATTTGGACGATATGGGCATGAAGATGAGCCTTAACCAAATGGACATGAATGTAGTGATGTATCCCGAAATTACCGGAGATGCAACAAAAAAAGCAGACCACAGTAAGCATGAGGGTATGGATATGGATAACGACGCTAACCGTTACAACGCTAATGCCTTGGGAGACATCAAAACATTAAATTATGCTATGTTGCAATCACCTTATAACACCTCTCTTCCAAATGATGCGCCTGTAAAAGAGTTGAAATTCACACTTACTGGCAACATGAACCGCTATGTATGGAGCATGGATAATAAAATACTTTCGGAAACTGACAAAATACCTGTAAAAAAAGGAGAAATTCTACGGATTACCATTTATAATAATTCAATGATGCGGCATCCAATGCATCTTCACGGATTTGATTTCAGGGTGATAAACGGAAAAGGCGAAAAATCGCCGCTTAAAAATGTGTTGGATATCATGCCTATGGAAACAGATACCATTGAGTTTTTAGCAAATGAGGAAGGTGATTGGTTCTTTCATTGCCATATATTATATCACATGATGGCGGGAATGAACAGGGTCTTTGAAGTTGGAGACTACAATAACCCCTATCTACCCGACAAGGCAAAAGCCTATAAAGAATTGCAAAGAGAAAGTAATATGCCTCATTTTATGGCACAAAACGATTTTGCAACCAATGGTAATGATGGAGAAGCTATGCTAATGAATGCACGCTACCAATTAGGAACAGAATGGCGTTTAGGCTATAATAGTATGCACGGTTATGAAGTAGAAACCCATTTAGGTAGATACATTGGAAAGATGCAATGGTTCATGCCCTTTGTAGGTTTTGATTACCGCTACCGTAAAATGGGAGAAGATGAACACGAAAAGAACATATTTGGACAAACCAACAAGAAAGACACCCGCAGGGCGTTCAGTTTAGGGTTTATGTATACGTTACCTATGCTGGTCAATTTTCAGGCAGAAGTATATCATGATGGAATTGTGAGATTGCAGTTAATGCGTGAAGATATACCAATTTCAAAAAGACTAAGAGGTGGTTTTATGGTGAATACCGACTTAGAGTATATGGGAGAACTTAGGTATATCATTAATAAGAATATAGGGATACGTACCCACTATGATAGCGATATGGGCTTTGGTGTGGGGCTGGCATTGACTTATTAAAATTAAATAACTAAGGGTTGTAAACTGCATAACCGTAAAAAAATATCGGTAAAAAAAAGGAGGTGATGCAGGTGTAATTCGCAAAGACTAACCTGCATCATACTACAACCCTTTAAAGTATGCAACAAAAATCTATCTATCGTTCCATCATCAATACGGTAGAGGTTGAATTTTTTTAAGCAGTAATTGCATCATAAGCTAATACGAACAGTGTTAGCTTTTCTGTATTAACCAATAATATATTACATCAAAATGAAGCGAATGGATAAATTTTACAATGAAACATATCTTAAATTGGAAACTGCAATCCAGGAACTGGAGATTGAAACCGACTGCCCCATAAAAAGAATTGAAGCCGTTATACACCATATCATACAAAGCCTTGCCGACTTAAAGGACTTTGTACTGAAAAATGACTTTAAGAATATGGAAGAAGAAATCCATTTTTTCAAGTATCAGAAACCTGTTATTGTTTCAAAGCTCATCTACTACAATGCCATCTATAAAATCGAAACAAGAAGACCCTACGGGAACAAGCGTACCAAGAAATATTTTACCAAAGAACTGAAAAAGCTAAAAAGGTTCTTTGAAAACAACCTTGATTTTTACAAGTATTACCGCAGCAATAATTCTTTCGTTGACGAAAAATTCTTTGTGCGTGGCATGCACGATATAAGGCTGTGGTTAGACACATTTTATTTTGAAGCAGACCATCGTTTTTCTACTTCACACGATTATAAGGTTGCCAAGATTATTGCCAATGACCTGATACAAGTTTATTTGGAAGACAGGCTCAATAACATCAATGTGAAAAGGGGTTCGGACAATTCATTGAAATGGACGGCAAGTAAAACGGCACTGACTGAACTCATATATGCACTGTACTCCCACGGTGTATTTAACAATGAGAATACAGATATAAAATTGATTGCTAAAGCATTTGAAGATGCCTTTAATATTGAATTGGGCGATTTTTACCATACGTTTATGGAACTGAAAGCCCGTAAGATAAACCGAACCAAATTCCTTGACAGCCTGTGTGAAGCCCTAATAAAAAAAATGGACGAAAAGGACGAAAAGTAACGACTATTATAATACGCCACGAGGTGAATGAACGCCTTTTGTTCGTATAATGCTTTCCTGCACCTTTGGGGCTTCATTCTGCTTTTCTGCCTGCTCCGAAGCATCTTGTTTGGTTTCCGGCGTAATAGATAGCTGTATCTTTCTTTCTACGGCAGCCAGTTCCGTTTTAAGCTCACTCAATCGACTTTCCTTAGCCCAAGTACCGTTAACCACTTCCTGAAGTATCGGCAGGTCTTTTTGTATTTCAGCGATTTTCTCCTGCTCCTGCTTCACAAAGCCCGGCAGTTTTTCCAAAGCCCTTAAAAAATTCATTGCGGCGGTTTCGGGGTCTTTTGCCATCAGACCGTTATTGTAGGTGTACTTGATATTGCCCTCGCCAGTTATAAAAAATCTATTGACCCTTTCGAGTGTTGAATTATCCTTTGGAAGTTCTGTTTTAACCAATAATTGAAACCCGTAGAGGTTGCCTATTTCACGATAGTCGCCTGCCGTGCGGGCTTTGTTCGCTATCTCGTTCAGTTTTGCGCCTATTTGTTTCGGATTTGCATTGGGCGGCAAGCCATCTAACAGCACAGGGTTTTCGATTGTACCGTCCGAACGCTTTTGCAGGCGTTGCTGTAAGTTTTCCCAGTCGGTACTCATCCGGCTCAAACGGGATTGAGTGCTTTGCAACATTTCCATATAATCCTGTACCTTAAATTTGGCACTGGATTTAGAGCGGTTGAACGCCTGCTTTTCGCTTTCCAGTCCGGCAATCTGTTTTTCCAGTTTGGCTTTATCCAACAGGTCTGTATTTCCTGACAGGATTGCCACATATTCCGAAAAGTTCATTCCCCAAGGCATTGGAGTAAAAGGAACGGTCAACGGAAAAGAAATTGTTGCGGCGGGGCCAAATTATTTTACGGAAAACGAGATTGATAAACCAGCCGTCCCTTCTGAAATTGATCAGGATAGAGAAACTATAAATTATGTATTTATTGAAGGTAAGGTAATAGGTATTATCACGCTTGCGGATCGAATAAGAGAGGGCTCTCAAGAGGCTATCCATAAACTTAAGGAAATGGGGATTAAATCATTTCTTTTAACAGGTGACAATGAGAAAATTGCAGCCTCGGTTTCTAAAAAATTAGGAATGGATGGGTTTTTAGCTAACGTCCTTCCACATAACAAACAAGAAAAAGTAAAAGAATATCAGGCGAAGGGTGAAATCGTTGCTATGACGGGCGATGGCGTAAATGATGCCCCTGCATTAGCGCAAGCGGATGTTGGGATTGCTGTTGGCTCCGGAACGGACGTGGCCGCCGAAACAGCTGATATTATCCTGGTAAACAGTGACCCAAGAGATGTTGTAAAAATGATAGATTTTGGAAAGCGGACTTATCAAAAAATGATTCAAAATCTCGTTTGGGCAGTCGGTTACAATGTGGTTGCTATCCCATTAGCAGCTGGAGTATTGTATCCAAATTTTGTATTGAGCCCGGCTATGGGTGCAGTTTTAATGAGCGTTAGTACCATCGTTGTCGCATTTAATGCAACCTTACTAAAGCTTAATAAAAATAGAATCTAAACTTATATGCATTAGAATGGAAAACGCCCTATCCCAAACAATGGTTACCAAAAGTGATGGACGGATTGTATCTTTTGATCCTAACAAGATCATAAAGACTCTACGCAAAGTGGGAGCAGACGAACAGGCTATCTCCTTAGTTCTACAGCAAACGTATAAAGTTCTTCATGAAGGTATTTCAACAAAGAAAATCTACGAAAGTGTATTTCGAAACCTTAAAAAGATGGACAAATCCTTGGCTGGCAGATATAATTTAAAGAAAGCAATCTTTGCACTGGGACCATCGGGGTTTCCATTTGAGAAATATGTTGGTTCCCTTTTTATAGCGGAAGAATATTCTGTAAAAACAGGAATAACTGTATCTGGTAAATGTGTAAATCATGAAGTTGATATAGTAGCAGAGAACACGTCCGAGATGAATATGATGGAATGTAAATTTCACTCAAACCAAAAGTCCTATTGTAGTGTACAGCACTCGTTGTATGTTCGGGCAAGATTTTGGGATATAGAGCGAAAATCCGAACAAGATGATACTTGTTTGCCAAGGAAGTTTTTCGGATGGCTGGTTACTAACACAAGGTTTTCTACCGATGCAATTACTTATGGCACCTGTTCGGGCTTAAGAATGATGTCTTGGGATTTTCCACTTAATAGTAGTCTGAAAGACAGAATAGACAGATTGGGATTACATCCGGTAACATCAATCATCTCACTTTCACAAAAAGAGAAAAGAGAACTGTTAGCCAGAAATATTGTGCTTTGTCAAAGTTTAAATGCAGAAATATTAGAGAGCTTGGGTATTACCGGAACTAGAATACCTGATATCATTAGGGAGTCTGCTAGTTTATGCAGACGAATAAATGAAACACATATTAAGTAAAAGATATTATTAAGAAAAAACATATTGAAATGAAAACTAAAAAAAATATAATCCTATCGGCATTGATATTGATGCACCTAGGAATGTATGCTCAAACAGGGCATCTACCAGACGTTTCAAACCAGAAAAACAGTGATCACTCTCATAATAAGGGCGAGGAAAGCAAAGATCAGCAGTCGTATACGTGTCCTATGCACCCTGAAGTTAAATCCGACAAGCCAGGAAACTGTCCTAAATGCGGAATGAAACTAGTCCCAAAAGAAAACGGTGAAATGCACAATACCCATGGAAAAATGGATATGAATGTAAAAGACCAAAAAGTGATTCCGGTTCTTCCTAAAAAGAATATTAAGGGAGGGAAAGTAGTGAAATATGACCTTTTTGTAAAAGATACTATTGTTAATTATGGAGGAAAGCCAAAACGGGCTATCGCCGTTAATGGGCAAATTCCAATGCCTACACTCACTTTCACAGAGGGCGATACGGCTGAAATCGTTGTACATAATATGTTGGATGAAGAAACCGCTTTACATTGGCATGGCGTGTGGTTACCTAACAAAGAGGATGGTGTGCCTTGGCTTACACAGAAACCTATCCAGCCAGGTACAACGTATACCTACAGCTTTCCAATTATGCAGAATGGCACCCATTTTTATCATTCTCATTCCGGTTTTCAAGAACAAATCGGGATGTATGGTTCGTTTATTATGAAAAAGCGATTGGATGACCCAACTTTCAGAAAAGGTATTGATGACCTTCCCACTGTTCCTATAGTACTTAGTGAGTGGACTAACTTAGACCCAAATAATGTTCACCGGATGTTGCGTAATGCAAATGACTGGTCCGCTATTAAAAAAGGATCAACACAGAGCTATTTGGAAGCTATAGAGGAAGGGCATTTCAAAATTAAGGTGACGAATGAATGGAAACTTATGCTTGCCATGGATGTAAGCGATGTGTATTACGATAAATTTTTAATCAATGGAGGAGATGGACAACAACTTTCGCAATTTAAAGCGGGCGATAAAGTTAGATTAAGATTATCAAATGGTGGGGCTTCATCCTACTTTTGGGTGAACTATGCCGGGGGAAGCTCTAAGCTGGTCTAAAAATGCAGTTCGGGAACCGCTTCGGGTTTTCATTCGGTGGAAAGAGTGATGTATATCGTTTAAGGGAGTTCGGAATAACACCTGAAAAATCAAAGCTAATTTTCGGATGCCTACTTTTCCGTTTGCAATAGAATTTGAAGCATAAAGGGCATATATCAGTTCGATAAGCGCATTTTGAGAATTTGTCCACGAAATATCCTTGTTAGCATCCAAATTCTGCAAAATTGTATCGGGATTTTCTTCGGGATTGATTTTAGTAAGTACATAGGTATAAAGTAATTCATTCGCTACAATGTGGGCTATTTTGTTATCAAAATATGTTGAAAAGCTGAGATCAATTTCAAATACGGCACTCTTTAAACCATCATGATAGTTGATTTGTCCGAGCCTGAAATAACTGTGGTCACGGTCTGTTCTGCCAGCACGATAATACCTATAGAAATCCTCATTGCAAATACTTTCTTTATATTCTGATTTGAGACCTTTTAATAGATTTTCATAATAACTTTGATGTATTTTGCCATTGCTCACGGGGCAGGTTGTTTCGATGCGGAAGATTTTGTTATAGTAAATAAGCTTCCCTAAAATGTTTGGTTTAATGTTCTTGAAAAAATCAATCTCTTGTTGCTCATTTGCAAATCCATCCCGTAAGATTTGAGATTTTATTTCACATAGCATTTCCTTTAGAAATAAGGTCATTTGATAAGCCTCTTCCGGCATCTGCATCATTTGAGAAGAAAGTTTATCTTCCTGATACTGAATTTGCACTAATATTTTATTCAACACGATTTCCATAGCATAGTCTTTTAGAAGTTCTCACTATTTGTTCAGAGTTGGAACTATTGTTAACATGCCAAAATTTGGAAATAATAATGAGACCAATATCACAGATTACCCCCTATGGGGGAATTTTATTTATGGAAAGGGAACAAAAAAGGGTAAAGTAATAATATACCTTACCCAATTATTTAGTAGATTTGCATTAATGATTTACAAGGTAATCAAATGAAAGCGAGTGCAGTAAGCACCATTACTAAATCGTTACCGATAGTGTTTTTCACTCTTGTAAACTACTCATTATTAGCCGCTTTGGGCTATATTAATCTTTTTTAATAAAAATAATAAATATAAGCAAGCAGCGTTTGGCTTTTTCATAGGGAGATTAAATGTTAAAATTATGTTGCTCAAATTCGAGTGCATCTAATTGTAATGTGGGGAATTTACTGAACAAATATTACAGATATAATAATGTCAAGTAAAATACTTTTAAGAAGTGTTTTACCGATAATGTTCATGAGATTTAATTTTTTAAGAAATATCAGAAGCGATTTTCACTCATCAAGTAAGTTTAAGCTGTTGTATAAGGGCTTTTTAAAGCAAAATTAAAAATACTTAATTTCTGTTTGGTGTATTTTTTTTCAATATATACATTTTGTTAATTTAAAAGATTATTTATCGCAAAATCATCAAATCGATGTTTTTGAATTTGTGTCCAGTTATTATGATCCAAAGATTGCAGCAATGGGAGCTATTGCAATCAGACTTGATTATTTATATACTCAAGGTAAAGTTCTAGACTCGAACTCAATAGATTTAATAGGGATACAGCCTTTAGATCCTATAGCCAAGGGTGGATTAATAAATAATACCGAAAATATTGGTGTTTAAAGAATAATGTATGCGCAACCCGACCTTTGGGACTGTGCAATTAGAGCATTCGGAATAGCAGCTATTGCTGAGTACTGCTCTGGTAATTTGGATGAATAAGCTAAGAAGAAGGCTTTAAAGGGCACAATGAAAAAGACTTTATTTAAGGTAGCTTCGAGAACAATCTCATGGGTGGGTTGGGGAATTGCTTTATATGAATTTGGTGTTTGTATGGAGACATGGTAGAATTTAAATTTCGTTTAATATGAGTTATCTAGTTTATTATTTTATATTAATTTTGGGTGTGGGTTTTGCGATAATGAATCTTTTTACGCTCATTTCTATGCCACAAGAGTTTTTCTTAGAAATTAAAAATATAAGGTTGCTTTCAGTTATAAAATTATTATTAGTGATACTGATTGTTGTAGCCTCATTTTTAAAAGTCGTTGATGTAATATAGGAAAGTTAAGAAAGTCTGGAAAGATAACGACGATTAACCTTAGAGTTGGATGTGTACAAATCTGAAGTGTTGTCTCGTTTGTTCGATCGAACTTTCGACGTCTAGTTTCAGGCTCACAGATCTAGACATTTCTTAATTTAATAGGTTCTTCTGTCGGGTTCACAATTGGATTGAGTCGATTTTCTTTATCTTCTTCGCAAATCAAGGGATTTGTAATGTACCCTTCCAATTTTAAAAACATACTTGCTATTTTCTTGTTTTTAATTTACATCAAAACTTATAATTATGGATAAATTAGAAATTAAAGGAAAGTGGAATGAGCTTAAGGGAAAACTGAAAGCAGCTTACGGAGAACTTACAGACGATGATTTGAAATATGAAGAAGGAAAAGATGAAGAACTTCTTGGGAAAATCCAGCAGAAGACAGGGAAAGGAAGAGATGAGTTGGTAAAGTGGATCAAATCGTTATAGTATCACTAAATAAAAGAATCCCGAGCGTATAGCTCGGGATTTTTTGTTGGGGGTGTTATCCTGGAGTTGGCATATAAGCTTGTGGTTCCCTATGGAAGTACGCTCTCCGCCCTACGGCGAGATCCTTCGCATAGCTTCCCGAAGGGTCGGGATTTCGCTTCGCTCAACAGGATGACGGTCGGGTGGTGTTTTGCAAGATTTCCCGATTAGTCATCCTGAGGCCTAGCGTAGCGGCTGAAGGATCTCGCGGTAGCGCGATAGAAATTTTTTAAAAGGCACTTATTCTGTGATCTTAAGTTTTTCTTGATTTTTTCTACCCTCAAAAGTGTATTTATAAACCTATATTTTGTTTTTCTTAGTTTCTGGTGAAATTTACATATGAGTACAGAAGGATTTATCTATATTTTGACTAACAAAAGTAAAAGAGTATTGTATGTGGGAGTTACTTCTGATTTAAGAAGTAGAATTTGGGAACATTACAATAAAGTTTATGAGGGGTTCACCCGTAGATATAAAATAAAATTTCTGATTTATTATGAATTTCATGAAACTATTGAAGGAGCAATAGAAAGAGAAAAAGAAATAAAAGGGTGGAAACGAGATAGAAAGTTTAGTTTAGTAAAAGAGAAAAACAAGGAGTTACTCTTTTTAAATGATGAGATTAGTGATGATGTATATTCTTTGATAGAGGATTAAGGAATCTATTTTATTGTTCTTTGTTAGACTTATCTCGAGACGAGATACTTTCACCGCCCTAAGGCGAGATCTTTCGCTTTGCTTCCCGAGGGGTCGGGATTTCGCTACGTTCAACAGGTATAATGACCGGAGAGAATATTCACGAAATTTTCCTCGAATAACCCAGAACTCGTCATTCTGAGCACTAACGCAGTGTGCGAATGAATCTAGCGGTAGCGCGATAAGGAATATTATGAGTGCCAATTGAGCAGGGAGTATAATTCGGCCTACGCTTTTGCTGCGCAAGGCTTTCCACCCGCTCGTCGCCGCGGGATGGCTCCTTCTTTTGTCTTGATACAAAAGAAGCAAAAACTCAAGGCTGCCTAAAAATTACCTAAAAAATGTGCGTATTATACAACAGAAAAAGAACTCAGTTGCTGCGCTCCCTCAAACAGCTTTTTCTGAAAGAAAATTATTCAAAAGCACATTTTTCTTAACGGTATTTTTAGAAGGCCGTATAGCAGGGTACAGAGGAATTCTAGTAAGTATTTCTGGGTAGGTAAAAATCTAGCGTCCTTCGACGAGATCATTCGATCTACTTCCCGAAGAGTCGGGATTTCGCTTCCCACAATTTCTGCCCTCTGCTTTCCGCAGCTATATAAAAAAAACCTTGAACAAGTTGTCGCTTGTCCAAGGTTTTTTAAATTATAGAAACTTACGACTAACTAATAGCCAAAAATCTCTTTTAGACTTAAAACGGTTAACGGCCCAATTTTTTCAAGATCTTCTTTCTTAATTCTGTTTTCAGATCCAATTATAGAATAGGCATAAGGTTTGCCAGCAATATTTTCTTTGTAAAAATTATTAATGTCTGAGAAATTAAGCGTTTTTGCACGCTCATAAGTTGCTTTTCTCGAATCTACATTAGAGCCTAATTTTTTTTCTGCAAAGTAAGCAGAAAATATAGCATCTTTCTCAATTCTTGCACTTTCAAAGTTTTTAATCACATTCGATTTTGCACCGATAAACGATTTTTCATTATTTGGAAGTTCTGTTAAAAGCTCATTCATACCAGCAATGGCTTCGTTCATTTTGTCGGCCTGACTTCCAACATAAGCAATCATGGTATAAGGCTCATTCGCTTTTGCTGGTGAAGCATAAACAGCTTGTGTAGAATAGGCTAATGCTTTAGATTCTCTGATAACTTGGAATACTACAGATCCCATTCCGGCACCAAAATAAGCGTTAAACAAATCTATTTCAGCTTTTTTATTCGGGTCGTAGCGACTAGAATTTCTAGACCAATAGATCTCGGATTGTACCATGTCGTAGTTGGCAAAATAAACCTTGTTTTCTGTAGTAGGCTGATGCGTAAACTGAATAGCAGGTTCAAATGGAGTGAATTCTGTTGGAGTAAAGTGTAATTTGGCTATATCCTGACTAATTACATTTACTTCTTTAGGACCAAAATAAGTGATGGTATGTTCGTAATTGAACAGATTTTTTAGCAATTTAATTAAATCCTCACTTTTTACAGCCTTAATTTCTTCATCAGATAAAGTATAGTTGAAAGGATTTTTTGCGCCATAAATCGCATACGATCTTAAGCCCGACATGATACTGCTTTTATTTAATTTTGCATTTTCACGTTCTTTAAGCAAATTGTTTTTTAACGATTGAAGTGCAGTTTCGTTAGGTTGTAAGTTCTGAAAGATATGTTCAACCAAGCTCACAGCCTCATCAAAGTTCTCTTGTAATCCAGATATAGATATGCTGGTGTTTTCTGTTCCTACACTTAAATTATAGTTGCTGGCAATATTATAAAACTTTTTACTTAACTCTTCAGAGCTGTATTTATCAGTACCTAGGAATGGTAAATACCTAGATGCCAGCGATAAAAGTTTATAGTTATAAGTTCCAAATTCAAATCTATAGTTCATTCTATAGATGTTGTTATCCTGATTTTTAATGGCTAAAACTTGTGCATTTCTAGCTTTTCCTTTAGAAATATCTTTGTTAAAGTCTAAAAACTTAGGTTGAATTGGAGCAACCGGTGCTTCAATATTTTTTAAGGTAAACGCTGATGAATGATCTGCATTTGGGTTGATAGGGGTAATCTCAGGTTTTTCAACTTTTACAGATTCCTCATCCACGCCTTTTACTTTATAACCCACAATATAATTATCAGCAAAGAATTTATTGGCGAAAGCTACAATTTCTGCTTTGGTGATTTTACTTTGTGTATTTATTTCATTTAAAGCAGCGTCCCATTTTTCACCCTTATTGCTTACAAAAGATTCCATCAGGTAATCTGCTCTACTCGAGTTAAAATCAAAAGCCTGAATAAAGGATAGTTTTTTGTTGGCAATAGTGGCGCGCAATAATTGTTCGTCAAATTCTCCTTTTTTTAGTTTAGCAATTTCATCTAAAAGCAGTTTTTCTACATCTTGTAAAGTTTGACCTTGTTTTGGACGTGCATTTAAAGAGAAAATACCATAATCTTTTTGTGCGCTATACGAAGCAGATGCGCCTAAAGCTTTTTGTTGTTTGTTGATGTTTATATCAATTAATCCTGCTTTTCCATTATAAAGTATTGCAGCAATTAAATCAAGGATATGATTTTCTTTAGATAAATCTGCATAACCTCTATAGGCAATAATCATGCTTTCTGCCGAAGGACCTTTAACTTCTACACGTTGAATACCAACTAAAGGCTTTTCTGGAGCTGGGTTATAAGTTTGTAATTTTGGGTCGGGCTTCATATAGCTAAATGCTGCATCCACCTTTTTAATCATCTCATCAGGATTAAAATCGCCCGCAAATATTGCGGCCATGTTATTAGGAACATAGTACTTATTGTAATAGTTTCTAATTTCAACTAATGAAGGATTTTTTAAATGCTCAATGGTTCCGATAGTGGTTTGTTGACCATAATTATGAGTTGGAAATAATAAACTTCTAACTTTCTCTCCCAATTTACCATTATCGTTATCTAAACTTCTGTTTTTCTCTTCATATACGGCTTCTAATTCGGTATGGAAAATTCTAAACACCGGGTTTCTGAATCTTTCAGATTGTAAGGCTAAAAATTTATCGATAGAGTTTGAAGGAAAGTCTTCCATGTACACGGTTAACTCTGTTCCTGTTCCTGCATTGGTAGAATTTCCACCCATGGCGGTCATCATTTTATCGTATTCATTGGCAATAGAATAATTTGATGCTTCGAACGATACTTTATCTATCTCTTTGTAAATCTCTTTACGTTTTTCTGGGTCAGTAGTTTTATTATATTGCTCATAAAGCGCATCAATTTTATCTAAAAGAGGCTTCTCTTTAGCATAATCTAAGGTTCCAAATTTATCGGTTCCTTTAAATAACAAATGCTCCAAATAATGCGCTAAACCTGTTGCGTTTCTAGGGTCGGTATTGCTTCCTGCCCTTACCGTCATTCTATATTCTACTTCCGGTTTAGAATTGTTGGGAGAAAGAATAACTGTTAATCCATTTTTTAAAGTGTAAAATCTGGATTTAGAAGGGTCGTTGGTTACATATTTGTAAGTGTAGCCGCCAGATGTTGCTGTTTTCCATTGGTAACCCGTTTGGGCATACACCTGTTGGAAAGATAAAAACAGCAATAAGAAAGATAATAGTTGCTTTTTTTTCATCGTTAAATAATTTAGGTTGGATGTTGGGTGCGTTCTTTTTGACTGATAAACAGCATTAATATTGAAATTGGAAGCGCACGCTAGTCAAATATAGGATGTTATTTCGTATTTTTATACGCAATGAAAAAAGATATGAACAAACCAGTTATTTTAGTCGTAAACGACGATGGCATTACCGCTCCGGGTATTAAAAATTTAATTGAGGTGATGCAGCCTTTGGGTAGAGTTGTAGTGGTGGCACCAGACGGACCGCAGTCGGGTATGGGACATGCAATTACCATTGGTAAGCCATTGAGATTTGACCGGGTTGATTTATATCCAGGAGTAGAAATGTATAAATGCAGCGGTACTCCTGTTGATTGTGTGAAATTGGCTGTAAATAAGATTTTTAAAGGCAAGAAACCTGATATTTGTGTTTCTGGAATAAATCACGGCTTAAATAATTCTATCAATGTAATTTATTCTGGAACTATGTCGGCAGCTGTTGAAGGTGCAATAGAAGGAATTCCATCCATTGGCTTTTCATTAGACGATTTTAGTCAACAAGCAGATTTTTCATTTACGAAGCCTTTTATAAAAACCATTACAGAGCAAGTTTTGAAAAACGGGTTACCAGAGGCGACCTTATTAAACGTAAACTTTCCGAAGGGTGATGGATTAAAAGGAATTAAAATTTGTCGCCAGGCCAATGCCAAATGGTCAGAAGAATTCGAAGAGCGTTCAGATCCATATAATAGACCTTATTATTGGTTAACGGGTTACTTTCAAAATAACGATAAAGGAGAAGATACCGATGTTTGGGCCTTAGATAACGGTTATGTTTCTGTAGTTCCGGTTCAGTTTGATTTAACCGCTCACCATGCTATTCCAATTTTAAACCGATATGATTTTAAGGTTGAAGGCGTTAAGTCAACTCAAAATACACCCCCAACAACGCATCATTCATTAGACGGTAGTTCATTGGGCTAGTTTATGGCAAAATATTTTTTAGTAGCAGGTGAAGCATCAGGAGATTTGCATGGCGCCAATTTAATAAAGGCGATTAAAGCAAAAGATCCGCAGGCCGACATACAATTCTATGGTGGAGAGAAAATGCAAGCTCAAGGTGGGGTACTGTTAAAGCATTATGCCGACATGGCATTTATGGGCTTTACTGAAGTACTTATGAATCTTCGCACTATTTTTAAGAATATGGACAAATGCAAAAATGATATTGTGGCATTTGCTCCCGATGTGTTGGTGCTCATAGATTTTCCTGGTTTTAACTTAAAAATAGCCGAATTTGCAAAAAAGAAGGGCATAAAAACTTGTTATTATATTTCCCCAAAAGTGTGGGCTTGGAACCAAAAACGAGTTTTAAAAATTAAGCGAATTGTAGATAGAATGCTTTGTATTTTGCCTTTCGAAGTAGATTTTTATAAAGAATGGGGTTATGCTGTAGATTATGTAGGGAATCCGTTGATGGACGAAATTGAAGCCTTTAAAAAGGATCCTCATTTTGCAGATAAGCATAAAATCAATAAACCTATAATTGCCTTACTTCCTGGAAGTAGGAAGCAAGAAATAGAGCGCTTATTGCCCGAAATGTTAAAATTAGTTGAGCATTATCCAACATACGAATTTGTGATTTCAGGTGCTCCATCATTCGAGCCTAGTTATTATGATCAGTTTATAAATGGTAAACCCATTAAATTGGTATTTAATAATACTTATAATTTGGTAGCATCGGCAGACGCTGCTATTGTTGCTTCGGGAACCGCCACTTTGGAAACCGCATTATTAAAAACACCTCAAATTGTAGTCTATAAAGGCGGTGCTATCAGCATTGCAATCGCAAGAATGGTTGTAAAGATTCGTTTTATTTCGTTGGTGAATTTAATTGTAGATCGCAAAATAGTAACTGAATTAATCCAGCAAGATTTTAATCTTGCCAATACCACCGAAGAATTGGATTTGATATTGCAAGGAGCGGGACGTAAGCAGATGCTAGACGATTATGAAGCGTTGGCGCAACGTGTTGGTCCTGCTGGAGCTTCGGAGCGTGCGGCAAATATTATTGTTAGAGCGGCTTTAAATATTTCAATATGAATAAAAATGAGTAAGGGTGTACTTTAATTGAAAATATACCTTTAGATGGTTCTTATTCATTTGTTGGACTTAAGTTTATAATTTTATCGTTAATTAGTTTTACCTGTTAGATATTGTTATTTCTTTTTTATACCTTGTGTTAAAATTAATGTACAAAAATGAAAATTTTATCTACTTTCTCTCTAATGTGTTCAGGTTTATTAGCTTATGGGCAAAATAATTTCCCTGCAACAGGTAATGTTTATTTAGTGGATTATAAGAATTACTAAGTGCTAAATGTTTATGTTTAAGTATCAACCGACAGACTTGTAACCCTGCTGTATTACGATGATCAGGGTAGAATGGTTGAGTCGGTGGCAGGAAACACTCTGGGAGGAATGGACCGGATTAGAAACACCTATAACTTCGCCTCAGAGCTTATCTCCGCTGTACGTACCCATCAGCTTTTAGCAACACTACAACCATTGCTAATGCTTATCAGTACGACCACATGGGTAGAAGTTTAGCGGTAAAAGAGAAGATTAATGCTCAGGATGATATATGGCTCAACAGAATGGAGTACAATGGCATTGGTCAGTTAAAGCAGAAGCATCTGCATAGCACTAATGGAAGCTTCTTTTTACAAAACACCAAATATGCTTACAATGAACGCGGTTGGTTAAAAAGTAATGTGAGTAATGAATTTAGCTTTAAGCTGGGATATGACACACTTTCTACCCCTCAATACAATGGCAATATACGAGCCCAATTATGGGGAAGTGCTAACAGCTACCCAAATCAGTTTTTGTACAGCTATGATCAAATAAACCGCTTAACCAATGGTACCAGTACAGGTATTGTAATGAGTGAGGTGCTGAGTTACGACAGGATGGGTAATATTGCTAGCTTAAACAGAGATGCTGCAGGGGCAAGTACTTACAGCTATACAGGAAACCGCTTAAATGGTATTAGTGGAGGGAGCCTTACTACCGGTGCCTACAGCTATGATAATAATGGTAATGCAATAGTTGAGGGCAGATTAGGGGTAAGCATAACCTACAACTATTTAAACTTGCCAGTTACAGCTAGCAAATCTGGGCTAAGCATTGTTTATACCTATGATGCTACAGGCAACAAGCTAGCTAAAACAAGCACTGTTTCGCCTTCTACTACAGTAACTACGCATTATATAAGCGGAATACAATATACAGGCAGTACCATAGACTTTATTCAAAACGCAGAAGGCAGAGCCCTAAATAATGGAGGCAGTTTTGTGTATCAGTACAATTTGATAGACCACCTGGGTAATGTTAGATACAGCTTTGAAAACAATGGAGGAGCTATTAGAAAACTACAGCAAGACGACTACTATTCGTTTGGTTTAAGAAGAATTGTAAGTTCTGGAACAAATCTTTATCTTTATAACGGAAAGGAGTTGCAGGAGGAGTTAGGGCAATACGACTATGGCGCAAGGTTCTATGATCCGGTGATTGGGCGTTTTAATACGATAGACCCACTTGCTGAGCAAGGTAGAAGGTGGTCGCCTTATGCTTACGGAAAGAACAATCCCATTAAATATATTGATCCCGATGGGATGAGGCCTTTGGATTGGTACAGATCTAAAGACAAGTCAACTATACAATGGTTTGAGGGTAGTGGAGAGCAAGAAGGTTTTGATCACTTATTTGCGGCGGGAAAAGTAACTTCTTCCAGCGATCTTATGAGAAACAACGGTGTCAATTTAAATTCAGATGGAACAGCGACCGATGCTATTACGAATGAAGCTACTAATATTTCTAAAAGTGGTCAAACTACTATTATTTCTAAAAACAACGAAGCCATTGGAGCTGGATTATCTCTAAATGCAGGAATTGGTCTCTTTTATCAAGGGTTACAAATATCTGTAGGTCTTTTCGGTCCCCCAGGTAAGTTTGGGCAAGGCTATGTTTCAATTGCAACGCCTCGAAATCCGCTTTTTTTCGACGCTTCTGTATCTGCGCAAGTTTTAGTCGGATCTTCTACAACAGATCAATTAGATCTTTCAGGGAATGGAAGATCTTACGGTGCTGGTGTAGGGCCTATATCTGGCACATTTAATCAAGGACTTAATAGGCAAGGCGAAGTAACTAGTAATATATATGGTTTTGGCCCCTCTATAGGTGCTAAATATACTGGCGGAGGTTCGCAGACTAAAACTTTTACTTTTCCAATATTTATACCGAAGCTTTTTAATCCGGTAGGGGCTAGATTTTAATTATGAAAAAGAATTTTAAATATTTGTTATTTTTCTTAGGAATGGTTTTCACTTTATATCTTTTAATTCCTTTTAGAAATGAGAGGTGTTTTTGGCAGAAAAAGTTTGACTCAAAAGGAATAAATGGAAGAGTAGTCAAAAAAAAAATTGATAAGTCTGATCATTCAACTCCTATTTTAGAGCTTGAGAATTTAGAGACAGGTAAAGTGGATACCATTAGTTTTTTAGGAGAAAGATCCACAGTATTCAAGATTATAAAAGAATCAGACACGCTTTATAAAGCTATTGGTAGTAATCGTCTATATTTTATTAGAGGGAATGAAAAAAAAGTAATTGGAACAGTGAATTTTGGTTGTGACGGAAGAGAGTAAGTACAGAGGAATGACTGTTAATGAGCGACTATTTGTAGCTAAGTTATTTGATAAGTTTTATAATGCAGTTAGAGAAAAATATGTTGAAAAAGCCATTGCAATACTTAAAAAAGTGGAACTTACTGATGAATCAATAGATCCAATTCTAGAAAGTGTTGGATTGATAAATAAGTAGTCGTTCATATTATAGTACTTAATCCCATAAACACCCTAGAACTAAATTGGTCGGCGTGTTTTTGTTATGATCCTTTCTCTTTCCAAAATCTACGACCAGTTGTTTTTCAGTTACAGAGAAAAGTATTTCGTCGCTTATATAAAAGCCTGTGTTGCGTTACCATTCGCCCTGTAGCATGATTACGGGCACTTGATTTTAGTCAGTAGAATACTTGCTATAAACTTTTAGCTTATCGCTTTCCCTTTTCAAATTTATTCCATATAATAGTAAAATAATTATTTTTTTTATGCGCCAGTTATTATTAATTTTAATAGGTATCCTGTTTTATAAAACATCACATGCCCAACTTGTCTCCAAAGTAGAAGATCCTGTAGAATGGGTAAACCCGTTGATGGGTACCAACTCCAAACCAGAACTGTCTAATGGCAACACCTATCCCGCCATAGCAGTGCCTTGGGGCATGAATTTTTGGACACCGCAGACCGGTAAAATGGGCAATGGTTGGGCTTATAGATACGATGCCGATAAAATAAGAGGTTTTAAACAAACGCACCAACCATCGCCTTGGATGAACGATTATGGACAGTTTGTAATTATGCCAGTTACCGGAAAGCTTAAATTTAATGAAGACGATAGAGCCAGTTGGTTCAGCCATAAATCGGAAATTTCCAAACCTTATTATTATAGTGTTTATTTGGCAGATGCCGATGTAACCGCAGAAATTACACCCACAGAGCGTGCCGCACAATTTAGATTTACTTTCCCAAAAACCGACAGTGCTTTTGTGGTTGTAGATGCCCTAGATAAAGGGTCTTATATTAAGATTTTGCCTAAAGAGCGAAAAATTATTGGCTATACTTCAAAGTTTGCACGTGGTCCGCTTCCAAAGAATTTTAAAAATTATTTTATAATAGAATTTAGTAAATCATTTACCTTATCTAAAACCTGGAGAAAAAATACTCTGGTAAAGGATAGTTTAGAATTACTAAGCGATCATACTGGTGCTGTGATAGGTTTTAAAACGGCTAAAGCGGAGCAAGTAACCGCAAGAGTAGCTTCTTCATTTATTAGTTTTGAACAAGCGCAATTAAATTTAGATAGAGAACTGGCGAAAGATTCTTTTGATCAGACAAGAGAAAAAGCTAAGGCTGTATGGAATAAAACTTTATCGGCAATTTCTGTTGAAGGCGGTACAGTTGAGCAAACCAAAACTTTTTACTCTAGTTTTTATAGAACAGTTATGTTTCCGCACAAGATGTATGAGTTAGATGCTCAAAATAAAATTGTGCATTGGAGTCCATATAACGGACAAGTTTTACCTGGTTATATGTTTGCGGGAACAGGATTTTGGGATACATTTAGAGCATTATACCCATTTTTAAACCTATTGTACCCAAGTATAAACAAGGAAATGCAGGAAGGTTTATTAAATGCCTATAAAGAGGGAGGTTGGTTGCCCGAATGGAGTAGTCCGGCTTATGCCAATATTATGATTGGAAACAATTCTGCTTCTGTTGTATCTGAGGCTTATTTAAAAGGCTTGAGGGGATATGATATAGAAAAATTATATGAAGCCTTAATACACGGCGCCAATAATGAAGGGCCTATGACAGCCGTTGGTAGGGCTGGGGTAAAATACTATAATGAATTGGGCTATGTACCTTATGACGTTAAAATTAACGAGAATGCAGCCAGAACTTTAGAATATGCTTATGATGATTTTGCTATTTACCAATTAGGAAAAGCACTGGGTAAACCAAAATCGGAGACAGATTTATACCTACAAAGAAGCATGAACTACAAGAATTTGTTTGATCCTGCTACTGGATTAATGCGAGGTAAGAATAAAGACGGTTCGTTTCAATCGCCATTTAACCCGTTTAAATGGGGTGATGCATTTACTGAAGGAAATAGCTGGCATTATAGCTGGTCGGTTTTTCACGATGTAGAGGGATTGGCGCAACTTATGGGTGGACATAAGCAATTTGTGAATAAATTGGATAGTGTTTTTACCTTGCCGCCGATTTATGATGAATCTTATTATGGTGGAGTTATTCATGAGATCAGAGAAATGCAAATCGCCAACATGGGGCAATACGCTCATGGCAACCAACCCATACAGCATATGATTTACTTGTACAACTATGCAGGTGCGCCTTGGAAAGCGCAGTATTGGGTTAGGGAGACTATGGATAGAATGTATAATTCATCGCCAGATGGTTATTGCGGTGATGAAGACAACGGTCAGACCTCTGCCTGGTATATATTCTCTGCTATGGGATTTTATCCGGTTACACCAGCTTCAGATCAATATGTTCTAGGCGCTCCATTGTTTAAAAAAGTGACTGTAAATCTTGAAAACGGGAAAAAGATTGAAATAGATGCAGCTCAGAATTCTGCCACCAATAAATATGTTAAAGATTTATTGTACAATGGAAAAAGTTACCCAAATACTTGGTTAAGTCATAAGGAATTGATGAAAGGTGCGAAGTTAAATTTTGTATTGCAAGATCAACCGAATGAAAAGCGCGGTGTTGATCCGAATACTTTCCCATATAGTGTGAGTACTGATAAAAGCATTAAATAAATGGTTGTTTTAATAATTTGTTAAATTTAAAAGTTGGAAAAAAATTAATGGTTTGTTAATGAGTGGATTTATAACTCTGGTATTGGCAACTATATTTTAATTTATAAATTTGGACAAATTATGGGGGATTAGCTCATTTGGCTAGAGCGCTTGCCTGGCAGGCAAGAGGTGACCGGTTCGAATCCGGTATTCTCCACTGCTATAAAGCTCTTATACGTTGGTTTGAGGGCTTTTTTTGTGATTAATCCTATATGTGTAATCCATTCCCGCAATCGGGAGATCCTATGGCGTATTCCCTCATGATGATTTTTCCTGCTATAGTGGAATGAACTGAAGTAGTAGAATCTAACAAAACAAATCATTTAAACATGATTCGATAATGTTTATGCTATTCCAAAATTTTGAAAATTGATAATTAGAATTATTTAATCAATTACTATTTTGTTTTAATAACATATTTTAAAATGTAAAAAAGTTAAGTTCTTTTAATCCTATTAATTTTTAAACAATTATCATTAAATTACAAGCATCAAACAAAATATAAAATTCATGAAAACTTTAAAACTTTCCTTTTTAATGTTGTTGCTATCTAGCATCACTTTTGCTCAAAAGTTCAATCCAGAAATCAAAGATGGAAGTACCATGGGGGCATATGCCATTATGGGAGGTGATGAAATAGAAGTAGTTTTTACTTTATCTAAGAGTGATAATGGCCTGGGTATGAAATGGGCTGTTTTGGGATATGGTGAAGGCGTTTTTCAAATGTCGAAAGCGGCAGTAGAAAATGGGAAAAGTATTTTTGCCGGACAACCAGCGCCAGGAGTGGTTACATTAGGTGACCATGAAACTTTTGGATTGGTTTCTAAATCAGCATTTAAGCAGCTTAAAGAACAAAATACATTTGAATACAATAGTTTTAAGTTTTTAAACAAAGTGCCTTCAGAAACTTTTAAATTAAACGGCAAGGAAGCCGATGTTATGCATGTGGTATCTGAAAATGGCGCTATGAAATTATGGATTTTAAATAATCCAGATTTTCCATTAATTGTACAATCGAGCGGTATGCCCATTGATATCATCGTAACAGATATTAAGTAATTAGTAATTAGCCTTTTTAACTAAAATATAGGTTATTGCCAAATTATAATTAATTTTGTTTTTAATGAGAGACGAAAAAGATCTGCTTTTTGAAGGTATAGAACAAGGTTTAAGTCAAGAAGGATTTTCTATTGTTGAGAAAAATTTAAGGAAGCCTTGGGGTGGTTATTTCGTTATCGAAGAGCAGCAGGCACAACAATTTGCAGATAAATATTTTGATGGGTTAAGTATAGACGATTTAAAAATCGGAAATAAACTTAGTCCAAAAATATTAGTTGTTGCACCACAAAAAAGGCTTTCCTGGCAATATCACCATAGACGTGCTGAAATTTGGCAGGTAGTAACTGGTAAAGTGGGTATTTCTGTAAGTAATACCGATATAGAGGGCGAAATAAAAGTATATGGTCCAAAAGATCAGATTAAATTGAAACAAGGTGAGCGTCATCGTCTAATAGGTTTAGAAGACTGGGGCGTTGTAGCCGAGATTTGGCAACATACCGATGTTAATCATCCTTCCGATGAAGAAGATATTATAAGGCTTCAAGACGATTTCGGGAGATAATAAAATTCAAGTAACACATAAATTAATAAATAATACATCTCAGGAAACATTCCTGTTTCCTTTCTACACACTAAATGACAATTCTAATTTTCTTTCTGGCGCATTGGTTCTTATCCTTGTTTTGCCAAACTTTTTTCTTGCACAGGTATGCATCACACAAAATGTTTAAAATGCATCCTTTCTGGGAGAGGTTCTTTTACTTATTAACCTTCATTTCTCAAGGGTCATCATTTTTAAATCCACGCGCTTATGCTATTATGCACAGAATGCATCATGCTTATAGCGATACAGAAAAAGATCCACATTCGCCTCATTTTATAAAAGACGTATATGGGTTGATGATGAAGACAAAAAATATTTATCTAGATTATAGAAAATATAAAATAGAACCTGAACCTCAATTTATTGACCGTTATCCAAATTGGCCGTTTCTAGATAGATTTGCTGATGCTTGGCCTACCAGAATTGTTTTTATCGTATTATATAGTCTGTTTTACGTTCAATTTGCTACAGCTTGGTGGATGTGGTTATTATTGCCTATTCATTTTATTATGGGGCCTTTACATGGGGCTATCGTAAATTGGTGTGGACATAAATACGGTTATAGTAATCATGATAATGGTGATCATAGTAAAAATACCTTGCCTTTAGATTTTTTAATGTTAGGTGAATTGTTCCAAAACAATCACCATAAGAAACCTAATAATGCCAATTTTGCCTCCAAATGGTATGAGTTTGATCCAACTTATCCGGTGATGAAGGTGTTGCATTGGATGCGCATTATTACCATGAGGAAGATGTAAATTCGAAGTTTTTGATATAGAGGACCCTTAGTTTTAAGGGTCTTTTTTTGTTTTGTGGAGTTTGGTAGAGGATGACAGCAAGAAGGGTATTTTGCAAGATTCTTCGATTAGTCATTCTGAGCACCAACGCAGCGTGCGAATGAATCTCGCGGCAGCGCGATAAGAGCATCCTTTGTTAATGCTATACAAGTTACCTTCATCGCCCTTAGGCGAGATCCTCCGCTGTACTCTAGAATTATATTAAGAAGAGTCCGTCATCCTGAGGCCAACGCTTTTGCTACGCAAGGCTTTCCACCCGCTCGCCGCCGCGGGATGGCTCCTTCTTTTATCTTGATACAAAAGAAGCAAAAACTCAAGGCTGCCTAAAAATTACCTAAAAAATGTGCGTATTATACAACAGAAAAAGAACTCAGTTGCTGCGCTCCCTCAAACAGCTTTTTCTGAAAGAAAATTATTCAAAAGCACATTTTTCTTAACGGTATTTTTATAAGGCCGTATAGCAGGGTGCAGAGGTATTATGGAAGATAAAGTTTGTAATATTTTATGAGCGATAAAGCGGAGTCCGGACACTTCTAGAAAGTTATTCGACAATATCCTTTTGTTCGTCATTCTGAGCACCAACGCAGTGTGCGAATGAATCTCGCGGTAGCGCGATAAGGAAATCCTTTGTTAATGCTATACAAGTTACCTTCATCGCCCTTCGGCCAGATCCTTCGCATAGCTTCCCGAATGGTCGGGATTTCGCTTCGCTCAACAGGATGACAGCAGGAAGGGTATTTTGCAAGATTCTTCGATTAGTCATCCTGAGGCCTAGCTTAGCGGCTGAAGGATCCCGCGGCAGCGCAATACCTAAATTTATATTATTTCAAGAAAGTACATGACAAAAAAAGGCATCCTTTTGAGATGCCTTACATTTACCTTTTCTTAAAGGGCTTGCGCGGTTTCCCCGACAAATTCTCTCCCTTGCCTTTAGAAGGTCGTTGAGGTTTCCGCTTTACTTCCTTTTTAGCCAACATATTTTGCCAGTTTAAAGGGTAGGGGTGGTTGTCTACAATAGGAATAACCATCTTAATGGTTTTTTGGATGTCTAATAAATATTCGTTTTCTTCGGCATCGCAAAAAGAAATAGCAATACCAGCCGATCCAGCTCTTCCTGTACGCCCAATTCTATGCACATAACTTTCTGGGATATTAGGTAGATCATAATTTATAACATGTGTTAATTCATCTATGTCTATACCTCTAGCAGCAATATCTGTAGCTATTAAAACCTGAATACTTCTGTTTTTAAAATTAGTTAGTGCTCGTTGACGAGCGTTTTGCGATTTATCGCCATGTATGGCTTCAGTTTTAACACCAGCTTTATTCAAATCTCTAGCAATGCGATCTGCTCCATGTTTGGTTCTGGTAAAAACCAATACAGCAGGTACATTTAGTTCTTTTAATAAATGTAGTAATAGTTTCTTTTTGTCGGGTTTGTCAACAAAATAAACCGATTGCTGAATAGTTTCAGCGGTGGTTGCAGCTGGAGTAACTTCTACTTTTATTGGATTGTTTAAAATGGAATCTGCAAGTTTTTGTATTTCTGCAGGCATGGTAGCCGAGAAAAATAAAGTTTGCCTTTTAACAGGTAGCTTGCTGATTACTTTTTTAACATCGTGAATGAAACCCATATCTAGCATACGATCGGCTTCATCGAGTACAAAAAACTCTATATCTTTTAAATTTATAAATCCTTGATTTATTAAATCTAATAATCTTCCAGGTGTTGCAACTAAAATATCAACACCTCTTTTAAGTGCATCTGTTTGGGCTTGCTGACCAACCCCACCAAAAATAACCAGGTGCTTTAAATTTAGGTTACGGCCATACGCCACAAAACTTTCTTCTATTTGTATAGCAAGTTCTCTTGTTGGAGTAAGAACAAGGGCTTTTATTCCTCGTTTAGATTTGGTGTTTAAATGTTTTTCGTGTAGCAACTGCAACATTGGAATTGCAAATGCTGCGGTTTTTCCTGTTCCGGTTTGTGCACAACCTAATAAATCTTTTCCTTTAAGTATAGATGGAATAGATTGTTCTTGAATAGGAGTAGGGTTTGTATATCCTTCCTTTTTGAGCGATTCTAAAATCGGGTCAATTAGGTTTAAATCTTGAAATAGCAAATTATATGAGCTTGTTTTTAAATGAATTAATTAAAAGCCTAAATGATTAAAAGTTTTGAATATTGTTTTTATTTAGGCGCAATAATATTTACAAAAGTACAATAAATTTAGCAGATAGATATTTATTTAAAACTATATGACTTTAAAGGCACGCTCTAAGTCTTTAATTAGATACTCAGGCTCTTCTAATCCAATATAAATTCTGATTAATTTATGGCGCTCATTTGAAGGGTTAAATTCAGCGCGTTTTATACCAGCAACCGCTGGAATAATTAAGCTCTCGTGTCCACCCCAACTTACAGCCATCATTATATGCTTAAGCTGATTGCAGAATTCTTCAATTTGATTTGCATCTGCATTTTTTAAAATAATGCTGAATAGTCCACCCATACCTTTCATTTGTTTTTTAGCTATGGCATACGATGGGAGGGCAGGGTTAAATGGATAAAGTACCTTTTCTATTTTCGGGTGATTTTCTAGCCATTTGATTATGATCTCAGCATTTTTGGATATTTTTTCCATCCTAGTTGGAAAAGTTCTTAAACTTCTAATAAGCAACCAGGCATTTTGAGGTGCCATAGAAGCGCCAATATTCATATAATCTTTATCGAATATTCTTTTTATCAAATCTTTAGAACCTGTTACCACACCCGCTACCACATCGCTATGTCCGCCAAGATATTTTGTGGCAGATTGAGCCACTAAATCGATCCCAAGTGCAATCGGTTGCTGGTACAATGGAGAACAATAACTATTGTCGATCATAGTTAAAATGCCCCTCTTTTTAGCCATTTTAGAAATACTTTCTAAGTCTTGAACTTCAAAACTAAAAGTATTTGGACTCTCTAAATAGATAAGGCGGGTATTCGATTGAATAGCATTTTCAATTGCATCTGGTTGACTGCCATCTACAAACGTACAGTTTACACCAAATCTTGGTAAAAGCTCAGTAAACAATTTTATTGTCCAGCTGTATGGATTTTCAACACAAATAACATGATCTCCAGCTTTTAGTAAAGCAATAACTGGAATTGCAATTGCAGCAATACCGCTTCCAAATACTAAGGCATCTTCTGCTCCGTCTAAAGCTGCCAATTTTTTCCTCAGGATATCTATTGTAGGATTCATCCCTCTGGAATATAAATTCCCTTTAAACTCGTCTTCGAAAGCTGTTCTTAATTTATCTACTGTATCGAATTTAAAATTACTTGTCTGAATAATAGGTGGAGCTATTGCATTAAAATAGTTTTCTCTTTCTTCACCTAATTCATTAAGAATGTACGATAAATCCATTATGCAGTCGTATTTTTTTTGCTGTTGAAATATTTAGAGATAAAGTAAATGACAATAAAAATTAAGAAAATTAATATGCCATTTAATGCCGCTTTAGGATCGTCATTATAAATACTTACTGCAACAAATAGATAGGCACTAATAAATATAATGGGTAATAATGGATATAATTTCATTGAATAGATTGTGTTTTTATCTAAATGAGCAGTTTTTTTGCGCAAATAAAAGATAGAAGCGGCAGAGAACATCATGCCAACACCGTCTAAAAATATTGTATAATTAAGAATTTGGTCGAATGTTTTGGCATAAAATAATGTTAAAATAGAAAGCAATGTGAAAAGCGTTAAACTAACAATCATTACATCGTGTTTTTTAGTCTTTTTTGTGAAAATAGCAGGTAGTGCTTTTTCTTCGCCCATGGCATACATAACCCTAGGATTGCTTAATAAATTAACATTTACATAGCCTAAAACAGATAAGAAAATTAATACAGATAGAACCGTAAATCCTATTTCGCCAAAAATTGCACCTGCTAAGATTGCTGCAATACTTTCTGCAGATTTTAATTGTTCGAAACCAATAACATGTACATAAGCGTAATTTATTGCCATATAAAGTGCAATGATGATAATTAACCCCACGATTATAGACCTAGGCATTACTTTTTTTGCATCTTTTACCTCTCCGCCAAAATTTATAGTTTGCTGGTAGCCACCAAAACTAAATGAAACAGCAATTAAACAAAGTCCTAATGCCTTTCCGTAATCACTCCAAATAGGAGCACTACCATCGGTAGTAGAAAATAAGGGTGTAATATTAGTAGTTTGTTCACCAAAAAACACAGATCCAATTAATGTAATTACCATAACTAATTTAATTATGGTTAGTATATTTTGAGTTTTAGAACTGGTTTTTAAACCTAGAAGGTTAATGGTATAAAAGATAATTATGCTCACGGCCGCGATTAAAATGCGGTATTCCTGCGTTTGCATTTCCGGACTTAGTATAACTTTACTAAGGTATTCTGCTCCAATTAAGGAAACACCGGCAACAGATGCAGCGTTCGAAACAACTATTATACAGTTAATTCCAAATGCTATAGAAGGGTGATAGCAGACAGAAAATATTTTATAATATCCACCAGTTACTGGATATCTAGAGCCAATTTCGGCATAAGTTAAAGCCCCACAAAGTGCGATAAAGCCACCTATTATCCATGCTAAGAAAAATAACTCTGGGATTTGAGCCTTTGCGGCCACATTTACGGGAGTTCTGAAAATCCCCATTCCAATAACAAGACTTACTACGATCATAGAAAGATCGAATAAGGAAAGCTGTTTCTTTTGTTCCATTTTGCGAGTAACCGTGAATTTTGTTGAAAAGTAGGAAATTTTTCGATTAAAATTTCATCATTATAAAGAAATATAGCAGAGCTGAAGTAAATAAATTACTTCTTAATTGCTTTTCTGTTTTTTCGTAATAAATGATGTTTTGGGATTTCGATGGGAATATTCATGACTTCCATTGGTTGTACTTCTAAAGCTTTGCAAACAGCTATTAAATTTTTAATAGACATGTTATTGTTGCCTCGCATTATTCTGTAAACCTGGCTATAACTTAGGCCTGTACGATCTTGGATATCTTCAAGGGTTATTTTCTTTGAATTACTAATTGCCCACAAATTGGCTCTTAATAATTTAAGGAAGTTATCTTCGAAGTTTTGTTCGCCCATTGAACAAAAAGAAGATTTATTTAGGATTTTTATTATTCCATATTTGGCATATTTATGCTAAAAATAACCTTTCGCAGTGAATTGGATGCTTACTTATTTTTGTCTTTATTATTCCTTGCCAATTTAAATTTTACACCTCCGTTATCATTATCAATAGCTCTTAATTTTATAACCAACCCTTTTAAACGTTGTTCTTTTTTTTCCTTCTCGGTTAAACCTAAATCTTTCTCTGGATTGCGAAGTGGTATTTCTAAAAATAGGTCTGTTCCATTTTTTAAACCATAAGTCCCTTCAACATTCATGTTTATAACACTTGAACTGATTTCCATTGGGTTGATTTTAATTTTATCCCCATTTATATTTAGGCTACCGTCAAGTTTTTTCATTCTAATATTAGAAAAATCTCTGTTTGCAAATGCAAATTTTCCAGCTTTAATCATAGGTTCAAAATTTAAAAGGGCAGCATTTCTTAGATTAAAATTTACATTTCCTGATAATGATTTGGGTAATATGATTCCATTGTTGGTAATTGATCCAAAAATTTGAGTTTGAGCGGATAGAAATCCGCTTATGTTCTTTTCGGTAATTGAAGTTTGACCAAAATTATCGAATGCATGGAAAAACTCTTTTATGTTGACATTTTTTATTTGGGATTTTATATTGAATCTATTGTTTTTTCCGGTGTTTTTTAAATCACCGATAACTATTATTGAGCCACCCGCATGTCCTACGCTAACATTATTTAAATAAACCGCTGTACCCACCATAGAAATATTTGCCTTTAAATTCTTGGCTATAAACTTTTTATAGATGGCTTTATTTACATTTATATTGAGCTGTATTTTAGATTGCTCTAGAACATCCATCAATTGATTTATAAAATGGTTTTGTTGGAGTGTTGATTTCTTAACTGATTTTTTATTTCTTGGGTTTAAAACAGGTAATAGTTCATTTAAATGTAAGTGCGGACTGTTTAATTGTGCTGAAACTATAATATTCTCAGGGTCAGTATAATAGAAATTCAGGAAGTTTTTTATGTTTAAATCTAAACTAACCTGGCTCTTTCCTAACTGCAATTTACTATTACTAAAAAACAAGTCTTTATTGTTAAAGGTTAAAGTTAAAGCGGGATTTATAATTTTTGTTTTGGTTGGAATATGAATTAAATGAACGTTCTTAAGTTCAATTTTGCCATTAATTTCGGGTTTGATAAATTTAAAATTATCTATATCGGCTTTACAAAACAGACTAAAACTTACCTCACCTTTCTTAAAATCTAAGGTTTTACTATCCATACCTTTATTAAGTCGGTCAATAGGAAATTTAGATTTTACTCTACCAATTGCAATTGGTTGTTCTAAATTTTTAATTAAAAAAGTATCAATTGAAATTGGAATATTAAAGTAGTTAGCACTTAATTTATTAAACTCTATAACTGAATTTGCGTCGCCAATAGGTAAATTTCTATTCTGTTGATTGGTGAACTTTCCTATAAAATTTGCGCTTTCTAATTGACCGGAAGGGAATTTAACGATTGAATTTTGAGTTTCAATAATTACTTTAATTAATGGATCATTGTTTTTTCCACTACCATCGTCAATAATATTTCCATTTACGGAAATTGGTTTATTGACATTAAATTTTGCTAATTTTTTAGAGATATTTGGGGAAAGAAGATTAGCTATTTCGCTGAAAAGTACAGATTTGGATTTAATACCGATGTTAAATCCTCCTTTTTCAATATTTATTAAAGCACCTATAGTGAACTTATTGTTTCCGATTGCTAGTAAATTGGGTTGTACTTGAATTTGCTTACTTAGCTTATTGTATTCAAATTCTATAGTGCCACTTAAATTTTTGTTTTTTAGAAAACTACCTTTATCTGTATTAAATGAAAAGCTATTTACTATCGTGTTTAGCTCTATTTTTCCTTTAAATCCACTTAAGGGATATTTAATATTTCCAAAGAGTTTTTGAATATTGAAATCGAAATTTTTTCGTTTTGCTAAATTTTGAAGCTTAAAATGTACGTTCTTAAAATCAATATTTTTGATTTCAAAATCTTCATTTTTATTAGAATTTGTTGTTTTTTCTTTTTCCGCTTTATCGAATGTAGAGAGGTTGCTGTAACCGAGATTATCTGTAAAAATATTTATTTCGGCATCATGGATTAGAATTCTATTGAGATTTGTTTTTCCTGTTAGAAATGAAAATAAATTAAGCGTGAGGTGAATTTTTTTTGCATGGATTAGGTCGTGTTGATGATTCTTCCATAAACTATCTCTGAGGACTACCTCATTAAGCGTAATAGATACTGAGGGAAATCCTCTAAATAAATTAGGTTCCATACTTTTTACAGCTATAGAACCATTAATGTTTTTATTGATTTGATTAATGATTTGGCTTAATATCTTCTCTTTGTTTTTGGAAATATAAACACCACCACCTACCCATATTATAATTAAAAAAATTACACCAAAAATTAATGTTTTAAAGGTTATTGATAGCCATTTGTTCATATTCTAAGTAATAATGGAAGTAGGAATTTAGTCTTTAGAATTAGGTGTGTTTTATGTAAAACGTTACTGATCACTGAGTTAACGGTAATTAAATATAAGTATTTTATGTAATAAAAATCCGCAATACAATTTATTTTAGGCTGTTTTTGTTGAAATGTTAAAAACTTTAGACTAAAAAATCAAAAAATAATTGATTTTGTGTAAAAAATCTCACAACTTTGTGTAATGAAATAGGCGATTCATGTAAAACGACTATTATTTAAAGATTGTAAAATTGAAATTATGAAAAAATTATTAGCTCTATGTGGTGTTTTATTTAGCTTGTCAACTTTTGCACAGAGTGCACAAGATAATAAAGATATAGTAAACTATGAATACATGCCTAGAATTAATGATGTTAAATTAACTGGTGCTATTCAACAAAAGTTTACTGCCTATAAAAATGGTAACCCTGTGAACTTTATTGTTGTTAAGAAAAAGAATATTACAGTTTGGGATGTTCATACTTTTAACAGCATGAAAGTTGGCGCTAAAGTAAGTTTAGAAGGATTAGTTCCTTTAAGATGGAGTCCAGATGATGGTGCTCCGATTAGTACTTCAAGAGAAGTGGTTGCAAAAAGTGTAAACTAAAAAATTTTACTAAAACACATATTTAAGCCTCCGTAATATTTACGGAGGCTTTTTTTATACCAAATGGCCAAATATTTGGGCGTGCCAGCTTTCTTTGAAAGGTACTTCCCACTTAGTTTCAAACTCTTCTAAAGTTTGAACCATATTATTGAAAACAATAGTATTTTCGTCTACTTTTTTTATACTTATTAACGATTCAAAATCTTCTTTATTTACGATAATAATTTTGTCGTCTAATTTATAAGCCATATTAAATCTATTTAAAAGATCAAGATTATAATCAGCTTCTATTTTTTTAATAATTTTCACAGAGCTGTCAATAGAACAACCAGTTGCCCCATATCCGCTTTCATCTACTGTAAGAATAATAAATACATTATATAGAATACTTGCTTTGGCTTTTAGCTCATTTCCATGAGCCAGCCAATTTTCACAAAAATTATCTAATTCTTGCTGAATAGATTTTACTTCAGCATCTGTTAAAATTCTATTGCTTTGGTAAACCCAAACCCTTGATTGTGGAGAAAATTTCATACTCAAATTTAACATTTTATTTAAATTCGGCTGTTAATTAAACAATGAGATGAAAAATAAGACACTAAGATTAAAAAACTGTGCTATTTTAAGTGTTTTCGTCGTTTTTATGAGTTTTACCTATCCATTTAAGGTAAACGATCAAATGGTAATTTTACAGTCTACTTTAAATAAATTTCACGATGCCGCCGGTATTTCTGGAGGATTAAAAAGATTTGAATTAGAGGTTACTAACACTGGATTAATACGCTATCGCAAGACCTATTCCAATAATAAAATTGAGTTTATGGCCTTGCATATAAGTAAAATTAAAGAGGTTTTATATTTGGGCAATGTGCAATCTGGGAAGTTGTTGTTCACAACTATTAACGACGATGTAATAGTGCAAACTTTTAATGATAAAAAAGGGGATATAGATAGCATGGCTAATTCCTTAGTTATACCGCTCAAATCTTTGGATGTAGATGATATAAATTCTATTTGCGAAAGAGTAGAAGCTATAAAAAAAGGAACAACTTTTAAAAAATAGTTGCTCCTTTAAATATTTTTAAAGAATAGAATTAAAGTCCATTTGCTCTAGCGGTAAGTTCGGCTACATCTAAAACTTTTACTTCCTGATCCATATCTTTTAGCTTAACGCCATCACTTAACATCGTCATGCAAAATGGACATCCAGCGGCAATAATATTAGGTTTTAGAGCTAAAGCTTCTTCAGCACGCTCAATATTTACATCCTTATTTCCAGCTTCTGGTTCTTTAAACATTTGAGCACCTCCAGCGCCACAGCAAAAACCATTTGTTTTACAACGCTTCATTTCTACTAGATCTGCATCTAGCGCTTCAAGGGCTTTTCTAGGTGCTTCGTAAACTCCATTTGCGCGACCTAAATAACAAGGGTCGTGAAAAGTTATTTTCTTACCTTTAAAGCTTTCGCCGCCAGCTGATTTTAACTTTCCTTCGCTAATTAAATCTTGAATGAGTTGTGTATGGTGAATTACTTCGTAAGTACCACCTAATCCTGGATATTCGTTTTTGATGGTGTTAAAGCAATGCGGACATCCGGTTACAATCTTTTTAATGTGATAGGCATTCAATACTTCTATATTTGCCATAGCTTGCATCTGAAATAAGAATTCGTTTCCAGCACGCTTAGCCGGATCGCCTGTACAGCTTTCTTCGGTGCCTAAAACTGCATATTTTATTCCTACATGATGTAGAATTTTACAGATATCGCGGGTAATACGTTGTGCTCTTTCATCATAACTGCCTGCGCAGCCTACCCAAAATAAAATTTCAGGCTCTTCTCCTGCAGCAAGCATTTCTGCCATTGTTGGAACTTTAAAATCCATATATATAGCTTATTTATAAGTTGTATTAATTGTTTTGTGTTTCACTCCAGTTAAAGCGATCTGATGGCGCATATTTCCATGGAGCTCCATTATTTTCTACATTACCGAACATTGCATTTATGCTTGCGGGCGATTGACTTTCCTCCATTACAGCATATCTTCTAAGCTCTGTAATAATTTCCAGCGGATCTATATTTACCGGACAAGCTTCTGTACAAGCATTACAGCTTGTACAAGCCCAAATTTCTTCTCTAGTAATATAATTATCTATCAATGATTTTCCGTCATCGTAATCCTTACCATGTTTGTCAATATTTCTGCCAACCTCTTCCATTCTATCTCTAGTGTCCATCATAATTTTTCGTGGCGACAATAACTTACCAGTAATATTGGCTGGACAAACAGAAGTACATCTACCGCATTCGGTACAGGTATATGCGTTTAATAAATTAACTTTAGTTAAATCTTGAACATCTTTAGCGCCAAATCTTCCTGCGGCAGCTGGTTCTGGAACAAATGATGGATCTAACATCGCTTTTACCTCATTCGTTACACTTTGCATATTAGAAAACTCGCCCTTTGGTTGTAATTTAGAATACCAGGTATTAGGGAAGGCAAATAAGATGTGGAAATGTTTTGAGTAAGGTAGGTAATTTAAAAAGGCAAAAATACCTACAATATGAAACCACCAACTAGCGCGCTCTATCATTACCAACGACTCAGGATTACTTGGTAACCAATTTTGGATAAATGAACTGATTGGAAAAGAACCAGCAGTTACATAATGTCCAAAACCTATTGATTGTAATTTGGCGTCTGCAGCGTTCATAATTAGGAATGCCGACATCAATAAGATTTCTGTAAATAGAATATAATTAGCGTCAGATTTTGGCCAAGACTTCATTTCTACACCTGTGAAGCGTTTTAATTTTAAAACATTTCTTCTGATTAAGAAAATCACACAAGCTAGCCAAACACCAGCAGCTAAGAATTCGAATGAGCCGATTAAAAAATTATAAGATCCGCCCATAAATGAAAGTACCCTGTGCGTACCAAAAATACCATCGATAACAATTTCGATAACTTCAATATTAATGATTACGAATCCAAGATAGACCACCAAGTGCAATAAAAAGGGGATAGGACGTTTAGCCATTTTGGTTTGACCAAAAGCTACTTTAAGCATTACCATCCAGCGTTTGCCGGGTTGGTCATTTCTAGAAACATCTCTACCGATTTGGATATTGCGAATTACTTTGCGGAAATTCCAGGCAAATAAGCCAGCTCCAGCAATTAAAAGTAGAATAAATAATATTTGTGATAGCATTAGTTCAGTTTTGTATGAGCGAATATAATAGAAAATGATAAAATCATGGCGTTTTGAGTTAAATAACCTGTAATATTTTGAAATTTGGAAATGTTCTAAGTAATTATTGTTTAAAATATAGGCGGATTAAGTGCTTGAAAAACAGTGTGTATATGTCTAAATGTGCAATAATTTGAATAATTTCTGCGTTTTTTTTCAAAAAAAATTTTTCTAATTAAAAAAAGAAACTACCTTTGCAATCCCCAACAAGGGGTAAATGGTGCGGTAGCTCAGTCGGTAGAGCAATGGACTGAAAATCCATGTGTCGCCGGTTCGATCCCGGCCCACACCACAGCAAAAGGCTTAGAGAAATCTAAGCCTTTTTGCATTTTGGGGATATTTTCGACGGTATTCTGGCAATTTTTGGGGATCATGTTCAAAAGTTGTGGAGGCGGGTAAGAACTTGGGATCAATAAGTACATCATTGCGAGTAAGCACCGAAGAATTCTCAATGATTATTTCATTCTGAGCTAGTGTCGACTTCACAAATTGACTCTCTTGGAGCTACTATCTCTAATTTAGTTTAATAATACTTGGCTCTATTTCTATATCTAACAAAAAAGCCGAAGTGCAAATGCATCGATTTCGCATGAATTAAATGCGTTAAATCGGTTAAAGTTTAGATAAATATCTTACAAATTTTTCCTCCTAGATATACTAAGTTCTAATAAAAGGTGTACCCATAAGGGTATATTTTTATATGTTTTTTGATTTATTATACCTGAAAGGGTGTAAATAATATAAGAAATATTTACATTGTACCCTTTAGGGTGTTGTTATGAAGTCAATTTCCACTTTTATTAAAAATTCCAGAAAAAAACACAAGCTAACTCAAGAAGAACTTGCATTTAAGGCAGGTGTTGGGCTTCGTTTTCTGCGTGAACTGGAAAGAGGCAAGGAAACCGTACGTCTTGACAAAGTAAACGTCGTGCTGAATATGTTTGGAAAAGAACTTGGTGTAACTGATATACAGGCAGAAGATAAAAAATAAGGCATAAGTACTGTACAGTAATCAGCTGGCAGGCTATATTGAAAAAACAGATCAGGGATACAGATTTAAATACGACTCGGACTATTTAAAAAGTGAAAATCCAAAGCCAATTAGTCAAACCCTACCACTAGGACCGAATGCCCAAAGCAGCCGCACATTATTTTCTTTCTTCGATGGGCTTATACCCGAAGGATGGTTATTGAATATTGCCAGTAATCATTGGAAGATATATAGAACTGATAGATTCCAGTTCTTAATCACTCTATGTAGAGATACTATTGGTGCTGTTACTGTTGAACCAATAGAAGAGGAGGTAACAAATGGCTAATTGTTTATTCTGTTATCAACCAATGGCTCCAGGATTGATTTATCACGCTAAGTGTTGCAAAAAGTTTTTTCAAACAGAGCAGCTTCCTGATCTGGCGCTTGATAAGGCTATGATAGATAGTTTGGTAGAAGAGACAGTAAACAAAAGAATTGCTGTGACTGGTGTTCAGCAAAAATTGTCTCTTAGCCTAGAAATAAATGGAAACGATAGTCGACTCACGATTGTCGGGCTTTGGGGAAGGTATATTTTGAAACCGCAAAGCGCCGAGATTCCCGCCATGCCCGAAGTCGAAGATCTTACTATGCACCTAGCAAAGCTATTTAAAATCTCAACTTGCCAGCATGCTCTTTTGCTAACAGTAGATGGTAGTCTTGCTTATATTGCCAAAAGGTTTGATCGGGAAGGCGACGCTAAGATTCATATGGAAGATTTTTGTCAACTAGGCGGCTTCATGACAGAGCAGAAGTATGACAGTTCCTATGAGCGCTGTGGTAAGCTGATCAGTGCTTATTGCACCAATAAAGGACTCGATCTGCTAAATTATTATGAATTGCTTGTCTTCTGTTTCCTCAGTGGTAATAGTAATATGCATATGAAGAATTTTTCAATTCTTTACAAGGGAGACGAAATATTGTTGTCGCCGGCATACGATCTAATCAATTCTGCCTTGGTTTTTCCACAAGATAAAGACGACATGGCTATGTTTCTAAGCGGACGTAAAAGAAAAATTCAGTTAAAAGATTTCGAAAATTTAGCAAAATCGTTGGGCTTGTCAGAAAAAGTGTTTAAGAGAGTAATAGCCAAGTATACTGGAACTCAAGATAAAGTATTTGCCTTAATAGACCAGTCTTTCCTTTCGGAGGAATATAATGAAGATTACAAAAAGATTTGGGAAGAGCGGAGGACAAGGTTAACACAACCTGTGGAATAAATTGATATTAAAACCTCCAAACTCTCTTCATACATTAGAAAACTTGCCATATCCCATCTCTTAACTGCTCGCTTTCAGCTTTGCCCTTTTTCCTTATTATGAATTCAAATGCTCTCTATCTTTTTTTGAACTTTTTCTTGAAATGATTTTAGATGGGGTATTCCCCTTATAGAACGCATAAAACACGATTCCAAGTAAGATTATGCCGATTATCCACGCTAACGAACTTTGAGTAGAAGTAGTTTTTGTGAAGTAATTTGAAAATGAGCCACTTCCTGTAGCAGTAGCAGTCGTATTTTGAGCTAATGCTGTAGCAGTTAAGAATCCATTAAAGAAAAATGCAAAAATAAATAACAAATTTCTCATTGCAGAAAAGTGTTTTATGAGTTGTTTTTATAGGAAATTATTAAATGTTCAAGTTACTAAACAAATGCCTAAAGTAAAAATATATATGTTCAATTATTTTATTTGAAGGTCAGTTTAACAATAATTTAACTTTTGAAAAAGGTGATAATTTAAAAAAGAATAAAATAACATCAACCAGTAGTGTTACTTACTTGATAATATCTTATTTAAATCAATGTTTTTTTTAATATTTATATAGCCTGGATATTTGAAAGTGCTTTTTCCTAACTGAAAGGTTGGCTTTAATTTAACGGTTAATTCTCCTAGACTAGTATCTGTTTTTCTATTTCTATAAACTTCAAGTACTTGATTAAGTAATTCTTTGTTGGTTACCAATCTATGGATATTGGTGTTTATTTTAACAGGAATAGTGATTGAGCTTCCCGGCTGAACATTTAAAGGGGTTTCTACTGTTCCATTAACCAATTCTTCCTTGCTTAGTTGAACTATGTAATCAAATTGGTTGATTGCAGCAGGGTTTTGTGTAGGATTATTGATTTCTATTAATACTGTAGATCTTAATGGTACATCCTTAGTTAATAAGCCAAAGGCTAGACTTGGGATGGCAGCTAAATTAATTTCATCGTTTTTAAAAATTTTATCAAAGTCTACTCCAGCAACGGTTACATTTTGAATATCTACAATTCTATATGTACATTTTTCTAGTGCCTTAATTTGTCGTGCTTGGTTGTTTATTCCGCATCCAGTTAAAACGACTGTGAATAATAAGGTGAATCCTAAAAAAAGTTTCGAAATTTTTTTCATCGTTGTGCTTGTGTTTTAATAATCTTTAAAGTTATAGCCTAACAACTTTCAGTCCAATTTTACGCATATGGATATATTTTGTCAACGCTTGTTAGGAACTTTACATTTTAGGTTGATATCCTTTGAAACGAGCTTTGTATATTTGTATGATAGAGTTTTTATATAAAAAGAGTACTTTTTTAATGTGTAAACTTTGTTTAAATTGAACTCGAATTCTACAAGGATATAACAATGGCAGATGTAATTTATAACGATGATAGTATTAGGTCGCTGGATTGGAAAGAGCACATCCGACTAAGACCTGGTATGTATATTGGGAAATTGGGGGATGGTTCAGCGCAGGACGATGGTATCTATGTATTATTAAAAGAGATTGTTGACAACTCTATTGATGAGTTTGTAATGGGGTCGGGTAAAACGATTGATATTTCTTTATCTGAACAAAAGGTAAGTGTGCGAGATTATGGTAGAGGAATTCCGTTAGGTAAGGTTATAGATTGTGTAAGTAAAATTAATACAGGAGGAAAGTATGATAGTAATGCTTTCCAAAAATCTGTTGGATTAAACGGGGTAGGTACCAAAGCTGTAAACGCACTTTCAACTTTTTTTTCTGTTCAAAGTTACCGCGATGGTAAAACGAAAAGGGTAGAGTTTAGCAAAGGTGAGATTACAGATGAACAACCTATTATAGATACTACACAAAGAAATGGTACAGCAATTACTTTCTATCCCGATGAAAGTATTTTTAGAAATTACCATTTTATTCCAGATTTTGTTGAGTCTATGATCTGGAATTATGTGTTTTTAAATACTGGTTTAACGATTAATTTTAATAATCAAAAGTATTTTTCGGACAGAGGACTTTACGATTTATTGAATAAAGTTGCCGATGTAGAACATATCCGTTATCCGATAATTCATTTAATTGGTCAAGATATAGAAATTGCTTTAACGCATGGACAACAATATGGTGAAGATTACCATTCTTTTGTAAACGGTCAGCATACCACTCAAGGTGGTACCCACCAAGCAGCATTTAGAGAAGCATTGGTAAAAACAATAAGAGAGTTTTATAAAAAGGAGTTTGACGCATCAGACGTTAGATCATCTGTTATTGCTGCTATCTCTGTGCGTGTTCAAGAGCCTGTTTTTGAGTCCCAAACTAAAACAAAGTTGGGTTCACAAAATATGGGACCAGAGGGACCAACCGTTAGAACTTTTATTAATGATTTCGTAAAGAAAGAATTGGATGATTATTTACATAAACATCCAGATGTTGCTGATGCGCTTTTGAAAAGAATTTTACAATCAGAGCGAGAGCGTAAAGATATTGCTGGAATAAAAAAACTGGCAAACGATAGAGCCAAAAAGGCATCTTTACACAATAAAAAACTTAGAGATTGTAAGTTAAAGTTTAATAGTAATCATGAACGTAGATACGAAACCACTTTGTTTATTACCGAGGGAGATTCGGCTTCTGGTTCAATTACAAAATCGAGAGATGTAGAAACTCAGGCTGTTTTTAGTTTGAAAGGTAAACCCCTAAATTGTTATGAACTCACTAAAAAAGTGGTTTACGAAAATGAAGAGTTTAATTTATTGCAACATGCGCTTAATATTGAAGATGGTTTAGAGGGGTTGCATTATAATAATATCGTTATTGCAACAGATGCTGATGTTGATGGAATGCACATTCGTTTGTTAATGATGACTTTCTTCTTGCAGTTTTTCCCTGATTTAGTTCGTGCTGGTCATGTTTATATTTTACAAACTCCTCTCTTTAGGGTTAGAAATAAAAAAGAAACGATTTATTGCTACAGCGAAGAGGAACGCAAAAACGCTATAATAAAATTAGGAAATAAACCAGAAATTACTCGATTTAAAGGTTTAGGGGAAATTTCTCCAGAAGAGTTCGGATTGTTTATTGGTAAGGATATTAGATTAGATCCAGTTATTTTAAAAGAGCAAACCATAAAGAATTTACTGGAATATTATATGGGTAAAAATACACCCGACCGTCAACAACATATTATTAGAAATCTAAGAATAGAAAAAGACGAACTCGAAAAGATAGAAGAGATTCTAGTAGAATCTGAAGTAGAAGATTCTATCGAAGAAGTAGCTTAAATTATTAACTCCAACTATTAAAAAGTTGGAGTTTTTTTATTCTATTTTTTTTCTGAATGTTGGTCTGGTAAGACATCCACTTTCTTTTGTATAATAATGGTTTCTAAATGGACAGCATACTTGGATGGTTCTATTCCATTGTCCATTTTCTCAGCATAGGCTTGTGTAAATTCAGCCCCAAAATAGAGTATTACCGCAGTATAATAAATCCAAACTAAGATTATAACGATAGAACCCGCTGATCCAAATGCTGATCCCGGATCGCTCATTTCAATATAAATTCCAATTAAATACTTGCCCAGAGAAAATAATAAGGCAGTAAACAATGCCCCAATTATTGCAGTTTTCCATTTTAATATTACATCTGGTAATACCTTAAAAATTATTGTAAATATTACTGTAACTACACTTAAGGTGATGGCATTGTTAATCAAGATAAGTATATATGAATTTATATTAGGAAATACTTGCTCTAGTTTGGCGCCTAATCCAATTACAATGCTGTTTATAATTAGAGAGACTAATAGCAAAAATCCTAATGAAACAATTAGAGAGAAGGAAACCAATCTGTTTAAAATCAATTTTACCCATCCTTTTTTGGGGATCGCTTTAACCTTCCAAATAAGATTTATGCTGTCTTGAATTTCAATAAATATGGTGGTTCCACCAACTATGAGTAAAATTATACCTACAGTAAGCGCAAAATTACTTTTGCCAGATAAGCTGGCGTTAGCTACAAGACCTTCAATAGCATTTGCGCCATTCTGACCAATTAATTCATTAATTTCTCCGAATAATTGTTTTTGGACCGTAATGTTTTCACCATATAAAATGCCCGCAGCAGAAATAACAATAATTATTAATGGCGTTATAGAGAATAGGGTATAATAAGCTAGGGCAGCACTTAATTTCATTATTCTATCTTCCTGAAATCCTTTGAAGGCTGCCATCAAAATCTGTCCAGTTATCTTAAAAAATGATTTAATTTTATTCATATCACTAAAAAGGATATCCTATTCCAATATTTAAAATTAAGTTGTTTTTACGCCATACTTTACTTCCAAAGTCAATGTCTTTGATTACCCATCGTTGGTTTTCTGGTAAGTAAGGAACTCTAAATGGCATGGCCAAATCAAATCTAACTACGAATATTTGGGCATCTATTCTTAGTCCAACTCCTCCTCCCACTGCCATTTCTTTTAAAATATTACTTCCTTTAAAACCAGAGCCTGGTCGAGTAGGATCTTCTTTTCTAAGCCATATATTGCCAGCATCTGCAAATAATGCCCCATGAATTATACTGAATATTTTAAATCTCAATTCTGAGTTAAGCATTAATTTAATGTCGCCACCTTGGTCGGCATAAAATTGGCTAGTAGATGAATTATAGCTTCCTGGGCCAATAGATCTTGCTGGAAATGCTCTAACATCATTACTTCCACCAGCAAAAAACTGGCGGACAAATGGCAGTGAGGTACTGTTTCCAAAAGCATGTCCATAGCCCATTACAAGCCTATTTGCCCATGTTATTTCTTTGCGTATTTTGAAGTAGTCTCTAAAATCTACTTCCAATCTATAGAATTTAGAAAGTGGAGTTTTGGCAAATATTTTTTGTCCTGCCGCATTTGTATTTGCAAATAAGCTCACTAAATTTCCCGCTGTTTCTGCTGTACCTGTGAAAAAAATATTGTTTTTTCTCTCCGTGTTTAGTTGATTATTGAAAGAGAAGCTATAATTACTTCCAATAATAAATACCTTTTCTAAGTTGGTTTCTAAACCAGGAAATCTGATAATATTGTCTTTGTAAGTTTGCTTACTTGTGTCTGGTGGCAGTACGTAAGTTATTGAAATAGGGTTGAGTATATGTTCTTTATAAATATTCTCCTTCCATATATAACCAATTTCAGATTTTATGGAGTTCATTGAATAAAAATCTCCTTTTTTAATGGTCTGAAAGGCCAACGAAATATTGGTTTTAGGAACAAAAGCACTGGTGCTATTTACCTTTAAAAAAGGTACTACAAAGCGAGGGAAGGAAAGTTTTGTTTCGGCAGAAAATGAAGTGGAATTAATCTTTATTCCTTGTGTTCCGCCTACTTGAGTTTCCATACCACCACTCACAGAAATCGATAATTGTTCTGCTCCTTTAAATACATTTCTGAAAAGTTGATTAATACGAATTTCGGAGCCTACAAAATTGTTTGACTTGTTGGTTACTGTTGTTTGAAAGCTTAAAGAATTTTTTTTCAGCGGGGTGAGATAGAAATTTAAATCCAGATGATTACTTTTTAAGGAATCTATAGGAGTAAAATCTGCTTTTACAAATTTAAACATACCCACATTTACAATTCTATTGAGCGATAAATTATGATCTTTTCTATTATAAGTTTCTCCGGGTTTAAAAAATATCAAACGATCGAAAACTTGAGGTTTAAAAGTTGCTCGACGATCTATTATCCTTAATCCTTTATATTCTATTGGAGGGGCGGATCTAATTATACTGTCGCGTTGTAATATGTAGTTAGGGTAAATATTAATTTTATTAATTTTATAAGGTTGGAGGGCTTCTATAGGGGCAATGGGTTTAACGATTACCTGAATATTGACTAAGTTTTTACCGATTGTACTATCAGCTTGAATTAATAAATAATCTGGATTAAAATAGAAATATCCATTTTCTTTTAAATCGTTATCAATTCTTATCCGTTCATTCTTAAAAACTTCTAAGTCATAGAATTGGCCTCTTTTTATTAATGAATTTTCTTTAAAACGTTGTAATATTTTATTAACTGAGGTAGTATCTTCAGGAAATTTTACTTCATCAATTTTATATCGAATTCCTGTATTTGCAATATAAATGGCTTTAGTTTTTCTTTTCTTAGTTAAAGTATCTCCAATTACTTCTGCTTGTAAATAACCGGTACTAATGAGGTTACTAGTTAAGATGTCGTTGTTTAGTTTTAATCGAACAGAACTTGCCAAAACAGGCGGTTCTCCTACTTTATTTCTTAACCAGTTTCTAATACCTTTATTTTTGGTAGGTTCACCAGCTAAATTGTACATCCAAAGTTTAAATGGCATACCTAGGAATTTTTTGTTAGGTTGTGGACGGGTTTTGCTTTCTAACAAATCTTTTAATGATTTTTGATCTTCAACTTTACCAGTACTGTCTGGATTTATTTTAACCGTTGCTCCCACATAAAGATGATCACCAACAGGTAAGTGCTTCGTTGTACTGCAACTGCTCAACACTAGTATGGTGAACAAAAGCACACAAATTATAAAGTATTTATTATTGGATGTCCTCATTTTATTTGTCTTCTTTGGTGTTGATGCTTTCTGCGTTTCTACGTCTACTTACTTTTTTAAAGATTTCATTGAATCTATTGTAATCTACAACTAAGGCAAATCCGACACCAGTTTCTATTATTTGTCCTTCAACAATTCCTTCTGTTTCGTTTCTACGATAGAAACGAAGTCGGTAACGGCCATCGGCTGATATGAGATATTCAACATTAATATTTCCAGCAATATTGCTCGACTTCTGATTACTTGGCCTATTGCCTTCTATACCAAATGTGCTGCCCACTGATATGGTGAGTCGGTCGTTTAATAATTTCTTTGAAAAATCTATTTCTAAATCTGTTCTATTTTCTAATGAGCCAGAAGAATAATCCTCAACTGCATTTACACCAAAATTTATATCTATTCCTTGAATAAGATTGGTTGCTAAATTATTTAACTGCTCGGTAAGTAACTTGCTCACACTTTGTCGTGCTATTGACGAAGTACTACTGCCTCCTGCTAAGCTTTGAAATGGATTTTCTGAAATAAATCTATTTAATGCTAATAATGCAAATACCTGTTTGTTTAATTCGCTTTCATTGGAATTTACTTGCTGTAATTTTGCAAATGCTGCAGCTCCTACAGCGCTAGCCCGTTCATCTTCCGGTAAATCTATTTTGAAGGAGATATTGGGTTTTAATAATTCGCCTTTTAAATACAACAGAACTTGGAAGTCTAATTTTTGTTTATAGGTGTTTCTGGCACTTGCGTCGAGGGTTTCCATTTGATCGGCTACTAAGTCAATTGCCGCTGTATTTACCTCGTAAATAGCCGTAATGTTTATGTCGGCAGAGGTGGGTTCTCCAGTCCAAACAATGTAAGATTCAGGTTGAATTTTAAATTCTTTTCTTGCTAATCCGCCTATAGAAAGGTTGTAAGAACCATCGGTTAATTGGTAACGACCAGTTAAACTTGTTTTTCCGCTCGGATCAATGGTTGCATTTAAACTTCCTTCGCCTTTTACTTTAAGCGCGTCTCCATTTGAAGGGTCAATCACTACGTTTAATTCTGCTTTTTTGTCGATAGTTAGATTTACACTTAAATTCATACCCGTTAGGGGCGATCGTGTTAAACTATCAACGTTTAAGGCGCGCTCTCCATTGAAAGGAGGGGCGTCGGCATCAATAAATTGGACAATTCCACTTTGTTCAATAACAGCTGGATCATCAGCTGGCATGGCAAAGAAAAACTTAGTGTCTTCGTTAACATTTACATTTCCATTAACGATTGGCTGATTTAAATCACCTGAAATTTTCAAATTGGAGCTTAAATAAACCGTTCCATAAATCAACTCATTATCCTTTGAGGTGGAGTTTAAGGCTCTAAAATTATTTGTTCTTAAGTCTAAGTTGAATTTAAAATCCTGGTAATTTGTGGTTAGAATAGCACCATCAATAACCGCAGTTTTTCCTAGGCTATCTATTAATGTAAACGAATCGAAATTAATACCCTTATTATTAAAGCTTATAGTTTCCTGTGGCACTCGAAAAAAGGAATTAACATATTTTATATTAAATCCAGCTTGATTAAAGTTTACCTTACCTTGTATGGTTGGCTCAGAAATAGCTCCTTTTGCAGTTAAATTGGCAGATATGGTTCCTGTTCCTTCTCTAATTTGTCCGCCTGATAAGCTTTCAATAAATTCAAGATTCAATTTCTCTAAATTTAGATTCAAATCTAAAGCACCATTTTCATTGGTATAATAGAACCCATTTACACGAGCTTCATGAATGCCAGTTAAAGAAGCATTTATTTCTATTGCATCATTAGTTTTGTTATTGGCATCTAATCTTAAAGTACCTAATTGGTCTTTTTGGTAGCGTAATTGGGAAGCAACTAGGTTGGCATTAAAGTTCATATTGGTTTGAATATCGCTTATTAATGCTTTTCCATTTAAAGTTCCACCCAATATAGATGTGTCTGTTTCTGCAAAACTTGTTAAGGTTTCAATTTTAAAATCTTTTAAAGTTATTTCAATTGGTGCATTCGGTGTATTTTCGCGACTCTGAATGCGCAAAAGTTGTTCGCCCTTGCTTAAATTAAAATTATTTGCCAATATCCCATCTTCACCAAACTGTATTAAGTTATTTGGATTAACCGTCCAGCGTTCGTAATTCAGGAGTAGATTTTCTGGTTTTAAGCTAAATTGGTAGAAGTTATCTTTAGCATTAAAAACTCCCGTTAAGGCGTATCTGTTTTTGAGTGCTTTATCTTTTAAGAAGATATTTACATTTAGCTTGTTATTTGAAGCATTGCCTATAATTTCTGAGTTGAAAAGCTGAATAGAAGGAGTAACAACAGACTTAATATTTAAGTTATAATCTAAAATTGCTCCAACTGGGCGAAGGGTAAGTAGTGCGCTGTCGATAGTATTTTTATCGTAAACAATTTTTGGGAACCACGCGCGTAGGCTTAAACTATCTGTAAGGGTGTTAAGTTGTCCACTTATTCTACTTGCCGCAAAGGTTTCTAACTTAGGTACAAATTCTTTTAGCAATTTTGAATTATAGATATTGACATCAAAATTGATTTTTTGATCTTCAGTTGGCTTAATTTCTCCGAATTGATAATACTTATTTATTTGATTGATAAAGGCCTGGCCGATTTGACTCAGTTTGTAATTTCCTTCTAGCTTGGCTTGGAGTACTTCGGAGTTAAGAGTTAGTGAATTTGCATCTTCGGTGCTTAAAGCCTCAATTTTTATCGTATCAACGTTTATTCGTTTGCCTTCTTTAACAATTTGTAAGCTTGTAGCCTTAACTGTGCCGTTTAAATAATCTAGATCGGCAGTTTCTATATTAGCATTTATAATTCCAGCTGCCTTAAATTCTGAAGGGCTAAAATTTATTGCCTGTAAATCTATTTGTTTAAGTTCAAGTTTTGCTGCAATTTTTGGGTAGGTATTTGATAAATTTCCACTTGCTACTAAACTAAAATCCACATTTTCGTCATTGCTAATTGTGTTAAACTGAAATTTTTGTTTGTCAAGACTAGCAGTTAATTGAATATTACGGTAATTGTATTGGTTGTAATTTAAACTTTCAATTGTGCCTTTTAAATCAGATTTAGCCGTTTTTAGATCAAACCCTTTACCATTAGCTTGAACTTTAAGCGAAATTTTACCTAATTCATTTTGTTGATTTAACAATGTTCCAACATCAAAATTTTCTAAATGAATTTGTGCATTATATTGCTCATTAAAGTTAAGTTTAGCTTGGAGTTTGGCGTTTCCGAGACTGGATTTAACTGCAAGGTTGGTGTCGAATTTTTTTAGTCCCCCTTTAAATTTACCATTCAACACAATGTTACTCGGTAAATTTATAGTATTGGGCAAGCTGCCTTTTGGTGCAAGTAAATTTATATCCTGTTTGTTGGTAATAAAGTGGTTGATGGTTAAGTCTAGGTTTAATGCATCTGGATTAGTAATGTTATCTGCTTTACCTTGAATATCTATTTTTGTATTACTAAGTCCATTTATTTTAAATTTTGGAATATTAATACTGGCTAAATTTCCATTTAAATTCCCGTCGACTTTTAAATTCAGATTTTTGTATTGTTCAGGTACTGCATCTGATAACAAGATAGCATCTTGCATCCCTATCTGTGTATTGATAATGCTTAAATTTAATTTTACATCGCTAGGTTTTTTAGTTAAATCTTCTAAACTATTAAATTGAATAAGCGCTTGACTGTTAATTTGGGTATAAGGCGTTTTTAGGGTGAAATCTTTAATTGAAATCTCACGATTCGTATATTTTGCAATACCTTTTAATAATTGTAATTCAAAACCACTTTTATCTTTAAATGAACCATTTAATAGGTTTGCTTGAATTTGATGCTCGGAATAGCCGATGTCTTTTCCTGAAAGATTTAAAGAGGTTAAATTAAGGTGATTAAAATCGATTCCATGCGAGGTTGGTTTTTCGGCCAGATTGTCAAACTGAATACGATTGTTTTTAAAATCAAATTGGTGAAGAGTGAATTTAATTTTGTTCGGACTATCCTTGATTTCAGTTGGTCCAACGCTAGTTTTAAGTGGCTCGGGCTTAAAGGCGAACTTAATCTGGGAATTTTGAAGTTTTATTCCACCCAAAACATAATTCATTTCAGTTAAATTTAATTTGGAGTGAGATAATTGTAAATCTTGAAGATTAGCTATCGCTTGAGTTGAAGAAACTTTATCATTGAAATTAATTTTCACCTTGTCGAACATCAACTTTTCAATTTCTATAAATGGCAAAACTGAGTTTGCAGTTTCTGAAGGATCTACACTTTTCTCAAGTTGATTTGCCAAAACCGCCAATGGTTTTTGTTGTAAATAATCTAATTGAGCGTTTTGAAGATTGATGTTTTTAATTTTAAATTTTTGATTGTTTAAATCAAAATCGTCAATTCTTGAATTAAAATTTCCGACACTTAATTTTAAAATATTGCCAGCCACATCATCACGATATTGAATGCGGATATTTTCAAACTTAAATTTATCGATCGAAAATTTAAGTGTAGAGGTAGTGTCTTTATCAATTTCTTCTTGTGATTTTTGTTGGTCGGACATAAAAGCGTTGACCAAAAAATTGAAATTAAAAGTTGTGTCAGGCGCAATACGAACAACATTTGCATTGATGTTATTTAATTCAATGTTTTTTATTTCAACTTGACTTTTAAAAAGTTTAAATAAACTAATATCAACCGCCAATCGTTCTGCATAAACCAGCGTGTCGCCCTTTAAATCTTCTAAATAGAATTCATTTAAAACAATATCGTTAGGGAAAACAATACTAATGCGCTTTAAGCTAACTTCTGTATTGGTTTTAGATTTCAGATAACTTATTGCTTTGTCTTTTACAAAATTTTGAACTGATGATAAATTCAAAGAAAGTGCAATTAAAACAATTACAATAAACAATACTGCGATTAGCCAAAGTCCAATCTTTAAGACTCTTCTTAAAATGATATTCAAACTTAATAATTGATTTATTTGGTTTATTTATTAAGCAATTTATACTTAAATTTTGTTTAAAATAACAATTTAAGAATTCATTTGTTCTTTGAAATTTATAATTTTTGAATATATTGTGAAATGGAGCAAAAAGCGTTAACTATAGAATATAAAGTATTTAAGAATATAAGTGAATTAGATCCAACTATTCAGAATTTGTGTGAAGCTTCGGAAAAGGCTCTAGCAACGGCTTATGCGCCCTATTCTAATTTTAATGTAGGAACGGCAATAGAACTTGAAGATGGTAAAATTATAAAAGGAAGTAATCAAGAAAATGTAGCCTATCCATCTGGTTTATGTGCAGAACGTGTTGCCTTATTTACAATTGGATCTCAATTTCCAAATGCCATTATAAAACGAATGGCCATTACTGCTCAAACTAAAAAGTTTCAAATTTCAACACCTGTTACTTCTTGCGGTTCTTGCTTGCAGGTAATGGCTGAGTTTGAGCAAAAGCAAAAATCATCTATTCAAGTTGTATTTTATTGTTTAGGTGGCGAAGTAGTGGTGGTGAATTCGGTAAAAGATTTAATGCCTTTTTCATTTGTTGAAGATAGATTGGGAGATTAATTGACTGTAGTGTATTTAATTGGGTTTCGAACCAAATAATTAAGTCCAATTTTTAGTCTAAACTTGCCAAAACTTGCCTATAGAAATTAAGCCAATCATCAATTTTTATTAATATTGAATATTCATGTTTAATTAAATTTTAAGATGCTTTTTTGGAAATAAATCATCTAAAAAAGGTCTTAAAATTGTATATTTACACTTGCCTAAAGCGTATAGTTAATGAGTGAAGAGTTAGACGAACAATTTGATGAATCCACATCATCTCAAGATCAAGAAGTAAAGCATACTATAACCCCAATTACGGGTCTTTATGAAAATTGGTTTTTAGATTATGCTTCATACGTAATTTTAGATAGAGCAGTTCCCCATATCAATGATGGGTTAAAACCGGTTCAGCGTAGAATATTACATTCTTTAAAAGAAATGGACGATGGTCGTTTTAATAAAGCGGCCAATGTTATAGGTAATACCATGAAATATCACCCCCATGGTGATGCATCAATTGGTGATGCCATGGTTCAAATTGGACAAAAAGATTTATTAATTGATTGCCAAGGAAACTGGGGTGACCCTGTAACAGGAGATAGTGCTGCTGCACCTAGATATATTGAAGCCCGATTATCTAAATTTGCGATTGATGTTGTTTTTAATCCTGATACCACAAAATGGCAATTAAGTTACGATGGTCGAAATAATGAGCCTGTTACTTTACCAGTCAAGTTCCCACTCTTATTAGCTCAAGGTGCAGAAGGAATTGCAGTTGGTTTAGCTACCAAAGTAATGCCGCATAATTTTGTGGAATTGTTAGATGCATCTATTGCTTCTTTAAATGGCGAGCGACCTAATATTCTTCCGGATTTCTTTACCGGCGGAATGGCAGATTTCTCAAATTATAACGAAGGTATGCGCGGAGGGAAAATTAGAGTTCGCGCTAAAATTACTGAAAAGGATAAAAAGACTTTAGTTATTACCGAAATCCCTTTTTCTACGACTACAGGTTCAGTAATTGATAGTATTCTTTCGGCAAATGATAAGGGTAAGATTAAGATTAAAAAGATTGAAGATAATACAGCTGCAAATGTAGAGATTGTAATTCATCTTGCTCCCGGAATTTCTCCTGATGTAACTATAGATGCTTTATATGCTTTTACCAATTGCGAAGTTTCTATTTCTCCAAATACCTGTATCATTAAAGAAGATAAGCCCCATTTTATGAGTGTTAACGATATTTTAATCGAAAACACAAAATATACTAAAGGCTTATTAAAACAAGAATTAGAGATTAAGCTTAATGAATTACAAGAGAAAATATTCTTCAGTTCATTATTAAAAATATTTATTCAGGAAGGGATGTATAAAAATCCTGAATATGAAAACTCACCGAATTTTGATGCGGTTGTAGAGGTATTACACCGTTTATTTGATCCGTTTAAAGCTGATTTATATCGCGAAATTTTAGCTGAGGATTTTAAAAAATTAATCGATAAGCCAATGAGCAGTATCACCCGCTTTGATGTGAAAAAGGCGGATGAACAAATGAATACTTTAAATAATGAAATCAAAGTTGTAAAAGGTCATTTAAAGAATTTAACTGCTTATGCCATTGCTTGGTTCCAAAAACTTAAAGATAAATACGCTAAAGGAAGAGAACGTAAGACAGAAATTAGGTTCTTCGATAGGGTAGAGGCAGCTAAAGTTGCATTGGCCAATGTGAAGCTTTATATGAATCGTGAAGATGGTTTTATTGGAACCGGATTACGTAAAGATGAGTTTGTGGCTGACTGTTCTGATTTAGATGAAATAATTGTTTTCAGAGCAGATGGAAATTGTATTATTACCAAAGTGGCCGATAAAACTTTTGTTGGTAAAGATATTATTCATGCGCAAGTATTTAAGAAAAATGATGAGCGCACGGTTTATAATATGATTTATAAAGATGGTTCGAGTGGTACAAGTTATATTAAGCGTTTCTCTGTAATAGGCGTTACGCGCGATAAGGAATACGATTTAACAAAGGGAAGTAAAGGCTCTAAAGTATTGTATTTTACCGCTAATCCTAATGGGGAAGCCGAAATTGTGAATGTACAATTAAGACCACATAGTAAACTTAAAAAGCTACAGTTTGATATAGATTTTTCAGAATTAACCATTAAGGGTAGAAATTCTATGGGTAATATTGTTTCTAAATACCCTGTTAAGAAAATTGTTTTAAAATCTAAAGGTGTTTCTACTTTATCTGGCCTTAAAATTTGGTATGATGATTTATTGAAACGTTTAAATGTAGATGGTAGGGGAACTTATTTAGGTGAGTTTGATGGTGATGATAAGATTTTAATTGTACACGAAGACGGTTGGTATGAGTTAACCTCTTTTGAATTAAGTAATCATTTTGATTCAGGAATGATTCTTATGCAAAAATTTGATCCTACAAAGGTTTTTGGTCTAGTTCATTATGATGCTAAAGCGAAGAATTATTTTGTAAAACGCTTTGTGTTTGAACTTCAACCTGCTGGCAAAGAGGTGAAAATTATAAGTGAAGAACCAGGCTCTAAATTGATGTTTATTACAGGTGATCCTAATGCTATGATAGAATTGGATGTAGAGAAGGGAAAAACCAAAACTCCTGAAACATTACAATTAAATCTAGCTGAACTAATTGATGTAAAAGGATTGAAAGCTAATGGAAATCGGTTAAGTCAACACGCAATTCAAGCAATTCGCTTAATTGACACGCCTGAAATAATGGTGGATGAAGTTCCTGAAAAAAACGAATCAAAGGTTGAGGATTCGGTTAATGATATGGAGATTAATGATGGGGATGATGCAGACGAAAACTCAGTTGAAGTAAATGAATTTAAGGAAGCTTCTAGTGGTGAGGCTGATGATAAAAAGGAAGCTGAAGTCGTTTCCAAACCAAAAACTATAGATTTAGAAATAACTAACCCAAATGATTTAGAAATAGATGATAAGGGACAAATGGGGTTATTCTAAGAACTTAAAAAGGAGCAAATAATTAAATTTGCTCCTTTATTTTTTCTTTAAATTCTTTAATAAACTTATTTAGCTTTGGTTCTATTACAAATGAACAATAGGGCTGATAAGGGTTGTTTCTATAATAATTAAAATGCTCTTCTTCTGCTGGATAGAAAGCACTTGCTGCGGTTATTTCCGTTACAATTGGGTTTGTATAAATACCTTCTTCATCTAAACTATCTTTAATCTTTGAAGCGGCATTTTGTTGAGCTTCATTTAAGTAAAAAATTACAGATCTGTATTGAGTGCCTTTGTCGTTCCCTTGACGGTTTAATGTGGTTGGGTCGTGTGTCTTGAAAAACACCAATAGTAATTCTTCGTAGCTAATTACATCTTCATTAAAGTCTATTTTAATTACTTCAGCGTGTCCAGTATTTCCATAGCAGATTTCTCTATAGGTTGGGTTTTTTAATTGTCCACCCGAATAGCCTGGTATTACGTTTATAACACCTTCTAGTTGTTGGAACACCGCTTCAGTGCACCAAAAACATCCTCCTCCAAAAATTGCTGTTTGCATAAATTAGAAACAAAAAAAGTTAGACGCTGGTTTTAAAAACAAAACATCTAACTTTTTAAAAACTATTATTTTATTGATACTGAATGTAAATAGGCTGAGGTTTTAATTTTAATAACTCCTCAGGCGTCATTAATCTATTTGGCGCTCGTTTAAGGTCGTTTTTATAGAAGATTTTAAACCCAGTAAATTGAATAGGTTCACTATAAATAAAATGTCTGTAAGTGCCTTTCTTTAACTCAGGTTCTCCCCATCCATCCATATGAGAAACAATCTGAACTTCCTTTCTTAATTTAACGTTTTGATAGTTGGTTACCATTCTTCTAGTAAATCTATGAACAACCAATACTTTAGGAGGTAAATTATGTTTATTTACTAAATCTGCTAAATATTGCGATACATAGTTTATATCAGCAGCGTCATAGGTTCCAATTTTTTTGCCAGGTAAACTACCATCTTTCATCGAGAATTCTGGATCAATGCCTAAATGTACATGAGGCATCATCATGTATTTTTCCAATTTAGGCAGCTCTTTTTGAATGGTACTTAATCCAACTTGAATATCAAGGAAAACAATTGCATTATGCATTTTAGCGATTGCAAGTGCCGAATCAATTTGAGAATCAGGCATTCTGTTAATGTACATTCCATCTTTTCCTGGACTACCACTAGCTACCACAGCAATATAATGAATACCTACTTGAACAGGAGTTTTTGGATCTGCTTTTTCCCAGTTTTGCACTTCTTTTTTAAGCATTTTCCACATTTCATTAGGTGCATATTCGCCTAATGCCCCCATTTTTTTTGAATATAAATTGCCATAATAAACCACTATTCTTTTATTTGGAAGAATAGCTCCATCAATCGGATAGGGTTGTTTTTTAACTGGCCATAAGCCAGAAGTATCTCCATTTGCTAGTTCTTTATTCTTTTTATTGTATAAAGCAGTATCTACAGGTAATCTCTCTATCACAGCAGCTTGTTCTTGTTCTTCTACGTTTTCTACAGCATCTGTTTTTTTTGCCTCTGTAGATTTTCCTTTAGTGTCGGAAGTACAACTACTAAAAATACCTAATGCTAATAAATAAGTTAAGGTTACAGCAGAAAAGGAGTTTAATTTCATATAAAAAGAATATTATAATATTTAGATATAAAGGTAAATCATTTATATTGATTTGAACTTAAGAAATATTTTTCAAATCAAGAAAATTCAAAGATTAAATTGTGATTTAAGGAAAGTCTGAGTAAAAAAAATAGGTCGTTGAATTTATCAACGACCTATTTTATTAATTTTATATAAAAAGTTTATTTTGTTGCTTTATCCCAAGCTGCTTTTCCTCCTACAACCGGAATGGTGAAACTTGTTCCATTTAGGTCAATGGTAATTTCAGTTCCTGCCTTTGGCCAAAGCGTAAATTCTTTATCACTTGAGAAAATCATTAATCCAATTTGTTTTCCAGCTGGAATGATTTGATCGTCTGGCTGAAGTTCAAATGTTAAATCAACAAATTTTCCAGGAACCAAAGGTTCACCTTTTCTAATTGATTTGTGATTTTGAGGGTCTGCCCATCCACGAGTAATTACATTTTCATAAATTTTCGCAGTTTTTTCCTCATTCCAAGGTAGAGAAACTAACCAAACAGAGAAATTTGCTGCTGGTTTACTGCTCGATAGTTTAACAGAAATTTTGCTCAAACCTGATAAATGTACAGCTTCCTTTAAAACTGGACTAACATATAATAACCTATTGTCTGACTTAGGCGACATGGCTAAATCTTTTCCAGAGAATTGTACGTCATCAATTAGTTTTTCAGTTCCTTGATTAGATGCTTTAGAAGTACTTAAATTACCTTTTTCATTTCCACCTTTAGTTAAATAAAGGGTTACTGGGCTTGCTGCAGGGTTAGGGAAATTTGCATAAGGAGTAGGCTCACCTTGTGGCGCACCTTCGCGAGTAATCCATGCTTTTGGATCTTTTTCAACTCCATTTTGAACATCAAACAAGAAACGAGTGAACCATCTGTTCATCATTTTAACCGGAGGGGGACCGCCATGGCCTCCTTGGTGATAATAAATTTGAGTTGGTAATCCCATTTTCTCTGCTTCTTTATACACTCTATAGCTATGTTCAGGCATTACATTCCAATCATTGAAACCGTGCGACATAAGTAATGCAGCTTTCATAGGTTTCATTTGATTAACATAATCTCTACCCGCCCAGAAATCATTGTAATCGCCAGTAGTACGATCCATTCCATTTGCTAATTCTGTATCACGAACAGTTTTATTATTATAGGCTCTTTTAGATGGGTCACCGCTATGGATGTAGTCATATAATACGTCTATGTCTTCACCTGGGTAACCTCCAGGGTTTCTAATTAAGCCATTTGAACGATAGTAATGATAATAGGAAGTATTTGGAGCTACAGGAATAATTGCTTTTAAAGCTTCTACACCAGTTGTAGCTGCAGCAAGGGGTAATGTACCTACATAAGAAGTACCGGTCATACCAACTTTTCCAGTACTCCAAAATGCTTTTACTTTTTCGCCACCTACTCGTGCTGTATAACCATTATCTTTTCCTGCTAACCATTCGATCACAGCTTTTGGTGCTAGAGATTCATTTTTCCCACCAACTGTAGGCGAGCCATCAGATTGTCCGGTACCTGGTGATGATGAATGCACTACAATAAAACCTCTTCTAATCCATTCGCGTTCTTGAGAAGTTGAAAGAGGTTTTGGAGTTCTGGTTACAACTTCGTGATGTGTTCTTGCAATTGGTGGCTTTACCCCAACTTCATGCTTCACATCCCAAAAAACACCTGGTTGATTGCCTAAAGTTCCAGTGTAATATGGACTAGTTTCATAAATTATTGGAAGTTTTAAACCTTCAGTTTCTGTTTGATATGGTCTAGTTACCGTAACATGCATACGGTCTAATTTTCCATCGCCATCGGTATCAAATGTAGTTTCTACCCATAATTCTTGTCGAATCCATTTATCTGGAGTTTCGAAAGCTGGAACAATTTGCGCTTCTCCGTCTTTTATTACCGGTTTAGCAGGCGAACTATTCTGCGCAAAAACGGAAGAAGCAGCCAACACTAGACCTAGGGAAAGGCCTATTGCTCCTTTTTTATTAATGTTAATTTTCATCATAAGATTTAGTATTTCGGATTATTTGTGCGGAAATATTTAAAAATTCTATTCAACTAATAAATAAACCCTATTAATTTTAATAAATATAAATATTACTTTATTAAAATATTAAAATAGTGATTAGTTAACTAGATTTTTACCAAATCTTCGTTATAACTTTAATTATTTGATTAATAAGTGATTGAGATAGGTTTGAGAAAGTCGTAAATGTTAAGAGGAAAATTGATTTACCTCAAAAAAAAGCGGAATATAAGTGCTTAGTAAAACGGCTAAGCACTTATATTTTATAAACTGTTAAATTTACCAAAAACGCCCAAGGGCAATTTTATACCAGAAGTGGCTTGTAAAAATAATTCTCCAGTTTCTAGGTTTTTAACTTTAGGGAATGAAGTTTTAATAAGATTCTCTACGATTACTGAAGAAAAGCCTAATGAATAAGTATTTAAGATTAGAAAATGTTCCCCAGGATCTAAAAGTTGAACTACATCTTGCATCATCTCTTGAATATGATCCTCTAATTTCCATTTTTCGCCATTAGGGCCATGTCCGTATGCTGGAGGATCTAAAATAATTCCGTTGTATTTTTTTCCTCTTTTTAATTCCTTTTTAACATATTTCAACGCATCTTCTACCATCCACCTTGTGTTTTTTAAGCCAGATAGTTCTTGATTTTCATTGGCCCAGGTAACAACTTGTTTAATAGAATCCACGTGCGTTGTGTCGGCTCCTGCGGCATTAGCAATTAAACTTGCAGCTCCCGTGTAAGCAAAAAGGTTAAGAACTTTAGGACTAGGCGTTTTAAACTTTTTAATTGTTTTTGAAATGTAATCCCAGTTTACTGCTTGCTCAGGAAAAACACCTAAATGTTTGAAAGAAGTTAAACCTAATCTTAATTTAATGGATACTTCGGGATTTGAATATTCAATATGCCAACGATCGGGTGCATTTTTATTCTTTTTTATCCATTCTCCAGAAGTAGCTGATCTGCCTTTGAAAATTATATCTGCTTTTTTTTGCCATTCATTTTCTGTGTAAACTTTTTTCCAAACGGCCTGAGGTTCAGGGCGACGTAAAACAACGTCTCCAAAACGTTCTAATTTTTCAAAGTCTCCACAATCTAATAATTCGTAATCTGGAAAATTAGTTGGCGATAGTAGTTGAATCATGTGTTAAAATTTATCTTTCGCAGCTTTCATAAATCGGCTTGCAAAAACAAAGTCGTTAAGTTCTTTAATGTCTGTTTTAGAAATGTCTTTATTAGAACCTTCCCAGAATTTTTTCCCTTCATAAAGGAAAATTATATAATCTCCAATACCCATTACCGAGTTCATGTCGTGGGTAACCACGATTGTGGTTGTATTATATTCTTCCGTAATTTCTTTAATCAGTTCGTCTATAACAATTGAAGTTCTAGGGTCTAAACCAGAATTGGGTTCATCACAGAAAAGGTATTTAGGATTCATCGCTATTGCTCTAGCAATACCTACTCTTTTTTTCATTCCTCCAGATAGTTCTGCAGGGTATAATTTATTTTTCCCAACCAAATCTACTCGTTCTAAGCAAAAATTTGCTCTTTCTCTTTTTTCACTATTCGACTGATCTGTGAACATATTTAGTGGAAACATGATGTTTTCTTCAACTGTCATGGAATCGAAAAGTGCAGATCCTTGAAATAGCATTCCAATTTCTTTTCTTATTTCAATTCTTTCCTCAAAATTCATGTTTAAAAAATCTCTACCATCGTAAGAAACTCTTCCACTATCGGGTTTATGTAACCCAATCATGCATTTTAGTAAAGTTGTTTTACCTGATCCCGAACCACCAATTATTAAATTTGTAAGACCTGGTTTAAATGTACCTGAAATACCTTTTAAAACTTTATTGTCGCCGAACGACATATGTATATCCTGAACTTCGATCATAGTAATAATTGAGTAACGATATAATCTGCCGCAAGAATAGAAATACAGCTAATAACTACTGCTTTTGTACTAGAACGTGCAACTTCTAAAGCACCTCCACGTACATAAAAACCTTCGTAAGCAGCAACAGAAGTAATTATAAATCCAAATACAAATGCTTTTACTAAAGCCACTGTAATGGTATAAGGATTAAAATCGGTAGTAATACCTTGAATATATTGAGAAGCAGTAATAGCTCCAGATAATGTACCTCCAATATAACCTCCTAAAATACTTAAGAACATAGAGATAATTACTAGAAATGGAACCATAGTAATACCTGCTATAATTTTAGGTAAAATTAAATAGCCCGGTGCGTTGATTCCCATAATTTCTAAAGCATCTATTTGTTCTGTGACACGCATGGTTCCAATTTCTGAGGAAATTGCAGATCCAATTTTTCCGGCAAGAACTAATGCACTTATGGTTGGACTTAATTCTAAAATACTAGAATCTCGAGTTACTTGTCCAATAATTGTTCTAGGTATTAAATCACTTGTTAACTGGAAAGCAATTTGCAATGTCATAACTGCTCCAACAAAAGTAGAAATAATACAAATTAGCCCTAAAGAACCAATTCCTACATAATTCATTTCTTGAAAAATTGCCTTTATATAGATTTTGAGCTTTTCGGGTTTTCTGAAAACTGCTTTTAAAAGAAGTATATACCTGCCAAAATTGGTAAAGTTCATGTATTTACATTATTAATTTATTGCAAAGATACTATACTACAAAGAAACGATAATATTTGTTCTGAGTTATATTTCTTAAAAAAATAATAATCATTTGAAAAATTTATAAGTCATTTGTCTTTTATGGAACAGAAAAGAGCAATAATTACAGGAGCTAGTAAAGGAATTGGTAGGGCCATAGCTTTTAAATTGGCAGAAGAAGGTTATTCTTTGGCACTTTGTGCACGAACTTTAGCCGATCTTAACTTGTTGAAAATGGAATTGGAAGTTTATAAGACTGAAATTCTTGTATTCCAGGTAGATTGCTCAATTAAGGCAGAAATAAAAGAATTTATAAAACAAATTGATCAACATTGGGGAGGAGTAGAAGTGCTCATCAATAATGTAGGTTATTATAAATCTAACTTAATTTTAGAAGAAGATGATCTAGATTTTGAATATCATTTAGCTGTTAATTTATTAGCGCCATATTACCTTTCAAAGCATTATGGAAATTTAATGAAGAAAAAAGGTAGCGGGCATATCTTTAATATAATTTCGATAAGTGCAATAGAGCAAACTGTAAATTATGGTAGTTATGGTGTAACTAAAGCGGGATTACTGAGTCTTAATAATGTAATTAACAAAGAGCTGGCTGAATTTGGTGTTAAAGTAACAGCGATTCTTCCGGGACCAACATTAACGCATTCATGGGCAGGTACAAATATACCCTCTGATCGTTTTTTAGATCCTAAAGATATTGCCGAAAATTTATATCAAGTTCTAAAATTAGGTTCAAATACTCAGGTAGATGAAATAATAATAAAGCCTCTTCAGTTTAAAATTTAAAATTGTAAGTCATGGAAAAGAAACTATATAGAAACGAACACGATAAAATGTTAGCGGGTGTATGTTCGGGTTTAGGAAATTACTTAGGAATTGAGGTGACTATTGTAAGATTGGTAATGGTTTTACTAACTTTTGTATTGGTGTTTTCTCCAATTATTGTATATATAATTCTTTGGGTTATTCTGCCTGTTAATCCTAATGGAATGCAGTATTTTAATACTTTTAATTCTTCTGCAGGTAGTCAGTTTAACAGCGCTAACGACCCTAATGATTTTAATAAAGCAGGTCAGTGGGAAAATAAATGGAATATGCCAAATGAAGGTTTTAATACAAATTTTAATCCCGATAATTTTAGACCAAAAAATAATAACGGAAAAATTATTGCAGGTGTTATCTTAATTGTTTTGGGAGGATTGTTTTTAGTAAGGGAATTAGAAATTCTGCCTTACTGGTTTAGCGTTAGAAAATTATGGCCACTAATTTTTGTTGGATTGGGTTTAGCTTTCATTTTTAAATCAAAAAAAGACAAACAATTTGAAGAATTTAAAGCAGCTAATGAAAAATATAATTCTACAGTAAATAAAGGAACTGCTCCTGATGTTGAAGAAAAGGATCAAAATTCTGCTGACCAAAATCAAACCATTTAATACATAATTTAAATCTGAATCTTATGAAAGTAGATAGAATAATTTGGGGGTTACTTTTCCTATTCGTTGGAGGAGTTATCTTATTGGATAATTTTAATGTTATCGAATTTTATTGGAGAAATGTATGGCGTTTTTGGCCAGTACTCTTAATAGTGGCTGGTGTTAACTTGTTGGTTAATAGAAAGAATTCGCCAATTGGAGGATATGTGACTATCGCAGTTACTGTAATTTCCCTTGCTTTTTTGTTTTGGAAAGGTCAACAGCCTGCACAAAGTTGGTGGTTTGGTGATAGAATTTATTCAAAAATAGAAAATGATGATTGGGAGGTTGATCATAAAGCTAAAATGGTTTATTCTGAAGCTATGCCGAGTGTAACTCCTAGAACGGCTAATCTTAATTTCAATGGTGGAGGTTATAAATTTTCACTTGAAGGTGAAACAGATAGCTTACTTTTTGCAGAATCTAGAATCAAAAAAAATGCACTTAGTTATACGAGTATAATAACTGATTCTGTGGCTACTTTAGAGTTTTCTACTAATAATCGCAAGAATAACTCTTGGAATGTAGATGGAAGTAACCAATTAAAATTATATTTAAACAAAAATCCGGAATGGAATTTTGATATAAATTTTGGTGCGGGGGAATTAGATATGGATCTAAAAGATTATAGAGTGAAAAATTTTGAATTTAATGGGGGAGCAACAGATGTTGATATAGTTTTCGGAAATCTAGTTCCATTATTAAATGTTGTAGTAAAAGCTGGAGTATCTGATATAAAAATTAAAGTTCCTTTTGATAGCGGTTGTCAGATTGTGACCAGTACAGGAATGTCTATGAGAAACTTTAGAAATTTTAAGAAAGTGGAAGATGGATTATATGAAACTGAAGGTTATGCAGCTGCAAAAAATAAAATAAACATCAAAATTGAAGGAGGATTAGGTAATTTTGAAGTTCAAAGAAACTAAAATAACGAGTGGATAACGAAAAAAACTATATGGTTGTAATTCAGGGTAGGCCCGCAGGGCCATTTACCATGGAAGAACTAAAAGGTTTAAAAATTAAATCAGATACTTTTATTAAGGTTAGAGGTATGGATGATTATAAAGAAGCGCATGCAATTCCAGAATTGCGTGCGCTTTTCAATTTAAAGCCTATCATTACGGCACCTCAGTACTTTGGTTCCTTTGATTTAAGGCTTTTCGCTTCGGTTGTAGATCACTTATTGATTTCAATGATTTATGTGTTTTGCATCTTAATTTCCTTTGTTTTTATAAAAGATACAGCCACTAGAATATATGTAGCTTTATTTTTCTCGCCATCAATAATTATTGGGAAATTTATCTATTCTACTATTGCCGAATCTTCTAAAAAACAGGCCACTATTGGCAAAAGGTTGGTTAAAATTAGAGTTACAGATTTGGATGGAAAGAGGATTAGTTTTTCAGTAGCTTTTTTAAGAAACCTTTCGAAATTAGCATCTACTTTGCCTTTTTTTATAGGATATCTTTACAGTTTTTTAAACAAAAAACAACAGTGTTTACACGATGTAATTTGTGATACACTTGTGGTGAAAGATCGTCTGTTATAATCATTAAATCAGATTTTAAATTATTCAATATTTCCTAAGAACTTGATGTAGGTTATTGTTTATCTTTGCAATAATGGAGCAGTTTTCTAATCAAAAATTAAAAGGTGGTTATTGTAATGATCTGAATAATTATTCGAGATTTTTAACCCGTGAAGTAAATGTAGGTGGAATAATTATGGGTGGAAATAACCCTATAAGAGTGCAATCTATGACAACTACAGATACCATGAATACATTGGCTACTGTAGAGCAAACCATACGAATGGTAGAAGCGGGCTGCGAATATGTTAGAATTACTGCGCCCAGTATTAAGGAAGCCGAAAATTTAGCCGAAATAAAGAAACAACTAAAACTAAGAGGGTATGATGTACCTTTAATTGCTGATATACATTTCACACCTAATGCAGCAGAATTGGCCGCTAGGATAGTAGAAAAGGTAAGGGTTAATCCTGGTAATTATGCCGATAAAAAGAAGTTTGAGGAGATTGAATATACAGCTTCAGCCTATGAAGCTGAGTTGGAAAGAATTAGGAAAAAATTTACGCCGTTAGTTAAAATCTGTAAAGAATATGGAACGGCGATGCGCATTGGAACTAATCATGGTTCTTTATCTGATAGAATTATGAGCCATTATGGCGATACACCAGAAGGAATGGTGGAATCGGCCATGGAGTTTATTAGGATTTGTGAAGCAGAAAGCTTTCATAATTTGGTTATCTCTATGAAAGCTAGCAATACCCAAATTATGGTGCAAGCTTATAGACTCTTGGTTCAAACTATGGTTAAAGAAAATATGAATTACCCATTGCATCTAGGTGTAACTGAAGCCGGTGATGGTGAAGATGGAAGAATTAAGTCGGCGGTTGGAATAGGTACATTATTAGAGGATGGCCTGGGCGATACTATTCGAGTTTCTTTAACTGAAGAACCTGAAGCTGAAATTCCTGTGGCGCGGGCTTTGGTTGATAGATATGTTAGGAGGTCAACTGAATCCAAGAAAGTTGAATCGAAAATATTAAATGATCAAAGTGAAAATGTACATTATAGCCCTTTCAATTATACTAGACGTAAAACTAACTCGGTATTAAATATCGGTGGGGCAATTCCTCCAGTTGTTTGTATTGATATTTCTGGTGAGAACCTTAAAGATCCATACATGTTAACTAGTTTGGGTTATAATTATAGTGCTTTATTAGATAAGTATAATTTAAGTGATCAGGCAGCAGATATTGTATTTCTAGGAGATAATTTACCTTCATTTACTTTACCAGGTAATTTAAAGCAAGTTTATAACTACAAAACATGGTTGGAAATAGAAGACAAGGAAAATTGTTATCCAATTTTTAATGCTAAGGAAATAGACGTTAATCATGTTTGGGATGAGCATTTGAACTTTATTGAAATTTCAACGAATGATGATTTGGAACTTTCAAATCTGAAAAATTATCAGACTGAAGGAAAAAATATTGTTTTGGTATTGTCTACTGAATCTTCACATGGAATGGCAGCACAAAGAGCATTTTTCCTTGCTCTTGAAAATCATCAATTAGATTTTCCTGTTATTATCAAGAGAACTTACCAAAGTGATTTGTTGTTGGAAAATGTAAAATTATATGCTTCTACAGATTTTGGTGCATTGTTTACAGATGGATTTGGAGATGGAATTTGGCTGAGTAATCCTCAAAATATTGTAGAAATAAACAGCACCTGTTTTGGTATTTTACAAGCTACTAGAACAAGAATCAGTAAAACTGAATATATATCTTGCCCAAGCTGCGGCAGAACACTTTTCGATTTACAAGAGACCACTCAAATGATAAGATCTAGAACTGATCATTTAAAGGGTGTGAAAATTGGGATAATGGGTTGTATAGTAAACGGGCCAGGCGAAATGGCTGATGCAGATTACGGATATGTGGGTACTGGACCAGATAAAATAACCCTTTATAGAGGCAAAGAGGTGGTTAAAAAGTCGGTGCATTCTAGTAATGCTTTAGATGAACTAATCGACTTGATAAAAGAAGATGGAAATTGGGTTGAAAAACTTGGTTAATTATAATTAAGAACCATTTATTTAATACTCAATTTGACTCAAAAACTAACTGTTTTTATATAATAGAACAATAATTTAGATAGGTTTTCATTATTTAAAATCTTTCTAAATTAATCTTAATTACAGCTTAATGACAGATGAGCAAATTGTGGTGAGTACATTTGCAGAAAGAAAAATTATACGGAGTTTAACTTGGAATATTTAAAGGTAATCGCATTTACACATAAACAGATTGATTTACAATCACTAGGTAAGCTAGTTATTTGTGATCAGTCTTTAAATACTAGGTTGAGTAATATTCAGGCTTCACTTAATATTAAAGAAATTTTCTACGTGGCTACCTGCAATCGCGTTGAGTTTGTTTTTACTTCAAATTTGGCGATTGATAATAATTTTATCCATACTTTCTTAAATACATTGGATTTAGGCTTACCGCCTGAGTTTTTGGAGCGTTTTATAGATCAGGTTTCAGTATTTGAAGGAGAAGATGCTTTTAATCATTTGTTGCGAATTTCGTGTTCGTTAGAAAGTTTAGTGGTGGGGGAAAAAGAGATTTTAGCACAGTTACGTAAAGCATATGAACAATGTAAAGCTGAAGGTTTTACAGGCGATTATTTACGTGTTATTATGGATAGGGTTGTAAAAACTGCAAAGGAAGTTTATACAAACACTAAAATCTCAAGAAATCCTGTTTCTGTAGTTTCACTGGCTTATAGAAAATTAAAGCAATTAAATACTTGTAGTAATAGCAGATTATTAATTATTGGAGCAGGGGAAACCAATAGAAATCTTGCTGAGTATTTAAAGAAACATAAATATTCAAATTTTTCAATTTTCAATAGAACATTTGAGAAGGCAGAATCTCTAGCTAAGGTTCTAAATGGTACAGCATATCCTTTAAGTGAATTAAAAAACTTTAATAAAGGATTTGATGTTCTAATTACATGTACTGGTTCTACAGAGCATATTATTACACCAGAAATTTATGCGCAATTGTTGAATGGGGAAGAAGATAAAAAGGTAGTTGTTGATTTAGCATTACCAAATGATGTAGATCCTGAAGTAGTTTCTAATAATTCTATTCATTATATTGAAATTGAAAGTTTAAAAGAAACTGCACGTAAAAATATTCAAGAACGTTACGATGAATTGGTTCATGCTGAACAGATTATAGCTGATAATATTAAAGATTTTGAGCTGGTATTAAAACAGCGCAGAATTGAATTGGCTATGAGTGATGTTCCACAAAAAATAAAGGAAATAAAGCATACCGCTATTAATGCAGTTTTTGCTAACGAGATTAATTCAATGGACGATAATTCCAGAGAAATATTAGAGCGAGTTTTAAACTACATGGAGAAAAAATGCATTAGTGTCCCTATGCGTATAGCTAAAGAAATTTTAGTTAATAACAAATAGACCTTCTCGTCTTATATACTTTCTTATAATTATATTTGTTTTAGAATTTTAAAAAATTCTAAACATCAATTTTAGATATCAACAAGAGAATGAAGACACCTTTAATTATAGGTACTAGGGGCAGTGATTTAGCACTTTGGCAAGCCAATCATATAAAATCTAAATTAGCAGAAATTGGCGTCGAAGCTGAGCTAAAAATCATTAAAACCCAAGGTGATAAAATATTAAATTTAAGACTCGATAAATTAGAGGGTAAAGGTTTCTTCACTAAAGAATTAGAAGAAGAACTACTTAATGGGTCAATAGATTTAGCGGTACATTCGCACAAAGATTTACCAACAGAAAATCCACCCGGATTAATAATTGCAGCAGTTCCAGAAAGAGAAGAAGCATCAGAATTATTGTTGATATTAAAGGATTGTGTAGATATTACTCAACCCCTTTCTCTTAAAACTGGCGCACAGGTTGGTACCTCATCAAACCGAAGAAAAGCTCAATTATTAGCGATTAGACCTGACTTAAATATCGAAGATCTAAGAGGTAATGTGCCGACAAGAATTTCTAAACTTAGAGACGAAAATTACGATGCTATTATGCTTGCACATGCAGGTGTAAAGCGTTTAAATATCGATTTAAGTGAGTTTCATGTAGAGGTATTGAGCGTTTCAGAAATCGTTCCAGCTCCAGCTCAAGGGGCGTTAGGTATTCAGATAAGAGAGCAGGATACAGAATTGTTCGATCTTCTTCAAAAAATAAATAATAAAGCAACTGCAGAAGAAATTGCTGTAGAACGCAAAGTGCTTAATTTGTTCGAAGGCGGTTGTCATATGCCTCTTGGTTGTTATTGCAAGAAAGATGGCGATGAATACGAAATATGGACATCAAAAGCGGATGACGACGAAGAGTTTCCAGATCGATTTTATTATCGCACTTCAAAGTTAGAAGGGGCTGCTGAGTATATTCATTCAAAATTCAATGCTTCGAGAAAGAGACCATCAACCGTTTTTATTTCTAGAGAAATTGGTGAAAATAGTTATTTCAGAAAAGCATTAGAAAAACATAATATTGAAATTGAGGGTCGTTCCTTAATTAAAACTACTCCTATTGTTACCAAATTAGATCCATTTACCTTAAGAAATGTAGATTGGGTGTTTTTTGCAAGTAGAAATGGGGTAGATTATTTTTTCAATCTTCATCCAGAGCTTTCTAAGAAAACTAAATTTGGTGTGGTTGGTAGAGGATCTGAAAGTGCATTAAGGGCCCATGGAAAGATGGCTGATTTTGTTGGTGAAGGTGTAGATATGAAGGAAGTGGGAGATGAATTTGCAAGTATTTTGACTGACGAAACGGTGTTGTTTGCAAGAGCACAAGATTCATTAAAGAGTATCCAAAATAGAGTGCCTTCTACGGTTACTATTGTCGACTTACCAATTTATGAAACAGTATTAGAGGAAGAGGTTGACCCAACGTTTGCCGAAGTTTTAATTTTTACTAGTCCATCTAATGTAGAAGCTTATTTTGCTGAAAATTTATTAGACCCTGGTCAACAAGTAATAGCAATTGGAACATCAACAGGAAAAAAATTAGAAGAGATGGGAACACCATATATTTTACCTTTTTCGCCAGATGAAATGGGATTAGCGGAAACAGTTTTTGGGATAGATATTAATTAGAAATGGAAAACTTTAGCATGTTAAATAGGCCAAGAAGGAATCGTAAATCAGCTGTGATAAGAAACATGGTTCAGGAGAATTATGTTCAAGCATCTAATTTGATTTTTCCATTGTTTATTGTAGATGGTGAAAAAAAGAAAGAAACCATTGCTTCTATGCCAGGGATTTATCGATATTCAATTGATAATTTATTAAAAGAAGTAGAATCTTGTTTAAATATAGGGCTTAAAGCATTTGATTTATTCCCAAATATTGAGGAGCATCTAAAAGATAAAACAGCTTCTCAAGCTTATATTAACGGCGGACTTTACTTACGTGCAATTGAAGCAGTAAAGAAAAATTTTCCAGAGGCTTGCATTGTTACAGATGTGGCAATGGATCCATATAGTAGTGATGGTCATGATGGTTTAGTATCTGAAGATGGTGAGATTTTAAATGATGAGACTTTAGAAATTTTAGGAAAAATGGCTTTAGCTCAGGCACATGCAGGAGCTGATATTATTGCTCCATCAGATATGATGGATGGTAGAGTTGGATACATTAGAAATGTATTAGATCAACATGGATTTTCAAATGTATCTATCATGTCTTATACAGCAAAATATGCAAGTGCATTTTATGGGCCTTTTAGAGAAGCGCTTCAATCTGCTCCAAAAGCAGGTGATAAAAAGACTTATCAAATGAATCCTGCGAATAGTAAGGAAGCATTAATAGAGGCTATGTTAGATACACAAGAAGGAGCTGATTTTTTAATGGTTAAGCCCGCTCTTGCTTATTTGGATATCATAAAACAATTAAACGAGCAATTCGATTTACCTATTGCGGCTTACAATGTAAGTGGTGAATATGCAATGGTAAAAGCATCTGTTCAAAATGGGTGGTTAGATGAAGGAAGAACAGTTGGTGAGATTTTAATGGGGATGCGTAGAGCAGGAGCAACTGCTATTTTAACCTATCATGCTAAAGAAGCTATACAAAATAAATGGATTTAATAGGTTTAAACCTATTTTTATAATAAAGAAAACATGCTAGATTCTATAAAGAAAATATTTTCAAATAACGAAGAAGAACTGCCAGTTAATTCGAGCTCAAAACCTGATATTTCTAGAGCTAAATCTGCTGAGCTATATGAGAAGGCAAAAACTTATTTTCCAGGTGGAGTAAATTCACCGGTTCGTGCATTTAAATCTGTTTATGGAACTCCATTATTTATTTCTAAAGGTGATGGTTGTACAATTTGGGATGCAGATGATAATCAATTCATTGATTTTTGTGGAAGTTGGGGTCCTTTAATTTTGGGTCATAACCATCCTAAAGTTAGGGAAAAGGTGGTTTCTGTAATGCAAAACGGAATGAGTTTTGGTGCTCCAACCGCTTTAGAAAATGAATTAGCAGAGTTAATTATTAAAAATAATAGCTTTGTAGAAAAAATTAGATTCACCAGTTCAGGAACAGAAGCAGTTATGTCTGCTATTAGATTGGCCCGAGGTTTTACTGGTAGAAATAAGATTATAAAATTTGAAGGTTGTTATCACGGACACACTGATTCTTTATTAGTTAAGGCTGGATCTGGATTAGTAACTTTCGGTGAAACTTCTTCAGCAGGAATTCCACCAGCATTTGCAAATGAAACATTGGTTTTACCTTTAAATGATTTAAATGCACTGAAAGAAGCATTTGCCTCATTTAAAGAAGATATTGCAGCAGTAATTATTGAAGGTATACCAGCTAACAACGGGTTATTGATTCAAGATAAAGAATACATACATGCCTTACGTGAAATTTGTACAGAAAACAAAGCTTTATTAATTTTTGACGAAGTTATAACTGGATTTAGGCTAGGATTTGAAGGTGCTGCAGCTTATTACGATGTGGTTCCAGATTTAGTAACTTACGGAAAGATTATAGGTGGAGGATTACCTGTAGGTATGTTTGGTGGTAAAGCAGAAATTATGGGAATGATTTCTCCAGATGGTGGCGTCTATCAAGGTGGTACCTTGTCTGGAAATCCTGTAGCTATGGCGGCCGGAATTGCTCAATTAACTGAACTTTCAAAATCAGGTTTTTATAAAGACTTAAATAAAAAAGCTGAAGAATTTTGTGAGAGTTTGCAAAGATTTGCTTCTGCAAGAAATTATCAATTTAAAGTTTTTAATGTTGGTTCAATTTTTTGGTTTGCTTTTTCAGATAACCCTGCCATAAAAACTGCAGCAGAAATTGATCCGGCAAGTATGGAAAAATATAAGGTTTTACATAGAGAGTTATTAAATAGAGGAATTTATTTTGGTCCTTCTGGTTATGAAGTAGGCTTCGTTTCTAGTGCACATACCAAAATAGATTTAGAAAAAGCTAAACGTGCTATTTTTGATTCATTAGACATAGTTTTTAGGAAATAGAATTGAAAAAATCTATCATCATATTTTATGCATTAATTTTTTATGCATTAACCCAGATGTTTTCGTGGGGATCTCTTGTAATGAGGTTACAACCCCAGCGAGTTGCTATGGTGGTAGGGGAAGGTTCTGTGTTTTTATTCCTATTAATTATAGGTGCTTATTTTATTAGAAAATCTATAATTAAAGAAGGGAAACTTAAGGAACAGCAACAAAATTTCTTGTTATCTGTTACCCACGAATTAAAATCGCCTTTAGCAGCTATAAAAATATCATTACAGACTTTAGTAAAAAGAGATTTAAACAGGGAAATGCAAACTTCTTTGTTGAATAATTCTTTGAAAGATATAGAACGATTAGATACGTTAGTAGAGAATATGCTATTAGCGACTAAAATTGATAATAGATCTTATACATTTCCTAAAGCTGAGGTAGATTTTTCGGAATTGGTGAGTAGAATATCGGATAGGTTACAACTACATTCTTGTAATACCCAGCAGATTATAAAAGCAGATATTGAACCCAATATTAAAATATATGGTGATGCATTTACTTTAGCGTCTGTAGTTACCAATTTAATTGAAAATGCGGTTAAATATTCCGAACCTTGTGCAGAAGTAAATGTTTCATTGCGCCAAATTGACAGCAAGGTAGTGTTTGTGGTGGCAGATCATGGAACAGGCATTTCTGATGAGGAAAAGATGTTTATTTTTGATAAATTCTATAGAGTGGGGGCAGAAAATACTCGGAGAACAAAAGGAACAGGCCTTGGCTTGTTTATTGTTAAAGAGGTATTACAACAACACGACGCTGAGATAGTTGTGAAAGATAATGTACCACAGGGTACTATTTTTGAAGTAACATTTTAATAATATGTCACAAAAATTAAGAATACTTTTAGTTGAGGATGAGGATCATTTACTCGACGCTATCAAATTAAACCTTGAATTAGAAGGATATAAAGTTCATGCTGTAAAGGATGGTAAAACTGCTTTAAAAGTTTTTAAAGAAGAACGCTTTAATCTAATAATTTTAGACGTTATGCTTCCTGAAATGGATGGTTTCCAAGTATGTGAAACCATTAGATTGGAAAACACTGAAGTCCCAATTTTATTTTTAACTGCAAAAAATACCAGCGAAGATAGAGTAATGGGCTTGAAAAAGGGTGCTGATGATTATTTAGTTAAACCTTTTAATTTAGAAGAACTTATTCTTCGTGTGGGAATTTTAGTTAAAAGAAGTTTAAAATCTGATGATTTAAAAGAACTTAATTCTTATAAAATTGGAGATAAAACAATTTATTTTAATTCATTCGAACTAAAATTAGATGACGGTACTGTAGTTCCTTTAACTAAAAAGGAAACTATGTTATTGAAATTATTAATTGAACGTAAAAATGAAGCCGTTTCTAGAGAGCAAATCTTAGAAACAGTTTGGAATTATGATGTTTATCCATCAACTCGTACAATCGACAATTTTATTTTAACTTTCAGAAAATACTTTGAGCCTGACCAAAAGAATCCGGTTTATTTTCATTCAATAAGAGGAGTTGGATATAAATTTACGGATAGTTAATGTACTCAGCATTTGTTAGATATATCCTTTTAGGATTTGCCATTGTGGCAGCCATTACATTCGGTTTTTATAGAGAATTAGAATTAGTAGCTGCCTCAATTTTTTTATTTTTCTTTATTCTTTGGAGTCATTACCGACACAGTTCTGTATTGTTAGCTTCAAAATATTTTAAAAATAAAGATTACGAGAACACGCAAAAATATTTAAATGAAGTACCTAATCCAGATAAATTAGCTAAAAATAGGAGAGGGTATTATGAGTTTATGCTAGCAAATATCGCTTTACAAGAAGAAGATTTTGCGGCGGCTGAATATCATTTTCAAATATCCAGCAAATTCCCTTTAGGTGGGAAAAATGATAAGGCATACGTTATGATTCATTTAGCAAACTTAGCCCTAAGAAATAAGGATATTGAAAGGGTTAATGTTTATTTGAAACATGCAAAAGAGTTGGCTACTACATCAAAAGCCAATGAATTAATACAAAGAATAGAAAAACAAGTATCCAAATTAAGTTAGTAATCTAATTACTAAGAAATAAAAGAATATCATGAAGAATAATTTATTTTTAGACGCAGCATTTTCAAAATCTACTGAACGTCCACCTGTATGGATGATGCGTCAGGCAGGTCGTTTTATGCCAGAATACTGGGAAATCAAAAACAAGTATTCATTTCTTGAGATGTGTAAAACTCCTGAAATTGCAGCTGATGTTACCATGCTACCTGTAGATTTATTAGGTATTGATGCAGCTATATTATTTTCTGATATTTTAGTAACTGGTGAAGCAATGGGTGGAGATTTAAGCTTCACACAAGGGGTTGGACCAAAATTCTCAAATCCAGTACAATCTATGGCAGATGTTGATAAATTAGATATTGATGTTTTGCCAAAATTACAATATGTTGCAGATGCAATTAAAGTTGTTCAACAAAGATTAAATGGTTCTATTCCTTTAATTGGTTTTGCTGGAGCTCCATTTACTGTAATGAGTTATTTAGTAGAAGGTGGTTCATCTAAAGATTTCAAGAAAACTAAATTACTTATTCATAATCATCCTGATATTGCTCATAAATTATTAGGGAAAATTGCTGCGGTAACTACAGATTATTTAAATATGCAAATTGAGGCAGGTGTAAATGCCTTACAAATATTTGATAGTTGGGCGTTATCTTTAGCTTGGAACGATTATAATGAATTTTCACATCGTTATATACAACAAATTATATCGAATTTAAATAGAAAAGATATTCCTATTATTTCATTCTGTAAAGGAAGTTCAGTTTTTGCACCTATGATGGCAGAAGCTAAACCTGATGTTATTTCTATAGATTGGAATGCAGATCTTTTAAATATTAAAAAGATTTTACCTTCGGGAATTGCTGTTCAAGGAAATCTAGATCCACATGTTTTATATGCCGATAAAGCGGTGATTAAAAAGACCATTATTCAGTTGTTCGAAAGAATGAGAGATGAAAAAGGGTTTATTTTTAATTTAGGGCATGGTATTATGCCAGACATTCCTTTTGATAATGTAAAATACGCCGTTGAAGTTGTAAAAGAGTTTAGATATTAAAATAATTTAATCTTCTAGGTATGGAATATTATTATCATGTTCTAGCATTACACATCATATTTGTGGTGAGCTGGTTTGCTGGTTTATTTTATGCTGTAAGATTATTTATTTACCATACCGAAGCAAATGACAGACCCGAGCTTGAAAAGCAAATTCTGCAAAAGGAATTTGTGAAAATTGAAGCTCGACTTTGGAATATTATTACCACTCCTGCAATGATATTAACTGTTGTTGCAGGAATTACTATGTTAACTTTAAATCCGGGATTATTAGAAGTAACCTGGATGCAAGTTAAATTAACCTTCGTTTTATTGTTATTGGTATATCATTTTATATGTCAAAATATAATGAAACAATTACGTAATCATAAATTTAAATTTTCTTCCGATCAACTTAGATTATGGAATGAAGTAGCTACTTTGTTCTTAGTAGCTATAGTGTTTATGGCGATTTTAAAAAGTGGTGTAAACTGGATATATGGCGTATTAGGTTTCTTTCTTTTCGCCATATTAATTATGATGGCAGTAAAAATTTATAAAAGATATAGAATTAAAAAAGGTATATGATGAAAACTAAATCTTTTATTATTATTATTATTTTATCTGTCTTTTTTTATAACCTAAATACGGTTAATGCTCAATTTAATAACTCAGTTTTCATTAGTAACTCATCAGATTCTTTAAAGGCGAATCACCTTTATCTAGATATAAATAATTTCAATTTTGTGCGTAATTATGAATATTTTAACGCATTCCAAGATGGATACACTTTATTTGGATCTATTTTAGAACCTCAATTAAAATATATAGCCAACGATAATTTACAGATTAGTGTAGGTGCTTTTTTAAGAAAAGACTTTGGTGATAGAGGTTTAAATGATGCAAAGCCTTTATTCAATGTGAAATATCACAAAAACAACTTAAAATTAATATTTGGATCATTAGAAGGAAATGTTCAGCATCAATATATTGAACCTTTGTATGATTTAGAACGAAGAATCACCAATCCAATAGAATACGGAACTCAACTTAAAATTGATAAACCTAATTATAATTTAAATGCTTGGATCTCTTGGGAGAAGATGATTTATAAAAATTCAACAGAACAAGAACAAATTTCTGGCGGATTAACTAGTGATTTTAATATTGTTAAAAAAGATCAGTTTAAATTTAGCTTACCTTTGCAGTTTATGGTTAAACACAAGGGTGGACAAATAGATATTAAACCATCACAGCCATTGGTTACCATGGTTAATGCAGCTATTGGCTTAAAATTGGAATTGCCTATTTCTAATAATAAAACTTTTAGTAGAGTTTTTACCGAAAATTATTGGGTAGGTTATAAAGATATGTCGCCCCAACCTGTTCAAATTTTTGAAAAAGGAAAGGGTTATTGGCTTAATTTAGGTTTAGATTCTAAATATGGGACAATTATTACTTCCTACTGGAATGGAAATAGTTTTATTTCATTAAAAGGTACCCCAATTTATCAATCTATTTCGTCTGATATAGATTTTCCAAATTATGCTGAGCCAAAAAGATCTTTACTGTTGATAAGATATGCCTATCAACAAGCTTTATTACCAAATCTGTTTTTAGATGTGAGAATTGAACCTATATTTGATCTTCATAGTCCTAATGCTAAAAAAATGGATTTTTCTAACTCCTTTTTTCTCACCTACAGAGAAACCATAAAACTCACAAAGGACAAAAAATAAATTTTCTTAATAAAAGTTGTACATCATGCAACCTTTTATAGCCTACCTCAGTCTTAATAATAACACAGAAAATGAGAGTGAGTAAACCAATAACCATTGAAGAATTAATTGCTGGATGTAAAGCAGGAAATCGTGCAATGCAAGAACTGCTTTATAAACAAACTGCTTCAAAAATGATGGCAATTTGCATGCGATATGCAAAAAATAGAATGGAAGCAGAAGATATTCTTCAAACTGGATATGTAAAGGTGTTTAGGAATTTGGATGCTTATAGAAATGAAGGCTCGGGAGAAGGATGGATAAGGAGAATAATGGTTAATACAGCAATTGAAAGCTATAGAAAGAATACGCGTACTTTAAATGTTGTTCAAATAGAAGAAGTTCATGATCTACCAGCTACAGGATTTGATTTGAATAATTTAGGAATGGAAGATTTGTTAAAGCTAATTCAAAAACTTGCTGAAGGATATAGAATTGTTTTTAATATGTATGTGATAGAAGGTTTTTCACATAAAGAAATCGCAGAAAGTTTGGGTATTTCTGAAGCAACAAGTAAATCTCAATTGAGTAGAGCCAGAAGTATATTAAAAGAAGAAATTTTAAAAATGGAGGGAATGCGCTATGCAACCTATACAGGATAAAGAATTAGATCAAATTTTTAAAAATGTTTTTAAAAATGCTGAAATAGAGCCTAGTAAGGATCTATGGGATAAAATTAATCCCGAAAATAAAAAGGGGAAAAACGTTAAGAAATTATCTTTATTGTGGATGGCAGCTGCATCAATTGTGGCATTAATTACCATCAACTTATTGTTTAAAGAAGATAAAATTCAACTTTCTTCAGGTAATGATCAGCAAAATATAACTGAAATTAAACCCAACATTCCCGAATTGGAAGAACCAACAAAGAATGACGTGATTGATTTGCCCGTATTATCTTCAGAGGTTGTAAGATCTGATGTAAAAACACAAATTAAAACGGAAGTTATACCTGCGGCTAAAACACAAGAAATTGTGGAGGTTTTACCAAAGCAAAAGATTGAATCAGAAATTGTCCTTGCACAACAAAACACGATTGAATTACCAGTAAACTCTACTAATGAGGTTGTTTTTGCTCAAGCTAATACTGAAGTTATTGCATTAAATGATAAACCGGAGGAAGATGGACCAGCTAATAATGCGATTAGAAATGTGGGTGATTTAGTAAACTTCGTAGTAGGTAAAATTGATAAAAGAGAACAAAAAGCTATTAAGTTTAAAACAGAGGACGACGAATCGTCTATCATAGGGATCAATATAGGATTCTTAAAATTTAATTCAAAAAAGAAATAATATTAACGCACAATATAATAATCAAATATCATGAAGACATTAATTGCAACTGTTTTACTTGCAAGTGGGCTTGTAAGTGCATCTATTGAAGCTAAAGCCAATGAATTGGATAGTTTAAAAAGGGAAAGAAGAAGTCTTACAATAAAATTTCACAGCAACAGAGATACCATTGAAAACAACAATAGTTCAAGTAAGTTTATAAGTGGATTTACTTTTACAAGATTTGATTTAGGTTTCTCTAAATTAATTGATAATGGTGATTTTTCTTTATCTCCAGCAAACGATTTTTTAAGTTATAAACCCTCTAAAACAAGCACAGTATCATTTGATGTTTTTCAATTGGGTTATAGAGTAAATTCTAATTTTAAATTTTACTTAGCTGGTGGTTTTGATTGGACTTTAATTCGTTTAAAAAAACCAATCACCATTCAGAAAAACAAACCAGATTTAACTTATATAAATGAGCCAATTTTATTTTCAAAAAATAGATTTTCAAGCAGCTATTTACACATTCCATTGAATTTTGAATTAAGAACCAATGAAGACGATAGAGGAAATAGATTTTATGCAGTATTTGGACCTGAAATAGCTTTTCTTTTAAGTGGAAAAGTTAAACAGATAAGTGATGAGCGTGGGAAAGAAAAATTTAAAGACGATTATAACTTCCAACCATTTAGATATGGAGCTACAGTTAGATTAGGTTATGGAAGTACAGGAATATTTGCTAAGTATTACTTCAATGATATGTTCGAAAGTACTGCTCAAAAAGGGTTGAAAAATATGAGCTTTGGTATAACTTTTGGCTTAAATTAATTCATTTACAATCATTATTTTAAAATCCTGTTGAAGAATCTCAACAGGATTTTTTTTTAAAGAAATGGCAGATTATAAAATTCCTGAATTGCAACCCTTAAGCTTTATATTTGTATGTGGAAAAACCAATAATACGAATAGACAAGGCTAGTAAATTTTATACAGGGGAGCTAGGTGGGATAAAGGATGTTTCTTTTCAGATAGATAGAGGAGAAATTACAGCGGTAATTGGTAGTAGTGGCTCGGGAAAATCTACCTTATTAAAATGTATTTATGGTACTTTAGCATTAGATTCAGGTATTATTTACTATGATGATTTGCGAGTATTAGGTCCTGATGAGCGACTTATACCTGGGCATCCAAATATGAAAATGGTATCGCAGGATTTTAATTTAAATATTTACGCTACTGTTTACGATAATATTGGTGCCATGGTTTCTAACCGCGACCTAAAATATAAAGGGTCTGCAGTTACTTCTGTTTTAGAACAACTTCATATCAGCCATTTAAAATCGAAACGTATAATAGAATTGAGTGGTGGGGAACAACAACGCGTTGCGATCGCAAGAGCCCTCGTTACTAATGTAGATGTTTTATTGCTTGACGAACCTTTTAGCCAAATAGATACTCTTTTAAAGATCCAACTTAGGAGGGATTTAAAAGCGATTGTTAAGCAGCGCAATATTAATGTTATTTTAGTTTCTCATGATCCATTAGATGGGTTAAGTATGTCAAACCAATTGGTGATTTTGGATAAAGGGAAAGTAATTCAGACAGGCAGTCCAGAAGAAGTTTACAATAATCCTAGAAATATTCAAGTTGCGAAACTTTTGGGTCAGGCTAATATAATTGAACCGGAATTTGCCAAATTTTTGAATTTGGTGTCGGAAAATCAGCTAATAATTTATCCAGAGTGGATTCAAGTTTCAGATAGCCCTAACGCTTTTGAGTGTAGGGTTGTTGAGATCAATTTCCAAGGGCGTGCCGAAGAAGTTCTAATAGAACGAAATGGACTCATGCTCACCATGATGCATGTTGATTTTGGAAAAATTCAAATAGGAGATATAATTCGTATCGATATAAAAAAGTATATAGCATTATAAGTAAACGAGTATTTGCTTGTCCTCATTTACTGATGGGGGTTATTTTAATAATCATATTTGATGTATATTAATCCCATAATAAAGGTTCAGGCTTTTAAGTATTGCTTACCTGTTAAGTAATAAATCCCCTCAATTTCTTGTTGAGAGGATTTTAAATACTTTTAGTTAACGTAATCTGACGGTACAAGAACTACTTTTACTCTTACCGCTCCGCTGGGTCTAATAGGCGCCCTATCTTGAAAATCTGAACTTTGGATATCAATGGTAAGTCCGCCATTATAAACCTCATAACTATAAGAATCTACATTATATACAAAAGGCAATTGAATATAACTAGTTGCGCTATTTTGAGTAGGTGTATAGGATAAGTAAACTAAAGTTGCCTCATTCTGAATATGATAAGGATCAATACCACTTATGCTTAAATCTGCTGAATAAGTTAGCCCATCATTACTTAGTTTCCATTGGGTAGGCTGAATATCCCGAATGTAGGTTTTACTTCCTGCAGTTTCGTTTACAATAGTTTGTTTTTCGCATGAAGCTAGACCTAGTGTAGCAATGCAAATTAATAGTAGGGTTAATTTTTTCATGGTTGTTAAGTTTTGTGTGTATATCATCTAATACAAAATATTTGCCATTTTTCTTTGGAGATTAATTTTAAAGAAATTTTAATCTAAATGGATAAAGATTTTTATTCCAATCGTATTTCAACTGAATTAAATGTTTGGTATTCTAGTCGGACTTAAATAAATATGTACTATTTACATGAATCCCATTCTATTGGAATCTAATTTTAGAAAAATAAATAAAAGCACAGTAAAACTCCATAAAGAAGATCCACCATAACTAATAAATGGAAGTGGAATACCAATAACTGGGACAATACCAATAGTCATCCCTATATTAATAAACAAGTGGAAAAACAGAATACTGGCCACACAATAGCCATAAACCCTACTAAATGTAGATCGCTGTCTTTCTGCCAGATTTATAATTCTTAATAAGAGGATAGTAAACAAACCAATAACTACTAAACTTCCTACAAAGCCCCACTCTTCACCGATTGTAGAAAAAATAAAGTCAGTACTTTGAGCGGGAACATATTCGAATTTAGTTTGTGTACCTTCTAAAAAACCTCTTCCAGTAGCTTGTCCGGCACCAATTGCTATTTTAGATTGAATAACATTATAGCCAACACCTTTTGGATCACTTTTTAAGCCTAATATAACTTCAATTCTTGATCGTTGATGAGGTTTTAAAATATTATTGTACGCTGCTTTAACAAAAAACAAATAACCTATAGCAACTAAGCAGATTAAAACAACCGTAATAATATAATTTCTTCTTTTCTTATTTAAATAAATTATTAACCCTCCTGCAGCTAAAATTAAAGGGATTAAAATTTTAAATGAAACTAAAAAGGCGGCGATAAATAATACGATTAAGCCTAATAAAACCAGTAAAAAGTAACCAGACAACCCTTCTCTATAAAGTGGAAAAAGGAATGAAAGAAACACCAATGCAGACCCAGCATCGGGTTGTAGTAAAATTAATAGTAAAGGCGCTCCAACAATTAATCCTGCAATAAAAATTGATTTAATATCATTTAATTTAGGATTAAAATTTCCGATATATCGGGCTAATAATAATGCGGTACCAAATTTTGCGAATTCTGCAGGTTGTAATTTAAATGAACCAATAGCAATCCAAGCTTTATTTCCGCCTACTTCATTTCCAATTAATAATACTAGTAAAAGTAAAACTAATGTTGTTCCATAAACTATAGGGGCAAAGACGCTAAAGAATTTGGCATCAAATAATAAAATAGATAAACCTAATACCAGTCCTAAAAGAATAAATATTAATTGCTTTCCATAAGTAGATGAAAATCTAAAAAACTCATCAGCTTTTTCTGGGCCATAAACTGCTGAATAAATATTTACCCAACCTATAGCACATAGTGCTACATAAATTAGAATAGTTATCCAATCTACATTAAAAAAAAACCTATTGCTTTGATGTTGATTCATGTTATCGAGCAGTTAAATTTGGTTTTTTATTTTTAGTTTGAGCTGTAGCTGGAGCTATAGCTTGTTTATTAGTTGGAGTATCTACAGTTTTTGGTTTAGCTGGAATTTTAACAAAAACATCTGGCATTAAATTTTTTGCCTTCATATTCTCTAGCTGTGGAATTTTATAAGCAGAAATACTATCCCTTAAATATAATTCGGTCATAAAACTAGCCATTGGAGCTGCATAAGTACCTCCGTAGCCTCCATTTTCGACGACAACAGCAACGGCAATTTTTGGATTATCTCTTGGTGCAAAACCAATAAAAACGGAGTGGTTTTTACCTCTTGAGTTTTGCACAGTTCCGGTTTTACCTACCATTGGAATTCCTGGAATTCTTGATTGAATAGCTGTACCCCATGGTTTATTTACAGCATCGTCCATTCCCGCAATTACAGATTCGAAATGTTGTTTATCTATTCCAACGTAATGTTTATCTGTGTATTTTTTTCTGATTAATTTTTTATCACCTACAGCTTTAACTAGGTGAGGTTTTATGTAATAACCTCTATTAGCAATAATTGCCATAATATTTGCCATTTGTAAGGGAGTTGTACTTACTTCACCTTGTCCAATCGCTAAAGAAATTACAGTTGTATAACCCCATCTGCTTTTGTGCATTTTGTCGTAATCTTCTTTTTTCAAAAGTTTCCCTGTTCTTTCAAATGGAATATCTATACCCAATGTATCTCCAACACCAAATTTTCTAACTTGTTCTTGCCATTTTTCGTAGGCTTGACGTTGGTTTTTAAAACCATCCTTGGTTAGCATTTTTTCAAAAATATAGCAGAAATATGTATTACATGATCTTGCCAATGCCATACTTAATGCAATATTGCCATCGTAATGCTCACATTTAACTATATGATTACCTGCCTTATAATAATGTGGGCAGTAAAATGTTGTACTCGGATTTATTACCCCATTTTGAAGAGCTATAAGTGCATCTAAGGGTTTAAATGCTGATCCTGGAGAATATTTACCTTGAATAGGACGGATGTTATGTGGACTATGAGTTCCCATTAATTCCATGTAATAATTACCCCAGTTTTTTCCAACCAATTTATTTGGGTTATAACCAGGACTACTCACAAAAGCTAAAACCTCTCCAGTTGATGGTTCAATAGCAACAATACTCCCAACTTTATTCTGCATTAATTGCTCTCCAAGCTTTTGTAAGCGAATATCTACAGAAGAAATTAACCTTTCCCCATTTACGGCTGCGGTGTCAAATTCTCCATTTTGATAACTGCCTTGAGGCATGTTTTTAGCATCATAAAGCATGTTTTTAACACCTCTTTGACCTCTTAAAATAGTCTCGTAACTTCTTTCAATTCCAGTACGGCCAATTTCATCGCCAGGCCTGTAAAAACCATCTGATTTTCTAATATCAGTTGTGTCAACTTCTCTTACATACCCGAGCATATGAGCGCCAACGCTGTCTGGGTAAACCCTAATAGATCTTGGTTGAACCATAAATCCTGGATAAAGAAACAATCTTTCCATTAGAGCTGCATAGGTATTTACAGATAATTGTTTTAAAAATGGTGTTGGTCTGTAATTAGATTTCATTTTTGCTCTATGCATTTGTTTAATGAAATCTTCTTTTGAAATATCTAGAATTGAGCAAAGTGCCAAGGTATCTATATTCTTAACATCGTTTGGGATAACCATTAGGTCGTAAACGGGTTCGTTTTGAACAAGGACTTTATTATTGCGGTCTAAAATTACCCCTCTAGCGGGGTACATATAAATTTTTCTTAAAACGTTTGAGTTCGCAGAAACAAAGTATTTATCGCTATAAATTTGGATGTAAAAAAGTTGACCTAATAATATTAATGAGGTTAAAAGGATTAAACCTTGAATTATATATTTTCTGTTAAATAAATTATTCATTAGGTGCTTTTATTGTAAAAGATGGACTCTGTTAGGACAATTAACCCTAAAGTGAATAAACTGCTAAATAAACAACGCATTAATGTGTAGCCTATTTCAGCAAATTTAAAAGCTTCCAAAATAAATACAATTAGATGATGAGATAGAATGCAGGTAATAGTAAATAAAATGAACCACTTAAATCCCATATTTCCTAAAGTGGGTTCAGGTGAATCAAAACTGTCTCGAGTAACCGTAATTGAAATAAATAATATTCTTATAAAAGCCAGCATTACACAGGCCGAAGTATGAACGCCAAGGGTATCATAAAATGCATCTAATGTTAAACCAGTTAAAAATGCCAATAAATACAATAGAAAATTTGGCGTACTAAATGGCAATAACATGATGAATAAAATGTAAATAAATGGCGTCGACAGATTATAGAACGCCATATTTCTTAATAGGAACACTTGAATAAATATCAAGATAAACCAGCGAAGGACATTTACAATGATAAGCTTACTGTTCATTTGGTTTTCTATTTTCTAATTCAAATTGCTCCTTAGCCAAACTGTTTTTAATAACATACACATATTGTAACGTACTAAAATCATTAAATAAAGCAATTTCTAAACTCATGAAATTATCGCCTGTTGGCACTGATGCATTGGTTACTTTACCTACAGGAATTCCTTTTGGAAATGATCCTGCGCCAGAAGTTACAATTGTATCACCCTTAAATATTTTAAACTGATTTGGAATTTCTTTTACATAGGCATGTCTAAAGTCGAAATTTCCATCGCCCCAAACTAAAGCACCCAATACATTGTTTTTTTTCATCTCAACACTAATTCGGGTTTCTTTATGAAGAAGTGATTGGATTCTGGCAAGATTTGGAGAAACATCATCAATAAACCCAACTACACCCATATTGGCCGACATAACTGCCATACCTTTTTCAATGCCCTGCAATGACCCTTTATTAATTGTGATATAATTATTTCGCAAGGTAATAGAGTTTTTTATTACTCTAGCAGCGATAAATGAATACTGTTTATTGTTTAAAGTGTCTTTAAAAGTGATGTTTTTTAGTGTATCAGGGTTAATGAAACCAGCTAATTCTGTTTTAAGTTTAGCATTTTCTAAAGCTAAACTATCATTAACAGATCCAAGCGATAAATACCTTTTAAAAACATTTAATCTTTCATAGGCAGTGCCAACTACTTGATTTGTAGAATTTAAAGTAATGCTTTTTTGATAATCATTATTGGTAAGGGTTAAATAAATACCTATTGAGAAAAAAATTAAAAAGAAGAAAAATGCGTTATATCTGCTTAAAAATATCCAAAGGTTACGCATTACTTTACTTTACATTTTTATGGTTAGGGTTATTTATTTATCTGAATATTAAAAATAATGCAATAGGAAATACTTCCTATTGCATTAAGAATTTATAATTTCCAATATTTTTAAGTGCAATTCCAGTACCTCTAACTACAGCGCGTAATGGATCTTCTGCAACATGCACAGGTAATTTAGTTTTAGAACTAATTCTTTTATCTAAACCTCTTAATAAGGCACCACCACCTGTTAAATAGATACCAGTTTGGTAAATATCTGCTGATAGTTCTGGAGGAGTAATTTCTAATGCCTTTAAAATTGCTTCTTCAATTTTAGAGATAGATTTATCTAAGCAATGAGCAATTTCTGTATAAGATACAGTGATCTGCTTTGGAACACCTGTCATTAAATCTCTTCCTTGTACAGCAAAATCACTAGGTGGATCAGTTAGTTCTGGTAATGCTGCACCAACTTCAATTTTAATTTTTTCTGCTGTTCTGTCTCCGATCATAATATTATGTTGGCGACGAATATAATTCACTATATCAGAGTCGAAATTATCTCCAGCAACACGAATAGATTGATCGCAAACAATACCAGAAAGGGCAATAACTGCGATTTCTGTGGTACCACCACCAATATCAATAATCATATTTCCCATTGGTTCTTCTACGTCAATTCCAATACCTACAGCTGCAGCCATTGGTTCATGAATTAGATAAACTTCTTTAGCTCCAGCAATTTCAGCACTATCTCTAACTGCACGTTTTTCAACTTCAGTAATACCTGAAGGGATACAAATAACCATCCTTAAAGATGGGAACATCCAGCCTTTTCCTCCGTTTAACATTTTTATCATCCCCTTAATCATAGCTTCTGCAGCATTAAAATCTGCAATAACACCATCTTTAAGCGGTCTTACAGTCCGAATATTATCGTGTGTTTTACCTTCCATTTGCATGGCTTGTCTGCCAATAGCAATGATTTTATTTGTTGTTCTGTCGAATGCAACAATTGAAGGCTCATCTACAACAACTTTATCGTTGTGTATTATAAGGGTATTGGCGGTGCCAAGATCTATAGCTACTTCTTGTGTAAACCAGTTGAATAAACCCATTTATATATGGTTAGAATGTTAAATGTTTTGAGTGAATTGTAATTGTAAAGTTAAAAATTTTTTGCGAATTAAATTATAGAACCTAGATCGATAAATTCAATCCATTAAATTATAACTCTAATACCCCTAAATATAACAAATATTAGTGTTGAGTAAGGGTTATTGTTAATGTTTAAAATGTCGAACGCCAGTTGTTACCATAGCTATTTTTTTAGCATTTGCCATATTCACAGAATCTGCATCTTTAATTGAGCCACCTGGTTGTAGAATAGCGGTAATTCCAGCGTCTGCAGCAATTTCAACACAATCTGGGAAAGGGAAAAATGCATCAGAAGCCATAACACTTCCTTCTAAACTAAAACCAAACTCTTTAGCTTTGATAATGGCTTGTTTTAACGCGTCGACTCTAGAAGTTTGACCTACACCACTTGCTAATAAGACTTTGTTTTTAACCAATACAATGGTATTAGATTTTGTATGTTTAACTAATTTATTCGCAAATTCTAAGTCAGAATATTCCATTTCGGTTGGCGATTTTTCAGTAACCGTAGTCATTTGATCACGTAATTCAACCTGTAAATCTTTATCCTGCTCTATTACACCATTTAATAAAGTTTTAAATTGCTTTTTACCTAATTCAATAGGGTTTCTTTGAAGAATAACTCTGTTTTTCTTAGTTGAAAATAATTCTAACGCTTCTGAATCATAATCAGGAGCAATTAAAACCTCGAAAAACAATTGATTAATTTCTTCGGCTGTAGCTTTATCAATTTTTTGGTTAGTAATTAAAACACCTCCAAATGCAGAAACTGGGTCGCAAGCAAGTGCATCAATCCATGCTTGTTTAACATCATTGCGAGTTGCTAAACCGCAAGCATTAGTATGTTTTAAAATAGCAAACGTAGGCTCAGTAAATTCATCAATTAAACTAACTGCTGCATCTACATCAACTAAATTATTATATGATAATGCTTTTCCATTGTGTTTAGTGAAAAGAGCATCTAAATCGCCATAGAATACCCCACTTTGATGAGGATTTTCTCCATATCGTAAAACTTGACTCGTCGCAATACTTTCTTTAAATACAGATATAGGGTCTTCCTGATTAAAATAATTAAATATTGCAGTATCGTAATGTGACGAAGTATGGAAAGCTTTGCGCGCGTAATTTTTTCTTTGCTCTAAGTAAGTTACCCCATTTTGCTCAGAAAGTTGTTGTTCTAATGTAGTATAATCTTCTTTAGAAGCTAAAATAACTACGTCGTTAAAATTCTTGGCAGCGGCACGAATTAAAGAAATACCACCTATGTCAATTTTTTCTATAATTTCTGCTGGTGTACCACCAGCTTTAACAGTTTCAGTGAATGGATACAAATCAACAATAACCAAATCAATTTCTGGTATTTCATATTGTTCAATTTGTTGGATATCTTCTTCTAAACCTCTTCTGTTTAAAATTCCTCCAAAAACTTTAGGATGTAAAGTTTTTACTCGGCCTCCTAATATAGAAGGATAACTTGTTAAATCTTCAACTGCAGTAACAGGAATGTTTAAGTCTTTTATAAATTGCTCAGTACCTCCTGTAGAGTAAAAATTTACCCCTTGGCTAGCAAGTAAACGAATAAGCGGTTCTAAGCCGTCTTTATAATATACGGAAACAAGTGCATTTTTAATTTTAACAGGTGCAGTCATGATGTTTTTAAATTGAGCTGCAAAGGTAAAAAAATCAAAAACGTTAAGTGAATTAAAATCTAAATATTTTATCTATCTATAAATGGTGTTCTGCTTTATTTTTTTAGCTTTTTAATGATGTTTTCTACAATTCTAGGGAAATGCAAATGTTCTAGCTGTTGTCCTTTAAACTTAATCATTTCTAAAGTGTCGGTTTCTTCAATTCTGTATTTTGCTTGGTAGATGTGTTCGCCTTCATCAAACTTATTGTTTACATAATGAATTGTAATGCCGCCTTCTTTTTCGCCAGCAAGCATAACCGCTTTGTGAACTTTATCTCCATACATTCCTTTTCCACCATATGCTGGTAATAGGGAAGGGTGTATGTTTATTATTTTGTTAGGATATTCATTGATGAGTTTTTCAGGAATTAGCCATAGAAAACCTGCCAAAACAATTAAATCTATATCTAAGTTTTTTAACAAATCAATAATTTCATCTGTCTCATAAAATTCGTGCTTATCAAAAATATGAGTTGGAATTTCAAAACTATCGGCTCGTTGCAAAACAAAAGCTTCCGGGTTGTTGGTTAGAACTAGGGAAATTTCGGCTTCGTTGTTGCGCTTAAAATGCTCCATTAACTTTTGAGCATTAGATCCAGAACCGGACGCAAAAATGGCTATGTGCTTTTTCATCGAATCAAAAATAATATTTTAGTATTTATATCCTAACTTTTAATAGATTTCGACTAAATTTTCCTTATTTTTGTTGGATAAATAATTGCTAAAAAATTATTTGAAATAATTGGTTGTATATTTGAAAGATAAATTCTATATTTGCAACCCGAAAGAATAAATAACAATAGAGTAAAAGGCTACACATAATGGCAAATCATAAATCCTCTTTAAAAAGAATTAGAAATAGCGCGACAAAGCGTTTGCGTAACAGATATCAAGCTAAAACAACACGTACTTTTATTAAAAGATTACGTGCTGCAGTAGATAAAAAATCAGCATCTGATCTTTTACCTACAGTAGTATCAATGCTTGATCGTTTAGCTAAGAAAAATGTTATTCATAAAAACAAAGCAGCGAACAATAAATCGAAATTAACAAAATTTGTTAATGGATTAAAATAATTAACTAAAAGTTAGTATATTGAAAACGTGTAGCTATCCTACACGTTTTTTTTATGCGCAAAATTTCAAACAAAAGCTCCGTCGAAAGCATAAAGTCTTGGGATATTCAAGATAGACCTAGGGAGAAATTACTAGAGAAAGGTCGACAACAGCTTTCAAATGCCGAATTAATTGCATTATTAATCAGAGTAGGTAATGTAAATGAATCTGCTGTTGGCCTTAGTTCTAAATTATTAAAATCTTATAATTATGATTTATCGCTGTTGGCCAAGGCGAGTGCACAAGATCTTTGTAAAATTCCAGGCATAGGGGTGGCTAAAGCTGTAGCCATTATTGCGGCATTAGAAATCGGAAGAAGAAGACAAGATGTAAAAAGCTCATTTTCTGATCCTATAAAATCTTCAGCTGATGTTTATAATCATTTATATTCAAGTTTTGTTGATCTTCAACATGAAGAATTTTGGATTGTATTACTGAATAGGGCAAATAGAATAATGACTAAGGTTAGAATTAGTATAGGTGGATTTAGCGGTACGGTTGCAGATCCAAAAGTAATATTCAAGGTGGCCTTACAACATAGTGCTTCGAGTATTATATTAATTCATAATCATCCGTCCGGACAATTAATGCCTAGTAACGAAGACAAAAAAATAACCAGCAAATTGGTAGATGTAGGTAAAAATTTAGAATTACCAATTTTAGATCACTTAATTATTACCGACGAAGGTTATTATAGTTTTGCAGATAATTTAGAGATTTAATAATATATGAAATTGAATATTATTTGTAGTTTTCGTTAAAATTTAAATCATGAAAAGTAAACTCTTAATATTTATAATTTTTATAGTCCCTATTTCGGTACTAGCTCAAAAAGTAGACAAGTCTGTTAATGTTATGTCTTATAATATAAGGTATAACAATGTAAACGATAAAGAAAATGCTTGGCCAAACAGGAAAGATAATGTTAAAGCTTTAATTAAGTTTCACGATGTAGAAATATTAGGGGTTCAAGAAGCGCTAAATGGTCAGATTAACGAATTACTCTTAAATTCAAATTTTGAAGTTGAGGGGGTAGGAAGAGATGATGGCGATAAAAAAGGAGAGTATTCTGCTATTTTTTACGATAAAAGTAGGTTTGTTAAGCGAGATGGAGGAACTTTTTGGTTGTCTACTACTCCAAATGTTCCAAGTAAAGGTTGGGATGCAGCATTAAATAGGATTTGTACCTGGCTAAAATTATATGATAAACTTACCCGTAAGGAATTTATGGTTTTTAATACCCATTACGATCATGTCGGTATTAATGCTCGAATCCAATCGGCCTTGCTAATAAAATCAAAAATGATAGAAATGGCTGCGAATTTACCGGTTATTTTAACGGGTGATTTAAATGTTACTCCCGAAACTGAAGCCATTAGTACAATTAAATCTTTTTTGATAGATTCTAGAGAAGTTTCTAAAGAGCCAGCGTATGGTCCGATCGGTACATTTAATGGGTTTAAATTTGATAGCGAATTAAAAGATAGGATTGATTATGTCTTTGTGAATGATAAGTTTATTGTTCAAAAATATGCTAACCTAACAGATAGTAAGGACAAGCGTTATTATTCAGATCATTTGCCTGTGTTTGTGAAATTAAATTTTAAATAAATTACACTGGCTCTGCATTTTTAGGACTGTTTTGTAAATGCTATATTTGCATATTATAGAAAGCTATCTTTCTAGTTTTACAAGAAACTAATACATGAAAATATCTTATAATTGGCTTCAACAATTTTTTAAATCTGCTGATTCAAATCCATTATTAACAAAAACACCTCAGGAAATATCATTAATATTAACTGATATTGGTTTAGAGGTAGAAAGTCTGGAGAAAGTACAACCTATTATTGGTGGGTTAGAAGGATTAATTATTGGAAAAGTACTAACACGTGAACAGCATCCAAATGCGGATAGACTTAGCGTGACTACAGTTGATTTAGGTGCAGGAGATCCTGTTCAAATTGTGTGTGGAGCGCCAAATGTTGCAGCTGGACAAACCGTGGTAGTTGCACCAGTGGGTTGTACTGTTTACCCATTAAATGGAGAACCGTTTAAAATAACCAAATCTAAAATTAGAGGAGAAGTTTCTGAAGGAATGATTTGTGCTGAAGACGAAATAGGATTAGGCAAAAGTCATGATGGTATAATGGTACTTCCTGAAGATGCTGTAGTTGGTACTTTAGCGAAACACTTTTTTAAATTAAATGACGATTATTTATTTGAGATTGGATTAACGCCAAATAGATCCGATGCAGCCTCACATTTGGGTGTTGCTAGAGATTTAGCTGCATATTTCAGAACAAACATTACTCTTCCAGATTTAAGTGCATTTAAAGTTGATAATACTAATTTAAATATTGCAGTTAAAATAGAGAATGAATCAGCTTGTAAACGCTATACTTCGTTAAGCATTACTGGCGTAAAAGTAGAAGAGTCGCCAGAGTGGATTCAAGAAAAATTAAAAATTATTGGATTAAGGCCTATCAATAACATAGTGGATATAACTAACTATGTACTTCATGAACTAGGTCAGCCTCTACATGCTTTTGATGCTGATAAAATTAAAGGCAGCCAAATAAACGTTAAGAACTTTAAAACAGGAACTCCTTTTGTTACTTTAGATGGGGTAGAAAGAAAATTAGATGCTGAGGATTTAATAATTGCTGATGCAGAGAATCCATTATGTTTAGCTGGTGTATTTGGTGGATTAAATTCGGGGGTTAGTGAAGAAACGACCAATGTTTTTTTAGAAAGCGCATATTTTGATGCTGTATCAATTAGAAAAAGTAGCAAAAGACATGGCCTAAAAACCGACGCTTCATTTAGATTTGAAAGAGGAACGGATCCAGAAATCACTGAAATTGCACTTAAAAGAGCTGCCATTTTAATTACCGAAATTGCTGGTGGTAAAATTTCTTCTGAAATCTCAGATATTTATCCTAACCCTGTAAAACCAGTAGAAATTGAAGTCTCTTATCAGGAGATAAATGATTTAATTGGGTTTGAAATACCTGCTGATGAAATATCAACTATTTTAAAAAGTTTAGGGATAGAGATATTAATTTATCAACAAAATCAATTAAAATTAAGTGTTCCTTCATTTAAAGTAGATGTAACTCGCCCTTGTGATATTACTGAAGAGGTTTTACGTATTTATGGATATAATAGTATTCCAATTCCATCGAAGATTAATGCATCTTTGGGGAATACTGTAAGACCAGATAGAGAACTTACACAACATACAATCGCTGATTTATTGTCTGCACAAGGATTTGCTGAAATATGGTGTAACTCGCTTACTAAGGGGGGGTATGCATTAAATAAAGAAACTGTTGTGGAAATATTAAATCCTTTAAGTAGCGATTTAAGCATTATGCGTCAAAGTTTATTGCATCCTGCATTAGAAAGCGTGGCTTATAATCAAAATCATAGAATTAACGATGTAAAATTCTATGAATTTGGTAAAGTTTATCATAAAACTGAAAGTGGCTATGCTGAGCAAAATCACTTATTATTGTTAATGAGTGGTGCTCAAGAAAGTGAACGATGGACTAATAAAACGGCAAATGTAAATTTCTATTCAATTAAGGGAAGTGTAGAAGCAATTTTGGGTAGGTTAGGTTTATTGAACTTTCAGGTAGAAGAACTTGAAAATTCTCAAAATGCGGAATATGGATTAAAATATTTCAGAGGGAAGGATGTTTTTGTTGAATTTGGGGCAGTTTCTTCAAGTATTAGAAAATCTACTGATGTAGAAAGAGAGGTTTTTTATGCTCAATTTAACTGGGATTTAATTCTATCGGCCGTTGCCAAATTAAAAATTAAAAACAAGGAAGTATCTAAATTTCCTGTGGTTAGAAGAGATTTATCTTTATTGATAGATAACCATATAAATTTTGAAAATTTAAAAACTATAGTTTTTAAATCGGAGAAGAAATTAGTGAAAGATGTTAATATTTTTGATGTCTTTTTAGGAACAAAAACGGGTTCATTGCCAGAAGGAAAGAAGTCTTATGCGATAAGTATTACACTGCAAGATGAAAGTCAAACTTTAACCGATAAGCAAATTGATGCCGTTATGCAAAAAATTATACATAACTTAGCAAAAGAAGTTAACGCAGAAATTAGGTAAATGTTGGGTTAGCCGGATTTATAATAATGGTTTCAATTGTAGATAAGTTGCAGAAAATAACGCAAAAGACAGTTCATTTAATTGAATTGTGTAATGCACTGCAAGAAGAAAATAGCCTTCTCAAACAAGACAATGAGCGCTTAAGAAATCTGAATACAACGTCAGAAATTAAGGTTCAAGAGTTAGATGAGAAGCTTAGAGTATTGAAATTAGCTAAAAGTATTGAAGGTTCAAGTGAAAAATCACTTGATATAAAACAAAAAATTAACGAATTTGTGCGGGAAATTGATAGGTGTGTGGTATTGCTGAAAAAATAATCAGCAAATAGTAGAAACAAAGCCAATATAATGGGAGAAATCTCGATAAAAATATCCATCTCTGACCGTATTTATCCTTTAAAGGTGAATATGGAAGAGGAAGAAATTGTACGAAGAGCAGCTAAAATCATTAACGAGCGTATAAAGGAATACCAAGAAAATTATGCCGTTAGAGATAAACAAGATTTGCTTTCGATGGCCGTATTGCATTATGCAACTGCGGTTCTGAAGGCAGAAAACAATGTTCAGAATCAAGATAATCAGCTATCTGAAAAGGTAGAGGAACTGGATGTTTTACTGTCGAATTTTTTCAAAAAATAATTGGTTTTAATATTTAGCCGGTGCTAAGTTTAATGTTTCTACTTTTGGATTATTCCGAAGATATCTAAACCTTAAATTTTGTAACGGTTTTTTTATTTTAAAATTATGAATGAAATAATACTTTATATATGTGTTAGTTTAGTAGCAGGTATATTTATAGGAAGATACTTATTAAGATTACTTTTAAAGCGTCAGGAAATTGCAGCGCAAACGAAAGTAAAAAAGATGCTTAAAGAAGCAGAAAACAATGCCGAAATTCTAAAAAAGAATAGGCTATTAGAAGCAAAGGAGAAGTTTTTACAACTTAAGTCAGAGCACGAAAAGGAAGTAAATGAGCGAAATAATCAGCTTTCACAAAAAGAAAATTCAATTCGTCAGAAAGAGCAATCTTTAAATCAGAAATTGGATAATCTTCAGAAAAAAGAAAATGAATTAGATGCTCAAAAGAACAACTTAGCAAAGCAGCATGAAATTGCTTTAAAAAAGCAACAAGAAGTTGAAGCAATTAAAAATCAGCACGTACAACAATTAGAAACTATTGCTGGATTAAGTGCTGATGAAGCGAAAAATCAACTTATAGAGAACATGAAGAATGAGGCTAGAAGTCAAGCCATGATTCAAGTGAAAGATATTGTTGATGAAGCTAAATTAACAGCTACAAAAGAAGCTAAAAAGGTAGTTATTCAAACTATTCAAAGAACCGCCGTTGAAGCTGCAATTGAGAATACTGTTTCGGTATTTCATATTGAAAGTGATGAAATTAAAGGTAGAATTATTGGTAGAGAAGGTAGAAATATTAGAGCATTAGAAGCGGCTACCGGAATTGAAATTATTGTTGACGATACGCCAGAAGCAATTATTTTATCAGGTTTTGATCCTGTAAGAAGAGAGATTGCGAGATTAGCTTTACATAGATTAGTAACTGATGGTAGAATTCATCCGGCAAGAATTGAGGAAATTGTTGCTAAAACAAAGAAACAAATTGAGGATGAAATTATAGAAATTGGTGAGCGTACTGTTATAGATTTAGGAATTCATGGACTACATCCAGAATTAATTAGAATGGTAGGAAGAATGCGTTATCGTTCTTCATACGGTCAGAATCTATTACACCATAGTAAAGAAGTAGCAAATTTCTGTGCTACAATGGCGGCTGAGTTGGGATTAAATGCAAAATTAGCCAAACGTGCAGGTCTATTACATGATATTGGTAAAGTGCCAGATGATAATCCAGAATTACCTCACGCAATTTTAGGAATGCAATTAGCCGAAAAATATAAAGAACATCCTGAAGTTTGTAACGCTATTGGTGCCCATCACGACGAAATAGAAATGACATCTATGATTTCTCCTATTATTCAGGCTTGTGATGCTATTTCTGGAGCTAGACCAGGTGCAAGACGTGAAGTTGTAGAAAGTTATATTAAACGTTTAAAAGAATTAGAAGAATTAGCTCTTTCTTATCCTGGAGTTGAGAAAACTTTTGCCATCCAAGCAGGACGTGAATTACGTGTTGTAGTAGAAAGTGAAAGAGTAACAGACCAACAGGCTGAGTTATTAGCGGCAGATATTTCTAACCGTATTCAAACTGAGATGACTTATCCTGGTCAAATTAAAGTAACCGTTATCAGGGAAACAAGATCTGTTTCTTTTGCTAAATAATACTTAAGATAGTAATCATTTTATACTAAACGAAATGAAAAATAAAGTAGAAAAAAAACAAATTGATGTTTATTTCGATACTTATTCTGAAAGTCATCAAAATCCAGTGAATAAATTTATTCACTGGATTTGTGTTCCTCTTATTTTATTTAGTATAATAGGTTTAGTGACTGCAATTCCATTCCCTAATTTGGAATTTTTAGGCCAATACAAAACTTATTTAAATTGGTTTTCATTTTTAATGGCAGCCGTAATTTATTATTATTTCAACATTTCTAGAGTTTTAGCTTTTTTAATGATTTTGGTTATATCTGGAATGTATTACTTTATAATTTTATTAGAAAGAGTTGAACAAAATGGAGGTCCAGCATTATGGCAAGTTTCCCTTGGTATTTTTGTGGCGGCATGGATTGGTCAATTCATTGGTCATAAAATTGAAGGAAAAAAGCCTTCTTTCTTGGATGATTTAAAGTTTTTGTTAATTGGGCCAATTTGGCTGCTTCATTTTATTTGTAAAAAAGTAGGCTTACCATATTAAGCTTAACATCTTGTTAACATAGCACTAAACTAATGGTAATGTACGCCTAACCATTAATTAACATTGTGGTAATACTTTTGATGAAACAAAAAATCATTAAAAGTGAAAACACAATTATTCCTAAAAAGAACGTTCATATTATTTTTTTTAATTGCAATTCCGTTTGGCATTTTCGCTCAAACAACGGGTTCAATTTCAGGGAAAGTAACCGACAAACAAAATGGAGAACCTATAGTAGGGGGAGGCGTTAAAATCTCTGGTACTACTAAGGCTGTAATGACAGATGTTGATGGAAGATTTATATTAAGTTCCTTAGCACCTGGTTCGTACGTACTAGAGTTTTTTTATTTGGGATACGCAACCAAAAAGATTACTGATATTGTAGTAAAAGCTGGAAATTCTGCAACAGTTGATGTAGTATTAGAAGAAAGCGGACAACAATTAGATGCTGTTGTATTTACAGCTACCGTAAAACAAGAATCTGTAAATTCATTATATAATAAACAGCGTACTAATATTAACGTTTCTGACGGTATTTCTGCTGATCAAATCAGAAGATCTCCAGATCGTAATGCTTCAGAAGTTTTAAAAAGAGTTAGTGGTACAAGTGTACAAGACAATAAATTCATTATTGTAAGAGGTTTAAGTGATAGATACAATGCAACACTCTTAAATAATGCAGTTTTGCCAAGTTCTGAGCCAGATAGAAAAGCATTCTCATTTGATATTATCCCGTCTAATATGGTAGATAATATTGTAATCAATAAAACGGCATCACCTGATCTTCCTGGAGATTTCTCTGGTGGTGTAATTCAAGTTTTAACAAAGGACATTCCAACAGAAAATTATCTTTATGCTTCTGTAGGAACTGGACTAAACTCTCAATCAACTTTCAAAGACTTTAAATTAGGTGAAAAATCATCAGTTGAAAATTTTGGATTTGTAGATAAATCTAGACAAATTCCATATGGTATAGTTTCAACTCAAAATTACCAAGTATTAACGGATAGAGAGAAAATTGCATCGGGTAAATTATTTAATAATTCCTTTGGGAGAAATACTTCTACAGCAATGCCTTCTCAAGCGTACCAATTAAGTGCTGGTTTAAGAAAAGTATTTAAAAACGAATCTACCTTAGGAATGATTTTGTCTTTAAATTATAGATCTTCAGAAAACTTAACCACAGGCGTGAGATCTGATTATACTCAAGATAAAACGGAATATACATTTAGAGATAATTCTTATAAGTTTTCATCTTCTGTAGGTGGATTAGCTAATATTGCTTATACACACGGAAATAATAAAATTGCATTTAAAAACTTATATAATATCAACTTAGATAATACGTATTTAGAAAGAGAAGGTGATATTTTTATTGATAAAATTAAGAGAAAGGGCTATTCTTTCGATTTAGTAAGCAAGAGTTTATTTAATAGTCAGTTAGAAGGTGAACACAAACTTTTATCAAATGACATTAAAATTAACTGGAATTTGGGCTATTCTTATTCAGATAGACTACAGCCAGATTTAAAGGCAGTTAATTATGATTTAGTTCAAGGTCAAACTGAATACTTAGCAGTAGTTCCAAATGGTACTGCAGCTAGAACTGATGCAAGTAGATTCTTTTCAGAGTTATTTGAAGATAGTTTTAACGGGGGATTAAACGTTACTATTCCTGTTAACTTCTTACAAGAAAAGAGCGCATTAAAAGTTGGTGCTTTTAAGCAATATAAGTTAAGAGATTTTGGTGCAAGAAAATTTGGCTATATCCGTTCATTTGCAACAGGTCAATTCAATCAAAACTTATTAAGACTTCCATTTGATAAAATATTTGATCCTTCAAATTTAAATGACAATGGATTTATTTTAGATGAGGGAACTGAACCTACGGATAGATATGATGCAACATCTGATGTAACAGCAGGTTATTTGATGTTTGATACTAGAATAGCAAAGAAATTAAGAGTTTCATTAGGAGCAAGAATTGAAGATGCTTACCAAGAAATTAATACAGCAGACTTATCTGGTAATTTATTAAAAGTGTCTAATCAATTTACAGATATATTACCTTCATTAAATACAACTTTAAATATTTCTGAGAAGCAAAATTTAAGAATGTCAATTTCTAATACGGTAACAAGACCTGAACTTAGAGAACTTTCTAATTTTGGATTCTTCGATTATATTTCGAAACGTGTACTTATTGGAAATCCTAATTTAAAAAGAAGTCAGAATACTAACTTGGATTTAAAATATGAGATATTCCCAGGAGCTGGACAAGTATTATCGGTTTCAGGTTACTATAAATATTTTAAGAACCCAATTGAGCAAGTTGTTTCTTCTGGTAGTGTAAGAAATGTAACCTTCCAAAATGCAGAATCTGCTACAACTTATGGTGTAGAATTAGAAGCTAGAAAAAATTTAAGTTTCATTAAAGGTGTTCCAGCTTTCGAAAATTTAACAGCTTATGTAAATGCATCGTTAATTTTCTCTACAGTAAATTTAAATAGCTTAATTTCTGAGGTTACAAATCGTGCATTGCAAGGGCAGTCTCCCTATTTAATTAATGCAGGCTTATTATACAATGATCCAATTTCTAATTTATCCTTTAATGTATTATACAATAGAATAGGGGAGAGAATTGCAGAAGTAGGTTATCAAGGTTATGGTGATATTTATGAAAAAGGTAGAAATATGTTTGATGTTCAGGTTTCAAAGAAAATCTTAAGCAATAGAGGCGAATTAAGATTAAACTTATCTGATATCTTAAATGAAAAAATAATATTCTATCAAAATAATAATACAACTAAGACCTATCAGAAATCTGATAATATTATGAACACTGCTAGAACTGGCTTTGGTGCGAGCTTAACTTTCTCTTATAATTTAGGATTAGGCTCTAAATAATATTAACATACACTTAACATATAGATTACCCAAATGTAAAGCAGGCTTAACATTTGGGTAATCTTGTTTATATAGCTTTGATTAGTGAATTTAAAGAAGCAATACAGCTGTTTTAAATCCATAAACTCAATAATTTAAAATAATAATGAAAAACATTAAATTTTCGATTCTAGTAGTAGCTGCAGCCATGACAATTATGTCGTGCAGAAAAACCAACACGCCAGATCCTGTAGCTCCACCAAAAGCTCCAGAATCTATTTCAGGTGAAATTTCGGCAAACAAAACCTTAACTGCCGATAGACAATGGATATTGGATGGTACCGTTTTTGTGAAAAGTCCGGCTGTATTAACCATTCAACCAGGAACAGTTATTAAAGCTAAAGTTGGTTCAAAAGCAGCATTAGTAATTGATAAAGGTGCAAAAATAATAGCCGATGGAACAGCTTCTAAACCAATTGTTTTTACTTCAGGTAAAGACGCAGGAAGTAGAGCACCTGGCGATTGGGGGGGTTTAATTTTAGTTGGTAGAGCAACAACAAATAGAACTGCGCCAGTAAACGTTGAAGGTGGTGTAGCTTTAACTTACGGAACTGATAAAATTGATGATGATGATTCTGGAATATTAAGATATGTTAGAATTGAATATGCAGGTATCGGTGCTAATGATAGCGAGATTAATGCTTTAACTTTTTATGCAGTAGGAAACAAAACAGTTGTAGAAAATGTTCAAACAGTTTATGCTAATGATGATGCATTTGAATTTTTTGGTGGAACTGTAAATGCTAAAAATTTAGTTGCTTATGCAACAGCTGATGATGATTTTGACTTTGATTTTGGTTATAGTGGAAGTATTCAATTTGCAGTAGCATTAAGAGATCCTAAATTTGTAGATGCACAAGATGATGGAAACGGAATTGAGTGCGATAATGATAACGCAGGTTCTGATGCATTGCCAATTACAAAACCAAAATTATCTAACTTTACTTTAATTGGACCAAATGGTGCTGATGGAACAGCTGCAAGACATGCATATGGTAACCGTTGGAGAAGAGGAACTCAATTTATTTTCAACAACTCAATAATTTTAGCTAATCAAAAAGGTGGTTTAAACATTGAGTCTGATAAATCTGCTAACTTCTATAAAAATGGTAATTCTGAATTTAAGAACAACTTAATTGCAGCTTCAACCAATCAAATTTTAACAAACGCAGCGGCTTCTATTTTAACTGTTGCTGATATACAAACAAAAGTTGTAGTGAATGGTGGAGCAATTTACTCAAACGTGAATACAGATGTTAAATTAACTAGTCCGTTTGTTTTAACTGGACCAAACTTCTTACCTGCAACTGGTTCGCCAGCATTGAGCGGAACATGGGCGGCTACACCTGGAGCAACTTCTGTTTCTTATCGTGGTGCATTTGGTACTACAGATTGGACAAGTGGATGGACCAACTGGAACCCACAAACAAAAGTTTATTAAGATTTATAACCATATAAAAAAAGGGGATGAAAATTATTTTCATCCCCTTTTTATGTTTTACAAGTTTTTACCTAGCTTTTCAAACATTTCTTTAGGAATGTTTTGAGCATCAACAATCAAAAATCCATCTAAACAATCAGAGAATTTTGGGTCAATATTAAAACAAATAATTTTGGCATTTAAATTCATGTATTGACGTAATAATACTGGAATTTTTAAATGTGAACTTTCTATTTGTGCAATTAAACTGTCTAAATCTTTTAAACTTTCACTACTTTCTACTAATATTTCTGTGTCTAATGGATTTAAATCGGCTTTAAATTTATTTTTTGGCTTCACTAATCGCGCTAAATCATAATCAAAATGATTTTTAGTGATATAATCAACAATTAGGCATTTAGATAACTTAGAGAAATTGTTGCTTATACTTACTGGGCCAAACATATATCGGTATTGTGGATTATCAATAATATACTTAACAATCCCTTTCCACAATAAAAATAATGGCAATGGTTTTTGTTGATATTCCTTTCTAATCCAAGATCTTCCTAATTCTATACCTTGTTTTAGGTATGGATAGAAGCCTTCCTTAATTTTAAATAATTCGGCTAAATAAAATCCTCTTCGTCCAAAAGTTTCTAAAATTTCGTCGCCTTTTCCAATTCTATAAGCGCCAACTATTTTATGTGCTTCTTTATCCCAAATAAATAAATGATTATAATAAATATCGTAATTATCTAAATCAATACTTTTATTTGTTCCTTCACCCACTTCTCTAAAGGTAATTTCTCTTAACCTCCCAATTTCACGTAGAATATTTGGAATAGCGGAAGTTGGACAGATATAAACCGTGTAATTTTTCTCTTCCCAAGTTTTAAAGTTATCTAAAGTTTCAACCTCTTTAATAAGTATTTCTTCCATTGTTTCAGGAATAATTTCGCGAGGTTTCTTTTTAATTTTAAATAAATTAATGGGATTGAAAAGTTTCTTTTCTTCTTCTAAACTCGTGCCTAATGCATAAGTTCTAGCTCTTAAGAAATTGAGAAGCTTGTTTGTGTTGTTTTTATATGAAATCTCATCAATTTCAATAGGCTTACCTATCCTTACTTTAATATTTAAACCTTGTTTATTTAAAAATTCTGATGGGAGTTTAGCCGTTCTTAAAGTTGGGTGAATAAAACTTAGAACATTAAACAGAACACCATTATTACCATGAAAATAAATTGGAACTACAGGTAGTTTTGCTTTTGCAATTAATTTTCCAACCACAGGGTGCCATATCTTATCGGTAACCTCCTGACTTTCTATATTGAAAGTAGATACTTCTCCAGCAGGAAAGATGCCAATAGGAATACCACTTTTTAATAAATCTAAAGTTGTTTTTAAACCACTAATACTTGATGAATGTTGAACATTTTCGAATGGATTTACAGCAACAAAAAACTGATCGAGATTAGGGATTTTCTTTAAAATGAAATTTACCATCACCTTTGCTTCTGGTCTAATTTTGCAAAGTAATTTTACTAATGCTAGACCTTCTACTCCGCCGTATGGGTGATTGGCAATGGCAATAAAACCACCTGTTTTTGGGATATTATTTAACTCAGATTCGTCTATATCTACTGTAACCCCAATTGTTTCTAAAATTTTATCAACAAACTCTAATCCTTCGTAGTCTTTATTTTTCGAAAATACCTCATTAATTTCATTCAACCTCATTATTTCCATTAACAGTGAGGCTAATCCTGGTACCCCTAGCTTATCTATTTTTGTGGCTTCAGCAAACTCTTTTTTTGTTATAATCTTCATCTTATCTGAATCTGGGAATACATTGAACTATCAAAAATATGATTTAAATTTAATTTAATTGTTATTCAAATATTAAATAGATGTGGTGGGGTAAAATTTTAGATCATTATAAATTTTCTGAAAAGGAAATTAGGGGAATAAGAGTAATAATGTTGGTTGGATTAGTAATCTATTTTATTCCAGATGCAGTGAATTATTTAAGTTCAAAACAAGAAACTGAACAGGAATTTCATTTGAGATATATTCAAGTATTAAGGCAAAACGACATAGATAAGCCAGTTGATGTATATTTTAGTAATAGGGAATCTGAAAAGGAAAAGAGGAAAAGGGTTAAATTAAAACCATTTAATCCGAACATTTTAACCCAACAAGAATGGGTAGAATTAGGGTTGAGTGAAAAACAGGCTAACGTGATTTTGAATTACATTAAAAAGGGAGGGAAGTTTAAAAAAGTTGAAGACCTGAGCAAAATTTTTGTTATTTCTCCTAAACTTTATAAAGAAATTGCGCCATTTGTAATCCTACCAAAAGACCAAAACTTAATCAAAAGCAATGTATTTAATCAACCTATTCCTAATAAAAAATCAACCCAATTAAATATTGACATTAACACTAATTCGGTGGAAGAACTTGAACAATTAACTGGAATAGGAAAAGTATTGGCGACTAGAATTTTAAATTACAAAAATAAATTAGGTGGTTATATTAATAAAGCGCAACTTTTGGAAGTTTATGGAATAGATACTCCTCGTTATTTAGGTTTATTGACACAAATTTATTTAACTGAGCAATTGAAAAAAATATCCATTAATACTGCTAAATTTGAGGAATTAATAAATCATCCTTATTTGAATTATAACCAAGTTAGAGCTATAATTCAATATCGAAATCAACATGGGGAATTTTCCTCTATTGATGATTTAAAGAAAGTTTATTTAATAACAGAAGCAGATTGTAAACGATTGGCGCCTTATTTACTATTTTAAAATGATTGAAGAAAGAATCAAACAAACCATACGCGACATATATGATTTTCCAAAACCAGGAATAATATTTAAGGATATTTCAACCATATTTTTAGATGCAGCGTTGTGTAAATCTATAGTAAAATCGTTTGTTGATAAAATAAGGCATTTAGAGCCAGATGCAATAGTAGGATTAGAAAGTAGAGGATTTTTATTGGGTCCATCTATTGCGATGGAACTAGGAATTCCATTTGTTTTAATTAGGAAAGAAGGCAAACTTCCAGGGAAATGTATTCACGAAACCTACGATTTGGAATATGGAACAGCAACCATAGAAATTCAAGAGAATGCATTGGCTAGTGGTAAAAAAGTAATTATTCACGACGATTTATTAGCTACCGGAGGCACTGTTTTGGCGGCTTCCAATTTATTGCATAAATTAAACATAGAAGTGGTTGGTTATGCATTTATTATTGAATTAAGTGCTTTGTTAGGTCGCGCTAAACTTGAAGAAAATAAAACGCCTGTAATATCTTTAGCTTCTTATACTTAGTTAAAATTGAATTCTTAAAATTTTAATAAAATCTGGTTTAAGTTAAGCAGTCAAATATTTTGTACTAAATACTGAAGTGTTCTATAAAAAAGCTTCTTAATTACTCTAATTCAGATATTTTTATCGGTATCTTTGTGCATAAAAACACTAAACTAATAATGAATTTATCTGAAAATAACACGAATGGTTTTGATTCTAGAATTTCCGAGAATCAAGTAATGATTCGTAAAATGGTTAAGGATTTTGCTGAAAAGAATATTCGCAAAAATGTGATGGAGTGGGATGAAGCCCAAATTTTTCCAATTGAAATTTTTAAAGAATTAGGAAAATTAGGATTAATGGGTGTCTTGGTTCCAGAAGAATATGGAGGTTCTGGATTAGGCTATCAAGAATATGTTGATGTTATAGTTGAAATTTCTAGAGTTTGCGGTTCAATTGGATTATCTGTTGCTGCGCATAATTCGCTATGTACAGGACATATCTTGGCTTTTGGGAATGAAGAACAAAAGAAGAAATGGTTACCTAAATTAGCTACTGCAGAGTGGATAGGTGCTTGGGGTTTAACTGAAGCTAATACCGGATCGGATGCATTAAGAATGATGACAACTGCGGTTAAAGACGGCGATCATTATGTTTTAAATGGAGCGAAAAACTGGATCACCCATGGTAAATCAGGCGATGTGGCTGTAGTGATGGTAAGAACTGGCGAAAGCGGAAGCTCTAAAGGTATATCTGCAATTGTGGTTGAAAGAGGTACACCAGGATTTACTGCAGGAAAAAAGGAAAATAAATTAGGGATGCGTGCTTCTGAAACTACAGAAATGATTTTCGATAATTGTAGAGTACCAGTAGAAAATTTATTGGGACAAGAGGGTGATGGATTTAAGCAAGCAATGAAAATATTAGATGGTGGTAGAATTTCTATTGCAGCCTTATCATTAGGTATAGCAAAGGGTGCATTTGATGCTGCTTTAGCTTATTCTAAAGAAAGAAAACAATTTGGTCAACCAATCTCTAGTTTCCAAGGAATAAGCTTTAAACTTGCAGATATGGCTACTGAAATTGAAGGAGCAGAACTTTTAATTCGTCAAGCAGCGGATTTAAAAAATAGACATCAGCCGGTAACCAAAGTTTCAGCGATGGCTAAATACTTTGCATCTGAAGTATGTGTAAGAGTTTCTACTGAAGCTGTTCAGATATTTGGTGGATATGGTTATACTAAGGATTTTCCGGTTGAGAAATTCTATAGAGATAGTAAACTTTGTACAATTGGAGAAGGGACTTCTGAAATTCAAAAACTGGTAATCTCAAGGGAGTTATTAAAAGAATAATATTTTTCATTCTTTATTGATTTATAATATATTAATTCTTACCTTTGCAATCCCAAATAAGAGGGAAACCACGAAAGGAGGTATTTTTAGCTATGATCATCATCAATATTAAAGAAGGCGAATCACTTGATAAGGCCCTAAAACGTTTCAAAAAGAAATTTGAGAAAACAGGAGTTTTGAGAGAATTACGTAGTCGTCAGGCATACGAGAAAAAATCTGTAGCCAGAAGGATGGAAGTTAAACATGCTAAATACATTCAGACTTTGCAACAAGAAGGAACAATTTAGTCTCAATAAAGTAATATAAAAAACCCTTTCAATTATTTGAAAGGGTTTTTTTGTTTTTATTAAAAATCATTTTGTATATTCACTTTCATACTTGAATACTATGGTGGGAGATGAATTTTTACAATATCTAAAAAATGAAAAGCGATATTCTTCACATACGCTTTTAGCCTATTCAAACGATATTCAGGTATTTAGTAATTACCTACAGGATTTAGGTATTAATGATTTGCTGAAAGCAGATACCTCATCAATAAGGACCTATATTGTCTTTTTAATGGAGCAAGGATTAGATCCTTCATCAACTAGCAGGAAATTATCGGCATTGCGAAGCCTATATAAATTTGCTTTAAAAACTGGTAAAATTAAAAAGGATCCTATTCAAGCTATAAAAGCACCCAAGTTAAAAAAGAAACTACCTGTATTTATTGAAGATGATAAACTTATCTCCTTATTAAATTCTCCAGTAATATTTGCTGAGGATTTTGAAGGGTTAAGGGATCGATTGGTAGTAGAATTACTTTTTGGAACTGGGATGCGTTTATCCGAATTAATAAAATTAAAAGATAGCGACATTGACAATTATCAACAGCAATTAAAAGTAATTGGTAAACGTAACAAAGAGCGTTTAATTCCAATTCCTTTGTCGGTATTAAACTTGGCTAATAATTTTATTAAATATAAATCGTTACACAAAATAAACAATCAAACTGATAAGTTAATTGTTACCTCGAAAGGGGAAGAAGCTTATCCAGGATTAATTTATAGGATTGTGAAGCGCTATTTATCATTAATATCTACGCAGGAAAAGAAGAGTCCGCATGTATTACGACATTCTTATGCTACCAGTTTATTAAATAATGGGGCAGATTTAAATGCGATAAAGGAATTATTGGGGCATGCTAGTTTAGCGGCCACACAGGTTTATGTGCATAATAGTATTGAAAGATTAAAAACAGTTTATAAACAAGCCCATCCAAAGGCATAAAAAAGGAGGAAAAATGAAAATCAGTGTACAGTCTATCCATTTCAATGCAGACAAAAAATTATTAGATTTTATTCAGAAAAAGGTGGATAAATTAGACCAGTTTTTTGATCAAATTATAAGTGGGATGGTTTATTTGAAGTTGGAAAATGTGGAGGATGAAGAAAATAAGATAGTAGAGATTAAATTAAATGTTCCGGGGGTAACGTTATTTGCAAAAGAGCAATGTAAAAGTTTTGAAGAAGCCACAGATTTGGCGATTGATTCATTAAGAAGACAAGTTAATAAGCATAAAGATAAATCGAGAGCACATTTAAGTGAGCATAAATCGTTGCTGTAAAATAGCCAAAACGCTGGTTATTAATAGCAATACAGATATAACGATATAATGGCAGGAAAAATCCTGCCATTTTTTTGCAAAAATATTTTTTTTAGAAAGATAAATATGTAGATTTGCATTCCATTTCAAAAAGGCCTTGCCTAAGTGGAATGAAAGTTCTAATAAAAGCTAGAAAAAATTTAAGTCCTCAAGTTCAATGGATTGGCTCCTAATAAGGGGTTAAGAATGAAAAAGGTGTTAAAAACCTTAAAAAAAACTTGTCGATTTAAATAAATAAAACTAATTTTGGCGCATCGTTAAAAATAACGATCACCTAATGGAAACATTAGAGCTTAAATGAAAACTACTACTCCTTAAATGTCAATTGGCAAAAAAGGGTCATCTTTTAGAGATAAAAATTTCTAAAAAAAGAAAGTAGAAAGATCACATAAAATTAGCCTCCTTAGCTCAGCTGGTAGAGCAACTGACTTGTAATCAGTAGGTCATTGGTTCGATCCCGATAGGAGGCTCTTTTTTTAAATAGAGCTTTTGGTTTTGTTTAAGAAAGGGGGGAGATACCAGAGTGGCCAAATGGGACAGACTGTAACTCTGTTGTCGCAAGACTTCGAAGGTTCGAATCCTTCTCTCCCCACACCAAGCAGTCGGCACAAATATATTTTGTATTTGTCGATTTCAGTTAAAACTGAAAATAAGCGGAAGTAGCTCAGTTGGTAGAGCGATAGCCTTCCAAGCTATAGGTCGCGAGTTCGAACCTCGTCTTCCGCTCAAAAGCCGAAGTAGCTCAGCGGTAGAGCACTTCCTTGGTAAGGAAGAGGTCGTGGGTTCAAGTCCCATCTTTGGCTCTAAGTTACTTTGTTATTGCTGTGAAGGCATTAGCAGGGCTTTTGTATTTAAGAATAAAATAATTAAAATAAAATTTAACCTACTAATAATTAATAAAACATGGCAAAAGAAAAGTTTGACCGCAGTAAGCCGCACTTGAATATCGGCACGATCGGTCACGTTGACCACGGTAAAACAACCTTAACAGCAGCTATCACTAAAGTGTTATCTGATGCTGGTTTATCTGAGGCACGTTCATTTGATTCTATTGACTCTGCTCCAGAGGAAAAAGAAAGAGGTATCACTATCAATACATCTCACGTTGAGTATTCAACAGCTAACCGTCACTACGCACACGTTGACTGTCCAGGTCACGCGGATTACGTAAAGAACATGGTAACTGGTGCTGCTCAGATGGATGGTGCAATTATCGTTGTTGCTGCTACAGATGGTCCGATGCCACAAACTCGCGAGCACATTCTATTAGCTCGTCAGGTAGGTGTACCTTCATTAGTTGTATTCATGAACAAAGTGGATATGGTTGATGATCCTGAATTATTAGAGCTTGTTGAAATGGAAATTCGTGAATTACTATCATTCTATGAGTTCCCAGGTGATGAAATTCCTGTAATTCAAGGTTCTGCATTAGGTGGATTAAACGGTGATCCAAAATGGGTTGCTAAAATTATGGAATTAATGGATGCTGTAGATAACTACGTACCAATTCCTCCACGTTTAACTGACCTTCCATTCTTAATGCCTGTTGAGGACGTATTCTCGATCACTGGTCGTGGTACTGTTGCAACTGGTCGTATTGAGCGTGGTGTAATCAACTCTGGTGATCCAGTTGAGATTCTAGGTATGGGTGCTGAGAACTTAAAATCTACAGTAACTGGTGTAGAGATGTTCCGTAAAATTTTAGATTACGGTGAAGCTGGTGATAACGTAGGTTTATTATTACGTGGTATTGAGAAAACTGATATCCGTCGTGGTATGGTAATCTGTAAACCAGGTTCAGTTACTCCTCACACTGATTTCAAAGCTGAGATCTATGTATTATCAAAAGCAGAAGGTGGTCGTCACACTCCATTCTTCAACAAATATCGTCCTCAATTCTATTTCCGTACCACAGACGTAACTGGAGAAATCTCGTTAGCAGAAGGAACTGAAATGGTTATGCCAGGTGATAACGTTACAATTACTGTTAAATTAATTAACGCTATCGCAATGGAAAAAGGTCTACGTTTTGCTATCCGTGAAGGTGGTAGAACAGTAGGTGCTGGACAGGTAACTGAAATTTTAAAATAATTACTAAATACTTAGTATAAAGTAGTTAGTATTAAGACAAATTGTTTAGTACTTAGAGAAGGTCATACGACTGATACTAAGTACTAAATACTTTATACTAACTACTAATTACGGGAATAGTTCAATGGTAGAATAGAGGTCTCCAAAACCTTTGATCAGGGTTCGAATCCTTGTTCCCGTGCAAATAAATGAATATGGCTAAAGTAGTTCAATTTTTTAAGGAATCGTATGAAGAGATGACCCAAAAGGTTACTTGGCCAACTTGGAAAAGTCTTCAAAATTCAGCGGTTCTAGTGCTAGTAGCTTCTTTGATTATTGCATTTTTAATATTCGCAATGGATCAAGGTTCTACCTTTATAGTAGATCAAATTTACAGAACAATATCTAATTAATACTGTCTTATGAGTAATCAATTAAAATGGTATGTTGTTAGAGCTGTTAGCGGTAAAGAGAAAAAGGTAAAACAATATATCGATTCTGAAATCAGTCGTTTGGGAATTACTCATCTAGTTCCTCAGGTATTAATCCCTATGGAGAAATACTACCAGATGAAAGATGGTAAAAAAATTGCTAAAGAACGTAATTTTTATCCTGGATATGTTTTAATAGAAGCTGTATTAGATGGTGAATTAGAACACGTTATTAAAAATATTAATAGTGTGATTGGTTTCTTAGGTGATAAAGCTGGAAACGCTATTCCAATGCGCCAAGCAGAAGTTAATCGTATTTTAGGTAAAGTGGATGAGATGAGTCAACAAGCAGAAACTATGAGTGTTTCTTATTATGTTGGCGAGAATGTAAAAGTTATGGATGGACCATTCAATGGCTTTACAGGTGTGATTGAAGAGATTAATGAAGAGAAGAAAAAATTAAAAGTAATGGTTAAGATATTTGGTCGTAAGACTCCTTTAGAACTTAACTATATGCAGGTAGAAAAAGAATAATTTCAGCCTCTTAAAAAAATATTAAACCGTGTAATTTCTTAAAATAAATTACACGGTTTTTTTTGTGGGTGATAAATTGTTCTAAAATTAATTAACAATAAAATATTCAATTCATATTTCAGAAATAGGGTATTAAATATTTTTTACAATTATCTTGATTTCAATTATTTTATTGCTTATCTTTGCAATCCTTTTAGCTATGTATATAGTGAAAAGGGATCTTAAATGTTACATGCTTCCAATATTTAACATTAAGTATTACAATTAATATAACAGAAAATGGCAAAAGAAGTCAGTGCACTTGTTAAATTACAAATCAAAGGTGGTGCTGCAAATCCATCTCCTCCTGTAGGGCCTGCATTAGGTGCTAAGGGTGTGAATATTATGGATTTTTGCAAGCAATTTAACGCACGTACCCAAGATAAGCCCGGTAAAGTGTTACCAGTTGTAATTACTGTATTTGCTGACAAGTCATTCGATTTTATCATTAAAACTCCGCCAGTTGCTATCCAATTAAAGGAAGCTACTAAATTGCAGAGTGGATCAGCTGAGCCAAACCGTAAAAAAGTTGGATCGGTTACCTGGGATCAGGTAAAGCAAATTGCTCAAGATAAAATGACTGACCTGAATGCATTTACCATTGAATCAGCAATGAACATGGTTGCTGGTACAGCACGCAGTATGGGGATTACCGTTAGTGGTGAGCGCCCTTATTCTAATTAATTACATTTAACAGTTTACAAAAGTGGCTAAATTAACAAAAAATCAAAAAAAGGCTCATGCTAAATTAGAACAGGGTAAAACCTATTCGTTGCAAGATGCTTCTGCTTTGGTAAAAGAGATCACTACAACAAAATTCGATGCATCAGTTGATATCGATGTTTGTTTAGGTGTTGATCCACGTAAAGCCAATCAAATGGTTCGTGGTATCGCTACTTTACCTCATGGTACAGGTAAAACTGTACGTGTTTTAGCTTTAGTTGGTCCTGATAAGGAAGAAGAAGCTAAAGCGGCAGGTGCAGACTTTGTAGGTTTAGATGAATATGTAGCTAAAATTGAAGGTGGCTGGACCGATGTAGACATTATTATCACTACTCCATCAAATATGGCAAAAGTTGGTAAACTTGGACGAGTTTTAGGTCCAAGAAACTTAATGCCAAACCCTAAATCTGGAACAGTTACTAACGAAGTTGGTAAAGCGGTTGCGGATGTTAAGGGTGGAAAGATCGATTTTAAAGTTGACAAAAACGGTATTATTCACGCTTCAGTAGGGAAAGTATCTTTTTCTCCAGAGAAAATTTATGAAAATGCGTTAGAAGTTCTTCAAACGATTTCAAAGTTAAAACCTTCAGCTGCTAAAGGAACATATTTTAAGAGCATTCATGTTTCTTCTACTATGAGTCCGAGTATTGCAATTGAAACAAAATCAGTAGCGGGGATCTAATTATGAACAGAGAAGAAAAACAAGAAGTAGTTTTATCGCTTCAGGAAAAAATGCAGGAATATGGCAATTTTTATATTGCTGATACTTCAGGCTTAACTGTAGAAAAAATTAACGCTATTCGTCGTAAATGTTTTGAAAGTGGTATTGAGATGAAGGTTGCTAAAAATACTTTAATCCGCAAAGCGGTTGAAGGATTAGAAGGCGATTCATCTGAGTTGTTTCAATCATTAAAAGGTTCATCATCTATCTTGTTTTCAAAAACAGGAAATGCTCCAGCAAAGCTTATTAAAGCTTTACGTAAAGGAAGTGATAAACCATTATTGAAAGCAGCTTATATTGATACTGCAATATTTATTGGCGATAATCAATTAGATAATTTAGTAAGTCTTAAATCAAGAGAAGAACTTATTGGAGATATCATTGGATTATTACAATCGCCTGCTAAAAATGTTGTATCTGCTCTTAAATCGGGTGGTTCTACAATTGCAGGTTTAGTTAAAACCCTACAGGAAAGATAAGGAGAATGAACCCTTTAAGTTCATAACAAAATAATTAAACAAGTAAAATTTTAAAAATCTATAAAAATGGCAGATTTAAAATCGTTTGCTGAGCAATTGGTAAACTTAACAGTTAAAGAAGTTAATGAATTAGCTCAAATATTAAAAGATGAGTATGGTATTGAGCCTGCTGCTGCTGCAGTAGCTGTTGCTGGTCCTGCTGCAGGCGGTGACGCTCCTGCTGCTGAAGAAAAAACATCTTTTGATGTAATTCTTAAAGACGCTGGTGGTCAGAAATTAGCTGTAGTTAAATTAGTAAAAGATTTAACTGGTCTTGGCTTAAAAGAAGCTAAAGATTTAGTTGATGGTGCACCTAAAGAATTAAAAGCTGGTGTTGCTAAAGACGAAGCTGAAGCTCTTAAAAAACAATTAGAAGAAGCTGGAGCAGTAGTTGAGATTAAGTAATAACTTAATTTAAACAGATATTGGGGGAGACTCCGGCAGAATTTTGTCGGAGTCTATTCCTGTTTATAAACCTATCATTTTGTTTGGTCGATGATTGGGTTTTCTTAAGGCCAAACAAATAGTTTATTCTTAAACTAAAATAACTTTAGTCCCTTGGCAAATAAAGTAGAGCAAAGAGTAAATTTTGCGCGCAGTAAACACATCATAGATTATCCTGATTTTCTGGATGTACAGTTGCAATCTTTCAGAGAATTTTTCCAAATCGAAACGACATCAGATAATCGTCATACAGAAGGATTGTTTAAAGTGTTCGCGGAAAATTTTCCAATCACAGATTCAAGAAACATATTCGTACTTGAGTTTTTAGATTATTTTATCGACCCACCTCGTTATGACATTCCAGAATGTATCGATCGTGGATTGACTTATAGTGTACCGTTGAAAGCTAAATTAAAGCTTTCTTGTAATGATGCGGAACACGAGGATTTTGAAACCATTATTCAGGATGTATACCTGGGTACTATTCCTTACATGACTCCTAAAGGAACATTTGTAATTAATGGTGCTGAACGTGTAATTGTTTCTCAGTTACATAGATCTCCTGGTGTGTTTTTCGGCCAAAGTCGCCATACCAATGGTACAAAACTTTATTCGGCTCGTGTAATTCCTTTTAAAGGTTCATGGATTGAGTTTGCTACAGACGTTAATAACGTAATGTATGCATATATTGATCGTAAAAAGAAATTCCCAGTTACCACTTTACTTCGTGCAATCGGATACGATTCTGATAAAGATATCTTAGAATTGTTTGATTTAGCAGATGAAGTTAAAGCTAGTAAATCTGGTTTAAAAAAATATATCGGTAGAAAATTAGCAGCCAGAGTTCTTAGATCTTGGGTTGAAGATTTCGTAGATGAGGATACTGGTGAGGTGGTTTCTATTCCACGTAACGAGGTAATCTTAGATCGCGATACCGTTTTAGAAGACGAACATATTGATCAAATCATCGAAGCTGGTGTAAAAACTGTTATCTTATCTAAAGATGATGGTGCTAGTCAAGCTGATTATACTATTATATACAATACGTTGCAGAAAGATACATCCAATTCTGAAAAAGAAGCGGTTGAAAATATCTATCGTGCATTACGTAATGCAGAACCACCTGATGAGGAAACTGCAAGGGGTATTATTGAGCGTTTATTCTTCTCAGATAAACGTTATGACTTAGGAGATGTTGGTCGTTACCGCATCAACCGTAAGTTGAAAATGGATACTCCAGATCATGTTAAAGTATTAACTAAAGCAGATATTATTGCTATCGTTAAATACTTAATTAAGTTGATCAACTCTAAAGAAGAGGTGGATGATATCGATCACTTATCTAATCGTCGTGTACGTACAGTAGGTGAGCAATTATATGCTCAATTTGGTGTAGGTTTAGCTCGTATGGCTAGAACTATTCGTGAGCGTATGAATATTCGTGATAATGAGGTGTTTACTCCAACAGACTTAATTAACGCAAGAACTTTATCTTCTGTTATTAATTCATTCTTTGGAACTAACCAGTTGTCACAGTTTATGGATCAAACCAACCCGCTAGCTGAGATTACACATAAACGTCGTTTATCAGCTTTAGGTCCAGGTGGTTTATCGCGTGAGAGAGCAGGTTTCGAGGTGCGTGACGTTCACTATACACATTATGGTCGTTTATGTACAATTGAAACTCCAGAGGGACCAAACATTGGTTTGATTTCATCTCTTTGTGTTCACGCAAAAATTAATAGTTTAGGTTTCATTGAAACTCCATATAAAAAAGTAACAGATGGTAAAGTAGCTGTAGACGAACCAGTGATTTATTTATCTGCTGAAGATGAAGATGGAAAAACTATCGCGCAAGCAAATGCTCAATATGACGATAAAGGAAACTTTATAACTCCACGTGTAAAAGCGCGTTATGAAGGCGATTTCCCGATCATTGAGCCAGAGAAATTAGATTTAATGGATATTGCTCCAAATCAAATTACCTCTATTGCAGCATCATTAATTCCTTTCTTAGAACATGATGATGCTAACCGTGCGTTGATGGGTTCAAACATGCAACGTCAAGCTGTACCTTTATTAAGACCAGAAGCGCCAATCGTTGGTACTGGGTTAGAAGGTAGAGTTGCTCGCGATTCTCGTACTTTAATTAATGCTGAAGGCGATGGTATTGTAGAGTATGTTGATGCTAATGAAATTACTATCAAATATGAAAGAAATGATCAAGATAGATTGCTTTCATTTGAAGGAGATAGCAAAACTTATAAATTAACTAAGTTTAAAAAGACCAACCAAAATACTTGTATTAACTTAAAACCAATTGTTAAGAAAGGTCAGAAAGTTACTAAAGGACAAGTACTTTGTGAAGGTTATGCTACTCAAGATGGTGAACTGGCATTAGGAAGAAACTTAAAAGTTGCTTTCATGCCTTGGCAAGGATATAACTTTGAGGATGCGATTGTAATTAATGAACGTATCGTTAGAGAAGATATCTTCACTTCACTTCATATTGAAGAGTTTGAATTAGAAGTTAGAGATACAAAACGTGGTGAAGAAGAATTAACACCAGATATTCCTAACGTTTCTGAAGAAGCTACAAAAGATTTGGATGAGAATGGTATAATCAGAATTGGTGCAGAAGTTAAAGAAGGTGATATTTTAATTGGTAAGATTACTCCAAAAGGAGAATCTGATCCTTCACCTGAAGAAAAATTATTACGCGCTATTTTTGGTGATAAAGCAGGTGATGTAAAAGACGCTTCTTTAAAAACTCCTCCATCTATTAAAGGTGTAGTTATTGATACTAAATTGTTCTCTAGAGCAAAGAAAACTACCAAAGCAGAAGAGAAAGCGGCAATTGAAAAATTAGATAAAAATTATGCTATTGTAAGTGAAAACTTAAAAGCAGAATTAATTGATAAATTATTCACTATTGTAAATGGTAAAACTTCTCAAGGTGTATTTAACGTTTATAAAGAGCAATTAATTCCTAAAGGTGCTAAGTTTACTCAAAAGATTTTAGCTGATTTAGAATATGCACATATTAATCCATATAAATGGACAACTGATGATGATAAAAATGATCAAATCAGATTGTTATTACACAACTATGGTATTCGTGTAAACGAAGAATTAGGTGCTTATAAACGTGATAAGTTTGCGATTTCTGTTGGAGATGAACTTCCATCTGGAATTGTTCAAATGGCTAAAGTTTACGTAGCTAAGAAACGTAAATTGAAAGTAGGTGATAAGATGGCTGGTCGTCACGGTAATAAGGGTATTGTTGCTCGTATTGTACGTGATGAAGATATGCCGTTCTTAGAAGATGGAACGCCAGTAGATATCGTTTTAAATCCACTTGGTGTACCTTCGAGGATGAACTTAGGTCAGATTTACGAAACTGTATTGGCTTGGGCTGGTAAAGAGTTAGGTGTAAAATTTGCTACTCCAATTTTCGATGGTGCTAAACACGACGAAGTAGAAGAGTATATTGCTAAGGCAGGATTACCAGCTTCTGGACGTACGTATTTATACAATGGTTTAACGGGTGATAAATTTGATCAACCTACTACAGTTGGTATCATTTACATGTTGAAATTAGGACACATGGTTGATGATAAGATGCACGCTCGTTCTATTGGACCATACTCATTAATTACACAACAACCATTGGGTGGTAAAGCTCAGTTCGGTGGTCAGCGTTTTGGTGAGATGGAGGTTTGGGCATTAGAAGCATTTGGTGCTGCTAATATTCTTCAAGAGATCTTAACCGTTAAATCGGATGATGTTATTGGAAGAGCCAAAACTTATGAAGCCATTGTTAAAGGAGAGAACCTTCCAACACCAGGTGTTCCAGAATCATTTAATGTATTGGTTCACGAATTACGTGGTTTAGGTTTAGATATTACGTTAGACTAATAGTATTTAGTACACAGTATTTAGTAGTTAGGTAGGGGCGTTGAGTCTCATCTAACAACTAAATACTAACTACTAACTGCTCAAAACAAAAGAACTATGTCTTACAAAAAGGATAATAAATTAAAAAGCAATTTCACAAGTATTACCATCAGTTTAGCTTCACCAGAAGCTATTCTTGAGCGTTCTAGTGGTGAAGTTTTGAAACCAGAGACTATTAACTATCGTACTTACAAACCTGAAAGAGACGGTTTGTTTTGTGAGCGTATTTTTGGTCCGGTAAAAGATTATGAATGTCATTGCGGAAAATACAAACGTATTCGTTATAAAGGTATCGTTTGTGACCGTTGTGGTGTTGAAGTAACTGAAAAGAAAGTACGTCGTGAGCGTATGGGACACATTAACTTGGTGGTTCCAGTTGCGCACATTTGGTATTTCCGTTCTCTTCCAAATAAAATCGGTTATTTATTAGGATTACCTACTAAAAAATTAGATTTGATTATTTACTACGAGCGTTATGTAGTAATTCAACCAGGTTTAATGCAAGAGGAAGGTATCAACTTTATGGACTTCTTAACAGAAGAAGAATATTTAGATATCTTAGATAAATTACCAAAAGAAAATCAATATTTAGACGATAAAGATCCTAATAAATTTGTTGCCAAAATGGGAGCAGAGGCTTTAGAAGATTTATTAAAACGTATTGATTTAGATTCTTTGTCTTATAATTTAAGACACCAAGCTGCAAACGAAACTTCTCAGCAACGTAAAAATGAAGCGTTAAAGCGTCTTCAAGTTGTAGAAGCGTTCCGTGGTTCTAGAACAAGAATTGAGAATAATCCGGAGTGGATGATTGTTAAAATTGTTCCGGTTATTCCACCTGAGTTACGTCCATTAGTTCCTTTAGAAGGTGGTCGTTTCGCAACTTCAGATTTGAATGATTTATATCGTCGTGTAATTATTCGTAACAACCGTTTAAAGCGTTTAATTGAAATTAAAGCGCCAGAGGTTATTTTACGTAATGAGAAACGTATGTTACAGGAAGCTGTAGATTCGTTATTCGATAACTCACGTAAAGTAAATGCAGTTAAAACTGAAGGTAATAGAGCATTAAAATCATTATCTGATATATTAAAAGGTAAGCAAGGTCGTTTCCGTCAAAACTTATTAGGTAAACGTGTCGATTATTCAGCACGTTCGGTAATTGTTGTTGGACCAAACCTTAAATTACACGAATGCGGATTGCCAAAAGATATGGCAGCAGAATTATACAAACCATTTATCATCCGTAAGATGATTGAGCGTGGTGTTGTTAAAACTGTAAAATCTGCTAAGAAAATTGTAGATAGAAAAGATCCATTGGTTTGGGATATCTTGGAAAATGTATTAAAAGGACATCCAGTATTATTAAACCGTGCACCTACGCTACACAGATTGGGTATTCAATCTTTCCAACCTAGATTGGTTGAAGGAAAAGCTATCCAATTACACCCATTAGTGTGTACAGCATTCAACGCCGATTTCGACGGTGACCAGATGGCAGTTCACTTACCATTAGGTAATGCTGCAATTTTGGAAGCCCAAGTATTAATGTTGGCTGCACATAACATTTTAAACCCAGCAAACGGAACGCCAATTACTGTACCTTCACAGGATATGGTTTTGGGTCTATACTATATCACAAAAGGACGTAGAACTGATGAAACTAGAGTTGTAAAAGGTCAAGATTCAATTTTCTACTCTGCTGAAGAGGTAATCATTGCTTATAATGAGAAACGTATAGATCTACACGCATTTATTAAAGTAAAAGTAAATGTTAAAGAAAACGGTGTTATTGTAAATAAATTAATTGATACTACTGTAGGTCGTGTGTTGTTCAACCAACATGTTCCTGAAGAAGTAGGTTATATTAATGAATTATTAACCAAAAAATCACTTCGTGATATTATTGGTGAAGTAGTTAAAATGACTGGTATGGCTCGTTCTGCTAAATTCTTAGATGATATCAAAGAATTAGGTTTTGCGATGGCATTTAGAGGTGGTTTATCTTTCAACTTACAGGATGTTAACATTCCTGCAGAGAAAGAAACTTTATTAAATCAAGCTGCAGCTGAAGTAGAAGAGGTAAGGAATAACTATAACATGGGATTCATTACTAATAACGAGCGTTATAACCAGATTATTGATATCTGGACACGTATTAACAACCGTTTAACTTCATTTGTAATGAACCAATTGTCTAGCGATAATCAAGGTTTCAACTCAGTATATATGATGTTGGATTCTGGAGCTAGGGGTTCTAAAGAGCAGATTCGTCAGTTATGCGGAATGCGTGGTTTGATGGCTAAGCCTCAAAAATCTGGTTCAGGTGGTGAGATTATTGAAAACCCAATTTTATCTAACTTTAAAGAAGGTTTATCAGTATTAGAATACTTTATTTCTACTCACGGTGCTCGTAAAGGTCTTGCCGATACAGCATTAAAAACTGCCGATGCGGGTTATTTAACTCGTCGTTTACATGATGTTGCTCAAGATATGATTGTAAATGATGAAGATTGTGGTACTTTAAGAGGTATTTATACAACAGCATTAAAAGATAATGAAGATATAGTTGAACCATTATTCGATAGAATTTTAGGTAGAACTTCACTTCATGATGTTTATAATCCAATAGATAATACTTTATTGGTTGAAGCAGGGGCTGATATTACAGAAGAAATTGCAGCTGCAATTGAACAATCTCCACTTGATGGTATTGAAATTCGTTCTGTATTAACTTGCGAAACTCAAAGAGGAGTATGTGCATTATGTTATGGTAGAAACTTAGCGACCGGTAAACGTGTTCAAAGAGGTGAAGCTGTAGGTGTAATTGCTGCTCAGTCTATCGGGGAGCCAGGAACACAGCTTACATTAAGAACCTTCCACGTTGGGGGTACTGCATCTAATATTGCAGCAGAATCTCAGATTACTGCAAAATTTGATGGTCGTATTGAATTTGAAAACGTTCGTACGGTTGAAACCAAAACTGATGAGGGTGATGTTGATATCGTATTAGGTCGTTCAGGAGAATTCAAAATTGTTGATGAAACAACTGGACGTGTTATTATGACTAATAACATTCCTTATGGTGCTAACTTATATGTAAAAGATGGTGCTTCTGTAAGTAAAGGTGATAAAATTTGTTCGTGGGATCCATATAACGCAGTTATTATTTCTGAGTTTGCTGGTAAAGTTGAATTTGATGCTATCGTTGAAGGTGTAACTTTCCGTGAAGAATCTGATGAACAAACCGGTCACCGTGAAAAAGTTATTATCGATTCAAGAGATAAGACTAAGAACCCATCAATTCGTATTGTAGATAATAAAGGTAATTTAATTAGAGGATACAACATTCCTGTTGGAGCACACATTGCTATTGATGAGAATGAAACAGTAAAATCTGGTCAAATTTTAGTTAAGATCCCTCGTGCAACTGGAAAAACTCGAGATATTACGGGTGGTTTACCAAGAGTAACGGAGCTTTTCGAGGCACGTAACCCTTCTAACCCAGCAGTAGTAACTGAGATAGACGGAGTTGTAACATTAGGTGGTGTTAAACGTGGTAACCGTGAGATTACTATTGAATCTAAAGATGGAGAGGTTAAAAAGTATTTAGTTCCTCTTTCTAAACATATTCTTGTTCAAGATAATGACTTCGTGAAAGCTGGTATGCCACTTTCAGACGGTTCAATTTCTCCAGCAGATATCCTAGCTATTAAAGGTCCTGCAGCAGTTCAAGAATATTTAGTAAATGGTATTCAAGAGGTTTACCGTCTACAAGGTGTGAAGATCAATGATAAACACTTTGAAGTAATTGTACACCAAATGATGCAAAAAGTTCATATTGAAGATCCAGGTGATACTATTTTCTTAGAAAATAATGCGGTAGATCGTTGGGATTTCATGATTGAAAATGATAACATCTATGATAAAAAAGTTGTTGTAGATCCAGGAGATTCTACTACTGTTAAAGCAGGTCAGATTTTATCTCTTCGTAAATTAAGAGACGAAAATTCTCAGTTGAAACGTCAAGATTTAAAACAAATCGAAGTTCGTGATGCAAGACCAGCAACAGCTAGTTCAATCCTTCAAGGTATTACGCGTGCATCTTTAGGTACTAAATCATTTATCTCTGCAGCTTCTTTCCAAGAAACTACAAAAGTATTAAATGAAGCAGCTATTGCGGGTAAACGTGATAATATGCTTGGACTAAAAGAAAACGTAATCGTTGGACACTTAATTCCTTCTGGAACAGGTGTTCGTGGATACGAACGTATTATAGTAGGTTCACAAGAAGAATATGATAAACTTTTAGCTTCTAAAGCAGAAGACGAAGAAGTAGAAGCATAAACTTCAGATTAATAAAATAAAACCCCTTCAAATTTATTTGGAGGGGTTTTTTGTTTTATTAGAATTAATGAATTTTATTTTTCCTGCTTACTTATATTTTTATAAGTTATTTGTTAAAAGAGTTAAAATAACTAGTTTTCTTTACGCCTTATTCATTAAAAATTGATTTTATATAAAGAGAATATATCAAAATTTAGGCTTATTTTTGAATTATGGAAGAGCAACAAAACGAAAATCAAATAAATATAGAATTGACTGAGGATATTGCAGAAGGTATATTCTCTAATTTGGCTATCATTACGCACTCTAATACAGAATTTGTTTTAGATTTTATAAGAGTAATGCCAGGTGTACCTAAAGCAAAAGTAAAGTCAAGAATTATATTAACTCCAGAACATGCTAAGCGGTTAATGTTAGCTATGCAAGATAATATTGAAAAGTATGAAGCTGTGCATGGAAGAATTAAAACTCATGATGAAAATCCAGGTTTTCCAATGGGTTTTGGAGGTCCAACCGCTCAAGCTTAAAAAATTTAAGAAGCTAAATTATTCTTTATTTTGTTTTAGAATAGGTTCTAATACTTTTAATTCCCCATCTATTTTATCCGTTATTTGTAAACCTAGAAGCTTTGCAACTAATGGATATATATGAATGTTCTTAAATGTATTAATTCGTATTCCTTCTTTGAAGGATGGCCCCCATGCTAAAAATGTAGCTTCCATATCTTTTACCTTTAGAGGATCGTAACCATGGGCTCCTGGCGAAGGAGTAGTGCTTGCAAAGACTTTTGGCCACTCAGCAACTAGTATTATGTCGCCAATTCTATTATCCGCATCATTTGATCCAGCAAAGTTAAATTCATTTATAAAGTCTTTCTTTAAATATGTCTTATAATACTGGCCTTTATTTTTAAACTTATTGTAGATTTCTGTTGTATCCATTAAATCATCAACAAAAATATTGGTTATAAATCCAGTACTAACACTATATAATCCAGTTTGACTTAATTCTTTTGATAAGTTTATTGGTGCTTCGCGATCTATTTCAGTCAATCCATGGTCAGATACAAAAATAAAATCGACAGGAAGCCCTGTTTTTTTTACCGCTTCTGTTAATCTATTTATTTCTTCATCAATTTGTTTAACCACATTGGTTATGGTCTGAGCATTTGGTCCAAATGCATGTCCGCTTGCATCAGGCTCGTCAATATAGAAAGTAATTAAATGTGGTCTTCTATCTTCAGGTAAATTAAGCCAATCTAATACAGTATTAATTCTTTCATTTAGTGGAGTTCCTTTTTTATAATGATATGAATAAGTTGGTTTTATGTTTTTTATAGCAGCTTCAGAACCAATCCAAAAATAAGATGCACTAAGCATATTTTGCTGTTCAGCTAATACCCATAAAGGAGTTCCTCCATAGATATTCCCATTTCTTACTAAAGAGGTATCTGATGGACTGTACTTAACTTTTAATTTTTTATCGTAAAAATTGTTATTCACAATTCCATGGTTTTGAGGCAATAAACCCGTTGCTAAGGTATAATGGTTAGGGAAGGTAAGGCTGGGGAAGGAAGGTGACATTGAATTAGCGCGAACCCCTTTTTCGCTCAAACGTTTTAAATTTATAGCATTATGCTTTTCTATAAAGTCGTGCCTAAAACCATCTGCTGAAATCAATATTACATAAGGCTTTTTTTGTTGCTCCTTACTATTGATTTTGTTTTTTACAATGTACTGGGTTATTTTATCTTGAGCATTGGTCTGTGAAATTCCTAAGAAAATGAATGCAATTAATAGTGATATACGAAGGAAATGCATTTTAATAGCCATACTCGTGAAATTGATATTTATTATTTTATTTTTTGGTCCAAGAATTCTTTAATTTCATTGAACTGATTTGGATTAAACCAAGTTATTTGAGGATCTCTATTGAACCAAGTTAATTGCCTTTTTGCGAATCTTCTGGTGTTTTGCTTTATTTTGGCAATAGCCTCATCGAAAGAGATTTTATGATCTAGGAAATCAAATAATTCAGTATAACCTACAGTTTTTAAACCATTCAGATGTTTATATGGTAATAAAGACTTCACTTCTTCTAAAAGTCCTTGTTTTACCATTTCATCAACTCTTAAATTTATTCTATTATAGAGCTCACTTCGTTCCATGTTTAGCCCTATTTTAATAATATTAAAGTTTCTTTCTTTCTTTTGATGCGTTAAAAGGGAGCTTAATTGGATACCCGTAGATAAAAACATTTCTAAACCCCTTATCATTCTTTGTGGGTTGTTTTGATCTACTGAATCAAAGTACTTTGGATCTACTTTTTGAAGTTGTAATCGAATGCTTTCAATCCCTTCTTCTGCCAGTTGTTGGTTTAACTGCTCCCTTATTTTTAAATCGGTTTCAGGTAACTCATCAAGCCCTTCGCATAATGCATTTACATATAATCCAGAACCACCAACAGCTATGGCAATATCATTTTTAGAAAAAATAGCTTCCAATACTTTTAAAGATTCTATTTCGAAGTCGCCCGTACTAAAAAATTGATGAATAGAATGTGAATCTATAAAATGATGTTTAGCGGCATTTTGCTCCGTAATAGTTGGTTTTGCTGTGCCAATATTCATTTCCTTGAAAAATTGCCTACTATCTGCAGATACAATCTCGGTATTAAAATATTGAGCCAGCCCAATCGCTAAATTAGTTTTGCCAATTGCAGTAGGACCAACAATAACTATAAGCGTTTTTTTAGCCATTAAATAGGAAATTAATTAATGCGTATTAATAATCATCATTACGATCATCATTTTCATACTCATCATATCCATTTTCATCCTCATCTTCAGTACCAAATTCATCCTCATCATGGTCGTCGTCCGATTCTTTTTCATTTATACCAGAACTGGTTAATGCTTCTAATTCATCCGTATCTTCTGGTACAAAATCTAATTCGTTTAAGAAATCGAATTCGTCAGATTTTTTTGATCTTGAAACCGCTTCACTAGAACCTGACGTTTTGTTGTCATAAATTTTAGGAGCTTCTCCAATTGTTTTGAAAATATATGGGTATTCTAATGCTTCATTAGCATCTAGAATGATTTTTATTAGTTCGACATGAAAATCAAAAGGGCGATTAAAATCGTAGATATAATAGAACTTTTGATGAGGATCTTCAATGTATTTTTTAATTTTTGAGTTAGCCATTAAAGCTACTCCTCTTTCTATTTTTCGCTCAGAAGGAAGGTGGGTAATTTCTTCGCCTTTCAACCAATTATCAGTACTTACATAGAAAGAAGAAGATTTATTTGGGTTATATCCAGTAGTTTTATGGATTGCCAAATGCAGATCTTCAAAGGTTTGTGTAGTTTTAATATCTATTTCACGAACTACATCGTCGAAATCTTCAAAACTAACTCTAAATCTATATGTAACCATTTTATATATTCCTAAAATTTTTATTTAATTGGTTTAATTCCTAATTCAATTGCTTTTTTCAGCATAAAAACCGAAGCATCTTCGAAATTGTTTTGAATTTCGCCTTCTAAAATCGCTTCTCTGATTAGATTTTTTAAAATCCCAACTTCCTTACCTGCTTTAAGTCCGAAAGTTTCCATTATATATTCACCATTAATTGGTGGTTGCCAGTTTCTAATCTGATCTCTTTCTTCAACACTTTTTAGTTTTGCCTTTACAAGTTCAAAATTATTTCTGTATTTACGAATCTTATATTCATTTTTAGTGGTAATATCGGCATTGCAAAGTATCATTAATGCTTCTATATCTTCACCTGCATCGAATAATAATCTTCTTACAGCACTATCTGTAACCACATCTTTTGCTAAAACTATAGGTCTTAAATGAAGTTGTACAAGTTTTTGCACAAATTTCATTTTTTCATTTAAGGGAAGTTTTAATTGGTTAAAGATTACTGGAACCATTCTGGCACCTTTATCTTCGTGGCCGTGGAAAGTCCACCCACTTTTAGCTTCAAAGCGTTTAGTTGCTGGTTTTGCAATATCGTGTAAAATAGCTGCCCACCTTAACCACAAATCGCCAGTATGCTTACTAATATTATCAAGTACTTGAAGGGTATGATAAAAATTATCTTTATGTCCTTTTCCATCTTTAAAATCTACTCCATGCAGATGATGCATTTGTGGAAATATTAACTTTAATAAGCCTGTGTCGAATAAATAATTAAATCCGATTGAGGGTTTTGGAGATAAGATAATTTTATTTAATTCATCCGTTATTCTTTCTTTAGAAATTATGCTTATTCTTTCCTTCTGACTACATATTGCATTAAAAGCAGCTTCATCAATTTTGAATTTTAATTGAGTGGCAAATCTTATTGCTCTCATCATTCTCAAAGGATCGTCTGAGAATGTGATTTCTGGATCTAAAGGTGTTCTTATTAATTTATTTTCTAAATCTTGAATCCCATTAAATGGATCTAATAGTTTGCCATAATCTTTCTTGTTTAAAGAAATGGCTAATGCATTAATAGAGAAATCTCGTCTTAATTGATCGTCTTCTAAAGTTCCATTCTCTACAATTGGCTTTCTTGAATTAGATCTGTAAGATTCTTTTCTGGCGCCTACAAATTCTACTTCTATTCCTTCAAATTTCAGCATTGCAGTCCCAAAGTTTTTAAATACTGAAACTGTAGTTCCAATTTTTAAACCTACTTTTTCTGCGAACTCTATACCATTTCCTATTACTACAATGTCTATATCTTTAACCGATTGTAATCGCTTTAACATAATATCGCGGACATAACCGCCTACAACATATATTTCTATGTTTGAAGTTTGAGCAACTTCTGCTAAAGTTTTAAAAATTTTATGGTCGAGATGTTCAGTCAAAATATAGAAATGCGTTTACGAAGGTTATATTAACCCCGATGCTAAAGTGCTACAAAATTAAGAAAACTTATTTGCGTATAAAATGAAACTCACCATTTGGTGATAATTTCATTATTGTTGATGATTTTTTAGGAGTAGTAATATTTTGATCAACATTAACCACATAATCTACAGCTTCTAAAATTTCAGGAGAGATTTCTTGAAAAGTTGCCGGTGTGGGTTGTCCAGAAATATTTGCTGATGTGGAAGTTATGGCTTTTCTGAATCTCTGAATTAAGGTTTCACAAAAGGGATGTTTAACCACTCTTATGCCAACACTTCCATCTTTATTAATTACATTTTTGGCTAAATTTTTTGCGCCAGAAAAAATTATTGTAAGTGGATTTTCAGTGTATTCTATTAAATCATAGGCTAATTCTGGGACATCTTGAACATAACCAGCAATTCTATGGTCATTATCAACCAAAATTATAAAACTTTGATTGTCTGATCTACCTTTAATTTTCTTGATTTTTTCTACAGCTTCTTCATTTGTTGCATCGCAACCTAAACCCCAAACAGTATCTGTTGGATATAGAATTACACCACCATTACGGATAACTTCTAAAGCTTTTTCAATTTCATTTTTCATCAGACTGAATTAAATAATGGTTATTTAAAATTGGAATATGTTTTTTCCAAAAATGCAAATCATGAACTGCAGGTGCATGACATCCAAATGGAAGTTGATTTTGATTAATTTTATATGCTTTTTGAGGTTCAAACTCTACGCCAAATTCTAATGCATCTAAATAATTTGGAATCTTAAATAATGGATTAATATTTTTTGAAACAATAGACCAAAAAACATCTTCATTGTATAAATGATGCGTTTTGTTTTTATATTCTTCCAAAATATTTGTTGGTGCCATATTCAAAATTTCTAAAAAATCTGAAACATTTCTTAATGAAAACCCACCATTTCCTACTTTATTATGCTTTAAACCATATTTTGGTTGTGCAATTTTTCTAAGTGAATTTACGAATTCTTTTAATTTAGAATCGTCTTTTCTTAACCAAGGGGCGCCTATGTAAGAATAATTTTTTGAACACCAATATTTAAGTTCATCTTTAAAAATAAACACATCAGGTTGATGAATTAATATATATTCATAATTAATGAACGATTTATAAAAATCGGTATTCAACATTAATTTATTATAACCCTTTATGTTCTCAAAATACGAACAATCAAACCTTACAATAGGTAATTTAGTTAAATTACCAAAAGATTTATCTATATCCAGTTTATTAGAACAAACAATAACTTGATCATAATTGCTTAATTTTCTAGAGCCATTTTCTAAAAAATTAAGTTCTAATTCAGTAGGTTTTTTGTAAACTGGAAAAACTACAATACAAGGACGCTTCATTAATTCTCTAAATTAATTTAATCTATAATGCTATTATAGCAATCCATTAATTGTTTACAAAGGTTTGTAGTGTCGAATTTTTCTACGAATAATCGTCCTTTTTGAATCATGTTTTCCCTAATTTCTTTATTGTGTGTTATTAAATTAATGTTTAAAACTATTCCATCAACATCATTGGGATCAACATATTTGCTGTCTGGACCACCTGCCTCTTCCAGGCATGATCCTAATGATGTGATTACTGGAATGTTCGAATATAATGCTTCTATAATTGGAATTCCAAATCCCTCATAAAAAGATGGTAAAACAAAAACCTCAGCATTCTGATAAAACCCTGGTAAATCAATAAATTCTAGATTTTCAAAAAATAAAATTCTTGAATCTAAGTTTAATTTATTGATAAGGGGCTCGATAATTTTATAGAAGTATTTTTTCTTTTTGCCTACTACAACTAACTTTAAATCTTCATCAACTTTTGAAAGTGCTTTAACTAGAGCGGCGAGATTTTTTCTGCTTTCAACTGTTCCAACATAAAGAATATACTTATTAGGTAGATTATATTTGTTTTTAATGTTATTTAACTCATCTTCATGTAACATGATCTTAAACTGATCATGACAACTTTGATAAATTACCTCTATTTTATCTGGATTGATTTTATAAAACTTTATTATATCGTTCTTGGTATTTTCGCTAATTGCAATAATCTTAGTTGCGGCATCACAAGAGCTTTTAGATTTCCAATTGTATAATTTCGCATCAAGCCAACCATAATGTTTAGGGTAATTTAAAAACATCAAATCGTGAATAGTAACCACCGTTTTAATCTTAGAATGTTGGATTCCGAACGGTATTTCATTACTTAAGCCATGATATATTTTTATTCTATCTTTTATTAAATCCTTAATAATTCCCATTCTTCTCCAAAGGAATTTATTATGCACAGGCGTTTTTATTTTAATATTTTCAGAACCTATAAAATTTTTTACTCTAGGCGAGTCATTTATAGTTTTAGTATATACTAAATATTCATGATTAGGATAAAGATTTGAAATGGATTCAATAAGCCATCGACTATAATTTCCTAGTCCAGTAAGATTTTTAGTTGCTCTTTTACCGTCGTAACCAATTTTCATATAGATAGATGCAATATAATATAGTTATTTGATATTTGTTTAAACAGCTACATTGTTTTCTCTTAATGCATCATTTAATGAAGTTTTTTTATCTGTACTTTCTTTTCTTTTTCCAATAATTATAGCACAAGGTACTTGATAATCTCCGGCAGGAAAACTTTTAGTATAACTTCCTGGAATTACTACCGATCTAGCTGGAACAATTCCTTTATACTCTATTGGTTCTGGTCCGGTTACATCAATAATTTTAGTAGAAGCAGTTAACACAACATTTGCTCCTAAAACAGCTTCTTTTTCTACTTTTACACCTTCAACAACAATTGCTCTTGAACCTATAAAACAATTATCCTCAATAATTACAGGCGCTGCTTGAATAGGTTCTAAAACTCCCCCAATACCTACACCTCCACTTAGATGCACATTCTTTCCAATTTGAGCACATGATCCTACAGTTGCCCAGGTATCCACCATAGTTCCTTCGTCAACAAAAGCCCCTATGTTAACATAACTTGGCATTAAAATTACACCAGGAGCAAGGAAAGAACCATAACGAGCAACAGCTGGAGGAACAACTCTAACACCTTTTTCTTGGTAATCTTTTTTTAGCTTCATTTTATCGTGGTAAACATATGGACCTAATTCAATTACTTCCATTGTTCTGATTGGGAAATAAAGAATTACTGCTTTTTTTACCCATTCATTTATACCCCAACCATTTAGGACTGGCTCGGCAACCCTTAATTTTCCATTATCTAATAATTGTATTACTTGTTCAATTGCTTCGCAATACTCAGGATAAGCTAATAGCTTGCGGTCTTCCCACGCAGCTTCTACTTGATTTCTTAATTCGGTTAACATTGTCTAAAAATTTCTCCAATTTACTTAAAATTATGTGCTTTTAAATCAATTAATGATTATTTTTGGATGAATGGCGGATGATAATAAAGTTAGGATAGATAAATATTTATGGGCGATACGAATTTATAAAACTCGTTCGATGGCTGCTGATGCCTGTAAAGGTGGAAAAGTAAAGATGAATGGGCAAGCTGTTAAGCCTTCTTATTTTTCTAAAATTGGAGATGAATATCATATTCATAAGGGAATAGAAAGAAAAGTAATTAAGGTTTTGGCCTTACAGGCAAATAGAACAGATGCAAAAACGGCAGTATTAAATTATCAAGATATAACTCCAGTTGAAGAAACTACCTCATTTAAATCTATGTTTAATGCGCCCATTTTAAAAAGGGAAAGAGGAGCGGGCCGACCAACTAAAAAAGATAGAAGAGAGATAGGTGAATTGTTAGATAAAAAACACAATTAGATTAATTTTTTAAAATTCTTAATCTATAGCACATCATAGCTGTAGTTCCTAGTTTTTGAATTAATTTGTAATTCGCAATCGCTCCTACAGCAGAACCTATTATTGGGATTAACTGAGCCAATTTAGCCAAATCTATGTAATCTCTGTATTCCTGCTGAAAAGTTTTCCAATCAAAATCTTGTTCATTTATAGGTAAATCCTGATTTATATCACCCCAATTTTGAATAATTTCGAAGGTTTTATTTCTACCTTGTTGACTAGAAAAAGCGAGTTGAAAAATATATAATATGAAAACTCTTTCCTTATAATTTTTGACATCAAACCCGTAAATATTTGCTATTTCGAACAATAGTTTAATTTTTATGGCAATTAAAACAGGGAAATCTGCAACACTCATTAAAAAGCCACCTGCACCAGTAATTCCTCCTTCTACTGCACCAGTATTTCGGTAGCTTTCAATTTTTGATTTTACTAATGCTTCTTTGTGAATGAAACTGGTTTCAATGGGTAATGGGGTTGATGTGGTGTGTTGGGAGCCAAAAAGAACCGATTGAACCATTGATTTAATCACTTTGGTAATTCCATCGTGGACTTTTTGAGGGATATAACTGTTTATTTTATTCTGAACGGAGTGGGTCATCTTATTAAAAAATGAAGGTTTGACCTTTTGTTCATTTATCCATTTGTTCAGATCAGATTTAACATTCGCTAAATACTTTTCGTTTATATCCATCAACTAATATTCGATTTTATTCACATCTTTTTCCCATAATTTAAATGCATTTAAAGCTTCATTTCTCATAATTTGATGAACTTTAAGCTTTCTTTTTTCTTGAGGTAATTCTAATTCATCATAAATAAATTGATCATCAAAACCTATCGCGGCTGCGTCGTATTTTGAATTTCCATAATAAATTTTGGCTACTCTAGCCCAATATAAAGCAGAAAGGCACATTGGGCACGGCTCACAACTTGTATAAACAATACAGCCTGATAAGTCGAAAGTGTTTAATTTTTTACAAGCTAGTCTAATTGCGGCAACTTCAGCATGTGCAGTTGGGTCATTAGATTGGGTAACTAAATTTCCACTTTTGGCAATTAATACCCCATCTTTTACAATTACGGCACCAAAAGGACCGCCAATTTTTTTCGTAACATTTTCTTCCGCAAGTAGAATAGCCTCGCGCATAAATTTTTCTTCAAAATCTTCCATATATAAAAAAATGCTTCTATTTAAGGTAGAAGCATTTTTAAAAATAAGTATTTAGAGGTTATTTTTTAGGATTTTTTTTATATTCCTCATTTAAGCCTTTAATTACTTCAGAAGTAACGTCTAATTTTTCATCAGCGAATAAAATAGAACTATTTCCTTTAGTATAGGTTAGTACCATTTTAAACCCTTTTTCTTTAGCATAAACTTTTAAATAATCAGCAACGCGATTGTATAATTTAACTTGTTCTGTTCCTTGCTCATTTTGAAGCGCAAGGCCTGCGTTTTGTTGATAAGATTGAAGTTCTTGTTGTTTGCGGGCTAATCGTTGCTCTGTAGCAGCGCGTTGATCAGCTGGCATTGAATTTTGTTGTTGTTGGTATTGGTTTACTTCTCTTTGGAAAGCTTGGGTTTTAGATCTTAAATCATTTTCTGCAGCACTGGTACTTGCATCTAATTTTGTTTGAAGATCTTTAAAGTATGCATAGTTATTCAGTAAAGAGTCTGAGTTTACGAACACGATTTCTTCTTGGTCTGCTTTTACTGAAGAAGAATCTTTTGAGTTAGAAGCTGAATTAGATCCATTGTCTTTGCATGATACAAAGGCAGTTGTAAGCGCAAGAGTGCTTACCATTAACGAAGTTTTTAAGAAATTAAATTTCATGAATTTATTGTTAGTTAGTTTTTTAAATGTAAAAAGTAAGGCTGGTTGATAAATGTAAAATCTGATCTCAAGATAGATTTTATAAATTATAATTTTAACAAATATAAAATCAATTTTTAGTATCCTAAAATGTAAGCGATACAATTTCAAATATTATCATTTTTAACATTCAATTATTTATCAACAACTGCCATTTTTCCATAAAAAATGAGTATTTTTATACTTTACAGCTATTACAAAATATATGAATGAAGAAAAAGAGCTGAAGTCGAATTATTCAGCAGATAATATCCAGGTTTTGGAGGGTTTGGAGGCAGTAAGAAAGCGTCCATCCATGTATATTGGGGATACTGGAGTTAAAGGTTTGCATCATCTTGTTTACGAGGTTGTAGATAACTCAATTGATGAGGCTTTAGCGGGTCACGCAAATACAATTGATGTAAAGATTTTAGCAGACAATTCAATTAGAGTAGAGGATAATGGTAGAGGTATTCCTACAGGTATAAATAAAAAGGAAAATAAATCGGCATTAGAAATTGTAATGACGGTGCTTCACGCTGGTGGAAAATTTGATAAGGATACATATAAAGTATCTGGAGGATTACACGGTGTTGGGGTAAGTTGTGTTAACGCGCTTTCTACGCATTTAAAAGCAGAGGTTCATAGAGAAGGAAGAATTTGGGTACAAGAATATAATATAGGAAAGCCTCTTTACGATGTTAAGGAAATTGGTGATACCGATAAGCGAGGAACTATTGTTACATTTAAGCCCGATGAAACTATTTTCACGCAAACAACCGAATATAAATACGATACGCTTGCTGGCAGATTAAGAGAATTAGCCTTTTTAAATAAAGGGATTACACTTAAATTAACCGATGAGCGAGAAGTTTTAGAAGACGGATCATTTTTGTCTGAAACTTTCTATTCTGAAGGCGGATTAAAAGAATTTGTTGCGTATTTAGATGGAAGTAGAGCTTCGTTTTTACCAGATCCAATTTATATTGAAGGAATTAAACAAGGCGTGCCGGTTGAATTAGCTTTCCAATATAATGATGGCTATTCTGAAAATGTGCATTCTTATGTGAATAATATTAATACACATGAAGGTGGAACTCATATTGCTGGTTTCCGTCGTGGTTTAACACGTACCTTAAAAGCATATGCTGATAAGTCTGGTTTATTGAAAAATGTAAAATTTGAAATAACTGGAGATGACTTTAGAGAAGGATTAACAGCAGTAGTTTCTGTTAAAGTTCAAGAACCTCAATTTGAAGGGCAAACCAAAACTAAATTGGGTAACTCTGAGGTTATGGGAGCGGTAGATGTTGCTGTAGGTGAAGCATTGAGTATATTTCTTGAAGAAAATCCTAAAGAAGCAAAGCTAATTATCAACAAAGTAATATTAGCAGCAACTGCTCGTGCAGCCGCAAGAAAAGCCAGAGAAATGGTTCAAAGAAAATCGGTTATGGGAGGTTCTGGTTTACCAGGAAAATTGGCCGATTGCTCTGATAATGATCCAGAAAAATGTGAATTGTTTTTAGTCGAGGGTGATTCTGCAGGTGGTACTGCAAAACAAGGTAGAGATAGAAATTATCAAGCAATTTTACCTTTGAAAGGTAAAATCTTGAACGTTGAAAAAGCAATGGAACATAAAATCTACGATAACGACGAGATTAAAAATATGTTTACTGCATTGGGCGTAAGTATTGGTACCGAAGAAGATGATAAAGCTTTAAATTTAACCAAGCTACGTTACCATAAAATTGTAATTATGACCGATGCGGATATCGACGGATCACACATTACAACGCTAATTTTAACTTTCTTCTATAAATATATGCGTGCTTTAATTGAAGCTGGATATGTTTATATTGCATCTCCACCATTGTATTTAGTGAAAAAAGGTAAAGATCAAGAATATTGCTGGACAGAAACCCAACGCGATATTGCTGTTCAAAGATTAAAAGGTGCTGGTAAAGAAGATAGTGTTCATGTTCAACGTTACAAAGGTTTGGGAGAGATGAATGCTGAGCAACTTTGGGATACAACGCTTAACCCAGCAAATAGAACTTTAATGCAAGTTTCAATAGAAAGTACCGCAGAATGCGATTTAACTTTCTCTATGTTAATGGGTGATGAAGTTGCCCCTCGTAGAGAATTTATTGAGCGAAATGCTAAGTATGCGAAAATTGATGCTTAAATAAAAAAAATCCCAACTCTAAAAGTTGGGATTTTTTTTGACTTATTGTTGCTTACTAAATATTCATTCTAATAATTTGTGCTATATTTTTTAAGTTAAGCTTTGTAAAAGGCTATTTCTTAAGTTTTAGCTCTGCTTTAGCATAATTGATTACAGCTTGATAATCATTTAAAATATCTCCACCAATAATTGCTGCAATAGGTGGGTGACCCAATAAGGCATAGGTTTCGGTAACTGGATCTAAATCAATGCCAATAGCTTGATAATTATTAATGAAAAATCTTCCAATTTTAAATTTGGGTATTTCAGCAATAACGGTATCTGTAGTACTAAAAATTGTATTGGCTTGTAAATTAGAATTATTGGAAATTGAATTTGAAAACTCTTCTAATATATTTCTATGAATTACTGTTCTGGATGCCCCAGTGTCTAAAACAGCAGTAAATTCCTTTTTAAAAATATTGATTTTAACCAGTAAATGGATTCCTTTGTCGTCTAAAGGAATAATAGAAATTGGTATTTTGAAGATTGGCATATTGAGAAATCTGCGGATAGGTTAAACTATCCGCAGATTATAAAATTATACTAATTTCATATCGTGAAGAACAGCATTCATATTTCTTACTGCTTCTGCACTTTTATTGAATTTTGCTTGCTCAGCATCATTTAATTTATAATTAACGATTTTTTCCCATCCGTTTTTCCCAATCACAACAGGAACGCCTAAGCAAATGTCTTTTTGACCATATTCTCCGTCTAAAGCAACGCAGCAAGTAAAGACTTTCTTTTCATCGAGAACAATTGCTTCTACTAATGCAGCTCCAGCAGCACCTGGTGCATACCAAGCAGAAGTGCCTAACAAGCCAGTTAAAGTTGCACCACCAACCATTGTGTCGGCTGCTACTTTCTCTAATTGAGCCTCATCTAATAAATTGCTAACTGGTAATCCTTGGTAAGTAGCTAATCTTGTTAAAGGAATCATTGTTGTATCACCATGACCGCCAATTACAAAACCTTGTAAATCTGAAGCATTGCAATTTAAAGCAACACTTAAATAATATTTAAAACGAGCGCTATCTAAGATTCCACCCATTCCAATGATTCTGTTTTTAGGTAAACCTAAAGATTTTAATGCTAAATAGGTCATAGTATCCATTGGGTTAGATATAACTATGATAATAGCATTTGGAGAAAATTTCAAAATATTCTCAGCAACTCCTTTAACAATACCAGCGTTAATACCAATTAACTCTTCTCTAGTCATTCCTGGTTTGCGCGGTAATCCAGAAGTAATAACAGCAACATCCGATCCTGCTGTTTGTGCATAATCGTTGGTAACACCTTTAATTTTAGTGTCGAAACCTAATAAAGTCATGGTTTGCATCATGTCCATTGCCTTTCCTTCAGCAAATCCTTCTTTGATGTCTAATAAAACCAATTCTTCAGCTAATTCTTTTCTTGCAATATTGTCTGCACAAGTGGCGCCAACCGCTCCAGCTCCAACTACTGTAATTTTCATATTTATTTTAAATTATGTTCGTCTATTTGTTAAAATAGAAATTTGTTATAAAATTATTATGCTGACTAAGTTAGATATTTATGCTTGTTTAGTAAAATGGTTTTTGAAGTTTATTTTCATAAAAATAGATTGTGATAAAAAAATTATATAAAACCAATTATCGACATTTATTTTTCTTCAATTATTTCAAAATATATTGTAACATTCTTTATAATTGAGTGTCATATTAATAGTTCAAATTAGATAGTTAAAGTGCATCTGCGTTTTAAAAAATAGTCCAAATTAAGACTTAGAAAATTATTTTCTCAAAGTGTTAATTATAATTTTTAGTAAATCCTTATTCAAATAAAATTGAGTAAGGATTTTTTGTTTTATATTACTATTTGTTGATAAAATTCTACGGACTAAAATCGGTTCTAGAATCCAAATTCATTAAATTTGAGATTCGTTGAACTTCACATAATACACCATAATGTTTTTAATATTTGATACTGAGACCACTGGATTACCTAGAAACTGGAATGCACCAATAAGTGATCTAGATAACTGGCCTAGATGTATTCAAATTGCTTGGCAATTACATGATGCCAATGGTAAATTAATTGATCATAAAGATTTTTTGGTTAAGCCAGAGGGATTTGATATTCCTTATGATTCTGAGCGAGTACATGGTATTTCTACTGAGTTGGCTATGGCTGAGGGACAATCTTTAAATCAAGTAATTGTTGAATTTCAAAAAGCTTTGGCTCAGTCTAAATATATAGTTGGACAAAATATTAAGTTCGATTTAAATATTATGGGTGCAGAGTTTTTAAGAAATAGTTTAGGCGACCCATTCGAAGGCAAAATTGTATTAGATACCTGTACAGAGGTTACCGCTTCATTATTGAAATTACCAGGAGGAAAGGGTGGTAAATTTAAACTTCCTACCTTAACTGAGCTTCATTCGTATTTATTTAATCAACCTTTTAATGAGGCTCACAATGCAACGGCCGATGTTGAAGCAACTGCAAGATGCTTTTTTGAATTATTGCGCCAGAACACTTATTCTGTAGAGGAGTTACAAGTAGATACTTCATTTTTAGAAGGCTATTTAGAAAATAATCCTACGGTTATAGCAGCAGTTGGATTAAAACATGTTAACTTAAAATCAGCCTCAGAAAAATATAAGAAAAAGGCAAGTCAGCAATTTTCTGGAGATTATGTAGAGAGCGATGAAATAAAGGCAGCGTTTGAAAATGCAGCTTTTGCTCATTTACATAATCATACACAGTTTTCGGTATTACAATCAACGATTTCTGTTCCAGCCTTGGTAAAAGCGGCGGCTGATTTAAAAATGCCTGCAGTTGCAATTACAGACCATGCAAATATGATGGGGGCATTTCATTTTGTTAGTCAGGTAAATGCTTTTAATAAGAAAATTGAAGCTAAAAATAATGAGCTAATTGCGAGTGGAGGTGTTGCAGAGGAAAAACCAATTAAACCTATAATTGGGTGTGAATTTTTTGTTTGTACAAATCACTTAGATAAATCCAGAAAAGATGATGGTTACCAAATTGTATTTCTTGCCAAGAATAAAAATGGATATCATAATTTAGCTAAACTATCATCAATAGCTTATACAAAAGGATTTTATTATGTACCTCGTATAGATAGAGCTTTAATAGAGCAATATAAAGATGATCTAATTGTTTTAACCGGGAATTTATATGGCGAAGTGCCTTCTAAAATATTAAATCTTGGTGAACGTCAGGCCGAGGAAGCTTTACTATGGTGGAAAGAACAATTTAAGGACGATTTATATATTGAAATTATCCGTCATGAGCAAGAAGATGAGGATAGAGTAAATGCAACATTGCTTAATTTTTCAAAGAAGCATAATGTTAAAATAGTAGCCACAAATAATACTTACTATGTAAATAAAAAAGATGCTTATGCTCATGATATTTTACTTTGTGTTAAGGATGGTGAAAAATTAGCAACTCCAGTAGGCCGAGGAAGAGGCTATAGATACGGATTACCAAACCACGAATATTATTTTAAGGATGCTTCCGAAATGAAGAAAATCTTTAAAGATATTCCAGAATCAATTATAAACATTCAGGAGGTTTTAGATAAGGTAGAGCCTTATCAATTAGCAAGAGAGGTGTTGCTTCCTAAATTTGATATTCCTGAAGTGTTTAAAGTGGAGGAAGATTTATTAGATGGCGGTAAGCGTGGTGAAAATGCTTATTTGCGACATTTAACTTACGAAGGAGCAAAGGAGAGGTACAATGATTTAACTCCAGAAATTATCGAAAGAATAGATTTTGAGTTAAATACCATTGAACGGACAGGTTATCCTGGCTATTTTCTAATTGTACAAGATTTTATAGCAGAAGCTAGAAAGATGGATGTCTCTGTTGGCCCTGGAAGGGGTTCTGCTGCGGGTTCTGTGGTTGCTTATTGCTTAAAAATTACCAATATAGATCCTTTAAAATATGATCTTCTATTTGAGCGTTTTTTAAATCCAGATAGGGTTTCTATGCCCGATATTGATATCGATTTCGACGACGAGGGAAGAAGTAGGGTAATGGATTATGTTATTCAAAAATATGGGTCCAATCAAGTAGCTCAAATTATTACTTATGGAACTATGGCTGCAAAATCTTCAATAAGAGATACAGCTAGGGTTTTAGATTTGCCATTGTTTGAAGCGGATAAGATAGCCAAGCTTATTCCGAATATGAAATTGGCAAAGATTTTTTCATTGGATGAAAAGGAATTAAAATCGTCTTTACGACCAGATGAACATGAAAAGGTTTTAGAATTAAAATCATTATCAAAGGCAGGAAACTTAGGTTCTGAAATTATTGAAAAGGCAATTGTTCTAGAAGGTTCCTTGAGAAATACAGGAATTCATGCTTGTGGCGTTATTATAACACCAGATGATATTACAAATTTTGTTCCTATTGCAACGGCAAAGGATTCTGATTTATTTGTAACTCAGTTTGATAACTCTGTGGTAGAAAGTGCGGGCTTACTAAAGATGGACTTTTTGGGGTTAAAAACGCTAACCCTTATTAAAGATACAGTAAGCTTGGTAAAACTAAGGCACGGAATTCAGTTAAATCCGGATTTATTTCCAATAGATGATCAAAAAACATACGAATTATTCCAAAGAGGAGAAACAGTAGGTATTTTCCAATATGAGTCGCCCGGAATGCAAAAATACATGAAGGAACTTAAACCTACTGTGTTCGATGATCTTATTGCCATGAATGCGCTTTATAGACCAGGACCTATAGAATATATTCCTTCATTTATTAGAAGAAAAAATGGCGAAGAGGAGATTAAATATGATTTAGATGCTTGTGAGGAATATCTAAAGGATACATATGGTATTACCGTTTATCAAGAGCAGGTAATGCTTTTATCTCAAAAACTGGCTAATTTTACAAAGGGTGAAGCCGATCAATTGCGTAAGGCAATGGGTAAAAAGCAAAAGGATGTACTCGATAAAATGAAACCAAAGTTTATTGAGCAAGCAATAAATAACGGGCATTCTAAAACTGCTTTGGAAAAAATTTGGAAAGATTGGGAAGCATTCGCTTCTTATGCTTTTAATAAATCGCACTCTACTTGTTATGCATGGATAGCCTATCAAACGGCCTATTTAAAAGCCAATTATCCGGCAGAATATATGGCAGCTGTATTATCCAATAATATGAGCGACATTAAGCAAGTGGCTTTCTTTATGGAAGAGTGTAGGCAAATGGGCGTTAAGGTATTGGGGCCAGATGTAAATGAATCTGATTTGAAATTCTCTGTAAATAGCAATGGAGAAGTAAGATTTGGACTTTCTGCAGTAAAAGGAGTAGGAGATAAGGCGGTTGAAAGTATAATAAGTGAACGCGAAAATGGTAATTATAAAAATTTATTCGATTTCGCTAAGCGATCAAATACGAGGATTGTAAATAAAAAGGCATACGAGAGTTTTGTTTATAGTGGAGCTTTTGATGCATTTGGATTCCATAGGGCTCAATATTTTTATGTTGGCCCAAATGATAAATTAAATGGTATTGAAAAACTGATTAAATATTCTAATGACTTTCAAAATAATGATGCCACATCTCAAGGATCTCTATTTGGAGGCTCTAAGGCCGATTTAATTTTGGAGCCTCAAATGCCAGTTTGTCCTGAATGGGGGTTACTAGATAGATTGAAATATGAAAAAGATGCGATTGGAATATTTTTGTCAGGCCACCCTTTAGATAATTATAGATTTGAACTTCTTCACTATTGCGCTAATTCTGTAAAGCACCTAAATATTATAAATAAAGTAAGGTCTGGAGATCAGGATGAAGAGTTAATGTTGGAGTTTGAACAACTTAAAAACAAAGAACTAGTAGTCGGCGGATTAGTGGTATCAGCATCACAAAGAATAACAAAAACAGGAAAACCTTTTGGTACTTTTGTTTTTGAGGATTACGATGATTCTTGCGAATTGGCCTTGTTTGGGGATGATTTTATTAAGTTTAAACAATACTTAACAGAAGGGTATTTTTTAAGAATAACCGGTCGAGTAGGTGAAAGATTTGGTAAAACTGGAGATTGGGAATTTAAAATTTCAACCATCAACTTATTATCTGAATTAAGAGATAAGATGACAAAAAGCATTACTATCCAAGTTCAAATTGAGGATATTAATGATGAGTTTATGACTGCTATTCATGAAATTTTGGAGGAGAATAAGGAAAACACTGAAAAGCAAGATTGTAGATTAGATTTTGAGGTTTATGACAGAGAAAATTCCTTGAAGTTGGAACTTCCATCTAAAGGGTTGAAGATTAACCCAAATAATCAATTTTTAGATTCATTGGGTAAACTAAATTTTGTAAATTACAAGTTAAATTAATGTAAAAATGACACCATTTGTAAAGTGGTATTAGATTTGATTATATATTTGAAGATAAATTAAAAATTATGGCTTTAGAAATTACAGACGCAAACTTCGAGGAAGTTGTATTAAAATCAGATAAACCTGTCCTAGTTGATTTTTGGGCAGAATGGTGTGGTCCATGTAGAATGGTAGGTCCAATTGTTGATGATCTTTCAAAAGAGTATGAAGGCAAAGCTATTATAGGTAAAGTTAACGTAGATAACAACCCTCAAATTTCTACTCAATTTGGAATTCGTAATATCCCTGCTTTATTATATTTTAAGAATGGTGAAGTTGTAGATAAACAAGTTGGTGCAGTACCTAAATCTGTTTTAGCTGGTAAATTAGATCAACAATTATAATCTTTAGTAAGATTTAGATTGATAAATATTATCCCTGATAGTTTTTACTATCAGGGATTTTTTATGGATAAAATTAATTTATGGAATCAATATGCTTCAATATAATGTTGCATGCATATTTTATTTCTTCTTCAGTAATGATAAGTGGAGGGGCAATCCTTAATGAATTGTCGCAATGTAAGAACCAATCTGTAATAACTCCATCTTCAATACATAAATCAATGATGCGTTTATTGGTTTTAAAATCATTAAACTCTATTGCCATCATTAAGCCAGATCTTCTAAATGAAATAATATTAGGGTGTTTAAGTAATGATTCAAATAAAGCACCCTTTTCTTCCACCGTATCAACTATTTGCTCAGATAATAAGGTTTTTAAAGTAGCTAAACCAGCTGCGCATGAAACTGGATGCCCCCCAAAAGTGGTGATATGTCCTAAAATAGGATTGGATGTGAAAGTATCCATATTGGTTTTAGACGATATAAATGCGCCTATTGGCATACCTCCACCAATTCCTTTTGCTAATAAGAGTATATCGGGAATTACATTGTATTTTTGAAAACAGAATAAATGTCCTGTTCTTCCATATCCAGTTTGAATTTCATCAAAAACCAATAAGGTTCCTGTTTCGTTACATTTTTTTCTTAATGCCACTAAATAGTCCTGTTTTGCTGGTCTAATTCCAGCTTCTCCTTGTACTGGCTCAATAAATACGGCCGCTGTTTCTTCAGTTATTTTATCTAAATCGTTAAAATCATTGAAAGTAATATGATTTATATTTGGAAGAAGTGGATTGAAATTAGTTTTAAAATAGTCAGTAGACATTAAACTTAATGCCCCTTGTGTGCTACCATGATAGGCATTTTTACAAGAAATTATTTCCTTTCTACCTGTAACACGCTTTGCTAACTTCATGGCCCCTTCAACTGCTTCTGCTCCTGAATTAACAAAATAACACGAATCTAAATTTGAGGGTAGTTGAGCAGTTAAAAGGGTCGCTAATTGTACTTGCGGATTTTGTATATATTCGCCATAAACCATTAAATGCATATAAGTCTCAGCTTGGTTTTTAACAGCATTAACTACATTTGGATGGCAATGACCTAGGTTGCTTACACCTATTCCAGCAATTAAATCCATGTAGGGTTTTTCATTTATATCATAAATCCAAACTCCAGATGCTCTTTTAAATTCAAGTAATAAAGGTGAATCACTCGTTTGAGCATTATGATGTAGAAACAATTGTCTATTAGTAAGCATATGCAAATTTACGTATTATCTAATGGCATTGAATATAAAGTTTAATGCTGATTTAAAATTCTACTTAAAAATGAAGATCTATATGTTTTGCCAATCGGTATTTTAATATCATTTTTTAATTGAACATTATATTGGTCTATAAACAAAATAAAACGTTCTGAAATAATATAAGATCGGTGAATGCGGTGGAAATAAGTAAATGAATTAAGTATTTCAAGTAGATCTTTTATACTTTTTAAAATTGAAATTGTGCCTTCAGTATAGGTGATTTTCAAAAAATGACCATCGCTTTCTATAAATATGATCTCTTCGGGGTCTATTTTCCATAATCTTCTTGTTGATAAGCTCTCTTTTAAGTAAAGTGTATTCATGTTAATTAATAATTAATGCTTAAAAGCAGCCTTTTCAGGCTGAATTTATAGTTGTTTAAGAATATAATCGTTTTTAAAAAACAATTATAGTAATTTTAGATTAATAAATTTAATTTAAAATAAAAATTATGAAAAAAGTTGTAATGATGTTAATTGCAATAGTTGCAATTACGGTGAGTGAAGGAAGTGCAAAAACTTTAACAAGTAATTTGGGTTTAGAAAAACTTAAAAGCCAAACAGAATTTATCTTGGATTTAGGAAGTATTGATGCATTAACCACTGCGGAAATTGAGCAGAAGGTAGAAGAATTCATCCAGAATAATGTACCAAATGTTCAGTTGAATTGTACAATTACTGTAAAGGGGTCAGTAAATGTAGGAATTGTTGAGTTTGAAATTGAGGTTAGTGTTACTGGATCTTGTGCAGAAATTGCTAAATCTGGTAAAAAGATAGCCAATCAAATTCTTAGTGATGTTACCAGTGCAATAAAGGGAGTTAAGTGAAATCGTTAAACTTGAAGTATGCTATTGAAACAATAGCATACTTAACTTATTCTTGTAGGTTTAAGTTCATAATTCCGTGCCTATTTATGGTTGGCTGGTACTCGCCAATTTTAGCCCAAAATAGGGTTGTAAAATACCTTCAAATAACAAATTTCAATAATCAATTGGACACTAATTATGCTGAATTATTAATTAATGGTCAACACACTCTTTATAAATATGGTCAAACTAAAGCTACGGATCAATCTCCCATTACCGATCTTAACTTTGAAAGGGTAAAGCTTAGGGACGAGAAGGGATTCTTGTATTATGGCGATTATGAAAAGGGTTTTTATTATAACCGCGAGTTTTTATTAACTCAACCAGTATTAGTTATCGACGAGATGTTAAGTATAAACTGGGTTATCGATTTCAATACAACCAAATTAATATTGGGCTATGAGTGCCATAAAGCAGTTGGCGAATTTAGAGGAAGAGTTTATACAGCCTGGTTTGCAAATCAATTACCAGAGGGTTATGGTCCATGGAAATTATCTGGATTACCAGGATTAATTCTTGAGGTATTGGAACATGATAATGAGCTACAAATTATTGCTCAAGAGATTGTAGAATCCCAAGTTGATTTTCAAAAGCCCGATGAAAAAACCAAGCTTACTCAAATGAATTATGTCAATAAGTTTAAAAAGAAATTAAACCAATTGACTAAATATTTGGCGTCGAATTCTGGTGGGTCAAAATTGTTTCAAATAAGTTCTAAATCAAAATTTCATGTGCTTGAACGATCATTATTTGAAAATTAGATGTTTTTCAGTTTTATTTTTTTGTTGTTTCCAATTGAATGCGCAACAATCAATGAATTTAAATAATAAGGTTTTAAATGGAATTGTGATTGATGAATACAACAATCGAATATCCGCAGTGGATATTTATTTTAAGGACATAAATGGGGGAGGTTCAGAAAAAGTCAATACTAACCTAAAAGGCGAGTTTAAATTAATTTTGGCAGAATTAAAGGATAAAGTTATAGAAGCTAAAGCTATCGACTTTTTTGACACCTCCTTTATTTTAAGTTTTAAGGAATATGATTTTAAAGATACTTTAATCATAAGATTGAGATCAATTATTATAAAGATTGACTCAATTATTTATTCTAAACCAAATATGATTCAAATTAAGGGCGATTCAACTATATATAATTTAGATGGTTTATTATATGGATCTGATCGATTAGAATCAGTCATTAATAAATTGCCAGGGTTGAGTTTACAAAACGGAAAGGTTTATTTTAAAGGTAAAAGTGTTTCAAAAATCTTAATTGAAGGTGATGATATTTTCAATTCCAATATGGAAATGGCTTTAAAAAAGATTCCAGCGAATTATTTTAATGAATTAATAGTTTCAGAAAATTATATTGAAAATCCAATATTAAAAGGCTTTTTGAACTCTAAGGATGTAGTAATTGATTTACAAATAAAAGAGGATTACAAGAATAAATTCATTCATGCTGGTGCATTGGATATTGGAAATTTAAGCAAGATCGGTTTAGATTATGAAAACATGAGTTTTGGATCTAATAAATATGTAAATATTGTTGGATGGGATAGCCAACCTCATTTTGATGAATCTCATTTGAAAGTTTCTGAAAAAAATCATCTCTATGTTAATCCAATTTTTTCAAAATCCACATTTGAAAATTATGCACAAGATAATCTCTCTCTATTAAAAAGCAATTTGGTTTCAAGCAACTCAATATTAAACATGAAAAATGGTGGTAAATTGAGTTTGAATCTTGATGGTAGATTATTAAAGGAAATGAATTCTATTTCTATGGAAATTGAAGATTTAAAAAGTTCAGCGTTCAATTTGTTAAATAGAAGAGATAATGTTAATAATAATTTATCTCTAATAAATTCTCTTAAATATAAACGAATTCAAAATAACTTTTCTAGTATAGAAATGAATATAGATGGAGGAATATTTAAAGACAATTACAATCAATTGATATCATCTAGGAATACGTTTACAGAAATAAAACTTAAAAATCATGATTTTTATATGAATTCAAATATGGAATGGATCTATAAAAATAAAGATGCTCAGATTTGGACAATAAAGGGTGAAGCAAATTATTCTGAGAATAGGGGTAGATTTACATTAATTGATTCAGGTCAAAATTATTCACAAAGTGTTTATTTGAATAGTGTTGATTTAAAGAACATTAAAAAATGGAGTAATCAGCATCAGACAATAGGATATAATTTCCGCAGTTCTAGCCATAACACATTTTTTTATTTTGATAATTTAAATGGAAAGTCTTCATTTCAATTAAACAGAATTATTCATACGTTAAATTATTACAGAAATATAAAGTTCTCTAAGATTATTGCAGAAAGCAACTTGGACCTTAAGTATTTTCTAAGTAGTAGAAGATTAAATATAGATAAAAAATTGGGATTTAATGGGTTTAGAGCAAATTTCAATATAGATCTTGTTTATAAGCCTCATTTAAATCATAAGTTCCAAGCTGGCTTTTATACTGAAAATTCTCCGTACGAAAATTTAGATATAATGCCAATTCCGTATAGGATTGATTTTAACATGAATACCTCTGGATGGGAAGGCGATGGCTTACAAAATTTTTCTGGTTGGAAGTTTAATTATTTATATTCCAATTTATATAATCAATTTATAGTGTTTTTTAATCTCCTTTACTCTAATAAAAAGCAAACTTTAAGGGAGGAAGTCATTTATAGTAATGCTGAATTTTTTATGAATAAAAGCATTAATCCACCTCTAGGTTCACTTTATATTAATAGTAGTTTAAGTAAATATCTACAGCCTTTAAATGGAACTTTAATATTGGATTTTAACTATAATAAAGGAAATTATATTTTGAGTTTTAATAATAAATCGGATTTATACACTATTAGTAATAAACAGCAGAAAATAACTTATAAAAGTACTTTCAATAGCTTTATTCAATTTCAATCGAGTGTTTTATTCAGGACAGTAAGCGCGGTTTCCAATCACAATAAAAATTCTAATTTAAATATAGATAACAATATCAAAATTCATTTAAAACTGAATAAAGTTTCATCAATTGCTATTGAAAGCTCATTGTATAAAATTAGCCGAGACAAGAATAGAGTTAGGCCTTTGATAAATTTAATAGGTCGCTCTCAAATAAATAAGCGATTGGATTTTACATTTAAAACCTTTAATATTTTAAATGGAACTGAATATGTTTATTGGGATATTCAGGAGTTTATGAAACGAAAAATACAATATCAAATTCCGCCTAGAGCATTTAATATTATATTAAGTTATCGATTCTAATTTCTAGGGCGATATCTGTTTAAGAGTTCTTTTTTGAAAGTTTCTTGAGCTCTATAAAATTTTGCTAAAGTTTTTATTGGAAGAGAAGACTTAAATTTTTCGTAGTATCTTTTTTCGATATTTACTTCTCTTTGTTTATAATCTAATTCACTGGTGATCAGGATTTGAACTTCTGCATCTGATAACTCATTAATTTCAGTAATCTTTCTAAAACTGATTAATTTATTTGCGTGATTTTTTCTAAGAGTATTCAACTCTCGATTATAGTCATTATAAATTGGCCAAAATATTTTAGCTTCTTCAGCAGACAAATCTAATTTTTCTGTAATCCAAGCAATTTTAAAAGATTCAACATCACCATTTCTAGAAGAATGTTGAGCACCTGCCAATAGTGGTAACGCTATTACAGCAAATATTAATATTAATTTTTTCATGGGACCTATTCCTTCAATTTGTGTGTTACTAATGATATTCTTCAATGAGTTCACTCGTAGAGTAATTATTTAAAATGTAATTTTCAGCATCTGCTGAAGATAAATTATTACTTAAGTCTTCACTTGAAGATAAATCTATATGATCTATAATCATTTGCTCATCTATATAATAAAGATCATTATCTGAAAAATAAGCTGCTGATTGTTTAGTGTTAATAACTTCATATTCTTTATTATCGTAAAGTAGAGCAGTGGCCGTAATTAAGATGAAACAAGCTGCGGCTGCGTACTTCATGAAATCTGAAGTCCAAATTCTTAATAGTTTGTTTTTTGAAGGTTTAGTGTTTTCTACTTTATTGATTAAAGTAGAGCTTAATTCGTCAAAATAGTTTGAAGGAACTTTAAAACCGCCCACATTTAATGGGGATTCCAACATTTCTATTTTTCTTTCTATATTTTCTTTTTGTGAATTAAAAAATCCAGCTGGTGTTTTAAAAGCATCCATAGGATTCGAATGATAATTTAAAATAGTTTGTTGAGTAATTATTTGCTCAGCACTATCTTTGAAGAAATTATCAGGCGTTACAAAAGAATTGTTTTTAGGCATTTTTGCTAAAAAATCAAATTCAATTTCCCAATCCTTATGTTCTTGATTATCCATTATGTTTCTTTTGATAGAATTAAATCAAAAAGGTTTAAAAAGTAATTTCATCATTTAATAAAATACTCTCGATTTTTTTTGAAGCAATATGATAAGAGGCTTTTAAAGCACCTACACTCGTACCTGTTACATCTGCAATTTCTTCGTATTTTAAATCATCAAAATATTTCATGTTAAAAATTAGACGCTGTTTTTCTGGTAAAGTTAAAATGGCATATTGTAATTTCCTTTGAAGTTTATCGCCATCAAAGTATTCTGAACTTTTTAAATTATCCATTAATTCAGTACTTACTTCATCCAGAGAAGTACTGCCTTTCATTTTCTTTCGATTTAAGAAAGTGATACATTCATTAGTTGCAATCCTATAAATCCAAGTGTATAGCTGTGAATCGCTTCTGAATTTCTCTATATTCTTCCAAACTTTAATGAATGTATCTTGAACAAGGTCGTCGGCATCATCATGATTGATCACCATACGACGAATATGCCAATAAATTTTTTGCTGATATTTTTCTAAAAGCAATTTGAACCCATTACTTTTAGTTTTTTCATCTAGAAATTGATTTAAAATGTCTGAGTCTTCCATTGCCATTCCGAAAATTAAGAAATTAATTTTTACGATTAATTACTTTTTTTACTGCATCAACAATGTTACTAGACTCAAGTCCGTACTTTGCCATTAACTGATCTGGCGTTCCACTTTCACCAAAACTATCATTAACTGCTACAAATTCTTGCGGAGCTGGGTATTCAGTAGTTAATAATCGAGCTACACTTTCACCCAAACCACCAAACTTGTTATGTTCTTCACAAGTTACCACACAGCCAGTTTTTTTCACAGATTTAAGAATACCTTCTTCATCTAATGGTTTTATGGTATGAATATTAATTATTTCTGCATCGATCCCCATTTTTTCTAATTCTTCACCTGCTTCAATTGCTTTCCAAACCATATGTCCTGTAGCGATTATAGTTACATCTTTGCCTTCATTTACCATCCATGCTTTTCCTATTTCAAACTTCTGATTAGGGTCTGTAAAAACTGGAATTGCTGGTCTTCCAAATCTTAAATAAACGGGTCCATCGTAATCTGCAATCGCAATTGTAGCAGCTTTAGTCTGATTAAAATCACATGGATTAATTACTACCATGTGAGGTAGCATTTTCATCAGACCTATGTCTTCCAAGATTTGATGTGTTGCACCATCTTCACCTAACGTTAGTCCGGCATGAGAAGCGCAAATCTTCACATTTTTGCCTGAATAGGCTACAGATTGTCTTATTTGATCATAAACTCTACCAGTAGAAAAATTTGCAAATGTTCCGGTATAAGGAATCTTATCTGCAATGCTTAATCCAGCAGCAATACCAATCATATTTGCTTCAGCAATACCAACTTGTACAAATCTCTCAGGGAACTCTTTAATAAATGCATCCATTTTTAAAGATCCTACCAAATCAGCACATAGTGCTACTACTTTTTCGTTCTTTTTGGCAACTTCATGTAGTCCTTCTCCAAAACCTGAACGTGTATCTTTTTTTTCTGTATATGTATATTTTTTCACAAATTCTATGTTAAGGATTTCTTAATAATCGTTTTCTGTTGATGTTAATTGATTTAAAGCTGCTTGTAGCTGCTCATCATTAGGAGCAACTCCATGCCATTTGTGTGAACCAACCATAAAATCAACTCCATATCCCATTTCAGTACTCATGATATTCATTATTGGCTTTCCTTTAAAAGCTAATGATTTTGCATAATGAAGTGCTTTCACAATGTCGTCCATATTATTACCATTCGAAGTAATAACATGCCATCCAAAAGATTTAAATTTTTCTTCAAGGTTTCCTAATGATAAAACTCTTTCGGTTGGGCCATCTATTTGTTGTCCATTATAATCTATTGTACAGATTAAATTATCCACACTATTGTGTGGTGCAAACATTGCAGCTTCCCAATTCTGGCCTTCCTGTAATTCTCCATCACCTAATAAGGCGAAAACCAAGTTAGATTCATTATCCATTTTTTTTGCTATCGCCATCCCTATTGCAACCGATAATCCTTGTCCGAGAGACCCTGATGCTACTCTAATTCCTGGCAGTTTCTCATGAGTGGTTGGATGACCTTGTAATCTCGAATTTAACTTTCTAAAAGTAGCTAATTCTTTTACTGGGAAATAACCGCTTCTCGCTAAAACACTATACCATACAGGCGAAATATGACCATTTGAAAGAAAAAATACATCTTCACCTTTTCCATCCATTTTAAACTCCGGATTATGGTTCATCACATCAAAATATAATGCTGTCATGAAATCGGTACAACCTAATGAACCACCTGGATGTCCAGATTGACATCCATGTACCATACGGACAATATCTCTTCTAACTACGGTAGCTATATTTTCTAATTCTTTTATACTATGTTTCATTTTATTTAAGCAAATCTAAAACTTGAGCACTTGCATTTTTTGTGTCCACTTTATCTATTATTTGTTCAATATAGCCATTTTCATTTATAAGGAATGATTTTCTCGTAATACCCATATACTTTTTTCCATACATAGATTTTTCTCCCCAAACTTCATAAGCTTCTACTATTTCATGATTAACATCTGCTAATAATGGAAATGGAAGACTGAATTTATCGATAAATTTTTTATGTGATTTTTCGTCATCTACACTCACACCTAATACAACAATTCCTTTAGCAATTAATTCTGCGTAATTGTCTCGGAAACTGCAAGCCTCGGCAGTACATCCTGGTGTATTATCTTTTGGATAAAAATACAATAATACCTTCTTACCCTGATAATCTTTAAGATTTATAACATTCCCATCCTGATCGTTAACCGAGAAGCCAGGAGCTTTATCGCCAATTTTTAAATTTATCTTTTCACTCATATTATATTTTTATAAACTTATCTAATAAAATTTACTGTGTAAAATTTGATGTTCCCCTTCATATCTTCTACAACTAATTCGAATTTATGTTTTCCTGGACTTAATTTGTCGAATACGTGCCAAATATTAGTTGATTTTGCGTCATATTCCATTAAAACCCAATTCCCGTCAATATACCCATTATAGTTTTTAATACCTGATAAATTATCCTTAATTTTTAAGGAAATTTTTGAAATTCCTTTCATGTTTTTCCCTTCAGAAATATTTAAAGGTGTAACTGTAGGTGCTATGGTGTCTATTTTAATGGCGAAATCATCAAATAATTTTACGCTAGCTTTTATAAATTCTCCTTCAATAGTGCCACCTTGACTAACCCCTTTCGAATTAACAATTACTGCTTTATTTAAAAATTCACCAATGGATGCATCAGGTTTAATTGATAAGTCGAATGCTTTAAACACAGGTGTAAGCAGATTATGAATAGAATGTATAACTGAGAAAAAGGAGTTGTTTGGTATTGACTTGGTTTTATATTGAAAATTTATATTGTCGAAAAGTGAATTTTCACTTAATTGAACTTTAACATTTGGTGTTATAAACTCATTTTTTTTATCGAAATAAAATATTCTTTCTTCAGAATCTGGAGTAATCTTCTTTAAAGGTTGATTTGATTGTTTTGCATTAATTTTAAAGTTTAATGTGCTTTTATTACCTGATGCATCTAATACAGTATATTTTATTTGATGAATTTTACCATCGGTAAAATTTAATCTTCCATTATTAATTAAATTACCGAATATTTCTGCAGGATTTCCTGGGTCTTTAAAGCTTTTTTGTACCGTTATCCCAGATTTTATTTTTAACGGATAATCAATGTAAGAAAAGAGAGATCGACTGTAATTGAAATTTAATCGTTCGAAAATTGATTTGAATACAATTTCATTGTCCACCTCTAAAATTACAGAGTAAACACCATTTAATCCTGATATTCCAGAATGTTTATCAGTAGCAATTATTCCAAAACCTATTTCGCCGAAAATGTTAATTTCTGAATTAGATTTTAGCGTATAAACTCCATTTTGACCAATAACTGAATATGCTATTTTGGGTGTTGCTTCGGTAAATGGCTTCCCGTTTAATTCATAAATGTATAATCCTGAAATGGTAGGTTTGACATTGTCGGCTACCTTAATTCCGAAAAAATTAGGGTTTATAGGTTCTTCCGATTTTGTATCTCTAATTTCGAAATGCAAATGAGGTCCCACAGAACTGCCAGTATTTCCAGAATAACCAATTAAAGTTCCTTTGGTAATTTGGAGTTCATGAGCTTTAGGCTTTAAATCGACCTCATAACTTTTAATTTTATATTGCTCAGATTTTACTCTGGAGTTTAAAGAAGGAGTAAACTTTTGTAAATGAGCATAAACTGATGTGTATCCATTAGGGTGATTAATATATATAGAATAACCTAAACCTCCACTTTGAATTCTAATTCTGGAAATATAACCATCTTCTACAGCGAAAACAGGATGGCCTTCGACTTTATTTGTTCCAAAATCTACTCCAGTATGAAAATGTTGAGCCCTCAATTCTCCAAAACTTCCAGCATTTGAAGGGGGATTGATATTTAAAGGGGACCTGAAATTTGGAAATGGGTATTGAGTTCCAGAAATTATTTCTTGACCAAATGAAATATTTAAGATTATTATATTAATTAAAACACTTAAATAGATTTTTATCATCAGCGAATTTCAATGTTTAACATTTCTTCATTCTCCAAATAACATTGGAGTATATCGCCAATATTTACTTTGCCAACACCTGCAGGAGTACCTGTAAATATTAAGTCGCCTTTCTTTAAAGTTATATATTTAGAAACGAAAGAAATGATTTTTTCAAATGAAAATATTAAATCTTTTGTATTTCCATTTTGTTTTAATTCACCATTTTGTTTTAGTTGAAAATTTAAGTCGTAAAGATTAGGGAAATCTGTGATAGGTTTAAATTTACTAATGGCTGCAGACCCATCAAAAGCTTTTGCTAATTCCCAAGGTAAACCGGCATTCTTTTGTTTAGTTTGTATGTCTCTGGCAGTATAATCAATACCAAGCCCAATTTCTTCGAAATATTTATGAGCAAACTTTTCAGAGATCGATTTCCCTTCCTTGCACACTTTCAATACAATTTCTAATTCGAAGTGAATATCTTGACTAAAATCTGGAATATAAAATGGTTTATTATCTTTAGTAACTGCGGTATCTGGTTTTAAAAATATTACTGGAGATTCTGGGATTGCATTATTTAGCTCTTTAGCATGTTCTGCATAATTCCTTCCTATTGCTATTACTTTCATTTTTATAAATTGGCTTATTGCTTAGCCAAATCTACAAAAACAAACAAGGGATTACAATACTGAAATACGTTTAGCTATACTTTCAGGACCAGCAATAACACGTAAATAATACATGCCTGTGTTTAATTTTTTTGGAAGTCTAAAATTCTTGGTTAAATCACCTGCTGAAAGCTTTTCATCCATCAATGTTACTACATTATTACCTAGCTGATCCATAATTCTAATAGAAACTTGAACATCTTTCTCTAGTTTAAAATTTATACTTACTTGATCTGTAATAGGATTAGGAAAAATTTTAACAATACTAAGAATTTTATCAGATTTGGCAACAGTTTTTGTAGGTGTAATTGTGCTAAAACTTTTATATTGAGAAGGCGCTTTATAAACTGGAATATTAGCTTTAATCTCAGGGGCTCTTGAAACTGGTTTTAGTTTAGATTTTACAGGTAAAATAATGGTGTCAGATTTTTGTGCAAAACCGTTAAAACTACACAATAAAATACCTACAGCCATAATTGACATGCAGATAATTTTAATAAATTTTTGTGTAGAGGTTTTTACCATAAGCCTAACAAAAATAAAAATATTTAAATAAAGAATTTAATGTTAAACGCAACAATTCTATATTTAACACAATTTAACACATAAGTCAAGAAAAACAACAAACTTTTAAAAAAATAATTAAAAGTATTTTTTGTCATTTTATTGTAAGTTACAATTAATAATTACTTTTATCTAAAATTTCTAAAGTGTCTTCACAAAACAAATTAAATTCTTTATCTGGTGCCGGTCTATTAATTAGCCTAGGTATCGTTTATGGTGATATAGGTACCTCACCATTATATACTTTAAAGGCCATTTTTAACACTGTTTTTACTGGTGGTGGAAATATTTCGGAAGATTTGGTTCTTGGGGCTTTATCGTGTATTATTTGGACATTAACCCTGCAAACCACGTTAAAGTATGTTATAATAACACTTCGTGCTGATAATAAAGGGGAGGGTGGTATTTTATCACTTTATTCGCTGGTTAGAAAAAGAGCAAAATGGTTGGTAATTCCTGCAATGGTAGGTGCCTGCGCCTTATTAGCTGATGGAATCATAACACCCAGTATTACAGTTACTTCGGCAGTAGAAGGGTTACAATTACGTTTCCCTGATGTACAGGTAATTCCAATTGTGATTTCCATTATTGCATTTTTATTTATTATTCAGCAGTTCGGGACTAATTTGGTAGGTAAGTTATTCGGTCCTTTAATGTTTTTATGGTTTTTAGTGTTGGGCATTATCGGGTTTAATTACATTTTAGAAGATCCTAGCATATTTAAAGCATTAAACCCTTATTACGCTATTAAGTTAATTACAACACACCCTATGGCTTTATTAATATTAGGAGGTGTTTTCTTATGTACAACAGGTGCCGAAGCTTTGTATTCTGATTTAGGTCATTGTGGGAAGAAAAATATACGTGTAAGTTGGGTTTTTGTAAAGTTGATGTTGATCTTAAATTACTTAGGTCAAGGTGTTTATATGTTGAACAGAACCAAAGATTATACAACATCGATTAATCCATTTTTTGATATTGTACCTGATCAATATTTGTTATGGATGGTAGGCTTAGCTACTATAGCTGCAGTAATTGCCAGTCAGGCAATGATTACAGGTTCTTTCACATTAATTTCTGAAGCTGTAAGATTAAATTTATGGCCTAAGGTTAGAATTAATTATCCAAGCGAGCAAAAGGGGCAAATTTATGTACCATCTATAAATTGGATTCTTTGTGTAGGTTGTATAATCATCGTGTTAATATTTAAAGGGAATTCCGGAAATATGGAAGGTGCTTATGGTTTAGCCATTAATGCAACATTTATAGCAACAACAATCTTAATCACTGTATTTATGTTGCGTAGAAAGTTCCCATTATATTCAATTATAATATTTGTAGTTGTATTTGGAACAATAGAAATATCCTTCCTATTCGCAAACATGTTAAAATTTATTCACGGAGGTTTTGTAACTGTTTTAATTGGTATTATTTTATTCACGGTAATGTGGAGTTGGTATGCAGCAAGAAAAATTAAAAATAGGTTTGTAAAATATGTTGAAATAGAAGATTATTATCAAATAATAAGTGAATTAAGTGATGATGTTACGGTTCCAAAATATTCTAGTCAGCTAGTTTACCTAACAAGTGCAAATTTTAAAACAGAGATAGAAAACAAAATAATTTATTCAATCATTCAAAAGGAACCAAAAAGAGCTGATATATATTGGTTGGTACATGTTGATGTTGTAGATGAACCATATACTAGAGAATATAAAGTTGAGTTTTTAATTCCTGGGAAATTAATTAGAATAGATTTTAGATTAGGATTTAGAGTTGAGCAAAGTGTTAATTTGTTGTATAGAAAGGTAGTAGAAGATTTAGTTAGAAATAATGAAGTTGATATAACTAGTCAATATACTTCATTAAATAAACATAAAATTGCTGGCGACTTTAGGTTTGTATTATTAGAAAAGCATCTTGCCAAATTTACCAGACTTAGTTTTTATGAAAAGTTTATAATGGATTATTATTTCATATTAAAGAAGTTATCCTTATCAGAAGAACGTTCATTTGGACTAGACAGTAGTTATGTTGATGTAGAAAAAGTTCCATTAATCTTTGTTACTCCAGATGATATAGAGTTAAAAAGATTACCAGTTTAAGGGATAAATCCTTAATAATTTAGCATTAAAAAAGCCCCAAAAATATTTTTTTGGGGCTTTTTTATTCTCGGTAATAAATTTTATTACTTATTCTTGAGTAGCTAATTTACTTTTCTTGTAACCATAGAAGAAGTAAATAATTAATCCCACGATTAACCAAATTCCAAATCCTATCCAATTGCTAATTCCTAATTCACACATCATGTAAAAACAGCTTAACAAGCCCAATACAGGGATTAATGATAAGTTTTTAGTAATACAATAAAAGGTAATAATTAAGGTTACAAGTATAAAAATCCACATTGGGATTTTATGTTGAAATAAATCCCAACCTGAGCTTATTTTTTTTGAATTATCAATAGCTGACTGTTCAATAAAATTATGATATTCTTCTGGTGATAAGCTACTTAGAAATGCTTCAGTATCTAATACATTAATGTCTACTTCTCCATTAGAAAAAACTGAAATTTCTTGTTTAATTGTGTTTAATTCTTGGTCGTTTAGGCTGGTTACTAAATCAACGGGTTGAACATTTACTGGAGTATTAAAAATAAATGCATTTGTTTCTTCTTTAAATTGAGTAAATGCTAATATTAGTGAACCAATAAGTAAAATGGGAATAACGTATTTACTATTTACATAAGGTATTTTGAATTTTCCTCTTTTAACATCTGGTCTGTTTTGTAAAACCAATACACCAGCACAAACTACTACAAAAGCGAATAGAGTACCTATAGAACATAAATCAGTAACGATAGTTAGATTCATGAATAATGAAGGAACAGCAACTACAAAACCAACTACAATAGTAGCGAAAGAAGGTGTTTTATATTTAGGATGTATTTTAGAGAATTTTTTAGGAAGTAATCCATCTCTACTCATGCTCATCCAAATACGTGGTTGTCCCATTTGGAATACTAATAAAACACTAGCCATGGCAAAAACTGCACTTACAGCAATAATTCCGCTCATTATTTTTAAATCGATCTTATCGAAAACAAAAGCAAGTGGATCACCAACAGCTAAGGTATGATAAGGCACAATTCCTGTTAAAACTAAGGCAATGGCTATATATAAGATTGTACAGATTACAATTGCCCACATCATTCCGCGCGGTAAATCTCTCTGAGGGTCTTTACATTCTTCAGCTGTTGTAGAAATAGCATCAAAACCTATATAAGCAAAGAAAACTGCCGATACGCCTTTTAGAATGCCTGAAATGCCGTTTGGTGCAAATGGATCCCAGTTTGCAGTATCAATATAGAAAACGCCAACAGCAAGAACCAATAGAATTACTGCTAATTTTACAATAACCATGGCATTACTTGCATTTCTACTTTCTTTCATTCCCCTATAAACTAGCCAGGTAATTAAAATTATAATACCTAATGCAGGAAGATCGGCAACGATATGAAAATTACCAATTTGAGGAGCTGTAACCCAAGCGTTATTTGCAATTCTTGTTGCATCATCTAAGTTCGAGATATCTTTTCCAGCGCTTATTAAAGCTTCAGCATGTTTATGACCATTATAAGCTGTTAAATAATCCATGGTCATCCAATCAGGTAAATGAATACCTTCTATCCCCAAAGGGGGGATGTGTATGGAGGAGAGTAAACTGGTAAAATAATCAGACCATGAAATGGCAACAGTGATATTACCAATGCTGTATTCCATAATCAGGGACCAGCCAATAATCCAGGCTATTAATTCGCCAAATGCAACGTAAGAATAAGTATAAGCACTTCCAGAAACAGGAACCATAGATGCAAATTCAGCATAAGCAAAAGCAGCGAAACTACAAGCAATGGCAGTAAATATGAATAGAAATACTACTGCTGGCCCTCCGTCTGCACTCGCTTTTCCTATGGTACTAAATATTCCTGCACCAATAATTGCAGCAATTCCAAAAGTTGTTAAATCTCTAACACCAAGTGTTTTTTTTAATGAATGCTCATGATCGCCATGGCCACCTTCAGCATCTTGAAGAATTTTGGAAATGGATTTTTTTCTGAATAGGTTATTTAACATCGTGCTTATTTCTATTTTTCAAACATAAAAAAAATACTTGGAACTGAAATTATGCTTCTAGTTTATCTAATTCGGATGTTACAAAACTTGATAACTCTTTTACATAATCAGCTTTAAAATTAAATTCAATTCCAGCTGTTTCATAAATTTTGTTCATAGGCTTCGTATAACCTAATGCTAAGGCATTTAGATAATTTTGTAATCCTGTTGTTGGGTCGTTTTTGTAATTTTTCCAAACAGCAATTGCGCCTAATTGTGCGATAGCATATTCAATATAATAAAATGGAACTTCAAATAAATGAAGTTGCTTTTGCCAAATATTTGAAAATTGTAAATCCAATCCTTCCCAATCTGCGAAACCTCCGCCAAATCGGGTATAAATTTGTTTAAAAGCTACGGCTCTATCTGCTGCGGTATGACCATGGTTTGTATAAATCCAATGTTGAAATTGATCAATTACCGCCACCCACGGTAAAGTTTTAAGCACATCTGCTAATTGTTCTTTTTTTGCTCTAATTAAATCTTCTTGAGTAGAGAAAAATTTATCCCAATTATCCATTGAAATTAATTCCATACTCATAGAGGCTAATTCTGCGACTTCAGAAGGACAATGTTTAAAATCGTTTAGTTCTAAATTAGAAGTTAGAAAAGTATGAATGGCATGTCCACCTTCATGAACCATAGTAGTTAAATCTCTAAATGAATTTGCAGAGTTCATGAAAATAAATGGGGCGCCAGTTTCTGCTAGTGGGTAATTATAGCCTCCAGGTGCTTTGCCTAATCTGCTTTCAACATCAAAAAGATTATTGGCCTTCATTATTTCTAATTTCTCACCTAAGGAAGCATCAATTGCTTTAAAACAAGCGATACTTTTATCAATTAAATCTTCACCATTAGAAAATGGCTTTAAAGCAGGTTTACCATCCACATTTACTTCTGTATCCCAAGGTTTTAATTTATCTAAATTTAAAGCCTTTGTTCTTTCTTCTGCTTTTTTTCTTAAAATTGGAACAATTTCATGCTCAATAGCGTTTGCGAAATCATAGCAGTCTTGAGGTGTATAATCAAATCTACCTAATGATTGAAATGCGTAATCTCTATAGTTTTCAAATCCAGCATTTAGGGCTACTTGATGCCTTAATTCAATGAGCTCATCAAATAAAATATTTAACTCATCTTTATCAGCTAATCTTCTATCCTGAATTAGTTTCCAAACTTCTTCTCTAACGCCTCTATCTGTATCTTTAAGAAAATTAGAAGCTTGTTCTAATGTGTATTCTTTTTCTTTGTAAACGATACTCATTGCTCCAGTTATGGCTTGATATTTTTGTTGAGCAATTTGAAGCTTTGTAAAAAGTTCTATGTTTTCTGGTCTATATAATTCCAAGGATTTTTTTATTCCTCTTAAATAAACAAAGTATTTATCCTCGTCTAATTTGTCAATAAAAGGACTTTCGATCAGTTTTAAATTTAGATCATTAACGATTGGAGCAATTTTGGGCTCAATTTCTGTGGCAAAATATTGGAAATCTTTAACAAGTATTTCATTATTCGTATCACAAGTCATTTTGATGTATCTCCATGCAAAATTCTCTTCTAATAAAGCTTCAACTTCACTTTTATCGAGTAACCATTGTTCCAACTCTTCAACAGAATTTATTTTTCTGTTTTTTAGTTCGTTAAAAATAGGTTCAAGAAAAGACCAAGTTATTTCTGGGTCTCCTTTAATATAATTTCTTTTTTTTGCTGGTATGATAAGATCTTTCATGTTTAAATATAATAACGGATAATAATGTCGAGTAAAAAACAAACGGCAAAAACAACAGAAGCATAGCCATTTGTTGTTGCAAAAGCGCGGTTAACTCGACTAATATCGCTAGGTTTAACTAATAAATGTTGGTAAATTAGCATAGTATAGAAGAAAATTAAACCTATGTAATACATCCAACCTACTTCAATATAAAAAACGGGTAAGGTAACCGCAATTGCCGAAACAACATGTAGAACACTTGATAACCTTAACGCATTTTTTTTGCCTAATAATACTGGAATTGAATGTAATTTGTTTTCGCGGTCGAACTCTTCATCTTGTAAAGCATAAATAATATCGAATCCACTAACCCAAAATAAAACAGTAATAGAATAAAAAATTGGTACTATATTGAAATGGCCTGTTACAGCTAAATAAGCTCCTATTGGAGCTAAAGCTAATCCTAGTCCTAATACAAAATGACAAAGTGGGGTAAATCGTTTGGTATAGCTGTAAAATAAAACAACAAATAGCGCTATTGGCGATAAATAAAAGCAAAGGGTATTTATAAAAAAGGTAGCTGCAACGAATAAAATGCAATTAATAATGGTGAAAATTAATGCTTCTGAAGGCATAATTTTGCCCGCAGGAATATCTCTATCCCTAGTTCTGTCATTAATAGCATCAATATCTCTATCTAAATACCGATTAAAAGCCATTGCCGAATTTCTGGCAAAAACCATACAAAGAACGACCAAAATAAGTTTTAGCCAATTAAAGCTTTCTTGGGTAGTATTAATTGCAAGGAAAAACCCGATTAAAGCAAAAGGCATTGCAAAAATTGAATGCGAAAATAATACTAGCGAAAAATATTTTTTCATTATTTAGATACTTAAAAATAACCTTTAAGTTTTAATTAATCTTCATTTTGTTGTTGTGAAATCACGGGCTCAACAAAATCCTGATTTACATGATCTATAAAGTTTAAAACTTCATCTTTACCCAATCCACTATCTGCGGAAGTTATAAAAGTTGTTGGCGCTTCTTCAAACCATTCAGCTAAGGCTTTTTTAAAAAGGCTAACATTTTGATTCGTTTTAGTTAAACTTTGTTTGTCGGCTTTAGTGAAAATTAAAGAAAAAGGTAATCCCCATTCGCCTAACCAACAGCAAAATTCTAAATCAATTTTTTGAGGTTCTAATCTCCCATCAATTAAAACAAAAACACATTGTAAACTTTCTCTCTTGGTGAGATAATTTCTAATAAACTTCTCCCATTTTTCACGACTCGTTTTAGAAACTTTTGCATAGCCATATCCAGGTAAATCTACTATATACCATTTTTCGTTTATTAAAAAATGATTTATTAACTGCGTTTTTCCTGGTCTCTGAGAGGTTTTAGCTAAACCATGTTGGTTCACTAATTTATTAATCAATGAAGATTTGCCCACATTAGACCTACCTATAAATGCATATTCTGGAAGTTTTGGAGGTGGTAATGCCGAAACTTTAGTGTTACTGCAGACAAATGTGGCTGTTTTAATTATCATTTCACAAAGATAAGGTTTTACAATTAGTATGAGTATAATGCTTATTCTTCCATAAAAATGTTGATATTTTAGTATATTTGTTTTAGAAAATGAATAAACAAGTTACACCCTATAATTCAGCAGAAAGCTCTAAAAAAGAACAAGTTGCTGATATGTTTAATAATATTTCTGGTACTTATGATTTTTTAAATCATTTTTTGTCAATTGGAATTGATATAGTTTGGAGGAAGAAAGCAATAGGTAAATTAAAGCAACTTCAACCAAAAGTGCTATTAGATGTGGCAACGGGTACAGGAGATTTCGCCTTGCAAGCTATACAAACTTTAAAACCTGATCAGGTTATAGGCGTCGATATTTCGTCTGGGATGTTAGAAGTTGCCAAGAAAAAAATTACTGAAAAAAAATTAGATGGCGTTTTCTCTGTAGAACTTGGGGATTCGGAAAATTTAAGATTTCCAGATAATTATTTCGATGCTATTACTGTTGCATTTGGTGTGCGAAATTTTCAAAATTTGGGCGCTGGATTAAAAGAAATGCATAGAGTATTGAAACCAGGTGGCAAATTAGTTGTTTTAGAATTTTCTATGCCTAAAACGATTGGGATTAAACAACTTTATAATTTTTATTTTAGATATTTAACGCCATTTATAGGGAAAATATTCTCAAAAGATGGAAGAGCCTACTCTTATTTAAACGAATCGGTAGAAGCTTTTCCTGATAGAAATAATTTTACGAAAATTATGGATGAATCTGGGTTTAAAGAAACTAAATTCGAGCCTTTGACGTTTGGAATAAGTTCAATATATACAGGGACTAAATGAAAAAAGTAATTTTCATCTTCTTATTCTTACTAACAATTGGGAGTAGCTTTGCGCAAAACTGGGGAGGTGGAGTAGATGACGAAAAATATCATTTTGGTTTTGCCTTCCAATATATTCAATCGGAGTTCAAAATATTAAAATCTTCTGATTGGAGACTTCCTTTTGTAGATCCCCAAACTGGTTTAGAAGTTACAGATCCTCTTTCTTCAATATCTTCTGTTCCTACAGCTGGATTTGGTGTTGGGTTTGTTTTTAATTACCGAATAAATAATATTTCAGATTTAAGAATTACACCTACATTATTGTTTAACGATCGAATTTTAGATTATAAATATCAATATCCAAATATCATAAATAAGGAATTTACTTCAATCAGAAAGGTAATTGAATCTACCATGGCAGAAATTCCAATAGGAATTAAGTTTAAGTCCGATAGAAGAAAAAACTTTAGAGCTTATTTGTTGGCGGGGGGAAAATTGTCATTTGATTTGGCATCTAAGAAAAAGACAGACGATGCAAGTAAGTCTATTCTTTATAAATATGTTAAATCTCAGGTCTCTTATTTTTCTTATGAAGGAGGAGTTGGTTTCGATTTATATTTTAAAAATTTTAAATTGTCTCCGGAATTAAAAATGAGTTACTCCCCAAATAATATTTTAATTAAGGAACAGACGCCATTTTCAACGCCCATAGAAAAGGGTAAATTGAGACAATTTACGTTTAGTTTGTTTATAGAGTAAAATTGAATATGAATAAAATAGGATTAATTACTGGTGCCAGTTCTGGAATAGGAGAGGCTACTGCCGAAATGTTAGCTGCCGAAGGATATGATTTAATTTTATTGGCAAGAAGGGAAGATAAATTAATTGAGCTAAGTGATAAGCTTACGTCTAAATTCAATATTCAAGTAAAAAAAATTGTTGCCGACATTCGGGATAAGGAAAATATTTCCTATTTATTAAACGCTTTACCAGCTCAATGGAAATCAGTTCAAATTTTGGTAAATAATGCAGGGTTAAGTCAGGGTTTAAATTCTATTGATACTGGCGATGTTGACGATTGGGATACCATGATAGATACCAATGTTAAAGGTTTATTATATGTTTCTAGGATAGTTTCTGAATGGATGGTAAGTGCGCAAACAGGGCATATAATTAACATTGGTTCAATTGCAGGAAAGGAAGTCTATTTAAATGGGAATGTTTATTGTGCTACTAAACACGCCGTTGATGCATTATCGCAAGGAATGAGGATTGATTTACTACCTTATGGTATAAAAGTAACTGCTATTCATCCTGGAATGGTAGAGACTGAATTTTCGGTGGTTAGATTTAAAGGTGATGTAAATAGGGCAAAGAAGGTATATGAAGGGTTGGAGCCATTGTATGCAAAAGATATTGCAGATGCTATTCAGTTTGTAATTAGTAGGCCTAAACATGTAAATATAAACGACATGTTAATTATGCCTACTGCACAAGCAACAGCTGCAATTGTAAAGAGAGATTAAAAAATTAAAAGAAAGTAAGACATGTTATCAAATTCAATTGATCAAGAAATAAAATCAGCCATGTTGGCTAAAGACCAAGCAAAATTAAGAGGCTTGAGAGCAATAAAAGCGGCTTTTTTATTAGCTAAAACAGAAAAAGGTGCTTCTACAGACATAGATGAAGAAACAGAGATTAAGCTATTACAAAAATTGGTTAAACAACGTAAAGAATCTGCAGATATTTATAAAAGTCAAGGTAGAGAAGATTTATTCAATATAGAACAAGAAGAAATTTCTGTAATTGAACAATATTTACCTGCTCAATTATCAAGGGATGAGATTAAGGTGATTATTGAAAATATAATTCAAGAAATGGGTGGCGCTACCCAAAAAGAAATGGGCAAAGTAATGGGAGCGGCAAATAAAGCACTCGCTGGAAAAGCCGATGGCAAGTTGATTGCTGAAATAGTAAAAAGTTTGCTTTCTTAAAATTTACTATTAAATATTTCTACATATTTTACTTTAAAAAAGTCGGTAATTTATTAGGCTATTTAATTTTACTCTATTAACTTAGTAGCAAACCATTTTTTAAGATGGAACAAATATGAAATACGAACAAATACATGAAGATGGTTTTAGCTATGTAGAAGCAGGGACTGAAGGGGAGACTTTATTGCTACTACACGGTTTGATGGGAGAATTAAGTAATTGGGAATGGGCGATTGATTATTTTAAACAAAAATATAGGGTTATTGTACCTATTTTACCTATTTATGAACAACCCTTACTTACTTTAGGTGTAAAAAGCTTAAGTAAATTCGTGCATAAATTTGTGAAATATAAAAAGCTTAATCAGTTTGTATTAGTCGGTAATTCTTTAGGTGGACACGTAGGTTTGGTATTTACAATTAGTCACAAAGAATATGTTAAGGCATTGGTTTTAACAGGAAGTTCTGGCTTGTATGAAAACTCTTTCGGTGGGTCATTTCCAAAACGAGAAAGTTATGAATATATAAAAGAGAAGGTAGAGTTTACCTTTTATGACCCCAAAACTGCTACAAAGGAACTAGTAGACGAAGTTTTTAAAACCGTTAATGACCGAGGTAGGGTAATTAGGATTTTGGCTTTAGCAAAATCTGCTATCCGTCATAATATGGCTAAAGAGCTTCATAAGATTACAATTCCGGTTTCCTTAATTTGGGGTAAACAAGATCAAGTAACACCACCTGAGGTAGCCGAAGAATTTCATCAATTATTACCCAATTCAGAATTAAATTGGGTTGATAAATGTGGGCATGCGCCGATGATGGAACAACCTGAAATTTTTAATGCTTACTTAGAAAAGTTTCTTTCAAGAATACTTTTAAAATGACAGCCTCTTCATTAGTATCACAAGCTATAAGTCCTTTAAAATGTTCAGATTCTGTACAGGAAGCTTTACTTTGGTTAAATGATTTTAAAGTACAGCATTTACCTGTGGTATCTGAAGGCCGATTTATAGGGGTGGTTACTGAAGATAGTTTAATCGAAATTTCTGATAAAAATGCCCTTTTGAGAGATTTTTCAATATTTCATAAAGATTGGTGTGTAAAAGAAGATGTTCACTTTTTTGAAGTCTTAAAGCTTGCAAATGAATATAAATTATCATTAATCCCTGTTGTTTCTTTACAAGGGATGTATCTTGGATATATAACATTAACTTCAATTTTAGAGAAGTGTGCAGAAATAATCGGGATAAATGAAAGTGGGGGCGTAATAGTGATAGAAATGCAAGAGCACAACCATTCATTGGCTTATATTGCTCAAATTATAGAGGCTGAACAAGCAAAAATATTGTCGTCTTATGTGCAGGATTTTAAAGATTCAACACGGGTTAGGGTTACAATAAAAATAAATAGAACAGATTTAACCACAATTGTTGCAGGATTGGAGAGGTATAATTATCAAATTGTGGAAATATATAATTCTAGTAATGACTCAGGCGATTCAAATGATCGATATGATTCATTAATGAATTATTTAAATGTATAAATAGAACTATGAGAATAGCTGTTTATGGTAGGGAATTTAATAACACTGTACTTCCGTCAGTTCAAGAAACTTTTGATGTATTGGGAGAACATGGTATTGAGATATTAGTTTTTGATAAATTTTATGAATTTATTAAGGATAAGGTAAAATTGCCCTTAAAAGTCAATGTTTTTTCAAAATCAGACCGCTTATCTAGTGAAACAGATGTTTTAATAAGTTTAGGAGGTGATGGTACTTTATTAGATACAGTTGCTCTAGTAAGAGACTCTGGAACCCCTGTAGTGGGAATAAATTTTGGTAGAATGGGTTTTTTAGCGAGTATAAATAAAGCTGAAATAAGAAATGCTGTGACGGCCATTATTTGCAAAAATTATACTTTAGATAAGCGTAGTTTATTGAATATTGAATCTGGGTTGGACTTATTTGACGGTGAAAATTTTGCCTTAAATGATGTTACCATTCACAGACGAGATAATTCTGCCATGATGATCATTCATGCCTACATGAACGGAGATTTTATAAACTCTTATTGGGCTGATGGATTAATCACGGCAACTCCAACCGGATCCACGGCTTATTCATTAAGTTGCGGCGGACCAATTATTTACCCAAGTGCAGAAAATTTTGTAATTACTCCAGTAGCACCTCATAATTTAAATGTTCGACCTTTATTGGTTCCTGATACAGTAAATTTGGCATTTGAAGTTGAAGCTCGAAGTACAAAATTTTTAATTTCATGTGATAGTAGAATGGCAACTGTTGCAAGAACAGTGAAAATAATTTTAAATAAAGCCCATTTTACGTTTAATCTAGTAAGATTAAATAATGAAAGCTATTTAACTACGTTAAGAAACAAATTGCTTTGGGGAATAGATACAAGAAATTATTAATGAAATTTTTCATTTTCTCGATTGTTTTTATAACTGGAATTCAGTTTTCGGGTTATGCTCAGCAATGGGAGATTGGGAAAACTATTGGAAATACTTCGTTTATTGGCGATCTGAATCCAGATAATACATTAAAAATTGGCGGAGTACATGCGGGCGTATATATTAAAAGAGATTTTGATGGTTATTTTGGATTAGCTTTAGAATATAACTTCGGTAATTTTAAAGCGGACGATTCAAAAAATTCGAATGAAATTTATAAACAACGAAATTTAAATGTTAACACCAATTTAAATGAAGTAAACTTTAACATGCAATTCAATTTTTTTGAATTTATGCAGGGAATTGGCAAAAGTAAATTTACGCCGTTTATTTATTCTGGAGTAGGCGTTGTATTTTTTCAGCCTACAACCACTTACAATGGAAAACGTTATAACTTATCTGAATTAAATACAGAAGGACGGGATGTACCATATCGTACAAACGCAATTGTAATTCCTTATGGAGTGGGAGCGAGATTAGCATTAAATGAAAAAATTCAGCTTAATGCTAAGGTTGGATTTAGAGAAACGTTCACAGATTATTTAGACGATGTAAGTGGTTTATATCCAGATAAGTTTAAATTAGACGATTTAAGCCGGGCTCTTTCAGATAGATCTGGCGAGAAAACAAATAACTATATTGGTAATTATAGAACACAAAGGGGAGATCTTAGAAAAAGAGATCGTTATATGTTTGTAGGATTAGGCATATCTTTTACCTTTGTAAGCTCTAGATGTTATTAATATTTAGACGTATGGAAAATTAGCATGGGATTTAAAGAACAGATTGATTTAAATAAGGTACCGCAACATATTGCGATAATCATGGATGGTAATGGCAGATGGGCCAAAAATCAGGGCAAATTTAGAGTTTTTGGTCATGAAAGCGGTGTATTATCTGTTAAAGATATAGTAGAAGGTTGCGTAGAAATTGGAGTTAAATATTTAACTGTTTATGCATTTTCAACAGAAAATTGGAACAGACCCATTGAAGAGGTGAATGCCTTAATGGAATTATTAATTTCCACTATTAATCAAGAAACTGAAACGCTTAGTAAGAATAATATCCGATTAAATGCAATCGGTGATATTGCTTCATTGCCAGCAAAATGCATTGAAGACCTAAGTTCTGCAATGGAGAAAACATCGCATAATAGTAAATGTACCTTAACGTTAGCCTTAAGTTATAGTTCTAAATGGGAGATTTTGGAAGCTGCCAAGAAGCTAGCTTTAAAAGTTAAAGATGGAGCGATTGATGTTAACGATATAAATGAGGAAACATTCTCAAAAGAATTAACCACACAAAGTATTCCTGATCCGGAATTAATGATTCGTACAAGTGGCGAAAATAGGATAAGTAATTTCCTGCTTTGGCAGCTTGCTTACACGGAATTATATTTTACTGAAACACTTTGGCCAGATTTTAGAAGAGAGAATCTTTTTGAAGCAATTGTTGACTATCAAAAAAGAGAACGTAGATTTGGCAAAACCAGTGAACAACTTAACTAATTTTTCTTTTAACACTTTTTAACAAGCCTTTAAAGTATCTTAGTAGCGATTTTTTAGATTAATACACAAAAAGGAATTGATAAATAAATTATCAATAATACATTCAAATTTTGGATGTTATCCTACTGAATACGAAAACAAACCCTGATGAAAAAAATATATAGCCTTTTTGCTTTAATTTTATTTACAATACCCGCTTTTTCTCAGATTAGACAACAGCCTGCACAACAGATGCCATCATACAAAATTGACGGGTTGGATTTGGATTATTTTAGTCCAAGAGAATTTATTATTGGAGGTACTACTATACAAGGAACACAATACCTAGACAAAGGTGTGTTGGTTAAACTTTCAAAATTAACCGAAGGAGAAAGAATCACATTACCAGGAGAAGCTACTTCAAATGCTATAAAAAATCTATGGAGTCAAGGATTGTTTGATGATATTAAGTTATCCATCACCAAAATTAACTATGATACGGTTTATTTTGAGTTTGATGTGGTAGAATTACCTAGACTTATCGCTTTTGAATTTAGCGGAGTTAGTAAATCTCAAAATACTGAACTACAAGAAAAACTTTCTAATAAAGCAGGTAAGACTATTCTAAATACTGAAATTTATAATTATACAACCAATATTGTTACCAAATATCTTCAGGAAAAGGGTTATTTCTTTACAAAGGTTAGTTTTTCAACTACGCCAGATCCAAATCAAGAAAATGGGGTCTTTTTACAAGTTAAAGTTGATAGAGGTAACAAAGTAAAAGTTAACCAAATCAATTTTACTGGTAATAAAGTTTTTAGCGATGCGAAGCTTAAAAAATTCCTTAAAAAGACTAAACAAAGAGCATTTTATAAAGTGTTTGGTCCAGGAAAGTTTAATCGTGAAAAATTTGAAGCTGACAAGATTACCTTAATAGAAAAAATCCACGCTAAAGGATATAGAGATGCTCAAGTCTTAAGAGATAGTGTGTATGGGATTAATGATAAAACTATTGGTATTGATATAGATATTTATGAAGGTCCAAAATATTATTTTGGAGATATTACTTGGGCTGGAAATGCAAAATATACAACTGAGTTTTTAAGTCGTGTTTTAGGTATTGAAAAAGGAGAAGTATTTAGTGAAGAAAAACTTCAGAAAAGATTAAATGGAAGTACTAATGGCGATGACGTTTCTAGTATTTATTTAGATGACGGATATTTAACTTTCAATATTGATCCAGTACAAACAAGTGTGATTGGGGATACAATTAATATTGAAATGAGAATTTCTGAAGGTCCACAATACACAAACAACCGAATTAAATTGGTGGGTAATACCATTACCAATGAGCGCGTTGTTATGCGTGAAATTAGAACTAAACCGGGAGAAAAGTTTTCTAAAAGAGATTTAGTTGCAACTGTGAGAGATTTAGGGCAGATGGGTAATTTCGATGAAACGAAAATTAATCCAAGACCTATACCAAATGCAGCTGATGGAACTGTTGATATTGAATATACAGTTGAAGAAAAGCCTTCTGATCAGATTGAATTATCTGGAGGATTTGGTGGCGGTAGAATAATCGGTACTTTAGGTTTAACCTTTAATAACTTCTCTCTTAAAAATTTATTTAATGGTTCAGCATATAAACCTCTTCCAAAGGGTGATGGCCAAAAATTAAGTTTAAGAGGACAAACTAATGGTAAGTTTTACCAATCATATAGTTTCTCATTTTCGGAACCTTGGTTGGGTGGAAATAAGCCAATTAATTTTGGATTAAGTGCTTATACTTCATTACAGTCTAATGGATTGAGATCTTCTAGCGCTGATTATTTTAAAATTAGAATGAATGGTGTTACCGTGACTATGGGAACTCGTTTAAAATGGCCAGATGATTTGTTTAGATTGAGTTATTCAATTAATGCATCTCAGTACGTTTTAAACAATTATCCAGGTTTCCTATTTTCATCAGGTACTTCATATAACTTTAACTTAACGCAAGAAATTTCAAGGGATTCTAGAAATAATCCTATTTTCCCAACGGATGGTTCTTATTTTAAATTCTTAGTTCAAGCAACTCCACCTTATTCTTTATTGAATAATGTAAATTATTTGACAGCAACCGATAAGCAAAAATATAAGTTTACTGAATACCATAAGTGGAAATTTGATTCTCAGTGGTTTCAAAGAGTGGCTGGGAAACTGGTATTTAAAGCACAAGCTCAATTTGGTTTCTTAGGATTATATAATAGAGCAGTGGGTCAATCAGCGTTTGAGAGATTTAAGTTAGGTGGTGATGGAATGCAAGGGTTCGACTTCTTACAAGGTTCTGAGTTAATTGCAATGCGTGGATATGCAAACAATTCAATTATTCCTTTTGGTGCAAATCAAACCATTGCGCAAAATTCAGGAAGTCCGATTTTTGCTAAATATGTATTAGAGTTTAGATATCCGGTTTTGAGTAGTCAGCAAGCTACTGCCTTTTTAGTGACTTTTGCTGAGGGTGGAAATACATGGAATAAGTTTTCAGATTTTAATCCGTTGAACATTAGAAGATCTATTGGTGTAGGTGCAAAAGTATTTTTACCTATTTTTGGATTATTAGGTGTTGATTATGGTTATGGATTTGATAAAATTCCAGGAAACCCTAATGCAAATGGTGGCCAATTCCATTTTAGTATAGCCCAGCAATTAGGAGGATTATAATAAATTTTTGATTATGAAAAAGATTTTAATTCTAATAGCATTTTTATTTTCAGTGATTGGAGCATCTGCTCAGAAGTTTGCTTTTGTTGATTCTGAATATATACTTAAGCACATGCCAGAATATAAATCTGCTTTGAGTCAATTAGACGGATCTTCTAATCAATGGCAGACTCAAGTTGAGCTAAAATTTAAAGAAGTTGAAAGATTGTATAAGTCTTATCAAGCTGATCAAGTTTTACTTTCTGAAGAGATTAGAAGAAGAAGAGAAAATGAAATTGTAGAAACGGAAAAGGAAGCGAAAGAGTTTCAAAGATCAAAATTTGGTCCAGAGGGCGAACTTTTTAAGTTGAGAAATGAATTAATTAAACCTATTCAAAATAAAGTGTCTGATGCTATTGCGACTTTGGCAAAATCTAAATATATTGATTTTGTATTTGATAGAGGTAGTGATGCCACTATGATGATATATGCGAATAGTTCCTACGATTTAAGTAATGAAGTAATTATTAAATTGGGTTATAAACCTGGGACTGTAGTAAATTAAGAGCTTAACACAAATATTAAACAAAGAAAAAATGAAAAAATTAATTAACCTATTTTTAGTTGGTGCGGTGATGATGTTCACGGCAAGTAGTGCAGTTGCTCAACAAAAATTTGCTCATATTAATTCTCCTGAAATTTTACAATTGATGCCAGAAGTAAAAGCTGCTACAGCTACTCTACAATCTTTTTCTAAAACTAAACAGGATCAGATTGATAAAATGACGAATGAAGCACAAGTTAAATATGAAGCAGCATTAGCCAAACAAAAAACAATTAGCGAAGCAAACAAAGATGTTGTAGGAAAAGAATTACAACAAATGGATGCTGAGCTTCAAGATCTTTCAAAAAGAATTCAAGATGCAAGATCTAAAGCTGAAGAAGAGGTAGCAAATAAAGAAAATGAATTATTTACACCAATTCAGAAAAAAGCTAATGATGCAATTATGGCAGTAGCAAAAGAAAAAGGATATGCTTATGTTTTTGATTTAGCTGCAGCACCTGGTCAAACGCCAACCGTTATTTATTGGGCTGGAGGTGATGATATTACCAATCTAGTTAAAACTAAATTAGGTATTGCTTTAACTGCAAAACCTTAATTTATATAGATATTTGATAAATTGCGTCTCGAATATTCGGGACGCTTTTTTTATGCAAAAAAAATTAAAAATAGGAGTCTTTGATTCCGGAGTAGGTGGCTTAACGGTTTTCAAAGAAATAGTAGCTAAGTTGCCAGACTACGATTACCTATATTTAGGTGATAATGCCCGTGCGCCCTATGGCGACCATTCATTCGATGTAATATATAAATACACACTGGAGTGTGTTGAGTGGATGTTTAAACAAGGCTGTGAGCTAATTATCTTAGCTTGTAATACGGCTTCTGCTAAAGCATTAAGAAATATTCAACAAAAAGATTTAGTAGATAGATATCCCCATAAGCGAGTATTAGGCGTAATAAGACCTACTGCAGAAACCATTGGTAATTATTCTAAAACCGGAAATATTGCGGTTTTGGGTACCAGAGGTACAATAGAGTCTGGTTCATATCTTTTAGAGATAAATCATTTTTTTCCTAATTTAAAAGTTCATCAACAAAGTTGTCCATTATGGGTTCCTTTAATAGAGAATAAGGAGCATTTATCTGAAGGGGCAGCTTATTTTGTTGAAAAGGATTTAAAAAAATTAGCTATTCAATCTAATTCAATAGATGTTATTTTATTAGGATGTACGCATTATCCATTGATGATCCCAACTATTAAAAAATTTGTTTCTCCAGATGTCAAAATTATTTCCCAGGGTGAGATAGTTGCCAATAGTCTGGTTGATTATTTAAATCGTCATCCAGAATTAGAAAGGGAATTGAGCAAAAATTCTACAGTTCGGTTTTGCACCACAGGGAGTGAATTAGATTTTAAAAATCATGCCTCACTATTTTTTGACAAAGAAATTAATACAGAAAAGGTAACAGTTGGTTAATTTTTAATAAATTTGTAGCTCATCATCTTAGTTAATGAGCGAACAAATAAAGCATGAATGTGGCATAGCATTCATCCGCCTTCGGAAGCCCCTTTCGTATTATCAGGAAAAATATGGAACAGTACTTTATGGCCTAAATAAGCTGTATTTACTGATGGAAAAACAACATAATAGAGGTCAAGATGGCGCAGGCATAGCCACTATTAAGTTAAATATGAAACCAGGTAGCAGATATATTAGTCGCTATCGTTCCAAAGCAAAAAATGCGGTTTCAGACATTTTTGAATACGTCCAAAATAAGTTTGTCCCAATTCAAGAAAACTCTCCAGAGTTAATGAAAGACGCTGAGTGGCTTAAAAACAATGTTAGTTTTGTTGGAGAGGTTTTATTAGGCCATTTAAGATACGGTACTCATGGAAAAAACAGTATTGAAAATTGCCATCCTTTTCTGAGACAAAATAATTGGATGACAAGGAATTTGGTCTTAGCTGGTAATTTCAACATGACTAATGTTGATGAATTATTAGAGCAATTATATGAGCTCGGACAACATCCAAAAGAAAAAGCAGATACGGTAACTGTTCTTGAAAAAATAGGACATTTTTTAGATGATGAGAATCAGCAATTATTTGATTCCTTTAAACAAGAAGGAATTACAAATGTTGAAATCACAGAAAAAATATCGACTCATCTAAACATTCAAAAGATTTTAAAGAGATCTGCAAAAGATTGGGATGGTGGTTATGCAATTTCGGGAATTGTTGGAAATGGAGACGCTTTTGTGATGCGAGATCCAGCCGGAATTAGACCAGCTTTTTATTATTATGATGATGAAATTGTAATTGCAGCATCAGAACGTCCAGCAATCCAAACAGCTTTTAATATACAGTTTAATCAAATCAAAGAAATTAAACCAGGGCATGCTCTAATCATTAAGAAGGACGGACATGTTTCTGAAGAAATGTATCGCGAACCGGACGAAAAAAGAGCTTGTTCATTTGAAAGAATTTATTTTTCTAGAGGTAGTGATGCCGATATTTATAAAGAAAGAAAAAGATTGGGACAATTATTATGTTCGCAAATTTTAGAAAAGATTAATTACGATATTAAGAATACGGTATTTTCATTCATACCTAATACTGCTGAGGTATCTTTTTATGGCTTGGTAGAAGGACTAAATCATCATATTACCGAACAGTTAAGAAAACAACTTAATGCAAATAAGGAATCGCTTACAGAGGATTTAATTACAGAATTATTAAGTGTTCGACCTAGAATTGAGAAATTAGCTATTAAAGATGTTAAGCTAAGAACTTTTATTACTCAAGATGCAGATAGGCAAGATATGGTAGCGCATGTTTACGATACTACCTATGGCATTATTAATAATTATGAAGATACTTTAGTTGCTGTAGATGATTCTATTGTTAGAGGAACTACTTTAAAACAAAGTATTATTAAAATAATAGACAGATTACATCCTAAAAAGATAATTATTGTTTCTTCTGCACCTCAAATAAGATATCCGGATTGCTATGGTATAGACATGAGCAGGATGGGTGAATTTGTTGCTTTCGAAGCAGCTATTCAATTATTAAAGGAAAGAGGAATGGAGTCTTTAATAGAGGATGTTTATCAAAAATGTAAGGCTTCATTATCACTTCCAAAAACAGAGATGATAAATCATGTTAAGGAAATTTATGAACCATTTACTGATGAAGAAATTTCTGCTCAGATTACTAAAATAATTACCCCTGCAGGAACAAATGCCGAGGTAGAAGTAATTTATCAAACCTTAGATAATCTGCATATAGCTTGTCCAGATCATTCTGGAGACTGGTATTTTTCTGGGAATTATCCAACTCCTGGAGGAAACAAGGTAGTTAATAAAGCATTTATAAATTGGAAAGAAGGAAATAATCAAAGGGCTTATTAAATTAAGTCTTTTGATTATTTTAAAAGTACCAATGTTTTAGAATTAGTTCTAAAAAAATTCTGAGTGAAAATATTATAATAATTACGCCTGCAATTCTATTGAGGATAATTAATGTTTTTTCATTTATTCTATGCCTTAATTTTGCTGAATAATAAGTTTTTGCGACATCTACTGAAAATTGGGTAGACATAGCCGTTAAAAAGAAAGCAATTTTTTGATCCAGATTATAATGCAACTGTGCTGAAACAATACCCCCTACAATAATCCAAAACATATAGGTAGTGGGCGATAATATGCACATAAAGAAACCTTTGAGAATATATCCTCGTTTCTTGACTTTAATTTCGTCTGCAATATTATAATTGACTTTAGCCTTTCTAATTAGATAAAATAATCCGATTCCGAGTAAAAATGCACCCCCGCATAGCCCAATTACTTCGTAGTATTGAGCATTGATAGATACAATACTTGTTCCGTATAATGTTAGAACAACAAAAATTAGGTCGCTTAAAATAACACCAATTGCTAACGATAATCCTGCTTTAAATCCCTTTTCAATACTTGTTTTTATCATTGAAAAGAAAACAGGACCAGTTAGAAAGGAAAAAATTATTCCTGCCAAAATGCCTTGTAATATTGCTTCAATCATCCTCACGTTTTATTCAGGTCGCAAGATGCGATTTTTATGGTAAACTGAAAACAATTTTAATTTAAGATGTGATAAAATAGACTTTAAGAACCAATAATTTTTATTTATGTTTAGCGAAAATTATTTTTAAACAACCAAAAACTATTCATGGAACAAAATACAAAAACCAATTGGGGGCAGTTTATACCATTAGTAACTGTTTTTTTCTTTTGGGGATTCGTTGCGGCAAGTAATGATATTTTAATACCAGTTTTTAAAGAAGCTTTCAAACTTAGTCAGAGTGAAAGTCAATTGGTTTCACTTGCATTTTATATTGCCTATACAGTTGGCTCAATTATTTATTTAATTATTTCAAAAATAATTAAGACAGATTTAATTAATAAAATAGGTTATAAAAATAGTTTAGCATTAGGATTAACTATTTCGGCGATAGGAACATTGTTGTTTTATCCTGCAGCAAATTTAGGATCTTTCCCATTAATGCTTTCAGGATTATTTATTGTTGCGTTTGGTTTTTCATTACAGCAAACCGTAGCAAACCCATTAGCTATTGCATTGGGATCTATGCAAACAGGTTCGCAACGCTTAACTATGGCTGGAGGAATTAATAATTTAGGAACTACAATTGGTCCACTGATTGTTAGTTTTGCCATTTTTGGATCAGCAGTAAGTGGTAATTCACATATTAGTATTGAAGGGGTAAAAGTGCCTTATTTAATTTTGGGTGCTGCCTTTTTATTAGTTGCAATTTTCTTGAAGTTTTCATCTATTCCTGATCGCCCAGCAATGGTAGAGGTAGAGGTTAATGATACGGGATCTAAATCATCGGCCTTAAAATACCCACAATTGGTATTAGGTATGATTGCCATTTTTGTTTATGTAGGTGTTGAAGTATCTACGGCAAGTAATTTACCTGAATACATGGAAAAGGAATTGGGATTTGCGATTAAAGATATAGCTCCATACATTTCTCTTTATTGGGCAAGTATGATGATCGGTCGTTGGACTGGTGCTGTAGAAGCATTTACAAGTAATGTAAAAACACAACAGATTTTAAGATTTGTTGCGCCATATTTAGCATTTGGCGTGTTTTTGCTAGTAAATCTTATTGCAAAACATGACTTACAACATTTTTACGTTTATGGATTAATTATTTTAGTATTAATCATTGCAGATATAATAAGTAAGGGAAGTCCGGCAAGAATGTTAATGATATTTTCAATTATTGGAGTAATAGCATTATTGATTGGAATGTCTACAACCGGAATGTTAAGTGTGTATGCAATTACTAGCGTTGGATTATTCTGTAGTACTTTATGGCCATGTATATTTACATTAGCTGTAAGTGGATTAGGAAAAAATACCAGTCAAGGATCATCTTATTTAATCATGATGATTATGGGTGGAGGTATTATTAGTTGGTTACAAGGATATGTATCGGAATACACAGGCATACAATATAGTTATATTGTAGGTGTATTGTGTTTTGCATATTTAATATTTTATGCTTGGAGAGTTAAAGATATCTTAAAATCTCAGGGTATAAGCTTTGATACTAAAGTATCGGGCGGACATTAAAATTTATATTATTTAGGGAGGATACTTTAATTGGTGTCCTCCTTTTTCAATTCAGTATATTTTACACTAAAAATGATTAGAAAGGCCTATAACGAGATATTTATGAACCTGGCTGTAGATTTGGCCACACGATCTCATTGTGTGAGGGCGCAAGTTGGTGCAGTACTTACAAAGGATACACGTATTATTTCTATAGGTTATAATGGTCCACCTGCAGGAACTCATAATTGTGATGAAGAGTGGCCAGAAACGGGCTGTGCTAAAGATTCAAAAGGAAGTTGTTCATTGGCATTACATGCGGAGCAAAATGCAATTTTATACGCTATAAAAAATGGATCTAAATTAGATGGCGCTACACTTTATACTACTTTATCGCCATGTATTTCTTGTGCAAGAATTATACTTACATCTGGTATTAAAAAAGTTTATTTTCAAAAATCTTATGCAGCCTACAAAGGTATACCTAAAGATGAAGGTGTAGATTTTTTAACTAGATTTGGAGTAGAAGTTAATCAATTGCCTGAATAAGGGAAAAATTGAGCTAATTCTAATTATTTTTCATTTAATCTTCCCATAAATGTCCTTGGAAAATGGTAAATTTGTCCATGGCAGAGAAGATTATTATACTCGATTTTGGTTCTCAATTTACACAGTTAATTGCACGTCGTGTTAGAGAGCTTAATATTTATTGTGAAATTTATCCTTTCAATAACATTCCTCAATTTGATGGAGAAGTAAAAGGCGTAATTTTATCAGGTAGTCCTTATTCAGTAAGACAAGAAGACGCACCCCAAGTAGATTTAACGGAAATTCAGAATAAATACCCAATTCTAGCTGTTTGTTATGGAGCACAGTATATTGCACATATAAATGGAGGATCTGTAGAGGCTTCAAATACAAGAGAATACGGTAGAGCTAATCTTCAAACCTTAAATAATTCTAATCCTTTATTTAAAGGAATCGCAGTAGGTTCGCAAGTATGGATGAGTCATGGTGATACCATAACCTCAGTTCCGGAAAGTTTTGAAATTATTGCAAGTACAGATCATGTAAAAGTTGCTGCTTACCATATTAAAGACACCAATACGTTTGCTATTCAGTTTCATCCTGAGGTAACACATAGCATTGATGGTAAAAAATTACTTGAGAACTTTTTAGTTGGTATTTGTGGATGTTCACAAGATTGGACTCCAGATTCATTTATTGAATCGACCATTAATTCTTTGAGAAATAAATTAGGCAACGATAAAGTTGTTTTAGGTTTATCTGGTGGGGTAGATTCTAGTGTGGCGGCAATATTATTACACAAAGCAATCGGCACAAATTTACATTGCATTTTTGTGGACAATGGCTTATTGCGTAAAGACGAGTTTGCTCAAGTATTGGAGCAATACAAGCACATGGGACTTAATATTAGAGGAGTAGATGCTAAAGACCGCTTCTTAAGTCAGTTAGCTGGCCTAAAAGACCCAGAATTAAAGAGAAAAGCAATTGGAAGAGTTTTTATCGAGGTTTTTGATGATGCTGCCCACGAAGTAAAAGATGTGGTTTGGTTGGCTCAAGGAACCATCTATCCAGATATAATTGAATCTATTTCAGTAAAAGGTCCGTCTGCTACCATAAAATCACACCACAATGTAGGTGGATTGCCAGATTTTATGAAATTAAAAGTTGTGGAGCCTTTAAATACTTTATTTAAAGATGAAGTAAGAAAGGTTGGTAAAAGTTTAGGGATTGAAGATTTTATTTTATCTCGTCATCCTTTCCCAGGACCTGGTTTAGCGATCAGAATTTTAGGGGATGTAACGCCTGAAAAAGTTGATATTCTACAACAAGCTGATGCAATTTATATAAACATTTTAAAAGAAGAAGGGTTATACGATAAGGTTTGGCAAGCAGGAGCGATTTTCTTACCAGTACAATCGGTAGGTGTTATGGGGGATGAAAGAACCTATGAAAATGTAATTTGCTTAAGAGCGGTAGAATCTGTTGATGGAATGACTGCAGATTGGTGCCATTTGCCATATCCCGTATTAGCACGAATTTCTAATGAAATTATAAATAAAGTAAAAGGGATAAATAGAGTTGTTTATGATATTAGCTCGAAACCTCCTGCGACCATTGAGTGGGAGTAAAATAGTTATTTTATTCGTCTTATTTCTTACCTCTTGTAGCCCTAAAATTAGGCCTTCTAAAGATGAAGTAGATACTAAACAAGAAACAGAAAATTTAGAGGCCATTGCTAAAGATATAAATAGTAATGGCCCTGCTAAAATTTCATTGATATTGCCTTTTAATGCAAAGAAGGCGACTTTATCTACCGCTTCTAGTTTAGAAAATGCAACTATGGCCATAGATTTTTATCAAGGCTTTTTGATGGCTGTTAATGAAGTAGCAGAAGCTGGTAGAAATTTTCAATTGCAAGTTTTGGATAGTGAGCAATTAGGTAAAAATCTATCAAGCCATGCATTTAGCGAATCTATACAGCAGAGTGATTTAATTGTAGGTCCAGTATTCCCAGAAAATATAAAACAAATTAATGTAGGTGAGAAATACTTTGTTTCTCCTTTAGCTGCATCAGAACCATCGGAGTTTAATAAAAAGCACTTAATTTCTATTAACCCAAATATTAAGTTACATGCTGATAAACTTTCAAAGTTTATTAAAAAGACTTATGCTACGGAGAATCTAAAAGTCGTTTTGCTTCATCAAGCGAATAGTGATCAGCCATTTGGTGAACAGTTAAGACATCAATTCTTAAATACTAAGTTTGATTTTAGCGAGTATTTAAACATCAATGAATTTGAAACTAAAATTCAAAAGGGAGTAAAGTATATTATATTAATCAGTGCTTCAAATAGGGCAGTGGCAGCACCTACTATTGATAAATTAATTGCGCTTAAAAGGAAATATGATATCAGTATGGATGTATTTGGTCATCCTAATTGGCTAAAACAAAATTATACAATAGAAAAACTACAACTGTTAAACGTGGGTTTAACCACATCATATTTTATAAATTACAAAGATTTAAAAGTTATAGATTTTATAAAAAGGTATAGATCTAAATATAACTTTGAGCCCAGTGAGTATTCATTTAAAGGCTATGATACGGGGATGTATTTTGCTGAACTTATTGCTAAATATGGAGACAACTATTTTAGGCATTTAGACAACTTTACATTTGAAGGATTGCATAATAAATTTAAGTTTATAAAGGATCCAGCTTATGGATATATGAATATAGAACTAAATTTAGTGAGATATAAAAATCTTCAATTATATACAGTAAACTAAAATGAAGGTAGAACACCAGATACGTACTTTTGAATCTATTTTAAAAGCGTATAAACATGACATGCCCTTACATAGGTTCTTACCTAATTATTATAAGCAGCATAAGAAAATGGGTTCGTCTGATAGGCGATGGGCAAGCAGATATGTATATAGTTATTTTAGATTAGGTACTTCATTTCAAAGTTTAGATCATGTAGAAAAGCTGGGAATCGCCGATTTTTTATGCAACGAAACTGATTCGCTAATTGTAGCTAAAGTTCTACCTGAGTTAACAGCGCAACAATCATTATCTAAAATTGAAAAAGTTAACTTAATAAAAGCAAAATATCCTGATTTTGAACTTTCACAGCTATTTCCATTGTCTGGATATTTATCTCCAGGGATAGATCAACAAGAATTTCAATTATCGCATTTAACACAACCAGATGTGTTTATAGCATCAACTGAAAAAAATAGTTCTGAGATAGAAGAAATATTTATTGACTTGGGGATTCATTATAGACGCATAGGTAAAACAACCCTTGCATTCCCAAATAGTACTAAATTGGAAATGTTAATTCCAAAAAATATTGCCTATAGAATTCAAGATTTATCTTCTCAAACTACGGCAGATTTTATGGACCCTAAACCTTTCGAATATTGGTGGGATTGTTGTGCGGCATCTGGGGGGAAATCGTTATTGCTTCATCAAAAGGAGCCTAAAATTCAATTATTGGTAAGTGATAATAGAGAAAGCATGATTAATAATTTAAATTCTAGATTCGCTGAATTTGGAATAAAAAAATATCAAGCAAAGGTTTTAGATCTATTATTAAATAATGACCAGATACTACACAATTATGTATTTGATGGGATAGTTCTCGATATACCGTGTACTGGTTCAGGAACATGGGGTAGAACACCGGAAATGTTAACCAGTTTTGAGGAAAGGAAGATTGAGCAATTTAATCAACTTCAGAAATCTATATCCGGTAATGTTGTAAAATATTTAAAAATTGGAAAGCCATTAATTTATATAACCTGTTCTGTTTTTAAGAAGGAGAATGAAGATATAATTCAGTATTTGGTGGAAAATTTTCCTTTAAAATTAGAGCAGATGCAAACTATTAAAGGCTATACTGAAAAGGCAGATTCTATGTTTGTAGCCCGATTAATAAAGCAATAAAAAATCCCGCTTATTTCTAAGCGGGATTTTTTATTATTTGGCATTTTTAACATACTTGTCTAACCAAGTATTTATTTCCCATAATTGGTGTAAAATATTTTCTTGACCTCTATAGCCATGTCCTTCATAAGGTAAGAAAACAAACCTAGCGGTTCCTCCAAATCCTTTTATTGCATTAAATAAACGCTCACTATTAATTGGGAAAGTACCTTGGTTTTCATCCATATCGCCATGAATTAATAAAATTGGTGTTTTAATTTTATTGGCATAGCTAAAAGGACTCATTCTGTAATACAATTCTGGTGCATCCCAATAAGTACGGTCTTCGTTTTGGAATCCAAATGGCGTTAATGTTCTATTGTATGCTCCACTTCTCGCGATACCAGCTTTAAATAAATTGGTATGAGCTAATAAATTTGCGGTCATAAACGCACCATAACTATGTCCGCCTACAGCCATTCTATTTCTATCACCAACTCCCATTTCTGAAAGCTTATTAATTGCCGCTTCAGCATTTAATTGAAGTTGTTCTACAAAACTATCATTTGGTCTTTTTCCGTCTTGTGCTACAATTGGCATTTCTGCATTATCTAAAATTGCATAACCTTGAGTTACAAAAAACAAAGGACCTCCAGAACTAATCATAGTAAATTTATCCTGAGAACCTCTAATTTGGGCAGCATCTGCTGCTGAATTAAATTCTCTTGGATAAGCCCAAATAAGTACAGGAAGTGGGCCATCTTTTTCTTTATTATATCCTTTTGGTAAGTATAAATCGCCAGTTAAATCAACGCCATCTGCTCTTTTATAAGATATTTTTTGTTTGGTTACACCTTCTAATTGAGGATATGGGTTTTGGAAATCGGTGATTTTACGATCAGCAATTCTTAATACTAAATTTTTGATATAGTAATTTGGAACTTCTTTTTGCGATTCTCTTCTGGTAACAAGAACCAATTTCTCTGGATCTAAAATCTCATCAACAGTTTCAAAAGTTCCAGGGGCACTACGCCATATAATTTCGTTTTTCTTAGTTTTTAGGTCATACTTAGCTAAGAATGGCATATCTCCCTTTTCAGATGCACCAGTAGTATTATTCATTAATAATTTTGTTCCTTTGTCAACCAAATAAAGTACATTTCTTCCATAAATATTTTTCTTGGTATAAGGCGTTCCAGGGTTGTTATAAGCATCGGTAGTACTTCTTTCATAGAGAACTTCCATAGCCCCTGTAGTAGGGTTATATCTATTTACAACCGACATTTGTTTAGTTCTATTACTTTCATAAACCAATGCAAATTCTGGAGTTCCCCAAGTAATTCCGCTGAATCTCGATTTAGTTTTTAATAATTCAACCGGTTCTCCTGTAAACGGAGCAGGAAGTGCGTATAATGCATCATGGAATTCAACATTAGTTTTAAAAATACCTCCATCTAATGGTTTTACAAATGTAATTGTTGCAGGTTGATCATCTCTCCAGCTAAAACTTCTTTGAACATTTTGAACGTTATCGTATCCAGAAGGTCTAACCTCGGTTGAAGGTAAATCAACCAATTTTTTCACTACATTTCCTTTACGATCAGTAATATTAATAGTAGAAGGGAATCCTGAAGCTGAAACTAAATAAGAAAATGGTTTATTGATTACCCTAATCATTAAATAGTTTTTGTCGGGCGATGGAGAAACAGAAGTGTAAATTGCAGGTTTGCCAATTGGAGTTTCAACTCCATCTTTATTTTCTACCAACTGTGAAGTAGCAAAAAATTCAAATAATTGCTCGTCATATGGAGATTTAATTAAATCCTGAATGGTTGCACTTGGAGCTACTTTTCCTAAATTTTCTTGAATTACTGGTCCTTTTGGCATCAACGATTTAACAGGTGCTTGATTTGCCGGACGAATTGCAGTTCTATAAAGAATAGTAGAATTGTCAATCCAAGTAACTCCTCCACCTAAAATTAAGTTAATTGGATTTTTATTTACTTTAGTTGCTTTTTTAGTAGCGATATCTATTATGTATAAGTCGTTTTCGGTTAAACCAACGTTTACAAAAGCAATTTTAGATTCATCAGGACTCCAGCTGGTAGAAGTTGCATTCATTGGTGAAGGCAATCCAGAAATATTAAAAGAGGTATTAGATTTGATGTTTTTTAAAGAGAAGTTATTAATATAAGTTTGTCTGCTTAAAGAATAATTTCTTGGGTTAATGCGCATCCCTGCAATTTTATATTCAGGTTGAGCTAAATCTTCTACCGAAGGAAAAGAATTTCTTTCACTTAATAAAATCCATTCAGCCTTATTGTCAATAGAAACTGAAGGGGTTGCTTTTGCTAATAACAGTTCTGTTATTTCTTTAGCCGGTGTTTTATAGCTTAATTCATCTTGTGCAAAACTGGCACTAGACAATGCTATAAAAAATAAACTGGGGATCCATTTTTTAATCATATCGTTCGTTTTTATAAACTTAGTAAATAGGAATATCAATTCCTTAATGTATCAAAAATATTAAAGGTAAAAAGCTTTAAAATAGTATCCAATTAATTTGACTATTTTTGTATGTTAAAGAAAAATAAATTGGGATTAGAGGAATTAAAATTGAGTAAATCTTTGCATAATGCTATGCAAGATGCAGGATTAGCACAATCGCGAGAAATTCAAGTGAAAACTATTTCTAGGATTGTTGGTGGACAAAGCTTTGTAGCCATAGCACCATCGGAATCTGGAAAAACAACAGCTTATATTTTAGGCACATTAATGCGTTTTAAATATAGTTTGGATGAAGCTCCAAAAGTGTTGATTTTGGTTAAAGACCAGGAACGAGGAAACCAAGTTATTGAATTATTTAAAACATTAGCTAAAAATAGAGGGTTAAGAATTACAGGGCTATTTGGAACCGGGGGGATGGAAAATGAAATTTCTGAGTTAATGGAAGGTATAGATGTAGTGGTAGCTACACCTTCTAGAGCCAGAGCAGTTTATTTGAAATTGGGTTTAAATATGAATCGTTTACAAACCTTTATTATAGATGATGCTGATGAATTAATAGCTGCGGGTCAACAATTACCTATAAATGAATTAGCTAGAAGTGCTGGTAAATGTCAATATTTAGTATTTACTTCTGTTTTAACCAGAAAATTATCAGAGCAAATTTCATCATTTTTAGAGGACCCAACATTAATTGAAGTTAAAGAAGAACTAAACCGTGATGTTGCCTTGAATAATATTCAAGTCTTCGAAGCGCTTAATTTTCAAACAAAAATAAATTTGTTGCACTATTTTTTAAAGGAAGATAGTTTTTCTAATAAAGTGGTGCTTTATGTGAACTCTAGAATATCTGCAAGAAATTTGTACAAAGAAGTACAGCATTTAAATACGGTTATATTTAGGCCAATAGATTTCCATCAACAAGAGATAGAAGAATTAGAAATTTTCAATGAAGTAGAAGAATTAAATATTTTAATAGTTGCACACGAAAGTAATCCGGATTATACGATTCTTGAAAACTTACCAAGTATACATTTAGAAATATTGGATAGACCAGATGTTATGTCTTCTATTTTAACACTAAAGGAAGTTCCGGTAAATATCCAACTTTATATTAGTGATGCTGAACTAATTCATTTTAAAAGATTGGAAAATACTATTGGAAAAAAATTCGAATTTCTAGAGGTTCCAGATAGTTTAAAATCAATAAGCAACAAATCGAAAAAATCGATTAACAAAAATGAAACTGAAGATTCTGCTTTTCATAAAAAGAAAGAATCAAATTCTAAAACATTTAATTATGGTATTGGTGATAAACGTAAAATGAATAAGAAGAAAAAATATGGCTAAATCTTTATAAAGATTTGGCCTCATTCCAATAAATATCCATTTCTGCTAACGTCATATCGGATAAATTTTTCCCTAATTCTTTAGCTCTTTTTTCTAAATGTTGGAACCTGTGTATGAATTTTTTATTAGTTCGTTCCAACGCATTTTCTGGATTAATTTTAATGAATCTAGCATAGTTGACTAATGAAAATAATAAATCTCCAAATTCTGCTTCAGCTTCTTCCATATTGGTTTCTAAGTTAGAGGAGTTATTATAAGCCGATTTAAATTCAGCTAGTTCTTCCTCAACTTTTTCCCATACTTGTTCTTTATTTTCCCAATCAAAGCCAACACCTCGTGCTTTTTCTTGTAATCTGCCAGCTTTTACTAATGATGGGAGTGAAACAGGAACGCCACCTAACACAGTTTTATCCTTTCCTTCCTTTAGCTTTATCTGCTCCCAGTTTCGTTTAACTTCCTCCTCATTCTCAACATTAATGTCGCCATAAATATGAGGGTGTCTATTTATTAACTTATCGCAAACCCCATTTAATACATCTGTAATATTAAAGGCTTTTTGTTCTTCCGCAATTCTTGCATAAAAAACCAAATGCATCATAACATCTCCAAGTTCCTTTTTTATTTCGTCTAAATTGCCGTCCATAATGGCATCCGACAGTTCATAAGTCTCTTCAATGGTTAAATACCTTAACGACTCCATAGTTTGCTTTTTATCCCACGGACACTGTTCTCTAAGCGTATTTAAAACATTTAATAATCTTAAGAATGCTTTATCAGACGATATTTCTGAAGGAGGAATTGGGTTTTTCTGACTCATTGTTATAGGTTTTTAGTTGCTCTAAGCATTTCTCGTTTTCCGGGAGCTCCAGGAAGTTTTTCTATGGTACAGTTAGCGGCTTTTACCGCCCTTTTTAATTTACCTGTAATGGCATAAGTGACAAATATTCCTAAGGGTTTTAAAAAGGAACATGTTTTGTTGATGATTTCATCAGACCAAAGTTCTGGTTGATGTCTTACTGAAAAGGCATCAAAATAAATCAAATCAAATTTAGAGGATGGATTAAAATCTTCTAAGGTTGCTCGACTAATATGGAGATTTATGTTATTGTACGAGTTTTGAGGTGAATTTATTTTATATAATTTCTGAAAAATAGCCCATGTTTCTTCTGATACAAATTCGTGATGATTGAGCAATTTAATATCTTCTAATGTTAGTGGAAATGGCTCTAAAGAGGTGTAGTATAGCTCGCAATCGTTGTTTAAACATTCTTCTAAAGTCAACAGAAAATTAAGGCCAGTACCAAAACCCACCTCAAAAATTTCTATTTTTTTAGTTTTGCCTAAAATATTTTTTAGTCCAGCATCAATAAATACATGCTTACTTTCCTGAACAGCACCATGTTTAGAATGATAGTTTTCGCCAATATTTTCGTTGAAAAAGGTATTGGAGCCATCTGCTGTAAGGGTTAATAAATTCATTTGTCAAAAATAAATAAAGGGATTAACTTATGTCGAAATTAATTTTATGGATATCGAAGAAATTAGAGATTTCTGTTTAAGCTTAAAAGGAAGTACTGAGGATTTAAAATGGGGTGGGGTATTGTGCTTTACGGTGGAAAATAAAATATTTCTTTTATACGCTCTAGATTCGCCTAACCTTATTAATGTAAAAATAGATCCAGAATATTTTGATGAAGAAGTAGCGAAGCCTGGTATTTCACAAGCATTTCATATGGCCAAAAGGCATTGGATTTCTATTCACGAATTTGAAAGGCTTCCTGAAAATGATTTAAAATCCTATATTTTAAATAGTAGATCGCTTGTTATTAAAAAGTTGAGCAAAGCTATTCAACAAAAATATTTATAATAAAAAAACACCTTCAGTAAATTGAAGGTGTTTTTTTATTACCAAATCTTTATTCTTTCTTCTGGTTTTTTATAAAGCTTGTTGGTAGGTTTTATATCGAATGCTTCATACCATTCATCCATATTTACTAATGGACCAATAGTTCTGTATGGTCCGGGAGAGTGGGTGTCTGTTTTTATAAGCTGTAATGCATTTTCTGGTAAAATATTACCTCTCCATATTTGTGCCCAGCTTAAGAAAAATCGTTGAGCAGGTGTAAACCCATCAATCATCTCATTATTTTTATACTGATCGGTCATCTTAAAAGCTGTAAATGCAGCGTTCAATCCACCTAAATCACCAATATTTTCGCCAAGTGTATATCTTCCTTGAACTCTGAAAGTATCTAATACCACATAATTATCATATTGCTTTACCAATAGATCAGTTTTTTCAATAAATTTTTTTCTGTCTTCTTCAGTCCACCAATCTTTAAGATTACCATCTTTATCGTAATGACTACCAGAATCATCAAAACCATGAGAAATTTCGTGTCCAATAACTGCACCAATTCCACCATAATTTACAGCATCATCTGCATTGGGATCGAAAAATGGAAATTGTAAAATCCCTGCAGGAAACTGAATTTCATTCAATGTTGCATTGTAACTTGCATTCACAGTAGGAGGAGTCATTCCAAATCTTGACCTATCAACTGGTTGCCCCAATTTCATTATATTATCTCTATAAGTGAACATGGCAGCATTTTTTAGATTTTCGAAATATGTATTTCTTTTAATCTCTAAACCATCATAATTTTTCCAATTATCTGTATATCCAATTTTAGGAGTAAAAGTTGCCAATTTAGCCAACGCTTGTTCCTTAGTTGCGGGACTCATCCAGTCTAAGTTTTTAATTCTAATCTCAAATGCCTTTATTAAATTACTAACTAAAACATCCATTCTTGCTTTAGAATCTTCTTTAAAGTATCTAGCTATATAAAGTTGGCCTAGTAAATCCCCTAAAGTTCTGTCGGTTAAGGCCGACATTCTTTGCCAGCGTGGGGTTTGTAATTTTTGTCCAGTTTGAACCTGCTCAAATTTAAAATTGGCATTTACAAACGGACTACTCAAGTTAGGGGCAGCATTTTTTAAAATATTCCATTTTAAGTAAGTTTTCCAATCTTCTAAACTATAGGAAGATAGCAACTGATTTAAACCTTTAAAATATGCAGGAGAATTAACTAAAATAGAGTCTTGATCATTAATTAAATATTTGGAAAGCAAAAGATCCCATTTTATTGATGGGGTTAACTTATTTAATTCTTCAATAGAAAATTTATTATAGGTTTTATAAGGATCTCTAAGGTCTAATCTAGAAAATTGTTTGTCCGCCAAACTTGTTTCTAATCTAATTATAACCATCGCCTTCATGGCTGCTTCCATACTATTTGAACCAGATAATTCAAATAATTTTTTAGCGTATTCTATATATGAACTTCTTATAATTGTGCTTCTAGAATCATTTTTAAGGTAATAATCCCTATCAGATAATGTAGTTCCTCCTTGAGATAAATTTACGACGTAAAAATTTACGTTTTTTCTGTCGATACCAACGTTTAAACCAAAAAAAGCAGTTCCTAATCCTTCTACTTTGATCTTAGCAGCGTGATTTAGTAATTGCTCAATGCTTTTAATTTGATCAACCTCTCTTAAATGATCTTTTATAGGGGAATAACCCAATCTTTCTATGGTTAAACTATCCATGGCAGCTGCATAAAAATCGCCTACTCTTTTTAATATAGTGCCTGCTGGAGCTGTACTAGATGCTGCTTCTTCAACAATATCTCTCACAGCTTGAACGTTAAATTCTCTTAATTGATTAAAAGTACCCCAACGAGTTTCTTTTAAAGGAACTGGATTGTTTTTTATCCATTTTCCACTTGCATAAGTATAAAAATCATCACCTGGATCTACGCCTAAATCCATGTTTTCTGTATCTAAGTACTTTTTATTTTGTGCAAAAGTGAAATTCGAGCTAATTAGAAAGATCAATGCACAGAATAATATACACCTTGTTAATTTTATGTTCATTGGTTTAGGGATTGTGTACTACAATAATAATTTATTTAATCGAAATTTTCTATATTAAATATCGACAAATTCTAAGTATTTAAATTTTTGTAAGGAATTTGAAATCATTAGATTTGCGATTCTATTAAATAACATGAATTTAACTACAAAATACGAGCCACAATCTTCTGAAAATAAATGGTATAGCCTTTGGATGTCTAAAGGATTTTTTCATTCGGAACCGGATGAAAGAGAACCTTATACGATCGTAATTCCTCCGCCAAACGTAACCGGAGTCTTACACATGGGGCATATGCTTAATAATACTATCCAAGATGTATTAATTAGAAGGGCAAGAATGTTGGGTAAAAATGCATGTTGGGTACCTGGTACAGATCATGCCTCTATTGCAACTGAAGCAAAAGTAGTTGCCATGTTAAAAGAAAGAGGTATCAATAAATCTGATTTAACAAGGGAAGAATTTCTAAAATATGCATGGGAGTGGAAAGAAAAATATGGCGGTATAATTTTAGAACAACTTAAAAAATTAGGTGCTAGCTGCGATTGGGATAGAACACGTTTTACAATGGAAGACGATCTATCTGACTCCGTAATCGATACTTTTATTCATTTGTATGAAAAAGGTTTGATTTATAGGGGTGTAAGGATGATTAATTGGGATCCTTCTGGTAAAACAGCTGTTTCAGACGAAGAGGTTATTAGAAAGGAAGTTCAACAAAAGCTTTATTATATAAATTATCAAGTAGAGGGTACTTCAGATTTTTTAACAGTAGCAACAACGCGTCCAGAAACAATTATGGCCGATGCAGCTATTTGTGTTAATCCACTTGATGAACGCTTTAGCGCGCTTAAGGGAAAAAGTGTAATTATTCCGCTCATAAATAGAAAAATTCCAATTATAGAAGACAGCTATGTTGATATGGAATTTGGAACGGGTTGTTTAAAAGTAACACCAGCTCACGATTTAAATGATTATGAAATAGGAATGAGACATAATCTTCCAGTTATAGATATTTTAAATGACGACGGAACTTTAAATGAAAAGGCAGAAATTTTGGTGGGTGAAGATCGCTCAATCGCTAGAAAGAAAATTGCAAAATTATTAGAAGAGTCTGGTAACTTATCGAAAATTGAAGATTATAAATCTCAAGTTGGTTTTTCTGAACGAACTGATGCGGTAATTGAACCAAGATTGTCTATGCAATGGTTTTGCAAAATGGACGATTTGGTAAAACCTGCGTTAGATGATGTGCTAAATGGTGAGATTAAGTTAATCCCAGAAAAATTTATCAATACCTATAAACATTGGATGGAAAATGTTAGGGATTGGAATATAAGTAGACAATTGTGGTGGGGACAAAGAATACCAGCTTGGTATTTACCTGATGGCAGTTTTGTTGTTGCCAAAACAGCAGAACAAGCCTTAGAAAAGGCTTTGTTAAAAAATCCTGACTTAAAATTAGCTGATCTAAGACAAGAAGATGATGTATTAGATACATGGTTTTCTTCTGGATTATGGCCTATTACGGTTTTCGATGGTTTAAAAGACCCTAACAATAAAGACATAAATTATTATTACCCTACTAATGATTTGGTTACCGCTCCAGAAATTTTGTTTTTCTGGGTTGCAAGAATGATTATGTTCGGGCATGAATTTAGAGGAAAAAAACCTTTTAATAATGTTTATTTAACCGGAATTGTTAGAGATAAATTGGGTAGAAAGATGTCTAAATCTTTAGGCAATTCTCCAGATCCAATTGGATTAATAGAAGAATATGGTGCTGATGGTGTTCGTGTGGGCATGCTATTGTGTTCGCCCGCTGGTAACGATTTAATGTTCGATGCAAGTTATATTGAACAAGGAAGAAATTTTGCTAATAAAATTTGGAATGCCTTTAGATTAGTGAAAGGTTGGGAGGTTGATAATAATTTATCAAATACCAACCAAACTGCTATTCTTTGGTTTAAAAATAGATTTAATGAAGCCTTAAAGGAGATTGAGGAAAACTTCAATAATTATAGATTATCTGAAGCCTTAATGGCCACCTATAAATTGGTTTGGGACGATTTCTGTGCGTGGTATTTAGAAATGGTAAAACCAGCTTACCAACAGCCAATTGATGCCGAAACGCATGCTCAAACTGTTGAGTTTTTTGAATCGATTTTAAAATTATTACACCCATTTATGCCATTCATTACAGAAGAATTATGGCATAACGATTTATTTAAAACAAGAGGGGAAAATGATTTTTGTATTGTAGCGAGCTATCCTGTTTCAGCAGAATTTGAAAATGAAATATTAAATCAAGGAAAAGCTGTTAAAGCAATTATTTCTGAAATTAGAAATTTAAGAAACAAACAACAGATTTCTCCAAAAACAACATTGGATTTATTCATTAAGCCTCATTCAGAAAATTTATTCGCTATTTGGGAAAATGTAATTAAGCAGTTGGGTAATTTAAACGAACTTACCATAACTAATAATTTGCCAAATGGTATCGGATTTTTTGTCGGTAAGGACGAGTTTTTAGTTCCTTTAGAAATTGAAATAGATAAAGCGGCTGAATTGGAAAAATTGAATGATGAATTGGTTTATTATCAAGGATTTCTAAAAAGCGTAAATGCAAAACTGAATAATGAGAAATTTGTTCAGAATGCAAAAGCATCTATCATAGAAAATGAGCGAAATAAAAAGGCAGATGCTGAATCTAAAATCGCGTTAATAGAACAAAGTATAAAAGCTTTAAACTTATAATTCATGGAAGGGCAGTAGCTCTTCCATAAAAGTTGCCTTACCTTCTAAATGGTTAATAGACGCGTAAAAGTGAGAAAGGCCATTGGTTATAGCTAAATAGGGCGCTTTATGCACTAAATTATACCTTGCAGCTTGATCAAAGACTTCCTGATTTAGCTTGATGCTAGGTGCTTTACATTCTATTATCATTAATTTTTCGCCTTTTAAGTTGTAAACCAATATATCGGTTCGCTTCTGTAAAGCATTTAAAACTAATCCTCCTTCAACTTGAATAAGCGATTTTGGGAATTTTTTCTCGTTTATCAGGAATTGAATAAAATGTTGTCGAACCCATTCTTCGGGTGTGAGTAAAATTTGTTTTTTTCGAATTTCATCGAAAATATAATACTGCCCTAACTTTTGGGTTAATTTAAAAGGGTAGAAGGGAAGGGTTAAAGCAGTAGGAGTAAATGCCATATTGCAAATCTAAAATTTAGTGAAAGAATTTCAATCTTAAGTCGGAATTTAATTTTCAATCGGCTACATTTGAGCATGACAATAACAGAGCTTTCAAAAGAGATAAAAGCGCGAAAATTTAAGCCGGTTTATTTATTACATGGAGAAGAACCTTACTTTATAGATCAAATCACTGATTTATTAGAGCAAACTGTTTTAACAGATGCTGAAAAGGGTTTTAATTTAACGGTATTGTATGGTAAAGATACCGATATGAGTACCATTCTAAATGCTTCTAAACGTTATCCAATGATGTCGGAGTATCAATTGGTAATTGTAAAAGAAGCACAAGATTTAAAATGGGGTAAAGAAGAAGAAAATGAGCACGTTTTGGCTTATTTTGAAAAGCCTTTTGCAAGCACAATATTAGTTCTAGCTTATAAATACGGTAATTATGATAAGCGAAAAAAACTATATAAGCATATTGATAAATCGGGACAAACTTTTTTATCTGAGCCGATTAAGGATTATAAATTAGCACCTTGGATTGAAGAATTAATAAAATCTAAAGGCGCCCAGATTGCACCCCAAGCGGCTTTATTGATGGCAGAATATTTAGGTTCTGATTTATCTAAAATTGCTAATGAAACAGATAAAATGTTGTTAAACATTGCAAAGGGAACAATTATTAATTCAGATCATATTCAAGAAAACATTGGAATTAGTAAGGATTATAATGTTTTTGAATTACAAAATGCTTTAGCTAAAAGAGATCCATTAAAGTCCAATCAAATTATTCAATATTTTGCAGATAATCCAAAGTCGAACCCCATGGTGGTTGTTTTGGCAAATCTAAATGCATATTTCACTAAATTATTAAAATACCACGCCTTGCCAAATAAAGGAAATGCAGCTAAAGAGTTGGGTGTAAATCCCTATTTTCTTAAAGATTATGATATCGCAGCTAGAAATTATCCGCCCCAGAAAGTTATTCAGATCATCAGCTATTTAAGGGAGTGCGATATAAAAAGTAAGGGGGTAGATAGTTCTGGAAATGTTAGTGATGGATTGCTATTAAAGGAGCTTATTTTTAAGATTCTTCATTAGGAATGTAACGTGAAAGTTATTAAAATCAGCCTATAATTTAAGATGAATATTATCTATATTTAACGAATTAGATAATAAGTATGTTACCTAAAAAAATTAAGCTTTTTAATTTTGAAGCTTAAACCTAAACCAAATAACAAATTTTTAACAATTAAATAGAATGAAAAAACAACTATTGCTAATGGCGTTAGCTGTGGGTAGTGCTACATTAAGTATGGCACAAACCGACACTACGCGTCGTGCTGGTGGTGCAGTTCCTCCTGGGGCATCTGCGGCGGCTTCTACACAACCAAAAGCCTATTCAGCTGTCATTACAGACAAAGCTGTAACCCAAAGAGGAATGTTTACTACCCACAAAATTGATGATAAATATTTCTTTGAAATTCCTGATTCATTATTAGGAAGAGATATTCTTGTAATTACACGTATTTCTAAATCTAGTGCTGATTTACGTGCTGCACAAACTTATTCTGGAGATCAAATCAATAGCAATGTTATTAGATTTGAGAAAGGACCAAACAATAAAGTATTTTTAAGAAAAGTATCTTACAGAGTTTATAGTCCAGATAGCACAAGCTCAATGTATCAAAACGTACAACGCAATAACATCCAAGCTATTGCTGCATCGTTTAATATTTCAGCTTTCACTAATGCGAAAGATGCATCAGTTATTGATGTAACTACATATATTAATTCTGATAATGAAATTTTATATTTCAGTTCACCAGCAGCTAAAACTAGAGCTAGATTAGGTGCACAACAAGCTGATAGAAGTTATATTACTGATGTGAAATCTTTCCCAGGTAATGTTGATATTTCTGCGGTTAAAACTTATGCCTTAGCTGCTGCCCCTGCTACTGGTGGAGCTCCTGCTGGTGCTGCTTCAGGTTTTGGTACATTAGAATTAAAAGCTTCAATGGTATTATTACCTAAAGTTCCGATGAAGCCTAGATTATTTGATCCACGTGTAGCTTATTTTACAGTAGGTTATACTGATTTTGATGCAAATCCTCAAGGTGTAAAAGAAATTTCTTTAGCTAAACGTTGGAGATTAGAGCCTAAACCTCAGGATATGGCTAAATATTTACGCGGGGAGTTAGTAGAACCGATGAAACCTATCGTTTTTTATATCGACCCTGCTACACCTAAGAAATGGGTTAAATATTTAATTCAAGGGGTAAATGATTGGCAAAAAGCGTTTGAAAAAGCTGGTTTTAAAAATGCAATTATCGGCAAAGAAGCGCCAACTCCTCAACAAGATCCAACATGGAGTATAGACGATGCTAGAAATTCAGTTATTGTTTATAAACCTTCTGAAGTTCAAAATGCAAGTGGACCAAGCACCTCAGATCCAAGATCAGGTGAGATATTAGAATCACATATTAACTGGTTCCACAATATTCAAAGCTTATTGCGTGATTGGTATTTCATTCAAACTGCGAATGTTGATCCAAGAGCTCGTAAAATGGAATTAGATGAGGACTTAATGGGTGAGTTAATCCGTTTTGTTTCTGCTCACGAAGTTGGACATACACTTGGTTTAAGACATAACCACGGTTCTAGTTCTACTGTTCCTGTAGAAAAATTAAGAGATAAAGCATGGGTTGAAGCTAATGGACATACTCCTTCTATGATGGATTATGCACGTTTCAATTATGTTGCTCAGCCAGAAGATAAAATCGGGCCTAAAGGTTTATTCCCTAGAGTAGGTGCTTATGATGAGTGGTCTATTGATTGGGGATATAGAATTTACAACAAAGAAAATATTGATGATCAATCAAAAATTAACGCTAGAGTTGTAGAAGCTTCTAAAAATCCATTCTTATGGTTCGGTACTGAAAGTAATCCAGATGATCCACGTTCACAAAGTGAAGATTTATCTGATAATGCAATGGTTGCTAGTACTTATGGTATTAAAAACTTACAAGCAATTATTAAAAACTTACCGGAGTGGACTAAAACTAAGAACGAAGGTTACGATAACTTAAAAAACATGTACACTCAATTAAGAGGTCAGTTTGGTAGATATATGGGCCATGTTAATAAGAATATTGGTGGTTTAATGGAAACGCCAAAAACTTTAGAACAAGCTGGTAATATTTATGAGCGTACTCCTGCAGCTAAACAACGTGAGGCTATGGCATTCTTAGATGCTCAGTTGTTTAAAACACCAACATGGATTATTGATCAAAATATGTTAGACAAAACTGGAGAAAATGCTTTAGATGTTATTCATTCATTGCAAAACCCTACTATGTCTCGTTTATTAGGCGCAAATACACTTACTAAATTAATAAACGGTGAATTAGCTGATGGTTCTGCTGCTTATAAAATCAGTGATTTCTTTGCAGATATGGAAAATTCAATTTTCTCTGAGCTAAAAACTAATGGTCCTATTGATTTATATCGTAGGAATCTTCAAAAATCTTATGTAGATAAATTAATTGCTGTTGCTTATCCAGCTCCTGCTGCTGCAACTGCAACTACTGGTTTCGGACGCCCAACTAGTGTTGCTTTAGGTGATGCTCAGTCGTACGCAAAAGGCCAATTAAAAGCTTTAAATGCTAAGATTAAGAGTGCTACTGCTGCTCAAGGCGATTCAAGATCTAAATTCCATTTGGAAGATTTATCTGATAAAATTGAGACTGCTTTAGATAAAAAATAATCAGTTTTAAACTATATAAAAATCCCCGAAGAATATTCGGGGATTTTTTTTGCTATTATTTTTCAAAAAAGCACCTTATTATTGAAAATTTAGGCTTTATTTTCAGGTGTTCTAAGATTTATTAGAAACGAATTGTAAGAAATTATCCATATTTTAATTAACTATTTTTACCACCTCAACTTTCCCTATCTTTGCATTTTTAAAGTATAAATATGAATCATTGGTTAGTAAAATCAGAACCTAATAAATACAGTTGGGAGCGTATGCTTCAGGACGGAGAAACTTTTTGGGATGGAGTAAGAAATTATCAGGCAAGAAATAATTTGCGTGAAATGAAAAAAGGCGATTTAGTGCTTTTTTATCATAGCAATATTGGAAAAGAAGTTGTCGGAGTCACAAAGGTGGTAAAGGAATTTTATCAAGACCCAACAACCGAAGATCCTAATTGGGTAGTGGTTAATATTTCTCCAGTAGAAAGCTTAAAAAATCCGGTTACTTTAGAACAAATAAAAAAAGACGATTTGCTTAAAAATATTTCTTTAATTAAACAAAGTCGTCTTTCTGTAATGCCGATAAAACGAGAAGAATTCGACAGAATTTTAGAGTTATCTAATCCTTAAAAAATAAGGCTTTTAACTCTTTTGCATCATCTGGATGCATCTTGCCGCCTAAAATTAGACGCAATTGTCTTCTTCTTAAAGCTGCATCAAATAATTCTTGTTCTTCAGGAGTTTGAGGTAGAATTTCTGGAACTGGAATCGTACTTCCGCTTTGATCTACAGCAACGAATGTATAATAAGCTTCGTTGCTTTTTTGTCTGGTTCCTGTAGGTATATTTTCTGCCCACACATCAAGCCTTACTTCCATCGAAGTATTAAACGAACGAGTAACTTTTGCCTCTATGGTAATTACATCGCCTAATTTTATAGGTTGTTTAAACGAAACATTATCCACAGATACTGTTACCACAATTCTATTACTATGTTTCTGAGCAGAAATAGCTGCTGCAATATCCATCCAATGTAATAAGCGACCTCCCATTAAATTATTTAATGTATTTGTATCGTTCGGTAATACCAATTCGTTCATTACTGTCAACGAATCAGCTGGGTGTTTATGTTTTACTTTCATTTTTAAATTAAATTCAACGTTTTGTGGTGTTTACGTTGCTATAAGAAATAAGTTCTTCCCATCGGGATCCTGGCTTTGTGTAGTAAAAAAATACTTGATAAGTATTTTCTGTTTCATAAAAGTTTCCCTCAATCGGATTTTCATCTGCTAATTGAGCATCTTTTACCCACAAATATTTATAATCATATAAGCCTTGTTTTAATAAAATATTACCAAAATAAGATTGGCTTTGTAGGTCATATTTTAGCTCGTTTTGGTTAGTTAATGCATAGTTGTTAAATCTACCAATTACATAAATTCTCACATTTGGTTCTGGTTTAACAGTTTTTAGCCTAAAATATACATTTACATAATCTGCATCTATTTTTGGATTTCTTCCATCCTGATTTTGAATAAAAAAGTTGCCATTTTCATCAAATTGCGAAGTGTATCTAAATCTAGAATTAGCATCATCCACCACTAAAATTACTCTATTGGTAGAATCTCTAAATATATCTTGAACATTTATACCTTTAAATCTTAACGATCTAATATCAAATTTTCTAAATTCAGAACCACCCGGAAAATCGTTCATTATCATATCATTATAGATTAATGAATTATTTCTAATATAAGTAGGTTGGGTAAACGATTTAGCAGTTAAAGCGTTAAAATTTTGCATTATAACCACTTTTAAATCTGTATTAGGATTTGAAATCGGGAAATTATGCGATAAATTAACATTTACTTTTTGATGTGTATTTCTTTTATTTACTTGTTCACTAGGGGTAATATCAATATTTACAGTAGCAATATTGTTGGTGATATAAATTCTTTGAGTAAACACTGGGTTTTTCTCTTTTCCGCTTTCAAAAACTTTAACGATATAATTGCCAGCTATTTTTGGTATAATACGAGTATTTGGGAAATTGAATTTATAATGCGTGTATTTTGTTAATGTATTGAACGAAAGCTTATAATCTGAAATTCTATCTGATGTAAATCCGCCTGAATAATCTAATTTAGAAATGGGAGAAATTTTCCAATCAGAGGTACAATGTTCTATAGAATACTGATAATTTGAATTAGCTCTACCCAGCTCATCAAACTCAATAATTATTTCTTCTCCATTATTTAATTGAATAACAGGAATTGATTCTTCATTATTGCTATTATAAGCCTGTACCGATAGAATGGTGTTTTTAAAAATTTTATTTTCCTGGATAGAAGGATTTTGTTGGCCATTACTTTTTGTCCAAAACAAAATCATTCCGAAAAATAAAATCATTCTAATCATATTTACGCTTCTAAGTTCATAATTTCTTCTGCAAGCGTTTCCCAATCTTGTTGTGCTTTTTCTAAGGCAGATTTATCTGAAATATAAGCATTGTTAATTAAAGATAATTTATCTTGATTGTTGAAAATTTCAGGATCTGCCATTTCGGCTTCTTTTTCCTTTATGGCTTTTTCTAATTCTTCAATTAAACTTTCTAGTTTAGACAAATCCTGATTTAATTTTTTAAGCTGTTGCTTGTTGTCAGCATTCGTATTTACAGGCTTTTTTTCTTCTTTTTTTGTAGGAACTACTGGGATTGATTTTGAAGGTGGAATTACTCTTTTACTGTTCCAAACTTCAAATTCTGCATAAGTTCCTGGGTATTCTTTTATTTTTTCTTCTTCAATAAACCATATTTTATTAGCTACTGAATCTAAAAAATATCTATCGTGGGAAACTGAAATAAAAGTTCCTTCGTATTGTTGTAATGCTTGAATTAAAATATTTACCGACTGAATATCTAAGTGGTTCGTAGGCTCATCTAAAATTAAAAAGTTAGAATCAGTAGTTAATGATTTAGCTAATGCCACGCGCGACTTCTCTCCACCAGATAATACCCTAATTTTTTTAAATACATCGTCTCCCGTAAACAAAAAGCAACCCAAAAGCGATCTCAATTCAGTATCCGAATGTTTCGGTGCAAAAGCTTGTAGCTCTTCTAAAATAGAATTATCCAAATGCAAGGATTCAAGCTGATGCTGTGCAAAAAACGTGGTTGTTACATTATGTCCAGTTTCAACTTTTCCTTTAAAGGTTTCTGTTCCTGCTATTATTCTTAATAGGGTAGATTTACCTTTACCGTTCGCTCCAATTAAAGCAATTTTATCGCCTTTTTCAATGGTAGCCTCTGCATTATCCAAAATATCTACATTAGGATAACTTTTGGTTACATTTTCTAATCTAACCACATGTCTTCCAGATGTTTTGGTGAATTTAAAGCTAAAGTTTACAGTAGGGTTATCGTCATCTACATCTTCAACTCTTTCAAGTTTATCGAGTGCTTTAATCCTAGATTGTGCCATTTTTGCCTTACTGGCCTTGGCTTTAAAACGCTCAATTAAGCGTTCTTCTTGTTTTATTTTCGCTTGTTGATTTTTAAACTCCCCACGTTGAATTTCACTTCTTAATGCTTTTTCTTCAAGGTAAAAACTATAATTTCCAGCATAACTGGTTAATTTACCTTTTCTAGACTCCACAATTCTATTTACAATTTTATCTAAGAAATATCTATCGTGCGAAACAATTACAATTGCACCTTCAAAGCTCTGTAAATACGTTTCCAACCATTTAATAGACGGTAAGTCCATATGGTTAGTAGGCTCATCTAGTAATAGAATATCAGGATCTTGTAATAATATTTTCGCAAGCATTACCCGCATTCTCCATCCACCAGAAAATGTATTTAATGGCCTTAATTGATCTTCGGTACTAAAACCTAAACCTGCTAGTACTTCGTTCGTTTTATATTCAATATTATAACCATCTAATGCACTAAACTCTTCTTGTTTATTTGATAATTTTTGAAGAATATCATCAGAATAATCGGTTTCCATTTGTTTTAATAGCTCATCAATTTCTTTTTGAAGCTGATTTTGGCGCTCAAAGGCTTCCATAGCTACATTTAAAATAGGGAGATGAGAATCATAAGAAAGTAAATCTTGGTTTAAGTAGCCAATTTTTAAATCTTTAGACATAGAAACTGTACCAGATGTTGGTGCATATTCTCCTACAATAATTTTTAACAGCGTCGATTTTCCTGTTCCATTTGCGCCAATTAAACCCACTCTATCTCCGGGTTTTATATGCCAGTTCGCTTCGTCATATAATGCTCTGGAACCAATTAGAAAAGTTAAATCGTTAATGGAAATCATGTGTTTACTTTATTGCGGTGCAAAAGTACGGATAAAATGCGAATTTGAGTTCGTAATTTCCAATATTGGAGTAGTTTAGACTTAAAATTAACCTGTATTTTTAGCTTTTTATTCAATAAGTAATACAAAAATCATTGTACATTTGCTCCATGTATAATTTGTTCAAACCCCTATTTTTCAAACTTAATCCAGAAGATGCTCATTATTTTGTAGTTAAAAGATTAAAATGGTTTTATGATCATTTTCCTTTTGGTAAATCGCTTTTAAAGAGTTGGTTTGATATAGAAGATAAGAGATTGGAGCGGGAGGTTCTGGGCATTAAATTTAGGAATCCAGTGGGATTAGCTGCGGGATTTGATAAAAATGGAGAATATATTGAGCCATTAAGTGCGTTAGGATTTGGATTTATAGAAGTTGGAACGGTTACACCATTGCCTCAACCGGGAAATGATAAACCCAGAATGTTTAGGTTAATTGAAGATAGGGCTTTAATAAATAGAATGGGATTTAATAATAAAGGGGTCGATACTTTAGCAGAGCGATTAAGATTATTAAGAAACCAGAACACCAAGATTATTATTGGTGGAAATATTGGCAAGAATAAAAATACGCCAAATGAACAAGCAGTAGAGGATTATATTAAATGTTTTGATAGGTTGCATGATGTTGTGGATTATTTTGTAGTAAATGTAAGTTCGCCTAATACTCCAGGATTAAGAGCTTTACAAGAAAGAGGTCCCTTAACCGAAATTCTTAATACCTTAAATCAGAAAAATGCATTGCTCTTAAAAAGAAAGCCTATTTTACTTAAAATAGCCCCAGATTTAACCAATGAGCAGTTAAATGATATTGTAGAAATTGTACTAGAAACAAAAATTGATGGTATAATTGCTACCAATACAACCATAGACAGGTCGGGATTAAAGGCAGATGAAAAATTGAAGAATGAAGCGGGTGGGGTGAGTGGACAGCCCTTAACTAAAAGATCAACTGAAGTTATTCGATATTTATCTGAGCGTTCTAATAAAGCTTTTGTTATAATCGGGGCGGGAGGAATAGAAACTGCAGAAGATGCAATTGAAAAATTAAATGCTGGAGCAAGTTTGGTTCAAGTTTATACAGGTTTTATTTACCAAGGGCCAAGTTTGGTAAAAAATATTTGCAAAGCATTGATATAAATAAAAATTCGAGCATAAAAAAAGCATTTCCGATTATCGAAAATGCTTTAAAATAATTTTATTCTTAGATTAAGCTTTTGCTAATTCAGCTAAAATAGCATTGTTTTTAGCCAACTGATCAGTAGTAGATTGTGCTGATCTGCTTCCTTTTTCAATGTTTGTTGCTAATTTTAAGAATTTCACCTCAAGACGTGAAACCGTTTTATTTTTTCTGTCTTTTCTTTTTAATCTTGTAACTGCCATGGTTTGAAGTCTTTTATATTTAAATAAATCTGGAGGTCGAGAGCGGATTCGAACCGCTGTACAAGGTTTTGCAGACCTCTGCCTAGCCACTCGGCCACTCGACCATTTTATTAAGGTTGCAAAAATATGAAATTATTAATTAGGATGCAAGATAATTAGATAACCAAATAAAAATATTATTTTTTTATCAGTGCATTTCTTCGTATTTCACTGCAAAACAGCGCAGTACTTATTCCAACATTCAATGATTCGGTTATTCCGAGGCCTGGAATCGTGATTTTTTGAGTTATTGTTTTTTCTACAGCTTGTGATATTCCCTGACCTTCATTCCCTAAAACAATGAATCCATTTTCTGGCCAATTCATTTTGTAAATATTATCGCCATTTAAAAATGCACCACCAACCCATGGTTTATCTTTTAAAAACTCTGCAATATTGGTATAATAAACTTTTATTCTACTTAAACTTCCCATACTAGCCTGTACAGTTTTTGGATTAAATACATCGGCTGTATCTAGTGAACAAATAATATTATTGAATCCAAACCAATCGGCCGTTCTAATTATGGTGCCCAAATTTCCAGGATCTTGAATGCCGTCTAATACTAAATTTAATTGATTAGAATAAACATTTGGCTCTAATTTGGTGTTATTAGGCTGATGAAGTATCGCCAAAATACCTTGTGGATTTTGAAGTGTACTTATCTTATTGATTTCAGCGTTGTTTACTTCAAATAACTTTATATTTGTTGCAAGTTTTGGTAGATTATCTATTAATTCTGTTGTAGCGTAAATACTATGAAAACTGAAGGACGTATTTAGGAAATCTTGGATCGATTTAAGACCTTCCACAATAAATAAATTATGTTCCTTCCTGAATTTTTTTTGATGCAGCGATTTTATAAAACTGATCTGTGATTTTGAAAGCATATACTAAACTATTAAGCGCAAACCTACCATTTTACGCAATATTACTTATAATAATTGTTTTTTTTGCTGCTTGTTCTTCAACTCAATATATTGAGCCATACCAATCAATTGTAAAAAAAGTAAGAATCGATAGTATTGAAAATCAATACGAAGAAGCTGCTTACGATTATGTCCAAAAAGATATTAGGCCTGCTTCCAAATTGAGTATTAACGTATTAATATATAATATGTTTAATACTAAAGATGGTAAGTATAAGACATCAGGAATAAAACAATTAGGTTCTGCGCCACCCATATTAGATAGTACTTTAGTTGAGATTTCTAGAACGCAAATAGAAAAATACTTAAAAAGTAAAGGTTATTTTAATGCCAAAGTTGGTTCAGAAGTTAAAGTAGAAAACAAAAAGGCAACTATAATTTATAAAGCGAATCCCGGAATCCCTTACCAAATAAATAAAATTGATTTTACTATACCAGATACAGTTGTAAAAGCGCTCTATTTTGATGAGAAAGCACTTTTTTCTAATCTAAAAGAAGGTATGCAATTCGATGAAGATTCATTGTCTCACGAGGTAGAACAAATATATCAGATGATGAAAAGAAATGGGTATTATGATTTTTTAAGACCCTATATAAGTTTCGAAGTGGATTCTGCCTTGAAAAATTATAAAGTGAATTTAAACCTCCAAATAGACAACCCTAAGAATAAAAGTCGACATACCGTTTTTAATATTGGTGATGCTGATTTTCTTATCGCTCCAAATTCTGAAGGCTTTGTTGATACGCCTACGTTGAGTAATGATTTACAAAACGGGATTAGGTTTACAGATCTATCAGGAAGATTTAAAAGAGGTCCTATTGTAAAGTATGATTTCCTTTTTAAAGGCGATGTTTACGATATTAACAAAGAAAAATTAACATACGATAGACTTTATGAATTAAATGTCTTTAAAAACGTTAAAATAGATTATTTAAAAGCCAGTGATAGTTCTAATACTTTAGACCCAATTATTACTCTAATTCCACAAAAGCGAATGAGTAATAGAATTGAAGGGGAGGTGCCATTTAATAGTGGATCTGTAGGGTTTTCGGTTAGTAATACTTATACAAATAATAATTTATTTAAAGGAGCAGAGAGATTTGAGTTTCAAATAAAAGGCGGATTGCAAAGTAGAATAGGCCAAAATACGTCACTTTTTAAGGATGTTTATCAAAGGGATTTCTCCGTTAGTACCAAATTAACTATTCCACGATTATTGTTACCTTTTTCTTTAGGTACAATGGGTAGAAATGGTATGCCATTTACTACAATATCTACAAGTTATCTTTTTGCATTACAAAAGGATTTTTCAAGACGTCGGGTGTTTTTGAATTCTATTTCATATGATTGGGTTGAAACTAAAAATAAGCTTCATTCTGTAACACCATTAAACTTTGAATATAGGTTTGGCGATTTGTTATTAGATACGAATACGGTAAGTGGAAAAGCTATTCTAAATGCAAATTCATATAATATTCAATTATTAGATAGAAAAGACTTAACACTAGGAATAAAATATACTTTCTCTTATAACTTTAACCGTTTAAATCAGCTAAATAACTTCGTTTATTTTAGGGGTAATTTAGATATTGCGGGTAATTTATTAGGGCTTATTTCTAAGTTAGGAGGTAGTTCATCAAATCCTACTCAAGGCATATATTCAACAGTTTTTGGTTTGCCTTATAACCAATACATTCGACCAGAATTTGATTTTAGAGTTTATAAATCTCTAGGTGGAAATCACCAATTTATTGTAAGGTTAAATGCAGGTGCAGGTATTGCATACGGAAATTCGCGATCAATGCCTTTCGAAAAGTTATTTTATGCAGGTGGTGCAGGCGGTATTAGGGCATGGCAGGCACGTACCCTGGGTCCAGGAAATTATAATCGGGATATAATTCCTACAGATTCTTTAAGAAGAACATTTTATGGGTTGGATCAACTTGGAGAAATGAGAATTGAAGCCAATATGGAATACAGATATTTACTAATCAATAAATTTTTTGGCGGACAATTAAAAGGTGCCACATTTGTTGATGCGGGTAATGTGTGGAATATTGGTAAATCGAACGCAAACCCTGAAACTTTTTTTAATTTTAATAAACTTGGATCACAAATTGCATTGGGTATAGGCTCAGGAGTAAGGTATGATGTAAAGTATTTTATCTTTAGGTTCGATGTTGGACTTAAACTAAAAGACCCTCAGTTTCAACCTGGCAAACAATGGGTAATTGGAGATTTCCTAAAAGGAGGTCGAGATTTTAAAGATGCGTATTATTTAACCCATAGTCCAGAAAGATATAGGTTTATTCAGTATAATTTTGGAATTGGAATGCCTTTTTAATTAAAAAGATTCTTTAATCCGTCGAAAAACGTTTCAAATAAAGTACCCAAGCTTAATCCATTGCTGAAATTGAAATAGAAATATACGATCAATAAAATAGCGGCAAAAATTATTAATTTCCTAAACATAAATGCCAGGATAATTATAATTAAAGGGATAATAAAAAGCCACCATCCGTTAACTGAAAATGGAGTTAGGTCGTTATTTTTTTTATAAACATAGACTAGTTTGCTATGTGTTCCCGATTCATTTTCGTGCTTTACATAAATAAAAGTTGATTTTTCTATCTTAAGCGGAACAACTGCCACTCCATTATTGAAATTTAATGATTCAGTAAAACCACTGAAACTAAATGTATACAAGCCATTTATTTCTTCATTCGGTACATTAAGTGAGTCGACAGCAATAACCGCTATTTTATTGTTTTTTAATAAATTCTCCTTAATGATGAAGTTATTAATAGCCGTATTTTGAGAAAATGCTGAGCCAAAAGAAGAGAAAAAAATTAATAAAAGGAGCAAATTTTTCATACCCTTATTCTACAGATTTCTTGTTATAAATTAAGTAGCCCAAATGTAATAAAACACCATGTCTTTTTACTGGATCATCGTATAAGTTATAACTCAAACTTATTGGACCAAGCGGTGTATTATAAACCAAACCTGTAGAACCTGCATAATATGCGCTTTTGAAAGCAGATCCAAATTTTACATGTTGAAAATTTACTTGAACAAATTCTTTATAAGGTAGGAAGACATAACCCTCAACCCTTAAATCTAAGTTTCTTTTAAGTGTAAATACATTTTTTACGCCTCCCGCTAAATAAGTAGAAGCTCTAAAGTTTTTAATAAATAGTGATTTACTATCTTGAAGTGGATTAAATGTTGGTGCAACTAACAGCGTTGAATAATAATTAGAATATAAGGGCTGATTAGAAACTACAGCTTCAATTAAATAAGCTAAAGCATATTTTTTATTAGTGAAAAAATAGTTTTCATCTGTTAATTGAAGTTTCCCCCATTGTTGTTTGTTTCTTTCAACTGCAATTTGATTGTAAACAATAGAATTCTTTAAAATATTGCCGGGGGTGTAATTCTCTTGTCCATTTAGAAAACTTGCACTAAATAAAAATCTTCTGCCATAATTGGCATATTGTTTTCTGTTTAAACTATTCTGATCTAGTTCTATACTTGCTCTAAAACCATTAAAAATGGTTCTATCCAAGGCATCACCTTCGGTATAAGTATTGTTTGGGCTATAACGATCTCTATTGTTTATATAAGATGCCGCTAAAACCACTTTTCTGTTATTGTTTAAAGGGAATCCCATTTGCAAGGCAACTTTTCTATCACTCTGCTCAATAAATGTAGGTTCTCTGCTTTCAATAAAAATTTGACTGGTATTAAAATAATTGAAATTATTATAGGTTATTTCTGTTGCTAAAAATAGGGGTAGATTAGATGGGTAATCTATTCTACCTGTGAGTTGTACCGATTCATAAAACTTGCCAGAATAGAAATTTATTCCGGCAGAATAAGATTTATCTCTTAGATAATTGTATTGTAAACCTATAAAAACATTGCTTATTGGTCTGGTAGAAATATTACCGCCCAAATCAATTCTTAAATTATTGGTTGGGTTAGCTAAAATATCAAAATTATAAGAATCAGAATTCTTAATATAATTTATTGAAGGGAAGACCTGTTCAAAAGTTTCATCAGCAACTAACTTATAATAGCCTCTTTTAACATCTCTTAAAGAATGAGGTCCTTTATCTGTTTTAAATAGTCTTTCTACATATTTTTTTTGAAGATTTCCAATGCCAGAGGCTGTAACACTATGAAATTTGAAAGGTGGTTTTTTGTCATTAAAAACTTTTCTTCTTTCATATAATTCTGTTTGAGGTATTCTTCTATTAATTTGACCTAAAATCTTTGGGATTTCTTTTAAGGCTGCTTCATAGCCTTTTTGTATTAAAACTTGTACGGCACTAAATTGCGTTGCATTAAACTCATCAATATCAGGTTGTATGTAAACACCTTTGTCGCCAATTTTAGTGGAATCAGATTTAGATAAAAACATAAAAGTTATTAATCTATTCACTAATTTTTCGTCATCATTAGAGGGATATTCGTTAAAAACTTTCGAAGAAACATTTACACCGATAATATAATCTGGGTTGAATTCTTTTTGCATAATATCAACTGGAAAATTATTATACAAACCACCATCAAAAACAAACTTGCCATCTAATTTTAATGGCCTGTAAACCAATGGAACTGCCATAGTTGCACGAGCTGCTTCGGCTAAATTTCCTTTAGAAACGGTAATGCTTTCTTGAGAAAGCACATCAGAAACCATACATCGATAGGGAATAAATAGCTGGTCAAAGTTATTATTTGCTACAGTAGAAGCTTGAGAAAGTAATTCTAATAAAGCAAAATTGAGTGGGATATCACTAATTAAATTAGATCGAAAAATTAAGCGAAGCTGTTCTTCAACTTTTAGTTTTGCCGAAATAAATGAAGCATTTGTAGAAGTTTTCTGGAAGTAATAAGAATAATCGCTTTTATATCTTCCCACTACCCAATTTTGAAAATCATCGCCTAAGGCAATTTTTTCTATTTCTTCTGGAGAGTAACCTGCGGCATACAATGCGCCTACAATCCCACCCATTGAAGTTCCGGTTATGTAGTCTATTGGAATATTGTGCTCTTCTAAAGCCTTTAAAGTGCCAATATGAGCAAGCCCTTTAGCGCCACCACCACTTAATACCAGTCCAACTTTTTGAGCATTGATTTGGTTGATAAAAATTAATGAAAAGAATAGAATATAAATTGCTCTTACCACATAGCTAAAATACTTGTTTTTAATTAAAAAAGTATAGGTAATAAGACAAATATCCTATATAGGAAATCCATATTAAATAGGGTAATGTTAATAAGCCTGCTACTTTATTAATTCTGAAAAATGTAATGCTTGTTGTTAATATTAAAATGATTAAAGCAATCATTAAGAATGAACTTATAAAATAATCTGTAAAATTTATAAATGTAATTCTCCAGAGTAAATGAATTAAAAATTGTGAAAGGTATAAAGCAATTAAAGTATAATAATGTTTAATTTCTTTTCTTCTTTGCCATATTAGAAAAGCTGCAATACCCAATAAAATTGAAATAATTATAATGATTTTAATGGTAATACTTAAACTGGGGTATCCTAAGTGTTGACCACTAACTTCATAAAATTTCACTACATTTTTCTTGGTGAAATACCTACCAATTGCTCCAAAAACTAGGCAAATGGTTATATTAATGATAAATGGAAGGAATTGAAATTTTTTACGTAATTCTTGCATGTTTTAGGGATTATACTGCAAATGAATATGTTTTTTTTATATACTAGAAATAAAAACTATAAATATTACACAATTAACCTAGAATAAAAATTTAAACGCCTTATTTTTTATATTAAAGTTAATCTAAATTACCATGCAATGTAAATATAAATTTGTTTTTTAACCAACAGCAAATAAATATTGAAATCAATAAATTTAAGGAAAGTTTTTTTGAAGTTGGTAATAAAAAAGTCCTGCCAAACAAAAAGTTGGAAGGACTTTAAGGAGGTGTCCCCGACGAGATTCGAACTCATATCAGCTGAACCGGAATCAGCCATTCTATCCATTGAACTACGGGGACAGAAAGGTTGCAAATATAGACATAATTAAAATTATTTATGCTTGCCAAGCAAGGCCAAATTACTTAATCTTAAATTTATATGTTAACTATGTAAATATTTAAGACTAAAAACTCAGAATTTCTGAAAATAAAACCCCAAATTTGTTCCGATACTGAGATTTAAGATTAACCGTGGAATATGGAGGAAAAATTAGTTAATGATGCATTGGAATTTATTGAAGCTGATCAAGACCGTGAATTAAAAGCATGGTTAAATGAGCTTAATATTTCGGATGTAGAACATTTAATTGATGAATTACCTCAATACGCCGTTAAAATTATTGAAACCCTATCTACAAAAAGGGCTGTAAATGTTTTCAGAATTCTAGATTTTCCCACTCAGGAAAGAATAATTAAAAAACTAGCCGGTAATAAACTAACAGAAATTATTAGGCAATTACCTCCTGATGATAGAACAGCATTATTTAGTGAGTTAAAAGGTGATGCCGTTAAGAAATTACTGATTTTATTAAACGATGAAGATAGAATAGAGGCCTTAAATCTTTTAGGTTATAAAGTAGATAGTGTGGGCCGACTAATGACCCCAGATTTTATAGCTGTAAAGACAGAATGGACCGTTCAACGTGTGCTTTCACATATTAGAAGATATGGTAAGAATTCTGAAACTATTGATGTTGTTTATGTTATAGATAAAGAAGGCGTATTGTTAGACGATATTAGAATCAGAGAAATTTTACTTTCTGATCCTGATGCAAAAATTGGTTCACTAACCGATAATAGGCTAATTTCTTTAAATGTAAATGATCCTCAAGAAGAAGCTATTCAAACCTTTAGAATGAATAATAGGGTAGCCTTACCAGTAGTAGATGATAATAATATTTTGTTAGGTATAGTTACGGTTGATGATATTTTATGGGTGGCAAATGAAGAGTTTACCGAAGATATGCATAGAATTGGAGGTACTGAAGCATTAGATGAACCCTACTTAGATGTTCCTGTTTTTCAATTGTATAAAAAGCGAATTGTTTGGTTAATCGTTTTGTTTTTTGGAGAACTTCTAACCATAACTGCCATGTCGAATTTTGAAAATCAAATTGCGAAGGTGGTTATTTTGGCAACATTTATACCGTTAATTATTTCTAGTGGAGGGAATAGTGGATCTCAGGCTGCCACTTTAATTATTCAGGCTATGGCTTTGGGTGAAGTTTCTGTGAAAGATTGGTGGAGAGTAATGCGTAGGGAAATATTTTCGGGCATTTTATTAGGTTTCACCTTATTTGCCTTAAGTTTTGGTGTTATTGCATGTTGGCAATTATTAGCACCTTCTTTTGCTGAACATTACATTCGCATTGGTTTAGTAGTAGGTTTTTCTTTATTGGGCGTAGTTCTATGGGGAACTTTAATGGGCTCTATGTTGCCTTTGTTGTTAAAGCGGCTAAAAGCTGATCCGGCAGTTTCATCAACACCATTTGTTGCAACATTGGTTGATGTAACCGGACTTATAATATATTTCTCATTCGCTTTATTATTTCTTGAAGGCGTTTTGCTTTAGAAATTCGATTAATTGGGGTAATCTATATAACGCTGGATCTATTATCTAGGAGTGGGATACAAAGCAACAAAGGATCTAAAAGAATTTAACTCTCAGATCCTTTGCAAACTTTTATTATAATCAAGGTTGGACTTCTAGAATAAAGCCAATTGGACAACTGACTATAACAGGTCTCTATGTTGACCAGTTGAAGTAATAATTCTTTATTTAAACATTAAAACGGAAATGCATAATATCGCCATCTTCTACGATATAAGTTTTTCCTTCAACACCTAACTTTCCAGCTTCTTTACATGCCGCTTCTGAACCATAAGTAACAAAGTCTTGGTATTTTATTACTTCAGCTCTAATAAATCCTTTTTCAAAATCTGTATGAATAACACCTGCTGCTTGAGGAGCTGTAAATCCTTTAGTGATGGTCCAAGCTCTTACTTCTTGTACTCCAGCAGTAAAATAGGTGTAAAGGTCTAATAATCTATAGGCAGCTCTAATTAATTTATTAACGCCTGATTCATCTAATCCCATGTCTTCTAAGAAAATCTGACGTTCTTCGAAGCTCTCTAATTCTGCGATTTCAGATTCAATTTTTGCAGATATAATTAGCATTTCTGCATTTTCATCTTTAATTGCTTCTGCAACTTTCGCGGTAAAGGCATTGCCATTTACAACTGAACCCTCATCTACATTACAAACGTATAATACTGGCTTTTGGGTTAGTAAACCTAAATCTTTAATAAATTCAAAGTCATCTGCCTCAACTGCTGCAGATCTTACAGATTTACCCGACTCTAAATGTGTTTTAATTACTGATAAAATTTCAAAAGTGCGTTTTGCATCTTTATCTGAACCCGTTTTGGCCATTTTTTCAACCTTTTGGATTCTCTTGTCTACTGTATCTAAATCTTTTAACTGTAATTCAGTATCAATAATTTCTTTATCACGAATAGGGTCTACACTTCCATCAACATGTACAACATTACCATCTTCAAAACAACGTAGAACATGAATAATGGCATTGGTTGCGCGAATATTTCCTAAAAATTGATTTCCTAATCCTTCACCTTTAGAAGCACCTTTAACTAATCCGGCGATATCAACTATTTCAATTGTATTTGGAACTACTTTATTCGGTTTTACTAATTCTTCTAATTTGGTTAATCTACTATCTGGAACAGTAATTACGCCAACATTTGGTTCTATAGTACAAAATGGGAAATTTGCTGCTTGCGCTTTTGCATTAGATAAACAATTGAAAAGAGTAGATTTTCCAACATTAGGTAATCCAACAATACCACACTGTAAAGCCATTATATTTTATATTTAATTTCTAACTGTCAATAAAAGTTGCAAAGATACGGCGAATTTTAAAGCTATTATTATTGTTATTAAAATTTTATTTAAGTTTATAGGATAAAAAATAATTTTATGGAGAATAATTTAGAAGAAAATCAGGATGTAAATACTGAATCAGTAGATTTAAACGTAACAGAAGCTATGAGAAGCTATTTGTATGATACCGCGAGATGGGCAAAGTTTATAGGTATTTGCGGATTAGTAATAACTGGTTTTTTTGTTTTAATTGCATTCGGTATAAATTCAATTATAGGGAGTGGAACTTTAGATGGAGGTCCGTATGCTACCTTAGGTCAGTTAGGTTCTGCAGCATTAACTATAATCTTCTTGTTTTACGCATTAGTAATATTCTTTCCTAGCTTTTATTTGTATAGATTTTCAGTTAAAACTATAAAAGGTGTTTTATACCTAGATAGTGAATCTTTAACTGAAGGATTAAAGAAGTTAAAGTCTTATTTTTCTTTTGTGGGGATTTTAATAATTATCGGAATACTATTAAATATAATGACCATGGTTTCTACGTTGATAGTAGGATCTGCAATGGGCTAAAAAAAATCCCCGAATTTAATTCGGGGATTTTTTTTAGAAGCTAAAATCGTCGAGATCAGATTTTGAAGAACTGTATTCTCCATCGTTGAATTCGTATTTCTTTTCTACAACTTCCTGATGCTCGCGTATATATGCTATAGTATCTTGGAAACCTTCATTAAACTTTTCAAAATCTTCCTTATAAAGGAAAATTTTATGTTTAATAAACGCACCATCTTCCAGTCTCTTTTTACTTTCGGTTAAGGTTAGGTAATAATCTCCAGCACGTGTTGCTTTTACATCAAAAAAATAAGTACGCTTACCTGCTCTCACTTTTTTAGAATAAACTTCTTCTCTCTCTTTGTTGTCAAAATCTCCCATATAAGTTTTGTTTAAGGTTGGGGTAAATATAAGGCAATATTAAGTAATTTTCCAAAAGTCAAAATATTTTCCTTCCAAAAAACAATTAATTTATTAGCACGTCTTCTTCAAGAAGTTGATTTTTATGTATTTCAGCATAAACACCATTTAATTTTAATAATTGTTTATGGGTTCCTTGCTCAACTATTCTACCTTCATCCATTACTAAAATCTTATCTGCATTTTTAATTGTAGATATTCTATGGGCAATAATTATGGTGGTTTTACCCTTCATAATTTTGCCAAGATTTTTTAAAATAGATTCTTCAGTCTTTGTGTCAACAGCACTTAAGCAATCGTCGAATATTATTAATTTAGGCTCTTTAATTAATGCTCTGGCAATGGATACGCGCTGTTTTTGTCCGCCCGACAATGTAATTCCGCGTTCGCCTAACATAGTTTCAAATTTATGCTCAAATCCTTCTATATTATGATATACAGAAGCAGATTTTGAAGCATTTATAATCTGCTCATCACTTGCATCATCAACACCAAATGCAATATTATTTTTGATGGTTTCACTAAATAAAAATACTTCTTGGGGTACAAAGCCTGTTTGTTCTCTATAGTCTTTTAAATTTAGATCTTTTATATTTTTATCGTCTATAAAGATGTTACCATTTGTTGTATCGTACATTCTTAATAATAAATTAGCGAGTGTACTTTTTCCAGAACCGGTTCTACCAATTACGGCCATAAATTTGCCTTCTTCCAATTCAAAACTCACATCTTTTAGTGCTGTAATCCCAGTATCAGGATAGGTAAAACTCACTTCTTTGAAATCAATTTTTCCTTTTAATTCGTGCGTATCTGTGTTGGTTGAAATTATTTCAGGCTCAAGTTTTAGGAATTCATTTATTCTTTTTTGAGATGCAGAAGCACGTTGAATTAAAGAAGTAACCCAACCAAGCATGGTTACTGGAAAAGTTAATTGATTAACATATACAATAAACTCAGCAATATTTCCTGGTGTAATTGCGCCATTGATTACTTGCTTTCCACCAATATAAACGGTTAAAATGGTACTTAATCCAACCAATAACAACATGGTCGGGTAAAATAAGGCTTGTATCTTAATCAAATTAAGCATGCTATTTCGGTAGCCATCACTTTCTACTTCAAAAGTTTCGTTGGTATGATCTTCTCTTACATAAGATTTTATAACTCTGATACCTGAAAATCTTTCCTGCACAAACGAAGATAAATTGGATAATTGCTCCTGAATTTTTTCGCTTTTTTTAATGATCAGGGTATTTACCAAATAAATAGTTACAACCAACACGGGAAGTGGTAACAAGCTAAATAAGGCCAATTCTGTATTTACAGAAAACATGGAGTAAATCACCAAAATAAACAAAACTGTAGTATTTATGGCGTACATAATTGCTGGGCCAACATACATTCTAACCCTGTTTACGTCTTCTGTAGCACGATTCATTAAATCGCCAGTATTGTTTCTTCTGTAAAAAGCCAGTGTTAAAACTTGATAATGAGCATAAATCTCGTTTTTCATATCATATTCAATATGTCTGCTCATCAAAATCAATGTCTGACGCATTAAAAACAAGAAAAATCCTCTTAATAAATAAAGAATAAGAACTAATAAACCGAAATAAAGTAAACTTTTACTGAAAATACTGTAAACTAATTCTTGTCTGTTAAACCCATTAAATAGGCTGTAGATTGCAATTTCTTCAGTAATGAGATTAAATGCATGTCCAATTACTTGTGCAGGAATAACCCCAAATATATTAGAGATAATTACAAAAATTACGCCTGGTATAATCCACCATTTATATTTAATGAAATATTTGTTGAGGTGGGCTAAGTGCTTCATAGTAGGGTAAAGATACTCTTTTACTAAAATAATATCGCTAAATGTTGATGAATTGACATAAAATAAACCAATAAAATATGTAAATTTGTAACTCAGTTTTTGATAGAATTGAAAGTACACACAAATAATACATCATCGTTCTTAAATAATGTTAAATAGAAGGCATCTCAGGATAAAAGCATTGCAAAACATTTTTGCATGGCAAATGACCGATAAAAAAGATACTCAAAATAGAGTAAAAGCTTTAATGCAAAGTATAGATCAGGTTAATGAAATGTACGTGCGGATGTTGGCTCTTATTGTAGAAATAACTCAATATACTGCAATTGATGCTGCCGAAAGAGCAAATTTAAATTTACCATCTGAGGAAGATTTAAATGTAAGTCAAAAATTATTTACCAATAAATTTATTTCAGTATTAAAAGAAGTACCAGAATATGTTGCTTCGATAAATAAGTATAAAATAAACTGGAATAACGATCCCTCATTAATAAAAGGTGTTTTTATAAAGCTTAAAAATTCTAAAGAATACGCAGCTTATATTAATGATACTGAAGAAGAAACTCTCGAAAATTCAAAAGAAATAATCAAATATATTTTTAGAAAAATTATTTTAAAGGATGTTAACGTAATTCAGGCTTTTGAAGATAAATTTATTAACTGGAGCGTAGACCGAGAGGTTATGCAGGGAATGGTTGCTAAAACCATAAAAAATATGGTTGACCCAGATCCGTTTAGTAATTATTTGGTAGATATTAGTGCTGATTGGAATGAGGATAGCAAATTTGTTGAAGATTTATTCTTGTTTACTATTAAAAACGATAAACAATATCAGTCTATTATTTCAGAGCGGACTAAAAACTGGGAAGCGGATAGAATTGCGATAATGGATACCATTTTAATGAAAATGGCCATTTGTGAAATGATGAACTTTCCGACTATACCAGTAAAAGTTACCATCAACGAATATTTAGAAATTTCAAAAAATTACAGTACTCCGAAAAGTAATACTTTTATAAATGGTATACTTGACAAAATTTTAAATGATCTTCAACGTAATAACAGTATTGTTAAAACGGGTAGAGGATTAATGGAAGGGTAATTTATGAAATCAACTTTTTTATTGTTTTTGTCAGTAATATTGCTTTCAGCATGCAATAGCGCAGATAAAAAAAATAGTTCTAGTATTAATGATGCAGATAAAGCTGTAATTTTATTTGAAAATGAAATGCATAACTTCGGGTCTGTAGCAGAAGGAACGAAAGTAACGCATACTTTTAATTTTAAAAATACAGGAAAATCGCCTCTTATTATTGAGGACGCAAGTGCATCTTGCGGATGTACAGTTCCAGAATATTCAAACAATCCTATTCAGCCTGGTCAATCTGGGGTAATTAAGGTGGTTTTTGATACACAAGGAAGAGCTGGATTAAATGATAAAGTAATTACTGTTCTTTCTAATGCAACAGAGGAATCTGTAAAACTACATTTGGTAGGAGAGGTAAAATTAAATAAATAACTAAACAACACATAAAACTTAAATTTTGAATATGTTATCAACAATTATCTTACAAGCTGCGGGAGGCCAAGGTATATTAGGTACAATTTTACCAATGGTATTAATCATGGTTGTATTCTATTTTTTTATGATCAGACCGCAAATGAAAAAAGCAAAAGATCACAAGAAATTGGTAGAAGAGCTTAAAAAAGGCGATAAAATTGTAACTACTGCTGGGATTCACGGGATTATCCGCGATATGAACGAAACTACATTTGTTGTAGAAGTTGAAGGTGGAACTAAAATTCGTTTCGATAAAACAGCGGTTTCTTTAGAAGCAACTAAAGCAGTTACTCCAAAGGCATAAGCTTTAATTAAAAAATAATACAGTAAAACCTCGCTAATGCGGGGTTTTTGTGTTTAGAGCAAAAAGTTATTTCTATCTTTCGGGTTTTCCTGCTTAGCTTTGAAATAAACATATTATTTAATGTTTATTTCAAAGAACATCTGATGTCTTGTTTGAATTTAAAGTTATTTTTTGTATATTAAAATAAATAATAAACCTTATAACTAAAAATATATGAAGATACCTTTAATTATTGCCGGTGTTTTAATAACCGGACTTATTATCTTATTTACATTTACAGAAAGAATTGATGCCGGGCACGAAGGTATCTTAGTAAAGCTTTATGGAAGCGATAAAGGTGTGCAAGATGTTACTCAAGTAACGGGTAGAGTTTGGTATAACCCACTTACTGAGAGTGTATATGAAATACCAACTTATGTGCAAACAGTAAATTACAGCGCATTTACAGTCAATGCAAAAGATGGATCTGTGTTTACGGTTGATCCAACTTTGTCTTTAAAAATACAGGATGGACAATCGCCCAGAATTTTCAAGAAATACCGAAAAACTTTAGCTGAAGTATTAGACAGGACTTTAGTAAATCATATAAAGGATGTTTATAGAATTGAGTTTAATAAATATCCTACAGATAGTATTATTTCACAACGTGAGAAATTTGAAAACGGGGTTCAAACCAAGATGGAGGATTTTTTAAAAAAGGAAGGCTTTATGTTGGAACAGTTAACCAGTGGAATACAATATCCAAAAAGTATAACTGATGCAATTAATTTAAAAAATGCAGCTATTCAGAAAGCTCAGCAAGCCGAAAATGAATTAAGGGTGGTAAGAGCTCAAGCTCAAAAGATGATCGTTCAGGCAGAGGCAGAAGCTAAATCTAATGAGTTGCGCCAAAGAACATTAACGCCATTAATTGTACAGCAAATGTTTATTGAAAAATGGGATGGAAAAACACCACTTTATGGCAATTCGCCTACTTTATTTAAGAATATACCCTAGTGTTTCTACCTAATTCCATGTTTAGAATTGCATCAACCTATACTTTTACTTACTTTTGATTAGCTTTCCTATTTAAGTAATTGGTATATGTCATTCCTAAATCTTTCGAAATTAAAACGTAAAAGAATTACGGTGGTAATTACCTGTTTGCTTATTGCCATTTTGGGATGGTTGTTATTGGCTTTAAATAATCAATATACCTACAGCGTTAAAACGATAATGTTGTACAAAAATTTCCCACAAAACAGGGCATTTCATCCTTTACAATCAGATACGGTAGATTTATTGGTAAAAGGTACAGGCTGGGAATTAATTTTTGAAAAGTTTAGAATTAAACCAGAATCTGTGGATATTGATTTGGCTAAACTTAATCGTCAGGATTTTTTAGTGTTTTCTAACCAATTACCAGAAATTAATAAGATGATTAATTCCACTCAAAAGGTGGTTGGCGCAGATCCTGATACCCTATATTTTAATTTTACTAAATCTTATTTGCGGAAAATTCCAATTCGATTGCAGCGCCAATTAATTTATAAAAATCAATTTGGTCAAAGTGCAGATATTGAATTAAAACCGGCTTATGTAAATATTAGAGGTCCTTTAGAAATTTTAGATAGCTTGAAATTTTGGGTCACTGATACTTTAAAATTGGATAATATTGATAAAAAAACAGTTTTAACGGTTAAATTAAAAAATAATGCCGTTAAGAATGTTATGGTTTTTCCGACAACAACTCAGGTTACTATTCCGGTAGAAGAGTTTACAGAGAAAATTATTGAAGTGCCTATTAAAGTTTATAATAATAATGCATTTCATGATGTAAACATTTACCCTAGAAAAGCCTTTATTACTTTAAAAGTGCCATTTTCCAAATATCATAAAATAGACGCAGATAGGATAGTGGCATCGGTTGATTTAAACGATTGGAAATATAAAAAGCACAGGCAGTTAACGGTAAGGGTTTTAAAAATTCCAGATTTTTGTGAACTGGTAAATATTGATCCTATAAAGGTTGATTTTTTGATCGAAAAATAATGTTGAAAATTGGAATAACAGGTGGTATTGGTAGTGGAAAATCTACAGCATGTAAGGTGTTCGAAATTTTAGGGATTCCAGTGTTTTATGCCGATGATGTAGCCAAACAAATCATGGTTATAGACCCATTGCTTAAATCTCAAGTTAAAGATACTTTTGGCGTAGAGAGTTATTTAGAGGATGGTTCTGTAAACAGGAAGTACTTAGCACAAATTGTATTTAACAATGAGCAGGAACTTCAAAAATTAAATAAATTGGTTCATCCAGCTGTTTTTAGAGCTTTTGATAATTGGGCATTAGGTTTAACTTCTAAAGCTCCTTATTTGGTGAAAGAAGCCGCTTTATTGTTTGAGTCTGATAGTTATAAAATGTGTGATCAAAACATTTTGGTAACCGCACCTCTAGAGGTAAAAATTAATAGAGTGATGCAGAGAGACCATGTAAGTAGGGAAGAGGTTGAGGCAAGAATGTCTAAACAGTGGACAGATGAAGAAAAGATAAAATTGGCAAATTTTATTATTTATAATGATGAGCAACATTCTGTGATTTCGCAGGTTTTAGAGTTGCATGAAATATTTAGAAAAGGTTAATGATTTTAGAGGATTTTTTAATAAAAAATGAGGTGGGCTTGTTTTGTAAGTATGGTAATTTTTATCTCGATCCCCAACAACCTGTTCCATTAGCAATTATTTCTCATGCCCATGCAGATCATGCAATAAGAGGAAATAAAGTGGTGTATTGTACATTGGCCACTGCCGAATTCATGAAACACCGTTATAAAAAGTTTGCAGCAGATGAGTTTAATATTCTGCCATATAATGATGATTTTCAGGTAAATGGCATTAAGGTTACTTTTGTTTCTGCTGGACATATTTTAGGTTCTGCACAAATTTTAATGGAATATAATGGTGTAAGATATTTGTATACTGGTGATTATAAATTACAATCAGATGCAACTTGTGAGCCTTATACTTTTGTGAAAGCTGATGTTTTAATCACGGAAACTACATTTGCAGATCCGAATATTAAACATCCTGACCCGATAGACGAAATTAAAAAACTGAATGCTGAGCGAATCAATATTATGTTGGGGGCTTATGCTTTAGGAAAGAGCCAAAATATAATAAGGTTAATTAATGACCATTGTGTTGGGAAAAATATTTTACTTCATCATAGCATTTATCCTTTTGCAAAAATCTACGAAAATTTCGGAATTGATCTTGGTAAATACAGTATTTATGATAGAAAAGTGATGAAAAACAACCCAGGAGGAAATGTATATATTGTTCCTCCAATGGTGTTTAATAGTTACCATAAGGCAATAAATGTTAAAAAGGCATTTGCTTCTGGTTGGAGTCGTTTACAGCAAGGAAACGAAATAGAATTATATATTTCTGATCATGGCGATTGGTTAGACTTGTTAAAAGTTATTGAAAATACTAATCCTCAACAAATATGGACATTGCATGGAGATGGAAAACCATTGCAAAATTATTTAAAGCAAAAAAGAGAAGTTAAGATTTTGAATTAAATTATGAATCATCCACAAATTGTAGAAGGCGAGGACTATTATTTTAATGAACAAGGATTAATGGTTTTTACGGCACAGCATCATTTAAAAAGGGGCTATTGCTGTAAAAATGGATGTTTAAATTGTCCTTGGAAATTTAAAAAGAAGCAAAGTAAGATTAATGCTGATGACTAAATAAAAAGCCAGCAATAGCAATACCCATTCCTAAAAGTACAGCAATCATTTTCTTTTTATTGATTTTATGACCTGCACTGCTTTCAAATAAGATGGTTGTAGAGATGTGTAAGAAAATACCAATTACAACTCCCATCATCTTATTAAAATGAGCTTCCAGACCTAAAATACTGCCTTCGTTTATACCGCTACTAATGAAATAACCAAACGGTGCCATAACAGCAAATACGGCAACACAAATCATAATTTTAGAAGAATTAAAATTATTCTGCATCAGAATACTAGCTAAAGCAAATGATGCTGGAATATGGTGAATAGATATTCCATAAATTAATTCATTATGCGGATCATTGGCAAGTGGCATACCTTCTAAAAATGCATGCAAGCATAAACTAAACATTATTCCTACTGGGAATACATTTTTTTCTCCATGTTTATGAATATGGCCATGTTCTACACCTTCAGAAAACTGTTCTAAAAACACTTGCAGCATAAAGCCGAAGAGAATGTATAAACCAATAGATGCACCTTCCGCACCTTTATATGCACTCGGTATAAGATGTAATACAGTAATTGAGAATAAATAAGCTCCACTAAAAGATAAGACCAATTTTAATAAATTAGACTTATCGCTTTTAACGAAGAATATGGCTAATCCACCTCCAAAAGCTGCAATAAATAAGAGTAAGAGTTTCCAAGTTTCCATTAAAATTCTGGCTTTAATTTTTTAAATAATTGATAAACTAATAAGCCAATACAAGTTCCCAGTAAAGCACCAACAGTTACATCAATTGGGTAATGAACCCCTACATATACTTGCGAAAATGATATAGATGCTGCCCATAATAATCCGATTGGTAATACCGGTTTCCAGTGTTTATAAAAAACTAATATAACAAAAATGGCAATTGCAAAGTGGTTAGTTGCATGAGCAGAAGGAAAACTAAATCCTGAACCACAAGTTACTCTAGTAATTATTTCATCAGCCAAAAGCGGGTCATTGCATGGTCTAATTCGCTGAACGGCATTTTTTATTAATCTAGATGCGGTTAAGTCGCCAATAGCAAAAGTTAAAAGTGTTCCTCCAATAACGTAATACCCGTCTTTTTTATATTGTTTAATACAAAAAACAATAAAAAATATATATAAAGGCGACCAAAAGAAACGGTTTCTTAATAGTGGTAATAGAAAATCGAAAAAGTCGTTAGATAGACCTCTATGAATCTTAAGAAATAAATTTATATCGGTTTGATATAGCCAGTCTATCATACTTTAGAACAAATCATTATTAATCTATCAGAATTTTCTTTATCAAAAGCACCAAGATTGTAATCGCCAAAAACATTATTCACTTTTAATTTCGAGGCTTCAAACAACCTGTTAAAGTCATTTAATGTATAGGCAGAAACACGTTCCGTAAAATCATAATTTTCGCCATTATCTTGAAATTTAATGTTTTTTATAATCTTTCCTTTTTCTATCGTCTTTGTAATTTCGAAGCTAATATCGTTTGCTTTTACAAATGATTTAGGTTCAATATTAGCAATTACTTTATGAACATTGAAATAATCTAATACAAATAAACCATTCTCGTTTAACCCCTTTCTAAAAGATTTTAAAGCTTTTATATGCTCATAGTCCGTTTCAAAATAACCAAAACTTGTAAATAGATTTACAGCAATATCAAAATAGTTAATGTAAAGTAATTTGCGCATATCGTGAACAAAAAAATGAAGGTGACCATCTTCGTGTTTTTTTGCTTCGGCAATACTATTTTCCGAAAGATCAATCCCAGTTACATCATAACCTTTTTTATGAAGATAAATAGAATGGCGACCTTTTCCACAAGCAATATCTAGAATTTTAGCATCGTTTTGTGGACGAATGAAATCCATTAAATGGTCCATAAAATGTTCAGCTTCCGCCATATCTCTATTTTTATAGAGCTGATGATAGTAAGGAGAGTTAAACCATGATTTATACCATTTCTGTTGCATTGTATTCTACTTAATCGGCAAATATACAATTTTGAGACCGCCAAAAGAATGAATTTTGATTCTAATATATTGAGAATATTACTTTACAGGTTAATAGTTTTCTACAGAATTAGCTCATTATTTCTACTTAAAATTCTGTATTTTTGATTTTTAATACAGATCGGTTTGACATTAATAAAATCAATTTCAGGAATTAGGGGTACCATTGGTGGTGCTCCAGGAGAGGGTTTAACCCCTATAGATATTGTGAAATTTGCTGCTGCTTATGGAATATGGGCTACACAAAAATCATCTAATCAAACTATTGTAATTGGAAGAGATGCTCGTATGTCGGGTACTATGGTAAACCAATTGGTAGTTGGAACATTAACAGGATTAGGGATTAATGTTATAGATATTGGTTTATCTACTACGCCCACCGTTGAAATTGCTGTTCCAAAATTAAAAGCGGCAGGCGGTATTATTATAACTGCAAGTCATAATCCAGAACAATGGAATGCCTTAAAATTATTAAATGCCAAAGGTGAATTTATAGATGATGCTGAAGGTAAAATGGTTTTATCATTAGCAGATGAAGGCAATTTTACTTTTGCTGAAGTTAGAGCCTTAGGGAAATACATTCAAGATGATTCATTTCTTGATCAACATATTCAAGAAGTTTTAAATTTGAAATTAGTTGATGTTGAAGCAATTAAAAAGGCCAATTTTAGTGTTGCAATAGATTGTGTTAATTCTACAGGAGGTATTTTTGTCCCTGCTTTATTAAAAGCATTAGGTGTAAATACAGTCCACGAACTTTATACAAATCCAAATGGCGATTTTCCGCATAATCCTGAGCCATTGCCAGAAAATTTAGTAGCCATTTCTAAAGAAGTGGTAAATAAAAAAGCAGATTTAGGTATAGTAGTAGATCCAGATGTTGATCGTTTATGCTTCGTAAATGAAGATGGTAGCTTTTTTGGTGAGGAATATACTTTAGTAGCAATAAGCGATTTTGTTTTGTCGAACACGCCTGGAAATACAGTTTCTAATTTATCTTCTACAAGGGCATTAAGAGATGTTACAGAAGCAAATGGAAATGAATACTTTGGTGCTGCGGTAGGTGAAGTTAATGTTGTTACCAAAATGAAGGAGGTTAATGCAATTATTGGAGGAGAAGGTAATGGCGGTGTTATCTATCCTGAATCTCATTATGGAAGAGATGCCTTGGTTGGAATTGGTTTGTTTTTAACTCATTTAGCTAAATCGGGTAAGAAAATGACGGAGCTTAGAGCATCTTATCCAGCTTATCATATTTCAAAAAACAAGATAACCTTAACTCCAGAAATGGATATAGATCAATTGTTAATTGATTTAGAAAAGAAATATGCACATCAACCTTACTCTACAATAGATGGATTAAAAATTGAATTTGATAAATCTTGGGTGCATTTAAGAAAATCTAATACGGAGCCAATTATCAGAATTTATAGTGAGGCAAAAGATGAAGCTGCTGCTGATGCATTAGCTCAACAAATAATAAAAGACATTAAGGAAGTTTTAAATATACAATAATATGAATCGCATCTATTTAGATAATGCAGCAACTACGCCAATTGATAAAGAAGTAATAGCTGCTATGACGCATGTGATGGAGAATTTTTATGGAAATCCATCGTCTATTCATGCTCAGGGAAGGGAAGTTAGAACATTAATAGAGCGCTCTAGAAAGACGGTTTCATCTTTATTAAATGCAAGTCCGGCAGAAATATTTTTTACTTCAGGAGGTACTGAGGCAGATAATACAGCAATAAGATGCGGAATTCAAGCATTTAATATTAAACATGCAATTACCTCTAAAATAGAACATCACGCAGTAGAGCATACCCTAGAGATGTTATTAAAACAAGGCATAATTGAAAAATTAAGTTTTGTGAATATAGACAGCAAAGGAAATATAGATTATAAGCATTTAGAGGAATTATTAAGTACAAACGATAGAAGTTTTGTTTCTTTAATGCATGCCAATAACGAGATAGGAACGTTAACTGATATGGAAAAGGTTGGCGATTTATGTGAAAAGTACGATGCAATTTATCATGCAGATACGGTTCAAACAATGGGACATTATAAGCATGATGTTAAAAAACTTAAAGTTCATTTCTTAGTTTGTGCTGCCCATAAATTACATGGCCCAAAAGGTGTTGGTTTCTTGTATGTAAATAGTTCCATTAAAATTGCTCCTATGATTTTTGGAGGTGCTCAAGAAAGAAATATGCGCGGTGGAACAGAAAATGTATATGGTATAGTTGGATTAGCTAAAGCTTTAGAATTGGCTTATACCGATATGGAGGCTCACCAAAGTTATGTTCAAAATCTTAAGGATTATTTAAAGAATAGATTAAAAGAAGAAATTGAAGATATTTCATTCAATGGAGAGACAGATGCTGATAAAAGTCTTTATACAGTTTTAAATGTTTCGTTCCCGGCTATGGAAATGGCAGATATGTTATTATTTAATTTAGATATTAACGGTATTTCTGCATCTGGAGGAAGCGCATGTTCTTCTGGTTCTAATATTGGCTCGCATGTTTTAAATGGTATTGGAGCCGATCCAAAACGACCTTCAGTAAGATTTTCATTCAGTAAGTATAATACTATTGAAGAGCTTGATAAAGTGGTAGAGGAGGTTAAAAAGTTAGTAGCACAGAATGTAGGGGCTTAAAACTTTCCCGACTCCAAGCAAAGAAACTTATATATTGATTTGCTTGTTTAAATATCTAAGGGTAGACAGTAGACAGAAAAAGGTAGACGGTAGACAGTAGATGGTAGACAGAATTTAGCTTTAAGCTTTATACCTTTTTCCTTAAGCTACCCGCTTTTTGAAAGCGTTGAACCCGTAATCTCTACCTATAAATAGTAAGTGGAGAAATCTAATTGATGAGATTTCTCCACTTAGGTTGGAATGACAATTCAAGGGTTATAGTTGGCCGACACATATTAATAGGATTAAAGCTTTGAGCGCTTATCTTCCTAATTTCTTCCCTCAAAGGGTTGTCAGCTGTATTTTCTGCCTTTAGTTTTATCCCTTTGCCGGATAAACCATTTTTAAGAAGTTGGAAATTTTATTTTTCATGTCTCTTCTGTCCACAATAAAATCTAAAAATCCATGTTCTAAAACAAATTCTGAAGTTTGGAATCCTTTTGGAAGGTCTTTTTTAATTGTTTCCTTAATTACACGAGGACCCGCAAAACCAATTAAAGCGCCTGGCTCTGCAATATTTATATCGCCTAACATGGCATAAGAAGCCGTTACTCCACCAGTAGTAGGATCTGTTAATAATGAAATATATGGGATTTTTGCCTGACTTAATAAGGCTAATTTAGCCGAAGTTTTAGCCATTTGCATTAATGAGAACGCTGCTTCCATCATTCTGGCACCACCAGACTTAGATATCATTAAGAAAGGGATTTTATTTTCTAAAGCATAATCAATAGATCTTGCAATTTTTTCGCCCACAACTGATCCCATTGAGCCACCGATGAAATTAAAATCCATACAAGCAATCACAATTTTTTCACCATTAATGGTGCCTGTTGCAGAGCGTATAGCATCTTTTAATCCTGTTTTTTCGGTGGTTTCTTTAATTCTATCTTTATAAGATTTACTGTCTGAAAAGTTTAATGGGTCGCCTGAAGTTAAATTTTCAAACAATTCTGTGAAATTGTTTAAATCAAATAATACTTCAAAATATTCTTTAGACCCTACTCTTAAATGGTAATTGCAATAATGGCATACATATTTGTTTTCTGTTAAATCAGATATATGAACTGCCTTTTTACAGTTTGGACATTTATTCCATAAACCATCTGGAGCTTCTAATTTTTCTTCAGTGGTTGTTATTATTCCTTTTTTCTCTCTCTTAAACCAAGCCATATTTTTTTTAGCGATTTAGGTTACAAAGAAACAAAAAAAATATGATACCCTTTTACTATCAATTGTGGAATAAATATTTATTATTTCATAACTTCGATTCATTATTTAATGTTTAGAAAAATATGAGCTTAAAAGGATATAAGGGCGTAATTTATGGAGATGCGCTTCAGGAATTATTTGAAATTGCCAAAAAGCATCAATTTGCTTTACCTGCAGTAAATGTTACAGGCACAAATACCATTAATGCTGTAATGGAAACCGCAAAAGCTGTTAATTCGCCGGTAATGATACAACTTTCTAATGGAGGTGCCCAATTTTATGCGGGTAAATCTATGAATAACGACCAACTTCAGGCTTGTATTTTAGGGGCTGTTTCTGCTGCTAGGCATGTACATTTATTAGCTGAGCATTATGGTGTTGCAGTAGTTTTGCATACAGATCATGCAGCTAAGAAATTGTTACCATGGATTGATGGATTATTAGAACACGGTGAGCAATTTTACAAAGAAACTGGAAAGCCGCTTTTCTCTTCACATATGCTAGATTTATCTGAAGAGCCTATTGAAGAAAACATTGAAATATGTGTTGAATATTTAAAACGCATGTCTAAAATGGGTATGACCATTGAAATTGAACTAGGTGTTACAGGTGGGGAAGAGGATGGTGTTGATAATACAGATGTAGATAGTTCGAAATTATATACTCAACCACAGGAAGTTGCTTATGCTTATGAAGCTCTTAGTGCTGTAAGTGATAAATTTACCATTGCAGCTGCTTTTGGTAACGTTCACGGCGTTTATAAGCCTGGTAATGTAAAACTTCAACCAATCATTCTACATAATTCTCAAGTTTATCTTAAAGAGAAATTGAACTTGACTGCCGAAAAGCCTATCAATTTTGTATTCCATGGTGGATCTGGTTCAACTCAAGAAGAAATTAGAGAAGCAATTTCATATGGAGCCATTAAAATGAATATTGATACAGATATGCAATGGGCATTTTCTGAAGGCGTATTTGGTTATTATAAAAAGAATGAAGCTTATTTACAATCCCAAATTGGTAATCCAGAAGGAGAAGATAAGCCTAACAAAAAATATTATGATCCACGTGTTTGGTTGCGTAAAGGCGAAGAATTATTTGTTTCAAGGTTAAAACAAGCTTTTGAAGATCTAAATTGTATAAACGCATCCGATAAGCTATAAAACTATATCTATATTGCTTTGTTTTTTAGGAAACTAAAATATATGAGCAAGCAGGTTAAGCATAGTTTTTTTGAGAAATTTGCGAATGTTGCTACTAAATTTACAGGTAGCTCATTCGCTTTTTTATTGGCACTCTTTTTAATTTTAATTTGGGGAATATCTGGACCTATTTTTAATTTTTCGGAAACCTGGCAATTGGTGATAAATACGGGTACAACTATTATTACCTTTTTAATGGTATTCCTAATTCAAAAAACTCAAAATAAAGACAGTAAAGCAATTCAGCTAAAACTAAATGAGTTAATTGCAGCAAATAAAGCGGCCAGTAATAGATTGGTAGATATTGAAGAACTTACAGAAGAGGAACTAGACCAGATTGATCAATTCTACGCAAAGCTGGCTAATTTGGCTAAAATTGACGAAAATATACATCAATATTATTCTATTGATAGTGCAGAAGATGTTCAATCAAATAAAAAAAGGACAAGAATGCGATTGAATAAAAATAAACAGCGAAATACTGGTAAAAATATGGAATCGAAATCCTAATTTTAATTTATGGATATACAAGTTAATAAAGTAAGTTCGGAAGAAGAGTTAGAAAAAGTATTTGAAATTAGGAGAGTAGTTTTTGTTGAAGAACAAAATTGTCCGCCAGAGTTAGAATGGGAGAATGAAGATGTATCAATACATTTTTTAGCTACCGCAGATGCTGTGCCTTGTGGCGCTTGCAGATGGAGGAAAACTGAAAATGGGTATAAATTAGAACGATTTGCGGTTTTAAAAGAATTTAGAGGGAAGGGAATAGGGTATAAGCTTGTGGAAACCATACTAAAGGATCTTCCGCAAAATGCAAATCCTATTTATTTAAATGCCCAACTAGATGCCATGCCATTGTATGCTAAATTTGGCTTTGTAGCCGAAGGACCTCAATTTGAAGAGGCCGGAATTCAGCATTTTAAAATGGTTAAGCAATAAAAAAAGGAGCCTATAAAAGGCTCCCTTCGCATTAACAAGTTTAGTTTGGTTTTTGTTAATTTTTACTTGCAGATTTTAAAGCTGGCAATTTAAAGTTATCTAACGGACTTTTTGCACTCATTAATTTTTCTATATCTTCTATTTTTCTAGGCGCACCTATTGATAAATTTTCATATCCAGTTTTGGTAATTAAAATATCATCTTCAATTCTAACACCAATTCCCCACCATTTTTTATCAGTCTCGCTATTTGCAGGGATATAAATTCCTGGTTCAATGGTAATCACCATATTTTCAGCTAAAGTAGCCATTCCACCTCTATCGTGAACGTCTAAGCCAATATGATGTCCTAATCCATGTGTATAATATTTTCTTACTTCTCTAGCTTCTTTAATAATGCCTAATTTAATTAAACCATCAGAAATAACTTTAGACGCAGCAGCACTAGCTTCTGAGAATTTTGAACCATCTTTTAAAGTTTTGAAAGCAGCTTCCTGCGCATCATAAACTATTTGATAGATTGCACGTTCTTCAGGCGAAAATTTTCCATTAGCAGGAATAGTTCTTGTAACATCGGCAGTATAGCCATGATATTCTGCACCAACATCCATTAAAATTAGAGAATTTCCAACTTTGGTTTTGGTATTGGTAACATAATGTAGGATACAACCGTTTTCACCCGAACCTATAATTGAACCATAACCCACTGCTTCTGCTCCATAAATTTTATGAACATATTCGTGTAATCCTTGGATTTCCAATTCGCTCATATTTGTATGAGCAGCTTTCATTACTTCAATTTGTGCGTTTGTAGATATTTCTACTGCTTTACGTAACATTACCAGTTCTTCTGGTGTTTTTATTGCTCTTAACTGGCCAGTAATGGTCATGTAAGTTCTATCTACTGGTGTAGTTTGATTAATATTCGCTTTTTTAAAGAACGATGCCACTAAACCACCTAAATTAGCGTTTTCATTTGCTGGAATTGGTAATTGATCAGGCAAGCGGTACAATAATTTTGAGAATTTTGTTAGATCTAAAGGGAAGTTTTTAAACTCATCTGAATTGTAAGAATTTTCTATTCCTAATTTATTTTTTGCACCTTCTACACCTATACGTTTTCCATTCCAGCTTTCAGCTTGAGGATTTCTTTTTTGTACAAATAACAATTCATTATAAGATTTTCCATCCTCCCCTTTTTGAGTTTCTTTAAATATGAAAAGAATTCCGTCTGGTTCTTTATATCCAGTAAAATAATACATATCTGGATTTTGATGATACGGATAATCTACGTCGTTTGCATAATTTCTTTCAGGATTAGCAAATACAATTGCCACACTGTTTTCGGGCATTAATTTACGCATTGCTTCGCGTCTGCCTTTGTGAAATTCTTTTGGAAGGTAGTCTTTTGGTTCAAAGTCTTGAGCAAAAATAGGTAAAGCTATAATTGCCGCTAACATGAAACTAATTAGCTTTTTCATAGATGTTTAGTTTTATTAATTTTAAATAGTTTAGGTCATAAATATATTAAAATACCTGTTTATAATTGATTGGTATAAAATATTTTACAATTAAAAATTAATAAGAATAGTCGATACTTTTTTCAAGTAAAGAAAAAAATATAATTAAAAATTGGACTTAAAAATTAAACTTAGGAGAATATTTCTACGGCTAGTGACCTTGCTTCGTTAAATTTAGAATTGTCAATCGTTAAATTTTCTTCTTTATGATTTAAGAAAGCTAATAATTCTTCTGTCGCAATATTTCCTGTTAATTCGTCGGTGGCCATCGGACAACCGCCAAAACCCATCATTGCGCTATCGAACCTTCTACAGCCAGCATCATATGCTGCTTTTATTTTTTTTCCAGCTTCAAATGGTGTACTGTGTAGGTGAACGCCCCATTCTATTTGCGGAAATTTATTGAGTAAATAAGCTACTACCTCAGATATTTGTTCGGGCGTTGCCATTCCTGTTGTATCTGCAATAGATAAGATTTTTACGCCCAATTTAATTAATTCACTGGCCCAATTTTCAAGAATCTCAACACTCCAGTTATCTCCATATGGATTTCCGAAGGCCATTGAAAGATAAACGACCAACGTTTTTTCTTTCTTCTCACAAATTGAATGCATTTCTTTAACCACCAACAAGGCATTTTCTATACTCGAATTGGCATTACGCTGTTGGAAAGTTTCTGAAATGGAAAATGGAAAACCTAAATAGGAGATTTCAGGAAAACTTGCGGCTTCTTCTGCTCCTCTTACATTAGCCACTATAGCCAATAATTTGGTCTTAGTTTCAGATAAATCTAATAAACTAAGCACCTCTTTAGTATCCCTCATTTGAGGAATTGCTTTTGGAGATACAAAACTTCCAAAATCTAATGTATGAAAACCAACTTTTAATAGTTTATTTATATAGGCGGCTTTAGTTTCTGTAGGAATAAAATCGTGTAACCCTTGCATAGCATCTCTAGGGCATTCTATTAACTTAATGGGTGTTAACATTTCTTGTTTTCTTATCGTATGATCTAATTATTAAGCGCGTTCCTCTATCATAGCTTATATAGCTCCAAACCCAATTCACAAATACTACCAGTTTATTTCTAAAACCCGCTAATGTCATTAAATGTACGAACATCCAAGTGAACCATGCAAATATTCCTTGAAATCTTATTTTATTTAAATCAACAACTGCACGATTTCTCCCTACGGTAGCCATAGAACCTTTATCGTTGTACTTAAATATAGTTGAACTATTTAAAGTATGAGTTGCAAAAAGTTTAGCTAGATTTTTGCCTTGTTGAATAGCAACTTGTGCTACACCTGGGTGACCATTTGGATAATCATCAAGAATCATCGCTGCCACATCGCCAATGGCATAAACATTAGAATAGCCTTTTACTTTACTCGTTCCATCTACAATTAATCTATTTCCTCGAGTTATTGAGTCTGAAGAAAATCCATCTAAAATAACACCTTTTACACCTGCCGACCAAATAACTGTTGCCGAATGGATAGGCTGTTGATCTATTAAAAATAAAGTCTTACCATCATAATTTTCTACCCTAGTATTGAGCATAACATTTACGCCCATTTCCTCTAAAAATTCCTTAGATTTTTTTGAAGAATTGGCCGACATTGTGCTTAAAAGCTTATCTGAACCTTCAACTAAAAATATATTAACACTATTTAAATCTAATTCAGGATAATCGTTAGGTAAAACATGCTTTTTAAGTTCGCCGAGTGCGCCCGCTGTTTCAACCCCCGTTGGTCCGCCGCCTACTACTACGAAGTTTAACAATTCATTTTTTTCTTCAATAGTAGGGGCAATTAATGCGCTTTCTAAGTTTTGGAGAATAATACTTCTTAAATTTAAAGCTTCAGGAATTGATTTCATGGGCATCGAATTCCTTTCAATATTTTCCTGCCCGAAAAAATTACTGGTAGATCCTGTTGCTATAACCAAATAATCGTAAGCAATTTCGCCAATCGTTGTATGCAATAAATTGTTTTGAGTATCTACTTTATTTACTTTGGCTACTCTGAAAATTAAATTGTCTTGTCCTTTAAAAATTTTCCTTAATGGGAAAGCAATAGATTCTGCTTCTAATCCGCCTGTAGCTACTTGGTAAAGCAAGGGTTGAAAAGTATGGTAATTGTGTTTATCAATTAATACAATTTGATAATTCTTGTTCTTAAGCTTTTTGCAAAACTCAATTCCACCGAATCCACCTCCTATTACAACAATTCGAGGATGTTTACTATGAGGGATAATTGTATTCATTTTTTGAAATTTTAGTTAAATATAATAAAAAAGGCGTTCTGAATTAACAGAACGCCTTACCAAGAAAATTGTTTAATATATTATTTCTCTTTGTTTTTTCCGAAGTCGATAACAATTGGCGTAGAGATACATAATGAAGAATATGTACCAATTACTCTACCAATTAACAAGGCGAAAATAAATCCTCTGATACTATCACCACCAAAAATGAAGATGGCTAATAATACAAATAATACAGTTAATGAAGTTAAAATTGTACGACTTAAAGTACTGTTTAAAGCGAAGTTAATAAGTGTAATTCTTTCTTCACCATAAACTTCTTTCTTGCCTGCATGACTTAATTTCTCACGAATTCTATCGAATACAATTACCGTTTCTAACATGGTATAACCCATTACAGTTAAAATTGCTGCGATAAAATCTTGGCCAATTTCTAATGAGAATGGAAGAACACCGTCTAAAATAGTATAGAATGATAATACCAATGCAACGTCGTGAATTAAAGCGACAATTGCACCTAAACCATATTCCCATTTCTTAAATCTAATTAAGATATAGATAAACATTAGGATACAAGAAACAATTACAGCACCATAAGCACCCATTAAAATGTCATTTGCAACAATAGGTGTTACTTTTTGTGAACTTCCGGTTGTAAACTTAGCACCAGTAGCTTTTAAACCTTCATCTAATGCTTTTTCAACAATTTTATCAGCGTTTGGATGCGTGTCTGCGATATGGTAAGTAGTTGTAATTTTTAACTTATTATTTCCACCAGCAGTTTTAACCTCAGTTTGCTCATCTAAACCAAATACAGCTTCTAATTTCTCTTTAACTTCGGCTGTATTCATATCTCTATCGAACTCCACCAAGAAAGTACGTCCACCTTTAAAGTCGATACCTAAGTTAAATCCGCCATGTTTAATATAGAAGCCGATACCTAAAATGATAATAATTAAAGAACCGATATAGTATTTTTTTCTATGCTTAACAAAGTTGATTGCTACATCTTTAAATGCATTTCTAGTAACGTTATTATCGAAAGTGATGTTTTGTTTACGTTTTAACATACTATCGAAAACTACTCTTGAAATTAAAACAGCAGCAAATAAAGAAGATAAAATACCAATACATAATGTTGTAGCAAATCCTCTAATTGGTCCTGTTCCGAAGAACATTAAGATTAAGCCTAAGATGAATAAAGTAGCATTTGAGTCGATGATAGACGACATTGCATGTTTAAATCCGTCCTTAATAGCTGTTTCTGTAGATTTTCCATGTGCTAATTCTTCACGTACACGCTCAAAAATAAGAATGTTAGCATCTACCGATAGACCAATAGTTAATACGATACCTGCAATACCAGGAAGCGTTAATACGGCCCCCAGAGATATTAATATTCCGAAGATGAAGAACAAGTTAATTAGCAAAGCTAAGTTAGCTACCCATCCTGCTTTGTTGTAATACAAAGCCATAAATACTAGAATAACAACAAAAGCGATAACAAATGATAATAAACCATTATTAATAGCTTCCTGACCTAGGGTAGGACCCACCACATACTCACCAACAATTTTTGCTGGAGCTGGTAATTTACCTGCCTTTAAAATATTTGATAAATCTTTGGTATCTTCTGAAGTGAAATTACCTGTAATAGAAGAATTACCATTAGGAATTTCACCGTCTACAGTTGGTGCAGTATAAACTTGATTATCTAATACGATAGCAATTGCACGTTTATTATTTGGATCTGCAGAAGCATCTGCGGTCATTTTTTTCCATTTAGCAATACCTTCAACATTCATGTTCATAGATACTGCTGGTTTTCCAGATTCGTCGAAATCATTTCTAGAATCTGCAATAGCTTCACCACCTAATTCTGGTTTGCCATCAGGAGTAGTAATTTTAATAGCGTATAATTCAAACCTTTTATATAATTGGTCAGGTTTTACACTCCACATAAACTTCATATTACTTGGAATGTTTGCTGCTACTTCTGGTCTGCTTAAATAACTATTTACTTTTGCTGTATCTTTTTTGTCAACATAACCTATTACGGCAGACTGAGGATTTAATTGAGGTCCTTGTGGTCCTTGTACCAATGGGAATTGGAATAAGCTCAACATAGGATTGGTTTTGCTCAATTGATTCTTTTGAATTTCTAAAGAATCTTTAGCCTCAGCTTTATTTCTTAAGCTAGCAAGCTTACTTTCGTTATTTTTAGTAGAATCTTCTTCAACTGTAGTAGAAGGTAATGAAGCTGCTAAAGTTTTATCAATATTTTCTAAAAGAGAATATACTTCTTGAATTTGGTAAACATGCCAGAATTGTAATTCAGCAGTACCGGATAATAATTTACGAACACGTTCTCTGTCTTGAATACCAGGAAGCTCAATTAAGATTCTGTTTGAGCCTTCCTGCTTTTGCATATTCGGACTCACAACGCCAAATCCATCAATTCTACTTCTTAAAATTGTAAATGAGCGGTCGATTGCGCTATTAGCTTCTGCTGAAAGGTATTTTTGAACATCAGCATTGCTAGAATTAGCTTTAATATCTCTTGAATTATCTTGGCTAGCGAAATAATCTGCTAACTTAACTCCAGGTTTAATTTTCTCAAATTCATCAACGAAAATAGCTACGAAATCTTTACCGCCTTCAGTGATTCTTTTTTCAGCGTTTTGTAAGGCTGTATTGAAAGCAGGATCTGTAGGATTACCGGCTAATGAACTAACCAACTCAACTAGGGAGATTTCCATGGTAACGTTCATACCACCTTTTAAATCTAAACCTAAATTGATTTCTTTTCCTTTTGTAAATTGATAAGTAAATCCTAAAACTGGATATACTTTTACATTAGCCATAGAGTCAAGATATTCTTTCTCTTTTAGCGGATCGCCCTTCGCAAATTCTTTGGCGTCCTTTTCAACTCCAGCATTCACGAAATTGAACGACAGTGCGTACAAACAGATTAGCCCCAGTAGGACCGCCATGAATTTTATAAAACCTTTACCTTGCATTGTTTAGTTGTGTTGTGTTGTTGTGTTTGTTGATTTTTAACAAGTCGGCAAATCTAAGGATTTTTTTATATAAAAATCTGCCATCTAATTAATTAATTAAGTATATGTATTATTTTTTAATAAGTGTAGAAAATGTATAATCGTAAGCATTGCTTTCATCTGCATAAAAATGATGTTTTTTCACTACTTCCCATTCCTGAAATGAAATTTCGGGGAAATATACATCAGCCTCCCAAACACCATGTACAGTTGTAAGTTCAATTTTATTAGCTAACGGCAAAGCTTGTTCATAAACTTTTCCACCGCCAATAATACAAATTTCTTCTGCATCTGCACAAATTGTTATAGCTTCATTTAAACTTTTTACTGCAATTACCCCTTCAGGGAATTTTAAATCTTGACTGGTTATAACAATATTGGTCCTGTTTGGTAATGCTCTTCCGATTGATTCGAATGTTTTTCTTCCCATAATTATGGGTTTCCCGGTTGTTAAAGCTTTAAAATGCTTTAAATCTGCAGGTAGGTGCCATAAGAGGTCGTTGTTTTTGCCAATTGCCCAATTTTCGGCGGTAGCAACTACGATTGTGATATTTTTATTCAACATATTTTAAAGCTTAAACAGCTACAGCTCCTTTAATATGTGGATGCGGATCATAGTTTATCAATTCAAAATCCTCGTATTTAAATTCAAAAATATCTTTTACTTCCGGATTTATTTTCATGGTTGGCAATGGCCTAGGTTCTCTTGATAGTTGAAGTTGGGCTTGTTCTATATGGTTATTGTATAAATGAGCATCTCCAAACGTATGTATAAACTCACCAACTTTTAAATCGCATACTTGAGCAATCATCATGGTTAATAAAGCATATGATGCGATGTTAAACGGAACACCAAGAAAAATATCTGCGCTGCGTTGGTAAAGCTGACAACTTAATTTTCCATCAGCTACGTAGAACTGAAAAAAAGCATGACATGGAGGAAGTGCCATATTTTCGATCTCAGCAACATTCCATGCAGAAACAATTAATCTTCTAGAATCAGGATTATTTTTAATTGAATGAATTACATTTTTAATCTGATCTATTGGTTCGCCATTGGGTGATGGCCAACTTCTCCATTGAGAGCCATAAACAGGACCCAAGTTTCCTTCTTCGTCTGCCCACTCGTCCCAAATTTTCACACCATTATCTTTAAGGTATTTTATATTGGTGTCGCCCGATAAAAACCAGATTAATTCATGAATAATCGATTTAAGGTGTAGTTTTTTAGTGGTCACCATTGGGAAACCTTCTTGAAGATTAAATCGCATTTGATGACCGAAAACACTTATTGTACCTGTGCCAGTACGGTCGTGTTTTTGTGTTCCATTGTCCAGCACATGCTGCATTAAATCTAAATACTGTTTCATTGTCTGCGGATAACTTGCCTTTTAGTTGTTCTACTTACAAATCTAATGTATTTGATGGAAAAAAATTGGCAATTTCCTAACATCTATTATAGACTTTCTATAATTAACAGGGGTATTTTATAGATTTGTGTATAAAATTTGATCAATAAATGCTGGAATTTCCGAACGCTAAAATAAACTTAGGTTTACATGTTACCGAAAAAAGAACTGACGGATATCATAATCTGGAAACTATTCTTTTTCCTATTGCCATAAAAGATGCTTTGGAAATTCATGATTCAAACGAACTCGAATTAACCATCAATGGAGCAGAAATTCCAGGCGATATAAATCAGAATCTATGTATCCGCGCATTTAAACTTTTAGAAAGGGATTATAATTTGCCGGCCCAGCACATCACATTGCTTAAAAATATTCCAATAGGGGCGGGTTTGGGAGGTGGATCTTCTGATGCAGCTGCGTTGATTAATTTATTGGATAGAAAATTTGAACTGGGTATTTCTGTGTCAAAAAAAATGCAATATGCTTCGCTGTTGGGGTCTGACTGCGCTTTTTTTATAGAAAACAAGCCTGTTTATGCGACAGGGATTGGAAATGTCTTTGAGGAAATTGAATTAGATTTAAAGGCATTTAAAATTGTTGTAGTGATGCCAGATGTTCATGTTTCAACTGAAAATGCTTACAAAAACATTGTTCCAAGAAAATCTGATGTTAACCTAAGAGATGTAATTAAACAACCGGTCGGAACATGGAAAGAAAACATGAGGAATGATTTTGAAGCCACAGTTTTTGCGGCACATCCGGTTATTGCTGACTTAAAAGATTTGATGTATAGTCAAGGGGCTTTGTTTGCTTCGATGAGTGGGAGTGGAGCTAGCGTTTTTGGAATCTTTGATCACTATGTTCCAATTAAGCTCCCCGCGAACTATAAAATTTACGAAAATTTATAAATGAGATTAGTCCACCATACTTCCATAACTATTTAAATTAACTAGAAATGAGCTATAAAAATTTTGAAACCATCGCTATTCGTATACAAGCCGAACGAAGTGAGCATAAAGAGCATTCTGTGCCATTATATATGACTTCGAGTTATAAGTTTGATGATGCAGATGATATGCGTGCACTTTTTGCAAATGAAAAGGATGGAAATATTTATAGCAGGTATTCTAATCCAAATGTGACGGAGTTAATTGATAAAATGGCAGCTTTGGAAGGCGCAGAAGCAGGGTGGGCAACATCAACAGGTATGGCGGCGATATTCACTGCTTTGGCGGCTCTTTTGGGTTCGGGAGATCATGTGGTTTCGAGTAGGTCGGTTTTTGGATCAACCCATCAGTTATTGAATGGTATATTTCCAAAGTGGGGAATAGATTATACTTATGCCGATTTAGATAAACCTGAAGATTGGGAGAAAGCCATAAAAGCTAATACTAAGCTACTGTTTGTAGAAACACCATCTAATCCTGGTATTGATATAATTGATTTAAAATGGTTGTCTGAATTGGCAAAATCTCGAGGGGTTTTATTAATTGTGGATAATTGTTTTGCTACCCCATACCTTCAACAACCTATTGCCTTAGGCGCAGATTTATCTATTCATTCTGCTACTAAATTTATAGATGGACAAGGCAGATGTTTAGGGGGTGTGATTTTAGGGAATAAAGAATTGATTTTAAAAATTGAAGCATTTGCCCGACACAGTGGGCCAGCTATGTCGCCATTTAATGCTTGGTTGCTCTCTAAGAGCTTAGAAACGCTTGCGGTTAGAATGGATAGGCATTGCGAAAATGCAATTAAAGTGGCAGAGTATTTAGAAAATCAAGCTGGAATAAAAGCTGTAAAATATCCTTTTTTAGCTAGTCACCCTCAATATGAAATTGCGAAACGACAAATGAAACAGGGTGGGGGAATTGTAACTTTAGTTTTAAAAGATAGTGCGGCTGCGGTTAAATTTATGAACGGATTAAAAATGTTCTCTATTTCTGCCAATCTTGGCGATACTAGATCTATCGTTACTCACCCTGCTACGAGTACGCACTCCAAGCTTTCTGAAATGGAAAGATTACAGGTTGGGATAGAACAAGGAACAGTTAGGCTTTCTATTGGCTTAGAAAACATAAACGACATTCTTGAGGATTTAAAAAACGCTTTAGGTTAATCTAAACCTATTAAGAAATATAATCCCTGTCTTCTTTATTCAAAGTATCGTTGGGTAAATCTTCTTCCTCGTTCTCGAACTTAGGGTCGTAGGTGCTTACCACAGTTTTTGGTCGTGCAACCAATAATCCGATAATAAATCCGATTACAACACATACGGCCATTACAATTAATTTAGATACTGAAATCACCGTAAAAAAGAAATCGAAATCTACGCGGTCGTCGTTACGCACCAAGAAAACAGTAATCAATGCAGTAAGTATTATTGTGACGATGGTTTTTGTTTTCATCAGAAAAAGATTAAGTGAAAAATTAGTAGGTACAATATCGTAATAAAGTAAAGATAATTACAAACACTTAATAATTTAATGGACCGAATATTTCTGTACATAGGGGGTATCGTGATTTCAAATTCAAGATAAATGTTCGCCTTCTTTTCTTTCTACCAGTTATTGTCTTTTTGTTTCTAAGTTCTTCTTAAATTGATGGTAAACTATGTGTTTAGTTATAGGGCTTAATCTCGATTTTAAAAATTTACTTAGTGTATTTTATACTGAAAAAATTGTACTTGTTTTTTAGGTGTAGGTTAGGGCTAGAAAAAAGTGGTGAAATTTTGAATAATGTGGTCCCCAAATTTAAATTAAATTTTAAGTTTGATTTAAAAATAAATTTAGCTTAGTCTAAAAATAATTTTACAAAATTTGAATTGGATTATTTTGTCGGTCTAAATTGATAAAGTGAGCTAAAAATGGGTATTATCAACTTTTTGTTTATGTAAATTACATAAATGTATTGATAATTAATACTTTAAATGTTTTAAATTTATGCAAAAAGCATCAATACTAAATATTTTAGTATTTCTTACTTGTTTTGAATAATTTTTTTTGAATTGATTATTTAGTTGGTTTAAATTTTAAACTTGATTATCAACTACTTATGAAAAGTTAATTTTGATGATATTAAATTTTTTGTTCTTTAATATCTACTTATATTTAATCAAATATAGGGTTTAAATGGGTTATTTCATAATAACAACAATTTAAACTTATAAATGTTTTTGCAGTATAAAGTGCATAGAATTTGTCATCCAAATGGTATACATTACATACATTATATAAGGGATTTCTTCTCCCCTATTTATCCAATTAATCGCCGATGAATAGGAATTTTTACTACTTGGGGTAAATATAGAAGGTAAAATGAAAGAGATTTACGTTGCTTTAAATAGTTACTTAGTGTACTAAACTTCTTTTTTTCTTGTAGATTGGATAGCCGAAAATTGCAACTAAAATAAGCAGTGTACCCGCATAAAACCCATAGGTCATTTGTTCAGAATTACCGAAAATTAGGTAGGCTAAAACGATACCATAAACTGGTTCTAAGTTAGTAATTAGTGCTACCCTAAAAGCCGATAAACTGCGCATAACTTTTACTCCTGCAACATAGGCAAGAGCTGTACAAATGGTACCTAAACTAATTAACCAAATCCAATCATCACCCTTTAATATTAGGGTATCAAAATTTAGTTCGCCCGCAAAAATCTGGTATAAACTTACCCAAATGAAGGCGCCTAGAAGCTCATAAAAACCGATAATTTTAGGGTCATTATTTTTAACTAATGTTGAATTTATAGTTGCAAATAATGCGGATCCAATAGCGGCGAATAAACCAGTTATAATGCCCCAAAAGTATTGTGATTCGAATTTGAAAATTAATAAAATACCACTGATTATAATTAATCCTACCACAACATCTTGTATGAGAATTTTATTTCCCTTTATTAAAGGCTCTATAATAGATGTAAATAAAGTAGCTGCAGATAGTGCTACAAGCGCTACAGAAACGGTAGAAAGCTTTATAGAGTAGAAGAATAAAATCCAATGTATAGCAACAACGCCCCCAGTTGCTAAATACTTTAAAATTTTAGTTTTATCTATAGCTAACCGCTTAATTCCAGTAATTGCTATATAAATAAAGAGGGTTAGACTTGCAATTCCTACTCTAAACCACACCAAAGGAATAGCATCAATAGTAATTAGTTTACCTAAAATGCCAGTAAATCCCCATACCATTACCGTAAGATGTAGTATAATTAAATCTTTCTGGATAGGGTTAGAATTTTTCATTATTTGGGGGCTTTATACAATAAATAGGCACCTAAGGCTCCAAAGAATAGAGTAGGTGAAAGCGCTGCTAAAAGAGGCGGAAATCCACCTTGTGTAGCAAACATTTGTGCAAATTGGTTAAGAACGATGTAAATAAAACTTAAAAATATGCCTATTCCTAACGGTAGTCCAACTCCACCTCTTACTTTTCTTGAGGATAGTGCCACACCAATTAATGTTAATACATAGGCAGAGAGTGGGTGATAATATCTTCTGTACAATTCATATAATAAATCGTTCATTACCCCAGAACCTCTAACTTTTTCTTTTTCTATTTTTTCCTTTAGTTTTTTTGTGCTAATGTTCTGATAAACATTGTTATATGGAGAAAAATCGTCAGGATCCATATCTAAAACAGTATCTATTTTCTTTCCAGAACCATTGATCAATTTTTCTTTAAGTCCGTTAACTTCTCTAATACTGTAATTGGTAATTTGCCAGTTCTTTTTTACTGAATCCCACTTTACAACATCAGAAACTAATTTAGAACGTAATTTATCGCCATCAAAAATATCTAAATTAAAGCCATAGCCGATACCCTGTTTACTGTCGAAGGTTTTCATATAAACATAAGTATTGCTATCTAGTCGCATGTGAATATTGCTTCTGTTGCCTATACTTTGGCGTCTTTTAATGTATGTATTTTCGAAATCATTCTTAATTCTATTGGTAGTTGGCAATAAATATAGATTAGAACCTAAAGTGATAAGGAAAATAATAGATGCAGAAATAAAATAAGGGAACAGAAATCGATTAAAACTTATCCCACCACTTAAAATAGGTACAATTTCTGTTTGGTCGGCCATTTTTGCGGTAAAGAAAATTACAGCAATAAAGTTTATAAGTGGACTTAATAAATTAACATAAAACGGTATAGATCCAGCGTAATATTCGCTGGTGATTTGCCAAAGACTAAGGTCGTTTTCCAGAAAATTATCTAATTTTTCTGATAAATCGAAGATGATAATAATTAGTACAAACACACAAAGGGTATAGAAAAACGTACCTAGATACTTTCCTATAATAAATCTGTCTAATAATTTTAACCTGTCTTTGATTGCGTTCATTAAAGTTTTTGTCCTAAAATTTTAACCATTTTTTCTTTCCAAGGATAAAAAGTTCCTTCAATTATTTTTTCTCTGGCTTCATTTACTAACCATAAATAGAAGTGTAAGTTATGCAAGGTAGCAATTTGCGCGCCTAACATCTCTTTACTATGCATTAAATGTCTTAAATAGGCTTTTGTATAAACCTGGTCGGCATGTAAATCACTTTCAGCATCTATAGGTGAATAATCATTTGCCCATTTTCTATTTTGAATGTTAATGATCCCATTTCTAGTAAATAACATGCCATTTCTAGCATTTCTGGTAGGCATTACGCAATCGAACATGTCTATTCCTAAAGCAATATTTTCCAAAATGTTTATTGGAGTTCCTACACCCATTAAATATCGTGGTTTATTTTCTGGCAAAATATTGCAAACCACTTCGGTCATGGCGTACATTTCTTCTGCAGGCTCACCCACTGATAAACCACCAATTGCGTTTCCTTCTCTTTCTGTTGAAGCAATAAATTCAGCCGATTTTATACGCAAATCTTTATAAACCGATCCCTGAACAATAGGGAAGAGGGTTTGGTTAAATCCATAATGCGGTTCAGTAGTATCAAATCGTTCACAACATCTTTTCAACCATCTATGCGTCATTTCAATAGAATTGGCAGCATATTTATAATCACATGGGTAAGGTGTACATTCATCAAAAGCCATTATAATATCAGCACCAATGGTTCTTTGAATATCCATCGCACTTTCCGGTGTAAAAACGTGTTTCGAACCATCAATATGACTTCTAAAGGTTACTCCTTCTTCTTTAATCTTACGAACTTTACTTAGTGAGTAAACCTGATAACCACCACTATCTGTTAATATAGGTCTATCCCAACCCATAAATTGGTGTAATCCGCCCGCACCACTTAAAATATCTAGTCCGGGTCTAAGGTATAAATGATAGGTATTCCCTAAAATAATTTTCGCATTAATGTCTTCTTTCAGCTCACGCTGATGTACGGTTTTTACAGTCCCAGCTGTTCCTACAGGCATAAAAATTGGGGTCGGAATATCGCCATGGTCAGTAGAAACTACTCCTGCTCTTGCTTTCGACTGCTTATCCTGTGCGGATAAAGTAAATTTCATATATCTATCTTGCTTAATGAGGAAATAAAGCTATTATTGTATAAAAATTAATAGAATTATTAACCCTGAATCTTTTGATTCTAATAATCTCCAAAAATAATAAATCCTATTGGTTTAATTTCTGATTTTATTTATCCACAAAATCTTAAATTATTCCTATAAAAACGGACATTTGGAAAATATTATGCAATTTAATTTCCTTCCGCTAGAGATCGTTCTGCTCGTAATTTCTGTAATTTCGTTATTAATTCAGTTCTGGTTTACACTGGGAATTCATAGAAGTTTACTCTTTTTTAAATCTTCAGATAAGTTAAATCGGGATTTAAAGCCATTGAGTGTGGTTATAGCTGCAAGAAATGAAGCAGAAAATCTTAAACAATTTTTACCTAAGATTTTCGAACAAGATTATCCAAATTTTGAGGTGGTGGTTGTAAATGATAGATCATGGGATGGAACGGCAGATTTATTAAAGGAATTTTCGCTCCTATATCCTAATCTAAAGATTGTAACTATCGCAGAAGGCGAGAAGTTTATTGCAGGTAAAAAATTTGCTGTTTCAATGGGAATTAAAGCAGCTAAAAACGAATGGTTGGTGTTTACGGATGCCGATTGTGAACCATCTTCTGACCAGTGGCTAAAGGAGATGAGTACCCCAGAAGATGAAAATGTAGAAATTTTATTAGGTTACTCCCCATATTTTAAGTCGTTCGGTCTTTTAAACGCGCTAATTAGGTATGAAACTTTTTTTACGGCGGTCAATTATTTAAGTTTTGCCTTAAAAGGAAACCCGTATATGGGTGTTGGACGTAATTTGGCGTATAAAAAGTCATTGTTTTTTAAAGGAAAGGGATTTGCAGCACATATGCATATTTCTTCTGGCGATGATGATTTATTTGTAAATGCAAATGCAAATTCAATAAATACGGGTATTTGTATTGATAAAGATGCTCAAGTATGGAGTGTTCCTAAAGATTCTTGGTCCACGTATCTAAAGCAAAAAAAGCGACATGGAAGTGCTGGTAAGCTTTATAAAGCTAAACATAAATGGATTTTAAGTGTACAAGTAATTTTCCAGGTTATTTTTTATGCCTCATTATTGTTCTTAGTATTTTTACCTAATGGGTTGTATTTTGCAATCGGGATATGGTTATTTAGTACATTAATTAGAGCATTTGTATATCCAACCTTGTTAAGTCGACTGAACTACCCGGAATTGCGTTGGTGGTTTCCTTTCTTGGATGTTTTACTCTATGTTTTTCTGATGTTTAATGGTGTAGTGTCTATATTTGTGAAAAAATCTTCTTGGAAATAATGGAATCGAGTTTAGAAATTATTAAAAAATATTTTCCTGACATTACAGCAGAACAGGAAAATCAATTTAAAATGTTATATCCTTTATATCAGGAATGGAATGCGCAAATAAATGTTATTTCTAGAAAAGATATTGATGAATTATACATCAGACATATTCTTCATTCATTAGGTATTGCAAAGTTTATTTCATTTAAAGAAGGTGAAAATGTACTTGATGTAGGAACTGGTGGAGGTTTTCCGGGTATTCCGCTTGCAATTTTATTCCCTAAAACTAAATTTCATTTAATAGATTCTATTGGAAAGAAAATTAAAGTTGTGAGAGAAGTTGCACAGGCATTAGGTTTAAAAAATGTTGAAGCTTCACATATTAGAGCGGAGCAGGTTGATGAAAAATTCAATTTTGTAGTTTCAAGAGCGGTAACCAGATTGGCAGATTTTTACCCATGGGTACGTGGAAAATTTAAAAAAGACTCTAAACAAGCCATTCCAAATGGTATTTTATATTTAAAAGGTGGCGATTTAACCGAAGAAATTAAAGAAAGTAAGTTAAAAGCTGAATTATACCCCTTGTCGGAATATTTCGACGAAGAATTCTTTGATACCAAATACGTGGTCTATATACCTCAATAGAATTTAAAGCCGTTAAAAATAACGGCTTTTTTGTTTTTAGCGTTTCTTACTTAATTTATTTTTTAATTACAATTATTAATTTTAAATTAATAATTTTGTATATTTACAGATATGAGTAAGCTGCATCAATTGGCAATAACCAAAATAGAGGGGGTGGGGTATGTATTAGCTCGACTATTAATTAAACATTTTGGAGATGCTTCCTTAATTTTTAAGGCAACAAAGAAGCAATTGATGCAAATTCCAGGGATTGGTCCACTCACCGCAGAAAGTATAAAAAGCACAAATGCATTAAAATTAGCGGAAGAGGAACTTCGTTATTTAGAAAAGAATAATGTTCAATTAATCTATTATACGGACGATAATTATCCCCGAAGGTTAAGAAATTGCAATGATGCGCCTATTATTCTCTATTATAAAGGAGTAGCCGATTTAAATCATTTAAAAATTTTAAGCGTTGTAGGTACAAGAAATGCAACAGCATACGGCAGAGGCCTTTGTGAGCAATTGGCAGCATCTATTTATGATAAGAATATATTAATTATAAGTGGATTGGCTTATGGAATAGATATTCATATGCATAGTTCTTGTGTTAAAAATAATATTCCAACAATTGGGATTTTAGGTCATGGTGTAGATCGTATTTATCCTAGATTGCATGCAAATGTTGCCAACCAAATGCTCGAAAATGGAGGGATTTTAAGTGAATTTCCTTTAAAATCAGTGCCAGATAGGGAAAATTTCCCAAAGCGGAATCGGGTTATTGCGGGCATGGCCGATGGAGTCATTGTAATAGAAGCAGCAAAAAAGGGCGGAGCATTAATTACAGCAGAATTGGCAAATTCGTACAATAGAGATGTATTTGCCTACCCAGGAAGAGCTGGAGATTACTTTTCTGAAGGATGTAATTTCTTAATTAAAACCAATAAAGCCGCATTGGTTCAATCTGCAGACGATATTTTATATTATTTGGGTTGGGATAAAATTTTAAAATCTAAGCCCAAACCTATTCAAAAGCAAATGCCATTAGATTTATCGGAATTAGAAAAACAGGTTTATTTGGCTTTAGAGAAGGAAGATCAACATATAGATAAACTTTGTGTTCAACTCCTCATTCCACAGAGCAAATTAAATTTTACCTTGGTTAATTTAGAATTAAAGGGTATTATAAAACATCTTCCCGGAAATATGTTTGCCTTAGTATAAGTTTTTCAGTCGAAGTGGACTTATATGAAATTCTTATTTTTTAATTCATAAATATGCCATATAATATTCTGAAGCGATTGAAATAGGAAATATATGATTTGGAAATCTTAAATTTGTAACATGTGGTACAATAATATATTAGAAACTGTAGGCAATACGCCGTTGGTAAAATTAAATACAATTACCAAGAATATTCCAGGTACAATTTTAGCGAAAATTGAATCTACAAATCCCGGAAATTCTATTAAAGATAGAATGGCAATTAAAATGATAGAAGATGCAGAGAAATCTGGAAAGCTTTTACCCGGAGGAACAATCATTGAAGGAACTTCAGGAAATACAGGGATGGGATTGGCGATGGCAGCAGTTGTAAAAGGATATAAATGTATTTTTACGACCACCGATAAACAATCAAAAGAAAAGGTTGATGCTTTACGTGCATTTGGGGCTGAGGTAATTGTATGTCCAACAAATGTTGAGCCTGAAGATCCTCGTTCATATTATTCTGTGTCTTCTAGATTAGAAAAAGAGGTTCCAAATTCTTGGAAACCGAATCAATACGATAATTTATCCAACTCTGCTGCGCATTATGAGCAAACAGGTCCTGAAATTTGGGAGCAAACAGAAGGAAAAATCACCCATTTGGTAGTAGGCGTGGGTACAGGAGGTACAATTTCTGGTACTGGCAGATATTTAAAAGAAAAGAATCCAAATATTCAGGTTTGGGGAATTGATACATATGGTTCGGTATTCAAAAAATATAAAGAAACGGGTATTTTCGATAAAAATGAGATATATCCATATATAACTGAAGGAATTGGAGAAGATTTTTTACCAGCAAATGTTGATTTCGATGTTATTGATTTATTTGAAAAGGTAACGGACCAAGACGCAGCATTAATGACCCGTGAAATTGCTAGAAAAGAAGCAATTTTTGCTGGTAACTCTGCTGGTTCTGCTTTAGCAGGTTTAATTCAGTTAAAAGATAAATTAAAACCTGAAGATGTTGTAGTTGTAATTTTCCATGATCATGGATCGAGGTATATGGGTAAAATGTACAACGAAGATTGGTTAAGAGAAAGAGGGTTTTTAAAAGATGAAAAACTAACTGCATCATCTATTATTAATAAAAAGGAAGCTTCTGAGATCGTTACATTGGATATTGATAAATCTGTTTTAGAAGCTATTAATACCATGAAAATGATGAATATTTCTCAAATTCCAGTAACTCAACAAGGAATGGTAGTTGGGAAAGTTGCAGAATCTGATATTCTTAGTGCTTTATTAGAGAACCCTGGAGTGCGTTCGGCAAAAGTGGGTGATGTGATGAGCAATCCTTTTCCATTTGTAGATTTAAATACTTCAATTGATAAAATTTCAAGTTTAATTAATAAAGAAAATTCAGCAGTATTAGTAGAAACAGCAGAAGGTAAAATTGAAATTATTACTCAATATGATATTATAAATGCTATCTCTGCCTAAATTTAGGCAATTGATTAAAATAAAAAACCCATCAAATTTTTGATGGGTTTTTTATTTTAGTTAGAAACTACTTTAAGTCCGATTATAGAACCTATTAAAGTAGTTATGAAAAATATTCGCCAAAAAGTTGCTGGATCTTTAAAAACAAAAATTCCAACAAGAACGGTACCAACAGCGCCAATTCCTGTCCAAACGGCATAAGCTGTCCCAATAGGAAGCGATTGACTAACTTTAACCAATAAGCTCATACTTATAGTTAAGGATAGTAAAAAACCGCCATACCACCATATTGCAGTGGTACCGGTAGATTCTTTTGCCTTCCCTAGGCATGAAGCAAAAATAACTTCGAATAAACCAGCGATAATGAGTAAAATCCAATTCATATTGGGTTAATAATTAACTTTTTAATAGATTAATTATTAATGAGAAGGAGCATTAGCATCTACTCGTTTAATATCAGCGCCAAGAGCTCTTAATCTAGTATCTATATCCTGATAACCTCTTTCTATTTGCTCAATATTAAATATAGTTGATTTACCTTCAGCACTTAAAGCGGCGATTAATAATGATACACCAGCTCTAATATCAGGCGAAGTCATGCTAATTCCTCTTAATTTGTATTTTTTATCAATACCATTTACGGTTGCTCTATGCGGATCACAAAGAATAATCTGCGCACCCATATCTATCAGTTTATCAACAAAAAACAGTCGGCTTTCGAACATTTTTTGGTGAATTAAAACCGATCCACGCGCTTGAGTTGCTACTACTAATACAATACTTAATAAATCTGGTGTAAATCCAGGCCAAGGCGCATCAGCAATGGTAAGAATAGAACCATCGATAAAAGTATCAATTATATAATGCTTTTGAGATGGGATGAAAATATCGTCACCTCTTCTTTCTAATTTAATACCTAATTTTTTAAACACCTCAGGAATTACCCCTAATTCATCATAGCAAACGTTTTTGATGGTAATTTCTGATTCGGTCATTGCAGCAAGACCAATGAAAGAGCCAATTTCAATCATGTCTGGAAGCATTCTATGTTCGGTACCGCCTAATTTTTTAACACCATTAATGGTTAATAAATTAGATCCAATACCTTGAATATCTGCACCCATTCTATTTAACATTTTGCATAATTGCTGTAAATAAGGCTCGCAGGCAGCGTTGTAAATTGTAGTTGTTCCTTTTGCTAGTACAGCTGCCATAACAATATTGGCTGTACCAGTTACAGAAGCTTCATCTAAAAGAATGTATGCACCTTTTAAATCTGTTGCATCTACATTAAAAAATTCATTTTTAGAATCATAGACAAATTTTGCCCCTAATTTTTCAAATCCAATGAAATGGGTATCTAATCTTCTTCTTCCAATTTTATCACCTCCTGGTTTAGGAATAGCTGCTTTCCCAAATCTTGCCAAAAGAGGGCCAACAATCATTATTGATCCGCGCAAACCTCCACCTTTAGATTTGAAAGTCTCGGATTGGAAGAAGTCTAGATTTATGTTTTTGGCTTCGAAAGTATAAGTATCTTTATTTAAGCGTTCAACTGAAACACCTAGATCGCCCAATAATTCGATTAGTTTATTTACATCCTTTATGTCAGGAATATTGCTAATCGTTATTTTTTCTGAAGTTAAAAGTACCGCAGATAAAATTTGTAGAGCTTCATTTTTAGCTCCCTGAGGGGTAATTTCACCTTTTAATTTTTTACCACCAACTATTTCGAATGCCTTCATTATTTCGATGAAATTTTAAATATTAATAACGCTTTTGTTTACTGTTTTGATGTCTGTTTTTACCACCATTATTTTGGCGATTTTTCCCGTGATTATTTTTCTGACGAGCATTTTGAGGACGGAATTCAACTTTATTTAAATTGATGTTCTCATCCAATTGAAGTGCTCCACCAGATAATTCACTAAGGTTTTTTATAATGGTTTCGTCGGCAACATTATCTTTATTCCATTGAACGTATGCCATTTTCATAAAGTTTGCTATAGACTGAACCATATCTGCTTTACGCTCAGGATCTTCTTCAGATTTTGCTTTTTCTATTAAAGCTTCAACTGTTTTACCATAATGTTTATACCTGATTTTTTGTTGAGGATAACCTATATGTACTGGTTTTGGGCGCTCGGCTTCAGGTAATGGTTTAGGATATGGACTATCCACATCTATTTTAAAATCAGATATAATGTGGAGATGATCCCATAATTTATGCTTAAAATCTGCTACATCTCGTAAATGTGGGTTTAAAAAACCCATTAAATCAATTACTGCTTGCGCATACTTATTGCGTTCTTCTTTTGTAGGAAGATCAATAATGTATTTGACCATATTTTGTACGTTACGGCCATATTCCGATAAGATTAAATCGCTTCGGGTTGTGTTATAATCAAAACTCATGTAAGTATTTTAGGTGATAGAGAACTAGTGAAAATTGCTAGTATAAATTAATCACGACATATAAAAGTACAGAATATTTATAAAAAGCTAAAATCTTAATGATTATTTAACAATCATAAGTTTAGCAAATTTCAACAATAGCATTTTATTTCCTAGTCCTTGGAAAAAAACTGTGGCTTTAACATCCGGTAAATTCCCTTCCAAACTAATTATTTTTCCAAAACCAAATTTCTCATGTTCAACTTCCATACCTACTTGTAATTCATTAGGTGCTGCTGGACTAAAATTTGCGCTAGGCACATGGGCTTTAGGTAGTATTGAAGTAGTTTTTGGTCGAACCAATGGGGTGGTTGTTTGACTAGCTGCAGGCTTTGGTTTACTAAAGAAATCTTTTTGTTGCGACCAACTTCTTCGCTCATCATCAAAACTAGAATTTACCACACTTTGTTTATTTGAAAGTGTTTCAATTTCTAAATACCTAGGATTAAGTTCATTAATGAATCTACTTGGTTCACAGCTGGTTAAACTTCCCCATCTATATCTGGAAGTAGCATAAGTAATTACTAATTTTTTTTCTGCTCTTGTAATAGCAACATAGAATAGCCTTCGTTCTTCCTCCAAGTCTGTTCTAGAATTTAAGGACATTTGAGAAGGAAATAAATTCTCTTCTAAACCTACAATGTAAACGTTTTTAAATTCAAGCCCTTTAGAGGAGTGAATAGTCATTAAAGAAACGGTATTTTTATCCTTATTTTCTTTATCATCATTCGTTAAAAGCGCTATATCTTGCATATAAACAGCTAAGCTTCTATCCTCAATATCTTCTCTTTCACCAAATTCTTTTATACCGTTTAATAATTCCTGTATATTTTCAAATCTGCTTCTGCCTTCAACGCTATCGTCACTATGTAATTCTTTTAAAATTCCAGTATGTTGGGCAATATAAAGTGCAGTTTCATAAGCATCTAGCTTTTTTGCTTCTGCCATAAAACTTCTAATCAGCGTTGCAAAATCTTGAATCGGCGCAGCTATTCTACCTTCAATATATTTAGTAGGGTCGTTAATTATTTCCCAAAGTGTTTTATCATGTTTGTCGGCAGCAACAATTAATTTATCAACAGAAGTATCGCCAATTCCTCTTTTAGGATAATTAATTACACGTTTAATAGCCTCTTCGTCACTCGGATTAAATGTAATTCTGAAATAAGCGATCAGATCTTTAATTTCTTTTCGCTGATAGAAGGATAGTCCGCCGTAAATTCTATAAGGGATATTTAATTTTCTAAGCCCTTCTTCCATAGATCTACTTTGCGCATTTGTTCTGTAAAGGATGGCAAAATCACTATAATTCAATCCTTTTAAACTATGCTCCTGAGCGATAGACTCGGCAACCAATTTTCCTTCTTCATTGTCCGAAAAAGCTCTATTTATTTTAATACGATCGCCCTCTTCGTTGTCTGAAAATACATTCTTCTTAAGTTGATTTTTATTATTGGCAATAATGCTATTTGCTACTTCAACTATGTTTTGGGTAGATCTATAATTTTGTTCTAGCTTAAATACATTTAACTCAGGATAATCTCTTTCGAAGTTTAGAATATTTTGAATATTAGCACCCCTAAATCCATAAATACTTTGTGCATCATCGCCCACTACACAGATATTTCTGTTGGCTGCGGCTAGCTTTCTAACGATGGTATATTGTGAAAAATTGGTATCCTGATACTCATCTACCATTAAATATTTAAACTTGTGTTGATATTTATTTAGAACATCTGGATGATCTTTTAGTAACACATTGGTTTTAAATAGTAAATCATCAAAATCCATTGCACCAGCTTTAAAACAGCGCTTTGTATAGGTTTCATATATTAAACCCATTAAAGGACGATTATTTGAATTGTCTTCTGCCTGGATTTCGGCACTGTTCATGTATTCTGACCAAGAAACCAGGTTGTTTTTTGAAGATGAAATTCTGTTATAAACGAAATTTGCATTGTACAATTTATCGTCTAACTGCATTTCTTTTAAAATAGAGCGAATTAAACTTTTACTGTCATCCGTATCATAGATCGTAAAATTTGGCGGATAACCTATTTTTTCGGCTTCCACTCTTAAAATTTTCGCAAAAACAGAGTGAAAAGTACCCATCCAAAGATTTTTAGCTTCTGGACCTATTACTTGAGTAATACGTTCACGCATATCTTTAGCCGCCTTATTGGTAAAGGTTAGTACTAAAATATTGAAAGGATCAATACCTTTTTTAATTAAATGTGCAACTCTATATGTAATTACCCTTGTTTTTCCAGAACCAGCGCCTGCTACTATCATAACTGGACCTTCAGTAGTTTCTACTGCTGCTCTTTGCTGTGGGTTTAATCCTTCTAAATAATTCAAAACTTCTACTTTCTTCTAAACCTCAAATTTACTGATTTTATAGAAGAGAAATTATAGTTTTTTTAAATAGTAAGATGATAAATAAACCACATTTTTTAGGTTAAAAACTAAACTTCAAATTCTATATTTGTATGAGTTCAATAACCATTAAGTATGAAAGAAATAAAATCTTATGTGGAGGCCAATAAAGACCGTTTTTTAAACGAGTTATTCGAATTATTGCGTTTTCAATCGGTAAGTGCCGATCCAAAATATAAAGAAGAAGTAATCAAAACAGCAGATTATATAGCTCAAAAACTAAAAGATGCTGGTGCAGATAATGTAGAAATTTGTGCAACGGCTGGTTATCCTATTGTTTACGGTGAGAAAATAGTAGATCCATCATTACCAACCGTTTTAATTTACGGTCATTATGATGTTCAACCTCCAGATCCATTGGAGTTGTGGGAAACACCTCCATTTGAACCTACTTTACGTGATGGAAAGATTTATGCACGCGGAGCATGTGACGATAAAGGACAGGTTTATATGCATGTTAAAGCTTTTGAGCTGATGATGAAAACCAATACTTTAGCTTGTAACGTGAAGTTCATGATTGAAGGAGAAGAGGAAGTTGGATCTTCAAATTTGGGTATTTTCGTTAAAGCTAATCAAGAAAGACTTAAAGCTGATGTCGTATTAATCTCTGATACATCCATGATTAGTATGGAACATCCTTCTATTGAAGTTGGTTTAAGAGGATTAGCTTATATGGAAGTAGAAGTGGTTGGACCAAATAGAGATTTACATTCTGGTGTTTATGGTGGTGCTGTAGCCAACCCAATCACCATTTTATGTAAAATGATTGCTTCTTTACATGATGAAAATAACCACATCACCATACCAGCATTTTATGATAAAGTGGTAGAGCTTTCTGATGCTGAGAAGGAAGCTTTAAATGCTGCACCATTTGATTTGGATGAGTATAAAAAAGATTTAGAAATTGATGAAGTTTGGGGTGAGAAAGGTTATAGTACTTTAGAAAGAACCGGAACAAGACCTACTTTAGAAGTTAACGGAATCTGGGGTGGATATATTGGAGAAGGTGCGAAAACCGTATTGCCTTCAAAAGCAAATGCTAAAATTTCGATGAGATTGGTTCCAAATCAAAGTTCTGAAGAAATTGCTGAAATTTTCGCTAAACATTTTGAAAGTATAGCCCCTAAAAATGTTAAAGTAAAAGTTACGCCACACCATGGAGGTGAGCCAGCCGTAACGCCTACAGATAGTAAGGCTTATAAAGCTGCAGAAATGGCCATCATGGATAGTTTTGGCAAGAAAGCTATACCAACTCGTGGTGGTGGTAGTATTCCAATTGTAGCTTTATTTGAAGAGGTTTTAGGTCTTAAAACTGTTTTATTTGGCTTTGGTTTAGATAGTGATGCTCTACATTCGCCAAATGAAAAGTATGATTTATATAATTATTATAAAGGAATAGAAACCCTTCCATTGTTTCATAAATACTTTGCAGAATTAAATGCAAATGGTTAAAAAAGAATCCCGATTGATTTCAATCGGGATTTTTTTTACACTTTAACAAAATGTTTGCCCATTAAGTAGTATCCAAGAGAAACCAATAAAACACATACTCCTAGAAATATCCATAAAACATTATAACCTGCAGTTTCTGCTAAATAAAATCCTGCAGCTGGACCAACAACAGATGCTATAGACCAACTTAAGGTATATCCACCAGCGTATTGTCCGCGGTTATAATCGTTACTTCGGGTATAAACAAAATTGTTTATAAATGGTAGCGCTAACATTTCGCCAATAGAAAAACATGCAATACATGCCAAAGCCAAAACAATAGGCATAGTAGGGGGTAATATTAAAAAGACAAATGAAACGCCGACACAAAAAGTGCCTGCAATAATGTAAAAAACCGGTTTTCTTTTGTTTTCTAAATAATATAAAAGCACCATTTCGAAAAGAGCAATTAAAACCCCGTTAACACCTAAAATAATCCCAATCTGAAATTCATCTATATTCCATTCTTCCTTAAAAAATATGGGTACAACTCTAAACATTAAAAAGAAGCAAATGGCAAAAATTATGGTTAGAACAATGAATTTTAAAAATACAATATCCTTATAGGGAGGAATAATTTTTACTTTTTTATCTAAATTATCGTTCGCTGCTTTTTTGATTAACACATTAGGAAGCAATAAAAAAATTATAATTCCGATCACAATATTTACTATCCCATCTATATAAAAAAGTAATTTATAATTATAGGAAGCCACAATTCCTCCTAAACTTACCCCAAATGCCCAACCTAAATTGGTTGCCAATCTATTTAAAGAATAAGATCTGGTTAAATTTTGAGGTTTAGAATAAGCAGCAATTGCCGAATAATTGGCAGGTTTAAAGGCTTCAGAAAAAAAGCTAATAACTAAGGATAAAATACAAAGAATTTGAAAATCTTTTATTTCGGCGAAAAGAATAAAAAAAACACCCGTGCAAACAGAAGAAATAATTTGAACGGTTTTAAAACCAATCATATCTGTGAATTTACCTCCAGCAGTGGCGCCTAACATTGATCCGATTCCAAAAAGTGATATTATTAATCCAGCATCTGAAGTAGAACGATGTAAACTTTGAGTAATGTATAAACCCATAAAAGGTAATACCATATAACCAGCTCTGTTGATAAAAAGTACTAAACTTAATAACCAAGAGTTTCTATCGAGACCACTAAATGCTGATTTATATATTTTGAAAATGGAGGTAATCATAGGTGACTCAAAATTATAAGTTTTTATAGATTTTTTTAACCTTTTAAAATATTGCTTTATATTTAGTTAAAGTAAAATTATGTTGAGCAGAAATTGGATATTTTGGGTGGCAAGTTTTCTCTTAATTTTAATCCTATATGATGTAGTTACGTGGATTTTAATTGCTACAAAAGCAGGAAGTCATGAAACATCGGTAATAGAATATCTCCAGAGATTTCCAGATTTTCTTCAAAACCCAAGAGTAATCACGTTTTTAGAATTGATTGTTTTAGGATGTTCAATCTTTTTATTTTATAAATCCAGCAAATTAAATTATAAAGTTTGCTCAAAAATCGGCTTCTTTATTGCCTCAATACTATTTGGCTGGTTAACATTTTCATTGATGTAAGTTGTTGTTTTTCTATTAGTTACTAATAAATACTGTAAAATTTTATGGAATATTATTGAATTACTGAATTATTTTATATTTCTTTGTTTATAATTAATCTAAATAAAAATAATGAAAAATATATTAAATTTAATATTCGCTCTATTCATTTCCACAACCGTATTTTCGCAATCCAATATTGAAAAAGACAGGAAAGCCATAAAATCTATGTCGGGTTTTTATGAAGTAAGTTTTAATTATGTTGAAACTTTCGCTTCGAACAATACTTATGAATTTAAACCTAGATATGAAAGTCATGGTAGCGAATGGGTTTTGATACTAGAAGATACACCAACCAAAATTGTTATGCAACATATTTTGGTTTTGGGTAAGAATATGGTGATGAAGCATTGGCGTGAGGATTGGATTTATGAAGCGCCAACTTTATTAAAATATGAAAAGGATAACAAATGGATTAAAACTAAAGCATCAAATGATGAAGTAAAAGGTACTTGGGTTCAAAAAGTATATCAAGTAGATGATAGTCCACGTTATGAGGGAAGAGGTACTTGGACGCATGTGGATGGAAAAAGCAGATGGGAAAGTGAAACAGATTCTCCATTGCCAAGAAGAGAACATTCGAAGAGAAATGATTATAATGTTTTAAAGCGTCTAAATAGATTATACAGTACAGAAACAGGCTGGATGTTTGAGCAAGATAACCAGAAAATTATAAGAGATAATGGTAAAGATATTTTATTAGTTCGAGAAAAGGGATTAGAAGAATTTAATAAAATTGATGAAAAGATATTTGATGTAGCAAAAGTATGGTGGAAAGAACAAGCGCCTTTTTGGAAAGTTGTAAGAAATATATGGGAGAAAATATATGAGCAAAATGAGGTGATACAATTTCAAAATACTATAAATAGCAAGGCGCTATACGATCATTTATTTCCTTTGGCCCAAACCTCTATAGATAATAAATGGGGTGAAGAAAGAATAAATAAAGAGGTTTTTACTATTATTCATACTTATCTAAAAGAAAAGTAATTCAATTTTTTATTTCTCTAAACATTAATTCCTCGAAAGTGTTTATTAAGAAAAACCAATAATAAACTATGCCAAAACGTATTCATATTTTAGAAGATGATAAGGATATAAGTTATATCATCAATTATTTATTAAAAGATGAAGGCTTTGAATTGCAGTTGTCTGCTTCTTTCGCCGAGTTAAAAGAAAAAATAAAGGACGGATTGCCAGATTTATTCATTTTGGATGTTATGCTTCCGGATGGTAATGGCGCAGATATCTGTGAAGATTTAAAAACCGATTTATTTACAAAACATATTCCAGTTATTCTTATGTCGGCCAGTTCTGTAAATAAAGAAAAGAGTGAAGAGGTGTTTGCCGACGATTATATTAGTAAACCTTTCGATGTGGATTTTGTATTAACGAGGATTAATAAGATTTTGAATAATTAAAGGGAGTAATTTATGTACTTCTGTTTATGTCTAAAATATTAGGTAATTCAGGGAAATAAAATATAGAATAATCGGGCATAATAGCCCGATTATATTTAATTATTATTCGTCGCCGTTTAATTATTCATATTGTTTTTAGATGGTTTTAAGTTAATTAATAACCCACTTCTCACACACTTGCAAAAAATCCTCCTTCACTGTAGCGCCAATACCTGGTGCTTCAGATATGCTTAAATCGTAGCTATGTACACAAATTTTATGCGCATAGTGTACTATTTCACCTTTCTTGAATGTGTTGAAAGTTATTTGGGTAGTCAACTCCTGATTTAGTTCTTCACTAAGCGAGATGTACTTTTAAATATGGGCAACTATGTTTCCAGTAATTTTAATAAGGATTTTGCAAAAGTTTTAATGGAATTGCACAGTTAGGATAAGTATTTGTTGGTACAATAACAATGTTTACTTCTGTCGATTGCCTTGTAATTCAAAGTTTTTATATTTTGATAAATAATTCCAATTGACCTTCTAGCCCTACTTCCACAATTTTTTGAAGCGTGGAGAAGCGTATATCTTTTGTGTTGTTTTCTATTCTAGAAATGTAGCCCTTGTTGGCGCCAATTTTTTGAGCCAATTCTTCTTGAGTCATGCCCTTTTCCATGCGCTTTTGCTTGATCAAAATGCCTAATTTGAAAGCTTTGTAATCTTCCTCGAATTGATTTCGTCTTTTTGTGCCTTTTGCCCCATATTCCGCATCAATATATGTGTCTAAAGAAGTAAGTTGCTTAGGCGATGGAGTTTTCATATGCGTGTTTTATTGTTGTTGCTTTAATGATTTCAGTTAATGGTGTTCTCTATGTTTTCTTTTGGAAACCGTTTGCTAATACAACTAAATTATCTTGGTCAAAAAAGCAGAATATTCTAAATATATCTTTTCCTAACTGTATCCTAATTTCATATATTACTGCTGTCCCTTCTATAAGTTTTAAGAATTGCCTTGGTATTCTAGGTAAGTCTTCTATTAACTTTAAAGTCCAAATAATTTTCTCTTTGACCTTGGGCCGCTGCTTATTGAAGAAGTCTGCAAAGTAATTTTTGTATAGATATACAGTCCTAATTTTCTTTGTTTCCATCTACAACAAATGTACGTTATAGATGTTGTATAATAATACAACTTTTTTGGTAGAAAATATAAAGGTTTTCGATAGATTTCTGTTTGTGCTTCTTCCGTAGCAATATCTGCCCTGTTAGTGATCTATAACCACCTCCAAAATTATTGGCTCCATCCAGTATGCTTTGCCAGTGAAACTGGTATTATTGAATTTACCAAAATCTTGAAAATTAATTCTGTAAACTTCTGATTTGTCTTTCTTTAATACGTAAACTACTATGGGGATTAGTACTTCGATTGATCTAATCTTTTTTTTATTTAAAAAGTTCTGTAGAAGTTTTTTATCAAGTTTTTCCATTTCTGATTGAAAGGCAATTTTGTCTGAAGCATCTAAATTATCGGAGTAAGTGATATTTGAAATTGCTCCTCTTTTATTTAACTCAACTTTCATCAAAGTAATAATAGAATAATTATTTCTCTCGGTATTTTGTGCAAATTGGACAAGATTTCCAAGTATTGCTTTTCTCAAAGTTTCAAGTTCTTCAGAATGGTTCTGAGCTTGTGAGTTTACATATCCAAACAAAGCAAAAGCTATACAAAATGTAAATTTTATAAGTCTTGATATTTTTCTCATATATCTATTATTTAATTGCATCCAGTACCAACGTTAGTTAATGCATTATTTCTATGGTTAAAGGCTATTGTTGCATGATTAGCTGGTACTTGAATTGATGCTGGGGGATTACTGAATGTAGAGGTTGAAGCTAGGCCCACCCAAGATAACGACAAAGCAGTATTACGGTCAATTCCGAAAGTTGCTACTAAAATGTCTGTCATAGTAGATACGTATTTTGAAGCTAAAAGTTCATGGTTTTGGTGGGAAGAGCCAAAATCATATGATCTAGTATATGCATGAAGAGCTTCATGTAAAATGGTAGCTGCAATATATTCCTTTGAAGCATTCGAGAGCACCGTTTTATTTAATGTTATTTTTGCATCCAAACTTGGTGGAAGTGTAATGCTTGTTGTCGCATCGTCCATATTACTAAGATTTGCTGAATCAAATATTTCTAAGTTAACATTCCCGTTTTGACCATAAACACTTTTTACTAACAAAGATATATCATTTTCAACACTCCCTAATAATATATCATTCACCATACCCTTCAAACATGGGTCTTCTACCTTGTTTCTTATATCCCACTCATCAAAATCATCGTCATTTAAATCACAAGGGGCAGGTATACTCGCAAACCTTTCTCTAAATGCACCGTTAAAATTAATAGGGTCAGGTTCAGAAGGGCAAGGTTCATAATCTGGTGGAGTTGTTGGAGAAGTTGGTCCGCCTCCTCCCGGGCTACCATCGCAAACCGTGACATACGAAAAAGCGGTTCCATATCCTGCGGCATCTGGTCCGAATAAAGCACACCCATCTTCCCAAGGCCAATGCATTCCAGAGGAACATTTGTAAGGTACATCATAGTATACAGGATACACAGAACAGTCTACAGGCATTGAGGCTACTTTATCTAAAAGTGGGGATGTGCTACTTAAATATTTTCCTATGGCAGAATTTTGAGTGTAACTATTGGGTAGTGGAGTGGTGCCATCCAAATTGATGGGTGTAAATGTAATTTTGCCTTCAAATTTACCAGTGTTTTTAGTCTTACTAGCTCTGATCCACTTTTTTGTAGGAGTATAGGTTGTGATAAAAGAGGAAAGTTTTCCATCCTTTTCTACTATTGTCAGATTTTGAAAGGTTGTGGAATACTTGTATTTAGACTTTACAGCGAAAATATAACTGGTAAAGTCTTGCCCAGTTAAAACTTTGATGCTGTCTGTATGTAATTCTAAACCAGTATAAGCTTCATTGATATTAACAGACATCAACTTTTCCATGGACTTAGTTTCTATAAAAGCATCTTTTAATGTTCCTAACAAATCTGGATTAACCTTTTTTCTAAAATTGTTTAGAGAAATTTTTGTGATTTTAGGCGTATTGTAAAGTTCAATATTCTTTTCTTTTAGAGAAGAATTAACAACTTCATTTAAAACACCCTCTTTTTTACAACTATTAATCACAGTTGTAAGAATAATTAAACAAGCAAATAAAAAAAACGCTGATTTTTCATGTAATATTTTTGTTGAGTATCAAATATTTATATTTAATAATTGATAATGAATTTTTTTACATGAAATTTTATCTGTCATTGCAAATAAGTATTATTTAGTGGAAAATATGTTTTAATTTTACATAACTACCCACTTCTCACACACTTGCAAAAATTCCTCCTTTACTGTAGCGCCAATACCTGGAGCTTCAGATATACTTAAATCGTAGCCAGAGTATGTTAATCCGCCTTCAATAGGATCTACCAAATGGCCCAACATACAAGTATCCATATCGTAAAAGTGTATGTTTGGACTAGCTAGCGATAAATGTAAAAATGCAGAAGCTGCCAATCTACTTTCCAACATTCCGCCCATCATACATTTTACGCCATGTTGAGTAGCAACATCCAAAATTTTTATAGCTTCTAATATGCCTCCACATTTAGCGAATTTTATATTTATGTAATCAGTTGCCTGGGCATTTATTAGTTTTCTGGCATCATGGTGTAAATAACAACTTTCATCGGCCATAATCTTTATCGGCGAGTTAGCACATAATTCCGGAAGTAAATCGTCGTACCAAGTACGCATAGGTTGTTCACAAAATTCGATATCATATTTACCCATTTCACCTAATCCATATAGAGCATCATCGAAACTCCAACCTTGATTAGCATCTAATCTGATTTTAATATCAGGACCAACTGCAGTTCTTATTTTTTCTATACGAACAATGTCTTCATGTACATCTTTGCCAAGCTTTATTTTTAAAATGGTACATCCTTGTGAAACATATTTTTTAGCTAATTCTGCCATTTCATCGGCTTTGCCAATACCAATGGTCATATCAGTAGTAACACTTTTTTGCGTGCCACCTAGGAATTTGTATAATGGGAGTTCGGCATTCTTCGCTGCAATATCGAATAAAGCCATATCAAATGCACTTTTAATCGTGCCATTGCCTGCGGCCATAGCGTGCAATTCATCCATTCTTTCAGGTATTTCTAATGGATTTTTACCTATCCACATCGGTGCAAAATATTTAGCCATAGCCAAACAGGTGTCCTGCGTCTCACCAACAATCATAGGAAATGCAGAACATTCTCCATAGCCAATAATATTATTGTTGGTTGTGATTTTTATGAGGGTATTTTGCGCATAATCCATCGTGCCGGTTGCTATAACAAAAGGCTCCATTGGAATACTGAATCTGTAAATTTCTATTTGAGTAATTTTCATTTTTTAAGCTAATATTCAGAATTCTTATTTTAAAAACATTAAAAATGTTGAGATTTATAATATAAATATTAAATCTTGACTTGCTAAAGATAAAGAATAGAACAAGTTATTGGGACTTTTAATTTAATTTTACAAGATGAACAAAGAACCCAATTTATTAATTCATTCATCCTCACCCTATTTATTGCAGCATGCTTACAATCCGGTTAATTGGCAAGAATGGGGAGATGCAGCTTTGGAAGAGGCAAGAAGGGACAATAAGTTAATTTTAGTGAGTATTGGCTATTCGGCTTGCCACTGGTGCCATGTAATGGAGCACGAATCTTTTGAAGATTATGAAGTGGCAGATATTATGAATACCCACTTTGTTTGTATTAAAATAGATCGAGAAGAACGACCAGATATAGATCATATTTATATGATGGCGGTTCAATTGATGGGCATAAACGGGGGCTGGCCATTAAACTGTATTTGTTTGCCAGATCAGCGACCAATTTATGGAGGTACTTATTTTAGGAAAAATGATTGGATAAATATTCTTTTAAATGTAGCTAATCTTTACAAAAATGAGCCTAAAACAGCTTTGGCTTATGCCGATAGAATTACTGAAGGTATAAAAAGTGCTGAATTGATTTTACCAAAATTAGAAGCTGCCGATTTTAATTTAGATCAGATAAAATCTACAGTAGAAGTTTGGAAAAGAAATTTAGATATGCACTTTGGTGGTTATACAAGGGCTCCAAAATTCCCTTTACCAAATAATTGGCAGTTTTTATTACAAGCTGGTTTTCATTTAAATGATGAAGCATTAACTACTGCGACCTTATTTACTTTAGAAAAAATGGCGCTGGGGGGAATTTATGACCAAATTGGTGGTGGATTTGCAAGATATAGTGTTGATGAATATTGGCATGTTCCGCATTTCGAGAAAATGTTATACGATAATGCCCAGTTAATTAGGGTATATGCCCAAGCTTGGCAGTTTTCGCAACTTCCATTATTTAAAGAAGTGGTTTATGATTCGGTGGATTGGTTAAAACGTGAAATGTTATCGCCAACAGGGTTGTTTTATTCGGCATTGGATGCAGATAGCGAAGGGGTGGAGGGAAAATTTTATGTGTGGACTAAATCTGAATTTGAAGAAGTAGTAGGAGAAGATGCTGTATTAATCGGAAAATATTACGATGTTACAGAATCTGGTAATTGGGAAGAAGAAAATGTAAATATTTTACGAGTAAATGTAGCTTTAGAAGAATTTATTAACCAGAATAATTTGGATGCTTCCGATTTTAAATCAAGGTTAAGCAATGCAAAGAAAAAATTATTTGAAAGGCGGAAGTCAAGAATTTATCCCGGACTAGACGACAAGTGTTTAACTTCTTGGAATGCCTTATTAATAACTGCATTAGCAGAAGCATCGGCCATCTTTGATGATGCTGAGTTTTATAAACTAGCAGAAAATGCCGCTAATTATTTAGTAACCTCTTTAAAAGAGGAGACTGGAATATTATATAGAAATAAAAAAGGCGGTATTCCAGGTTTCTTGGATGATTATGCTTTCTTAATTGAAGCTTTTATTCAATTATATCAAGTAGATTTTAATGAAAAATGGTTGTTGGAGGCAGATGAATTAGTAAAATTTGTTTCCGAACATTTTAACAGTAATGAATCTCCAGCGTTATTCTATACATCTGATTTAGATAAAGCCTTAATAGCCAGAAAATTTGAAGTAATTGATAGCGTAATGCCCTCGTCAAACTCAGTTATGGCTCAGAATTATGAAAAATTGGGTTTACTTTTAGATAATAATGATTATGCTGATAGAGCTATAGAAATGTTAAAACCTATGGTTTCTTCTATATTAAAGTACAATGGATCTTATTCTAATTGGGCGCTTCAATTGTTAAATAAGGTAGTCGGGATAAATGAAATCGCCCTAACTGGAGTAGCCATTAAAACTAACTTTAAGGCCATAAATAAGTATTATATTCCTAATAAGATTGTCATAGCCGGAACAAATAGTAATTTACCTTTGTTAAAAGATAAGGATGGATCCCAATCAAACATCTATATTTGTAAAAATAAAACGTGCAGCCTTCCTGTAGAAACACTCGATGAAGCACTAGAATTAATAACTTAAATTTTTAAAAAATGACGATTAAACCCAATACAGTAGTTGCTTTAACGTATGTGTTGCACACCACCGGTAATGAAGGAAATTCTGTTGATGCAGGAAACAAGGTATTTGTAGAAGAGGCAAAAGAGGATAACCCTTTAGTGTTTTTATATGGTGTAGGTATGATGTTACCCAAATTTGAAGAATATTTAAGCGGACTAAAAGTTGGCGATGAATATGGTTTTGAATTAAGTGCTGCGGATGGTTACGGAGAAAAAGATCCAGGTGCAAGAGCAGATTTATCAGTAGAAATGTTTAAAGAAGGTGGATTACCTCAAATTGGCGATAAATTACCTTTACAAGATGATACAGGTAATCGTTTTCAAGCAGTTGTAACTGGAATTTCAGATGCAGCAGTTTCGGTTGATTTAAATCACCCTATGGCTGGACAGAGTTTACATTTTACAGGAAAAATTATTGCTGTACGTGAAGCTACGCAAGACGAATTGAACCATGGTCATGCTCATGGCATTGATGGTCATGCTGGACATTAAAATATAAAGGCCGAAAGGCCTTTTTTTATGAATAAAAAAGCCGTTTTCAAATAATTTCGAAAACGGCTTAAAGTTATGAAAACAAGTATTTAGAATTTATTCTTAATTTACTAATACCGAATTGGTTAAAGTTATCGGCGGATTATCCATTGAATTTCCTGTAAATAATTTTAAATTTCCTTTAATTTTTACAGTTTGGTAAGTGAATTTAATAGGTTTAGCCATTTCTACCATCACCATGATTGGAATTCCATCTTTACCACAATAAAAACATTGATTAATAGGTAAGGTAGCCAACATAAATTTAGTTTGTTGCATTCCGTCTTTAATTGGAACAATATAACCTTCAAGTTCAAAAGGTTTATTCTCATGTTTTTTAATTTCACTTCCAAAAATGGCATACATTTCAGTTTCTTTTGGAGTTCTAAAATCTACTGTCCCAATTATATTCCAGTTATCAGAACTAATTAAATCATCTGGATTGTGTTGTGCATTTGCCGTAATCCCGATGCCCAAAAATACTAGGAGTAAATAAAAGATTTTTTTCATATTCATTCGTGTCGATTTAGTTTTTACTTAATGTTTTAGATATATTAGCTCTGTAGGCTTGAATAGATGGTATAAGCGATGCTACAAAACCTATAGCCAACCCAGCTAAAATTAAATATAATTCTTTGTTTAAAAATAATTTTCCTGTCAATTTAGCTTGCGATTGCTCTTGGTAACTTCCAATTAATTCTAACGCAGTATGCCCTAAAACTAAACCAATAAAAGTACCTATTATTGCTAAAATTAAGCCTTCTAAAATTACTATCCAAAATAGTTTAGCTCTAGAAGCACCTAAAGTTCGCATAATTGCTAAATCATAACTTCTTTCTTTTAGTGAATTGTATAAGTTTACAAAAACACTGATTACGGCAATTGCCATTACCAAATAGGCAAACCATTGTAAGGTATCTACACCTACACCAATCAATGAAAATAAACGAGTACTTTCCATTGCAGGAGATGCAGATTGCATATTGGTTGTTGCATTTACCATGGCCGGAAACATAACTACCGACATAGGGGAGCGGTACTGAATTAGTACTGAAGTAAGTTCTTTGTCGTCTAAATTATCTGATTCTTCAGCTGCATGCTCTTCATCATGGTCGCCATGCATTTTCCAAACACTTGCTACATCAGTTAATATTAGATTGTCGGTAACATTACCCGACTCTTTTAAAATACCAACAATTTTATAGGGATTTTCTGCGTGCTTATCTTTTTCAGTAGTTAAACCATGGGCTCCTTCAAAAGTATCCCCAATTTTTAAATTATTTTGTTTAGCTACGGCAGAGCCAATTGTAGCTTCATAATTCTCAGTCCAAAATTTGCCCTGATCAATTTTTAGATCATAAAGCGCAACAAAATTTGAATCTGTACCTACAATTCTAATTCCCTTATAGTTATCGCCTAAAGCCAATGGAACTGCACGTTTTACGAATGGACTCTTCATAATTGGTAAAACCTCCTTGTATGGAATATTACCAGTAGGGAAGTCTATATAATAAATACTACTTAAAATAAGTTGAAGCGGACTACCTTTGGCGCCTACCACTAAATCTATATCTTTTGAGTTTTTATTTAATTTTTCATCTACTTGGTGGGATGCCAAAAGTAAAAGTGTTAAAATTCCAGTACCAAATGCAATTAATAAAACACTTAATGCAGACGATAGGGGTTTAGATATTATACTTTTCCAACTTATAAATAATGCCGTCATATTATGTTATAAATTTTAGTGAAAACATCTTTTACCCGCTTATCGTGTGTAGCTACAATTAAAGTTGAGCCATTTATAGAGGATTGTTCTTTTAATAAATCTATAACGGCAGTTGCGTTCTTATCATCTAAACTAGAAGTGGGTTCATCGGCAAATAGCAACGCTGGTTTATTAATTACAGCGCGGGCAATAGAAACCCTTTGCAGTTGACCTTGACTCATTTCATCAGTATAGTTATTCTTTTTTGAAAGAATATTTAAAGAATCTAGAACAGCATCAATACGTTTATTATCAACAGGTAATCCTGCAAAACTTTGTGCTAATTGTAGATTTTCTTTAATATTTAAGCTTTTAATTAAATGGGGTCTTTGAAAAATTATACCAATGTTTTGACCTCTAAATTTATCAAGCTCCCTAGAACTTAACTTTAAAACAGGTGTATCTTTAATAATTAATTCGCCTTCAGTAGGCTTCAAAATACCCGTAAGAATATGCAATAAAGTAGTTTTTCCACTTCCAGAATCGCCAGAAAGTAGCCAACTATCACCTTGTTCAATTTCCCAATCTTTAAAAGACAGAGAAAATCCATTTGTATATATATGTTTTAATGATTTAGCTCGTAGCATATAATTACAAATATTACCAATACCCACCAATTTACAAATTAAAAAAGTGTAAAGTAATTGCTACAACCAAAGGGTAGTGTTTATTAAGTGTCATAAATATAAAAGCTTAAAATTTCAGGTGATTTTAATCCGACTTCTTCCCTAAAATAGATGAAAAAAATAGTCGTAGTTTTCAGCATCTCCGACTATTTTATTATGATTTTTTAAATTATTTAGAGAAGTAGTGTAAAGCCAGTTGCGGCGAAATTAGGCTGCCAAGAAATTATTAAGGAGTTCAAAAACTCCCATCTTCCCGTCTTTCGGACTCCTCGACTCCTCGACTCCTCAACTCCTCAACTTCCCGTCTTCCCGTCTTCCCGTCTTCCTGACTTTCCGCGTCTTCCCGCCTCCCTAACTTTCGGACTTCCCGACTTTATTTATAATACTCCGCCCTTAAAGCAGCTACATCACTGCTATTGATATACTCATCGTACGTCATAAGCTTATCAATAGTACCTTTAGGAGTAATCTCAATAATTCTGTTTGCAACAGATTCTGTTAATGCATGATCTCGTGAAGTAAATAATATCGTGCCTTTAAAATCTTTCATACCGTTATTTAAAGCAGTAATAGATTCCAAATCTAAGTGATTCGTAGGTTCATCAAACATCAAGAAATTGGCTTGTTGTAACATCATACGAGAGAACATACAACGCATTTTTTCGCCTCCAGAGAGTACCTTCACATTTTTCAATACTTCTTCACCTGAGAACAACATTCTACCCAGGAAACTACGTACAAATTGTTCATCAGCATCTGTTCCCGAATATTCGCGTAACCAATCAACCAGATTTTCATCTTTTCCTTCAAAATAATCTGAATTATCATTTGGAATATCGGCAATACTTATAGTTACACCAAATTTAAATTCGCCGGTAAAATCTTGGTCTCTGCCCGAAAGAACATTATAAAAGGCCGTAGTAGCTAAGCTGTTTTGTGATAGAATAGCTATTTTATCGCCTTTATTTACCATAAATGAAATATCTTTAAATAATACTTCGCCATTCATGGTTTTGCTTAATTTCTCTGCTTGTAAAATCTGATCACCAGCTTCTCTTCCTGCATTATTGAACATAATTGCCGGATATTTTCTACTTGAAGCCTTAATTTCCGAAATATCTATTTTATCTAAAGCTTTCTTACGTGAAGTTGCTTGCTTAGATTTAGAAGCGTTTGCACTAAAACGTTGAATAAACTCTTGAAGCTCCTTAACTTTTTCTTCTAATTTTTTGTTTTGGTCACTGCGTTGTTTTAAAGCTAGCTGACTACTTTCGTACCAGAACGTATAATTACCTGAATATATACTCATTTTAGAGAAATCTATATCCACAATATGTGTACAAACTGCATCTAAAAAGTGACGGTCATGGGATACAACCAATACAATATTTTGGTAATCTGCTAGGAAATTCTCTAACCACGCAATAGTTTCGATATCTAAATCGTTGGTTGGCTCATCCAGTAATAAAATATCAGGATTCCCAAATAATGCTTGAGCTAATAAAACCCTTACCTTTTGGTTACCATCAAGCTCTTTTACTAATTTATAGTGAAATTCCTCTTTAATACCTAAGTTGCTTAATAGGGTAGCGGCATTACTTTCCATATTCCAGCCATCCATTTCAGCGAAACGATTTTCTAATTCTCCTGCACGTTCACCATCTTTTTCAGAAAAATCTTCCTTTAAATAAATGGCATCTTTTTCTTTCATTATTTCGTACAACTCTTTATGGCCCATCATCACCGTTTCAATAACGCTTAATTCGTCAAATTCATAGTGATTTTGTTTTAAAACTGCCATTCTTTCACCAGGGGTGATGGCTACTGAGCCGCTGGTTTGACTAACCTCTCCAGATAAAATTTTAAGGAAGGTAGATTTACCTGCACCATTAGCACCAATTACACCATAACAATTACCTTGAGTAAACTTTAAATTTACATCTTCAAATAAAGTGCGTTTGCCATATCTTAGCGAGAGATTAGAGACTGATATCATATTGTAAAAATTTGGTGCAAAGATACGAAAAAAAAGCGCATAAAGCTATTTTGAATATGAACGAATCCAATAGAATAGAGGAAGAAATGGTTTCCAAATTAGAGAAACCAATTGGAAAGCAAAAGGTGCTAGAATTGGCGGCAATTTGTGTGGATGATGAACTTGTTTTTAAAGTGTTTTTTAAACTCATGTTTCATACAGATCCCTTAATCTGTTTTAGAGCAGCTTGGGTTTTAGAAACAACTGCAATATTAAATGTAGCTACTATTCAAGTCATTTTGCCCGAGTTTATTGATAAGTTTCCATCAATTACCAATTTATCTTGTAAGCGACATATAACACGTATTATAATTGTTTTAAATAAACAATCAGCGGATTCTCCAAATTATAAAAATTACAGGAATTTAAATTTAGATAAGGTGGTAGATGCTTTGTTTCTATGGCTCGTAGATGAAAATACACCTGTTGCTGTAAAAGCCAATTGTATGGAAGCACTTACTGGCTTTATTAATACACATTCTTGGGTTAAAGATGAGCTAATTGCTACGGTTGATTATTTAAGTTGTAGGGAGTCGGTTGCATTTTATGGTAGATTAAAGAAAATTCGACGACATCTTAAATCTTAATCATATTTTAAAATAATTAAGTGTTACTAGCCTACAATGATGTACTTTTGAATATGGATAAAGGCATAGAAATTTTAAGGAATTTAATTCAATCTAGACGGAGTATATTTCCGAAAAGTTATATAAATAATATTATTGAAGAATCGGTAATTGAGCAAGTAATAGAAGCTGCAATTTATGCGCCTACACATAAAAAAACAGAACCTTGGAGGTTTGTTGCTTTTACTGGCGATGGTAAATCTAAATTGGGTAGGCATGCCGCCAATATCTATAAAACACTTACACCTGAGGATTTATTTTTAGAAAAGAAATACAATAGTTTTATAGAAAAGGCAGATCAAGCTGGATGTGTTATAGCTATTATTGTATCATTACATCCAGATAAGTTACCAGAATGGGAGGAAATTGCGTCGGTTGGCTGTGCAGTTCAGAATATGGCTTTAACAGCAGAATCGTTTAATTTGGGCGGATATTGGAGTTCTCCAGCTTTAATTATTAATAATATTGGCGATTATTTATCATTGGCTCCTAATGAGAAATGCCTAGGTTTTTATTATTTAGGTTACCATAATGAAGCACTAAGAAAAGCAGTAAGGACGCCTTTAGAAAGAAAATTAACATGGATAAAGGATTAAATTCCGACTCAAAAAATATACGTGAAGCATTGTTAAATGCATGTTCAGATTTTATTACCCAACGACTTAAAACTGCTCAAATTGCCTTAGATCAGGCAGTAGAAGCCAGTAATGACGACACAAAAAGTAGTGCTGGAGATAAATATGAAACGACGCGCGAAATGATGCAACAGGAAATTGAGCGCAATAAAAAGATGCTTTTAGATGCTGGTCAGCAAGGACAGGTTCTAAAACTTATTGAGCTCAATACATCTTCCCAAAAAATACAATTGGGATCTGTTGTAGAAACCAATCGTGGAAATTTTTTTATGGCTATAGGTGTGGGTAAAATCCAAATAAAGGGTGTCGATTTTTATGCTATTTCTCAAGGTTCTCCCTTGGGATTAAAACTAAATGGTCTCCAAAAAGGTGATGTTATAGATTTTAATGGCAATCGTTATCAGATATTAGAAGTTTATTAATTTAATCCCATTCTATTAGCAAAATCCGGCACCAAGAATGGCCTAATTTGTTTGTACGGAATTAAGATAAAAATCTGACCATCAGCATAACTCGCAATGTCATAAGGATTATATAGAAAACCTAATCCTAAATCGTTGAAATAGAATTCCTTGCTTGGCATAATTTTATTTTGAAACAAATAGTTTTCTAATTTTTCATTTTCAGGAATATTCCTAGAGATTCTATAATTTTTGGTGATAATTTTACCCAATTCATTAGAATCTATTCTAATAACATCTTGAAGCTTCATTTTCTTTTTATTCTTCACATCATAGTTATGAAGTAAACTAAAGCTAAACCCATGCGCTCCACCAGAATAACTATCGCTAAATCTGTTTAAGACAACGTAACCATGATTATTGTAATGAATAATACCCTGATTGCTGTTAAAATAATTAAGTACTGCAAGGGGCATTTTAGGATAATCTTTTATTAATTCTTCAGCATCGTAAACATAGTTTGCGAGATAATTTTTAGATTGTTTTAAGGCAATGTCTATCCAATCGCCAGTCCCAACAGAATCCATTGCTTTTTTAAATTCTGAGTTAATCCAATTATTTTCAGAGGTTGGTGCATAAAAATAAAACTTCGATTTCGGACTGTCTTTCTTATTTTTAAAGGCAGTTAAGCTCTCTGTGTATTCAAAAATATCGAACTTTAAGCTTCCTTGAGGGTATTTTTCTTTAGTTAATACAGGTAAAGTTTCTTGACTCTTTTTACTATTCCAGTTCCCGTTGAATCCATTTCCAACCCATTTTAAATGTAATCTAGCTGCATTTACATGATCCCATTCTCTATCAGATAGTTTATAATCTATAAGAATTAGGCTATCACCAATTACAGAATCTAAAATTAAATGGTGCTCTTCACCTTGGTTTGTATAGCCTCCAAATAATATAGAGTCGTGTTTTTGAAGTTGGATTATTACTTGATCTCCACCAATACTGCCTTCTAAACGCTTATAATAGTTTTTTGTTAATAGCGTACCGTTTTCAGCGTCATTAAGCTTTTCTTGCTTACAAGCAGATAAAAAAATTCCTGCAGCGATAAATAATAATCCAATATTTTTCATATTAAAAACTGTTTACCATGCTTCTGTGGAGGGTTTTTGCGTCCCAATATCCACTAGCAATAATTCTTCTAATTGTGTATAGAGGATCTTTTTCATCTCTTTTGGTAGCCAAAATAAATGCGGCTTTCATTCCTCTTTTCTTTAATTCTGGAATAGCTTCTGGGTTCCATAACCCAAATGGATAGGCAAAATATTCAATTTTTTTACCTGTAATTTCTTCTAATTTTTTCGAAGGTTTCTCAATTTGTTCTACCCAATCGTTTCCTGCATATTTTTTAACGTTTTTATGGTCATAAGTATGGCTACCAATAACGTTTCCGGCATCAGACAATTCTTTAATTTCATCTTTAGACATATAGCTAATCAATCCTTTTTTGCCAATAGAGACGGTCATGATAAAATAAACGGCTTTAAAACCATATTTTTTTAATTCTGGTGCTGCAACAGTATACTGATCTCTTCCTGTATCGTCAAATGTTATCATAACTGGTTTTTCAGGAAGTGGTTTACCTTCATTTAAATAAGCATATAGTTGATCTGGAAGAATGGTATTATAACCACTATCAGCCAACATTTTAATATGCGATTTAAAAGTTTCAATTGGCGTGATGTAGTCTTTGCCTACTTTTCCATCTTTTTCTGTCCAGTTTCTTATTTGATGATAGCATAAAATGGGTACTTGTTTTCTTTCTAAAATAGTTTTTGCAGAAGCTACTTTTATAGCATCGGTATCTATTTGTTCGGTTGAATTTGTAGAATTGGATGTGTTTTCTTCTTTTTCTAAAGAAACTTCCGTAGAATCTGCATTTTCTGCACTTTTAGTTTCTGTAGAACAGCTTGAGAAACTCCACATTATAGTTCCTGTAAATGCGTATAATAAGAATTGTCTTAATTTCATTGAGTAGTATTTTTAATAATTATGCTTCTAATACAAAACTAAAAATAAGTAGGTAGTAATGTAATATATTTTAAAAGTGTTGATAATTTACTGATTTTGTTGATAATATCTCAATTTTTCTAATCTTTCAATTTTTAAAGGAAGTTTTTAATCAATAATTTAGCGGGCGAACAAACTATTTTCTCATTCATGAAAAAATTAATACCCTTAGTATTGTTGGCCTTGAGCAGCAATTTTGCCATGGCCCAATCCACTTTTACCTTAGTTGAGCAACAGCCCGACAATAAGGTAAGAGCAAATTACCAATTAGCATCTAGGTTTTCTCCAGAAAAGTTAAGGAAGCTTGTTTTCTCAACTTCAGTAGATCCACATTGGTTAAAATTATCTAATAAATTTTGGTATACCTACGAAACACCAAACGGAAAAGAATGGTATATCGTAGATCCTGTAGCAAAAACCAAGCGCAAAATGTTTGACATGGATAAATTGGCTGCAGGAATTACTACAATTGTTAAGGATCCATTTGATGCACAACATTTACCAATTGAAAATTTAAAATTTTCTAAGGATGAGAAATCGGTAACTTTTGAAATTAAAAGTACGGTAGATGAATTAAAGCCTGATAGAAAGGATAAAAAAGCGGCTGATTCTCTGCAAAAAAAGGTTTTTTCATTTAAAGTAGATTTAGATACCGAAAAACTAACTGAGATTCCCAATTTTCAAAAGCCTAAAGCTAAACCGAGCTGGGGTTCTGTAGCACCAGATAGTTCGGCTATTATTTTCAGTAGAAATTATAATTTATACTGGATGGATAAGGAAAATTATAAAAAAGCCATCCAAAATGAGGAAGATAGTACTATTGTGGAGCATCAATTAACAAAAGATGGTGTGAAATATTATTCTTATGGTAGCGATGGAGATGGAGAAAATAATGAGGTAAATGAGAAAAATAATAAAAAGAGAAGGGGTGCATTTGTGTACTGGTCGCCCGACTCAAAACACTTTATTTTAAATAGAACAGATAGTAGAAAAGTTAAAGATTTCTGGGTTATTAATTCAGTTTCGGCTGGCCGACCAACCTTAGAAACTTATAAATACCATATGCCTGGTGAAGCAGAGGCGCCTCAAAACGAATTTGTTTTATTCAATTTTGCTACAAAATCTTACAAAGTATTAAGTCCAAATGCTTTTAAAGACCAAACAATCTCGTTATGGGGAGCACCATCTTTGGCAAAAGATAGAGATAATGAATTTAGACCTGCAATTTGGTTGGGCGATAATACTACTTTCTATTTCAATAGAACCAGTAGAGATTTAAAACGTATTGATGTAGCTACTTATAATATTCAAACAGGGGAAATTAAAACCATAATTGAAGAACGTTTTAATACCTATGTAGAAATCACGCGTCCGGCTTTAATTGATGGTGGAAAAGAATTGATTCACTGGAGTGAGCGCGATGGTTGGGCTCATTTTTATCTATATGATGGAAATGGTAAAATGAAAAATCAAATTACAAAAGGTCCTTATCATGTTGAAGCGATTGTTCATGTAGATCAAAAAAATAGAATGTTGTATTTTACGGCTAATGGTAAGGAAGCTAAAGAAGATCCTTATTATTATCACTTATACAAAGTAAATTTTGATGGTACAGGTCTTCAGCTATTAAATAAGGGTGATTTTGATCATCAGGTGAGCATGAATGATGATGGAAAATTCTTTGTAAATAATTTTTCTAGAGTAAATACAGTTCCTACTTCTGTTTTAATGGATAATTTAGGAAACAAAGTGATGGATTTAGAAATCGCTGATTTAAGTTTATTAATGCAAACGGGTTATAAATTCCCAGAGCCATTTAAAGTTAAAGCAGATGATGGAATTACCGATTTATATGGTGTAATGTATAAACCATTTGACTTTGACCCGAATAAAAAGTATCCAATTATTGAATATGTATATCCAGGACCACAAACTGAAGCGGTTAATAAATCATTCAGTAAGTCGATGGATAGAACAGACCGTTTAGCTCAACTTGGTTATATTGTAATTACGGTTGGTAATAGAGGCGGACATCCGGCACGCAGTAAATGGTACCATACTTATGGTTATGGAAATTTAAGAGATTATGGATTGGCTGATAAAAAAGCTGCAATTGAGCAATTAGCTGACCGCCATAAGTTTATTGATGCATCTAAAGTGGGTATTACAGGTCACTCTGGTGGTGGTTTTATGTCAACTGCCGCTATGTTGGTTTATCCAGATTTCTTTAAAGTAGCTGTTTCTGCTGCAGGAAATCATGATAATGCAATTTATAACCGTTGGTGGAGTGAAAAGCACCATGGAGTAAAAGAAGTTATCACAGCAAAAGGCGATACTACTTTTAAATATGCTATTGATAAAAACCCTGAATTGGCGAAAAACCTTAAAGGTAGATTGTTAATAATGCATGGAGATATTGATAATAATGTAAATCCAGCGGGTTCTATTAGATTAGCTAATGCATTGGTTAAAGCAAATAAGCGCTTTGATTATATGCTAGTTCCAGGACAGCGCCATGGCTTTGGAGATATGACAGAGTATTATTTTTGGCGTTTAGCTGATTATTTTAATCAGTATTTATTAGGAGATTTTTCTCAATCCGTAAATATTATGGAAATGGATAGAGAAATTCCGATGAATGGGAAGGGTAGGTAAATAAGCCTAATCAAAGAAATGGGATAATGTTAATTTACATTATCCCATTTTTATTATAAATATAAATTCAAATCACCTTTTCCTTCTCTTATTACTTCGAAGTATCCATTGGTACAATCTACTACTGTAGAAGCTTCGTTATCTCCATACCCGCCATCGATAACAATATCTACTAAATCTTCATACTTTTCATGAATTAATTCTGGATCTGTAGAATATTCTATCAACTCATCTTCATCCTTAATGGAGGCAGATACAATTGGGTTTCCTAGTGCCTTTACAATTTCGCGAGCAATATTATTATCGGGAACTCTAATACCGACCGTTTTTTTGTTAGAGCTCATTAATTTAGGGACATTATTATTTGCATTAAAAATAAATGTAAAAGGCCCTGGCAATGCTTTTTTTATTACCCTAAAAGTTGAAGTATCAATTGGCTTAATATAGTCAGAAATATGGCTTAAATCTGAGCATACGAATGAGAAATTAGCCTTTTCGGGCTTAATACCCCTGATTTTACAGATCTTTTCAATGGCTTTAGGATGAGTTATATCGCAACCTAATCCATAAACTGTATCTGTTGGATAAATAATTAATCCACCCTTCTTTAACACGTCTACAACCTGTTGGATGTGTTTTTCATTGGGATTATCAGAATAAATTTTAATTAGCATATGTAAAAGTACGTTAGTTGAAAGTAATTTAGGATATTTGTAAAAAAAAACTGCTAACAAAAGACATGAGAAAAGCATTTATCGCATTAGCCGCTTTCTTAATAACCGCTACGGTTATGATAAGTTTGGCTTGGCCGCCATTTATTTGGGCATTTATATTTATCGGACCATTTATAATTTTAGGTGTTTACGATCTTTATCAGCCTAAACATAGTATTGTGAGGAATTATCCTGTTTTTGGTCGTCTTCGTTATTTCATGGAAGATTTAAGACCTAAAGTTTATCAATATTTTGTTGAAAGTGATACCAACGGAAAACCATATAGTCGTTTAAATAGATCATTAATTTATCAACGTGCAAAAAAAGAAAATGATACTATTCCTTTCGGAACTCAATTTGATGTTTATGAGAATGGATATGAATGGTTAAGTCATAGTATTAATGCAATTAGTCATCATGAGTTAAATTCAAACCCACGTGTAATGGTGGGTGGTCCGGATTGTAAACAACCATATTCGGCGAGTATTTTTAATATTTCGGCGATGAGTTTTGGTTCATTAAGTAAGAATGCAGTATTGGCATTAAACGGTGGAGCAAAAATGGGTGGATTTGCACACAATACTGGAGAAGGTGGTATAAGTGACTACCATGAATTGCCAGGTGGCGATTTAATTTGGCAAATAGGAACCGGTTATTTTGGATGTAGAAACCAAGATGGAACTTTTAATTTTGATGCTTTTGCAGAAAGGTCTAAGACACCTAATGTGAGAATGATTGAAATTAAATTATCTCAAGGCGCAAAACCTGGGCACGGAGGTATTTTGCCGGCGAGAAAAGTAACACCAGAAATTGCAAGAATTCGTTTGGTAAAAGTAGGAGAGGATGTATTATCGCCTCCGGGACATAAAGCATTTACCACGCCAATGGAGATGTTGCAATTTGTGAAGAAATTAAGAGATTTAAGTGGTGGAAAACCTATCGGTATAAAATTATGTATTGGTCGTAGAAGTGAGTTTTACGCAATATGTAAAGCCATGGTAGAATCTAATATTTATGTAGATTTTATTACTGTTGATGGGGGTGAAGGTGGTACAGGAGCATCGCCACAAGAGTTTTCTAACTCAGTGGGTATGCCTTTACGTGAAGGATTAGCCTTTGTTTATGATGTGTTGTCTGGATTTGATTTGAAAAAACATATCCGCATTATTGCATCAGGAAAAGTATCATCTGGATTTGATTTGGTGAAAAATATTGCCCTTGGAGCAGATTTATGTAATTCTGCAAGAGGAATGATGTTCGCTTTAGGTTGTATTCAGGCTTTAGAGTGTAATAGCAATACTTGTCCTACTGGTGTAGCTACACAAGACGAAAGTTTAATGAAAGGTTTAGTGGTTGAAGATAAAACCGTTAGAGTTTACAATTACCATAAATTAACTGTTGCAAGTGCTGTTGAATTATTAGGCGCTGCGGGATTAAGAGAACCTTCTCAATTAACTAGAGCTTATATTAACCGTAGAGTTAGTCAAAATGTAGTTCAAAGTTATATTGAGACCTTCCCTTATGTTCCAGCAGGAAGTTTATTACAAACACCATATCCAGCTCATATGGAATTAGGAATGGCGTTGAGTACTTCATCAAGCTTTGCACCAACAGATTATAAAGTTTCTCCTATAGATTATGAAAATGCTTCTTCTTACGGAAGAGTAAATAAAAACGTATAGTAGCTAACATTAGTGCATAAAAAAGGCTTCATAAATTTTATGAAGCCTTTTTTATGGAATATAATTTGAGATTAAAATTCAGCACTTTTTGGGAAACGTGGAAATGCAATAACATCACGAATATTAGTCATCCCGCTAACGAACAATACTAATCTTTCGAATCCTAATCCAAAGCCAGCATGTGGAGCTGATCCAAATCTACGGGTATCTAAATACCAAGACAACTCGTCTTGTGGTACATGCATTTCAACCATTCTCTCTTTAAGGATGTCTAAACGTTCTTCACGTTGCGATCCACCAACAATTTCGCCAATGCCAGGGAATAAAATATCCATAGCAGCAACGGTTTTTCCATCATCATTTAAACGCATATAAAACGATTTAATATCTTTTGGATAATCCGTTAAAATAACTGGTTTTTTAAAGTGCTTTTCAACTAAATAACGCTCGTGCTCACTTTGTAAGTCGGCACCCCAGCTATCAATTAAATATTTAAATTGTTTCTTTTGATTTGGTTTACTTGCTTTTAAAATATTGATGGCTTCCGTATAAGTTATACGCTCGAAATCGTTGCTAAGGCAGAAATTTAACTTTTCTATTAATGAAAGTTCACTTCTTTCTTGTTGAGGTTTCTGTTTCTCTTCTTCTAATAATCTATTATTTAAGAATTCTAATTCTTCTTTACAGTTTTCTAACGCGTATTTAATAACAAATTTTAGCATATCTTCTGCTAAGTTCATATTGTCTTCTAAATCTGCGAAAGCAATTTCGGGTTCCATCATCCAGAATTCGGCTAAATGACGAGTAGTATTAGAATTTTCTGCTCTAAAAGTTGGTCCAAAAGTATAAATTTGTCCAAATGCCATGGCAGCTAACTCACCTTCAAGTTGTCCGGATACCGTTAAATTGGTAGCTCTTCCGAAAAAGTCTTCGGCATAATTGATAGCTCCATTTTCAGTTTTTGGAGGATTATCTAAATCTAAAGTTGTTACTTTAAACATTTCTCCAGCACCTTCTGCATCACTTGCCGTAATAATTGGCGTGTGCATATAAACAAAACCTCTTTCATTAAAGAATTGGTGAATAGCAAATGCTAATGCATGTCTTAATTTAAAAACAGCATTGAAAGTATTAGTTCTGAAGCGTAAATGAGCTATTTCTCTTAAGAACTCTAAACTATGTTTTTTAGGTTGAAGCGGGAATTTCTCAGGATCGCTATCACCTAAAATTTCAACACTCGTTGCTTTTACTTCAACGGTTTGACCTTTACCTAAACTTTCCACAAGTTGTCCAGTAGCTTTAATTGCTGCACCGGTATTAATTCTTTTTAGAATAGCATCGTCGGTATTATTAAAATCAACTACCACTTGTAGATTCCCCATGCACGACCCATCATTAAGGGCTATAAATTGATTATTTCGAAAGGTTCTAACCCAACCCATAACCGTCACTTCTCTATCAAACGTTGTTGATTGTAATAAATCGCTTATTTTTTCTCTACTGATCATTATTTTTGGACTTAAGGAATACAAAAATAAGGATTTTGTTTTAATCTACCACAGCTCTTGGTAAGCTAATGTAAAAGGTTGTTCCCTGGTTTTTTCCTTTGCTCTCCGCCCAAACTTTACCATGGTGTAAATCGGTTATGGTTTTTACCAAAAACAGACCTAGTCCATTAGAATGTTCTTTCCCTGTAGGTTGAGAACTAAGACTAACGAACTTTTTAAATAGTTTGTCATAATCATCTTCACTTAAACCTAAACCTTCATCTTTAATGTATATAACAACATTTTGCTCGTCAGAAACAGCGCCAATATTAATGGTTGAATTGGGGAAGGAGAATTTTAATCCGTTGCTTACTAAATTTTCAAAAAGGTCAGTTAATTTAGATTTATCGCCATTAATGGGTAATGGATTATTGATGTTTATTTTGATGTCCTGAGATTTTGATTTCGCAACCAGTTCTAAATTATTGTAAACCGTTTCTAAAATTTCCAATAAATCGCAAGGTTCTATTTTTAAAGCATACCTACCGGCTTCAATACTCGAAGTGTCTAATAATGAATTAATTTTTTTGAGCGTATTACCGCTTGCCGAATTAATTTTAGAAGTTAAAGTTTGAACGATTTCATTCTCCTTAGTCTTGGTTTGAATAATTTCGCTTGATAATTTTATAGTAGTTAGTGCATTCTTAATATCGTGTACCACTCTATTTAAACGATCTCTTTGTGTTCTAATAACAATACGAGAAGTTAAACGTTGTTCTAAAATATCCATAATAATAGATGATAATATGGATAATAAGTATAGATTACTACTAAACTCTGCTTTTGCTTGGTAATCTAAAATAGAAATAGATCCAATAATAAATCCTTCCTTGGAAACTAGTGGGGCAGAGGCCATGAAATTTATGCCATCATTAACCTGAAATGCAAATTTTGTTGGTGAATTAGCTAGATTGGATATATCGTTAAAAACAACAATTTCATAATCATCTAAATTAAGATTGAATAAACTATTATTTCGGGGTATATCTACGACATTTATTTCTCCAACTATCGACTTAAAAAAAATTCGTTTATCGTCTATAAAACTTATGGTAGCAATAGGCGTTTTAAAAATCTCGCTAGCCAAAATGGCTATTTTTTCGAAGGCAGCATCGGGAGGGGTGTTTAAAATCTCGTAACGATATAATTTATGTAATCGTTTGATTTCGAAATAATCAACATTTAAAGAATTTGCCTTCACCATCAAATTTACATTTTAAAAATTATTTAATATTAGACAAAAAAACTTTTAAAGCAAAAAAAAACTCCCAGAAATTTCTGGGAGTTTCATTAATAAAATTTATTATTTAGGCCAGTACTTTCGTTACCAAGTCTGCAGCATCTTTTAATGCAATTGCAGAATAAACGTGTAATCCAGATTCGTCAATTAATTTTTTTGCTTCTTCGGCGTTTGTACCTTGAAGGCGACAAATAATTGGAACAGGAATATTTCCAATTTCTTTATAAGCATCAATTACTCCTTGCGCAACGCGATCGCAACGAACAATACCACCAAAAATATTAATTAAAATAGCTTTTACATTAGGATCTTTAAGGATAATATTGAAAGCTGCTTTAACCGTTTGAGCATTTGCCGTACCACCAACATCTAAGAAATTAGCTGGTTCGCCACCTGCCAATTTAATTATGTCCATAGTTGCCATTGCTAAACCAGCACCATTAACCATACAACCAACGTTACCATCTAATTTAACATAGTTTAAGTTAGATTCACTTGCTTCAACTTCGGTTGGATCTTCTTCAGATTTATCGCGCATTGCGGCATAATCTGGGTGTCTAAACAAAGCGTTTTCGTCTAAATTTACTTTCGCGTCAACTGCAATAATCTTATCGTCACTGGTTTTTAAAACCGGATTAATTTCGAACATTGCAGAATCGGTATTATCATAAGCTTTATATAAAGCGTTTACAAATTTTACCATTTCTTTGAAAGCATTTCCGCTTAAACCTAAGTTAAAAGCAATTTTTCTAGCTTGAAAAGCTTGTAAACCAACTTTAGGATCTATTTCTTCTTTAAAGATAAGGTGAGGAGTTTTCTCAGCAACTTCTTCGATATCCATACCACCTTCTGTACTATACATAATTATATTGGTGCCATTACTTCTGTTAAGTAAAACACTCATATAAAACTCTTTAGTTTCAGATGGACCTGGATAATATACATCTTGAGCAATAAGTACTTTATTAACTTTCTTGCCTTCTGGACCAGTTTGAGGTGTTACCAATTGCATTCCAATAATATCGGATGCTCTTTGTTGAACTTCTTCTAAATTCTTAGCCAACTTAACACCACCACCTTTACCGCGACCACCTGCATGGATTTGTGCTTTAACCACAACCCAGTCAGAATTATAGTCAGTTTTCATTTTTTTAGCTGCTTCTACTGCCTGTTCTGGTGTTTCTGCAACTATACCCTCTTGGATATTAACACCAAAGCTTTTAAGGATCTGCTTTCCCTGATATTCGTGGATGTTCATTCTGCTTAATTATTTGCTCAAAGCTACAATTTTCGAGTGAATTTTTTAACAATTATCTTTAGTTAATCTTATAAATTGATTGTAATAGTATAAAATTATTGTTATACTGATTACTTTAGATGTTATAGAAGGCTATAAATTAAGGTATTAGAGTGTTTGTAAGTCTTGCTATTACATCTATGCAAATTGGCGTCTGTTAACTTTTCTATTTTTATACCATTCCATTGTCTACGATTGCTTAATTTAGCAAAAAACTAATCATATGATAAACAAAGTTGTAGAGGGTCCTGAAGTAGCAATTAGTGACATTCAAGATGGTGCAACCATAATGCTTGGCGGTTTTGGATTATGCGGTATTCCAGAAAATTGTATCACCGCTTTAGTGAAAAAGGGAACAAAAAATTTGACCTGTATATCTAATAACGCAGGGGTTGATGATTTTGGAATTGGCTTAATGCTTAAAACCAAACAGGTAAAAAAAATGATTTCGAGCTATGTTGGCGAAAACGAGGAGTTTGAGCGACAACTCTTAAGTGGAGAACTAGAAGTAGAATTAATACCTCAAGGTACGTTGGCTACCCGTTGTTTAGCAGCCGGGTATGGCATGCCAGCAATATTTACACCTGCTGGTATCGGAACCGAAGTTGCAAAAGGTAAAGAAGTACGTAATTTTAAAGGTAAAGATTACTTAATGGAGTACGCATTTGATGCTGATTTTGCCATAGTTAAGGCCTGGAAAGGAGATACCGCAGGGAATTTAATATTTAAATCTACCAGTAGAAATTTTAACCCAATTATGGCGATGGCTGGTAAAATTACCATTGCAGAAGTAGAAATTTTAGTAGAAGCCGGAGAATTAGATCCTGATCAAATTCATACACCTGGTGTTTATGTACATAGAATTTTCGAGGGGAAAAATTATGAGAAGCGTATTGAACAAAGAACAGTAAGATCTAAAAAATAATAGCATATGTTAGATAAAAACGGAATTGCAAAACGTATAGCAAAAGAAATTCAAAGTGGCTATTATGTTAATTTGGGTATAGGAATACCAACATTGGTTGCTAATTATATTCCAGAAAGTATGCCTGTGGTTTTACAATCGGAAAATGGATTGTTAGGAATGGGACCATTTCCTTTTGAAGGGGAAGAAGATGCAGATTTAATAAATGCTGGAAAACAAACCATTACTACTTTGCCCGGATCTTCTATATTCGACTCAGCCATGAGTTTTGGAATGATACGTGCTCAAAAAATAGATTTGACTATTTTGGGAGCGATGGAAGTTTCTGAAAATGGAGATATTGCCAATTGGAAAATTCCTGGGAAAATGGTGAAAGGAATGGGGGGAGCAATGGATTTAGTAGCATCAGCTAAAAACATTATTGTGGCTATGCAACATGTAAATAAAGCTGGAGAATCTAAATTACTTCCAAAATGTACACTTCCACTTACAGGAATTCACTGCATTAAGAAAGTAGTAACTGAATTGGCCGTTTTGGATATTTTACCAACGGGCGGTTTTCAATTAGTAGAAAGAGCGCCAGGTGTTTCAGTAGATCATATTAAGCAATCTACTGCCGGAAAGCTTTTTGTGCCAGATTATGTTCCAGAAATGATTATCGACTAAAGTGTTTCTGCTAAATAGATTTTTTTTAATTCTCCGGATATATCGTCAGTAACTCTGATGATATCATCCGGATCATTAGAATTATTGATAATTATCCGATTACAGGATTCTTTATAAGGTAGTAAATATTCCTTGTAGGCTGGTAATACATGGTTGTACCATTTATAAAGCACATCTTCTTCTGGATAACCCCTTTCAAATCCATCTCTCTGAATTCTCCGTTGTAAAGAAATTTCTTCATCAGCTTCTATAAAAATAGTATGGTCTAGTAAAGAGGCAATTTCTTTAAAATGTAGAATAAATAAACCTTCAACAATGATTATTGGAGCGGGTTTTATTTCTAAAATTTTATTTACAGCAATAGGGTTGTTAAAATTGTATTCTTTTTTATAAACAACTTCGCCTGAAATTATTTTTTTGATATCAATTAGAAATTGTACATCATCAATGGTAGAAGGTAAATCAAAATTGTATAATTTATTTTCCTCCTGGGTCATTTCGCCCGCGGGAATATAATAATCGTCTTGCGATACTAGCGTTACCTCATCTTGTTTAAAATGATGTAAAAAGCAATTTAAAAAGAAAGTTTTACCAGAGCCGCTTCCTCCGGCTATACCTATAATGTGAGGTTTATTATTTGTCATTCCCTTGTGCTGCATAACTTAAATTGCAGAAAAATCTTTTGTCTAAAACACCTAGTTTCTCGGCTACCGCCTTTGTAACTACGATTATTACATCTTTTGTAGTTTCATTCTCAGTGAATTTTCCTACAACTTTTGCAAAGGTAGAAATATTTCCCATTGGATTTTTAACCATTATAATTGTTCCTATAGGTAAAGTTCTATGAAGAACCAACATTTTAGTAGGGTCTAAATCTGGATCTTCTATCCAAACCGCAGTACCTTTTTCTTCAACATGGTTTAATCCGTAAACACTAGGACTTCGTCTTAAATTAGGGTCTGAAATGGTTTCTACTGTATCAGCAAATGTAGTATTTCTATTTGCTTCAGGAACAGAAACACCTGTCATACTAGATCCTGGAACTTTTAAAACTTGTCCAACGTTAATGGTATTATCAGTTAAGTTATTGGCTTCCCTAAGTTGAAAAGCAGTTAAAGCATAGCGTTGTGCAATGCTGAAAATAGTTTCTCCAGCACTTACTGTATGTGTTCTTCCACTAGTATTTGGTGCATTTTGACTAGTAACATTGGAGTTTGTTGGTGTAGGATTTGTAATTACTGGTGTTGTGCTTACTGGCGCATTGGTATTGGCCGCGACATTAGTCGATTCGGTAGGGATTTTTAAAATTTGACCAATTTTTAAGCTGTTTGAGGTAAGGTTGTTTGCACTTTTAATAGCTTCTACAGTAGTATTATAATCTTGGGCAATTTTATTTAAATATTCTTTAGGTTTTACCGCATGTTCTACAAAATTAGTAATTGTTGTATTTGCAGGTTTATTAACCACAGGAGGTGTATAAACTGAGGTAGTAGGAGTGGTATTTACAACTTGAGCGGCTGCAGTTGGTAGGCTTGGAGCTGTCCCGGGAATAATTAATTTTTGTCCGATTGATAAATTATTAGAATTAAGTTGATTTGCTTCTTTTAATTGAGCAACCGTTATTCCGTATAGATTAGATATAATACTTAAATTTTCTTTGGCTTTAACAATATGCGTTTTTTGAGCACCAGATTCAGTTGAAACAGCCGCTTGGCTTGTAAATGGAAGCTGAGTAGGTACTTTTATAATTACACCGGGCACTAATGTCTTATTATTGTTAAAACTTATGATATCTTTTGGAGCTACGTTATATTTTCTTCCTAAAGCATAGTAAGTCTCACTAGGATCTATTTTATGCAATACAACTTTCTTGCCGTTCAAATTTTCGACACCAATAGAATCTAATAAGCTATTTGCCCTTACTGTGCTGATTGTAAGAATGATAGAAATGCATGTAAGGCTTAATATTTTCTGCATGTTAGCTTTATGGTTGTTTTCATTTACAAATTTACGATAAAAATATTTTATCGGTGGATATGCAGATAAAACGATTGAACTAGTTTCGTATTGTTCTGATGCCTAATTTCATTAAAAATTATGAATATATTATGAATATTATATCAGAAATTAGTTAATATCTTTATCCCTATGGGATATAAAAGTTTAGAAGACTGTGTTCGAGATTTAGAAGCGAACAAGCATTTAGTTCGAATAAAAGAAGAAGTAGATCCATATTTGGAAATGGCCGCCATTCATATGAGGGTATATGATAATAAAGGGCCAGCTTTATTATTTGAAAATATAAAAGGATCTAAATTTCCAGCTGTTTCTAATTTATTCGGAACTTTAGATCGATCTAAATTTATTTTTAGGGACACCTTAAATAGTGTTGAACGTTTGGTTCAATTGCGTAACGACCCAATTAAGGCCATAAAAAATCCATTATTGGCTGGAAAAGCTGCAATGGGTGCTATTTCGGCCTTGCCATTAAGACAAAGGTTTTCTAAATCACCCTTCCATAAAACTACCATAAGTGCATTGCCGCAAATTGTAAACTGGATGGACGACGGAGGCCCGTTTGTTACTATGCCTCAAGTTTATACGGAGGACGTGGCGAATCCAGGAATCATGAAGTCTAATTTAGGGATGTACAGGATTCAACTTAACGGGAATAATTATATTCCAGACAAGGAGATTGGTTTGCATTATCAAATTCATAGAGGCATCGGTATTCACCAAGCAAAGGCTCAAGCAATAGGTAAGCCTTTAAAGGTGAGTATATTTGTTGGCGGTCCACCCGCACATCCATTATCGGCAGTAATGCCACTTCCAGAAGGACTTTCTGAATTGACATTTGCAGGCGCTTTATGTGGACGAAGATTTAGATATTTTTATGACGATGAAGGATTTTGTATTTCTGCGGATGCTGATTTCGTGATTACAGGGACAGTTTATCCGAACGATAATAAACCCGAAGGACCATTTGGAGATCATTTAGGTTATTATAGTTTGGTTCATCCATTTCCTGTAATGAAAGTGCATAATGTTTACCATAAACCTAATGCTATTTGGTCGTTTACAGTTGTAGGCAGACCACCACAAGAAGATACCAGTTTCGGAGAATTAATACATGAGATTTCGGGATCTGCTTTACCGCTAGAAGTTCCAGGTTTAAAAGAGCTTAATGCGGTTGATGCAGCAGGAGTACATCCATTGTTGTTTGCGATTGGCAGTGAGCGATATACCCCTTATTTAGAAACAAAAAGGCCTCAAGAATTATTAACTATTTCGAATAGAATTTTAGGGACTAACCAATTGAGTTTAGCTAAATTCTTATTCATTGCTGCGCAGGAGGACAATAAAAATTTAAAATCTACGGATCATGCAAATTTTATGATTCATATGCTAGAACGCGTAGATTTTACAAGAGATATACATTTTCAAACTCAAACTACAATAGATACGCTCGATTATTCTGGTGACGGAATAAATTCTGGTTCTAAAGTGGTTATCGCAGCAGTAGGTGAACCAAAATATGAATTATTAAGAACTGAAGCTAGTTTAGATGGCTTTGAAAGTAGTTTTGTATTGCCTGGTGTATTGGCGGTTAAAGGCGCAGCTTATAAAAACGAAGACGAAACTTTGACTACCATAAAAGCTTTAGAAGAAGCTTGGAATAAAAAACCAATTTCAGGTGCTAGGTTATTCATTTTATGTGATGATCTGCAATTTTTGGCTGCCACTTTAAATAATTTTCTGTGGGTAACTTTTACTAGGAGCAACCCAGCTGCAGATATTCATGGAATCGGTGCTTTTACAAAGAATAAGCATTGGGGATGTACAGGTCCGTTGATTATCGACGCAAGAAAAAAGCCCCATCACGCACCAGAATTAATCAAGGATCCAGCTATAGAAAGCAGGGTTGATGCACTGGGCCGAAATGGAGCTTCTTTACAGGGTATAATTTAAAATCTGGCGCCTATCGTCAACATCACGTTGTTCTTTTTTAAGTTAACATCGGTTGATGGTGTGGTGCCGTATACTAAATTATAAGGACTAAAATTACTGTTGTTTTCTAAATGTTGATAAGCTAAATCTATAGAGTAATTGTTTATACGAACACCTAATCCACCTGTATAAACTTGAGTGTATTGATCTTTATTGTCTTTATATGGACTACCATTTAATGCATATCCACCTCTTAAGCTAATATTATCAAATTTTATTTCAGCACCAATTCTATAATTTAATGCTTCCTGATACCTGTTTCTAATATTGGCATTATTTTCATTTACCAATTGGGTTTCATAAGTATAAGGATCAGAAATTCTAGCTGAAGCATAATCCACATAATCAATATCGGCACTAATTAATGCTGTGCTAGCGATTACATAACTTGCTCCAATAGAACTTTTCATTGGCGTTTTTATATTGTAATTGTATTCGTAAGTATTGGTATTGCTGGTGCCTCCAGCTGTTTTTCTATTGTCTAGGTATTCTGTATAGGTATCTTTTACCTCCATCCAGGTTGGCGTTTGGATAGTAGCTCCAATTCTAAATTCAGGAACTGGTCTAAATATAAAACCTAATCTTCCGTTTACACCTTCACCGGTGGTAGTTTGGTTTTGTCCGAAAATAAAATTATAAGGTTTTTGATTTCCTGTTGGAACACCTTGAGTGGTTAATTCACGGGCCATTCCTTTTTCGTTAAATTCTGCATCCCTTGTATAATCTAACGTAAGAAAATTAATTCCTAAACCAATATAAAACTCGTTTGAAATATTTACTGCTGCAGATAAATTAAACTCAGAACTATTACCTTTTCTTAACTCTTTTGCTAATTGAGTATTGTTTACATAAGTTTCGGGATAGTAATAACCAGCATTATCATAACTAATTAGATAATTGTTGTATGCCCATTTTTCGAGGCTGTTGTTACCTAAATTAGAAGGAGAAGAAGAGCCACCAATTTCTGCAAAATAATCGGCGAAAGAACTTTGGTTATTTACACCACCAAAAGTAAAATCGTTATTATAATCCGCCACTCTATTGTAACCCAAACCAAATACCACACTTAATGCGCCTTTAGAATTATTAGAAGTATAAGAAGGAAGGTAGAATGCAGCGCCCATTTGTCCGACGAAAGGAATTGTTTTACTGGTTTTATACCCTTCATTAAAATAATTGGTTCTGGTATTTAGGCTACTAAATTCTGGAGAGAAATTAAATTCAGATTTTGTAAAAAGTCCTAAACCTGCTGGATTTCCACCCAAAGAACTTAAATCGCCACCCACACCAATTTGTGCGCCTCCCATAGCTTTAAATCTTGCATTAGAAGAATAATTTGTTTCTGAGAAGCGTAAAACATCTCCTGCATATTGTGCATATGTTGTTGCTGTGATAGCTGATAATGCTACCATTAGACTAAGAATTTTAAATTTCATAAGCTTAAGTAATGTTTAATTTCCACCTCTTGTTGGTCGGCCCGAACTACTGCTTCCGCCACTACTACCTCTAGAAGAACTTGATCCAGAATTTCCTGAACTAGAAGAACTCGGTCTTTGTTGTTGAACCTGAGGTCTAGAAGCTGGAGCTGAACTTTGTCCGGATGGTCTAGATTGAGTAGTAGTTTCTCTCGAAGGTCTTGCTGGTGCATTTGTATTTGCAGTAGCGCCTCTTTGAGGGGTACTTGTATTTGGACGAGTCTGATTGGTATTGGTTGGTCGGCCTTGAGTCTGAACATCTCTATTAGGTCTTCCATCGTTAGTACCACTCATTGGGTTTCTATTTATATAATCATTACCTCTGTTTGGTCTTGGACCATAATTAGGGTTTACAGCTGGACTTCCTATAGGATAGCGAATTCCGCCATAGTAACCGCCACCATAGTAACCTCCGCCATAATAACCACCTCCAATGTAGTATGGATAACCTAAACCAAAATATGGATTATATCTATATCCATAGTAAAAATCGCTATACCAAGGATCGTAGTTATACCATGAATTTCCCCATCTAATTCCCATGTAAAGCGATGGAGAATAAGTGTACCAAGGCATAAATCGGTTAGAATAATAACCAAAATAGTAATCGCTATTATAATAAGGTCTGTATAAACCAGTACCGTAAAAATTATTTAAACGTGTAGAGTAATCTAACCCATAATATGGATCGTCATAATAATTATTGTCATAATTATCTTGCTGATTATCAGGATAAGCACTTGCAACGGATTCAGAATTAGATGAAAAAGTGTCTTCATAAACAGGTGTTTCTACACGAGTAATGTAAACATCGTCATCATAAGCTCCATGCTGCGCAGTTCTTGGTAGCGAGCAAGAGGAGACGACTAAAATAGTCATCAAAAAAGCTGTGTAAATAAATAATTTAGATTTCATATGATGTGTTTTATTTGTATGCGAGCTACAATCTTGTATTAAATTTATAAATTTGTGGATAACATAACAAATAATTTAACACAATTAACATTCCAATTATATATGAGCAAGGGTATAACAAGTCAAAACGAGGATTATTCGCAATGGTATAACGACATTGTTATTAAAGCCGATCTGGCTGAACACTCCTCAGTACGGGGATGTATGGTAATTAAGCCATACGGTTATTCTCTTTGGGAGAATATGCAGTCAGTTTTAGACCAAAAATTTAAGGAAACAGGGCATTCAAATGCATACTTTCCATTGTTTATACCCAAATCGTTTTTCTCTAAAGAAGCTTCGCACGTAGAAGGATTCGCAACAGAGTGTGCAGTAGTTACGCACTATCGTTTAAAGAACGATGGAAACGGACAAATTATTGTTGATGAGGAAGCAAAATTAGAAGAAGAGTTAATTGTTCGTCCTACTTCTGAAACCATTATTTGGAATACATACAAAGGTTGGATTCAATCTTACCGCGATTTACCAATTTTAGTAAATCAGTGGGCAAACGTTGTACGTTGGGAAATGAGAACACGCTTATTTTTACGTACTTCAGAATTTTTATGGCAAGAAGGCCATACAGCACATGCAACATCGAAGGAAGCCATAGAAGAAACAGAGAAAATGTTGGATGTTTATGCAGATTTCGTAGAAAATTGGATGGCTGTACCGGTTGTTAAAGGTGTAAAATCGCCGAACGAACGTTTTGCTGGTGCTATAGAAACTTATTGTATAGAAGCATTAATGCAGGATGGAAAAGCTTTACAAGCGGGTACATCTCACTTTTTAGGTCAGAATTTTGCAAAAGCTTTTGATGTAAAATTCACCAATAAAGAAGGTAAAATTGAGCATGTTTGGGCAACCTCTTGGGGGGTATCAACCCGCTTAATTGGGGCTTTAATTATGGCGCATAGCGACGATTTAGGATTGGTACTTCCTCCAAAATTGGCACCTACTCAAGTTGTAATTGTTCCAATTCATAAAGGAGAAGAAGATTTAGCTAAAATTACTGAATTTGTTGATGGCCTTATTCTAAAATTAAAAGCGCTTAATATTAGAGTTAAATATGACGACCGCGACACACAACGTCCGGGCTTTAAATTTGCAGAATACGAATTAAAAGGTGTTCCATTGCGTATAGCTATTGGTGCTAGAGATATGGAAAATGGTACCGTAGAATTAGCAAGAAGAGATACAAGAGAGAAATTTACTGTAGCTCAAGACGGTTTAGATACGTATATCCAGAACTTATTGGAAGAAATTCAAAAATCTATTTTCCAAAAGGCTTTAGATTATAGAAATTCACATATCACTAAGGCAGATTCGTTAGAAGAATTTGTAGAATTATTGGATAATAAAGGCGGTTTTATAGCGGCACATTGGGATGGAACTCCAGAAACCGAGCAAAAAATAAAAGAACAAACAAAAGCTACTATTCGCTGTATACCTTTAAATAATCCTTTAGAAGAAGGAACGTGTATCTTAACTGGTAAACCTTCTAAACAAAGAGTGTACTTTGCTAGGGCATATTAAAAAATATTAATTTGTTGAAAATTTAAGGCTATTTTGCCATTTGAAATTCAACATAATTGGAAAGTAATGGAAACATCAAATTATCAGTTAATACTTCAAAAATTAGAAACCAGAGCTTCCCTTAAACAACAAATTTACAGGAATACGGTCGATGTTTTTGCCTCAACCAAAAAGGCATTGTCGAAATTAGGGTCGCGCTTGCACCAAGATTATACGCTATCTGACCCATCTGTAGAAATTGTTTATAAGGACTCGCATCAATTTGAAGCAGAATTGAAATTTTCTGGTGATATGATCATGCTTTCTATGCATAGCAATGTGTTTAATTTTGAAGAGGGACATAGAATTTATTCTTCTACCTACTTAAAGCAGGATTTTTCTAGAAGCTATTGTGGCGTAATCTATATTCATAATTTTCTGGCAGACTCAATTAAATACAATAGATTAGCCGATGAGGGAACCTTAATTGCCAGGATTTTGGTAAATAAGGACAAGAAATTTATTGTTGAAGGCGAAGGTGAACTCGGATTTTTGTACGAAGCATTTAGTGAAGAAGAGATCAATGAAGAGCAAATTACCAAGATTTTGGAAATAGCAATTCTAAATTGCATCAATACAGATCTTAGATTACCGGCTTATGAATCTGTAAGAGACATAACCCTATATCAAAAACAAACCATTTTGGCGGCCAGCGGATACCCAACCGGAAAACGTTTAGGCTATCAGTTTAAAGCAGAAATGCAAAACAACAATAATATATAATAAACCCATGTAAACGTTTATACTTTTACAATTTAAAATAGTAAAATCATGAAATTCGCAACAAAAGCTATTCACGCTGGTCAAGAGCCAGATCCAACAACTGGAGCGGTTATGACTCCAATATATCAAACTTCTACCTATTGGCAACGTTCTCCTGGCGATAATAAAGGTTATGAATACTCTAGAGGAACCAATCCAACTCGTAAGGCATTAGAAGATTGTATTGCAGCTTTAGAAAATGCAAAATACGGATTGGCTTTTAGTAGTGGGATGGGTGCTACAGATGCTGTTTTAAGGTTGTTAAGCCCTGGTGATGAAGTAATTACGGGTGACGATTTATATGGTGGTTCTTATAGGATATTCACCAAAATTTATGAAAAATATGGGATAAAATTCCATTTTCTAGATTTAGATAAACCTGAGAATATTGAACAAGCCATCAATAAAAACACCAAATTAATTTGGATAGAAACGCCTACCAATCCAACTATGAGAATTGTGGATATTGCAGGTATTTCTAAAATTGCCAAAGCTAATGGTATAAAACTTTGTGTAGATAATACTTTTGCCTCGCCATATTTACAAAACCCGATAGATTTAGGTGCTGATATTGTAATGCACTCGGTTACCAAATATATTGCCGGACATAGCGATGTGGTAATGGGCGCACTTTGTGTTAACGACGAAGAACTTTATAAATCGTTATGGTTTGTATATAACGCATGCGGTGCAACCCCTGGTCCACAAGATTCATTCCTAGTATTAAGAGGGATTAAAACCTTGCATTTACGAATGAAAGCACATTGTGAAAATGGCGCTAAGGTGGCACATTACCTTAAAAATCATCCAAAAGTAGAGCATGTTTATTGGCCAGGATTTGAATCTCATCCAAATCATGAAATAGCGAAAAAACAAATGCGCGATTTTGGTGGTATGGTTTCAATCACATTAAAAAATGCAGGATTAGAAGAAACCTTTAAAATAGCTTCTAAATTTAAAGTATTCACCCTGGCAGAATCATTGGGAGGGGTAGAGTCTTTAATTAATCACCCAACAACCATGACACATGGTTCTATTCCGAAAGAAGCAAGAGAGAAAGTAGGGGTAACCGACAACCTATTGCGTTTAAGCGTGGGTGTTGAGGATATCGACGATTTAATTGCTGATTTGGAACAAGCATTAGCTTAAATGCAAGGGAAGGATGTAGCTCAATTAACGGAAGGTTCATTTATTGCTTTACGCGATTATTTAAATCATAAAGTAGAAAAATACAATCAACCCGCATTTATAGAAAAGGATCCAATTTGTATCCCACATAGGTTTTCTAAAAAACAAGATATAGAAATAGCTGCATTTTTTGCAGCTATTCTTGCTTGGGGACAAAGGAAAACCATTATCAATAAAATGACTGAGTTGATGGAACGCATGGACAATGCGCCTTATCAATTTATGCTTCATCATGAAGATCATGATCTAAAAAATCTATTAGGTTTTAAGCACAGAACATTTAACGATACCGACTTACTCTATTTTGTGGAATTCTTTAAAATGCATTATCAACGCCACGAAAGTTTAGAAGATGCATTTATCCCTAATGACTTAGCGTTTAATATAGACTATTTAGGGGGTGTGAGTATGAATTCGGCTTTAAATTCATCGCCTTGTATGGCGAGTAATATGGGATTTGAAATTGAAGATGCATTAAATTATTTTAAGCAATATTTCTTCTCTTTAGAAGATTTTCCATGGCGAACTCGTAAGCACATTTCTTCGCCCCTTCAAAAATCGACCTGTAAACGATTAAACATGTTTTTAAGGTGGATGGTACGTAGCGACAATAAAGGGGTAGATTTTGGAATTTGGAAAAAACTTAATCCGAGTATGTTAATTTGTCCTTGCGATGTACATGTCGACAGAATTGGAAGAGCCTTAGGCTTAATTAACCGTAAACAATTAGATTGGCGGACGGCCGAAGAACTCACCAGAAATTTGCGACTTTTTGATCCAATGGATCCTGTAAAATACGATTTTGCTTTATTTAGTTTGGGTGTAGAAGAAGTAAACAGAATGGGCGGTATACTTAATTTTAAGAAAACTAAATATTAAGCTATAAGCACTAAATAAACCCTAATCCTACCTTTAGACACAAAATAAACTCATTAAAACAGTTTAAAGATCCATTTTCAATAATTGGTCAATTTATTCATTCCCCTTTATTTCTAATTGAAAATTGCAAAATGCAATGATTAAAATTAAATTTATCCAATGGTAAAACTAGAAAGTGTAATAGAAAGATTTGATGAAAAGGGAGATAAAACAGGGTGGAGGTATATCTTAATTCCACAGTCAACAGCCCAAAAAATTAAACCTAATTTTAAGAAGAGCTTCCGGGTTAAAGGTTATTTAGATAACGTTCCAATTAAAGGCATGGCAACCGTCCCAATTGGGGAAGGCGATTTTATTTTAGCCTTAAAACAATCTTTAAGAAAACAACTTTCTAAAAACGAGGGCGACCCAATCATCGCATTATTAGAAGAAGATAAAGACTTTAAAATAGAAGCTCCAGACGATTTATTAATTTGTTTACAAGAAGAGCAATATCTATGGGAGAACTTCGAAAAACTAGCGCCATCTCATCAGGGCTATTTTATAAAATACATAACGGATTCAAAAACCTTCGAAACCCGATTTAAACGAATATCTATGGTGGTTAATGCTATGGATAAACAATGGGATTACGGGAAAATGATAAGGGAAAGCAGGGGCAACAAATTTTAGTACTTTCTAAACCAACTATTGATCTTCAATTGAAGAACACCTAGGAAAGCTTCACGGAAAATTTTGGTACTCATTTTAGAAGTGCCTTCGGTTCTATCTGTAAAAATAATAGGTACCTCAGTAACTTTAAAACCATATTTTATGGCTGTAAACTTCATTTCTATTTGGAATGCATAGCCAATAAACTTAATCTTATCGAACGGTATTTTTTCTAAAACACATCTTCTATAACATTTAAATCCGGCGGTAGCATCTTGAACTTTTATGCCAGTAATAATTCTAACATACATAGATGCGAAATAAGACATCAGCACACGTCCCATTGGCCAGTTAACCACATTTACCCCTGTAACATACCTCGATCCAATAGCAACATCTGCATTATCTTTTTGGATAGGGAAAATATGGGAAGAAAGCTCATGTTCAGCATCAACAGGAAGCGTATTGCCTAAAAATTCTGGTGTATTGGCAGGCAAACAAGCCATTCTTAAACGGATTAAATCTTTCGGATTATGAGAAAAATCTGCATCCATTTCAAAAATATATTCATATGACCTTTGCAAAGCCCATTTAAATCCATGAATATAAGCTGTACCTAAACCTAATTTTCCAGAGCGTTCTTCTAAAAATAAACGCTCTGGAAAAGTATTTTGAAGACTTTTAACAATATTTCCAGTGCCATCTGGAGATCCATCATCAATTATTAAAATATGGAAAGGTTGGTGTAATGAAAACACTTTCCTGATTATTTTTTCAATATTCTCCTTCTCGTTATAAGTTGGAATAATGACTAAGCTATCTGACACGTAGAGTTAAAGTTAAAAGTAAATATTAATGAACACCATGCATCCACTTACGTAAAATTGGAGAGATTGCAAATGCGAATAAACCAACTACAATAGGTAGAATAGTGAATATTAAGAAGAATACAGAAATAGAGTATTCGTTAGATATTTGATCAATTAAACCTCCAGATGTACCTGCTAACCAGTTACCAATAGCAGAACAAGTAAACCAAACACCGAACATTAAACCTACAAGTTTAGCTGGTGCTAATTTACTTACATAAGATAAACCAACTGGAGAAATACATAATTCGCCCACTGTATGGAAGAAATAAGCAAAAATTAACCAGAACATACTCACCTGAGCCACTGTAGCGCCTGCAGCAATATCTCTACCACCATAAGCTAATCCGGCGAAGCCTAAACCTACAAAAATTAATCCCATACCAAACTTAACTGGTCCGCTTGGATTAAATTTAGTTTCCCAAATTTTAGAAGCGAAAGGTGCTAAAGAAACAATAAAGAATGAGTTTAATATACCAAACCATGATGCTGGAACCTCAGTACCTTCAGCAGAAAATTCTTTATTTAATTTCCAAATTGCCAATCCCCAAATAATTAAAATACTCAAAGTAGTTAATAAAATAGACAATGGATATTTTTTCATTATTTTCTTAGCCAACGCAAACAATACTACAGAAACAGCTAGGAGAGGGAAAATAGTAAGTGCTGCATCAACGTATTTAAAAATTGTAGCAGAATTTCCGGTTAGGTTTCTCAAGGTATAATCCTTCGCAAAAATAGTCATAGAGCCTCCAGCTTGTTCAAAAACCATCCAGAAGAAAATGGTTAGAACAGAGAATACACCGATAACGTATAAACGTTGGGTTACAACTTTTTTATCTTGAATTTCATTTGCAGATGAAGTAGTTTCTTTTACTTCTTTTGCTTTTTTCTCGGCTTTAAAGCCTAATTTCCCGAAAATTCTTTGTGCAAAATAAAACTGTAATGAACCGAAGAACATAAAAATTCCGGCTAAACCGAATCCCCAGTGCCATCCAACTTTTTCGCCAATATATCCGCACATTAACATACCTAAGAATGCACCTGAGTTAATACCCATGTAAAAAATAGCGTATGCTGAATCTTTTTTATCGCTGATTGCCGGATAAAGTTGTCCAACCATTGATGAAATATTTGGTTTAAACAAACCATTTCCTAAGATCATTAGAACAAGTCCAACATAGAAGAAATTTGGATTAAAACCTTCTAAAGCCATAGAAGCATGTCCTAAGGTCATAATTATACCCCCTAAAACAATAGCTTTTCTATATCCAGTTAGTCTATCTGCAATAAATCCGCCAATAATTGGTGTTAAATAAACCAATCCTGTGTACCATGCATATAAATCAAGTGCATCTTTTCTGTCCCATTCCCAGCCACCTTTAGAAAGTTCGCTGATTAAGAAAAGGGTTAATAAAGAGCGCATACCATAATAACTGAAACGTTCCCACATCTCTGTCATAAAGAGTACAAATAAACCCGCAGGGTGATTGTACAACTTGGTTTGCTCTACATTGTTTTCAGCTAAGTGCTGGTCTAATGCTTGTTCATTTTCAAGCGAATTAACGACTGCTGCCATATTTTTTGGTTAAAAATTCAAATGTAAATTCAGTTTTATTTTTTAGTTAAGGGCGCAATATACTTACCACCAGTGGAAGTTTCAAAATATATAAATCATAAAAAATGAAAATACCACTGGTGGTTTAAAAAATATGCTATTGATTAAGCTAATTTTTCAATAACTATAGCACTGGCACCGCCACCACCATTACAAATTCCTGCTACACCAATTTTTCCGTTCTCTTGTTGTAGAACACTTAATAAAGTAACAACAATACGAGCACCTGAAGCGCCAAGCGGGTGACCTAATGCAACTGCGCCACCATTAATATTTACATTCTTATCTGTAATGCCTAATAATTGATTATTAGCTAGGGCTACCACAGAAAAAGCTTCGTTAATTTCAAAGAAATCTACATCTGCTACACTTAATCCAGCATTTGCTAATGCACGAGGGATGGCTTGAGCAGGAGCAGTAGTAAAATATTCTGGTGCTTGTTGAGCATCAGCATAACTAAGCACTTTAGCCAATGGTTTTAACCCTAATTCTTTTGCTTTATCGGCCGACATTAAAACTAATGCAGCAGCACCATCATTTAAGGTAGATGCATTTGCAGCAGTAACACTACCATCTTTTTTAAATACTGGTTTTAATCCAGGTATTTTGTCGAAATTAACAGCAAAAGGCTCTTCATCTTTATCGAAAACAGTAACATTACCTTTTCTATCTTTAATCTCAACTGGAATAATTTCACCTGCAAACTTGTTATTATTTACTGATTCTTGAGATCTTTTGTATGAATTAATAGCATAATTGTCTTGATCTTCACGCGAAATATTGCAGTCTACAGCACATAATTCTGCTGCCGAACCCATATGATAATCATTATAAACATCCCATAATCCGTCTTTAACTAAGCCATCAATTAATTGACCGTGACCTAATCTATATCCATTTCTAGCTTTATCTAAATAAAATGGAACATTACTCATACTTTCCATTCCACCAGCAATAGCAATATCTATTGAACCTAATGCAATTGCTTGAGCAGCCAACATAATTGATTTTGTACCTGAAGCACAAACTTTATTAATAGTAGTTGCAGGAAGATCTGGTAATCCAGCAAATTTTGCAGCTTGTGTAGCAGGAGCTTGACCTAAATTTGCAGATAATACGTTCCCCATAAATACTTCTTGAACCATTTCTGGTTTAATTCCGGCCTTTTCTATTGCTCCTTTAATAGCAATTCCACCTAATTGGGTAGCTGAGAATCCCGATAAAGATCCTCCAAATGAACCGATCGCTGTACGAACAGCAGATACAATTACAACTTCTTTCATATTATTTAATTGGTTAAAGGATGCAATTTAGCGAAAACCTACTAGAAATGGAGAATTGATCTGCTTTATAAAACAATTGTTGCTAAATAACAATTAGGTTAATATTATCTACAGCTATGCACCGCTGAAAATCATTAATCAAAAAAATATACTAATTTTGAAATACTTATACTTTGAAATTGGAAAAGAACTCAAATCCAAATATGATTGCAGATGGGAACTATCCCAGAAACATGAAGTACTTTATGATGGTACTTTGTGTATTGTTAATTTCCTATTTTCTTCCTAAACAACCCCGTTTTAGATATGAATTTGAAAAAGGGAAGGAATGGAATAATAAAGACCTAGTATCGGCTTATACCTTTGGTATTCTAAAAACCAATCCGGAAATGGCTACCGATAAGAAAAAAGCCATACAAAATGTTCCTCCAATTTATATTTACGACGAAACCATTGGTCAGACCGAAATAGATGCCTTTCAAACCGAATTCGATATCAAATGGAATAGTAGCGGTTTGCCTGAAAGCTCAAAACTAAAAGTAAAACAACGAAGCACAGAATTACTTAAAAATATTTATGCCAAAGGAATAATCGGCATTATACCTAAACATAGCGACAACCTAAGTGGGTTTATATTAACCCTTGTAAAACAAAATGTAAGTCAGAAAGTAAACAGCGACGATTTATACACTGCTCAATCTGCCTTATTCTACATCAAAGAATCCATTAAAAACAAAACATTAGCTGAGCAGAAATTGGTGTCCACATTAATCGAAGACCATATTCAGCCCAATGTTAATTTTGATGAACGTTTAACCAAAACTATTCAGGAAAGCACAGTAAATAGCATTTCTACTACTCGAGGTATGGTGCAAAAGGGAGAAGTAATAGTTACCAGAGGTAGCGTGGTTGATGAAGAAACTTATCAAAAACTACTGTCCTTCAAAGAAATTTATGAAAGTCAGGCTCGTGCAACGGGGAACACTAATTTTGTATTCTTTGGTCAGATTTTACTTGTAACCTTCATCATCAGCTTGTTGATGATATTCCTCTTCATGTTTAGGAAGGATATATTCGCCAACACGCGACAACTTATCCTATTACTCATCATCATAACCTTTATGTTGTTGGCCTTAACTTGGGCTATTAAACTAAACTTAAGCAGCTTATACTACATACCGTTTTGTATAGTTCCCATTATCATCAGAATCCTATTTGACACCCGACTTGCTTTATACCTTCATTTATTAGTTGTATTGATAGCTGGATTCTTTGTGCCAAATAGCTTCGAATTTGTTTTCTATCAGATTACGGCCGGAATGGTAGCCATTTATAGCATAAGAAACTTACTGAAGCGGGAACAACTTTTAATATCAGCCGTATTCATTTTAATATCTTATTTTATTTCATTTACAGGAATTTCCTTATTAAGAGAAGGTTATTTAGCCGACATAGAATGGAGTAACTTTATACCATTTTTATTCAGTGTATTATTAACCTTATTGGCTTATCCTTTGATCTATGGATTTGAAAAAATATTTGGTATAACATCAGATATTGCACTCATTGAGCTAACCAATACCAACAGCAGATTACTTAGGGAATTGGCCTTTAAGGCGCCTGGAACCTTCCAGCACTCCTTACAAGTTGCCAACCTAGCCGAAGCAGCAATATTTAAAATTGGCGGGAACTCATTATTAGTTAGGGCAGGGGCTTTGTACCATGATATAGGAAAAATAGAGAACCCTCAGTACTTTATTGAAAACCAGACCACCGAATTTAATCCGCACGATAAAGTATCTTATGAGAAAAGTGCACAGATCATAATTCAGCATGTTTTTAAGGGCATAGAAATTTGTAGAAAGAGTCAGATTCCTGAGTCGATTATAGATTTTATTAGAACCCACCATGGTGATACTCGTGTCGATTATTTTTATCAATCTCATTTAAAAAATTCTCCGGATGAATTTGTGGATGAGAACACCTTTAGGTATCCCGGACCTATTCCTTTTAGCAAAGAACAAGGCGTATTAATGTTGGCAGATTCTGTAGAAGCGGCCTCTAGAAGCTTGAAAATTCCGGACGCCAACAACATCGATGACTTGGTTGAGCGCATCATTAACTATAAATTAGACCAGCAACAATTAAATAATTGCGATTTAACCTTAAAAGATTTAGAAACTATTAAGCTGATTTTCAAGTCGATGTTAAAAAGTATCTATCATGTTAGAATAGATTATATACAAACGTGATAATTTTTCTTTGTAGAGCGTAAGGAATTATTATATTTGCAACCCGAAAGGCAAATGAAAATTAGCCTTTAAAAAGGAGAGATGCCTGAGTGGCCGAAAGGAATCCCGAAGTTTCGGGACTAAACTGTCGCTAAAGGTATCGAGAAATAAAAAACACGGAGAGATGCCTGAGTGGCCGAAAGGAATCCCGAAATTTCGGGACTAAACTGTCGCTAAAGGTATCGAGAAATAAAAATAAGGAGAGATGCCTGAGTGGCCGAAAGGAACAGTTTGCTAAACTGTCGTACTGGTAACGGTACCGAGGGTTCGAATCCCTCTCTCTCCGCTTCAAATGCCTGCCAACTATGTTGGTGGGCATTTTTTTTCGGAGGTATTCTCCTCGACCCGTCCTCCTGGAGCGAAATGCAATGCAGCGGTAGGATCTCTAAAAATAATTTCCATTTTTTTTCAATTTGCGGGTTCCCGCAATATTAAGAGTTTTTGGTGCGGTATATTTGGATTAATAATAAGTTGTTATTTATTAAAGTTTAACGAAACTAACGGTAATGTGTTGTTTATTGTTAAATAATGAAATGGGAGCTTATTTATAGGAAATTTTGAGGAATAAAGTAGTGGATATAAATTCTCCCAATAGATGTTTATACAAAGCTTTAGTTAAATCCAAAATTGAAATAGGCAGTAACAAAATGGGTTAAAACAATGGAACATCAGACATCTATTAATTGCAGAAAAGATTTATAATATAGTAGAGAGTTATTGAGAATAAATACTACAAAACAACTGAATTTTCATTTGTAAGTACTAAATCACTCTAAATGTTAAAAGCAAATATGATGGTTTTAAAAAAATGAATTGGAAAATAGGAATAGTAAATATCAAAATTTAACATCTAAAATAGAATGTGAATGATAGACTAGCTATTCGCTAATTATTGGTAGACTTTAGCGCTTAATTCCAAATTGGCAGGCGCAGATAAATACAAAACAAGAACAAAAATATGAACGATTTTATAACTAACGGAACTGAAATTAAACAAAGAATTATTTCCGAAATCAATAATGCAAAACAATGCATTTATGTTGCAATGGCATATTTTACAGACAGAGAAATTGCCATGGCAATTGTTGAAGCTAAAAATCGAAATATAAACGTTGATATTATTCTTTCTTCAAATCTTCAGAATGATACCGTAAAGTTAATGCTTAAAGGTGCTAACATTAGTGTACATGCCTTTGAAACAGGTGACGCACGTGGAATTATGCATCATAAATTTTGTCTTATTGACAATAGAATTTCGATTAACGGTTCATACAATTATTCTTTAAATGCAAGTAATAACAACGTTGAAAATATTACAGTATCAGACGACCTGACAACTTATACACAAATGCTTTCAGAATTTGAACGATTAAAATATAACATAGATAATCGTATAGCAGTAAATGAACCTACTCAAAGAACAGAACAAAAAATCGCAGAAGTTCAACCGTTAAATATTATTGACACTTTCTCAAAACGGTTACATGACCTTGTCTATTCTGCTGCACAAATAGATACCGAAAAATATAGGCAACAAGGATATGAAAACTCAAGAGAAAGTCATGGGAATCTAGATATTTTTCGGGTTGAGTACGAAAACATAAAGGAACGAATTAGAACTTACGCCACAGATGAAGGTTTGGGCAATATGAAAAATGTTTTGTCTTCTAATGTTACAATCGCTTATGAAAGTACGAAAGCCAATTTAGAAACGGAGAAGCAAGAAAAATTAAGTATTGAAAAACGAAATGGTGAATTAGAAAATCGACAAGTCAATGAAAAAATTGATGATCTTAAACAAGAAAAATCAATTTTAGAGACGGGTAATCAAAATTCTGGAGAAATAGGACTTTTTCAAATTAATATAAAGATTGAAAAAAACAAACTAGAAAGAAGAACATTAGAACAATCATTCTTAGTGAATAGATTTTGGACTTTGGGAAATATTTTTGTTTTGATAGGATTAGCGATTTTTGCGTTTTATTTATCAATATTTTTTGCTTCGGCAATTTACAAAGTCTTTTTTGAAGGCAATGTAATTCGTGAATCTTTGGAAGCTGGAATAAATCCAGGAATTCCACAACTTGTTGATGCAAATGCAATTATAAAAATTTTTAGACAACAAGGTGTGTTATTCGGTATTATTGCTTCACTTTTCTTTCTTATACCTATTCTTCTATCCAACATAAAAATTCTTGGAAGTAAAAACAAAGTAATAAACTTTATTTTGTTTTTGGTTGGGTTGTTGATTTTTGATATTTTGGTTTCATACATGGTTGCAATGAACACCGACGAAATAAAAAGTTTGTTGGTTGCAAAAAAATCAACACTTCAGTTTTGGGATGTTGTAAAGCTCGGAGAATTTTGGCTGATTTTTGTATTTGGTATGTTCCCTTTAATTCTAACACACTTTTTGATTGAAAATATTACAAATGCTTTTAAAAATTCACAAAAAGATTTGGTAGATGCAGAAAAAAACAAAAAAATTCAATTGTTGGAAGAAGAAATGATAGAACTTAATTCGGAAAAAGAAAAAATAGCAAATAAGTTAAAAGAAATAGAAGAAGCTATAAACTTGCAAAAAGGAAAGATTCTTCAAATAGAAAGTGAGATGAACAATCATCAAACTCAAATTGAAATTAGATATTCAGAATGGAAAAATCAATTAAAAGCGATATATGACGATTACAGTGCAAGGATCTTAAGTGGAAAAATATTTACTGATGTAATATTTGATAGTGTTATTTCTGCATATAAATCAGGTTTTATTGAGTTTCTACCAGAATATTATGCGACAGAAGAGGTTGCATTTAGAGTAAAGGAAATAGATAGAGCAAGTGAAATAGCAATTTTATAAAAAAAATGAAAAAAATATTAATCTTATGTTCGGCAATCGTATTACTTAACTCTTGTAGTACCGAACCAAAAATTAAACATTTGACATATCAAAATATAGTTATTCTATCTGATTTATCTAGTCGTATTGATAACAAACCATCTAAAGATATTAATGAAATTCTTAAAATTATTGATTTTTTTAAAAATGAATGCGTTAAGCCAGGTGAAAAAATTGGAGATAGATCTTCCATTATTTTTTCTTCATTTTCCGACAAGGTTATTGCAACAATTGATATTGATAAAATTAAAAAATTGGAAGACAAACAACAATTTATTAATTCATCAGGTAAGTTTCAAAGTAATGGTTTGAATTATCAAATTAACGACTTTGTACTTAAAGTAAATAATTCTTATGCAAATATTAGAAATAAGGGATTGGATCTAATTAGTGTTTTAATAGAAAAAATTGAAAACGAACCAATCGTGAAAAAAGACTCTAGTTTGACTAATGGTATAGATACAACATACATTAACTTCGACAATCACATATACATTTTCACAGACGGTTATTTAGAGTATTTTAATAAAAATTCTAACAATCAATTTTATTTTGGAATTTCTGAAATTGATAAAGTGAGACAGTATTCCAAAATAAACAACGTTGACATTCAAACTGCGCTCAACACAAACCAATCATTAAGTTTAACACCAATTAAAAACAAAAAAAATCAATTTATTAATCTACACATATTAGAGACTCACGAACGTGATAAGAACGACTTATTGCAGACTTATAAGTATCCAATTGGACAGAGGGACAATGAGATTTTAGAGGCTGTTTGGCGAAAATGGGCAAAAGAAAGTGGATTTAAAAGTTTTGAATGGAAAAAGTATTAAAGTATTAAACATAATTCAGATTGCCCCTAACAACGGCGTGAGAATGAAAGTAGACAAAAGGCCAGTTTACAACTATAAGTAAATAGGGGTTTCGTGCTTCGTAAGGCTGGAATAAGGTAAGTTTAAAGTTCAGTACTTCATAGGAAGTTCAGAGGTAAAATTCCCCTGCTCGCGTTATGAAGAGAATAATTAGCTGGAATTGTAAAAAACGACACGAAATTGAAAATAATAACTTGGAACTGTAATGGAGCATTTAGAAAGAAATTTGACAGGCTTTTATATTATCAAGCAGATATTCATATAATTCAAGAATGTGAAAATCCGACTGAATCAAAGCACGGCGATTACCAAACTTGGGCTGAAAATTATTTATGGACTGGCGACACAAAAAACAAAGGACTTGGTGTTTTTGCAAAACCAGAAATCAAGCTTGAAAAATTAGATTGGACAAATAATTTCAATAATTATACTGTAAAACACTTTTTACCTTGTAAAGTTAATAATGAATTTGACTTACTTGCCATTTGGACACATAGAAACAACTCACCAAACTTTGGTTACATAGGACAGCTTTGGAAATATTTGCAAATAAACAAAGACAAACTGAAAGGTGCTTTAATTATAGGGGATTTTAATAGCAATGCAATATGGGATGAATGGGATAGATGGTGGAATCACTCAGATGTCGTAAAAGAATTAAAAGAAATTGGAATTGAAAGCATTTACCATAAATTGACAGGAGAACAACACGGAAAAGAATCTATTCCTACATTATATTTTCAGCGAAAAATTGCAAGGCCATACCATATTGACTACATTTTTGGACCTGAAAAATTAATTGAATTAACAAAGAAATTTGAAATTGGACCTGCAGAAAAATGGCTAAATCTTAGTGATCATATGCCGATATTTTATGAAATTGAGACAACTAAATTATAAACAATGACCCATAATAGCCGTTTTGCAAAATCGGGGGTTCGTGCTTCTAAGAAAGTGAAGTGGTAAATTTAAGATTTGTGTATCTAATTTATCTTCCTGCTTCGAAATCCTCAACTACTCCAATCCCGAAACTGCTAACAACAACTACATAAATTCACCTTATGACACATTAGTTTGTTCAACTAAGGTGCCTTAAGGAAATAATTTTCTAAAAACAAACCTTACAAATGGTCCAGCAATAATTAATTGCGGCGGATATGACATAGCAAAGTTAACTGAAATACTTTTTGCCCATATTGGTATTACATCAGTTTGTAAGGTTCGCAGGATTTTTAGGTTTTGCAATTTTAGCATCTCATGCAAATAGACAAGGACGACAAACGGAAATGATAATTTACGGTGGACTTGCTTTGTTATTTCAACCTTTTTTTAAAATCGCCTTAGGAAGAGAAATTTGGAATATTGTTGACATAGTTGTAGGAATTGGGCTTTTAATTTCAATGTTTTTAAAACCAAAAGAAAACTCTCGCTAAAAGCTGTTCTATATGAATTACGCACTTTTCTCAATTTTTGTTTAATATTCTAATTTCACTACAATAAAAATTTTGTGTTTTGAAAGGCAAATTGATTACTATAAAAGATTTGAAGTTGAAAAAACAGATATGATTTTATTGATCATTACTATTATTTCAGAAACTAAATAAAATAACAATAGCCATTGAAAATAAATATTTGGTTTTACGGTTTTATTAGTAAGTTAGTGTTGGTTAGGTGGTTTAAGTTTTTTTATGAGTTCAAAAAGCAGTCTAAAGTAGGTCTGGTTTTTTCTGAAACTATTTTTCAAAATAAAGCATAGCGCTCATTATTCCTACTTTATAAATCCAAAAATTTTAATAACGTAACTAAACTAAACTAAATAATCTATGAATATCAAAGAACTTAATAGTAGAGAAGACATTTCTAATGACGACAAACTAAACAAAGCATATTCTCAATTTGGTGAATTGCTTAACGAATTGAAGAGTAAGGAATTGAACCATGATGTTTACAATTTAATTAACGATAGTGTTGATGTTTTAAATTCATCAAATCTTAATGGGGTTCAATTGATTAAACTTTTAAAGCAAAAGCAAACAGCAATTCTGAAACAAGTAGAAAAAACACACAAAATTGTACCTATAAATTATTATAGAACCTTATGGATGGTATTAGGTATGACTGCTTTTGGTCTACCACTTGGTGTTGCTTTCGGACTTAGTGTGGGTAATATTGGTCTTTTAGCAATTGGACTTCCAATCGGTATGGGAATAGGGGTTGTTGTTGGAATGTCGATGGATAAAAGAGCATTAGAAGAAGGACGACAACTTAATATTGAGATTAAGAATTGATTTTAATTAAATAGGACCAATTTACCAACCCATTTTTCAAATTAATCCCTAATAAAAGTATAAAGCTTCAAAGTAGTTTTAATTGTTATTTTACCTGTATTTAGCATTTAGCAAAATGAGAAGCTTTTTTCAAAGGCATATAATTGTCATGCTTTTTGTTGAAAATGTTGGAGGTTAATTGTGTTGATTTACAAAATTTTACGGCAAAAAATGCATCAACTTTCTATTAAATGTTTTATATTTATTTAAGGTTTTAGAAAACCGATTTGTACTCCTTTTTAGTGATGTTTAGGTTCCCATAACGATCGTTAGATTTAATTCTAAAGGCGTGCAATGGTTAGCATTCATTTTTAAATTATAAGCTATGAAAAGGATTAAATTCACTACAACAATCAATGCACCAGCAGATCAGGTATTTGATGCGATGCTGGGCCTTTCTAACAAATCTACTTATGAGCAATGGGTGGCATTGTTTAACCCGACTTCTACATATGAAGGTTCTTGGGATAAAGGAAGTAAAATATTATTCCACGGAACGGATGAAAATGGAGAAAAAGGAGGGATGGTTTCCGAAATTTTTGATAATATTTTGAACAAATTTATTTCAATCCGTCATTTCGGGTTATTAAAAGGGGATGAAGAAATTACGACAGGTCCTGAAGTAGAAAAATGGGCAAATGGTTATGAAAATTATTCTTTCGAGGAAATAAATGGGGTTACAACAGTTACTGTTGAGTTAGATACTTCGGAAGATTTCGTAGATTATATGAATGAGGTTTATCCTAAAGCACTTAATAAGTTGAAGGAAATTTGTGAGAAAGCAAAATAATAGGCTTTACGATTGAGTTTTTTTATCAACCTCAGAGATGATTTAAAACCCTTATTATTGATAAAGTACCCCATTTTCCAATTTTGCAATTAAGTTTATGTATTTTAGTTAAATGCTGTAAGGGGGATATGAAAAAATGGTTTTATGTGTATGTTATAGAATTATGTAATGGTCGACTTTATATTGGGTGTACCAATAATTTAAGGGAAGGATTAGAGAAACATAATCAGGGTAGAAATAGGGTAACAAAAAAGCTTCTTCCATTAAAACTATGTTGGGTGTGTAGCTATCCTAAATTGAAAATGGCTTTATCTTTCGAAGCATTTTTGAAATCTTCTTCAGGTAGGGATTTTGCTAAAAAGCATTTCATAAGCGAAGTTAATAGTAGTTAACACCTCAAATTTGGTTTAGCTAACCCAAGAAGTTGATTTTTGAAACCAATTCCACATCTTTGTGCTATAATCTAAAATTAACATAATGAAAATAGCAGTTATTGGAGCTACTGGTTTTGTGGGTAGTAAAATTATACAAGAATTGGTAGATCGCGATTTTAAGGTAATTGGAATTTGTAGAAGTGCTAATTCTTCTTCACATACAAATTTGGAATATATAAAAGTAGATGTTAATGATGTGGCATTGCTTACGGAGAAGTTAATGGGCGTTGATGTTGTAGTAAGTGCATTTAATGCCGGATGGCAAAATCAAAATATTTATGATGATTTTATTAAAGGAGCCAAATCTATTCAACAAGCAGTAAAGGATGCTAAGGTAAATAGGTTTATCGTAATTGGTGGTGCAGGGAGTTTGTATGTAGATAAGGATGTGCAGGCGGTAGATACACCAGATTTTCCAAAGGCAATTTATGGAGGTGCTTCTGCAGCTAGAGATTATTTAAATATATTGAAAGAAGAAAAGGAACTCGATTGGGCATTTTTTAGTCCAGCTTTTGAAATGCATCCAGGAATAAATATCGGAAGGACAGGAAAATATAGATTGGGTAAGGATGAACCTATTTTTGATGAAAAAGGTCATAGCGTTTTATCTGTGGAAGATGTTGCAGTAGTAATTGCAGATGAAATTGAAAAACCAAAACACCATAGAATGAGGTTTACTGCTGCTTATTAAAGTTCTTTTAATATCCTATCTATCTTTATACAAGACTTTTCTAGGATTAGAATAATTTTAAATCGTTGATTAACTTGTTTTTAGATTTTTTTAAGGCTTAAATCTTATTCTAAAAATCTATTTGGTACTTTTATTGTGCTCAAAAATGTTTTCAAACTCAATTCGAGGAAACTAATTTATGCTTAAAAAACTATTACTCTCTTTTCTATTTTTTACTTTTATTAGTTTCCAGTCTAAAGCTCATTTCGATTTTAATGCAAACTGTAAATCAGCTTTTGAAGCCATTTTTGATCTTCGTTTAAATGATGCTAAGGCTATTGTAGCAAAAGAGAAAAGGTTAAACCCAAATAATGGAATAACTATTCTTCTAGATAATTATATAGATTATTTCACGATTTTAACATCAGATAGTAAGAGTGATTTCGACCGACTAAAGGGCCTCAAAACGGGTAGGCTAGAAGCGTTAGAAGGCATGGATAAAAATTCGCCATACTATTTATTTGCTCAAGCTGAGGTTAATTTACAATGGGGAATGCTAAAAAGTAGGTTTCAGGAGTATTTTTCATCCGGTTTAGATATTAAAAGAGCCAATACCTTATTAACCACAAATGCAAAGAAGTTTCCTCAATTTTTGCCCAATAGAAAAAGTCTAGGTTTAATAAATGTTATTTTTGGTGCTATACCACCTAATTTGAAAGGGGTTTTTTCTACAATTGGTATCAGAGGAGATGTAAATGTAGGGATCCAAACTTTAGAGGCATTAATGAAAACGATGCCAAATTCCGAGTATCAATTTTTTACCGACGAATTGGTGTTTTTCCTTTGTTATATCAATACTGAATTGGTGAGCAATAAAGCACATTACAATAAATTAATGTCCTATATAGAATACCTCAATAAAAATAGTTTGTTAAAGAGCTATTTACAGGGTTATGTTTCTGCGAAAAATGGGCAAAATGATAAGGCTATTGATTATTTATTGAAAATGCCAAAAGGTGATGAGTATGTAAATTATCCTTCAGCAAACTATATTTTGGGTAATGCGAAATTGCAAAGAGGAGATAATGATGCAAATCTTTATTTATCCGATTATATTGAATCGTATAGAGGCCAAAATTATATTAAAGATGCTTATCTTAAATTAAGCTATTATTATTTAATAAGAGGTGATGTAAATCGATATAAAGCTTATTTGAAAATGGTTTTAGATAAAGGTTATACGGTTGATGAAAAAGATAAACAAGCATTAAGAGAGGCTAAAGATGTTGCACCTGATTTAGATCTTTTAAAAGCACGCTTATATTTTGATGGAGGTTATTACAATAAAGCTTTAATGCAGCTTAATAATAAGCCATTTAAAGAGTTAAAAGTGATTAGAGATCATATAGAGTTGTACTATAGATTAGGAAGAATATACGATGAAGTAGCTAAAGATAGTTTAGCCATTGTTAATTATAAAAAGTCTATTCAGATTGGAAGTGAAACAACTTATTACTATGCTGCCAACGCGGCTCTATTTCTAGGAGCTATTTACGAGAAAAATAAAGATTTTGCTAAAGCAGCTTATTATTACAAGCAAGCTGTAGATATGAAGAATCATGAATATGAGAAAAGTATAGAAGGAAAAGCAAAATTGGCTTTAAAAAGGATAGGTTATTAATTTTATTCCTTTGTAAATCTTATGTTTTTCTTGAGTGCTTCTTTATGAAAGCTATTGATATTTTGAGATATTTTCTCAAAATCAAACTCTTTGTTCGTGCCACAATCCAACAAGTTAAAATGAGCGCTGGGTTGTAAACTTTCGAAAAATTCTATAATGGTGCTGCACCAAATAATCTGGCAATTTCCATTGATATTAGGGACAATGGTATTTATTCCTTCCTTAATTTCGATGTTCCTTACATGAATAGATTCTAAATTTCCTTGAGGAAACATCAATAATACATTACCTGGCGTACTTAAAATTTCTGAAGCATAATTTAAACTTCTGCCAATAGTTCCTTTCCCTGGGTCAACCGAAAATCCACCTAAATATTTTAACCAAGGCTTCATCTGCATTTGCTTTTTTAAGATCATAAAATATAAACCTTTAAAATCAGCATTCATTAATCCACTCTTTCTACATAGGTGGAAGGCAAGCATCCCATCTAAAAAACTAAAATGATTGCACATTAATAGATAAGAATGGTTTGTATTTAGTTTTATAGGATGTATTGTCAATTTATTAAACCGTCTGTTTAAATACCAAGACACCACCGAATAAATCAATTTTATAATGGGTAAGGGTAATAATTTCGGCTTAATAATCATTTAGTAAGTTTAATAAATTCTGGCTAAAATTAACATTAATCATATCATGATTTTCAGGTACGATTAATTGTTTGGCATTTTCTAATTTTAAAAGGTACTTTTTGCCAATTTTAGGTGGGTAATTTTTATCTCTTTCACCAAAAATATAATAGCTTTTAATTTTATGTTGATTTAAGTTTTGGATGTATTTTTCCTGATCTAATTTCAAGTGTCTTAAATAAGTGGCGCATCCATATAAATTAAATCTTAGCTGTTGTGTGCCTACTTCGCGTAATAAGATTTCTAATGTAGGTTCATCTATCACTTTAATTTTAACTAAACTTTCTAAGAATTTATTCATCCCGTTCTTACTCAGAGTTAGTTTTTCTAAGATTTTGTTTCCAATTTTATTCTGACTAAAAAAATTAACCACTAAGCCTGGGTTTAGACAGGAAGGGGCTGCAATTATTACTTCATCTATTTTTTCTGGAATTATCTCAACTAAGGTGGAGGCATAATGAGAGCCCATAGAGTAAGCCAAAACAGAAAAATTATCTATCCCTTTTGCAGTACAAAAGGCAGCAAAAATTGCGCTTAATTCTTCTTTTTTAATGCCGTTTTTTATGTTTTCTATGGAGTTGTTTTGTAATTGCGTTTGCTCATGGAAAAACAAATCGAAACCATAGAAGGTATAAGTGTCTTTAAATTGGTTTTCAAGGGTTTTAAATTGTCGTCCATGCATGCCATATCCATGAAAGCACAGCATTGTTTTGGGACCATTCCCAAAAGTATAATAACTTAATTTTACCAAATCGGTTTCAAAAAACTGATTTTTCATCATTATTTCTTTTGTAAATAGCAATGGCCCATGTATAGTCGCCATCGTGCGTGATACTTAAGCTTATAGGAGCGAGGTTTAAAGAACTGGGGATATTAACTATAGGTTCTCCAGCAGTTTTTTTTCTTAGAATTTCTATTTTCTTCGGTCCAATTTTAATGTTTTTAGATAATTGTTTGATGCATTTATAAACTGCTTCTTTTGCAGCCCAAGTGGATGCATATCTTTCTAAAGTATTATCAAACTCCTCGCAGTACTTTATTTCGTTTGCCGTGTAAACTTTTTTTATAAATAATGGATTTAACGATAGAGCAAAATTTGGAAAATACACTAAATCGTTTCCAATCGCATATTCCTTACTTAAGCCTAAATTATTAATCGTTAAATCTAAATTATTGTTCATGAGCAGGGACTCCCATAATATTAAATCCACCATCCACAAAATGGATATTTCCTGTTACTTTGGTCGATAAATTAGAAAAATAATATAAAGCCGTTTGTGCAACATCTTCGGCTGTAATATTACCTAATGGTGCGATTACTTTTCCGGCTTTTCTAAGTTTTCTAACGCCATTAATTCCGCCAGAAGAGGTGGTCATAACTAAGCCTGCTGATATGGCATTTACTCTTACATTTTTAACCTTAAAATAATCGGCTAAATACAACATGATGTTTTCTAAGGCTGCTTTGTTGATGGCCATTCCAGCATAGCCGGGGAATACTTTTTGGGAAGCGTTAAATGTTAAGGTAAGTATAGATGCGTTTTCGGAAAGCATAGGTTCTGCAACTCTCGAAATCCTTAATAATGAGTAGGAACTGATATTAAATGAGTCCATAAGTTCATCAAACGGAATATCTATATAAGCGGGAGCTGGTTGATTACTTCCCGGTAAAGTATAGCACATTACATTTTGCGAACCAAAAGCAATGGCATGTAATAAGTAATCAATTTTTCCAAATTGCTTATAAATTGGAGTTAAAAAATCTTCAATTTCTTGTTCATTTCTTACATCCACTTTTTTAGAAAATGCTGTGTTAAATTCGTGTATTTTCAAAAGATGAAGCACATCGTCCTTGGTTTCATCAACATAACTAATAAAAACATTGCAACCTGATGCTTTAAGCTGAAGTGCTACATTAAAAGCAATAGAAGCATCGTTTCTAACGCCAAAAATAACTGCAATTTTATTTTCATTATTAATCATAATTATGCTTTAGAGATTAAGATTGAACTATTTGTGCCGCCAAATCCATAATTTAAGCATGCAATATGATTAATTTCTTTTTTTAGGCATTGCTGCGGTAATAAATCTCTATACGCCAAAACAGGTTCTTTTGGTCCTGTCCAGTCGTCCTTTTTTTGGAAATTCTCTAATTCAGGGTTTAGGGTATCAGAATTTAGGCAAGGCAATACTTCTTGTCGTTGCAGCATTAAAATGGATGCAATAAATTCTACCGCTCCTGCAGCGCCTAGCATATGCCCAAATTGCGATTTAGGAGCCGAAATATGATATCCTTTATCTCCCAGTTGATCCACTATACTAAACAATTCAATGGCATCACCCGCTGGAGTAGAGGTGCCATGAACTTTTACTACATCAGGTTTTATGTTGGTGTTTGATAATAATCCTTGCCATAAGCGTTGCTGACCGTTAAAAGATGGATAAAACATATCGCCATCGCCATCACCATTGTTGAAATAGCTATCTATCACCCCTAAAATATTTGCACCTCTGGCTTTAGCAATATCGTAAGCTTCTAAACAAACTACGCCCGCGCCAAATGAGCAAACAAAACCATTTCTATGCATATCAAATGGCCTTGAGCTTTCTTCAGGTTTAAAGTCTTTACTTAAAACATACATCGCATCGAAGCCTAAAAAGGACTCAATTGAAGTGCCTTCGGTTCCTCCAGCGACTACTCTATCTTGAAGTCCAAATTTAATTAGTCGATATGCATAACCTATATTTCCTAAACCAGTGGCACATGCAGAGCCAATAGATTCACAAATACCACGATTTTTAATTAAACAGGAAATATTGGCGGTATCACGATAAACCATGGCACGGTCGACATTATGTGTGCCTAAGGCTCTTGATTTTTTACCCAGTTCAAAGAAATTATTCCAGGCACTTCTTAATATTTCGCCTGATCCACTTCCACCAGTTCCTACCAACACGCCCGTTAATTCGGATTGAGTTTCTGTGGTATTCCATCCCGACATTTTAATCGCATCCTGAGCAGCCAACATTGCCCAAATACTACCTAAATCGGCAGTAGCCAAATTAGCTGTTGGAATTCTGTTTAAATGATCAATATACGTTTCTGGGTAATTTATTAAATGGGAAGCATAAACAGGAGAGAGGTTCATTTCCTCTTCTGTTATGTAGCCTGCAACAGTAGAGCGGACGTTTTTTCCAAATTGCTGGATTTTATCCCATGATCTAATTAAAGACTGGTTGTCGAATATTTTACGCTCGAACTCCTCAATATTAGAACAATTAGGAAAAACACCTCCCATGCCAACGACAGCTACTTTTCTTCCACTGATTTCCATTTTAGCGGTTTTTTGCTGTGATAATTAAATCGATAATATCTTTCACCTGAGAACCTAATTCATCAATATCTTCATCTTCAAATTCTACGTCGAAATGACTTTCTACTTTAGCTGCAATATTGATTAATTCAGAAGATGGTGCATTCAAATCTTTTAAAAAATCTGTTTCTTCTGTAATTGTACTTAATTTACTTTCGTCAATTGTTCTAATGGTTTTTAATACCTCAACTAACCCGGTTAAAATTTCTTTTCTGTCCATTTATTTTAAAATTGATTTGTCTTTTTTAAACGCTCTTCCTGTTATGTCAAAGCATGTAGCTACTAATTCAAAGCTATCGTCTAAATTATAATTTTCCAGGTCTTCATCTTTAAAATTCTCGAAGTAGTCCTTTAAATTTAATCCTTTTGGAGCTTTATATATTCTTCCATCAACCACCATCTGACGAAATTTATAAAACTTAATATTACCTAAACATATAAAAGTTTCACCTTCTAATAAATAATGATGAAAATTTACACCCCCAACACTGATAAATAAAGGGATATAATTTTCTTTTAATTGTAAAGGAGTAAGGTTTTCTTTTTCACATTGATTAAATGTTGCGCAAGAAACTACTGTTGCCTGTGCAAAAGATTCTATCTGATCTACACCTCTAAATACATCAAAATGGTCCAATACATCCTTGGCTTTTGGGGTATATGATGCTATAATGCCAACCGCTGGATTATGCCATAAAAACTCATCTACCAATAACTTGCTTGGACCATAAAGAAGAATATCTTTAGGATTTAATTCTACTAAACTCTTGGCTTTAAAGAAGTCCTCCATTTACATTTATATTAGTTCCGTTAATGTAACTTGCTTCTTCTGAAAGTAGGAAACGTACCGTTGATGCAATTTCTTCGGCCTTGCCCATCCTTTGTGCGGGTACCATAGATAGATATTTATCCAGATAATCTTGGGGGATGGTTTGGGTCATCTCCGATTCAATTAACCCTGGCGATAGACTTAAAACCCTAATTTGATGTTCATGATTTAGAACACCTGCTTCTTTAGCTAAAGATTTTGAAAATGCGATTAACCCAGCTTTAGTAGCTGCGTAAACAGATTGAAAGGCATTTCCAGACTCAGCAATGCAGGAGCTGATATTTAAAATCACACCTTTATTTTTAAGACCGAATATTTTAAATGCTGTTTTAGAAATCATGATGGGGGCTTTTAAATTTACCATCATCATTTTATCTATGTCTTTCTCAGGTTGAAAACTTATTGGCTTATCTAATGCAATACCTGCATTATTAATTATAGCGTATAATTCGTCGCCATGCTGTTCTTTTAATGTTTTGCAGAAAGTTTTAAGTTCTTCTTGGTTAGAAAAATCAGCCGCTAAAACAAAATTGCCCTCCCTACATTCTTTAATATTTTCATCTTTAGAAGAATGAAGAATTAAGCAATATTTATCTTGTAGTTTTTTGGCTATGGCTAAACCAATCCCTTTACTGGCACCAGTAATTAATACTTTTTGCTTCTTCAAATTGATGAATTTTTATTTTGTTTGATTATAGCAAATTTATAAATATAGGTTAAATATTGAACTAAAATATAATTAAAATTAATATGAGGTAATAAAGATGATTTTCTGTCAAAATATGAAAAAATCATCTCTATTAAATAAATTTTGGGTTAAGGGTTTTCCTCTAGAAACTGATTAATGTGTTGTAAGATCAATTCATATCCATCAAATGGCTTAATCTTTTTACCGCCAAATTTATTAATCATAGAAGGCACAACAAATGGTGCATCTGAAAAGGAGAGATGCCCGGCACCTTTAATTTTAATCTCTTTTTTATTTTTAAAGTTTGAGTAGCCATCATGGAAACTTTGGTCAATTTTAAGCCCCATTTCCTCCCATTGTTGCTGAGAAATATTTCGTTTATTTAAATCATCAATTGTATAATCTGGCTGACTTCTTAAAACTAATAATGGTCGGTTTTCTGGTTGATTTATGGTTTTAAAAATTCCGCCATCTAGATTTATTGCTCCTTTAATATTTTTATTTTGTTGCATCCAAAATGCTGCGGTATTACCACCTAAAGAATGCCCCATGGCATATAACTTATTAAAGTTAAGGGCAGATTTAAGATTTTTTATTTTTCCTGATTTTAAGAGGTTTAAAATCTCTTCGTTTTGTGTAGACCAGTTTTCTATAATTTTAAAATAGCCTTGCTGCCCTTCAGAATTTTTTAAAAATTCATCTTGCTTAGAGCTTTGTGCTGTACCATCCTTCAAAACCCTTAACCCACCCAATTCGTAATCGGGAGCAATAACAATATATCCTTTGCTGACTAAATATTCATAAATTAATGAATAATTAATGGCAGCCATTCCGTGTCCGTGAGAAAAGAAAACAACTGGAAATTTCATGTTTTGTATTGGACTACTATTTAACTTTCCCTTTCTTTTGTATGTGCCTAAGTTTTTAATTTCATTTTTTTCCAATCCATTATATCCATACGCTTGCATAGCTTCCAATAAATTTTCATTATTTATATAAGGTTGCTCTTGGTAATCCGTATTTTCAATCGGATACCAGATTTGAAATTGTAGATTTTGACCTTTGGTTTTTGAACTTGGAAACTCATGAATTTGGTAGCCTATGCCATATTTTTGTTGTGCAACAGGCAAATATTGATGCACCAAAGCCGCAAATTCATTTAAAATAGAAATGGTTGATTTTTTTAATAGTTCTGTATCGTCTGTATTAAATTGGATAGCGATAGAAATATCTACGTCAGGGAAATATGCTGCATCTGTAATATAACCTGGAAACCACCCGCTGTGTCCGTAAGAATTCCCTAAAAGCTCGCTCGGTCTAATTTGTAAACCCATAGCATACTTATGGTTTTTTCCAGTTTTAGCATCAACTCCATGCAATAACTCTTTTAAGGATGAGGCAGATAATTGAGGGAAACTGTGTATCGTTTTCATCCATTTTGCTAAATCAGAAACATTAGATACAAAACCTCCACCTGCCCATTCAAATTGGGGATTGAAACGCATTTTATTGTCTTCAATGGTTTTACCTGGAAATGGGAATGGATTATTAGCAATGCGGGCATATCCAGCTGCAAAATCGTTGTAATTTAATTTGACAGAAGGTTCTGTAAGTGTTAATTTATATGGATTTAAAATGCGTTCCTGAATAATTTTATATAAATTTTGTCCAGATATTTTCTCCAGAATATAACCTAAAAGAATATAGTTTGTGTCTGCATAACTCCAACCTTCTCCAGCATTAAATAAAGGTTTTTTGTTTAGACTATAAGAAATGGATTCTGTTGGTGAAAATGATCTATATGGATTTTCTTTTAATAATTCCATGAAATTACCTAGTGGATAATATTCCATCAAGCCAGAACTATGATTTAAAAGATGCCTGAATGTAATAGACCTCGCATTTGGCAAATCATCAATCCACTCTTCATCCTTTAAATAAGTATAAATTAAATCGTCTAATTTAAAATAACCTTGCTCCATTAATAACAATGAAGCCACAGCGAAATAAGACTTACCATTACTGCCCGATAGCATCCTAGTAAACGGTTCCATAGGTTTTTTTAATTCCAGGTCCTGAAAACCGGTGGCAACAATTAGTTCTTGTCCGTCTGGAAGTATAACTGCTAAATTTGCGCCTGGAAACTGATTAGTTTGTTGAAACTCATCTAATTTTTGCTGCAAGAGGACTTTTATTTTCTGCGTAGGATAAACTTGTGCAATTGTTGGCGTTATTGAAATGGTCAAAAACAAACTAATTAACTTTAACTTTCTCATATAGGTAGAATTAGGCTACAAAAATCTTACGAAAACTATTTATTTACTTGTAAAATTCTGCCTATTTTCGAAAATTACAAACCTGTAAAATCATGTTAGATTTATTATCTGTTAATTGTGATTTCTCTTATGTAAACGATAGCAATTTTTTCTCACAGAAAAAGAAAACTGTGGGTAATGCTATAGTTATGAGTAATATAAACAGGTTAAACGTGCCAATTAAAGTTAATAATTTGGCATTCAAATATGTGATAGAAGGGAAGGAAGATTATTATATCGGGGAAAAAAAAGTAGGGGTTACAGCAGAAACCTATTTATTGGTAAATCCATCAGACCCTTTGCTAGAAGTAGATATAAATAGTGAACAAACCAAGGCCATTTGCATAAATTTAGAAGAAGACCTTATAAATAATGCCTTACAGTTTTATATAAATCCCAATGGATTTGAAGAAGAGTATAAAGACAATTTATGGTCGCCAGATTTATGGAATGGATTAAATATTGCAGATAAAAACATAGTTAACCAAATGAGTTTACTTCGGCCGAATAAGAACGCTGAGGAATATAAAGCTTGGTTATATGATTTTATTCCACTTTTATTAAATAACCATCAACAACAGTTGGATTATTTTTATAAACTTAAAGTTGAGAAGAAAAGCACTCGACTAGCTTTATTTGAAAAAATTCAACGGTCTAAGGCTTTGCTCAGGGATTCTATCTATGAGCCAATTAAAATAAAAGAAGTAGCAACAGAAATTGGACTTTCGGAATTTAGATTTTACAGGGTTTTTAAAATGTGTTATGGGATTAGTCCACTTCAATATTTTATAAATTGTAAGATGGAAAAAGCTTTAGAACTGAAAATTAAGGGATTTAATTGGATAGAGGTTTCAAATATTTTAAACTTCACTGATCTTTCAGCTTTTAACCATGCTTTTCATAAATTTTATGGCATGAACCCTAGAAAAAAGCTTAAATAAATCAGTAAAATCAATCGAAAACTATATCTTCTCTATCTTTATACCCAACTGGTTTATCGTTGGCATCTAAAACTCTAATTTCTTGCTGCTGTTCGTTACCAAAACTACTCCCAAAAACAATTAGTTTGTAGCCATTCTCATATTCAGTATAATAACCGCAGGGATATTCGTTAAATCCGTTATCCATTTTAACTGGATTAGGCATTCTAAATCCCCAGTTCACCACTTTCTTGTCCTTTATAAAAATTTCGAATGCTTCTTCGAATGATAATTTACTTGGGTCGGTTTCCATCATCTTTATGCTTAAAAATAAGGACAAGTTAAAAAATATATCTATTTAAGAAATAAAAAATCTATACCTTAACATCCGATTTTAAAAAATGGAAAAGAAAAAGCTAGTAAGGCCTATTACAATTATTGGAACTCCGCTAACTTACCTTTCTGCCTGGTGGTTAAAACTGGTTAGGAAAGTGGGAATTAACCGAATAGAGAACTCAATATTTAGTCATGTAGGGTTGTTACCTGTTCACGATCATTATTATCAGCCTTTAATCAACCCAAAGCATCATTTAAAAAAGCCCTTAAATGAAGATAGAAACTTGCCTGGGATAAATTTTAATGATGCTGAGCAGTTAGATTTAATTTCACAATTTAAATTTCAGGCTGAATTACAGAATTTTCCATCCGAAAAAGTTAATGAACTTACCTATTATTATAAAAACGGCACCTATGAATCGGGTGATGCAGAGTATTTATATAATTTGGTTCGTTTAAAAAAGCCACGTCGGATTATTGAAGTAGGTTGTGGTTCATCAACCTTAATGATTCAGAACGCGCTTAAAAAAAATAATGAAGAAGATAAAAATCATCATTGCGAGCATATTTGTATTGAGCCATACGAGCAGCCGTGGTTAGAAAAATTGGGCATAAAAATAGTAAGGAAGAAGGTCGAAGAATTAGATATTACTTTTTTTAATCAATTACAATCCAACGATATACTATTCATTGATTCTTCACATATCATTAGGCCGCAGGGCGATGTATTGTTTGAGTTTCTTGAAGTATTGCCAGTTTTAAATGCAGGTGTAATGGTTCATGTTCATGATGTTTTTACACCTAAGGATTATCCGGAGGCATGGATATACAAAGAACATAGATTGTGGAATGAGCAATATTTATTAGAGGCTTTTTTAACCTATAATAATCGATTTAAGATTATTGGATCTTTAAATTACTTAACTCATCATTACAAAGAAGAATTTTGTAAAGGACATCCAATTTATGCGCAAACTAAAAATGCAGAGCCAGGTGCATTCTGGATAGAAAAAAATTAAATATTTTAATAAATAGGAGTTAAAAGTTTGTTATTCTGATTAATTTTCAGTAAATTACGGAAACAACCAACCAACTTTTATGAATGAATTTTTAAATATTTCTGTGATTTGGGTGTTGTTAGGATTTGCATTTCTTTTATTAGAATTTATAATCCCTGGCTTCATCTTATTCTTCTTTGGCGTAGGCGCTTGGATAGTAGCATTGTTAACTTTCTTCTTCGATATCAGCCTAGATGTCCAAATTTTAATTTTTATAATAAGTTCTAGTCTTTCTGTTTTGCTGTTTAGAAAATGGCTGAGAGGAAAAATGGGGCATTATTCTGAACCTAGTGCTGAGCTTGCCGACGAGTTTATAGGCAGAATATGTGTTACTGAAACCGCTTTTACATCAAATGGTAAAGGTAAGGTAACTTTTAAAGGTGCTATATGGGAAGCAGAATCTATAGACGCTTTGGAAGTAGGAGAAGAAGCAGAAATTGTAGGTACAAAAAGTATCGTTTTAATCATTAAATCAACCAAATAATATATGAGCGCAACAACCATTATTTTAATTATTCTAGCAGTCTTTGTACTGGTGGCCTTTATGTCTACTTTTAAAGTAGTACCACAAAGATCAGTTTATATTGTAGAACGTTTAGGGAAATATAGCAGAACATTAGACGCTGGATTTCATATTTTAATTCCTTTTATAGATAAGGTTGCTTATCGACAAAATTTAAAAGAACAAGCAATTGATGTAGCTTCACAAATATGTATTACTAAGGATAATATAGCTGTTGAGGTAGATGGAATTCTGTATTTACAAGTTGTAGATCCTCAAAAAGCATCTTATGGTATAGATAATTATCGTTTTGCGGTTATTCAAATTTCACAAACTACCATGCGTAGTGTTATTGGTAGAATGGAATTGGATAAGACTTTTGAAGAGCGTGAAACAGTAAATGCTACAATTGTAGAAGCTGTAGATAAGGCGAGTGAGTCGTGGGGTATAAAGGTATCTCGTTATGAAGTAAAAAATATATCACCACCTCAAAGTATTCGTGATGCCATGGAGAAACAAATGCGTGCTGAGCGTGAGAAAAGAGCGATGATTGCTGAATCGGAGGGTGATAAGCAGGCCAAAATAAATCGTGCTGAAGGTGATAAACAAGAGGCAATTGCCCGCTCCGAAGGTGAAAAAATGCGTAAAATAAACGAAGCAGCTGGTACGGCATCTGAAATAGAAATGGTAGCATTTGCAACAGCAAAGGGTATTGTTGAAATCGCTAAATCTATAAACGCAGAAGGAGGAATGAATGCGGTGAATTTAAGAATTGCCGAGCAGTACCTAAGTGAATTTGGTAAGTTGGCCAAAACCAATAATTCGATGATTGTTCCGGCAGATTTATCTGATATTGCTGGTGTACTTTCTAGTATTACCAATGTAATTGGGAAGTCGAACCTTGAATTACCAACTATGCAATCAACAAAGCCACCTAGGCAAAAATAAAAACAAAGGAATCCGCCAATCGGCGGATTTTTTTATGCCATTTCTTTTTAGATTGATTTAAGTTATAAAATGGATCAAGATTAATAACTGTCCATAATTATATTCATAGCTAAATGATGTGTTTTAATTAGGATAAATTAAATTTATTTTGAAATAATTTATATAAAATATGCATGGTAAGGTTATAAATTTTAATTTATATCTTGATACAGAAATTTAAAACAACAAATAGTATTTCCGTTGTTCAATAAATCATGAAATTATAATGAACTATAATATTCCCAGTCATTTAATCGGCTTATCTGAAGAAGAATTAGCTCAATCGAGGAGTCAATTTGGTTATAACGAAGTAGAAAAAAGTAAATCAGCAAAGTGGTATCAAATGCTTTTGGATATTTTAAAAGAACCCATGCTGATTTTGCTAATTGCAGTTTCCATTATTTATTTAATCGTAGGTAACTATTCGGAAGCTTTATTTATGTTGGGGGCAATTATCGCGGTTTCTGCCATTTCTTTTTATCAAGATAATAGAAGTAAAAAAGCATTAGAGGCTTTAGAGAAATTAAATGAACCTTTAAGTTTAGTTATTCGTAATAAACAAGTGTTAAGCATTCCTACTCATGAAATTGCGGTGGGCGACTTATCTATTATTGAAGAAGGAAAAATGATTAATGCGGATGGGAAGATTGTGCACAGTAACGATTTTTCGGTGATTGAGGCGTCATTAACAGGAGAAAGTTATTCGATTTTTAAAAGTAAAGACACTGAAGATAGAAATGTTTATAGTGGGACACTCGTAGCCTCTGGATTAGCCGTTTTTGAGGTAGAAAAAATAGGAGCAAATACCAAAATTGGCGCAATTGGTAAATCCATAAAAGATATTGAAGCAGAGATTTCTCCATTACAAATTCAGATTACCAAATTTGTAAAGGGGATGGCTGTAATAGGTGTAGTGGTATTTTTAATGGTTTGGGTATTTAGTTATTTTCAAACTGGAAGTATTATAAACAGCTTGTTAGCAGGATTAACCCTAGCGATGTCTGTTTTACCAGAAGAAATACCGGTTGCATTTACCACATTTATGGCCTTAGGCGCCTGGAAATTAATGCGTGAAGGCGTAATAATTAAACGCAGTAATGTAGTTGAAACTTTAGGGAGTACTACTGTTATTTGTACCGATAAGACGGGGACAATAACCGAAAATTCAATGCATTTAAAGCAATTGTATGATTTTAAATCGGATAAAATATATGATGATAAGGATTTTAATGAGCCAATTTTAAATGAAATTATTTCCTATTCAATGTGGAGTAGTGAGCCGGTGCCATTCGATCCGATGGAGAAAACCATTCATAAAGTTTATGAAGAAACCCAAACTGTTGATTTAAGACCTCAATTTAAGTTGTTTCATGAATATCCATTAGAGGGAAAACCTCCTATGATGACACATGTATTTAAAAATGAAAATGGTGAGCTAATAATTGCTGCTAAAGGTGCGCCAGAAGCTATTATCTCAGTTTCAAACTTATCGGATAATCAATTATTGACATTAAGAACCCAATTTAAAACCTTGGGTCAACAGGGTTTTAGAGTATTGGGTGTAGCTAAATCTATTTTTACTGGGGAACAATTTCCAGAGAAGCAGCAAGATTTAGAATTTGAGTTTTTAGGTTTTACTATTTTTTATGATCCACCTAAAAAGGGAATTAATGATGTATTTCAAAAAATTTATCATGCAGGAATCAAAGTAAAAGTTATTACTGGCGATAATGCAGATACAACCCATGCAATTGCCGCTCAAGCTGGAATAATAAATGAAGCACCTGCAGTGAACGGAACAGAAATAATGGCATGTGGAAAAGAAGAATTGGTTGTTTTGTCGAATAAAACAAGCTTATTTACCAGAATGTTTCCTGAAGCTAAGTTGGAAGTAGTAAAAGCGCTAAAGCAAAATGGAGAAATTGTAGCAATGCTAGGGGATGGTGTAAATGATGCGCCAGCATTAAAATCTGCTCATATTGGTGTGGCAATGGGAAATAAGGGGACAGAAATTGCAAAAGCAGCAGCATCATTGGTTATTACAAACGACGATTTAGACAAGCTAATTATTGGAATAGAAGCGGGAAGGCGAATTTATGCCAACCTAAAAAAGGCAATTCAATACATTATCTCTATTCATATTCCAATTATATTAACGGTTTCAATTCCTTTATTCTTAGATTGGATATTCCCTAATATATTTACCCCAGTACATGTTATATTTCTTGAGTTGGTGATGGGGCCAACTTGTTCTATTGTTTATGAAAATGAACCGATGGAAAAAAACACCATGTTGTTAAAACCAAGAAAACTTACCGATACATTTCTAAATTGGAAAGAACTTTCAATAAGTATAATTCAGGGATTAGTAATAACGATAGGCGTATTATTTGCTTACCAGTTTACAGTGAATAATGGAGGTGATGAAGAAAAAACAAGAGCCGTTGTATTTACAACTTTAATTTTCTCAAATATTCTATTGAGTTATGTAAACCGATCATTCTATTATAGTATTTTCGAAACTTTTATGAATAAGAATTCCCTTTTATTTGGGGTTACAACAGCTGTATTAGTCTTCTTAATGATAATTTTATATGTACCTGCTGTAAGTGAATTTTTTAAATTATCTGCACTTAATTTTAATGAATTGATCTTTGCAGGTGTAGTTTCTATAGTTTCTGTTGGATGGTTTGAGATTTATAAATTTTTGAAAAGACAAAAAAGCTAATCAGTCTGTTTTAAAATTTAAAATATCATTTTTGCCGTTAAAGCACTATTAATTTTTTTTCTATAATCAATTTCAATTTATTAATCAGTTGCTACTTTTCTAATTGACTGATTAATAATTTTTTGTGAATTTATTTTTCTTTTTGTTTAATAAAAGACTTCTTGTATTTAAAAATTAAGCTTTTTGTAATCATAATTATACTTTTGTAATAAAATCTTTCTGTTATTTTTGAGGGGTTACCTGTAATAATTAAGTTGTGTGTTTTGGTGAGAAAAAATATTAAGGTAATTGCTTGTATGTTTGCACTAAAACCTTTAAATATTTTAAAACCACTTCATCTATTTATGTTTAAAATTAAGTTTTTGACTTTACAATTAATTTCTGTTTTCGTTTTATTCTCATTAGTTGTTGAAGCGCAAAATCCGCCTGTTATTGTAACTACACCCACAACTACTGCTCCAGAAAATATTCCTTATTCTTATGGATTAAGAGCAGAAGATGTTAATAATGATGTTTTAACTTTTTCAGCCCCTACCTTACCATCTTGGTTAACATTCTCGGCAACTGGGCAAGCAACTCCTGTGCAGTTTGGAACAAACATGACATCTCCTGGTGGTGTAGCAGGAGATGCAAATGGAAATATTTATGTAGCTGAGTTAAGTGGAACTAATATTTTTAAAATAAAGCCAGATGGTACTACTACGGTTTTTGCTCAAAAGTCAACAGGAATAGGCAGCACTTATTCCATGTTAGTAGTTGGAGATTATTTATATTTAAGTTTCTATAGAACTACGACTGGATATATTAAAAGAATTTCATTAAGTAACCCAGGAGCGGGAGAGGAGGAAGTATTTAATAGTGTAGGGTCTAGTTATGAGGGTCAAGGTGGTGTTCTGTCTATGACAGAAAAAGATGGATTTTTATACGCTTGTTTATATCCAGCTGGTAAAATCATGAAATTAAATTTAACCGATTTTACCACATCTGATTATGTAACAGGAATTGGTGCTAATGAGCCATTTGGCTTGGGTTTTGATGCAAGTGGAAATTTATATATAACTCGTTATCAAGCTAAGGAGGTGCTTAAATGGGATGGTACAACTTTTACAACAGTATTATCGTCACTTCCTACTTTTGTTACAGATATTAAAATAGATAAATTAGGTTATAAATATATAAGTTTTAATAGTGGTAAAATAAGAAAATATAGTTCTGATTTTTCAACCTATACAGAAATAGGTACAAGTATTTTGTCTTGGGGTATGACATTGACTCCAAATGGTTCATTGGTTTATGGTGATTATAATAATAATAGAATCAATCGTTTGCAAACCGGGGCTAGTTTAACGGGTACCCCTACCTCTAATGATGTAGGAGTTCATCCAGTGGTATTACAGGTAAGTGATGGGACAAATGTTGTAAACCAATCTTTTAATATAACAGTAACCGATCCTAATCCTCCAACCGTTTCAACCTACAGCCCAGTATTAGAGTCTAGTACCAGTGAATCTAATACCAATATTAGTTTAACTTTTAATGAGAATATTAAGAAGGGGACAGGATTTATTACAATTAGAAAAATGTCTGACAAGTCATTGTATGAGCAAATAGATGTAACTTCTGATCGGGTAAGTATTTCTGGTAAAACCATTACCATTAATCCAAATTTAAATTTTATTCCAAATCAGGATTTTTATGTTTTAGTTGATGCTACAGCTATCCTAGATTTAAATAATAATGCTTATTCAGGTATCAATAGTCATTGCACTTGGTATTTTAATACAGTGAAGGCAAATCAGACTTTAACTTTTGCTTCTACATCAAGCGTGAATTATGGCTTAGCTGATTTTAGTCCAAATGCGACCAGCAATAATTCTTCAATTACCATAAATTATACCTCCAGTGATTTATCTGTAGCAACTATTGTAAATAATAAAATACATGTTTTAAAACCTGGAACGACCATAATAACTGCAACACAAGCAGGGAACGATTTTTTTAATGCAGCAACAAATAAAACTCAAACATTAACAATCAATCCTAAACCAGTAAATGTTTCCTTCAATAATACTTTAATTTCCAAAGAATACGATGGAAACGCAAATGTGGTAATTTCCAATTCTAATTTTAATTTGGATGAATTTGTTGCAAATGATCAAATTAGCATTAAGGGTGATTTTGCATTTATAAACAAAGAAGCAGGAATTGCAAAAGCTATAACTGGTAATAATTTGAGTTTGGATGGGGTTGATAAGGATAAATATGTTTTACAAACAACTGGTCTTACAACTACTGGGAATATCACATCAAAACCATTAACTGTTGCATTAAAAGAAAATATTCAGCTTTCAAAAACTTATAATGGTAATACGAGTATTGTATTGCCAGATGATTATTATTCTATAACTGGCAACCTAATAGGTGATGATGTAAAGGTTCAAGTAGGTGGAAATTTCACTTCAAAAGAAGTGGGAGAAGCCAAGGCTATAGCTTTAAATAGTTTTGTATTAGAAGGCGCACAGAAATCAAATTATTCTGTTTCTACAAGTGTGATAAATACTACTGGAAATATCACTGCAAAACCATTAACAGTAAGTTTAAAATCTACACCAGAGATTTCTAAAACGTATGATGGAAATGCAAACGTGGTTTTACCGGCTAATCAATATACCTTAACTGGGGTAGAGAATGGAGATGAAGTTGTAGTTTCAGGAACTGCAGTTTATAATTCAAAAGAAGCAGGTGATGATAAGATCATAACGGTCAATAATTTCACCTTAAGCGGTGCACAGAAAAACAATTATGTGTTAAATACTTTGAGCGCAACAGTTGGTGGAAAAATATTGAAAAAGGAATTAACCGTTACTGCAGCTGATAAGTCGAGATTTCAAGGTTTAGAGAACCCTGTTTTAACTTATACGATTAGTGGATTTATTAATGGTGAAAACGAAAGTCAAATTAGCACTAAGCCTGTTATTTCTACTTCGGCAACTGCAACTTCTGAAATGGGAGTTTATGCAATCAATTTGAGTGGTGGTATTGCAAATAACTATTCATTTAAATATGTTCCAGGGAAATTAACAGTAATCGCTGGAGCGCCTTCGGCTATTAATTTAGCGGAAAAGGTGATTTTTGAAAATCAACCTGCTGGCACAGTAGCTGGAATATTGAGTAGTGAATCTCAAGATCAAAACGCTACTTATACTTATAGTTTAGTAAGTGGCGCAGGAGGAGAGGACAATAACTTATTTTCAATCGTTAATAACGAATTAAGAACAAATAGTCTTTTAGATTTTGAGTCAAAATCAGCTTACAAGGTATTGGTTAGAAGTAAGAATCAATATAACTTATTTACAGATAAGTCATTTGTGATTAACATTAAAGATGTAAATGAGTCGCCTACTATGTCCGCGATTAGCAACCAAGTTATTTGTTATACCGAAGCGCCTCAAACCATAGAATTGAAAGGAGTGAGTGCTGGACCAGAAACTGCTCAGCAAACTAAACTATCGGTGAGTGTTTCTAATTCAAATTTGTTTGATAAAATAAGCGTAAATGGAAATGTTTTGAATTATACCGTTAAAGCAGGGCAGAGCGGAATTTCCATTGTTACGGTAACCGTAAAAGATAATGGCGGTGTAGAAAATGGCGGTGTGGATACGTATAGTCGTGCTTTTAGCATCCAGGTAAACGCTATGCCGAATGCAGAAATTACTTCTAGTAAAGGAGTGTTTGAACTTTCTAAAGGCGATGCAATACAATTAATTGCATCGGGTGGAGATATTTATGAATGGGATAATGCACCAGGAATTGTATCAGGTAAAAACACATCTGTATTAACCATCCGTCCGGAACAAACCACTACTTACAAAGTAACTGTAAAATCGGCTTCTGGCTGTACGAGTTATAAAGAAATAACAGTGAGGGTAAACGACGACTTCTTAATGGTTAAGAGAGCGAATATATTAACGCCAAATGGCGATGGTATAAATGATTATTTTGTTATTGAAAATATAGACATGTATCCTAAAAATGAGTTAGTCGTATTTGATAATAATGGAAGAGTAATTTATAGGAAGGAAAATTATAAAAATGAATGGGATGGGACTTTTAAAGGTATCGGTTTAGCAAAGGGAACTTACTACTATATCCTTGATTTTGGAGATGCCAAACCTAAGTTAAAAGGCTTTATATCTGTACTGGGAAACTAGATTCAAAAATTCATTTATAGAAATAGGGTAAAGGTTTAATAACTTTTACCCTTTTTTTGTGCGGTTAATATTACTTGTATTTATAATTTATTGGGTATTCGGAATTTAAAAAAAACAAAGCAGAGATAATAGTAATACCACTTATTAATTTTATTAAAAATACCTGCTTTCTAATTATCATCTTTAAATAATTAGAGCAGATAAAATTTTAAACATTTAATTTTTCAAATGATTTAAAAACCTTACTAAATTAATACAGTTGAATAAAATATTTTATTTATTCATGTTTATTTTAAAGATTAAAAATGCGTTAATCAGCGTTAATATCGAAAAAAATCTTTCAATCCTATTTTCAGCTAATAAATTACCTAAAGTATTCAGAATAAAATAAATAAAGAAAACCCATAAAGTAATCGAAACAAATTTGTCATTTAAAAATTGATGTAAAAACCTTCCTTTTTGCAATAAAATAAAAATGAAAAAACAGTTAATTAAAATAGAAATAATCGATAAAATATATATTTGAGATTGTGTTTTTAATTTTCCTCCCCAAATTATATCGAATGGAATAAAATTAAATAAAATCATTAATTGAAATAAAACGGCAATAATTGATATGGAAATTAATATTAAAATATATGCGGAATTAGGTTTAGCGATCATTTAATGCAAAATTTTATTTTTTATGCAGGGAAAATATTATGCTGATTATTTATTAAAAATTTATTTCGTTTAAAATTAAATAAATCAGTACGTAAAAAATGAGTTTAAAATTTATAAAGAATTTAGTCGAACAGCTTAAAACTGTTTGCATTAATTAGGCTTAATAAAATAAGCCTATATAATATTTAAATAAAACCATGTTACAATGTTTTATTTAAAATCATTTTCTTCGACATGTAAAATGTGCAATAATCTATGAATTATGGGGGCAAAGAATACAGCGGTAATACTTAAAAATGCTACACCGCTATATAAAGCATAAAATGAAGAGAACAATTTTGCATGAACTGAATTCATTTCTACAACCGGTCCCATTCCAGTTAATATCATACATGCCATGTGAAAACTGTCGAGCCACGATATTTTTCCGAAATAATGGTATCCAACAGTGCCTAAACAAACAGAAAATATTATTAACCCAGCGGCAAAAAAACCATATCGTCCAACTCTGATTAAGAAGTTAGGCATGGCTGCAACTTTTTGTTTTCGATTTTCAAAATTCATTTTTTTAATTGTTATAACACAACTTACTTTATTGGTTAAACTCGGAAATAATATTATAACTTTCTTATTCAAAATCTGGAAAATCAGATTTTATTAAATTAAGAATTCCCAATCTTAAATCCCCACCTTTAACTTCCTCGCCTTTTAAATTTCGACTTTACTAATTTGGCTAACTTACATCTGAATTGTATTTTGAAATCTAAATTAAAGGTCTATTGTTGTAATGATAAATAGAAATTCATAACTCTAAACTAGAATAATGAATTGAAAAAAACTTCATCTGTTTTAAAATAAAAAAATACATTTACGATTTTCATTAATTGAAAAAGAAATAACCAATTTAATATTTAAAGAGGTCTGATAGTTCAAAAACTTCATTTAGATAAAAAATTAATTTTTTATTTCATTACCTAATTTATCAATAATAAACACCTTGCCATTTAATTTTACTTCGGCCTTACCTTTATCAAAACTAAGTATATAATCATATTCTTTTAGAGGAATAACAATTTCACCAGAGGTATTAATATAGCCCCATCTTGTTTTATAAGGGAAAACATTTTTTTCGATCATTTTTACGGCTGCCAGACCTTCTGAGAATTCGGAAACCGCATCATATTTAATCGGTATAATTTCATCTCCATTCTTATTAATAAACCCATACTTATCATTTAAGGATACCATAGCTAATCCATTAATAAAGTCAACCGCCTGATCATATTTCTCTGGAATTATCATTTTACCTGCTTTATTAACAAAGCCGAACTTTCCTTGAAGCGAAACCAATGCCAATCCTTCACGAAAATTATTGGCAAACTTATATTTAATCGGTAGAATTTCTTTTCCTGATTCGTCTATAAAACCCCATCTAAAAGTTTCTCCCCATTCATCCGAATCAGCCAGCGCAACTGCAGCCAACCCTTCAGAAAACTCTTGCACTTGCTTGTATTTTGGGGCAATAATAATACTTCCTTTTTTATCTTTAAATCCAAATAAATTCCCGTCAGACTTAAATGATTTTAAATTTTGTGCATTTAAATTTAAACTTAATACACAAATGATTAATGTAGTTAAAATTGCTTTCATTTAGTTATTATTACATTTTAAATTATTTGAACGGTTCTGTCAGATTTAATTAATTTATTTTTAAAATTAAAAAGTTTTTCATTGTTAATTAATAAGTTGAAATTTATTTTAAGCTGTATTGAATATCAGTTGGTTTTTGTATGATTAAATCAAATTCTTCAATACGAGATAACGAAAAGTGATAAAAAGAAGGTCGTTTTTGGAGTAAATAGTATTTAAAAAGTTTTTTTAGATACTATTCCAATTTCAAATTTGGTTAATGTTCTTGATTTGAAACCTAGCAAATTCTAATAAATTCTAGAATTAGATTATTTATTCAATTACTTTTAATTTGTCTATTAAAAATGTAAAAACTGATTAATCTGACTGTTTACTAAAATTTTTATGCGCCAAAATAAAAATAAAACAAAAAATGGATTTTGTATAACTCATTGATTTATATCATGCTTATAAAAATCCGCTAAAAGAAGCACAAAAAACAATCATTTTATTTTAAAATAAATTTTGCAGTTGTCTAAAATAATTTTACTTTTGCAACCTGTTCAGGGAGATCAGGATTGATTAAAATGAATAGCTCGGGGTGTAGCGTAGCCCGGTATCGCGCCACATTTGGGATGTGGAGGTCGTAGGTTCGAATCCTGCCACCCCGACAATTTAAAAGCCTCTTTTGCGAATAGCAAAAGGGGCTTTGTCATTTCAGAGCGAGCTTGAGACCAGTCAGCAGGGCGGTTTCAAGAGCGAGGCTCAGAATGACAAAGCCAACCCGCAAGCGTAGCGAGGGTTGAGGCTTTATTAGGATTGTCTCTAATAACTCATTAAAGGATCACCATAGCGCAGCGGAGGTAATCCTGCCACCTCTACAAACATAGCCCCTTCTGGTTTTCCAGAAGGGGCTTTTTTGTGTCCACGCGAGCCTCAAGCTGGCGCCGCCGGAGTATTTCCTTTATTTTTTGAAAAAGATTTTAGCGATTGTTTGAAAGGCGAAGCGGGGACACAAAAAAGCGGCCTCGACGTAGGAGAGGCCAGGGCTATGTTTGAATCACCCCCTCTCCAGAATCACCGGAGCGCAGCGGAGGTAATCCTGCCACCCCGACAATTTAAAAGCCTCTTTTGCGAATAGCAAAAGGGGCTTTGTCATTTCAAAGCGAGCTTGATACCAGTCCGCAAGGCGGTTTCAATAGCGAAGCTCGGGAATGACAAAGCCAACCCGCTAGCTTAGCGATGGTTGAAGCTTTATTAGTATTGTCTTCAAAAACTTATTTAAGGATCAACGCGCAGCGTTAATCCTGCCACACCGACAAACGAAAGCCTTCAGCTGATAAATCAGCTGAAGGCTTTTTTGTTTCAAGCTGAGCCTCAAGGCGAGGTTTACCAGATTAAATGTTTTTAGTGAGTGATTTGGCCTCGGTTTGAAGGGCGAAGCGGGAACCAAAAAAGCAGGCTGTGAGGAACGAGCAGACTAAGGATTGAGTTTGAATCACCCCCACCACAGGAAAACCGTAACGTAGTGGAGGTAATCCTGGAATGAATTATATTTCGTTGCAAGAATCGTGCTTTTATAAAAAATCCAATGGGCTAGGGGTGCGCTTTTTATCAATATCGGTAATGTGTGTATAGATCATGGTTGTTTTTATGTTTTCATGACCGAGCAGTTCTTGAACAATTCGGACATCAATACCAGATTGAATTAAATGTGTAGCGTACGAATGACGTAATGTATGTACTGTGCCTTCGGTTTTTATTTTCGCGTTAGCTAATGACTTTTTCAATACAAGTTGCACACTACGTTCACTGTATCGATTTCCTTTTTCTCCTTCAAAAAGGTAGTTTGTAGGTTTATAAACCAAATAATACTCTCTTAAAATATCCAGTAATTTATCTGGTAAGGATACAATCCGGTCTTTGTTACCTTTGCTTTGGTTGATTCGGATAATCTTTTCAGAAGATCGTATATCTTTTATCTTGAGGTTCAGCAATTCGTTTAGGCGTAAGCCACAACTATAAATGGACATTAATATTGCTCTATGCTTAATATTGTCGGTGCTATCTAATAATTGTCGAATTTCTTCTTTGGAAAAGAATTTGGGCAGTTTAGAAAACGATCTTTTGGGATATAAGTAATCGAGCTGAACCTTTTGGTTAAGTGTCAATTCGTATAGCTTCTTAATAGCTCCAACTAAACCTTTCTGATAGGAAACACTGATCTGCTCTTTAAGAACTTTTTCATTAATGAAAGATTCTATAGCAGTCACGGGCACATCTTTTAAGGATGGTTATTCATTGAGATGCTTCAAAAATAGGCTAGCATAGTCCATATATGACTTAATAGTATTCTTGGCGTATCTCTGTGTGCTCAATTTTGTTTGAAATGTCTTCAATATAACTTCGCTTTCCATAATTACGATAACGATGAAATAATAAGATTTGTTTCGCTATTCATGATTTTTAAATTAATTAAACGGTTAAATAATAGCGTATTGTATTATATTTAATGCTTGTGACACGCGATTCGTCTATAAGGATGTATTGGCGAAACTTTTTGTATATTAGTTTCGCTAATACAATTGTTGGCAGCAAGTGTAAAGACGACTCCACAACGACAAACAGACGACTAAAAACAGAAATAAAGTAAACCATTTTGACAGGTGACCAAAAACATAGAAACGATATTACAAGCGGACAACGAGTAAGCCGACCCTCATTGCCAACCCTATGTTTTTTATTTTTTCCCCACCCGCATTTTTTAAAAACAATTTTAAGCCAGCACGCAAGTGGCACATTTAGCTTTGCCCCTGCCCGCCAAGCCGACCCTTCGCAAAGCCAAAAGAGCCACTTATTATCAACGCTGATTTGTAAACAAAATTTACTTTATTGAATCTATGATGAAGTATTTAGAATGGAATAATATCATATCGGCTTATTTTTTCAATCCTGACAATGCAGGAAAGGATATTCATTTGTATCTAACCAAGAATGATATTATTGGTTTAGCGAGGCAAAATTTCAACGAAGAAACAGAAGACGAAATTTGGACTGATTTTATCAATTCTATTAAACGAGGCATTCCGGGCTCAAACGGAAATGTGATTGCAAAGGCAAAACACGCTCATTCCAAAAACAATCTTATCGGCTTAAAAAAAGCGGACGGAACATTTGCCACAATAGACGATGTTCCTGTTTTATATCCACCTTACATTTCTTATTTGACTTTCTTCGTGCTACCTTTAATTGAAAGTATTGACAACACTAACCTAAGAGCAAACAACTATTACGGCAGGCTTAATACTTTTTTACAAAGTAATCAAATAAATGAGAACATAGGAACAAGCGATTTTAGCAACAATCAAATAAATAGTTTGTGGGAAGATTTGGCGAATTGGGCTAATATCAAAAAAAATGGTGATTTAGGTTTGTTTAATGTAGTTCCCTTTTCAAATGCAAATTGGGTTTATGTTGGTAAAGTTTTTTCGCAATGTGTTTTACCGCCAAAATTTTTGAATCGTTTACCGGAACTATTTGAGTCTATTGGTTTAGTTCCGGACACGTTTTATGATGACAAGTTTTTACAAGAAAAAATCAAAAACAGTAGAACAGATTTAATTCCGAAAAGTACGTTAGATTTTTTGAAAAAAGATGATGAGTTATCCAACTCAATCATTCAAACAATCCAACGCCAATACAAAAAATGGTCAGGCGAAACACACGAAGAAATTGAAGAAGGAACAATAACAAGAAAGAAAAGGAATTACACGGTTGCCCCATTGTTTCTTCAATTCAAAGTAAACACAAATGATGAAGTTATTTCGTTTTCTTACAGAATGTATTCCTCAAATGATTATCCGGAAGATTTAAAATTTAGCGAACACGAAAACTTGTATGAAATCAACGGTTGGTCAAAAACACTACCGCTTGAATTTAAAGAAGGTCTTGAACTAAAAGACAATTTCAATAAATGGCTTGCTAAATTTCCAATTCGTGATGTGAGATTATTTGTAAGTGCGGGAACGTTTCAATTAAGCAACGATTTTTGGATTGAAACGGACTTTCTTTCCAAAACAGAACGAATGTATTTGCTATGCAAAAACGACAAACAGGGCCTTGTAAAAGAATGGGGCAAAACATTTGGTAACGGAAATTTCAAACAAGAAGATTTTGAAGGTTTGCCTGACAACTATTCTTTGTTTTGGTTTCGTAACCCAACACAAGGACTTACCGAAATTCCACTTCTTACACTCTATACCGAAAAACGAATTGAATTAGTTGGTGGTTTAAAAATTAATTTCAGAACATACTCAAATGAATTTTTACCGGAAGTTGAAATTATTAATTCTGACGGTAACGAAAAAGTGTATTTGCAATACAAAGATACGGACGAAAAAATATTTCTTTCTAAAATAACATCGCTCAACAATCGTTGGTTGTTACCAGCAAAAACGGCAATAAATACAGATTTTTATATTAAAGTTGAAGATGAAACTTTTTCAGGAAATACACTTGCATACAATCTTGTTTCATCAGATAATACAGCAATTAAAGTTGACGGCTCAAACTTACCGAAACGAGATTCATTTGGACGAAACGTTGCAACAGATGTAGAGCAGTTTTGTTTGGGTAGCAATATTATAAATCCAATGATGTCAAGCCAAAGATATATCTCTACTTATGGCTCACTTTTTACTTCTACATTCCAAGAAACACAACCAAACATTTCAAGTGCTATTTTCAACAATCACAATGGAAATAATCTTTGCAATTTTCTATCATTGAAAAGCGAGCTTACAACGGAGGATTTTTTCAAGGCGTTTGAATTTTTCTATTCAAAAGAATTTCCTGAATATCAGGCAAACACAAACTACAATCTTACAAAACTCAAAAGAGCGTCATTGAATTTTTACGATTTCATCGGAATACTTGACTTCGATTATGAAACGAAAAAGATTATTTTAAATCCACCGCAATTTATTTTCATACCGGCAGAAAAAGGGAGAAAAGTTTTACTGATTGGAGCAAGAGATACAGCGTTAATTGAAAAAATCATAACCACAGGACCAAAGTACAATTTGCAAGTAGAAATTACAAAGCAATTTTCTTCAAACGAAAGATTGCTTTTGCCTGATGTAATTACCATAAGGGCTTTTCAACAAGCAAATGATTCCTATGGAGAAAACAGTATTAAAACATTTGCAAACGAATTGAATATAAAATTTACAACGGATTATTATCCGCAAGTTGCATTGCAAGATTTTTCTGCAACCATTACAGATTACGAAGAAACATTACAAGAAACTAATGAAAATGATTACGATTGGGCGAGATACATTTTCAATCCTGATACATTAGATTTTGACAAAAATGAAACACCCACTTTTGACAAATCATTCTCATTAGTTAGATACAAACTAAATGAATATACTTATGAGTTCAAACTTTGGAAAAACAATAAATGCTATAAAGTTGATATGAATTGGGGAAGATTTATTGCGTTGAAACACTTCCAAAAGGAAGTTATTTTGTTTGACAACTCAAGCAAAAAAGTTGCAATTCCTATTGCAACCCCTTTGCCAAGATTATTGTCGGAAGCAATTATGTTGTTAAGCGGGAAAGCACCCGACTTCAAAGAAATTAACGGAAAGAAATACAGGGTTTATGAAAATGTAGTTGGCATTTTCACTCAAAACTTATTTAGATTAAAATTAGGTCAAACAGCAATAAATACAACATTATGAAAGACCCAATTGGTTCGTTTGAAACCATAAAAGAAAATTTTATACGCTATGTGAAAACTGCGTTCGGAACGAAGTTTGAAGGCGTTGAAAAAGAGCGTAACGATTTACTGAATTACGACAGAGTTCTTTATCGTAAACCTTGGATTGAACCATTGCCCGACTATGTTTCAAGTGGAAAAAAAATAAATGACTTAACAGCAGAAGATTTAGGAAATGCTTTGAACGAAGGAGAAGTCGAAACATTCAAAGGACTTGTAAATACCGGACTTGTAGGGAATTTCCCTTTGCATTCGCACCAAGCAGAAATGTTGAAACAAGCATTGCTCGGAAATAATTGTATTATCACTTCCGGTACAGGTTCAGGAAAAACAGAATCTTTTTTGCTTCCGTTGTTTGCTCAACTTTCAAAAGAACTTGCAAATTGGACAGCACCCAATCAACAATCTACAAGCATAAATACTTGGTGGCGTGAAAATGGTGGAATTTCTGCAAGGCAAATTGTTAATACATCAAATTTCACGTTAAGCAACGATGTAAGACAACGCAATCACGAAACACGAAAAGCCGGTGTAAGAGCATTAATTCTTTATCCAATGAACGCTTTGGTGGAAGACCAAATGAGTCGTTTGCGTAAAGCGTTAGATTCTGACGACACAAGAAATTGGTTGAGCGAAAACACAAACGGAAATAAAATTTATTTTGGACGATACAACGGAAGTTCACCTGTTGCCGGTGAGTTGAAGAAAATAAAAGATGACGGAACTTTTGCAATCAATACAAACAAAGTAAATCAACTCAAAGAACAGTTACAGCAAATTGAGACGGACTCAAACCGTGTTGCACAATACATTCAACAAACAGGAAAAACAGGAAACGAAGCAAAAGATTTAAAATCATTTTTCCAACGCTTAGACGGTGCAGAAATGAGAAGTCGTTTTGATATGCAAGTTGCACCACCGGACATTATGATTACAAACTACTCAATGTTGAGCATAATGTTAATGCGTGATATTGACAAAGGAATTTTTAATGAAACAAGACAATGGTTAGAAGAAAACGAAAACAACATTTTTCACTTAATCATTGACGAGTTGCATTTATACAGAGGAACGCAAGGAACAGAAGTTGCATATTTGCTCAAACTTGTTCTTAATCGTTTAGGGTTAAATCCTAATCACCCACAATTGCGAATTCTTGCTTCAAGTGCTTCGTTGGAAGCAAAAGAAGAAACGAAAGAAGGACAGGAAAGCAAGCAGTTTTTGAAGGACTTTTTTGGAACAGAAAAACCATTCAAAATTATTGAAGGAAAAAATAATCCTATTAATGCGTTCCCTGAAAATGGAATAAAACTTCCAATAAATCCTTTCAAAGAAATTGCGAATAAATTTTCGGAAGTAAAAGGAAATATTACTGACGTAAATTTCATTTCAACTTGTGAAGCAAGTGCAACACAACTTGCAACAGCGTTTAATTTACCACAAGACGGAAACGGAATTTCAAAATTAATATCAGTAATAATCAATCCAAGCTTTCAATTAAAAGAACGTTTGTTTTCGCCTTGTCAAGATTACAAAGCAGTTTGTTCAACCCAAGCAAACGGTGATAATGATAACGGAAAATATTTTGCTGAAACAATTTTTGAAAGAACATCCAATAAAAAAGATTTAGAAAATGCTTTGCGTGGTTTGTTGATTGTAAGAGCAATGTTAGACGAAAAAGAATTTGAAGACATTGCAAAAACAATTCCTGATGATAGGAAGTTACCACGTTTTAGATTTCACTATTTCTTTAGAAACATTGAAGGAATTTGGGCATCTGTTAAGCCAGATGAAATTAACGAAGCATATTCAGACGAAGAAAGAACAGTTGGAAAATTATATTCTACCACACGTATAAATTCGGAAAATGGAAACCGTGTTTTAGAATTGCTCTATTGTGATAATTGCGGAACAACCTTATTTGGTGGTAGCCGATTGGTAACAAGAAATGAATCAGGAAACAACTCTTTTGAAATGCTTCCGATTAGCCCTAACATTGAAGGTATTCCTGAAAAAACGCCTGCAAAATTGGTTGAAAGACGAAGTTACCAAGAATACGCTGTATTTTGGGCTTGCGGAAATCAACAATTCACGCCACACGATGCGGAAGCAGGTATTCCGCAAGTTGGTTGGCGACAACCAACTATGAACGGTTTTAATCAAACTGATTTTCTTGCAGATTGGATTCCTGCTTCACTGAATTGTATTTCGGGCGACATTGATAATTCACATAACAAGGCGGACGAAAAACCTGAACAATGGATAAAAGGATATTATTTCATCATTACAAACAATTCAAATCGTGACATTGCTTTGCCTGATGCAAATGGAAACATTTCTACGATTGAAACACACAAAGCATTACCAAGCGTTTGTCCAAGTTGTGGCGTAAATCATCAAAAAAGACGACAAGATTGGAATAAAAATAAAACTTCTTCTATTCGTGGTTTTAGAACCGGTTTCGCTAAAACAACACAAATGTTTGCAAAGGAATTGATGTATCAACTTCCGAGTAACGAAACAGAAAGAAAATTAGTCGTATTTTCCGATAGCAGAGAAGATGCGGCACAAATTGCAAACGGAATTGAACGCAATCACTTTTCTGATTTAATGCGTGAAGTTTTAGTCAAAGAATTGCATTCAAACTTGATGTTCCGTTTTCAAATTGTAGATGCTTTTGACAAAGGAAATACAGCAAGACAACAAGAATTAAAAGAGCAATCGCAAACAATTTTTGATGAAATTGAATTCTTAGTTGAAAATTCCGCTTACACCGGAACAAACGCAAGCCGCATACGAGAGAAACAAGAAGCAGAAATAAAGTTGAATGAAATCCGTTCGCTGACTTTAAATGTAAGAAGTTTAGTTCACATCACAAATTCATTAAATCTTGCACCACTCATTAAACACTTTGTTGGTTTAGGAATAAATCCAGGCGGTAATGACATTTCGTTGCAAACAAGGTTATTGAACAACAATTTTGTTCCTTGGTATGACCTTATTGATTTTACAAATTTTCAATGGGCTGCCGGTGCAAACCAAGATTACATTGACGCATTGAAAGAAGGTTCATTTGACGGACTCGCTACAATGTTTTTCGGTTCGCTGTTTTATTCGTTTGAGTCTTCCGCATTGGGTTATGTTTGTATAAATCCTGAATTACAGGTTATCACAGACCAAGCAAGAATTGTTGCTTTAGCAAAAGATGATTTTTTACAAATCGTAAATTCTACAATCCGGATTTTAGGTGATAAATACAAACACAACAAAGTTGAAGATGCAAGTCCATTCAACTTTACGCAATACAACGATTTACCCGGACAAGTCAAAAAATACATTCGTGCAGTTGAAACAAGGTATTCAAAAAATCAAAACGAAATTGGCGATGCCGTTTTTAATACGCTTTCAACAAGTAGTTTAATGAGAGGCGACACAGGCATTCAAATTGAAAACCTTTTTATCAAAGTGGCACGTTCAACGGATTCAATTTGGACAAGTCAAAGAGGAAGCCGACCACACTTGCATTTTAGCGGTGGAATTTGCACTCATTCTGTTACGGCACTGCAACAGCAAGCGGACAGAATTTGTGATGATGTTTGGAAAGAAAATTATCTTTCTTACAACGCCATTAAACAACAACGTGAACCAATCCGTTTGCATTGCGAAGAACTCACCGGACAAACAGATGACCAATTTGAAAGACAAAGACATTTCAGAAATATCATTTTACCAGATGAAGGCAACAAACAAGTAAAAACAATAGACTTATTAAGCGTAACAACAACACTTGAAGTTGGTGTTGATATTGGTGCATTGCAAGCCGTAATGTTGGGTAATATGCCACCGCAACGTTTCAACTATCAACAAAGAGTTGGTCGTGCAGGACGTAGAGGACAAGCTTATTCCGTTATTTTGACATTTTGTAGAGGTAGAAGCCACGATGAGTTTTACTTTGCTAACCCTCAAAAAATTACAGGCGATGCCCCACCAACTCCTTTCTTGACAATGGGGCAAGAAAGGATTTTTAAACGTTTGCTTGCAAAAGAAATTTTTCGCAGAGCATACGTTGAAAAAGAGATTGACATTACTTCTGATGATAAATCAAGTGTTCACGGAGAATTTGGTTCAGTTGATAGTTGGACGATTTACAAACCTGAAATTTCAAATTGGATAAATGAAAACAGAACTGTCATCGAACAAACAGTTGATGCATTACTAACGCCACAGCTAAAAGACAAAAAAGATGAATTTGTAAATTGGGTTGCAGATACAACAACGCCAAATGGTTTAATTGAAAAAGCAGAAAGCATTATCAAGAATGAAGAAATTGCAAGTAATGACATTTCTGAAAAATTTGCCGAAGGCGGAATTTTGCCAATGTTTGGAATGCCAACCACAGTTAAAAACTTGTACCACGGTATTAACAGGAAACCAGAACCACTTTCAATTGACAGAGCACAAGCAATGGCAATTTATGAATTTGCACCGGGAGCACAGAAAACAAAAGATAAAGCGATTCATCAAGTAATTGGTTTTACAAGCGATTTTATCAATGTTCACAATGGAATTAAAAATGCTGACACAGCCAATCAACTTCCCTTTTCACTTAACCGTTGGTTTGTGCGTTGTAGGGCTTGCGGATTTTTTGAAACGTATTCGGAAGAACGAAAAGCAGAATTGGAGAGTCAAAGTCAATTTGATGTTTGTCCAAATTGTGGTGAAGAGAATCCGAATAAATATCAACCGCCATTTAAACTGAAATCGCCAAGAGCATACAGAACAAATCTTTCAGCCGGAAGCGACACGAAAGATGATTCTGAATTTTTGCTTTCACGTCCGCCAATTTTTGCAGAGAAAACCGGTTCAGCAAACGTAGAAACAATAAGTAACGCTTCAATTTCTATTTCTGATAATGATGTTACTTGGCGTGTGAATACAAATTCTGATAAATTTTTTACAGGAAGATTATACAATACAAATAATAAATTTCCTTTTAATCAAAGCGGATTTTGGTTTAACAATCAATGGTTGTTAAATGATTTAGCATTGCCAACAAATGACAGCAATGGTCATTCAATGTTTGTTCAATCAAATCCAACAAGTTCTGATGAACTAATTGCATTAGCCAGCAATAAAAACACCGAAATTTTCCGAATTGCACCAACAAATGTTCCTTATGAACTTGACTTAAATATGTTTTTTAGCGAAACAGATTTGCCACACGTCAAAGCACAAAGTAACGGAGTGCGTTCCGGTTATTATTCCGCAGCATTTTTACTTCAAAGAATATTAGCAGACAAACTTGACGTTGACCCAACAGAAATTGAGATTGCGGATATTCCAGTTAAAGTTCTTGAAGACGGAAGAAGGATTGCCGAAATTATCTTGACTGATGAATTACCAAATGGTTCGGGCTTCGTAAGATATTTATACAACAATCTTGCAATTATACTTTCAGAATCTATAAATCCAAGCAATGCGAATAGTTATTTAGGAAAAATTCATTCGCAAACTCATCAAGGAAAATGTGATGATGCTTGTTATGATTGTTTGAAAGTGTTCCGAAATATGAATTATCATAGTTTGCTTGATTGGCGTTTAGGTTTATCAATGCTTCGTGTAATGAATGATTCAACTTTTGTTTGTGGTGCGGACGGAAATTTTAACTTTATTGAATTGCAGAATTGGCTTGATTTTGCAAAACAATTACGTGATTCTTTCTTTTTCTCATTCTATTCTCATTCAAATACAGCAGTACGAACAGAAGTAAATGGGTTGCCAATTATCAAAATGGGTAATAGACAACGAAATGTTGTTATGATTATCCATCCATTTTGGAATATGAGAAATTTCACAGAAGCAAATTGGTTAGCGGAAATTTACAATGAAATAAAACTACATACAGAAAGTAACGGTGGGAAAATTAGCATAATTGACACCTTTAACTTGCATCGCAGACCGGGTTGGTGTTATGAAAAATTAATTGAGAGATGATGAATAAAATTGGAGAAACGAATTTTAAGGAAATCAAACGTATTTCGCCAAGCCAATTTTATTCAATGAAAAATTGTGCTTACAAATCATTATTGGCAGAAGCGTTTAAAAAGAAGCCGTTACTTCCACTTTCGCCAAATGCGTATTTCGGCACAGTTTTGCACAAAATGCTTGAGCTGATTGCAAAAGGAATTGTGAAAAGTGAAGATGATTTTAATGCGGAATTTGACAAGCAAGTGAAAGCACTTGAAGAAGATTTAAAACAAAAAGGCTTTGGTTTTTTTGTTCCGCTAAAAGTTAAATTACGAAATTTTGGGTTGAAGAAAATTCAACTAAAAAAGCATTTGCGAAGCGAATCCGAAAAAATTACAAGTTTGGGTAACATCAAATTTGTTTCTGAAAAATGGTTTGAATCAAACGACAAATTGATTGGCGGAAAAGTTGATTTAGTGATTGAAAACGGAAACGAAATTGAAATAATTGACTTTAAAACCGGAGCAATTACACAAGATTGCTTAGATGATGAAGGCGAAATTTATTCAGATGTAAAGAATGAATACAAAGAACAACTTAAACTTTATGCTTACTTGTATTTTCAAAACACAAACAAGTTCCCAACGGACTTGAGTTTGGTTGATTTAGCTAAACAGAAATTTCCGGTTGAGTTTTCACAACAAGAATGTAAATCGCTTTTTGATGAAGCGAAAAGCCTTTTAAAATCTACTAATGATAGCATAAAAACAAAATCATTTTCAGCAAATCCAAAACAAGAAAATTGCAAGTATTGTCTTTACAGACCAGCTTGTTCTTTCTTTCATAAGAAACTTGAAACAGATTTTTCTTTCAACGATGTGTTGGGTGAAATTAAAGACGTGAAGAAATTTCAGAATGGAAATGTGAGTTTATTTTTACAAAATGGAAATATGAATTTAACCATTAAAAATTTTTCTGAGGAAGAATTTGATGAACTAAACAGAAACAAGAACAAACAAATTAGAATTTACAATGTAAGAAATGAAGCAAAAGAATTTGTTTATTCTGCTACTGACACGACAATAATTTATGAGTAAGAATAAAGAACATAAAATTCCGATACTTTCTTTTTTTTCTGGAGGAGGATTTATGGATATGGGTTTTGAGCAAGCCGGATTTGAAGTAATTTGGACAAATGAATTTGATGAAGTTTTTGCTAAACTTCACGCTGCTGGTGTGACTTCGTGGAGAAAATCTAAAGGCAATGGAATTAAAGCGGAAATTTTTAATACTAAATCAATCGTTGAAGTAACATCAAAAGAAATTGTTTCTGAAGCTTTTCCAAATGGTAAGCCGAAGCATTTTGGAATGATTGGAGGCCCGCCTTGTCAGGACTTTAGTATGAATGGTTCATTAAAAGGTTTTGGTGGAGAAAGAGGAAAACTTACAATTGTTTACTTTGATAAAATCTTGGAATTAAAACCAACGTTTTTCGTTATGGAAAATGTAACCGGTTTAACAAAAAGAAAAGACACAAAAGAATATTTACAAACGCTGTTGAAGCGAGTTGAAAAAGAATACTACGTTGACCACGAAAAACTTAATTCGTTGAATTATGGTGTACCGCAACACAGAGAACGTGTATTTTTTATAGGTATTAGAAAAGATTGTTTGAACAAACAAGCCATTGAACAAGCACTGTTTGGTAAATGGTTCCCGTTTCCTGTAAACGAGAAATATCAGGATTCTGCGACAAAGTATAATTGGGGGAAACAAGTTTCTTTTGGGAACAAATTGAAAAAACCGGAAGATGTTCCTTTTGAATTGTGTGTTGAAAGCTGTTTAGTTCCAAATAGTAAAATTGATGTAATTCCGAATGCGAATGAGGTATTTACCTTATACAAGCCTATATCTGAATTAAATAAAATAGCTGAAGGTGAAACGAATAGACCATCATTTAAACGACTTCATCGTTTTAAATACAGTCCGACAGCTTGCTACGGAAATAACGAAGTTCATTTGCACCCATATTTAAATAGACGTTTATCTGCGAGGGAGGCTCTAAGAATACAAGGTGTGCCTGATGAATATATACTTCCGTCAGAAATTTCATTATCGAAGAAATTTAAAATGATTGGTAATGGTGTTCCTGTTCCATTAGCAAAAGCAGTAGCAGAATCATTAAAAGACTTTTTATTTACAAATGAAATCATTTAAATCTCTCAATATTTTGCAAGCACATTGCCAAAGCCGCACAAGCCCAAGCACAGTCCAAAGCTTTGTCAAAGAGCTTGCAAAGCCAACGCAAGAAAAATTGTTTTTAAAAAATGTCCCGACCCATCAAAAAATAAAAAACGCTATGCACAACCCGACTCAGATAAACAAAAAAGCAAACGGACAATGACACTGAAACTCAACACTGACAATGGTTTACAAAGACGAACAGACAGAACACCAGCTGCCAACAGCGTGTTGCCTCAATTGGCGGTGACGTGCAAAATTGAAGATGAGTGCTACTATCAAACTTTAGTGCTGGGTGACAGTGAAGTGCTCCGAAATCGCCAACTGCGGCAACACGCAAAACGTTGTGTGCAATGGTAAAAGACGACAGCTTAACAAGAAATGAAAATCCGAAACAGACAAACACTGCTTTATTAATGAAATTACAGAATGGCTAAGTCAGAAAACATCAGAATTAATTCTTCGGAGATTAGCAACCCATTTCTAATGGTTTACATAAATGACTATGTAAAAAAATTTCGTGACTACAACTCAGATGAATTTCATATTGTCATAAATGGACTTAATAATTTTATTCCTAAAGGCGACCAACTCTTTGATGAATTGCTTAGAGAACTCAAACAGCACAATTTCACCATAGAAAATGAAGGCAACCAAGAAAGAATAAATGAAATAACTGTTACTTGCAAGAATACAACAAAGGACACGACATATAACTTTAAATATCAAGTTAAAAACTTACCCGCTATAGTTGAACTTTCTAGCAAAACTGACATAACTGTAGTAGGTGTAATCATAACCAAGATTATTGCAGAAATAATAGGTAAATTAAAAACACTGTATAAAGCAATAGTCCTTGATTTAGACGATACCCTTTGGATGGGAACCCTTTCAGAAGATGGAATAGAAAAAATCAGAGAAAACATGAATTCCGAAAAGGGGGCACCATTTATCGAGTTCATGAAATTTATTAAAACATTAGGTAAAGAGTTAGGATTATTTCTTGCTCTTTGTTCGAGAAATAACACAAATTTGATTGAATCAACAATTAATGAATTAGATGAGACTATTTTTCCGTTGAAAAATCAGATTGATTACATCATTGCAAATAACAACGATAAAAGTGACAATATTAAAATCATATCTGAACAGCTTTCCATTTTGCCAAACTCAATCATTTTTATTGACGACAATCAAATAGTCAGAGATGAAGTAAAAACCAAATTGCCTACAGTCTTTGTTCCAGAATGGACAAACCACATTGACTTAGTTACTACATTATCTGTTAGTTGTGCTTTTGAAAGAAATGAGTTGTCCTTAAATTCTCAGAATAGAAGAAAGCAATTTAGAATTATACAAGCAGAGCGTATTCAAAACTCTTTACCTAAGCTATCTATCAAGACAATTACTGACGAAGGTCACTGCGAGTCAATAAAGTTATTCTCAAAATCAAACCAATTTAAATTTTCACGAAACGATAATGATTTTGGTAATGATGCATGCTCATTATATTTTGAAATAATTAGGGAAAATGGCGACAACCTTGGTATTTGCTCAGCAATTACATACAGTCACACTATGGAAATATTTCATATCCATAACTGGGCATTAAGTTGCAGGTATTTTGAAATGGGGCTTGAAGAGTATATTTTACTATTCATAAACAACTTGGCGAAACCAAAAAAGTTATTGATTGATTATGATGAAACGGAATACAACCAAAAGGTAGGTGAACTCTTAACCAAGTATTCAGAAGCCTTCAAATATAATCGAGAAAACAACCAAATAGAAGTAGTTTTGACTGATGAAAGTATTAACAAAATCAACCAAAACACAAATTTGAGAAATTTATAAAATGGAAAAACGAAAATTATATACATTGGGTTATACATTGTTTCAAAATGGGTCAATTATTGACATTGAAAGCATGCTAACTACTTTGAAACATTTCAATGTATCACATCTAATTGATGTTCGGTCTATGCCCTATTCAAAACAGTTTCCACAATGCAATGCGGACAACCTAAAAGTGGCAGCTAAACATTTTTCTATTACCTACGGTCATGTGCCTGAACTTGGTGCAAAGGCAAGTCCGATGCAAGATGTATTCTCGAAAGCTTCTGATATATTTTTTGAAGACATTTTTCCTATTTCAAAGAGCAATAGACCAGAAAATACTGAACTCTATGCCTATGAGCAGATTGTAGATTTTCAGAAGTTTAGAAAAGATGAATATTTCTCAGAAGGAATAAAAAGAATTGAAAGAGCATATGACAATGATTACACACTTGCACTTATGTGTAGTGAGAAAAGACCGGTTGATTGTCACAGATTTTTTTTCGTAAGTAAAAAAATTGAAGAAAAGTTTGGGGATTGGATTGAAGTGCATCATATAACAAAAAACAAACTTGGTGAAATTGTTACTGTCTCTAGTGCAGAAATAAATAAGGAGTTATCTGAGGTCGTATTTAATAAAACTGAAATAAAAAAATTGGATGTTCTAAATTCCAGTTTTTTTGAACCTGCTAAAATCAATAATTATTTTGGTAGCACAGTGCAGGATAAAGTAATTGACTTTTGCGATAGATATTGGAATTTATTGCATGGTTGGAAAATGGAAACTAAAAATCAAAACAACATAGAATATGATTAATTTATTTAGCATCGGCTTTACTCAAAAATCCGCAGAGGATTTTTTTGGATTACTAAAAGACAATAATATAGATTGTCTGATTGATGTTAGGCTAAATCCTAACGGACAATTATCAAGATTTGCGTTTGAGAAGGACTTGCCCTACTTCTTGGACAAATTGGCAAATGGTTGCAAGTATGTTCACAGGGTAGACTTAGCACCTCAAGAAAAATTATTAAAAGAGGTTAGAACTAAAGGGTCTGCAATGAGCAAAGATTATACGTTGTTTGAAATGGAATTCAACAAGTATTTAGAGAAGGAATCTAAAATTGAAAACTTTGTCGAGCAATTTAAGGATTACAAAAACGTAGCACTTCTTTGCTCTGAACATACTACAGAAAAATGCCATCGTAGGTTAATTTCTGATATGTTATTAAAAAAATTTAGCAACGACATTAAATTTGGAAAGCATTTAAAATGAGAAAGCGAGTTTTATTACTAGCCGTAAGTTGCAAAACTGGTGGATTATGTCCTGGAGGTCTGGACTTGGACGACCCTACTAAATGGATAAGAATTGTTCGTGACGATGGACATGCTGGAGCTGTACAAGGTCATGAAATTGACTTTGCAAGCCCATTAGACATAATTGAATTTGACGGAAGACATATGCCTCAAGGCAAACAACAAGAAAACTGGGTAATTGACAATAACTCTTGTAGGAAAGTAGGCAATAGAAACCAAGATGTTTTAGAATGGGCTTATCAACAATACTCCTATAAAGGCTTTTGGGGTAATTACAAAACATTTTTAAATGAACAGGAATTTAATTCTGTAACTGCACCAACAGAATCATTTATGATAGTGACAAATGTCAGAATATATAAAAATGAGTGGGATAGAGCGAAAATTGATTTTAATTGGGATGGTGCTAGATTTAGAATTACAGGTGTCTCTATGACCGACCAAGATTTTTACGGAAGAATAAGAAATGGTGATGTAACTTATGACAATGCTTATATTCTAACTTCCATACCTAAAGCGATTGATGATTGGGTTCATCCTGAGACTGGTGAAAAAAGAGCATACAAGTTTGTTAGTAAGATTTATGGAATATAGCATGGCAAAACCACAGCACACAACATGCGTTTGGCGTCATGCGGGGTGAAGTGCTTCAATTTAAGTTCAGTTTTTCAAATCAACTTTAGTACTGGATTGACAGTTTGGTGCTCCGAAATCCCGCACGAACGCCAAGCGCAAAAACGTTAGCTGCAAGGTAAAACAACGACACAGCAAGAAAAATGAATAATATTGACACGACAATAGAAAAACTTAAAGCAAGTCCTTTATTTTATCTTTTCCTTTCTTCAAGAGAGTTATTCCACTCTAATTTTTGGTTTTGGTTATCAACTTTGAATAAAATTGAAACAGCAAAACTTTTTAGCGACAAAACATTAAACAACGACATTACTTTCAAAAGAGAATACAATCAAAGCAATGGAGAATTCAAAGCTAGTGTTGACCTGTATGTGGTAGACAAAATTGCAATAGAAAACAAAGTCAAAGACTTTCCAACATCAGCACAGCTTGAACGAATTAAACACTCATTTGGAAAAACTGATATTGAGTTTGTGCTTACAACTTTATTTTGGACAAATGATTTGTTTTTTGAAGGTTGGACAGTCAAAACATATAGAACTATTTCTGATTCTATAGAACCAAACAAATTCACGAATGACACTTACTACCAAAGCTTAATATCGGATTACAAACAGTTTGCATTTAATTTATCCGAATTATCCAAACAGTTGGAAATAAAGCAGGAATACGATTTTGCCATTTCATTAAACAAAGTTCTATACGGTAAACTAAACGAAATAAAACTTTGGGAAGGTTATCAGAAATTAAGAGCAAGCCACTTGTTAATCCATTTTAGCAAATCAAACAGTCATAACATAACGACAGCATACAGCATCAACAATCAAAAAGCAACAATCGACTTTGTTCTTGACTTACAAGACGGCTATAAATTAGGTGTTCAGATTGAGGATATACAATACAGAAAATTTGTAATTGGAAGAAAAGCGGGAAAATTCGCAGAAAATTTAATTGACAGCAACTTGTTTCTCAACAATACATTTTCAGGAAGAGGGAAAAAGCCTTACCTAAACTATGGTGACACTTTTAAATACCAATATGAAAAAATTGAAAGATTAACTTTTAATGACTTGTTTGAAAAAATAAACAATGACTTTCAAAACATTAATAACGAAATTGACAATATTAAAGAACAAATACCCAGCAGCTAACACGGGTTTTGCGTCAGGTGGGGTGACGTGCAAACTTGGAGCTTTGTGCTTCTATTCAAGTTCAGTGCTGGTTGACAGTGTAGTGCTCCGAAACCCGCCCGTCGCAAAGCCCCGAACCGTTAGCAGCAATTATAAAAACCTGAACATGAGCGCTTACAATGATATAATTGGAATACTTGCACAAATAACAACCATTCTAGGTTTAGCCGTTATAATTTTTCAAATTAGGCAAACGACAAAATGGAATCGAAGAGCATCAAATTATAATTTCATCAATACTGAAATTACTGCAAAACTCGAAAGTGAGGCTAGAAAAAAAATTGAAGACTTAAAAATATCATTTAGATATGGAAGCGATTGGCAATTAACAAATGAAGAATGTAAAAAAATTATCAATAATCACGATGCAGCTTTTTCAATAAATCAACTTTTAAACGACTTTCAAAATTTATCAGCAGCATATCAAGAAAATTTGCTTGATCGAAAGATGTTTAAAAAGATTCATTCAGGCAGACAAATTTTTTGGTATAGAATACTCTCAAATTATATTGAAGAAGCTAAGTACTATTATGCCGATAAAAATATTTGGAAAGATTTTGTGGAAACATCTAAACAACTGATAAAAGAAAACGAGCAATAACAGATGCTAACATCGGTTTTGCGTTATGGGGGCTGAAGTGCTTCTATGAAACATTTGTACAAGGTTCAACATTTGGTTTTCAAATGAACATTTGTGCTAAAAATCCCCCACAACGCAAAGCCGAGAAACGTTCAAGGTAATTTTTGCAGACCATACTCTATCACAATAGGATAATTATAAAATTAAAAAACAAAAGATAGAATCACTACAATGAGATGGAAAATTGACACTATAAATGGATTAGCTGGTAAGACCGTTTCAGTTACATCAATATTGTTAAAAGGATATGGACAAATAATGCTTCAAGAAAATAGTATTACTGGCTTACTTTTTCTTTTTGGCATTTTTTACGGCTCATTTCTAATGGGTTGTGCTTCACTTTTAGCAACTATATGCGGAACAACCACAGCATTTTTATTAAAATATCCCAAAACAGAAATTGACAAAGGACTTTACGGATTTAGTGCGGCTTTGGTTGGCGTTGCTGTAGTATTGTTCTTAAAGCCAGTGTTTTTGAGTTGGGTATTTATCATTTTAGGTTCAACATTGGCAACAATAATACAGCACTTTTTTATTAAACGGAAAATACCTGTATTTACGTTACCGTTTGTTTTGATAACTTGGCTAATATTATTCATTAATAACAATTATAATATATATTTATTAGCAGAACCAATTCCATCTATTAACCAAACAACCGGTTACTTAGCTAATGCTTTTAAAAGCTACGGACAAGTAATTTTTCAAGACAGTTTAGTATCAGGAATATTATTTTTTACCGCAGTATTTATTAGTTCACGCATTTCAGCATTATATGGACTTTTAGGAGCAATTCTGTCTACTATTATCGCATTCAAATTTTCTGCACCAATCAATGATATTAACCTTGGACTATATGGCTATAACGCTGTACTGTGTGCAATAGTATTTGCAGACATTCAGGTCAAGGACGGCATTTGGGTTTTAATTTCTGTATTGTTATCACTTGGCATTAGTCTATTGATGACGAAATTTGATATTACCCAACTTACATTTCCGTTTGTTTTGGCATCTTGCATTACACTTTTGTTAAAAACTAAACTTAACTTTGAATACAAATCGTTAAATTAATATGACAAAAAAATTAGGATTTAAGTAGCCGTATTTATAGTTGGAAATCAGCAGGCTAGACAAACAAAATTCAAATAATAGAACTCAAAAAATAGTATCCCGAAGTTAAAACTACCACTAACATTGTATTGGCAAAAGACGGAGTTTCGGTAAAGTTGAATATTTAGTGATATTTATCCGCAAAACCCTTTTTTATTTTACTAATTTGGCAAAAGAAAAAAGTTTTTGCTTAGTTCAGTTTTTATAGAACTTTTCGTTAGTTAAATCCCGTCCTTCGGTAATACTTTTTCCGTTGGTGGCAATACTTGGAAAAACCATGCAAAGAGAGGAAATCATAATAGGGGATTGCTCCATCTGTCGACCTTTAGAAGGCGAAATAGATAATTATAAAACAGAAATTATTGCGAGACGCTCTCTCTGGAAAGATAATTTGGAAACCAATTACGCTTTAGAACAAAGTCCATATGTTGGACATACATACTATGTGTTTTTAAAACAACCAGGAAGATTTAGCTTGCATTCGAAATTTTGGCTATTCTATCAATGCCCTAAAGTATTTTACGATGGATATGAAAAAGAAGAGGAATTTGAAAAGACAAAGTTTTGCTACGGCCAAATTACAAAGGTTAATTCCTACGACAAAACAGGAGCTACTATTAGTTTTACGGTATTAAAAACCAAGTCTTTAAAAGACATTTTAGAGACAGATCAGGCGATAGATATGCCTTTATTTTTAGAAAACATCTTTATTCAATCTTTAATCAATAAGGATTACAACCTTAGAATAATTGGAAAATATTTTCAATTAAGTACTTCTTTTGCACAGGGTGACATTGGACAATTTTGCATTTGTACTAAACACGAAGATGCGTATACCATTTGCTTATACGGCGAATGGTTTTTAAATGAAGATTGGAATTTTGGAGTAAAATATATATTACCAGAAAGTATGAGAAAGGTGTTAATGATAAATCCATAGTACTGCCACCAACATTGTATTGGCATAAGGGGGGCTTTGGTAGGTGCTTTGAGCTTTGGGTAATTCTATTGAACTTTATATCGGCGGCTTAAATCACGGAAATCAATAACAGGTTGCTGCCGCCAGGCTGTGGAAATTCTATTTCCCCACCTCCGCTAATGCTTCAACGTTACCTACAAGCATAGAAAACCGAAACACAAGATAAAATATAATGAACTGGATAAAATTTAAGAAAAGAATTTATAAAATATTTTTTTAGGAAGCTTACTTTCTATAATTTTAACTTTAACAGTTTTAGGACTTTGCCAACAACATATATATGAGACAGGCGAAGTACGGGACTTTTTTCTTTACGAACAAGGATTATTGGCAACCATTAGGACTTTTAATAGTATTTTTTTATTGACACAGTTTTTTGCCAGTTTTTTTGATAGCTTTAGAATAATAATCAGGAAATTTCAAAAGAAAAAATTAGAAAAAAGGAATTAATGTGCTTTGGTGTTGCTTTTCTAGCAGCTCTAATTTGGACTTTCATTGTTTTTAGACTAAATGGTAATTGACATTGCGACATATTGATTGGTCCATCAGACTACGTAATGACATCGCACTAATTGTGGCGAGTGGTATAAACTTTTGGAAATTAAAAATAATTGAACAGAAAAGTAAATAATGGAAACAGTATTTTGGATATGTGTAAAAATTATGCAAGTAATGAGTAATGTTCTTGGCATTACCTATCAGCAATTAAATGTGCTGTTATTTGTAATATTACATCCGACAATCACTTTGATCTTGTTCTTGAAATATAGGAAATATAAACAACTATGGAAAGAACAACAAAAAATAACTAATGACAATAAGGCCAGCAGGTAACAAACAAATTGGCAATAGAGCCGGAGAAGTACTTCTATTGAGCTTTTGTGCAAGGTTGAAGATTGGTAATTCTATTCAACATTTGTGCTAAAAGTCGACTCTGTTGAATCTTTTCCTGTTTCGACATTCAGAGAGCTTGTAGAACATACTGCCAAACTTGCTTTTAAGATTAAAGACCACTTAATTTTTTACCGTGGTCAAGCAACAGTCTATAAAAACAAGGCAGGAAAATCAACATTTTATCCAAGTATATATCGTGGAGGTGTGTGCTTCGCCGAAATTGGTCCGATTAAAATTAGAAAAAGACACTATTTTTAATTAATAATTGTGAAAACAACACAATTTACGGAAGCACGGATTGTTTTAATATTGAGACAGCACGAAAAAGGCGTTAAGGCAAGTGATATTGCCAGGTCAAATGGCATTTCAGAGAAGCATATAAAGCGCAGCATGGTGCTGGCTTTTTACTATGCTCTCGAAAAACTCTATAACAGGGTCATCCTGTCACATTTTTATGTTTTTTGTTAGCCTAAAGTCAGGTGGACTTTTCATATAATTTTTCAAGTATATTTTTTAATACAAATTTTACAATTTCCTAAAATTACTTCATGTTTTTAGTGATTAGCTTTGTGTATATTTACTAAATTAGAACGTTGAGTTATGCTTATTAAAACAAAAAGTATTATTCATCGTTTTTGAGTTATTAAGTTGTTAAATAATGATTGGAAATAATAATACCAAAAGAAATTTATTGATTGCCGCGGCAGGAGTTTCTGTGGCTACAGGTTTATTTTTAATTTCAAAAAGTCCTAAAGCTAAACGTTTTTTAAAGAATTGTTTAAGAGGTAGCTTAGGTCTAAATAGTGTTGATGCTTGTAATAAAGAGGAGGATAATTGGGAAAATGCTCATTTTATAAATAGTAATCAATATAAAAAGAATAAATACGAACCAGCGCCTAGCAGTAATGTTTGGGCTGATGAATGGCATAGTGAATAAAAAAGTCCCTTATTTTTAAGGGACTTTTAAGTTTATTTTTAGTGGGCTAATACCCCAAATTTTCCTGAATTATATTCGTCTATAGCTTCTTGGATTTCTTCGTAAGTATTCATTACAAACGGTCCATAACTTACTATTGGCTCTTCTATAGGTTCGCCACTCATTAATAGGACCAAACTGTCTTTATTGGCTTTTATGGTTATTTCATCACCTTGATTGGCAAATAAAACAAAGTTATGTTGTTTTGCTAACTCACCATTTACCTCAATTTCTCCTTCTAAAATCAATAAACTTGTATTGTGTTCTGCAGTTATAGAGGTGGTAAATTGTCCACCATTATTTAAGTGAAGATTCCATAAATTAATAGGGGTATATGTATTTGCTGGTCCGTTAGCTCCATTTAGGCTTCCAGCAATAATTTTTACTACACCACCATTATTTTCTAACTGTACTTGCCCCATAGAAGCAGCGGTAATTTCTTGGTAATGTGGATCTACAGATTTATCTTTTTTAGGAAGATTTACCCATAATTGTACCATTTCGAATAATCCGCCTGTTTTAGCGAAATTTTCTTCATGGTATTCTTTATGTAAGATTCCTCTTCCGGCAGTCATCCATTGTACATCACCAGGGTTAATAATTCCGCTGCTACCACTACTATCGTGATGGGCAACCGAACCTTTATAAGCAATGGTTACAGTTTCGAATCCTTTGTGCGGATGTACGCCAACACCTTTAGGTTGTTTTGAAGGACCAAAATCATAAGCCGGATTATAATCTAACATTAAAAATGGGCTAATTCTTTCTTGAGAAATGCCTGCGCCAGGAATATAATTGAATACTCTAAATCCATCTCCAACCATGTGAGGTTGACCCGGATTGGTAACAATTTTTTCTATGAATTTTTTCATGTTTTTTCCTTTATTGTTTATACAAATTTACAGTTAATAAAGTTTTTTTTTATTGATGTAGGATAAGAAGCATAAGGAAGAAAAATATCCATATAAATTAAATTACATGACTTTATAACAACCAAAATTTATTTTCTGGATTTTATCTTTGCCTAGTTTTAGTTTAAATAGATAGTATGCCATCCTTAAATAAACCAAATAAATGGAATTGGTCTTTCTTTAGAATCATTTTTTTAGCCGCATTTTTAGTTTTTGTAGGCTATCATATATTTAAGGATGGCAATAATTTTGAAGATTTTGAAAAGGGAAGGGGTTTGTTTGAAAAAGCTAATTCTTCTATTCTTAAGAACGATTTATCGACCGCAACTGCCTTGCTTAACGAATCGTTGGAGTTGGGTTTTGAACCCGCAAATCTGAGTTTAGGTTCTGTTTATTTACAACAGCACGATTATAAAAAGGCTAAACACTTCTTAGTTTCAGCATTAAAGGTTGAAAATGCTGAACGTTTTATTCCAAATTATTATGGTAAAGCAAATTTTGATTTAGGAATGGTTTATTATTTGGAGCGCAATGGTAATATCGCTTATAAATATTTTAAAAAGGCTCAAGATTTAGGTTTTGTAGCAGCTAATGAGTACGTGAAGTTGTTAGAAAATAGAGAAAACAGACTTCCTAAAGGTTAGTTTTTTTATCAAATTTTCCAGTTTTTTTTAAAAAAAAAGATTAGAAAAGCTGAAATCAGCTAATAAAGAGTAGTTTACAAGAACCGAAAGTGCTATCGGTAACGATTTAGTAATGGTGCTTATTGCATTTGCTTTCACTTGATTACCTTGTAAATCATTAATGCAAATGTAATAAATTAAAGGGTAAAGCACACTACTGTTTTACCCTTTTTTTCGTCCGGTATGCATAAAAAAAATTCCCCCATTGGGGGTAATCTGTGGGATTGGTTTCAATATTATTTCCAAATTTTGGCGTATCAATATTAGTTGTATCTCCGAAACAAATAGTGCTAACTTCTAAAAGACTATGCTATGGAAATCGTGTTGAACAAAATATTATCGCAAATTCGGCATCAGGAAGACAAACTTTCTTCCCAAATGATGCGAACAGGAGATGAGGCATACCTGACCTTGTACTTAAATGAAATGTTGGGAACTATCAAAGCCAAAGTACTACAAGATGGCTTTATAGATAAACGACAGGAGATTGATTTCTTTAAGAATATCAAACCTCAAATTTTAGGGAAACTCATCTACTACAACAAAGTTTTCCGTATTGAAACAACCTGTCCTGTGAGCAACGGAGAAATTCATCAGAGCTACTTTGAAAACCTCTTGAAAACGCTCAAATGAGAATATAAAGAGAGTATCTGCAATGAGGACTTTTACAGGTATTATCGTGCGGACAGGACAGACCGTGACGATATATATTTCAGGCTGGGGCAAATCAATTACCACGATGGGTTAAAGAGTGGCGTATTTGAAATCGACCTTAGTTTTTCAACGTATTACGATAACAAAATAGCTTATATTATAGCCAATGAATTACTCTATACTTATATGATTACAAAAATAAGCCCCGAAAAAAAATCCCGATATGATTATGATAAACGGAGATACAAACAGGGATATTTATTGGACTAATTCACAAAATGTACTCATTGAACTGATTTACGACCTCTATGCTTCAAATTCCATCGCCTACGGAAAAATAGGCATCCGAAAATTAGCCTTGATTTTTCAGGTGCTGTTCCAAACACCATTGAATGATATTCATCACTCTTTCCACAGAATGAAGAAAAGAGCAGGCTCTCGAACTGCATTTTTAGACCAACTCAAAATTTCGCTCGAAGAATATATGGATAAAGACCTTTAAATTAATCCTGGTCTTTTGTTCAAGGCAGTGCATCAAAAGTGGACTGCTTTTTTGTTTGCACCCTTTGCCAATGTATGCCAATTGGCAAAGGGTAGCAAAACTCCATTACAAAATATCCCCAACACGCTAAAACCCATATTAAACAAGGGTTTCCATAAATTGCAAAAAAAAATCAAAAAACTACCAAACCAATAGGCGAGGGTTGGCAGACAAATACTACCACCTTGGGGAATTTTGCATTGTAAACATTAAGGAGCAATGCGATGAAAATAATTACAATCGAAGAAGAAGCGTGGAAATAGCTAAACAGCCGTATCATTGGTATTAAATCGTTCGCCAGTATCTTACCAGATTTATAATCGCCAATGGTAGAAAAAGAATGGTCTGTTTCAAAATAAAAGGTATCCAAATTCAATATGATATCATTCTTTCCCCTAACAAACAGTTGGTCATCAATAAAGGTATTATTGGTACGGTAATATTTGTAAAATTCAAGGTTATTGTCAAACAACTTTTTGAGCTTCTTCAATTCGTTGTTAATATACTTCTTTGCCGACTTTGATTCATTTGGATTTTTGCTTTCTAATTTATAGACAGCATTATAATATATCAGCTTTGCAATAAATTGTGGCTTGATATGCTAAAAAAAATATATTTCCTCCTGTGTGTTTTTAAAACCTGTTTTGAGCACATATTCTTTTAGCTTGGTCATCTTCAGCAAAATAACTTCAATTACCTGCTCTTAGGATGTTAATTGATTTTCCTGTTCAAAGAGCAGTTCATTCATCTGATTTTCTAATTCATTAAAGGCTTTCTTGTAATATCCTGTCATTATACTATTGAAATTTGTTAATACGCTTCTTGTGCAAGCTATCCGCTTTGCCGTTTTTGTGCCCCAAAAGTAAAGATTGCACCCACGACAAAAAATGGTGCATCTGCCCTATTTTACGGCATAGCCCTTATGGGTAATATTGCTGTATCAACAATAAAGGATAATGTTATGAAAGCAAGACTAATCATTACAATGGCACTTTTGATGGGAATATTTACCGTGAGTGCCCAGAGTTTGGGAGATTTTAAGCCGGGGAAAGCCGGTCCTAAAAGTTTGGAAAGACCAAAATTCGACAACAAAAATTTATATATCGCCGATTTTGCGGTGCACTATCAAGTGTATAGCGAGAAATCTGCTTCTAAAGAGGGAGGCTCGGGAATATATGGGAAAGTGATGGGTGCAGCAAAAGCCTCGCTTGCAGTAGGTTTGGATATTTCGCAGGAAACACTTCAAAACATTACGAATGATGCGTATGCTAAATTTATAGCAGATTTAAAGGCGAATGGATTTAATATAATGCAGGGAGATGAGGCAAAAAACACCGATTTTTATAAAGGATATAAATACAGTACAAACCTGACTATGTCCCCATCAAACACAATGGAAGGTGCTGTTACTGTCCATCCGCAAAACGTCGGATTTTTTTACAACGAAAAAGGTTCAAGTACGAATACCACAAAACTTTCTAAAGAGCTTAACGATGCGGCTGTTGCCCGCATTGATTTGTATGTGGAATTTGTTAAAACAAGAGGCTCTAACAAAAGTGGTATCGGGGCAAATGTAGTAGCCAAAACAAATTTGGTCTTGTCGGACAACAATACGATTGCACATTTTATAGTGGGGCGAAACAAAATCGGCGGTTCGCCTTTGGGCGAATATCAAGGAGTTCTGAACAAAGATTTGGACATTGATGGCGTTATCAAAGAAGAAAAAATAACCAATTATGTAGCTTCCGATTACGACAATTGGGGGACAAGCACCGCATTTGGAAGAGTATATTCTGCAAAAAACAAAGCCACATCCAAAGCAGCAATTGTTCCTGCCGATGCCGATAAATACGAAAAAGGAGTAGAATTAGCCATTGACACTTTTTTGAAGCATCACGTCAGTGAGTTTAAAAGCAAGTTTTTCAAATAAACCCCAATTTCAGAAATGATGAAAATAACCAACATAACAAAATGGATAGTTCCGGCATTATTTGTTGGGCTATCGCTTACCTCGTGTAGCAAAGATGATGAAAAAGATTTAGACGGCAATCCTGACACAGAGGCTATTGTTACCATAGTTCACGAGCAAGATTGGGATATGGACACATCGCTACCAATCAATCAACGTGTAGGAAGCCATCGAAAAACCGTAGGTGCTGTTATGGAAGTTGGTGGCAAAACCTATCATCATCAAATTTACAATACGGGCTATCAGGTTAAAGGTTCAATTTGCGAGTTTAACGGAAGTGATTGGGTAAATTGCGTTAATTCAGGTTACAACATTAATTTAGCATATACCGATAATCTTATTGTAAATGTAGGTGTTTGGAACACGTTTGAAATTACCACGCAAGTATTTGACAGCGACTTGCAACAATGGAAAATATACGAACAGCCAATTAACAACAATTCTGTTTCAGGTGTAAAAATTGTAAGTTCAAACAACACATTGCTTTTGGCTACATACAGGAACAGGTATGAACCTATTGATTTATATCTTTGGAACAATACAACAAAAAAATGGGATTTATTGATTGATGATTTAGAGAACTCTGAAAACTGGACAACCTTCCATATCCTTCCCGGAATAAATAACGAATTCTTATTTAGAATTTATGAAAAAGACAATAACTATTCCTATAAATTCTATACCTTAAACGATACTGTTTTCAGTCATCTATACACCACAAAAAACTATGAATTGATAAATGGATTATCTGTTTGCAATGTACTACCTTACAAAGGACAGTATATACTTATTGATGGTAATGTAGAAATCATAACAGGCAAAAATTCAACCAAACCACTTGTAAAAGGATTAAGTGGCGGAAATATATATTCACAGATTTCTGATGATAAATTATTCTTACTTTCTGGCACACGACCATTAAATACCTACAACATTACAGAAGTGAGTGTTTACGATTTCAACACAAACAAATTGCATCTCATTGGGAAAAGCGAACCTGTGGCGAAAACTATCGGAGGACAGCAATTGCCGGGCGGTTGGTTCACGCCTACCGAAAACGGCATTCATCTTATTACAAATTTAAACAGTGGCGTATCCGGGGTATCAGGCTCCATAGTGGGCGAGGTAAAGCTACTCACTTATGATTTAAAATGGTAATTGAAAATAGAAACCCATTCAAAAATGAAAAAATCAATCCTACTTATCATCACATTCTTTACCGTTTTTGCCGTTTCGGCACAAAGTACGGACAGCCTTGTGGTTTTGGCAAACAAAGGTGTGGTAACGGCACAGTTCAAACTGGCGATGCGTTATCTGGAGCAGGACGATTTCAAGCAGGCGGTACATTGGATGGAATGTTCCGCCAAAAACGGACACGCCGAAGCCCAAAACAATATGGGCGTATATTACCAAAACGGTATGGTGGACGGACAGCATAACTACGATAAGGCTTTTCAACTCTATACCGCTTCTGCCGAACAAGGCTTTGTGGTAGCCATTTATAACCTCGGCTTGTGCTATTTCAACGGCAGGGGCACTCCCGCAGACCGTAGCAAAGGCGTATCGCTACTGAAAAAATCTGCTGATATGGATTACCCACCGGCTCAATATTATACGGGCGTAGCCTATATGAACGGTTTTGGTGTAGAGAAAAATATGCAGACGGCACTGGCTTATCTTGAAAAATCTGCCGAGAACAACAATGCAATGGCAACCAACCAAATGGGCGTATTGTACGAGTTTGGCAACGGTGTTCTGCAAAACGGACAAAAAGCATTCAGCTATTACCAAAAAGCGGCGAATGATTATTACCTCGCCGCCTACAACCTTGCCCAATGCTTTTTCAATGGAACAGGCGTATTGCAAGATTACCGCCTTGCGTTACAATGGTTTGAAAAAGCCGCTACGGCAGATTATCTGCCCGCCATTTACAATATCGGCGTATTCTACGACAGAGGTTACGGCATAACACAGGATTTCGTAAAGGCAAGGGAATACTATCAGCTGGCAGCAGACAAAGGCTATGACCTTGCACAATTTAACATCGCAAGCATTTATGAAGCCGGGCAAGGTTTGAAGCAGGATTTTATCAAAGCCCGCAAGTATTTTGAAATGGCTTCGGAACAGGGCTTTGTAAGGGCCGATTACAGCATCGGGAATATGTACATCGAGGGTAGGGGCGTAACGAAAGACTATGCCAAAGCTATCAAACATTACACCAAAGCCGCCAACGGCGGACACGCCAGTGCACAGTTCAATCTGGGACTGATGTACAAAACAGGCATTGGCGTAGCTCCCGATTTGGAAAAAGCAAAATATTGGCTGAAGCTCGCTGCCGACCAGGGCGATGAAGAAGCCAAACAGGAACTGAATAAATTGTAGCAATATCAAAATGAAACAATTCTTTTCTACCCTAACGCAACAGGCACAGCATTACCGTCAATGGGATTTTATCACTTTTACGGTGCTAACCTTATTGTCGGTATTGAGCGGACAGACCACCGTTTTTTACCTTATCTATTTCTTTTGGTGGAATGAGCTTGTACGCTTGTTCGTGGATAGGTTTTGCTACAAACGAAATCCAAATGCGGTATATGAAGACGGACACGCTACGGATTTTGGAAGCAGTTTGTTTCTGATGGGGATTTATTGGGTGTTTATTGTGGTCATCTTCGGTTTTATTGCGGGCACGGACAGTACGGAGATTATCATTGCCAATATGCGGGTTTTGGTATTTCATAACTGGTTTTTCAACCTCAACCTGATATTCGTATTGCTCGAACGCATCTATTTGCACAAAACCCGGCAACCGCTACAAATTTACTTCGGTGCTTTCAATCCCAATACCATTGTACTGCACATCTCTATCATCGTTGGCGGTGTCGTGATGTTCTTTGTCGTCAAAGAATATCCGAACATTTTCACGCCCGAAAACCGCTGGGGCTCGGCACTTATCGCCTTACCTTTTCTATTGCTGAAAATGTGTGTTGGCTATCTATCTAATGCTGAAAAACAATTAAAATGAATTACCTTTTCAAACAAATCGTTGCTTTTTTGAGTTTTATTATCGCTACACTTAGCTTTTCAAACCTTTATGCACAAGAAAATTATCGGTTAATAAAAAGCGATTATTTCTTATTTAATCGAGAGTTTCAGGAATATATCAAACTCCACAAACTACCACAAACAAGCGTTCAAGAAGGCGATTTCATACACACTGTAGTTCGCAATAAAAGCAATCAAATTTTACTGGATTTGTACACTTCCGATTTCAAAAAAAATGTAACAACATCAGATGAGTTAGGCACTTATTCTACCAGTGGATTTTCAGAACCCATCATTTCTCCGTATGCAGAAAAACCCTCAACAATTGTTTTGGGAGGAGGCGATTATTATGTTGGTTATTTGGAAGCGGGTAGCTATTATACAGGCGATGGTTTGATTTTTACTGGCTTTATGTTGCCCACTTTAAAAGAATTTGGCAATGGATCGGTATTGTTTATGGAAGACACCAAAAATAAAAAATGTGCTTGGACATTAATTGTAGATGGCAATATTGACTGGACTATTCCTGCCAATTACAGTGAAAAACCCGATGTAGAAAGATTGCATCAAGACTTTAATCGGGACTATAAAATTATTTCAGATTTACCACGAATAAAGTTACATCTCAAAGAAAAAGAAAATCCGGTTTCCAACGAGTTTATGAGCGAATTGGCGATGGTGAATATCCAACCCAAAAACAACACAAACTTTAGTGGTTACGGCTTGCTTATGAACCAAAAATCTAAAAATGCGGTGGCCGATGAAGTGCAGGTATTTGTGGGTCAATTTAAAAATAGTGTGTTGCATGGAATGGGTTATTATGCAACCGTTACCAACACATTTAAACCGACATCAGAAGGCAAATATCGAGAGATACAAATCACAGAACAAAGTGTACATGCGATGTTTGGTTATTTCAAACAAAACAGACTGTTGCAAGGCCGCACCATCAATGCGCAAAACCAGCCAAAAGATATTGACTTTTGGTCGGCTACAAATTATCCAGGCATTTTGTATTCCAAGTATGACAAAGGCAGAAAAATATTATTTCCAGAATCTCAATATCTGAGTGGAATGCCCGAAAAGGTTACTATTTATTTGCCATCTATAGATCGAGAATTTGTAGCCATAGTAGATAAATCAAAAGGTGTTTTGAGAATAAAAAGTGACTACAATACCGAAGATAAAATCCAACAATGGCAATATATTGATGGTAAAAAAGAACTCGTCTATTACCAAACCAAAAACAGTTATACCACCAATCAAAGTTGCCCGAAAGAAGTGAAGAAGCCGATTTATGGAACCAAGAAGGAAGCTTATGTAGCCTACAACGAATTTTCTCATATACGGCAAGTTACAAAAGGTGTTTATTACAACAGAGAGTACAATACTTCATCTATTACACCAGTGTACAAAACCAAAGAAGTAAGCTATTTTACAGGTCAATACAGTACAGAAACTTGCCCCTATTGCAATGGTACGGGAAAAGCACAACACTTCTTCAATGAAACGGTTTACAAACCCATTGACTTTGATTTGCCACAATCTGAAATATTGATGGTATTTGGATTGCACACACAAAATCTCTATTCCAAAGAGAATTATATGAGTGCAAAAACGCAAATGATTTTCAGCACTATTAATAAAAAACCTGATGAATTGAATCTTACTGTTCAAATGGTTGATGAATTAACACGCAATCAATTTGGAGAAAACGAACAAGCCAAAACCAATGCTTATGCGGATATAGTAGATGAATTGGTGTTTTTTGAAGAACCCGAAGCGGCTGCACTATTTTTACGTTATTTCGCTCCTGTACGTAGAGTATTGATTATAGACATTCTCAATCCTGAAGCTAAAAATTATTTAAAAAATACCAAATGGTAAAATAATATTCAGCAATAGTGTTTGTTTTACAACCTGATACCTAAATTCCACTTTATTTGTTGGCGTTGATAGCGTTCAAAGGTGTTTATTATCCACGCTTTTTTTTGTGCAGCTTGCACTTTCCCAAATACTTAAATTCGTTTCTATACACTTTTCTCTACCATTCAATTTCACATTACAATGGAAAAACGGTTTGTTTTCTTTACATCTTTTGCTACTTTACGGTTTTTTTTTCAAAACCACAAAGGCACAAAGAGCACAAAGGTTTTTCTCTGTGAACTCTGTGGCGTGGTGAGTTCTCTCAAAAAATGGTGCATATGCCCTATTGAACGACATCAGCCAAAACCTTTACTTTACACCATTAAAAGTATTGTACAATGAAATACAAAGTATTCACACACACCATTGACAAAACAAAAGCAAAAGTGCGTAAAGCAACAATCAAACATGCCGCAATAGTATTGCTTCTTTCCCTCGGCTTTACAGCCACCGCACAGGAAAGCACCGCACCCAAAGATTTCGATTTTCCCGAAAACACCGAAATGGCATTGGAAATTAAAGGCACTTACGATGCGGAAAAGCACACCTTTACCCAAACCAATGCAAAGGAGTACCGCTTCAACGGCAAGGGACAGCTCGTCCAGTTAAAAGAAATGTTTACCGCCAAAATTGGTAGCCAAGACACCTATCACTACGATGAGAAAGGAGAATTGGTAAAAGTAGATTACCTCGTTGGCACGGCGGAAGGTCCAATTTCCGGCTCATCAACCCACACCATCGAAAAGGAAAGCTACAAAACCACTTACATACGCAAAGACCAAAACGGCGATATGTTGCGAACCATCGCTTTTTTTAACGAAGCGGGAGAACTGCGAGGCAAAAGTTTTTACAATGCAAAGGGAGAGCGGGAAAAGCAAATCGAATACGACGGAACAAAAGCATACCGCACTAAGAAGTTCAAAGGCGATAAGCTCGTGTCGGATATTATCTATGAGAACAATAAACAGTACAAAATGGTAAAGAAGATTGAATTTACCGAACCCGGTAAAGTTCCGACTAAAGAACAGTTGACCTCATTCGACTACAATAAAAAAGGCGATGCCGAAAAAATGCAGGTACACTACGAAACCGAAGCAGGAAAGACACCCAAAGTAATGAATACCTACACGATGGAATATTTGTACGATGGCGATTTGTGGGTAGCTCGGATAGAATACAGACACGGTTATTACAAACCCAGCCCGACACTAAACATCACACTACGCAGTATCAAAACTTCGGATAAAATGTACACTGCCAAAGACGAAAAAGCCGTATTGGATTTTTGTAAGCAAGCCTATCAAAATTATTTGAACACCGAAAAAACAAACAAATGAAATACAAAGTATTCACGCACACCATTGGCAATATAAAAACAAAGATGCGTAAAACAGCAAAAAACATACTGACTATATTGGGTTGCGTAGTTGCCAACCTCGCCTTTTCCCAAAACTACATTCCGTACTATCCTGCCGATTGGGAATTTAAAAACAATGCAGATTTAGTAGACTTTTCGCAGGTAAAAAGTGTAACCACGAAATATCTGACTATTGACGAAAACGAGGAGTTTCCCGTTTATGAAACCTATCTTTCGTGGAACAATACCTATCAACTAAATGACTACCAGTTCGTCAATTACAACAACAGTTATGCCGACTTTGACGTACAGATAAATTACGCAAACCCCAACGGTAATGCTTTGAAATCGGTAAAAATTGTAAACCCCAATACCTTAAAACCATTAGAAGAATGGCAATATATCAACGGCTCATTTAATGTGGAGAAGATAAGCGTAAAACGCTACCTGCTGAATGTAGCCGAACCCGATGTTTTTGAGGTAAAATATGAGGGCAACGATGACGATTTTGTACAGGAAACTGTTTATACTCCACAAAACAAGATTAACAGCCAAACCAAATATTGGGAATATCGCAAAGATGACGGTAGTTACCAATTGGTCAAAAAACTGTATCTTGATAGTTTTCTTGACCAAACCGACAGCTTAATCTTCAACTCCGACAGAAAAAAAATAGCACATTATATTACCAACACCGGTATAACCACACAAACCCAATATCAATACAAACCCCGAAAAGTAGAAATTTTTGGAGACGAACACGATTATCAACAATTGGAACGCATCTTAAAAGATGGAAAAGATACCGAACGCTACGAATATGAGTACGATGCAAAGGGCAATTGGATAGTACGAAAAACCTACAAAATGAAAAACGGAAAATGGGAATATACCGATATAACGAGGCGTGAAATAGAATACAAGAACTAACTCTTTAAAACAGCAACAAAATGAAATACGCAGTATTCACGCACACTATTGACAATAAGAAAACAAAAGTGCGTAACTCAATCATCACTTTAATATTTCTTGCTGTTGGGCTTTCAGCTTCGGCACAGCACCTTACACCGCCTAAAACTTATTGGCAATCGTTTGGATATCAGAAGCAACCCGACCATTTACAAACCGTACATTACAAAAGCGATAGCTTGGGTTATGAGCCGACAACTGTTTTGGTAAAATCTTTTAATAAAGAAGGATTTATCATTCAGGATTATATAGAAGTATTGGGAAATTTTGCCAGTAAAACGGCTCATAATTATGTGTACAAAAATGGTGTTTTAGACAGTATCAATACCCTTACGACCAACAAAAATTTTAACAGTACCCAAAAACTGCATTATGATGCAAACGGAAAGTTGAGTAAAATTATTTCCAATGGAACATACACCAACTACGCCGACCATTTCACTTACGACCATAACGGATTGGTGCAAACCATTCAACGAAAATATGCCGATGAGCAAAGTACATTAACCGCTACTTTCAACCATCAAAAAAATTATGTAACCGAAGTAGATGCTTTGAAAAACGGAGAAAAAAAGACCCGGTATTTTGTATATGAAGGCGATGATTTGTTTGCAATGATTTCGGGTAAAAGCATTTATACCATTAGGTTTTACAACAATTTCCATCGATACAATTTTGAAATTGAAGTAGAAAAAGATGCCTTACAATATGCTTTAGATAAACGAAAATTGTACCAACAAGACGAAAAATATTTAGGGAAATTATTGGAAGAAAAAAACGGGAAAATAGTGTATGATATTCCTGCCGAAACAAAAAACGAAAATAAAGATGTGATAAGGCAATTAGAATTAGACAAATTGTATAAAACCACCAAACGAAGATTGATATTTAGCAAATATGTTTATGCAGACGGAACAACAAGCGGAAGCACCGAAATGGATTTGATTTTTGAAAGTAAAGTAAGAAAAATGAAGTAACAACCACCCAAAATATAAATATAATGAAAACAACAATCACACTTTTGCTTATACTGTTTACAAGCATTGCCACATTTGCCCAAAATATTGATTGGATAAATGCTCCGCTGAATCCGGTTCCGCAAGGTATGGATCTCAAATACCAACACCTGAAAGGAGATGTGATGCAAGGTAGCATTCTCAATTATTTCACACGAGATGGAAAATGGTTTTCTTATAGAGGAAATGAGAAGCTAAAAAAAGATGCACAAGGCAGAATCATTGAATATACAGATGAAAAGGGAACAGCACGTACTTACCAATACGACAGCAAAGGAAATTTGATAAACTCTTCTGGGAGCATTTACGAATACGACAACAAAAACCGACTGATAAAAGCAAATCACAAATACGAAACTTCGCAATACAGCTATAAAAATCAAGGCGATTTACTCATCATTACAGAATTGAATACATTTGACGGAAAAACATCCGAATTAGAACATCATTATAAAAACGGATTGAGGATTTTACAAAAATCAAGCGGAGGAACTTTAAAATACGAATATACGTTTGATGCTAAAGGCAACTGGGTTTCTATGACTACAATAGATGCAGCAACCAACAAAACATTGCTCAACCAATATACCGGTAAACCACTAAAACCTACGGTAAGAAATATCATTTATTATTCCGACTATGACAAAGGTTTAAGTGCTATTACGGTTCAATTAATAGATTTAACTGAAGGAAGAGTTGCCAATGCTCCATTGATACCTCATCCGTTTTTCAATGGTAAAGAATTAGAAAAACAAATGATAGCAAGATTGATTGATGATTATGTGTTTTACGAACCATTGGCAAAAACCTATTACATTGCCCGAAATGCTTTTCTGAAAACCAATAAAGTTGGGCAAAAAATTCCGGTAGAAATACTCATTTCTGGTGTAGAAAACATCCTTTTGTACAATGGAAAGTACATTGGCGTTGTAGAAAAAGGAAATAAAGGAGAAGATGAAAATGATTGGAAAACAATAAATTACACAGAAACATTGAGTAGTTTTGTTAGCGTCCATCAAAAAACGGGTAGTGCTTACGCTTTTGAGAATATACCTAAAATTTCAAATGGAAAAACAGTTGCCATTGTTGGGAAATCTATCCCTGATTTTTGGTATGCTACAATAAATAATAAAAATGGTATTTATGTTTTTAAAAATGGTTTGGCTTTAAACCTTAAAAGTATTTCGGGTTATCTGGCAAATTCAAAAACACAAGATTTAATTGTTGCCGTTGAAGGAGGAACAGAATACATATTACCTGATTATGAAAACTCGGTAGATAAAAAATTCTATAAAGCACGTTTGTTCAACCCTGCCACAGACAAAATCCAAACGCAAAAATCATCATCTTCTAATACCACACCAGCCACCACAAAAACAACAAGCTCAAATACTTCGGAGCAAACCACCGAAACCCGATATTATAACGGACGATATGATTACGACAATGGATTGAGTAGTAAAGAAGTCGTTTTACACAAAATAAACAGTTACATCAACATCAAAAATAAAGCCGGTGCTACGTTTTTGAAACTCGAAGAAAAGCAGGACTTTCTCTCCGGTACCTGGACTATTAAATCGTCACAAGGAAATATTGTCATAGCATTAGACTATTTAATTGGAGATAAGAGCTTAACCGTAAAGCTCAAATATCTTATGGTTGGTTCGCAGGTTATTTCTAAAAATCATCCAAAAGGAGAAATGAGAAATTTACACAATGTCGCAATCGAAAACTTCATTTTAGACCTTTTTAAATATTTAGAGATAAAAAACAATACCACTTCCAAGCAAACCACCACCACAACAGCAAGCTCAAATACTTTGGAGCAAACCACCGAAACCCGATATTATAACGGCAAATACACCAAAGAAACGGCTTTGCAAAAAGCCAATGACTTTTTCAACCGTACAAATGGAGAAAAAATAACTTTTACAAAAATGGAGAAAAAATCAGATTATCTATTTGTTGGTAACTGGATTATAAAAGGGGCAGATGAAAGTTTACAATCTAAAATAGAATACTCGTTTGAAGATGATGGTTTAAAGATAAAAATAAATGAAATCGTACTGAACGATAAATATGGTACATTAAAAATGGATAAAAACCATAAAGACGAAGCTGTAAGAAAAACGGCAGAAAATCTTTATACCTCTATAAACGATTTATATGTAAAAGCAGTTTTTGTTCATTTAGATATTAACAATAACACATTAAAAAAAACCACAAAAACAGGCTCAAATACGTCGGGACAAAGCATAGAAAAGGATTATTCAAAAGACAAGATAACGGCGTCTTATAATGAGAATTTAAGTTTATATGTTAGAAAGATAAACGATGCCACTGTCTATTTTTATCAGGATAATAGTAGAATAAACCAACCGATACATTACGAAATCATCGAGGACGGCAAAAACCTACGGCTCTTCACAACCTATACCAAAGATTATTACAGTGCTTTTTCTTTGAATGATATGTCAACTGACAAACTTTATCCTTTAACGCATAGAAATGGGGTGTTTTATCTGTATATCTATAAAAAAAACGGAACCTATTCATTTACTTATCAGGGAAAAGCGCTTCATTCGGCACAATATGAATTGTATATAAGCAAAGGAGATTATACTGTTGTAAAAGTTAAATCGGATAATACAATCTATTTGTTTAAGAGTGATTTGTCCAAAGCCGCTATCAGCAATAGTCAGGCAAAAGGAGTTTTAGTACATTTTGCAGATAAAAATCCAATTTTTGTTGAAGCCGGAAAACCAACCGAACCAACGAAATGGAAAATTGAAAAAGAAAATGACAAATACTATCTCATCAATAGTTCGGAAAATAAAAAACACGGCGTGACCGATTATGAAAAGAGTATCAACTGGGGAATTTATACCATAAACTAAAACCTTATCACAAATGAAAAACCTAATTTTTGTCTGTTTACTTTTCTTTTTGACAAATGCTTTTGCTCAATCCCTGCCCGACATCAGCTACCGGGAATATGGCTACAAAAAGCAGGTGAAAAAAGTAGAACAAATCTATTATAGTTTTGACGGCGAAAACGTAGAAAAGGTCGAACAACTAATCCGTATTTTCAATACCGATGGAAATGTGGAAAGCTACGAAAACCAAAGTTTTTTGGACAAAAGTTGGGCAAAATCCAAAAGTGCATACAAACAGGGGCGTTTGCATAAACAAGTTTGGACACACAGCAATCCGTACCTGAACAGGACTTATACTTACGTTTACGACAAGCAGAGCAGGATTTCCGAAGAAAAAATCCGTTTCAAGGACGGAAGCAAAAGCCATATCAAATTTCGCTACAAAGACAGTTTATTGACCGAAATAGAAGCCGATATAGACGGGACACAGTCCGTTACCGAGCGTTATTATTCTGCCAAAAACAAATTGTACAAAGAAATTCATCGGCAAAAGGTACCCAACGAAGCCGACATCGTAACCAACTATTTCTACCTCGAAAACATAGAAATACTGTCTTACGTAGAGCCAAAAAGCTATTTCTATGCAACAGCATATTTAATAGATGCGATGGGCCATCATTTCGGCGAAATCAAATTTAAGCTCATCGAAGACAGCACCGCACAAAATAAACTATTGAAAGGTATTTTGCGATTTGATAAAGAAGCACCAAATGACAATTTGCCATTTGATTTACAGGCCTATTCCGACCAAACTTTACAGGCATACAAGAAAAACCCAAAAGAACTGAAGCCTTACCGAATGGTGCTGTACTTACGGGACGAAAACAACAATATCTACGCCGAAGCTGAAGTAGATTTGCAAGCCAGAAAAATTGCCGGTATCGGTTTTTTCAAAACAGAATTTGCCGACGGAACGACCACCGGTACAACCGATTTCAGGCATAAAAAGCTACATATATTTGAAGCGATGCTGGAGCAAACCAAATTACCTTAAAAACACATACTGATATGAAAACGATAGTACATAAATTTTTAGTAACGGCACTTTTTCTGATTGCTGTTGCCACATCTCAAAAAGTGTTTGCCAATGCCGCACAACCCGGCATTTGGAATGCAGGTGGTACGGTCTTTACAATGCTCTATCCCGAAGATAGTCTTACGTTCAAAAAAGTGCAGATGGTAGAAGAAAAAATCTACATTCAACTGTACAAAGGTTATGCGGTGGTAAAAGGCGAATACATTTTCAAAAACACCACTTCCGAAATGCTCAATTTCAAAATGGGCTATCCCGTAAACGGAATTTATTCGGGTGGCGATGTGGATTTGAACCAGGTGCAAATAAACCAGCTCAATCAATTCAAAATAAAATCCAATGCAATTTGGTTGCCGTTAGACGAAGAACCCAATAGAGAATATGGAAAAATAAACAGTTTTAGCGATAACTGGAAAATATGGCAAATGGAATTCATGCCCAAAGAAACCAAAAACGTAGCAGTATATTTTATCGTCAATACCAATAATGGCATTGTCAGAAAAGGATATGAAAAGGAAAGCTACAATGCTTTTATTTACTTGCTCGAAAGCGGAAGCGTTTGGAAAAGTCCTATTGAAAAAGGAAATTTCTATGTTCAGCTAATGGACGGTTTACAAGAAAAAGACGTAAAAGGATTGTCAGATAATTTCGGTTTTCAATACAATGAAAGCGAACACATATTTTGGGGAAACAAAACAAATTTTTCCCCTACACCTAAAGACAATTTGATTGTAACGTATTCCAATCGAATAGAAAATTTTCAGTACGAAAACAGCATTGCCCAATCCGAAAACCTATTTACAAAGGTTGATAAATTAAGCAGTAAAAACCTTCAAAGCCTCAACTACACAACTGTATCATCAAAAAATCCTTACGAAGTTGAAAGAACATTTATTGGTAGCTTTCCAGGATTACTAACACTCTTTGTTATTTACGCACCGTTCATTATCGGAATTATTGTAGTAGCCATCATTATTTGGGCAATTGTAAAGTGGAGAAAGATTAAAAGAAAAAACAAAAGAATGTAGTATGATAGCTTTAGCCTTATTATTTTTCGTGATTATCGGTCTGCTGGCGGTCATTGTGTGGTTGTTGCAAAAATATTTTAAAATGTATAGCAATCTACACACCTCAGAGAGCAATCAGAAGACGGCAGCGTTGCAAAGCCATTTGTATTTGCAGAAAAACGAAATGGAAATCCTCCAAACGGATGAAGAAATCAACACGCTAATAAAAAAATGGCTGACCGAAATGGAAGAGAAATTTCCAACGGAACAACCACAGGAAGAACTGTCGGAAATGCTCATAGGAAACTTTAAAAAAGTGCTTCACTCCACATTAAACTTATTGAAAACAGAGCGGTATGAGCCATAGCCTTAAATTAATTTAATAAATTTACTGCATATTTTTCTGAATGTATTGGATAATATCATTCGGTTATACAACAGCATTTAGCTATTATGTTCAACTGTTTAACAACGAATATGACAAGATTTAAAACAATAATATATATACTGTGTATCGGACTATTTCCGATAAGTTCATTCGCACAAACCGCACCATTAGCGGACAGCATTGTACAATCCGTACAGCAAGAAAAGAATTACGACCAAAAGATAGCGATACTCCAAAAGAGCATCAAAGGGATTTACAATACAAAGTCTGATGAAACCCTAATACTTGCCCGCTTTGGTTACGACCTTGCCAATCAAAAAAACGACAAAGTAAATAGAGGTGATTTTTTGCGGATAATCGGTCTTTCACTGATGAAGAAAGGAAACATAGACAGTGCATCTGCTTATTATTACAAAGCCCTGAAAGAGTTAGAACCAACTAAGAACACAGAAAAATTAGGCTTGCTATATGATGATATGGCACGGATGTATCGCAAGTTGAAACAATCCGAAAGGTCGTTGGAATTTTACGACAAAGCCCTAAAACTATATGAAGCCGAAAATAATTTGGAGGGCATCGCCCGTATCAACAATGAAAGCGGTGCGGTTTTTCGGGACGATTTTGCCGATTACAAAACCGCCAACGAACGTTTTGAAAAATCTTTGCGTATCCAACGACAACGGAATGACAGCGTGGGAATTGGCTATGCTTTGGAGTTTTTGGGATATAACCAACTGCTCATCAAAGACTATAAAAAATCGGAAAGTTATCTGATGGAAGCGTTGGCTATTCGTGAAAAATTGAAAGATGATTTTGCCACAATGTTGAATTATACCGCATTGGGAGAATATTATAACCAGACAAAGCAACCTCTAAAATCCAACGCATACTTTGAGAAAAGCAATGCTTTAGCCGAAAAAATAAAGTACCCCGATATTCAGAAATACAATTACGAAAACATAATGCACAATTATGAGATTTTGGGTGATTATGAAAAGGCATACCAAAGCCTCAAAGCGTTCAACGTATTGAACGATAGTCTGTACAATACCAAAAGGCTGAAAGATGTAGAAGAAATCAGCACCAAATATGAAACCGCCGAAAAAGAAAAACAAATTGCTGAAAAAGAACTTGCTCTTAAAAATCGTAATCAATGGATTTTCGGATTAGTTGCATTGGCCGTCATCATTGGACTGATAGGTTTTTTGCTGTACAAACAACAAGCACTTAAAAACGTCAAACAGCAGAAAGATAACGAACTAAAATTAGCATTGGAAAAAATAGAAAGCCAAAACAAATTACAGGAACAACGGCTGTCTATCTCAAGGGATTTACACGACAATATCGGTGCACAGCTATCGTTTATCGTTTCCGCTATCGACACCATCAAATATTATGTTGCCGATAAAAACGAGCAACTGACAGGTAGGTTAAGCAATGTCGGTGTTTTTGCCAAAGAAACCATTCAGGAACTTCGGGACACCATTTGGGCAATGAACAAGTCGGGCATTACCATCAAAGACCTGCAAAGCCGTATTGCCAACTTTATCGAAAAAGCCAAACATTCCTATCCCAACATTCGTATTTCGTTGATAACGGACAAAAATATTACGGATGATACAGTATTCACAGGATTGCAGGGGCTGAATATTTTCCGCATTGTACAGGAAGCCACCAACAATGCCCTGAAATATGCCCAAGCCGAACAGATAGAAATACGGATAAGCAAAGAAGACGACAATATCCATTTCCAGATAACAGACAACGGTAAAGGCTTCGTAGAAAAAGACGTGGAGGCAGGCAACGGACTGTTGAATATGCGGAAACGGGCTTCGGAGCTGGGCGATGAATTAGCGTTAAGTTCCTCAGCAGGTAGTGGAACGAGTGTGTCGTTCGGAGTAAAGAATAACGAACAATTATATTCAGCATAAATCAGAAATTATGAAAGTGATCTACCCAATCGTATTTTTTATACTTGTAACATTTACAAGTTGTTCCAATGTTTCTCGACCGAGCGACCCTATTCCCCAACACGAAACCTTTACGATCCAATCCAAGCAATTAGGAGAAGACAGAGTGATTAACGTGTGGACACCCGAAGATTATAAAACTGCTATGGACACTTTGCCTGTAATGTATATGGCAGACGGTGGCATAAAAGAAGACTTTCCACACATAGCAAATTCACTTTCCGAGCTTATAAAAGCTCAAAAAATCCAGCCAATTATTTTAGTCGGAATTGAAAATACACAACGAAGAAGAGATTTGACAGGTTTTACCGAAGTGGCAAAAGACAAGGAAATCGCTCCCATTGTAGGCGGTTCGGAAAAATTCAGGGCATTTATAAAAGATGAACTCATTCCCGCAATCAATAAAAGATACCGGACAACCGATAAAAGAAGCATTATCGGCGAGTCCGCATCTGGGCTTTTTGTAATGGAAACGTTTTTCCTTACGCCCGAAATGTTTGACAATTATATCGCATTCGACCCATCGCTGTGGTGGAACAATCATTATTTGGTAAGAACGGCAAAGGAGCATTTGGCAAAATTCCCGACAGATGAAAAACGGCTGTGGTTTGCAGGCTCAAACGCAACAGATATTTCGCCTTACACCAAGGAATTAGCCAACATTTTTGAAACCCAAAATATCCCAATGCTGAAATGGAACTATTCGGACGAATCCAAAGAAGAACATACAACAATTTTCAGAGCTACGAAAGAAAAGGCAATAGTTTGGACATTGGGCAAGCAGGAGTAAAACTATGGTATGGAAATGGCGAAAAAGACAACAAATAAATCATCAAAGCAATGAAAATACGTATAGCTGTCATAGACGACAATAATTTCCTGATAAAAAGTGTAAAAGAAAAACTTTCGTTTTTTGAAGACATAAGCATTTCCTTTACCGCCAACAACGGTCTGGAATGTATGGACAAGCTCAATGAAAACCGTCAGACAGACCTTATCCTTATGGATATCGAAATGCCCAAACAAAACGGCATTGAAGCAACCGCTTTGGTCAAGCAAAAATATCCGCAGATTAAAATCATTATGCTGACGGTTTTTGATGATGACGAAAATATCTTTAAAGCCATACAGGCAGGTGCAGATGGCTATTTGTTGAAAGACACCGAGCCACAGGCTCTTTATGAAGCCATTACCCAAACGTTGGAAGGCGGTGCAGTGATGACGCCGTCTATTGCAATGAAAGCCCTTAATCTTTTGCGTTCGCCTTTGGCAGAAGAAGCCGAAGAGGCCGAAGAAACCATAAAGCTGACAAGCCGTGAAGTTGAGGTATTGGAACAACTCTCCACAGGGCTTCCGTACACGTCCATAGCAGAGAACCTGATAGTTTCGCCCTCAACCGTCCGCAGGCATATTGAAAATATCTATCAAAAATTGCAGGTGCACTCTAAAACCGAAGCTATTGCGCTGGCAAAGAAGAAGCGGTTTATATGAAAGAAATAATGTAACTATTCCTGCTGTATCAAATGCTGAAAGTTCGGGTCGGGCTCATTTTTCGTCCTGTTCGTCCATTTTCTTTATCAATGCTTCGCACAGGCTGTCAAGGAATTTGGTACGGTTTATTTTTCGGGCTTTCAGTTCCAAAAACGTGTGGTAAAAATCCCCTAAATCTATATTAAAGGCACTTTCAAAAGTTTTGGCAATGATTATAATGTCCGCATTTCCACTGTCGAACACACTTTGGGTGTGCAGCGCATATATCAGCTCAATTAAGGAAGTCTTGCTACCAGTCCAGTTTAAGGTAGCTTTATCAAGCTCTTTCTTGTAATTTTTATTGTAAAGCTGGTCTTCAATGTATACCTGAACTAAATCGTTGGCTATAATTTTTGCTACCTTATAATCGTGTGAAGTAGAAAAACTCCGGACTGCTTCAAAACAAAACGTGTCTAAACTTAGCTTTATATCATATTTGTTTCATACAAACAGCTTGTTATCAATAAATGTATTATTGGTGCCGTAGTATTTATAAAACTCCAGATTGTTGTCGAAGTATCTTTTGAGCTTGTTCAACTCTTCATTAAGATATTTTTTAACCGCCTTTGCTCCCTGTGGCTTTTTGGTTTCTATTTTATAAACGGCATTATAGTATATCAGCTTTACAATAAACTTCGGGTTGATTTGCTTAAAGAAGTGTATCTCCTCCTGCTGATTTTTAAAGCCGGCTTTAAGAGCATAATCTTTCAGCTTGGCGGTCTTCTCCAAAAGAATTTCAATTACCTTTTCGTATGGTGCCAAAAGATTATCTTGTTCAAAAAGCAATTCATTAATCTGTTCTTCTAATTCATTAAACACCTTTTTATAATATCCTGTCATTATTGTATTCAAGTTCGTTAATTCAAATTACGCCCTTTGTTCCTAAACAGCTTAAAGCCAACAAAACCAAAGCAAAGGCTTTGGTATATAAGGTATGTGAAAACAGCCCCGCCGTTCCCTGAAAATTACCTAATATTTTTTTGATTACTTCTAACGTCCAGCCCCGTTCCAAAAAGAAACCGTAGCAAAACCAATAAAGGTGCATCAGTACCAATAGGATACGCACTGCCCTCATAAATGTCATAATCTTGGCAAGCCCTCGTAAATCGTCTTCTCCCTGCATTATTTTAAGTTTTAATGTTCGGGCGTGAATTTATGGGCTGTATAGCTTGGCTATAAGATTGTGGCAGGCATTGGCGGTACGTGGCAGTGTTTGGCTGAATTGTATCGATTATATGCCTGTAATCGTATGGTATTTTGTAAATTTGTGCTTTTATTTTATCGGAAGACTTGCTTTCCAAGTCTTTTACAGCTGTATAACGAAATTGAAATGAACGAAATCAAGAAAGCTCCTATTGACAGGGTTGTTTCGCCTATCCAGAGATTTATCCAACAGGAAAAATCCGGTGGATTGGTATTAGGTATCAGTGTAATTATCGCTTTATTTTTAGCTAATTCGCCTTGGCATCACGAGTACCACCATTTTTTTGAACAGAAATTAGGTTTTCAGTTTAACGGAAACACCTATCTGGAATACAGTTTTCACCATTGGATAAACGATGGATTGATGGCAATTTTCTTTTTCGTGGTGGGATTGGAACTGAAGCGGGAAATTGTAGCCGGAGAGCTATCCAAACCGAGAAAAGCATTGCTCCCCATTGCTGCAGCAATAGGCGGAATGCTTGTGCCTGCCCTTATTTATTTCGGCTTAAACCCAACAGGCGAAGTGCAAAGCGGTTGGGGTATTCCTATGGCAACGGATATTGCTTTTGCTTTGGGTGTTCTGTATCTTTTGGGCAATCGTATTCCGTTGGCTCTAAAAGTTTTTTTAACAGCATTGGCTATTGTAGATGATTTGGGAGCGGTATTAGTGATTGCTTTTTTCTACACTTCCGATATTTCTATGATGAATTTGGCTATCGGTTTGCTTTTTCTGTTAGCAATGTACATTGGCAACAAAATGGGTGTAAGGAGCATTTTATTTTATGCAATCTTGGGTATTGGCGGTGTTTGGACAGCGTTCCTATTGTCCGGTGTTCACGCAACCATAGCCTCTGTTCTTGCGGCATTTACCATACCTGCTGATGTGAAAATAAAGGAAGATGTTTTCATTGAAAGAATAAAAAAACATTTGGGAAGGTTTGCAAGTGCAGACCCCAATAATAAAGTCCCTACGTTGACCAATGAGCAACTGCACATTCTCGAAAATGTAAATACGGATACCAATCACGCTATTCCGCCATTGCAGAAGCTGGAACACGCAATGCACCCTTTTGTAACCTTTATTATCATTCCCATTTTTGCCTTAGCCAATGCGGGTGTTTCTGTATTGGATATTGATGTTGATGAGCTGTTCAGTACCAATGTAGCTACCGGTGTAGCGTTGGGTTTATTGCTGGGCAAAGTTATAGGCGTAGTAGGTTTTACTTGGCTTTGTGCAAAATTGAAGATAGCTCCATTTCCTGATGGTATGAATATGAAAAACCTTTTGGGTTTAGGACTGCTGGCATCTATCGGGTTTACGATGTCCTTATTTGTAACCGAATTAGCATTCACACACGAAGAATACAAGGTACAGGCAAAGGTTGGTATTTTTGTAGCCTCTCTTATTGGCGGTGTATTGGGTTATATGGTATTGAGCAAACAAAGTAAGAAAAACTAAAACCTGCTTATGCCCAACTATTTTGACAATCCCAAGAGTAAACTTGACCTTTTCCGTCAGAAAATGTATATCATCATATATGGTGTGAATACTCCTGCTGGAAAGGCTTTTGACGTAGGCTTGCTCATAGCTATCTTGCTAAGCGTTTTTACCATAATGGCAGAAACGGTCGAAGGCATCGACCATACTTACCACAGGGAACTCATTGTTTTAGAATGGATTTTTACCATCATCTTTACGTTGGAATATGCGTTACGGATTTTTGTAAGTAAAAAACCGTTAAAATATATATTCAGCTTTTACGGTATCATTGATTTGCTTTCCATATTGCCAATGTTCCTTTCCGTATTTATCAAGGGTAGTCATATTTTAAGTAGTTTAAGGATTTTAAGATTACTCCGACTGTTCAGGGTACTCCGGTTGATTGAATTTGTGGAAGAGTCTGCAAGACTTAAAGTGGCACTGATGGCAAGCAGAGCCAAAATAATGGTATTTCTTTACACCGTATTAATCATTGCCGTATTGATTGGTACATTGATGTATTACGTTGAAGGACCTCAAAACGGTTTTACAAGTATCCCAAAAAGCGTGTTTTACACTATTGTTACGCTGACCACCGTAGGCTATGGCGATATGGTGCCAACTACCGCTTTGGGGCAGTTTTTGTCAATGCTACTAATGGTTACCGGTTATGGTATCATCGCTGTGCCTACCGGAATTGTAGGTGTAGAGATTGCAAAAGAAGTAAGAAAATCCATCGGCAAGGAAAAAGAACATAACAAATTGAACGGTATAGTGTGTGCTCATTGCAACAAAGAGGGTCATCGGGATGATGCTAAATATTGTTACAGTTGCGGGCATTACCTCAATTCCTAAACTTAATAATTCCTATGAGCAATAAAGTATTTGACTTTATAAATCTCCATAATGGAGAGGAATAAAAAAACAAAGTACTCGAAAATGTAACCGCAAACATCTCTTTCCGTGGCTCAAACCTGTGGATTTTGGCTTGTGCCATTATCATTGCCTCTATCGGGCTAAATGTAAATTCTTCTGCCGTAATTATCGGTGCGATGCTGATTTCTCCGCTGATGGGACCAATAGTAGGTGCGGGTTCTGCGTTGGGAACTTACGACTTTGCCCTGCTTAGAAAGTCAATGATGAACTTATTGATTTCTACGGTAGTGAGCTTGTTTGTTTCGGTATTTTATTTCTATTTAAGCCCTTTCAAAGATGTACAATCAAAACTGTCGGCAAGAACTTCTCCCAATATTTACGATATGCTGATTGCCTTTTTCGGCGGATTGGTCGGTGTGATTGCCATTACAAGGGTGGAAAAAGGAAATCCTATTCCCGGTGTGGCTATTGCCACAGCGTTGATGTCCCCTTTATGTACCGCAGGTTACGGATTGGCAACGTTTAATTTGTCCTACTTTGCGGGTGCGTTTTATCTATATACCATCAACTGCTTTTTCATTTGCATTGCCACTTTTTTTGTGGTCAAATATTTAAAATATCCCGCTAAGAGCTTTAAAGGCAGGCTTTATGAAAGGAAAATCCGATTGGGCATAACCACTTTGGTAATGATAATGATTGTTCCGAGCTTTTACTTGGCTTACAATCTTTTCAATGAGAAAAAGTTTACCAAAACCGTTGAGGATTTCATTAATACGGAGTTCAGCAGTAGAGGCTTTACCGTGTTTTATAAAAGGCTGAACTACAACGCAAGTCCTCGAACGGTGGATATCGCTTTCCTGAACAAAAAGCTGAACAAAGATGAAATAGCGATGTACAACCGCCTGCTTGACGAAAGAGGAATACATAACACTGTATTGACGTTCCGGCAGGATGAAGAAGATATAAAGGCTGAAATACTCAACGAAATAAATAAGCAAAATACTGCTGTTTCCGAAAAGGATGTAACCATTAATAATTTACGGCAGGAGCTGGAGAAATACACCGTAAACGAACCTGGAGTAGTAAAGGAACTTAATGTGCTGTTCCCCGAATTAAAGGACGTATCGCTCGGAAAGATTGAAAGATATGCCGGTACTGACAGTACAAAGGTAGAGTGGCTGGTACTGTACCATCTGGAAAAGGGAGCAAAGCAAACAGACAAAACAAAAATTAAAAGCTGGTTGAACGAACGGCTTAAAGTTCAGAATATCCTGCTTTTGCAGGACACGCAGAGCGAGTAACAAAGCCGGATAATCATAAGAGAAATGAATACTACCGCTGACCTCTTTTGCGTTTCCGTTTCTTCTTCATACTGGTACGGTACCATTCTTTTTCGGCTCGTTCTTTTTAAGGTAGAAAAGGAGTTTGTACGTTGATTTTTTTGTCTGCTCCATAACTCAAATCTTTAATGTTTAAAATTAAATTACATTGAGTTACAAGGAAATATAAAAAGAGGTGCAAAATACTGAGATATAACCTGTTAGATAGTATCGTTACTGACCTAAATCGGTAACGATTTAGTAACCTAACCTTGTCAATTTAAGCCTAAAATCATACAGACACGGACTACCAATTTAAGCCTACTATTTTATAAAGTATTGTATAGCAACGGTTTTAATCGTTTTGCTTATTTTTGCTTTAATCTAATCTTTTTTTATAAAAAAAACGTACCTACTAATTTTATTGAAATCTCAATTCTATTAATAGATACGTAGTTAAGGGAAAATAATAAGGAATATTCCTTAGTTTTTTATTTAGAAATCGAAAAGGTCACCTAAAAATGAATCTCTTTTCTTTTTCTTATATCCATAATGCTTGCTGTCGTGTTCAGAATAATATCTATCCTGAGGTATTCTAGTCGGCTCAGCTGGACGACTATTTTGAGTAGATCTTTCAATTATTTTATCTAATTCTCCTCTGTCGAGCCATACACCTCTACATTCCGGACAATAATCTATTTCTACACCATTACGGTCGGTCATTACTAAGTTGATAGAACAAGTTGGACATTTCATATTTGTTTATAATTATAGGTCAAACCAAATTTAATCGATTAAAATAAAATTTTGGTCAATGAAATACCATATTAAAGTTTTACATCTAAAAATTTGACTTATTCTCCAATACCTTTCTGGTTCATTAATTTATATATTTCTAATGGATTGGTAGGTGTAGATTTAGTAAGGTTCTCATAGCTATTTGCTGTAACTACAATGGTATCTTCTATTCTAACATGAATTTTCTGTTCTTTGTCCTCTAAAATAGGTTCAACATTAAATACTACGCCTGGCTCAAATGGCTTAGAATAATCGCCCACATCATGTACAGACATACCTACAAAGTGTCCGATGGAGTTAACATAGAATTTTTCCAAGCCATGTTTAACAAATACATCTTTACAAATTTTCCTTAAATCATCTACAGTAACCCCAGGCTTAATAGCTGCGATAACTTTTTCTGAAGCTTCTTTTACGCAATTATAATATTTAAGTTGAGTAGGGTTAAATTCTCCCTCTACTGGCCAGGTTCTAGTTATATCGGTTGAGTAATAATGAACCTCTGGGGCATAATCTAAATAGAATAGTTCCCCTTTTTTAAGTTTATGATTATTTGCATTGTAATGCCAGCTTAGTCCATTAGCTCCACCTGCAGCAATAGCAAAATAGGCAGGGCCAAATGCACCACCATTACCGTACACAAAGTCGGTAGCCGCAACTACTTGATATTCATAAATTCCAGGTCTGGTTACTCTCATGGCTTCGTCGAACCCTCTAGCAGCTAATTCTCCACATTTTCTTAGTACAGCAATTTCTTTTTCATCCTTAATCCACCTCATATTATCTAGAATAGGGGTTAAATCTTTTAAGCTGATTAAAGGAAATCTTGTCTTTAAATTATTAATAAATGCTAATTCTTTGGAGGTTCTACCATCCCAAGGGTCGTTTGTGATGTTGTGTTGTTGACTTTGGCATCTGCTTCTAGTCATCTGAGCTGTTTCTTCAGGTGTTGTAATAACCCAAATGTCATGATTCCTCATCACCAAGTTTGTAATTTGAGAAGTCATAGCAGTTTTAGAAACTATATTGGTGAATTTATATTCTGAAGCTGAGTTAGACTGAGGCGTTATTCTTGCTTCATCTCTTATATCTGCAGAAACTTTATCTGGAACTAATAGGGTAGAGGTTTTGGTTCGCCCATTTAAAATTAAAACAGCACCAGGTGTTTCAACGCCTGTTAAATAATAAAAATTATTGTCTTGTCTAAATTTAACATATCCATCTGGAAGATTTGCACCTTGTAAAATGGCTACTCCATCGCCAATTTGTTCCATTACTTTGGCTCTACGTTTTTCAAAATCATCAGCCGAGAAGTAAGTCCACATACTTTGAGCATAAGTTCCCAAGCTTGAGGAAAGCAGAATTGCGGTAATTGCTGTTTTTAATTTATTCATTTTAAGTGAGTTTGGTTTAGGTCTTGGTAATTTCTTAATCCTGTTTTAATAAAGCAAAAAGTTCACAGCTTTATTACGAAAAAGAAAACCCCAATGTTATCCAACATTGGGGTTTCTAACTAAACTAAACTAAACTTATTGAGATATGATTTTTATTTTCCTAGGTTGTTAAATTCACCGTCGTTGTTTGTTTTAGCTACTCTTGTGTTTTTTGTAGCGAATGAAGTATTGTCGGCAGTAAATTTATTTAAGTTAACACTTGCAACATTAAAAATGTTTGCTTGGTGACTTAAAGTTGAGCCTTCTAATATTAAGTTTGAAGTACCAGTAACTTGAGTATTTAAATTAATAGTATTTAAATTTAAGTTAGCAACTGCTTGATGTTTTAAGTTAACTTCTAAACCTAAAGCTGATAAAGCATTATAACTGTTTACAATTGCATTGTCTGATGCAGTTAATTTTTCGATGTTTTTAAAAGTAACTACTACAGTTAATCTTTCTTTTTCGTATGAGCTAATGTTTAATACACCGTTTTTAGATTGTACTAAAGCATTGTTTTTGTAATAATCGTTGTAAACCTGTACTTTTTCTTCATTAGATTGAACTAAGATTACTTCAACATTTCCAGATACATTAATTTTATTGAAATTTTTAACCTCTGATAATACTGTAACATCGCTAGCTACTGCTGCAGTAGAAATTGTTAAAGTTGTAAGAACGATTGCGATTAGAGATTTAATAGACATTTTCATTTTATATTTATTTAATAGTTTTTGTGATTGTTTGTATATAAGACATAGTAAATGCCTAAAGGTTTCATTGAAAATCAGGGTATTATACCAGTCTCGGAGGTTTATCGACGAACGTCCATTTTTCTTAGACGAAATTTTTTAACGTTCTACCAACCCGATCTATATTTCACAGTGGATAGTGTAGAATCTAGATTTTTTAGAATAATTAAGAGAATTTTAACGAGCCGTTTTGTGCGGATTTTAGAGATATGCTCGATGAAAATATAAAATAACTGAAAAAAAATATTTTTAAACTACTTGTATATCAGTTAGTATTTGTTTTTATTGAGTTTTTGAGTGAAAAATGCAATAAAATATTTTATTGGAATTAAATATTTTCTATCTTTGCAGGCACTAAGGCGCCTTGGTAGCTCAGTTGGATAGAGCAACGGTTTTCTAAACCGTGGGTCAGGGGTTCGAATCCCTTCCAGGGTACAAAAAAAGGGTTATGTGAAAACATAGCCCTTTTTAATTTTATACCAATTTGTATTTTTCTTTAGATTAAGGTTTTTTAATCCCTTCTACCATTTTTACAGTAACCATTTTCTTGTTTACATTGCCCCAGCTATTTTGAATATAATTCATTACATCAGCTATTTCTTCATTAGATAGCCCTGGATTTGGCATCATCCCATTATACTCAACACCATTTACAACAATTTTGCCTTTCTGACCAAATTTTACAGCTGCAATAGATTCATTAGGAAATTTCTTTAAATAATCTGATTGTGCAAGGGGAGGTATCATACTTCCCATTCCCTTTCCATTCCCCATATGACAGGAAATACAAAGTTCTTCATAAATTAATTTCCCGTTTTTTATACTTTTTTCTAATGGGGTGCCTTCTTGTAAGCCCCAAATATTGGTTAATACTGTGGCAGCAACTACCACTGCAATTTTAATTTTCATCTTATTTTTTTGGACTAATTTTAATTATACTTCCTGTATTCTCAACTACTACATAAATATATCCGTCATTAGCCTGACGTACATCTCTTACTCTACCAATGTTTTCGAAAATAATGTCCTTTTTAACAACTTTATTTCCTTCTAATTTTAAATGTTGTAAATGGTTGAATTTTAGCGAACCTACAATTATATCACCATTAAATTCCTTGAAAAGATTGCTATTAATTATAGCCATTCCACTTGGCGCAATAGATGGCGTCCAATGTATTACAGGTTGTTCTAATCCCTCTCTAGCTGTGTCTTTAGAGATTATACTTCCATTATAATCTATTCCGTAAGTAATTAATGGCCAGCCATAGTTTTTTCCTTTTTCAACGATGTTTAATTCATCGCCACCTTGTGGACCATGCTCATGCTCCCAAATTACTTGTGTGGTAGGGTGAATAGCCAATCCTTGAGGGTTTCTATGTCCGTAACTCCAGATTTCTTTTTTAGCCTCTGGTGTATTTACAAATGGATTATCAGTTGGGATTTTTCCATTATCATGTAAGCGGACTACTTTTCCTTGCGCTTTTTCTAAATTCTGCGCATCTTCTTTTCTTCCTCTTTCACCTAAAGAAAGGTATAGGTATCCTTTTTTGTCGAATATAATTTTTCCGCCAAAATGTACAGTTGCTCTAACATTTGGTAAGGCTTTGTAAAGGTGTTCTATATTAGTTAAGGTATGTCCGTTTAATTTTGCTCTCATTAAAGCGGTATTCGCACCACCATCTTCTCCAGGCTCGCCTTCAGCTTTTGGTGATGAATAGCTGATGTAAATCCAACCGTTGTTTTTATAATCAGGGTGTAATGCAACTTCTAATAAACCTCCCTGACCACGGTATAGTACTTTAGGAACGCCTGCAATTTCTTGTGGATCAATTTTTCCATCTTTTACGATTCTTAATTTACCGGTTCTTTCTGTCACCAACATCCTGCCATCAGGTAATAAAGCCATAGACCATGGCATATCTAATCCAGAAACCACTGTGGTTTGTGTCCATGTGCTATTTTGCGTGTTTACATTAGTAGGTTTTTTATCTACTAAAAAATAAATTAACGTTAATCCAACTACAAGTGGAGTAATAAATTTTAAGAACAATATTTTCATTTAAATTAAATTTATCGGGTTTATACTACAATGATAAGTAATTATTTAGTAAAATATTTGAAGATTATCTAAGATTCATTTCCCCGCTTTCAAAAACCATAATATCATTGTTATATTTACCATTATGTTTCAAAAATCTATTTACAAAGACCGAAGATCTGTATTGAAATCCAATGTTGGATCTGGTTTAATTATACTTCTGGGCAACGAAGAAAGCCCGATGAATTTTAAAGACAATACTTATCACTTTAGACAGGATAGCACTTTTCTTTATTATTTTGGCATTAATGACCCCAATTTAGTTGGGATTATTGATGTTGATGCAAACAACGAATTTATTGTTGGTGATGAATTAAGTATCGATGCTATTGTGTGGATGGGCAGACAAACTACCCTAAAAGAAAAATCTGCAGCTGCAGCTATTGATGTGGTTTTGCCTTCAAAAGATTTTTCATCAATTATTTCTAATGCATTAGATGCGAAAAGAAAAATACATTTTTTACCACCTTACAGAGGTGAAAATAAAATCAAGCTTTCTGGCTTATTAGGAAAAAGTATAATAGAAGTAGAAAATGGTGCGTCTGTTGATTTAATTAAAGCTGTTGTAAAGCAAAGATCACATAAAGCTCCAGAAGAGGTTGCAGAATTAGATAAAGCTGTTACGCTTTCTGCTGAAATGCATAAAATGGTTATGCAATTTGCGAAACCAGGAATGTCCGAAAACGCTATCGCAGCAGCCATTCAGGAATATGCATTAAATCATGCTAATGGACTTTCGTATCCAGCTATTTTAACAGTAAACGGACATATTTTGCATAATCATTACCATGGGAATACTTTAAAAAGCGGACAAATGGTATTAAATGATTCTGGTGTAGAAACTAAAATGGGATATGCTGGCGATTTAACCAGAACTTTTCCAGTAGATAAAAAGTTTACCTCATTGCAAAGAGAGATGTATGAAATAATTCTTAATGCGCATAAACATGCAATTAGTTTGTTAAGTCCGGCAGTTCGTTATTTAGATATACATTTTGAGTCTTGTAAAATGCTGGCAACAGGATTAAAAGAGTTTGGTTTAATGAAAGGCAATGTAGATGATGCAGTGGCAGCTGGTGCGCATGCTTTGTTTTTTCAATGTGGAACCGGACACATGATGGGTTTAGATGTGCATGATATGGAAGATCTTGGAGAACAATATGTAGGTTATACCGAGACCTTAAAGAAAAATACAGATACATTTGGATTAAAGTCTTTACGTTTAGGTAAGCAATTAGAACCTGGATTTGTATTAACTGTAGAACCTGGATTATATTTTATTCCAGAATTAATAGAAATGTGGTCGGCAAAAGGCATGTTTAAGGAGTTTATTAATTATGATAAGTTAGAGAAATTGAGAGATTTTTCAGGAATTCGTATTGAGGATAATTTCTTAATTACCGAAAACGGTTATCAATTGTTAGGAAAACCTTTAGAAATTGAAATCGAAGATGTAGAAGCAATTAGAGCAACTGCATATTAATTTTTTCTTTGCTTATGTAAATAGCCACTTGAATATTCTTTCAAGTGGCTATTTTTTTGCCAATTTCTTTCATATTTTAACATTTATTAAAAACTAAAAAAGGTAAAAACTATCTTACCTCAGAAAATTAAAATTCATCGCGCAAATGAAAAAAAATAGATTAAAAGTTTTATTGTTTTCCCTGGCAATATTATTTGCTCTTCCTTCGGCTATGGCTCAAAATCAGCGTCCTACGCCAGTATATAAATTAGCAGATACTTTAAGAGGAACCTTAACACCCGAGCGAACATGGTGGGATGTTCAACGTTATGATGTAACTATAAAAGCTGATTTTGCAACAAAATCTACACAGGGTTCTAATAGGATTACCTATAAAGTAGTTAAAAATAATTCGGGTGCTATAAAGATGCAGATTGATTTAAAAGCACCATTAAAAATAGAAAAGGTAGTTTATAATGATAAGAAGGCGTTGAAGTTTGAACCTAAGAATGGCGTTTGGTATATTTCTATGCCAGCACAAAAAAATGGAGAAGAAAACTCAGTTACGGTTTATTTTAATGGAAAGCCACAAGAAGCAGTTAGGCCACCTTGGGAAGGCGGTTGGTCTTTTAAAACAGATTCACTAAATAGACCATGGATGACTGTAACTTGTCAGGGTGGAGCAGGCGCTTCTATTTGGTATCCCAATAAAGATCACCAAAGTGATGAACCTAATAATGGCGCGTCTTTAACTATGATTGTGCCCGATAATTTAGTAGGTGTTGCCAATGGAAAGTTAGAATATAAGCGTAGTAATGGTGATGGAACAACTAGCTATAAATGGAATGTGATAAATCCTATAAATAACTATTGCTTAATTCCTTATATAGGTTCTTATGTGAATTTTAAAGAGGTTTATGCTGGAGAAAAAGGGAATTTAGATTTAGATTATTGGGTGCTAGATTATAATTTGGAAAAAGCTAAAAATTACCTTCCTAAGCAAGTTAAAAATATGTTGAAAAGCTTTGAGCACTGGTTTGGGCCTTATCCGTTTTACGAAGATGGGTTTAAATTGGTGGATGTAAATTATCCAGGTATGGAACATCAAAGCGCTGTTTCTTATGGAAATCAGTATAAGTATGGTTATGGTGGAAGAGATCAGTCGGGCACAGGTTGGGGTTTACTTTTCGATTTTATTGTGATTCATGAAAGTGGACATGAGTGGTTTGGAAATAATATTACCACTAACGATTTAGCTGATATGTGGGTACACGAAGGATTTACCAATTACAGTGAAACATTGTTTGTTGACTATATTTTTGGGAAAGACGCAGCCGATGCCTATAATCATGGTGTTAGACGTGGAATTAGAAACGATAAACCTATAATTCCTCAATATTCTGTTAATGCACAAGGTAGTGGAGATATGTACCCTAAAGCCTCAAATATGATTCATTCTATTAGGCATAGTGTAAACGATGATGTATTGTTTAGGGATTTGCTGAGATCAATGAATAAAGATTTTTATCACCAGACTGTTAATTCATCGGATATAGAAAATTACATTTCTCAAAAAACTAAATTTAATTATTCGAAGGTATTTGATCAATATTTAAGAAATACCAGTATTCCAAATTTGGAATATTATTTTTCAAGAGACAGAAAGAAAGTATTTTTCAGATATACCAATTGTATTAAAGGATTTAATTTGCCTTTAACCTTGAAAAATCCGGCTTTAAAAATAAAGATTTTCCCTACAGACGAATGGAGTTCTTATGATTTAAAAGCCAATGAGACTGATTTATTTAATCCTGATGATATTGTTAAACAATATTATATCGGAGCAAAGCAAGTACAACCTATATCAAATTAATAACCATTAGTAATAAAAAAAAATTGGAACTAAGTTTTAGCTACTATGAGATACGCTTTATCCATATTTACTAAATCTGAAAATTCCTAAACCTTAAACTTTCAGAACAAAATTATGAAGATCAATTGGAGCGGGGTTTACCCAGCAGTTACTACCAAATTTACCGAAAACGAAGAGTTGGATATGCCTGCATTCTTTAAAAATTTAGATGCCCAACTAGAAGCTGGCGTAAATGGTTTTATTTTAGGCGGTACCTTGGGTGAGGCAGGCGTATTAAATGAAAACGAAAAATATAGATTACTCGAAGAAACAGTAAAATATGTTGATGGTAAGGTGCCAGTATTATTAAATATTGCCGAGTCGACTACCAAAAATGCCATAGCGTGTGCAAAACGTGCTACAGAACTTGGGGCTAGTGGTTTAATGTTGCTTCCGCCATTGCGTTATTATGCTGATAAAAACGAAACTTTAACTTATTTTGAATCGGTGGCAAAGAGCACACCATTACCCATCATGATTTATAATAATCCAGTGGATTATAAAATTGAGGTTACTTTAGAAATGTTTGCATATTTAGAGCGTTATGAAAATATTCAAGCTGTAAAAGAAAGTACACGCGATACAACAAATATCACAAGGATGATAAATCGCTTTGGAGATAGATTTAAGATTTTAACAGGGGTTGATACCATTGCTTTAGAAAGTATGATTTTAGGCGCACATGGTTGGGTAGCTGGGTTGGTGGATGCTTTCCCTAAAGAATCTGTTGCTCTTTTTAGACTGGCGAAAGAAAACAGAATTCAAGAAGCATTAGAAATATACCGTTGGTTTATGCCAGTTTTAGAATTAGATATACATCCAAAATTGGTTCAATATATTAAATTAGCAGAAGTAGCAACCGGTATTGGAACCGAAAAAACACGCGCACCAAGATTACCTTTAGAAGGAGAAGAAAGAGCTAGGGTTTTAAATATTTTGGAAACTGCTTTAAAAAATAGACCTACCTTGCCAACTGGAAGCTGGGGATAAAAAATTAAACTTATGAAAACAGAAAATATTGTTGCCTGTAACTATGTTGAATCTAATGGAGGCTCATTTAAAGCAATAAATCCATCTTTAAATTTGCCTATTTCAACACCATTTGTTGCTGCCGATAATGATATTATTGATTCGGCATTGGATAAAGCTGCGGCTGCATTTAAGGTATTTAAATCAATAAATAAAGATCAAAAATCTAATTTTTTAAGATCGATAGCTAATGAATTAGAGCTTGTAGCAACAGCTTTAATTGATGTTGCGATGCAAGAATCTGGATTAACAGAAGTTAGATTAAAGGGAGAATTAGCCAGAACAACAGGTCAGCTTAGAATGTTTGCTGATTTAATTGAGGAAGGATCGTGGGTGGATGCTGTAATTATGCCGGCTATGCCCGATAGATTACCAATACCTAGAGCAGATATACGACGTATGTTGAGACCTCTTGGTCCCGTAGTAGTTTTTGGAGCGAGTAATTTTCCATTAGCATTTTCTGTTGCCGGTGGCGATACAGCTGCTGCATTTGCTGCGGGTTGTCCGGTTATTGTAAAGGTACACCCAGCACATCCAGGAACCAGCGCTATTACTGCAACGGCTATAATTAAAGCAGTTAAGAATAATCATCTTCCAGATGGTTGTTTCTCCATGCTTTATGATGGTAGTTATGAGGTAGGCACAGCATTGGTACAACATCCACATACTAAAGCTGTTGCTTTTACGGGTTCATTAAAAGGTGGAATGGCTTTACATAAGTTAGCTCAGAATAGAAAAGATCCAATTCCTGTTTTCGCTGAAATGGGAAGTACAAACCCAATTTTTGTGTTTCCAGAAGCTGTTATTAATAATGCTCAAAGTTTATCCGAAAAATTAGCTGTTTCAGTTACCAGTGGAGCTGGACAATTTTGTACTAAACCCGGTTTAATTTTCGTAATGGAAAATATAAACCTGGATAATTTTAAAAATCATTTAATTACCGCTTTTCAAAATTCTCTGCCTGTAACTATGCTTACGCCAGGAATTTGTGCTAATTATTTTGAGAAAAATGCAAAAGTATTATCAGAAAATGGGGTTTCTGCATTGTATGCTAGTGAAATAGATAAATCGGCACTGCCAAATGGTGGAAATCCAATTTTAGCAGAAGTTACTGCCGAAAATTGGCTTAAAAATCCATTACTTGCGGAAGAAGTGTTTGGACCTTTTTCATTATTAATTATCATAAAATCAATTGATGAGTTAAATGCAATTGTAGAAAAATTAGAAGGTCAACTTACCACTACAGTTATTGCAGAAGCAGAAGATGTAGCAAAATATTGCGCTATTATTGAAGATTTAACTGATAAGGCCGGTCGTTTAATATTTAATGGTGTACCAACGGGGGTAGAGGTAAATGCAGCTATGAATCATGGCGGACCATTCCCAGCAACCAATAATAATTTTACTTCTGTAGGTTCAAAATCTATTTACAGATTTGTAAGACCAATTGCTTATCAAGATTGGCCAGATCATTTACTTCCAATGGAATTAAAGCGCGAAAATCCATATCATATTACTCGACAAACCAATCAAACTTTAAGTAAAGATTAAGATGAGTTCTAAAACATTTTTTTGTATTGATGCCCATACTTGCGGAAATCCGGTAAGGGTAGTTGCGGGAGGCGGACCGAATTTGGCAGGTGTAAATATGAGTGAGAAGCGTCAACATTTTTTAAAGGAATACGATTGGATCAGAACCGGCTTAATGTTCGAACCAAGAGGTCATGATATGATGTCGGGCAGTATTTTATACCCACCTCATGATCCTGAAAATGATGTTGCTGTATTATTTATAGAAACCAGTGGTTGTTTGCCAATGTGTGGACACGGCACTATTGGAACCATTACCATTGCAATTGAAGAAGGGTTAATTCAGCCGAAAATTCCCGGAATTGTGCGTATGGAAGCACCAGCGGGATTAGTTTTAATAGAATACAAACAGGAAGGCAATAAAGTTACTTCGGTAAAACTAAAAAATGTACCTGCATATCTTGCTGCTCAAGATTTAATAGTAGAATGTCCGGGTTTAGGTTCTTTAAAATTAGATGTGGCTTATGGCGGAAATTTTTATGCTATTGTTGATCCACAAGAAAATTTTAAAGGATTAGAAAATTATACCGCATCTGAATTGATTGCTTTTAGTCAGAATTTAAGAAAAGAAATTAATAAGCATCATACATTTATTCATCCTCAAAATCCTACCATTAATACTTGTACCCATATATTATGGGCAGGTGCTACCTTATCTGAAGAGGCAACCGCAAGAAATGCTGTTTTTTATGGAGATAAAGCAATAGACCGCTCTCCATGCGGAACAGGTACCTCTGCCAGAATGGCCCAATGGTACACAAAAGGTTTATTAAAACCTGGCGAATCTTTTATCCATGAAAGCATTATTGGAAGTAAATTTATTGGAAAAATTGAGGAAGTTACCGAAGTTAATGGAATCCCAGCCATTGTACCAAGTGTAGAAGGATGGGCTAAAGTTTATGGTTATAATACCATTAAAATTGATGATGATGATCCATATTCGAAAGGATTTCAGGTAATTTAATATGGCTGATGTTATTATAATTGGAGGTGGAATAGTTGGACTAAGTAGTGCCTACTATTTAACCAAAGCTGGATATAAAGTTACGGTTTTAGATAAAGACGAAATTGTAGGTAATTGTTCTTATGGAAATGCTGGAATGATTGTACCTAGTCATTTTGTTCCATTAGCTACTCCGGGTATGGTTAAGCAAGGAATAAAATGGATGTTTAATAGCAAAAGTCCATTTTATGTAAGACCATCCCTAAATATGAATCTAGTAAAATGGGGGCTTCAATTTTTACGATCTTCAAATGAAAAGCACGTAGAAAATTCAGCTATTCCATTGAGAGATTTTTCTCTTTTAAGTAAGCAATTAATAAACGACTTAGCTAAGGATCCTGATTTTAATTTTGAATTAGAAAATAAAGGAATTTTAGCGTTTTACAAAACAGAGAAAGTAGCAGAAGAGGAAGCTGAGTTGTGCGCCAAAGCCGTGGAATTAGGTTTGGAAATGAAAGTTTTAAATCTGGAAGAATGCAAGAAGTTACAACCTAATCTTGATTTAGATGTTTTGGGTGCCGTTCATTATCAATGTGATTCACATATTTATCCTGCTGCCTTAATGCAGAATTTGCAAGATTATTTATTGAAAAATGGTGTCGGTATTCTAAAAAAATCAGCAGTAACTGCATTTCAAATGGAGAGCGATAAAATTCTTTCGGTAATGGTGGGAAATAAAGAATTTAAAGCTGATCATTTTGTTTTAGCAACAGGTTCTTGGTCAACACAAGTTGCAAAATTAGCTGGCGAAAACATTTCCATTATGCCTGGTAAAGGTTATTCTTTTGAAGAAACGGTTGGAAATGAATCTATAACTATTCCAGCTTTATTATGTGAAGCAAGGGTTGCTATTACACCAATGAATGGGAAAATTAGATTTGGTGGTACCATGGAACTAGATCGTGTTAATAATAAGATTAATATAGATCGGGTAAAAGGTATTGTAGAATCTGTTCCCAAGTATTTTCCACAAGTTAAACCTAATTTACCCGAGTTAAATAAAATATGGTTCGGATTTAGACCGGCTTCTCCAGATGGATTACCGTACATTGGCAGAAGTAAGCACAAGAAAAACTTAATCATTGCAACTGGACATGGTATGATGGGCTTAAGTTTAGGACAGGCGACTGGAAAACTGGTTTGTGAAATTATAAGTGAGCAACCATTGAGCATGCCTTTAGCGCCATTTGCAGTAAATAGATTTTCATAATTCCACCAAAGTTTGGTAATATATTAACTTCTTTACTTTGTAATATTAAGTTTTAAAGGTAATATTGGTAAAATTTTATATTAAAATTGCCCAATGAAAGTATTACCTTTTACCATATTGGTTCCAGAAAATAAGAGTGTAATTTCTGAACGGGTTACCTTGCCTTATTTTTATCAGTACCTGCATAGGCACGAAGAAATGCAGATTACTTGGGTAGAAAGAGGGAGGGGAACCTTAATTGTTGGTACGAGCATGCATCCCTTTCAAGACAATGATATATTTGTAATAGGTGCCAATATTCCTCATTTATTTAAATCGAACCCTGAATATTTTAATGGTGAAGAATCTTTAAGTATAAAAGCTTGTTCTATTTATTTCAATCCTGACGGTTTATTATCTCCATTGTTTAATTTACCTGAAATGAATCAGGTGAATAATTTCCTTAATAATTACCGTCAAGGTTTTAAAATTCCTACTTCTATTTCTGGAGAAATAGCCAACAAATTAGTTGATATTCATGAAAGTTCGAGCCTAACGGTTATTTATGAATTTTTAAAACTTTGGGAATCTATAATGCAGTTTAAACAGCCCTTGGTGCCTATATGTAAAGTTTCTAAATCGGTAAATATTTCTGAAAATGAAGGCCGTAGATTAAGTACCATCATCAATTATATTATAGAAAATTATCATCATCCAATTGCATTAGAAGATGTAGCCAATACGGCCTGCATGACACCACAGGCATTTTGTAGATATTTTAAACAGCATACCGGAAAAACTTTTGTTAATTATTTAAATGAAGTTAGAATTCATGATGCATGTAAGCATTTAACTACAGTTAATTTGCACGATGGCATTTCTAATATTGCCTTTAAAGCCGGATTTAATAGTATAACCAATTTTAACCGAGTTTTTAAAAGTATAGTTGGTCAATCTCCGCGACAATATCTGGAGCGTTATAAAAAAATAAGTACCGTAAGAAATACAGCATAAGATTTCTTTATTAATGGATAATCAGTATTTTGTGATAAATATTTAACTATGAAAAAATTGTTTTTTGTGTTATTGGGCCTTCCTATGATTGTGTTTGCTCAAAAATTTGAATTAAAACAAGTTGCCTCTGGAACCCCAACTAGTATGAGGGGTTTGTCGGTTGTGTCTGATGAAGTGGCGTGGGTAAGCGGGAGTAACGGCTATATTGGAAAAACAGTAGATGGTGGTAATACTTGGGATTGGCAACGAATTAAGGGGTATGAAAAGCTTGATTTCAGAGATATAGAAGCGTTTGATGATAAAAATGCCATTGTAGTTAATGCAGGTTCGCCAGCCTATATATTAAAGACCAATGATGGGGGTGCTTCCTGGCAAGAGGTTTATAAAAATACGCATAAAGATATTTTTCTGGATGGAATGGATTTTTGGAACGCTGATCAGGGAATTATTTTTGGCGATCCCATAAATCATAAAATGCAATTATTGAAGACCATAAATGGTGGTTTAAGTTGGATGGATATTTCTGATCAACTGAAGATGAATTTTGCAGAAGGTGAAGCAGGGTTTGCGGCTAGTGGTACAACAGTAAGAACCCTGCCTGGAGGATATACTTGGATTGCTTCGGGTGGATTAGTTTCTAATGCTTACTTCTCTAAAAATTATGGTAAAACATGGGAGAAATTCCCAATTCCAATATTACAAGGCAATAATAGTTCAGGCCCATTTACCATTTCATTTTATAATAAAAGTAAGGGAATTGCAGTGGGTGGCGATTACCTTCAACCAAATAAAGCGGAAAATAATGTTTTGTGGACAGAGGATGGAGGAAAAACATGGCATAAGCCTATAAATCAAGTGAGTGGATATAGATCTGGTTCAGCCTATATATCTGAAAAGATAGTACTTGCAACTGGAACTAATGGAACGGATATTTCTTTAGATGGGGGAAATTCTTGGACAAAACTTGATGATAAATTAGGAAATGCCGTTCAGAAAGCCAAAAAAGGAAACTTAATACTAATTGTTGGGAATGGGGGAAAGATTTATAAAGTGGTTAAAACCCAATAGTTTTTATGAGTTAGATTATTCTAAAGTAGAAATTTTGTTATTCAAGCAAATTAAACGTTTGATTTTATATCTTAGTTGTTTAAATGTAAACCAATTGATATGAAAACAAAATTACTATCTCTTGTATCTGGAGCAGTATTAATGGTGTCTGTAGCGGGCGCACAAACCAGAAATGCTGTTATAGACAACATGGTGAAAGAAGCAACTGAGAATTCTCAGTTAAAACCAATGGCGCACGAATTACTTGATGTAATTGGACCACGTTTAGTAGGTACGCCTCAAATGAAAATCGCTCATGATTGGGCAGTTAGTAAATTTAACAGTTGGGGTGTTTCTGCCTCTAACCAAAAATATGGTGAATGGAGAGGTTGGGAGCGTGGCGTTACGCACATCGATATGATTTCACCACGTTTAAAAACGCTAGAAGGCATGCAATTAGCATGGTCTCCAGGCGCAAAGAAAAATATTATTGCAGAAACTATTATCCTTCCTTTAGTAACAGATTCTAATGCTTTTAAAGCATGGTTACCTAATGTAAAAGGAAAATTAGTTTTAATTTCTCAAAACCAAGTAACTGGTCGTCCTGATTATAACTGGGAAGAATTTGCTACGCCAGAATCTTTAAAAAAGATGAAAGAAGAGCGTGCAGCTGTTGCGGCAGATTGGGCAAATAGAATGAGAAATACAGGCTTAAACGCTAAAAATTTAGCTTTAGCTTTAGAAAAAGCAGGCGCTGCTGGTTTATTAGCAAGTAACTGGTCTGCAGGTTTTGGTGTTAATAAAATTTTTGGTGCCAACACTACTAAAATCCCTACTATCGACTTAAGTTTAGAAGATTATGGTTTAGTTTACCGTTTAACTCAAAGTGGTAATACACCTAAATTGGATATTAAATCTGAATCTAAAGAATTAGGCGTTGTTCCTACTTTTAATACCATCGCAGAATTAAAAGGTTCTGAAAAACCAAATGAATACATTATTTTATCAGCTCACTTTGATAGCTGGGATGGTGGTTCAGGTGCTACAGACAACGGAACTGGAACTATTGTTATGATGGAAGCAATGCGTTTGTTAAAGAAATTCTATCCAAATCCTAAAAGAACCATCTTAGTAGGGTTATGGGGTAGCGAAGAACAAGGATTAAACGGTTCTCGTGCTTTTGTTGAAGATAATCCTGAAATTGTTAAAAACATGCAAGCATTATTTAACCAAGATAATGGTACTGGTCGTGTAGTAAATATTTCTGGTCAAGGTTTCAAAAGAGCTCAAGAGTTTATCCCTAAATGGTTAGCTTATGTTCCTCAAGATATCCGTAGACACATTACTACTTCTTTCCCAGGTAGTCCAGGTGGTGGTGGTTCTGACTTTGCTTCATTTGTTGCAGCAGGTGCTCCAGGATTCTCAATCAGCTCTTTAGGCTGGTCATATGGTAACTATACTTGGCATACTAACCGCGATACTTATGATAAAATTGTTTTTGATGATGTTCAAGGTAACGCAATCTTAACTGCTATTTTAGCTTATGCAGCAAGTGAAGATCCAGAAAGATTTACAAACGAAAAAATGACTTTACCGGCTAATCCTCGTACAGGTGAGCCAGGAAAATGGCCAACACCAGTTTCTCCTAACCGTAAAGGTGGTTTATAAAATAAACTTCATTAATTAATAGAAAGAGGGTAACAATAAATCGTTACCCTCTTTTTTTGTTTTTGTTTTTACCTTTAAAGTGTGAATAGAAAAAGTTTTATAAATATTGCCTTGCCAGGATGTTTAGCTCTAGGTTTAAATATTAGTTTGCCTACTTGGGCTAGAAATAATACTGCAGAAACCTCATCAATGGTTCCACCAAATTTAAATGCGGGTGATATCATTGGAATTACATCGCCTGCTGGATATATTTCACTGGAAGATGTGCAACCTGCCGTAAAACAATTAGAAAAATGGGGTTATAAAGTAGAAATTGGACAAACCATAGGTAAGAAACATGGAACCTTTGGTGGGACAGATTTTGAGCGAATGTCTGATTTTCAATATATGCTTGATAACGATACAATAAAGGCCGTTCTATGTGCAAGAGGAGGATACGGGATGGTTAGAATAATTGATAAATTAAATTTCTCCAAATTTTCTGCTTCTCCAAAATGGTTAATCGGTTTTAGCGATATTACAACCCTACATAGTCACCTTTTTGCGGTTACAGGCATCCCTTCAATACATTCTAAAATGTGCAATAGTTTTCCTGCAAATCCAGCTGTAGCAAGTCAAATTCAGCAAGAGACCATAGAATCTATAAATTTTACTTTGAAGGGCATTAAAATGAAATATAATGCTCCCTTTCATCCATCAAACAAACAAGGTAAGGGAGTTGGAAAATTAATCGGTGGTAACCTTAGGACTTTAGAAAATATGGCTGGTTCCAACGCTCAGATTAACACCAAAAATTGTATTTTATTTTTAGAAGATACGGGCGAGTATCCTTATAGTGTAGATAGAATGTTGTGGAATTTAAAGCGAGCTGGGTTATTTAATCAGCTTCAAGGATTAATTATCGGCGGATTTAAAAATAAACTAGAAACAGAAGAAGATTTATTTCCTTTATCCTTACAACAAATGGTACATGAGAAAATCACGGAATTTGAATTTCCAGTATGTTTTGATTTTCCTGTTGGTCACCAAGTAAATAATTTTGCCCTTAAATGTGGAGTAATTCACCAATTAGAGGTAAGTGAGAACGGTACAATTCTAGTCGAAATTTAAATAAAAAAGGGTTTACTAATGTTATCAGTAAACCCTTAATATTTTGTGCTAATTTAATTAAGCAGTTTTCTTGCCAATTTGTTTTAAGGCAATTATTCCTAAAATTCCAGCGATTATAGAGGCAACTAAAATTCCATATTTTGCTTGGTCTACATGGCCGCTATCTGTAAAGGCTAAACCTGCAATAAAGAGCGACATAGTAAATCCGATTCCCGCTAATAAAGCTACACCAGCAATATGAATCCAAGTTGCCCCATGTGGAAGAGAAGCAACTTTTAACTTAACCATTACCCAGCTAAAGAGCATAATTCCAATAAATTTGCCGATAATTAAACCGAAAATAATACCTAATGAAATTGGGTTTATTAAATTCTGGAAAAAATCGGCTCCAATTGCTACCCCCGAATTAGATAGTGCGAAAATTGGCATAATTACAAATGCCACCCATGGGTGTAGCAAATGTTCTAAATTTTGTAAAGGCGTTGAGGCAGCTTTAGAAAGGATGTTTATTTCATGAATAATATGGTTTTGCTTTGCCGTAATTAAAATACCTCGTTTTGGTATTTCTTTTTCAAATTTTCCTACCAACGATTGCATTTTATCAGAAAAATAACGCTCATCAATACGAGAAATAGAAGGGATGGTAAAGGCTACTAAAACACCTGCTATTGTTGCGTGAACGCCAGATAATAAGAATCCAATCCAAACTACAATACCTAATAGCAAATAAAAAATTCTGGTTCTTATACCTAACTTATTTCCAACTAATAAAAGACCAACGAAGAAAAAAGCAATCCCTAAAGCATAGAAATTTATTTCTGCCGTATAAAATAAAGCAATAACTATAACCGCGCCTAAATCATCAGCCACAGCTAAAGCTGCTAGAAAAACTTTTACTGAGATAGGAATGTTTTTACTAGCCATAGATAATAAAGCTAAGGCAAATGCAATATCTGTGGCCATAGGAATTCCCCAACCACTTGCACTATCGGTGCCTTTATTAAATAAGGTGTAAATTAAAGCTGGTACCAACATTCCGCCAAGTGCGGCCGACATAGGTAAAACGGCCTTTTTAAATGAAGAAAGTTCGCCTTCTATAAACTCCCTTTTTAACTCCAATCCAATTAGGAAGAAAAAAACAGCCATTAAGCCGTCGTTAATCCAGATGTGTAAAGGGTAACTTAAGTTGAAATTATCAAATCCAATAGTAATATTAGTATGCCATAAATGATGATAGGCCTCAGAATAGCTAGAATTAGCCCAAATTAAAGCTGCAACAACACTAAAAAGTAGAACAATACCACTCGTGTATTCTAGATGAATAAATTTCTGTATTGGACTTAATATTTTTTCAATTTTTGTCGGTTTCATCCTCAAATATACAAAAATCAAGCTTTTGGTTAGGTCATAATCCTGTTGTGAAGTTAAAAATATGCCTAACTTTGGGTTAAATGGATTCATTAGAGAAGAGAAATATAAAATTAACCTTTAACACAGCCCTTGCTAAAATTCAGAATTGGTGTGCTTATCAGGAGCGCTCGCACGGAGAAGTAAAAGAAAAATTATATGAGTGGAATTTATATCCTTCGGAAGTAGATCAAATTATAAGTAAACTCATAGAAGAAAACTTTTTAAATGAAGAAAGATTTGTAAAAGCCTATGTTTCGGGGAAATTTAGAATTAAAAAGTGGGGTAGGAGAAAAATAAAACAAGGGCTCTTACAAAAGAAGGTGACTGATAAAATGATAGATAGTGGATTGAATACTATCGATGGAGATGAGTACGAAGCTACTTTAGCCGATTTGGCGATGAAAAAATTTCATTTGATAAAAGAAAAAGATGCTTTTAAACATAAAAATAAACTTATAACCTATCTTCAGAGTAGGGGATATGAAACTGATATGATTTTTTTTGTTTTGAAAGCCAATAACTTATATAAATAAGGTAATTTTTATTTAAAAAAATATTGGATGGAATAGAAACTTGTGTATATTTGCATTCCCAAAGGCAAACAGCCTGCAGGATTACATCGGATGATGTTAATAAATGCGAAAGTAGCTCAGTTGGTAGAGCACGACCTTGCCAAGGTCGGGGTCGCGAGTTCGAATCTCGTCTTTCGCTCTAAATATCTTCCTACCAGGAGATATTTTTAAAAAAAGCAATTTGCTTTTTGCTCAGATGGTGGAACTGGTAGACACGCAGGACTTAAAATCCTGTGCCCTCAACAGGCGTGCGGGTTCGATTCCCGCTCTGAGTACAATTAAATCCCGACTAATCAGTCGGGATTTTTTGTTTTATACCCCTCCTAAATTAATACAAGAATACTAGAGTTAGATTAGTTGTAATTTCTGTGGACTAATCCCTTTGATCTGTTACCTTGAAACGGAATGCAATGCAGTGGTAGGAGCTCATATTCAATCATCGCCACCATTTTAAACATAATCTGATTTTTGTCGAGTTAATCAGATAATTTATACCACCTATGTTTTTGTAATCTCCTTAGTGTTGGATTTAAAAAGATTAAAAAGAAAACCGATGTGAATGTATTGCTAATGGTATAGGCGATGGCAACTTGTAATGCCGGCTCATGACTAAACGACATGGCAATATTTTTTAAGACTCCAAAAAATGGGAACATGAAAATTACGCCTACTATGTTAAATGCAGAAGCCGACCATGCTACTAATTTGGAAAGAGACGAGAATTTTAAGCTGATAATTAAAGCAGTAGAGGTAGTACCAATGTTGGCTCCAATTACAATTGGAATGGCAGAATCTATGGTTATGGTTCCTTGAGCTAACAATACAATTACTAATCCTACTACCACCGAACTCGATTGAATGATTATAGTAATAATAATCCCATAAATTATGCCTAACAATGGGTTAGTGGCCATTGATAAAATTTCAATTAATAAAGGGTCATTTTTAATAGGTTCCATGGCCTCACTTATTAATGAAAGAGAAAAAAAGATAAAGCCAAAATAAAATATAGGCTTACCAACAACGGCAATTTTTGTTGGTATCATACTAATAATTGAGCCCAATACAATGAAGAATGGACCTATAAAAGTAGAGTTCATAGATACAATCCATGCGGTAGATGTGGTTCCTATATTAGTCCCTAATAATATCAATATACTATCTCTAAGCGTTATTACGCCACTATTTACAAACGATACAGTTAGTGTAGAAACTAATGTGCTAGATTGTATGGTTGCTGTGAAAAGGGTGCCCAATAAGAAGCCACCAATTCTGTATTTGGTTATTTTGCCAATCCATTTAGATAAACGCTCTGTTCCTAAATTTTGAATTTCTTTACTAAAGCTTTGTAAACCAAATACAAATAGGGCAATAGAAGCTATTATTATGACAATGGTTTGGAAATTTTCGAACATTTAAATGGTTTGTACGTTTGCTGCACTATTTTCTTTTTATCCCAATAATGCTCGGTTTTGAGTTCAAAATTAAAAAATTACCGCTTATATTCAATTTAATTATTTTTAGTTAAGGATTTGTTGGGTTGTTAAGTTTAGCTAATTTCTATATAATGAAAGAGTTATATGTATTTTTCTATTTTGCTTATTTATGAATTTAAATTTTGGATATACAATTTTATTTTATTTACTTTGTACTACAAAGTACTTTTATAATTTTTAATTTATTGAAAATTAGGCACTTTTATACTTAGTGAAAAAATGAAATTTAAATATTAACCCTATTAAAAAATGACAACTTCTCAAAATTCATCCCCAACTTGTAAACCATTTAATTCCGCTGCCTCATTTATGATTATTGGTGCAATCATAAATTTATGTTTGGTTTTATTATTTATTTCCGGAGTAGATAACCCCAATCCTTTATGGGGACAATTTTGGTTTATCCGCCCAATTATAGTAATAACATTAGCAGGAGCAATGGCAGGTTTTGTAGTTTTTAAGATAAGCAGTTTATGGATACCTGGAAGCTGGAAGTTGGTAGTAGGTTTATTTTTAAGTCTATTAATCTATGTTTTTATTTTGTGGATGAGTTCAGTTTTAGGTTTCGCAGGAACATTGTGGAATTAAGAATAGTTAGAAAGTCAGAAAAGTCTGAGAAGTCAGTCAGTAGTCAGTAGTTAGTTGGTAGTTAGTCAGCAGGTTGTTGATACTTGGTTCTAACTCCTAACTCTTAGCTTTTCCGTCTTTAGTCTTTAGTCTTCGGTCTTTCCGTCTTTCGGCTTTCCAACTTTTCCCTTATCTTTACACCATTCGTTCTTAGTTTTATTCCTCACAATAGTCGGTATTGCCTCTAAGGTAATTTAAAAGGGAATCGTGTGTAAATCACGAACTGTCGCGCAACTGTAAGTAACCAAAGCCTTTGTCAAAGCGGCCCACTCCTCCGGGGGGAAGGGCGACTAAGGTGTTATAAGTCAGGATATCTGCCACTCATTGTTTTGAATGCTTTCGCGGTAAAAAGTATATTCAATCGTATCAATAGTATATCTCAATAGAGGTTGTGCTGGCCTATGCTTTGAATTTTATTACCAAAGCTCTGATCGGCTTATTAAACAGTAATTATATGATACAAGAAAAAATCAAAAACTCCGAAACCCGAATTTTTAAAGCTGTATTTCCCAATACAACAAATCATTATGATACCTTGTTTGGTGGTACAGCCATGCATATGATGGATGAAGTAGCTTTTATAACGGCTACTCGTTACAGCCGACAAATTATGGTTACCGTAAGTAGTGATAAAATTGATTTTAAAAAGCCCATTCCGGCAGGAACAATTGTAGAATTAATAGGTAAGGTGGTCCACGTTGGTAATACGAGTTTAAAGGTTAATGTAGATATCTATATCGAACAAATGTACGCTGAAGGTAGAGAATTGGCTGTGCAAGGTATTTTTACTTTTGTGGCGATTGATAAAGATAAAAAGCCTATAAAAATTAATTAATAGGTGTAATTTTCTTGTGTTACTTTAATTGTTACATTTTTATTGGTCAATTGTAATTGAAATAGGCGATATTAAATTATTAATTGATTAAAAATGAAAAAAATCCTTCTAAGTATATTTTGCTTTGGAGCAGCATTTTTTGCTCAGGCTCAAATTTTAACAACCGGTGGAAAATTAAAACCCGAGCAAGCTATAATGGATGTCCGACATTATACGCTGAATTTAGCTGTGAATGTAGATGACGAATCTATTGCTGGTAATACAATTGTAGATGTAATTCTCTCTGAACCAACTAATGTGCTATTATTGGATTTGATGGATAATTTTGCTATCAGTAAGGTATTGGTTAACAATAGAGTGGAATCGTTTACTTTTAATAATGATTTAATTGTGATTAACCTCAAAAACACCCTAAAAGCAGGGAAGGCCTCCATTCAGGTTTTTTATTCAGGTAAACCACATGTGGCCATTAGACCGCCTTGGGAGGATGGTTTTACGTGGACGAAAGATGCAAATGGAACACCAAGAGTTGAGGTAACAGCAGAAGGAGGTGGTGGTAAAATATTTTTCCCTAGTAAGGATCATCCTTCAGATGAACCTAATGAAGGGGTAATTATGAATATCACAGTGCCTAATAATTTAGTAGTCGCTGGTCCGGGTTTATTAAGGAAAATCACTAAAAAAGGTGATAAAGTTACCTACCATTGGCAAACCAAATACACCATAAATAATTATAATATTGTTTTTAATGCGGCTGATTATACGGTTGTAAAACGTTTATATACCACTAGCGAAGGCAATAAAGTACCTATGGAATTTTATGTTTTAAAATATAATGTAGATAAAGCTCAAAAGCACCTAGATTTATTAGAACGCAGTATGCAAATGCAGGAAAAATACTTTGGAGAGTACCCTTGGATTAATGAAAAGATTGGAATTGTAGAAACAGAGCATATGGGTATGGAACATCAAACGATGAATGCATACGGTGCGAAGTTTAAATATTCTAAAATTGGCGCTTATGACTTCGATGGATTAATGCACCATGAACTTGGACACGAATGGTGGGGAAATAAAGTAACTGCAAAAGATTGGGCAGATTTTTGGATTCAAGAAGGGATATGTACGTTTGGTGATGCTTTATTTATTAGAGAACATGAAGGAATAGATGCTTATGTAAAGCATTTTAAAAGAGTAGGTCAAACGGCGATAAAAAATAATAAGCCATTGGTTCAAGGAAAAGATATTGATGGTAAGACCGCTTACGAAGGCGATATTTATCCTAAAGGGGCCTTTTTTATGCATACATTAGCCTATATTATGGGCGATGATTTGTTTTATCCTGCCTTAAAAAAGTTCGCTACTTCAACCCAATACACTTATCATAATAAAGTAGTTACAGCCGATCTAGAGGCTTTTTTTAGTAAGGAAGCAGGCATCGATCTAAAACCTTTGTTTGATTTATTTATTTTCTCAACCAATAAATTGGAGATTTCTATGAAGGAGTTACCAAATAATAGATATGCTCTACAATTAAACAATATCAAGATGAGTTTACCTGTTGATGTGGTTACTCACGAAGGAACCAAACGTTTAAATTTATCGGAAAAACCAATTATTATAAATAGTAATGTAATGCCATCTGTAGATCCTAATTGGTTTTATTTGAGGAAGATAATTATTGAATAGTATTTTTTAAAGGGTCTAATTTTTTTAGGCCCTTTTTTTATGGATGGGTTTTATAAATTAAATTCATCATTGATGTGCATTTTTTAAGATTTTGAGCTTAAATTTATAGGGAACTATGAAATTTTATCAATATTCTATTTCCCTAAATAAGCCTAGAGGATTTCACTTAATAACTGATCTGGTTGTTCGTGCAACAACTCATTTAAATTCCGTTTCTGTTGGGATGATGCAGGTGTTTATTCAACATACTTCGGCCTCACTAACCATAAATGAAAATGCAGATCCAACTGTAAGGAAAGATTTTGAGACTTTTTTTAATAAAATGGTGCCCTCAGATTTTCCAGATTTTATACATACTTATGAAGGATTAGATGATATGCCTGCTCATTTAAAATCATCTATTTTAGGTAGTTCTGTTCAAATTCCAATTAATAATGGAGAATTATGTTTAGGTACCTGGCAAGGTATTTATTTTTGTGAACATAGAGATTTTGGAGGAAATAGAAATTTAATTATTACAATCTGGGGGAATTAAAATGCAATCTACTTTATACAACATTCAAAAAATTGCAGATATTGTTAATGGTAAGCTGTATGCATTTAATTCAGAACATTTAATTCAAACGTTAGTTACCGACAGCAGAAGGATTAATCACCCGTTAAATGCATTATTTTTCGCGATTAAGGCTCAAAAGGATGGACATCTTTTTTTAAAGGATGCCTACCAAAATCAAATCAGAAATTTTATTGTAAATGTACTTCCTGATTTAAATCAGTTTAAAGAAGCTAATTTTATAATAGTAGATGATACTTTAAAAGCTTTACAACAAATCTCTGCTTACCATAGAAATCAATTTAATATTCCAGTAATTGGGATCACTGGAAGTAATGGAAAAACTATTGTAAAGGAATGGCTATACCAATTATTTGCACCAGATTATTCTATAATAAAAAGCCCTGGAAGTTATAATTCCCAAATTGGAGTTCCACTTTCTGTATGGCAAATAAACAATAAGCACAATCTTGGCATTTTTGAAGCGGGTATTTCCAATCCTTTAGAAATGGTAAAACTTAGGGCAGTTATTCAACCAACAATTGGTGTTTTAACCAATATTCGCGAGGCTCATGCTGCTGGGTTTTCTTCGATAAAGGAAAAGTTAAGTGAGAAGTTGCAGTTGTTTAAGGAGGTAGATTTATTAATTTACAATAAAAAGGATATTCAAAAAAGCGACCTTAAAGAGCTAAATATAAAAAAGCTTTTTGCTTGGTCGAGACATGGAAAGGCCGATTTAACCATAATTGATGAAGTTCCTATTGAAGGTAAATACTATTTAAGGGCTTATTTTCAGGATAAGGAAATAGAATGTTTGATTCCTTTTTCGGACGAAGCTTCCATAGAAAATGGGATAACTTGCTGGGCAGTAATGTTAGCCTTAGGAATTCAGCCATCAATTGCCGATGAGCGATTGGAGCGTTTATCTAAAGTTAGGATGCGTTTAGAATTAAAACCGGGAATTAATCATTGTTCTATAATTGATGATTCTTATAGTGCTGATTTGCCATCTTTAGCGATTGCGTTAGACTTTTTAAATCAGCAAAATCAACACGAACAGAAAACGGTAATTCTATCTGATTTTTTTGAGACGGGAAAATCACCAGAAAATTTATATCAAGAAATTGCAGGCTTATTAAATCAGAAAAAAGTAACCAGGGTTATAGGAATTGGTACTTCTATAGCAGAATATGGTAAATTCTTTAAGGGAGAAAAGCAATTTTTTACAGATACTACCCAGTTTATATCGGCCTTGCCTGCTCTTAGTTTTCATAAAGAAAGTATATTAATTAAAGGGGCAAGAAAGTTTGAGTTTGAGCGAATTAGTAAATTATTGACGCAAAAGAGTCACGATACGGTGCTAGAGGTAAATCTAGATGCTATGACGCATAATTTAAACTTTTATCGTTCTAAATTAAACGAGGGTGTTAAAATAATGGCCATGGTTAAGGCATTTTCTTATGGAAGTGGTTCATTTGAAATTGCCAATTTACTTCAATTTAATAAGGTAGATTATTTGGCGGTGGCTTATGCCGATGAAGGTGTGGCACTAAAACAGGCTGGAATTAAGTTGCCAATTATGGTAATGAGTCCAGAATCTTCTGCATTCGATAAAATTATAGAACACAATTTAGAACCCGAACTTTATAGTTTAGATGTTTTACAAGATTTTTTATCTTATTTATCAGACAATACAATAGATTATCCAGTTCATATTAAATTGGATACTGGGATGCATAGGTTGGGTTTTGAGGAGGAACAGGATGACGCAATTATTGACTTACTAAAATCTACCAATAAAATTTATGTTAAATCTGTCTTTACCCATTTGGTGGGTAGTGGAAATGATGATTTAAAAGAATTTACCCTCACTCAATTAAATGGGTTTAAAACTAGGGCAGAGAAATTATCCACTGCATTGGGTTATAAGTTTATAAAACACGCATTGAATACCTCTGGGATTGATAATTTTAACGAATACCAAATGGATATGGTTCGGTTGGGAATCGGTTTATACGGTTATGATGCTTCTGTTCCAGCTCAATCGTTAAGAACTGTAGCCGTTCTAAAAACAACAATTTCTCAGGTTAAGCAAATAAAACCATTGGAAACTGTAGGTTATGATAGGAAAGGGGTAATGCCTGATGGAGGAAAAACTGCTACTGTGAAAATTGGTTATGCTGATGGATACTCACGTTATTTTGGCCATGGAGTGGGAAAAATGATGATTAATGGAGTGTTGGTATCAACAATTGGGTCTATTTGTATGGATATGTGTATGTTGGATGTTACTGGACTAGATGTTAAGCGGGGGGATGAGGTTATTGTTTTTAATGATGAACTAACCATAAAAAATTTAGCTGATCAAATTCAAACCATTCCTTATGAAATTCTCACAAATATATCGCAGAGAGTAAAAAGGGTATATTTTTATGAGTAGTTTTGTAGTATGAACAAGTTGGGCAAAAGTTTATTGAATTATTTAATAAAAGGACTATTGGTAGTGGTTCCAGTTGCATTGAGTATTTTCATTGTAGTGTGGGCAGTAACTACCGTAGATAGCTGGATAGATGTAAATGCTGTTTTAGGTTCCGATCCTGTTACTGGTAAAACTAGGGATATACCAGGTTTAGGATTATTAACTGTATTAGGAATTATATTATTAGCAGGCGTTATTGTAACCAATTTAGTTACTGAGCCTGTAAAAGCCTGGTTTAGGCGATTAATGAAAAAATTGCCTTTATTTAATTTTATCTATTCTTCAATTAAAGATTTGACTGAAGCATTTGTTGGTGATGAGAAAAAGTTTACTCAACCTGTATTAGTGGAAGTGGAAGCTGGGCTAAAAAAAATAGGGTTTTTAACGCAGTCAGATTTAGATAATTTGGGATTAAAGGATGAAATGATCGTTTATTTCCCTTTTTCTTATTCATTTGCTGGCCAAATTTATGTAATTCATAAGGATAGAATTAAGCCTTTAAAAATGAATCCTGCTGAAGCGATGAAGTTAATTTTAAGCGGAGGGGTAAGTCAATAAAAAAAGGGTTTTTCTAATTAGAAAAACCCTTTTAACTTTAGTACTAAAAGTTAGGTTTTAGTACATATTTCTCATAAAACTTAAAGATATGTTCGGCTGCTTCTTCGGCAGTATCTACAAGCCTAAATAATTTTAAATCTTCTGCATGAATATTATGTTCTTTTGCTAACATGGTAGATTCAATCCAATTAACCAATCCACCCCAATAATCTTTTCCAACCAATACAATAGGAAAACGTGCTATTTTTCCAGTCTGAATTAAGGTTATGGCCTCAAAAAGCTCATCCATAGTTCCCATGCCGCCTGGCAATACAATAAATCCTTGACTATATTTCATGAACATTACTTTTCTAATAAAAAAGTAATCAAATTCTAATAATTTATTTGAATCAATGTATTTATTATGGAACTGTTCAAATGGCAAATCAATGTTTAATCCAACAGATTTTCCACCATTTTCAAAAGCACCTTTATTGGCTGCTTCCATAATACCGGGTCCACCACCTGTAATTACTCCGTAACCTCTATCAGTTAATAATTTTGCGCAGTCTACTGCAATTTTATAATACGGATTAGTTTCAGGAGTTCTAGCTGAACCAAAAATACTTACACAAGGACCAATTTTCGCTAATTTTTCAAATCCATCCACAAATTCGGCCATTATTTTAAAAATAGACCAGCTATCTGTAACTTTTATTTCTTGCCAATCTTTATTGGCAAACGCATTTCTTATCTTCTCTTCACTCGTCATCTCCATAGTTAAATTCTAAAATTTCGTTTGTAAGTCAGTAGGCTTACTAATTAATAACAATCCTATAAATGTAATTAAACCATTGAACAATATCAATTCTACACTAAAAGTATAACCGCCTAATAATTCAGCCGAATTATTGTTCAGAACCCAACATATTATAGGAGCAAGTATACAAACTACAGGCACTAATTTATCTCTTAATCCACGTTTTTTCATAAATAATCCGAAGCCATATAAGCCTAAGAGCGGTCCGTATGTATAAGATGCAACTTTAAATATTCCTTTTACAACCGATTCATCATTTACCGCATTAAATATTATAATTACCAAGAACATTAATAGCGAGAACCCAATATGAACCATATGGCGTCTCTTAACATGCTTAGCTGCATTTAAATCTTTTTCTTTGTCCATCCCTAAAAAGTCGACACAAAAAGAAGTGGTTAAAGCCGTTAAAGCAGAATCTGTGGTTGCAAAAGTTGCAGCGGTTAAGCCTAACATAAACACCACTGCAGGAATTATACTTAAGTGGTTTAAAGCAATTTCAGGGAAAAGGAAATCGGTTCTAGGTTTGCCGGTTGAAGCATCAATTGGAATTTCTATTCCATTTTGTTGTGCGTAAATGTATAATAAAGCACCTACACCTAGGAAAAAGATATTGATCACTACAAAAACTCCGGTAAACGTAAACATGTTTTTCTGAGCTTCGCCAATGTTCTTGCAGCTTAGATTTTTTTGCATCAAATCCTGATCTAAACCCGTCATGGCAATGGTAATAAAAATACCGCCTAGTAATTGTTTACTGATATGGAAGTTACTGGTCATGAAGTCTTCGTAAAAGAAAACTTTAGAATAGTTACTTTCTTTAATGGTTTCAAATGCCTGGAAAATGCTGATGTCTAAACTATCGCAAATGAAATAAATACTTAAAAATACTGAGGTTACTAAAAAGAATGTTTGAAGCGTATCTGTTATAATAATGGTTTTTAATCCACCTTTGTAGGTATAAGACCAAATTAAAATAAGTGAAATTAAAACAGTAGCCCAGAAAGGAATACCATAACTGTCAAAGATAAATCGCTGTAATACAATTACAACCAAGTATAATCTAAAAGCCGATCCAATTGTTCTACTTATCAAGAATATAGATGCAGCGGTTTTATAACTAATAACACCCAGTCTTTGTTCAATATAACCATAAATTGAGGTCAATTGCATACGGTAATACAATGGAAGTAATACAGTTGCAATAATTATAAAGCCTATGGCATTTCCTAAAACAAATTGAAAATATTGAAATTGATTTCCCGATGGTGCGCCAACTTCACCTGGAACCGATATAAAGGTTACACCGGAAAGTGCAGTTCCTATCATCCCAAAAGCAACCAAGTACCATTTGGAATTTCTATTTGCAATAAAAAATGTTGAATTATCGGACGATTTTTTTGAAGTGAAGAAGGCTACACCTATTAACAACAAAAAATACCCAATAAGAAAACACAATAGTAAAAATGGAGACATAATTTTGATTTTAGCGGCTAAATGTAAGAAATTGATAGGTGAAAAAATTATTTTACGGAAAGATAATTATAAATTTGTACAATGAATTTTTCTTCCAAATTACTGGAAAATGCTGTGGCTGAATTCGCTAAGCTTCCTGGAGTAGGTCCAAAAACCGCTTTGCGTTTAGTTCTTAATCTCTTAAAAAATGAAGATTCGGAAGTAGAAAACTTTACATCTTCAATTTTAAACCTAAAGCACCATATAAAATATTGTAATAAGTGTTCTAATTTGTCGGACGATGAAATTTGTGGTATTTGTTTAAATTCTAAACGTGATCATGAAACCATTTGCATTGTAGAAGATACAAGAGATGTAATGGCAATAGAAAATACCAATCAATACTTTGGTGTTTATCATGTTTTAGGTGGTTTAATTTCGCCAATGGAAGGCGTTGGACCTAGCGATTTAAAAATAGATCAGTTAGTAGAACGGATAAAAGAAAATCCTCCTAAGGAAGTTATTTTAGCGTTGAGCGCAAATATGGAAGGCGATACAACTATTTTTTACCTTTATAAGCGTTTAAAAGATTTTAATTTATCTATTTCTACAATTGCCAGAGGTATTGCATTTGGTGGTGAAATTGAGTATGCAGATGAAATTACATTAGGGCGTTCTATTTTAACAAGGGTTCCTTATGAAAATTCATTGATTAAGTAGTAAGGTATAAATTGAATTTGGGGTTTTGAATTATTAAATGATATGGATTTTAAAAACAAAGTAGTTGTTATTACTGGGGCTTCTAGCGGAATTGGAAAAGCTTGTGCGTACGATTTGGCAAGTAAAGGTGCTGATTTGGTCTTAGCTGCTAGACAGTTGGAGGTTATAGAGGAAATAGCGATAGATTTAAACGCGAAGTTTAATGTTCAAGTAATTGCTGTTAAAACAGATGTAAGTAAGGAGGAAGATTGTATTAAATTAATGGAAACAACTGTTTCTAAGTTTGGTAGAATTGATGTTTTACTTAATAATGCCGGAATTTCTATGCGTTCATTATTTTCAAACGTTGATTTAACTGTGCTTAAACAATTAATGGATGTGAACTTCTGGGGTACGGTTTATTGTACCAAATATGCTTACCCAGAAATTTTAAAATCTAAAGGTACTATTGTTGGTGTATCTTCTATTGCTGGATACCGTGGTTTACCTGGACGTACAGGTTATTCTGCCTCTAAGTTTGCGATGAATGGTTTTATGGAATCTATAAGAACAGAATTATTGCCTTTAGGCGTAAATGTTTTAGTGGTTTGTCCGGGTTTTACTACTTCTAATATTCGTGTAGCTGCTTTGTCTGACACAACAGCTGCTCATGGGGAGACCAGTATGGATGAAGGTAAAATGATGACTGCTGAGGAAGTTGCCAGCAGAATATCGCAAGGAATTAAAGATAGAAAACGTACTTTAATTATGACTGGACAAGGAAAGCTGACCGTTTGGTTGAACAAATTATTACCGAAATTGACGGATAAATTGGTATATAACCATTTCACTAAGGAAAAGAATGCATTAATAAAACCATAAAGAAAATTTTATTTAAAAATTTTACGCACGAATAAATTTAATTTGCATCTTTGTCTCAATGAACAGAATTTTAAATAACAATTGGTGGAGCCTTAGCATAATTTGCTGAGCGGCTATTGTTATACTATAAATAAATATTTAACAGAAAAGGGTTGCTTGGTAAGCAGCCCTTTTTTTTATGCCTAAAAAAATGAAAAATATATTAAATCATTTATTCGATTATAAGACTTTCTCTAGGGGAGAAGCAAAGGAAATTCTATCCTCTATTAGCCTGGGGAAGTATAATACGCAAGAAATCACCGCATTTATAACGGCTTTTAGAATGCGAAAAATTACGGTTGATGAACTTCAAGGTTTTAGAGATGCCATGTTAGATTTAGCTATTCCTGTTGATTTAGGTACGAATGAAATTATAGATCTATGCGGCACTGGGGGCGATGGAAAGGATACGTTTAATATTTCAACTTTAGCCTCTTTTGTTGTAGCTGGAGCGGGTTATAAAGTAGCTAAACATGGCAATTATGGCGTTTCGTCTAGTTGTGGATCCTCAAATGTGTTCGAGTACTTAGGTGGTAGGTTTACCAATAATATTGAATTGTTAAAACATCAATTAGATCAAGCTGGAATATGTTTTCTTCATGCGCCATTGTTTAATGAAGGGATGAAAAGAGTAGCGCCAATTCGTAAAGAGTTAGGTGTTAAAACCTTTTTTAATATGCTTGGACCCATGATAAATCCGGCAAAACCTAAATTCCAAGTTACAGGTGTGTTCGATTTAGAATTAGCACGCTTATACGCTTATTTATATCAAGATACAGGAAGTAATTATACCATTATTCATTCTCTAGATGGTTACGATGAGATTTCGCTAACAGGTGCTTTTAAAGTTTACTCAAATAAAGGTGAATCGGTTGTGCAATTAGAAGATTTAGGATTCGAACCTTTATCGCCTAAAGATATAGAAGGGGGAAATACAGTAGCCTCATCAGCACAAATTTTTATAAATGTTTTAAATGGAGAAGGAACGCAAGCACAAAATAATGTGGTTTTAACCAATGCAGCTACGGCTATTCAAACCATTCAACCATATAAATCATTTGCTGATTGCTATTATGAAGCCGAAGAGTCCTTGTTGCGAAAAAACGCATTACAATCATTTAATACTTTAATTTCTTAATTATGTTGCAATTAAAAGTCTGTGGAATCAATGATTATAATACCTTGATTCAATTAAATGCACTGGAACCAAATTATTTAGGTTTCATATTTTACGAACCTTCGCCCAGATGCTTAACGCTAGATAAAACCGTTTTAAGAAATGTAAATCCATCTATTCTTAAAATTGGGGTTTTTGTAAATGAAGACTATTTAAAAGTTGTTGAAAAATGCAAATTATTTAATTTACAGGGTGTTCAATTGCATGGAGAAGAGTCTATTGAGTATTTAATCTTACTAAAATCTTTGCTGCCCGATTTAATTATCTCTAAAGCATTTTTAATAGATTATACCTTCGATTTTAATCAACTTCTTCCGTATTCCGACTTGGTTGATTATTTTTTATTTGATTCTAAATCAGACTTATATGGTGGTTCAGGTAAAAAGTTTAATTGGCAAAAATTAGAAGAATATAATTTAAATAAGCCCTTCTTTCTGAGTGGAGGGATTGAGGTTAACGACTTAAACAAAATAAAGGAAATTAATCATCCACAATTTATAGGTGTAGATATTAACAGTAAGTTTGAAATAGCACCTGGAATAAAAAATATAGAATTAATTAAAAAATTTAAAGAACAACTGATATGAGCAATTTTGAAGTAGATGAATACGGTTATTTTGGGAACTATGGAGGAGCGTTTATTCCAGAAATGTTATACCATAATGTAGAAGAACTTAGACAAAAATACGCTGAATTAATAAATGAGTCTAGCTTTCAGGAGCAATACCATCAGTTATTATCTGACTATGTAGGCAGACCATCGCCATTGTATATGGCAAAACATCTATCGGAAAAGTATAATGCCAAAATATATTTAAAAAGAGAGGATTTAAATCATACTGGTGCACATAAAATAAACAATACCATTGGTCAAATTTTATTGGCAGAGAGGTTAGGTAAAAAGAGAATTATTGCAGAAACAGGGGCTGGTCAGCATGGTGTTGCTACTGCAACAGTTTGTGCTTTACGTGGATTAGAATGCGTTATTTACATGGGGGCAGTAGATATTGAACGTCAGGCTCCAAATGTTGCTAGAATGAAAATGCTAGGGGCGGAAGTAGTGGCTGCACACTCTGGCAGTAAAACTTTAAAAGATGCTACTAATGAGGCAATGCGAGATTGGATAAATAACCCGACCGATACTTTTTATATAATTGGTTCGGTGGTTGGCCCGCATCCTTATCCCGATATGGTGGCAAAGTTTCAGTCGGTTATTTCTAAAGAAACAAAAATTCAATTATTGGAGAAAGAGGGAAGGGAAAACCCAGATTATGTATTGGCTTGCGTAGGTGGAGGAAGTAATGCTATGGGTATGTTTTATCATTATATAAATGAACCTTCTGTACGTTTAATTGCTGTAGAAGCTGGCGGAAAAGGGGTTAAAAGTGGCTATAGTGCAGCTACCACTCAATTAGGCAAAGAAGGCATATTGCATGGAAGCAAGAGTATAATTATGCAAACCACAGATGGACAAATTATAGAACCTCATTCTATTTCAGCTGGTTTAGATTATCCAGGGATAGGCCCTCAACATGCTCATTTATGGGATACAAAAAGAGCAAAATATGTTTCAATCACTGATGAAGAAAGCTTAGAAGCGGGTTTATTGCTCACTAGGCAGGAAGGAATAATTCCAGCATTAGAAAGCGCGCACGCATTGGCATATTTAGAATATATGGACTTAAAATCTGACGAAATCGTAGTTGTTTGTTTAAGTGGAAGGGGAGATAAGGATTTAAGTACCTATGCGAATCACTTTAATTTTTAGATGAATATGGAAAATAGAATAAGAAGAACTTTAGCTAATAAATCAGAAAAATTAATCTCAATATACTTTACTGCGGGATACCCCAACTTAAATGATACTATAGGAATTGCTGAAAATTTGCAGAATGCGGGTGCCGATTTAATTGAAATTGGTATTCCATTTTCAGATCCAAGTGCAGATGGTCCTGTTATTCAAGCGGCTAATAAAGTGGCTTTAGATAATGGAATGTCTTTGAAATTGTTATTTACACAACTTAAAGATTTAAGAAAGCGAGTAGATATTCCTGTTTTACTCATGGGCTATTTAAATCCGGTTATGCAATTTGGGATAGAAGAATTTTGTAAATCTTGTGCAGAGGTGGGTATAGATGGATGTATTTTACCTGATTTACCCTTGGCAGAATATAAAAATGAATACGAGTCCTATTTTAAGCATTATAATTTAGAAATTATCTGGTTAATAACCCCACAAACCACAGAGGAAAGGATACGAGCTTATGACGAAAATTCTAATTCTTTTTTATATGCATTATCATCTTCTTCTACTACCGGAAATACAGCCGATTCTTTCTCAGAAGATTCTATAAACTATTTTAATAAACTTAAGATGTTGAACTTGAAAAATCCATTTTTCATTGGATTCGGAATTTCTAATAAAAACACCTTAAAACAGGCTTTCGATTATGCTAAGGGGGCAATAATAGGTACAGCCTTTATTAAATCTTTAAATAATGCTAATGGTTTAAATAAAACTGATGAATTTATTAATCTATTGAAAAAATAACCCAGTAGATTGAGTTCAGTTTTATTTAATGATTAGTGTTAATTTTTAAAAATTAACACTAATTCCAACCGTTGGACTAATATCTCCGAATCCGAAATTCGCATTGTCGTACTTTTGGATTAAGGTATCTCCCAAATAAAATTTGTATCGGTTATAATTTAACATGTTTATAGAACCTTCTATGTTTAATCTGTTGGTAGCAGCAAAAGAAAAACCTGGTATAACTGCGATTCCAAACTGTCTAATATCTAATTTTCCGGAATTTCCGAAAGAAGGATTACTGAAATTAGTTTCAGATGTGCCAAATCCGTTGTAAGCATTAAACTGTCCGTAGAAATATAATTTAGGCCCGATCGGGATATAATATCTTATAAAGGGAGATAAGCCTACCATCTGCTGTTGAGTTTCATTCCAATTATTTGGAACAGCGTTTACCAAATTTGTTCTTTTTTCTGTTGTTCCGCTAAAAATAATATGTAATCCAATCGCCAGCCTATCTTGAGGGAAATATGCAATGAATGGTGATATTTCATGCGATGTATTTAATGAGGTATAATCAAAATTGTTAGTATTTGTACGATTATATCCAATTTTACCCCCAATTATTTTTGCGCCTTTATCTACATCATACTGACCGAAGCAAAAGTTTGAAACTAACAATGAAAAAAATAATAATTTATATTTCATGGGTGTTGTTAAAAGGATACTTGTTCTGTTTTAAATCTCTTTTAAATAATATTTTTAATTAGTGGTACTAATTAACCTAAATAGCTTTTTAAGCACTATTGGTGCAAAAATATATTTTAAATTATATTAATTGCGTGATTTTTTTCATTATTTGAAAGAAATTATGTGGATAAATATTTTATTTATTTTTATGAAATTATGAATAAATAATTGAAATGTTCGCTAAATAATTACAAATATTTAATGTTCAAGAACTTCGCAAAAAAAAAGAGACTGCTTTTTTTCAAAACAGTCTCTAATCTTATGTTAGAAATGGTATTATTGATTTATAAAAACAAATTTATTATCGAACATATCTAATTTAATTTTATGGTCTTTGTCAATTTTACCTGCTAAAATCTCTTTTGAAAGTTCATTCAATATTCTTTTTTGAATAATTCTTTTCAATGGACGAGCACCAAATTGAGGATCATAACCTAATTGAGCTAACCAATCTAATGCATCCTCACTGGCTGTAATTTCAATACCCATTTCTGCTAGCGTATCTGCAACTTGTTTAAATTGAAGTGCAACGATATCTTTAATTTCTGATCTGTTTAAAGGTGTAAACATGATTAACTCATCAATTCTATTTAAGAACTCTGGTCTTAAAGATTGTTTTAATACTTCAAATAACTCATTCTTCGTTTTAGCGATAACCGCTTCATAATTTTCGTCACTCAAATCCTTGAAATTCTCTTGTATTAGATGCGCGCCAATATTAGAAGTCATGATGATAATTGTATTCTTAAAGTTTACCACTCTACCTTTATTATCTGTTAACCTTCCATCATCAAGTACTTGTAAAAGAATATTAAATACATCTGGATGCGCTTTTTCTATCTCGTCTAATAAAATTACAGAATAAGGTTTTCTTCTAACGGCTTCAGTTAATTGTCCGCCTTCATCATAACCCACATATCCTGGAGGCGCTCCAATTAATCTTGAAACAGCATGGCGTTCTTGATATTCACTCATGTCGATTCTGGTCAACGCATTTTCATCATTAAAAAGGAACTCTGCTAAAGTTTTAGCTAATTCTGTCTTACCCACACCAGTAGTTCCCAAGAAAATAAAGGAACCTATAGGTTTTCTTGTATCGTGTAAACCTGCCCTCGACCTTCTAATCGCATCAGATACGGCTTCAATAGCCTCATTTTGTCCAGCCACACGTTTGTGTAACTCTTCCTCCAAGTGCAACAGCTTTTCGCGCTCACTTGCAATAAGTTTTGTGACTGGGATACCTGTCCATCTACCCACCACACCTGCAATATCATCAGCCGTAACTTCCTCTTTAAGCATTCTGCTCTCAGATTGCTTACTTGCTAATTCAATCTTTAGCGCTGCGGCCTTATCTTGAGCTTCCTTAATTTTTCCGTACCTTATTTCAGCTACCTTTCCATAATCACCAGCTCTTTCAGCTTGTTCAGCTTCTAATTTGTATTTCTCAACATTTTCTAATTGCTGATTAATTTGATCTACTAAATCCTTTTCGCCTTGCCATTTTGCTTTTAAATCGTCTCTTTCAGCAGTTAAATTAGCGATCTCTTCACTTAATTCTGCAACCTTTTTTTCGTCTTTTTCGCGTTTTATGGCTTCGCGTTCAATTTCTAATTGCATGATTTTTCTGGAAAGCTCATCTACGTTTTCAGGAACTGAATCCATCTCTAAACGTAATTTAGAAGCAGCTTCGTCCATTAAATCAATCGCTTTATCTGGTAAAAATCTGTCAGCAATATACCTTTGAGATAACTCTACTGCTGCAATAATGGCCTCATCTTTAATCCTCACCTTATGGTGAGTTTCATATCTTTCCTTTAAACCTCTAAGAATAGAAATGGCATCTTGGGTGTCGGGTTCATCCACCATAACCTTTTGGAACCTTCTTTCTAGTGCCTTATCTTTTTCAAGATACTTTTGGTATTCATCTAAAGTAGTAGCTCCAATGGCACGTAACTCACCTCTGGCTAACGCGGGCTTTAGAATATTGGCAGCATCCATTGCGCCTTCGCCACCACCGGCACCTACAAGCGTATGAATTTCATCTATAAATAGAATAATTTCACCATCACTTTGCGAAACCTCCTTAACCACCGCTTTTAAACGTTCTTCAAATTCTCCTTTATATTTAGCACCTGCAATAAGTGCACCCATATCTAGAGAATATACGATTTTTGATTTTAGATTTTCAGGTACATCACCTTGAATAATTCTAAAAGCAATACCTTCTGCAATGGCAGTTTTACCTACACCGGGTTCTCCTATAAGGATCGGATTATTTTTAGTTCTTCTAGAAAGAATTTGAATTACACGTCTAATCTCCTCATCTCTACCAATTACGGGGTCTAATTTTCCGCTTTCGGCAAATGCATTTAAATTACGTGCATATTTCTCTAAAGCTTGATAAGTAGCTTCTGCGTTTTGATCTTTCACTTTTGAATTACCTCTTAATTGTTGAATGGCTGATTTTAAATCCTTTTCTATAACACCTTGATCGCTTAATAGGCGAGATGCTGGACTCTTAACAGAATTTATAGCTAATAAAAGATGGTCTATTGAAATAAAATCGTCTTTAAATTCTTTTAAATATTGGTTTGCTTTTTGAAAAACTTGGTTTAAGTCGGAACTGATATAATTATTTCCACCTGTAACCGCAGGCAGTTTTTGAATTGCTGCATCTAAATTGTCGGTTAACAATGCAAGGTTTACATTTAGTTTTTTTAAAACATAAGATACTATGTTTTCGTCGACTGCCAATAAGCCTCTCAGCAAGTGCACGGGTTCTATTGCTTGATGCTGATGGCCTTGTGCTATTTCAGAAGCTTTTTGTACTGCTTCTTGAGCTTTGATTGTAAAGTTATTGAAGTTCATATTTCATAACCATCAAAAGGAATACCAAGGGTTAAAAAATATAAAATTAGGTCTTATAGAAATGCTATATAAAAGAAAAGCATGACGTTTTGTCATGCTTTATACTTTTCTTATGCTAAAATTTCCTTTAATTTGGAAGTTTGATGATCAACCAGCTTTTGAAGTGGTCCAGAAGCCAACATTTTCATCATCATATTTAAATCAGCAGAAATTTCTGATTTTACCGCTGTAGAATTTGCATCAATTGCTTCCAACTTCCATTTAATAATTAAATCGAATGGTGGTTTTTCAATAGGAGTGGCAGTTAATTCTTTATTTTCTATCCTTTCAGAAATGCGTAATGATAATTTAGCCATATTTTGAATGGTAAATTTTGCTTCATCCTTAGTTGAGGTCCAGTTGTAAATATTTTCTGGCATCAACTGTTGATGATTATTCATGTCTTCTAAGAACTGATAAATAGATTCTACAGGTTTATTTATGGTTATATTACTTTCAATGACAGTCATTTATTTTAAAATTAGAGGTGAAAATCGAATTTAATTATTAAAAATGATTAAATAAGCGATTTAAATAATAAATATTATAATTATTTACCCCAGTTACTTGGATTAAGCCTCCAGGTTCTTAACAACTCTAATTCTGCATTGGTAATTACACGGTTTTCACTAGCATATTCTACAAGAGCATTGTAATTAGAAAGCGTATGAAATGTACATTTTGCTGCTTTAAAATTCTCTTCAGCTTCAGGTAATCCATAAGTAAATATTGCAGCTAAACCACCTACAGTAAGTCCGGCATCACGAAGTGCTTGAACCGCTTGTAAGCTACTTTTTCCTGTTGAGATTAAATCTTCAATAACAACCACTCTTTGGCCTTCAATAACTTCGCCTTCTATTAAGCTGCCTGTACCGTGCTCTTTGGCTTTAGATCTAACATAAATAAAAGGTAAGCCTAATTCTTGAGCTACCAATACACCTTGTGGTATTCCAGCAGTTGCTACACCGGCAATAACATCAACAGCACCAAATTCTTCTTGAATTAACTGAGCTAATTTCTGACGGATATAAGTTCTAACAGAGGGGTGCGATAAAGTTATTCTGTTATCACAATAGATGGGAGACTTCCAACCCGAAGCCCAAGTAAAAGGATTAGCAGGTTGTAATTTAATTGCTTTAATTTGTAATAAAAATTCCGCTACCTTATCTTCAATTTCACGCTTATTATACATGCCTCAAAATTACAGAATTTATATCAATACCAATACTTTAACTATAACAGAAAATCCACATCAATACGATGAAAATCATCAACCTGTTGATAATCAGAATTTTGATTTTCTAACATTTTACGCTAATCAATTTAAAGTAAATGATGTGCATTTTATTTTACATGTTGAAGACGCAAAAAATGCACTAAAACAGATAAAGAAAACAGTTAAAGTAATAAAAGCAGCAGGAGGGGTAGTATGTAACCCGAATCATGAATATTTGTTGATTTTTAGAAATAACAAATGGGATTTACCAAAAGGAAAGATAGAAAAGGGAGAAGATAAAAAGGAAGCCGCGGTTAGAGAAGTAGAAGAGGAATGTGGTGTTTTAATAGATAGGGTGATTGAAAAATTAGATTCAACCTATCATATGTATGAACTTAACGATGAAATAATCCTGAAGAAAACCTATTGGTATAAAATGGAAGTTGATGTGCTCTCTAAATTAACTCCACAAATTGAAGAAGGAATTACTGAAGTAGAATGGGTATCGCCACAATTTATGGCGCAAAAAATGGAAAATACCTATCCGTTAATTAAGGAAGTTATTTCGAAAATGGGGTTATTTTAAATATTTAAACGCAATTGGTGATAAAAATGGACTTACATCTCCGCCGTTGCGTAAAATATCTCTAACAATAGTAGAACTGATAGCAGAGTATTCTGGTTTACTTAAAATAAAAATAGTTTCTACCAATGGCATCATGGTCTGATTAATTTGCGCAATGGCACGTTCATATTCGAAATCGGCAACCGAGCGAATTCCTCTAATCATGTAATTGGCATTAATTTTTTTACAAAAATCTACCGTTAAACCATAATAAGTCTGAATTTCTATTTTAGGATTGTCTTTATAAATACTTCTTAAAATTTGCTCCCTGACATCGGCTTCTAAAAAATTTTGTTTTGCAGAGTTTAAACCTATCCCAATTACTACTTTATCAAATAAAGGTAACGCACGATTTAATATGTCTTCATGAGCGATAGTTATTGGATCAAATGAACCTGGAAAAAGTGCAATTTTCATAACAAAATTTAATTTCTGTGAATATAATTAAAACTAAGCCTCACTAAAAAAGCTAAATGCAGAATTGCCGTAAGTGCGGGTTTCTGTATACCCTGGCAAGTTATGTAATTTTAAAAACTTTGGGTGTTCAACAATTAATACGCCATCTTTTTTTAATAGTTTATTTTCGGCTACCAATTTAGGGATTAATGGAATAGTGGGTAAATCGTATGGTGGGTCTGCGAAAATAATGTCATAGGGTTTTTTATAAATTTCTAAGTATTTAAAAACATCCGCTTTAAGGGTTTGTATTTGCACTAAATTATACTTGTTTTTCACCGCTTCTAGCCATTTTATGCAGCCCGGATGCTTATCTATACTTTGAACTAAACTCGCATTTCTGCTAGCAAACTCAATACTAACGCTTCCAGTACCAGAAAATAAATCCAATATCTCGCAGTCCTCGAAATCAAATTGATTTTGTAAGATGTTAAACAAGGATTCTTTTGCCTGATCTGTTGTAGGGCGTACCGGTAAATTGGCAGGCGCTAACATATGAATTCCTCTTAATTTTCCGCTAATGATGCGCATGTGTTTAAGGAAATTAAAGCAGTAAAATAATGTTCAGGTAAATTTTGGTTGATGGTTTCTTTAAATGAGCTATTCTCGTTAATATGGAAGTTTACCTCTTTAAAATATTTTATTATGCGTGCATAATAATTATCTCCTTGATCAATTAATCCTAATAAAAATACAGGTGTTTCATTTTCAATATTAAGTTGGTCTTTTAGCAACAAAATAAAGTAATTTAACTCGTCTGCATTGGTAATTTCAAAAGTTTTCTGGAATTGGAGGGTGTTATTTTTAAGATATACAAAATAAGCTGAGTTACTATTGAAATCTATATAAAGTCCGTCTTCTTTATTTAAAAACACGCTTACAGGGTGGTAATAATTTATTTTATGAAAGCCAAATTCTTGTAATAACCTTTCTAATTCATCGGGAATTTCTACCATAGGAACCATTCCATTTATAGTTTCTGTGGGAATTAGGTTTTTATCATTCGAAGGAACGAGGAAATTATTTATCCAGTTCTGAGGTTTATTGGCAATCCATTCTGGAACTAATATTTCATTTCCTGCTGCATAACAAATATGTACTTCTTTGAAATGTTGTTGCAGTTCAATTCTATTTTTTAACTCGTTCCGTAAAACATCCATTGCATGCGGTTTATTTTGTACGGAATAAATGGCAATTATTTGATTGCTTTTTATCGTTTTAATGGCATAAGCAACCGCATTTTTACTGCAGTGAATAAGCAATTCTAAATCGCTATTTAACTCCTTATTAAATGAGTGATGTTTAAAAAATACGGACGATTGATTCATATTTAATTTTTTAGAGCATTTTTATGTAGGTATTCGTAACTTTCAGACCCTTTATCATGCTATAAAGCAAAAGTAATAAATTATACGACCCATTTAAATTGGATAAGCTAAATAATATTTTAACTCATTTTCCTTTCGAACCAACGGCAGATCAACATAGGTTTGCAGAATTAATGGTAAAATTTCTTTCTAGTAGGAGCGAGGAGGGTTGTTTTATTTTGCGTGGATATGCAGGAACGGGTAAAACTACTTCAATTTCGGCCTTAGTAAAGGCACTGCCTAAGTTTAATTTTAGAACCGTTTTATTGGCTCCAACTGGAAGGGCGGCCAAGGTTATTTCTCAATATTCTAAGAAAAAAGCCTTTACTATTCATAAAAGAATTTATAGAAAAAAACAGTCGGTAGGTGTGGATCTAAGTTTTGAATTGGCACCTAATTTAGCTGAAAATACAATTTTTATAGTTGATGAAGCCTCAATGATTGCCGATTTAATGGATTATAGAGGATCTTCTTTATTGAGGGATTTAATTAAACATGTTTTTCAGCCTGGACCTGGCGGGATAAATAAGAATTGTAAATTAATTTTAGTGGGCGACACAGCCCAATTGCCCCCTGTTGGAACTACAGAGAGTGTAGCTTTAAGTGGTGATTATATGAAAAGTAATTTTCATTTAGATATCATCGAAACTGAATTGAAAACGGTTGTAAGGCAAGGTGAAAAATCTGGAATTTTAGCAAATGCTACATTATTAAGGAAAATTATATCGTCGGAGCAAACAGGATTTCCAAAGCTTATTACTAAGAATTTCAAAGATATTTTTAGAATGCCTGGTGCACGCTTGGCAGAAGGATTGGAGTATGCTTATAAAAAATATGGTGTAGAAAATTCGTTGGTTATTTGTCGTTCCAACAAATCAGCGAATTTGTTTAATAACCATATCCGTTCTCAATTATTGTACAGAGACGAAGAGTTAACTGGGGGTGATCATATTATGATAGTCAAGAATAATTATCATTGGTTACCAGAAAATCAGGAAACGGATTTTATAGCCAATGGCGATATGGCTAAAATTATTAGGGTTAGGAAGGAAGAGGAGCGATATGGGTTAAGATTTGCAGAGGTCTTATTAGAGTTGATGGATTATCCCGAGGCCGGAACATTAACTTGTAAAGTTATTTTAGATACGTTAAGTGCTGATACGCCAAATTTATCAATCGAAACAAATAAACGGTTGTATGAAGCAGTTTTAAACGACTATGAGCATGTTAAAACCAAAGCATTGCGACAACAATACATTAAAGAAGATCCTTATTATAATGCTTTACAGATTAAATTTTCGTACGCAGTAACCTGTCATAAAGCGCAGGGCGGTCAATGGGATGCAGTATTTGTAGATCAGGGTTATTTAACAGAAGAAATGGTGGATACGGGCTTTATGCGATGGTTATATACTGCATTAACCCGATCTAAATCAGAATTATTTCTAGTGAATTTTAGCGATTCTTTTTTCAAAGATAAAGTGCTAGAATTTTAAAATAGTCATAAAAAAACCCTAGACTTAGGATCTAGGGTTCGTAGTTTAGGTTGAATTAAATTTCTTTTTTAGCCTATTACTCTAACGTTTTCAGCTTCCGGTCCTTTTTTACCGTCTTTTACTTCAAATTCTACTTGTTGTCCTTCTGAAACACTACGCATTGATTGTAGCGCAGAGTGATGGCAAAAGATATCTTTTCCGCCATCCTCAGGAGTGATAAAACCATACCCCTTTGAATCATTGAACCATTTTACTGTACCTGTCATAACTTTTTTTATTAATAATTATGTGAATATATACAATTCTTAATAAATGCAAATGTTTTTTCTATTTTTTTTTGAAAATTCAAAATAATTTTAAGCAAAAATTTGGTTTAAAATTTTTTGAAATTGTAAACTATTGTTATTCAATGATTACCAAAATGTAAAAAAAATGGGATAATTAAATCAAGCCTTAGATTAATCCACTAATTTGATTTCATGATCGCCAATTGTAATTTTTCGCTCCTTGTACAAAGCACCAATTATCTTTTTGAAGGCACTTTTACTCAGTTGAAAACGATCATATATATCTACCGGATTACTTTTATCACCCAATGGAATTGTTCCTCCACTATCGATTAATTCCTGCAATACACCATCTTTGCTATCAATAATATGGCTATAACCTATAGATTGTAGTGTTAGATCTATTTTATTTCCAATTCTTACTTTTTTAACCCAACCTTTTTTAACGTCTCCAGGTCTTAGCTCAGTAAATACTTCATTTCTGTAAAGTAACCCGATGTATTTATTGTCGATGATAGCGTTATATCCTAAATCAGTTTCTTCTGCAATTAATAAACTTACTTCGTCACCTTCTTCTAAATCAATATCTTCTTCTTCTACAAAATCTAGCAATCTGGAAGAGGCTAAGAATTTCCCGGTTTGATCGTCAATATATAAGTAAACCACATGTTTACCACCCTTCATCATAGGTCTCTTTTGTGCTCTATTAGGCACGAAAACATCTTTATCTATACCTAAATCTAGATAAACTCCATCTGGCGATTCTGCAACAACTTTAAGAAATGCGAAATCTCCAGCGCAAGCATATGGCTTTTGGGTGGTCGCTTGTAATCTATTTTCTTTATTTAAGAAAATGAAAACATGGGCGTTTTGACCAACAACAATGTCCGAATTGGCATGATGATCAGGTAAAAATGCATCCTCTTCGCCATCGGTTAACAAAAAACCATGATCTACGCGTTCTTTTACTCTTAATTCATTATATAATCCTAATTCTAACATATTTTTTCTACTTTGTGCAAAGGTATGGAATTACAATGGTTAATTTAGACTATCTAAAGGGCGCTTATAATTATACTTAACACATACTTAATATAAACTTTATCGGTATTTAATTTAAGTAATTTACTTTTATGCTATGAATATTTCAGTAATAGAATTAGTAATTGTTTTACTTCTACTGTTGGCTTTAATAGTGTTTTTGGTGCAAAGAAATAAGAAAGACAAAACAGATTATGAGTCTTTTGAAAATGAGCAAAAAAAACCTGAAAGACATGATGAAGATTCAATTTAGCTTTATTTAAAAGTATTAGAGAGTTTTCTCATAAAGGGAAATTTTAATAGAAATACTTTTAATTAGTGGCTAAAATGTCTCAGGAGTTGTAATAAACTCTTTTGAGATTGGCTAGGGTATGATTTAATATTTATAAAGATTTTTCATAAAGTTTGGTTTAGTTTAAAAATGAGGCGCCACCAATTAGGTGGCGTTTTTATTATATTCAGACTTAATTGGGAGCAATTATTTGCTTTTAAGAAGTGCTCTATTCAATAATTTCCAATAGAATAATAAAACCATCATTTTATTAATTAAAAACATTTGAATTGCTCTAAATGTTATAATTGGCATAAGAGGAGGTTTTTATGATATTACAGTTAAATCCAACAATTTATGTAGATACTCCATTAGGAAAGGGGCATGCCATTTTTGTTATTGATTATGGAATGCATCAAAACTCATGTTGGGTGGTAACTTTAGAAAATAACGGGATTGTAAAACATTTTGATGCCAATGATATAATTATTTGTACAAATTTTACTTACCATATAAATACAGAAAAAAATGGTTTTGTAGAAGCTGATTAAGCTCATTATAACAAATAGTCACACTTAATTTTTTATCATTTTTAACTTAAGTTCGATTTTTAATTGGAAGTAAATAGTCTTATTTAAGTAGTTGATTTTTAAACGATAAGAACAAATAAGAATTTGAAATTATTTAATTAGATTAATTTTTAAAGCTTTAGCTGATGTTTTTTTGATTTTAAAAGTTCAAATTGCGGGAAACCGCAAAATCAAATTAAATATTTGATATAGATTTGCAGAGGATTATTTAAAATATAATACGATGCCAACAAAAAGCCCCTTAAATAATAAAATATTTAGGGGCTTTTATTTTTTGTGGAGCCGAAGGGGTTCGAACCCTTGTCCGGTTGTAGGAAAAATTATACTTTCTACATGCTTATTTTTCAATTAATTGTAGGGCAATAGACGGGCTGAAAACCGACCTTATCCATTACCTTAGGTACTTTATCTCGCCTGTATTCCGTACCTCATACAAGCCAGCTTCGTTATTATGATGCCTCTAAGTCCAACCTAACGATGCGGCAGTTGGAGAGACAATGGACTATGCTAATTCTAAATTAGGCAGCCATGGCGTAGTTTTCTTCGCCAGTTAAATTTTGAACGTTCACTTTAAGTGCTCTCCGTACAACGCACTGCATGCTTATATAACCAACGCCACCCCGTCAAATCCAGAACGGCCCCAGTGTAGATACAAAGATAAGGAAAAAGACTGAAAGAGGGAAAAGAAGACGGTAGACAGAAAACAGTAGATAGTACAAAGTAGTCAGTAGACAGTAGATAGTAGACAGTTAAAGTGTAAAGGTTGTAAAAGTCTGCGTTAATATACAATAGGATTCTTTGGCCACATATTTAGACCGTTGTGTTTGGTTACTGAATATTGGAAAACTAAAAAAGCCACCTTTTGGGTAGCTTTTTTAAATATAATTATAAGATTAAATTTTTCCTGGATAAGCTTTTAATCCTGCCTCTAAGCAATCCATAGCCGCATTTAAATCTGTGTTATTTAAAACGTAAGCCATACGAACTTCTTGTTCACCACTACCTGGTGTAGAGTAAAAGCCAGTAGCTGGTGCCATCATTACGGTTGCTCCATTGTAATCAAAATGCTCTAACATCCATTGACAAAACTTATCAGAATTGTCGATAGGTAATTTAGCCACTACATAAAATGCACCACCTGGATTTGGACAAAAAACACCTTCAATGGCGTTTAATCTTCCTACTAAGGTGTCTCTTCTTAATGTATATTCTTTGTTTACTGATTCAAAATAAGCATCTGGAGTGTCTACTGCTGCTGCACCGGCAATTTGTTCAACCATACCCGGACTTAATCTTGCTTGTGCAAATTTTAATGCCGATTGAATAACTTCTTTGTTTTTGGTAATTAAGCAACCTAATCTTGCACCGCATGCGCTATAACGCTTAGAAACGGTGTCCATTATAATAACATTTTCGTCTAATCCATCTAAGTGCATAGGCGAGATAAATTCTTTTCCATCATAACAGAATTCTCTATAGGCTTCATCTGAGAATAAGAATAAATCATATTTCAAGCACAATTCTTTTAAGGCTTCTAGTTCTTCTTTAGAATATAAGTAACCAGTTGGGTTATTCGGGTTGCAAATAATTATAGCCTTGGTTTTTTCGGTGATTAGTGCTTCAAAAGCATCTGCCGAAGGTAAAGCAAATCCATTTTCAATATGAGAAAGAATAGGTTTAACTACAACATTACTCATGCACGCAAATCCATTATAGTTTGCATAAAATGGCTCAGGGATAATTATTTCATCACCTTCATTAATGCAAGTTTGCATAGCTATGGTAATAGCCTCAGATCCTCCTACAGTTACTAATATGTCCGCTGGCGTTATACCATAACCTATTTTGTTATAATATTCAGCAAGTTTGGTTCTGTAAGCTAAAGTACCTTCTGATGGAGTATAAGCCCAAACATTAAAATCAATGTTTTTAATGGCGTCTAGCATGATTTCTGGAGTCTCAATATCTGGTTGTCCGATATTTAAGTGGTAAACTTTTTTACCATCTTTTTTTGCTTTGTCCGCATAAGGAGTTAATTTCCGAATGGGAGAGGCGGGCATTTCAACACCTTTTTTCGATATTTTTGGCATAGTACAAAAATAAAAAACCCCGAGCATATCTCAGGGGTTTGTTTGTAAATTTTTAATATATTTTCTATTTAACCGTTTCGCCTTTTATGTAAAGTACTTTGGTAGGTGTTTTTGAGTTCGAAATTATTTTAATGGTTTTGCTAAATGGCATTGGCTCGCCAGTTGGACTAAACGTTACTTTAATTATACCTGAACCTCCTTTTGGGATTGAAGATTGCGTAAAACTGGCAACTGTTCCACTTGTAGTTTCTGTTTTTGTAATCAATAAATCCTCGTCTCCGATATTGGTGAACTTAAATTCGAAAGTAGCAGGTGTTCCAATAGTTATTTTGCCATAATCATGCGTTTCCTTCTCAAATTTAAACTCAGCTGGTTTTGTTTGAGCCATTGTAACTGTTGTAAGCCCAATTAGGCAAAAACAGATCAATAATATTTTTTTCATGGTTTTGTTTTTAGTTCAATTTATGTGTTTTATTTACTAATAACGCTTATTTGGTAGTATTTAGTACTTCACCTTTTAAGCTTATTACTTTTGTTTTTTCCTTTGTGTTTGCAGTAAGGGTCACATTTTTTGTGAATGTCCCAATGCTTGCCGCATCATAAGTTACTTTTACTGTACCTGATTCACCTTTTTTAATAGGGGTACCTTTTGTCGGATTTAATACTGGCGTTGTACATCCGCAATCTGCTTGCGCATCTGTAATAATTAATGGCGTTTCTCCAATATTTGTAAATCTAAATACAACAGTTACAGGTTTGTTTTTTTTAATTTTTCCGAAATTATGGGTTTCGGTAATAAACTTAAACTGAGGTGGTGTTTGTGATTTTGCTGTAATTCCTAAGCCAATTAGTACGGTTAACAAGAATAGTATTTTTTTCATTTTATTAAATTGATATATAAATGTAGTTAAAATTACGTTAACTATTAAGTATTTGAGTTCCGGTGTAGCTATTTTTTGGAGCTCAAAAAACTTGTTCTTTAAAGCAAATTTAACTTATTTATACTTAATCAAAAAGTGTTCCACAGATTTGAATTGGCATTTTAGATTAGATAGCGTTTAAAAATCTTATCTTTGTGGCAAGAAAATATCCGCTCATGACGAATAACGATTCTTTAAATACGAACTCTATTGCCTCTTCTGAAATTAGTTTTGAGGATTTCAAAAATATAGTAATTGCCGATTATAAATTAGCTTACGAAAGTAGACAAGCAAGTTTATTGGGTAGAAAGGAAGTGCTTACAGGAAAAGCCAAATTTGGAATTTTTGGCGACGGAAAGGAGATTCCTCAAATCGCAATGGCAAAAGCTTTTAAAAAGGGTGATTGGCGTTCAGGTTATTATAGAGATCAAACTTTTGCTTTTGCAACCGGTATGATAACTATTAAGGAGTTTTTTGCTCAACTTTATGCACATCCTAGTATTGATGCTGAACCGGCTTCGGGTGGTCGACAAATGAATGGTCATTTTGCTACACGTACTTTAAATGAAGATGGTTCTTGGAAAAATTTAACCGAAATTAAAAATAGTTCTGCCGATATATCGCCTACAGGCGGTCAGATGGCCCGTTTAGTCGGACTTGCATATGCTTCAAAAATGTTTCGTGAAAATAAGGATTTAGCCTTCCTAAATCAGTTTTCTGTAAACGGTAATGAGGTTGCTTTTGGTACTATTGGTAATGCATCTACTTCTGAAGGTGTGTTTTTTGAAGCCATAAATGCAGCGGGTGTTTTACAAGTCCCAATGGCAGTTTCTGTTTGGGACGATGGTTACGGTATTTCTGTACCTGCCGCTTTTCAAACTACTAAAGAAGATATTTCAGAAATTTTAAAAGGATTTCAAAGAGGTGAATTGGCCGGCTATGAAATTTTTAAAGTTAAAGGTTGGGATTATGCAGCGCTTTGTGAAGTTTATGAGAAAGCAATTAAAGTTTGTAGAGAGCAACATGTACCAGTTTTAATTCATGTTACAGAGTTAACACAACCGCAGGGCCACTCAACTTCTGGTTCTCATGAACGTTATAAGTCTAAAGAAAGATTAGAATGGGAGGCAGAATATGATTGTATTGCGCAGATGCGTAAATGGATGATTGAAACTGCTTTATCTACTGAACAAGAACTAGATGAATTAGAAGAAATAGCGCGTAAGTTTGTAAAAGAGGCCCAAAAAGAGGCATGGAATGATTTTATAAATGATATTGCTGCTGAAAAAAATAAAGCCATCGCATTGCTCCAAAATTTAGGCAACGAGGTTAGTGGTTTAGATGTGTTGATTAATTCTTTAGTGAAGTCGGCCGATGCTCAAAGAAAAGAGATTTATAGTGCTATTAGAAAGGCATTAAGAATGGCGGTTCAGGTAAGTTCTCCAGCAAAGAATGATTTAATTAATTGGTATCAACAACAGGAAAATGCCAATCATACTCGTTATAATGCTAAATTGTTTTCAGAAACTTCAGAAAGTCCGCTTCTAGTTCCAACCATTGCAGCACAATATGACGATGCTTCAAAAATGGTGGATGGAAGAGAAGTTTTAAATGCATGTTTTGATGCAAATTTTAACAGAGATCCACGTATTGTAGCTTTTGGCGAAGATTTAGGAAATATAGGTGATGTTAATCAGGGTTTTGCCGGATTACAAGAAAAATATGGTGATATCAGAATTTCTGATACAGGCATTCGCGAAATGACTATTGCCGGTCAAGGTATTGGTTTAGCTATGCGCGGATTAAAACCTATTGCAGAGATTCAATATTTAGATTATTTATTGTTTGCTATTAACATTTTAAGTGACGATTTAGCAACCCTTGCATATAGAACTAATGGCGGACAAAAAGCACCTTTAATTATTCGTACTCGCGGACACCGATTAGAAGGTGTATGGCATTCTGGATCTCCAATGGGGATGGTGGTGAATACGTTAAGAGGTATGCATGTTTGTGTGCCTAGAAATATGACTCAAGCTGCAGGTATGTATAATACTTTGTTGCGTGGCGATGAACCAGCGATTGTTGTTGAGTGTTTAAATGGATACCGCTTAAAAGAAAAATTACCTGTAAATATTGGTGAATTTACTGTTCCGCTAGGTAAGGCCGAAATAATTAGAGAAGGATCTGATATCACGGTTGTAGCGTATGGTTCAACTTTAAGAATGGTAGAAGAAACGGCAAATGAGTTAGCAGAATATGGTATTTCTGTAGAAATTGTAGATCCACAAACTTTATTGCCGTTTGATACGGATATGATTTGTGCTAAATCATTAAGCAAAACCAATAAGTTGTTGGTTGTTGATGAGGATGTACCAGGTGGTGCAAGCGCATTTATTTTACAGCAAATATTAGAAGTACAAAAAGGATATTATAGTTTAGATGCTCAGCCAGAAACTTTAACGGCTAAAGCACATAGACCTCCTTATGGTTCTGATGGCGATTATTTTACTAAACCATCGCATGACGATATTTTTGAGGCGGTTTATAAGATTATGCAATCATCAAATCCTGCTAAATTCAAAGATATTTATCGTTAGATTTTAAGGTGTTTAAATACTTCAATTATTGCTAGATAACCATGGGGAAATTCTCCTTGCATGTCTAGCAATAATTTTTTGTGATTTTTAAACTTTAAATTTATGTAAGGTGCAAATACTAAAGGTTTCGAAGGAAGATTTAAATTGCCTTCTATAAAGGTTGCATCTATTAATTCTGCAGCATCAAAAGTTATTATTGAATTACTTAAGCATCCCCAGGTTGTAATTTCTATGATTTTTGATGGTAATAGTTTTATTTTTAAAATATATCTACCACTTAAATAAAAGAAACTAAAGAGTACACTATTTGCAAAGGTTATAAAAATAAACTGCCATAGTATTAATTCCAAAGCACTTAATTCTCTTGTCATTACATCACCTTTTTCAAGGTTTAAAACAAACCAAGTAGAAACTATTCCAACAATTGCGGAAAAATAAAAAACAAGGGTTATGGTTCTTGTTCTTGGATTTTTAAACAAAACAATGTCTTCATTAATGTCCCAAATATTTGATCTTAATTTCCTTTGTTTATAAGCTTCTTTATGAGCATCTTTATTAGTCATCTAAAAAAATATTTAAATCTTTTCTGGCTTTATCCATATCCCTAGGGTTGTTAGAATTATTCATAACCTTTATTAATTTATCTCTGAAGTCTAGATTATAACTTGCATAATTTAAAGCTAGGTCTATTATTAAACGAATCAGAATTAATATCAAGGCAGATATTATGTCGGCATTTAAAAATAGAAAGGTGAAACCGGTTAAAATGGTGACAAATTGTTGAATAAATATTCTTAAATAAGGTTGCGTAAATAATGATTCTACTTGTTTAGTTTCATATTTTTTTGGCAGAAAGAAATTTTTGAATGCAAAGGCAACATTAACCATTACTATACTCATAAATGCCATTAAATATTCAGGGATTCCGAGCAGATATTTATAATTTCCCCAAACATCAAAAGAGTCTTTTAGTCCTGGAATAATGGATGTAAAAAATGCAAATACAAAAACCGATTGAATAAATATAAAAAAGAAATAGTGTACAGCGAAAAAAGGAATATAAAAGAAGCTACTTGCAGGGTGTTTACCTTTTCGGTCAGTACTCGAGGTACTGTATAAAAATGTGGCCAATAATTTAAATATATGAATAAATCCGATGGCTATGGTTTCGAAAAAGTATGTTAAGAGGATTGTTTCTGCCTTCCAATTAAATAAGTACAAACCACAAATCATTAGTAAAGAAAATCCCCAAATTAAATAATTCTTTGAATTCGGAATCAACCAATTATACTTATTCATTTAATGTGTTTTTTTGGCAGTAATTTATGCGGTTATTGATTATAAAATTAAGCTATTCTTTTACTTTTTCTAAAATTCCAATAGTTGTAACACCTTTAGTCATCCATAAATACAATTGTCCATTGTTTTGAGGTTCAACTGTTAATGTTAAGGTTTGATTAGGATTTGAGATAAACCAATCTATATTTCCATTTTTTTCATTTAGGAGATATTTTCCTCTAACTATATTTTTAACATTATAATAGATTAAACTATCGTTGGTAAAATGATATTGTTTTAAGCGTTCATTTTCACTTATTTCTTTATCAATTAGTCCTACTAATTTCCATTTTCCGATTATGCTCTCTTTTTTTACCTGCGCGTTTGCGGAAAAACAAAAGATTAAAAAAGTGATGTTAAGTATAATTTTTAATTTCATATTATATTTTTTTCCCTTCTTTATTTATATAATACGCTTTGCCATTTAATTCTACTAAAGATTTTCCATCTTTAAAATCTTCTGCAATTCTAAAATGAATAGGTGTAATTTGTTTACCCGATTGATTTATAAAGCCCCACAAATCATTTTTTCTTACTGCAATTAACCCTTCACTACTTTTTGAGATCAAGTCATATTGAAATGGAATTTTTAAATTTCCTGTTTTATCAATAAATCCCCATTTATCATTTTTAGCGACAGCTGCTAGTCCTTCTGAAAACTGATCAACCATATCAAATTGAGGTTTTATCATCAGATTTCCTTTTTTATCAATAAACCCCCATTTATCTGCGATTCTTATGCTAGCATAGTTTTCTGAAAATGAGAGTATGCCATCGTATTGAAATCGAATAACGGTTTCATTTTTTATATTTATAAACCCCCATTTATCGTTAATTGATGCCCCTGCTAACCCTTCTTCAAATTCTTCTAGTTCATCATAATGGAAGGGAATTATCGGTTCGTTTTTATTATTTATAAACCCCCACTTGTCATTTTTCTGTACTTTTGCCAATCCATTTCTAAAATCCCAGGCAGCAGAATAGATTAAAGGAATTATTTCTATTCCTTTTGTATCAACAAATCCGTAAATTGAATCGAATAATTTACCTTGTTTTACCAAGGCAATCCCATTTTTAAAAGGATTTATATATTCGTATTTCGGATCCAAAACGATGGTTCCATCCTCCAGTTTTAGTCCATAAAGATCATTACTACCTAAATAGGGGGTAGGTATTTGAGCATTTAAAATACTAAATGAAAATAATAGATTAATGAAAATTAAGATTGACCGCATTGAAATTATTGTTCTTTAAATTCTTTACCATTTGTATCGATATATATAAATTTATAATTTCCAATATCAATAGCTTTTAACCCATCTTTAAAATCAGTTGATCCATATATTGAATATTTAGGCTCAATTACTATTTTTCCAGATTTATTTATAAATCCCCAAAGTTTATTGACCAAAACGCCAGCCAGACCTTCTTTAAAATACCCGCTTGTTGAGTCGTAAATCGGATCAATTACCCATTCTCCTTTTTTATTAATAAATCCTGATTTACCATTAAGTTTTGCCATTGCTAATCCTTCACTAAATTTACCAACACTTTCATATAGAAATGGAATCACCGTTTTTCCTGTTTTATCTATAAACCCCCATTTATTGTCTTTTCTTGCACCAGCTAATCCATCTGCAAAATCATTTACTGCTTGGTATATTAGTGGAATGGCAACTTTACCAGTATTATTTACAAATCCTTGTTTAAAATCTTCCCCTATTACTCTTCCCATACCTTCAACCATTGGAAATGCCGATTTATAAATAGGTGGTGTAATTTCTTTACCATATTTATCTAAATAACCAAAGTTCTCAAGATTATTAACCTGATAAATAAAGAATTTATCATCAATTATTTCATCGTTATTAGAAAACATCGATGTATTATCCTTAATGTAGAAATAAGTTTTTTTAGTAATCTCTTTTCCGTTAACATCAATAATTGAATAGGTCTTATCTTTATGGGTAACTATTGCGAAATTATTATTAAACCAGTTCGATGTAGTTAAACCCATGTAGGCAAATGATATATATTTTGTAGGAATAACTAGTTTTCCTGTTTTATCTATATAACCATATTGTCCCCCAGCTTTCACCAATGCCCTTCCACTATAAAATGGTCCATCTATTTTATATGTCTTATCGGCATCAGTAAGAACTATTTTCCCAGTATTGTCTAAAAAATAGGTGTTATAAAGTCCAATTGTATTTCCTGTTTTTTTCCTCATTAGAAATAATCCTTCTGAATATCCTAAATCCTGATCATATTCTAAAGGAGTAATTATTTTTCCATCATTATTAATTAGGCCAGTTTTATTATTCTTTTTTGCGATGGCAACACCGTTATTGTTAAATTGTAATAAATAGTCGTATTGCGGCTCTATAATAATGGTTCCAGTTCTATTACTTATTCCGTATTTTCCATTTTTGCCTAAATAAGAAACATTTTTATTAATAAAGGCTGTTTGATTAATGTTTGTTTCTGGCGGACTTTGTAAACCATTTGTACTATAAACTTTGGCATTATATATTGTTAAAATCCCAAATATTATAATAAAGTGTTTCATATTCATTTAATTAGTTAGTAGAGCATAAACTAAAATTCCAATAGATAGTAGGCATGCAATTATTAGAATTAGCGGTATAACTTTGTTTCTTTGCTTTTTATCTTTTTTAATCTTTGTCCATAGAATTAAAGCAATTATTCCTGCCGGATAGGCAATAAATAGAGCTATCCAATACACCCAAAATATTCCAGTGAATAAAAACCAAATGGCAAAAATTAGTGCCAGATAAAATAGGAGGTCATTTTTACTCATCTGAATGTTGATTAAAATTATTGAGTGATTTACCTTTTATGAATGTTTATTTTTATCACTTATTCATTTGTTTTGCTCAATGGTGGTTTCATCTTTATTTACTTTTATCCCTTGTTCATCTAATACATATAGTGATATAGATAAAATTATTAGCCCAATAATGAGATTAAACTCTAATGGTTTATTTTCTGGGAAATAAAATATGATTTGATAAAGGCTTAATAGGATAGCTAATAATGCTAATGGCTTTAAATAACTTTTCCTTGTATTATTTTCCTTAATAACAGGTACGTTTGGATTCCTTGATTTTAGTTGTTCTATTAAATTTTTAATAAACTCATTATATTCAGCGGTTTTGTCGACATATTTTCCAATAGACTTATAACTATTGGATAATATATCGTAGGTTCCAGAATTACTATCTATGGAGCAACTGTAGCTATTATTTTTATCTAAAATAGGTTTAAAGCTTAATCTGATAAGTTTAATTTGATTATATGGAATTATCTTATCCTCTTTTCCTGCTTCTTGTAAGAATAACCCTTCATGTAAAATATCCCAATATTGATTCTTATTAATTGCAGATTTTCTGAAACTATAACTATAATGGTTTTTAATGTTATTCATTTTCCAATAAGGGATTTTTAAATTTTAAAAGCTGCAATTTTGTTGTCTGATGATTTATAATAGATGATTCCTCCTCGTTCATCAACTTTATATTCAGGTTTTTTATCTTTTAATAAGATTTCTTTCTCTACTTTTCCATTGTCTTTATTTAATCTTACTAATCCTACACCACTATCTAAACTGGTTAAAATAAATTGAGCATTTTCAGTTGCAGAGGTAGCTTTAAATCTTTTGTTCATGACTTGAAATGATGCATTCGCAATTTCAGCAAATCCTTCTTGTTGGATTTTCATCTGCTCACCAAAGCTGTTTAATTGGTTTGTTCCTGGAACACGCCCGTACATTCCACCTTGGTATGCAGCGGCGGTCGACATAGCAAAAGACGCAACAGCTAAGGTTCCAGATAATATTTTTATTATTCCACTCTGACCTGGTGATTTATAGTATTCATGAAATTTTTGTTTACCATTTTCATCTAATAACATTAAATTCTGACTAGATGATAAGAGAATATTCCCATTTCTGATAGACATGCCAGTAGGGGCTTCTTTCTCTTTGAATTCGTATTTGCTCAATACACTTGTATTCCCAGAATTTTCATCAATGGCAATTATCTCCTCCCCAGTACTTATTAAATATCTCTTTTTAGCTGGGTCATATGCGCTGGCAACTGCCTTCGCTTTTTTATATTTTATGGGGCTTTTCCAAATAGATTCTCCTGTTTTATCATCAATAATATTGGCGTCTGTATCTGTAATGTAGATTATGCCATTAGGGGTAGAAGCCATAATTTGAATGTTTTCGCCGGTGCTTAGTGGTTTTTTAAATAAAGGTGTTCCATCATAAGCAATTTTATTTATGCCCCCAGATTCTATACCAAATAAAATTCCATCTTTCATGATGTAGAAATGCTGTACATAACCCTTGGTTTTTGGTGCTTTTTCCCATAGATCTTCACCTGTGCTTGCACTTAGAAATCCTATTTTCGACTCAGCAGCACTTGCTGCAAGTTTCGCTAAACCACTTTTCCCACTATTATCTACATCACTTACAATAGCAATACCTTGGGGTAATATTTCGAATCGAGTAACTTTACCCTTTATTTTTCTTTCTTGAGCCCATAATAATTCGCCATTTGAACTTATTTTATGAATCCTAGTATCTCCGTTTTGTTTCTCTTCAAATCCATAAATTTCTTTTTCTGAGTCGTCGGTGGACATCCAGGTTAAATCGTCGACATTAGCTTCCCATAATTTATTTCCAGAATTCAAATCAAATGCCCAAAGTTTTTTCGTAGTTGGTACAATAATAGTTTTACTTGTTAACAAAGGTTTTCCTGAACTTAGAGGTAGTGCTCCGCCAACAGTTACTTTCCCGGCAGAAGGATCTAAACTATTTAAGAAAGATTGTTTACCCGTTCCTAAATCGTAAACGCCAACTGCAAGTGCGCCTTTTTCTTTTGCTGATCTATTTCCAACTACAGTTAGCTTGTTTTTATAAAGATCAATATGGAATTGAGCTATGGTTTTCCAGCCGTTTTCTTCAGACGCAAAAATCATTTTACCAGAAATAAAATCAATTACCGTCTTTTTAGAATTTAATAATCCACCTTGGTTTACAATTACATAAGGCGAAAGTGGAACAAATTCTAGCTCTTCTTCTTTTACTTTTCCATATTCTGCAAAATTGAAATGTGGCTGCTTTGCATCAGGGGAGATGCCAGATAAACCATTATTGGTTGCTAAAATAAGTACACCAGCATCTGTTAAATGCATGAAATTTATTTTACCCCCAAAATCGTATTCATAGCTGGGTTTTTCAACAACTTGCGACTGCGCATTAATGGAGAATAAAACAAAAAGTAAAAAATATATCTTTTTCATTTTCAATAGTTAAGTTCAATTTATGTTCAAAACTATTTTTAATTAAAGGTTATTTAAATACGAATAAATACGTATTTTGGAATCTGTTAACCAAGAATATCAGTCTAAATGCTAGTTTTAAAAAGTATTTTTTAATTTATATTTATAGTAAATTTCAAATTATGAAATTTAAACGCTTGTCATTTTTTCTTTGCTCCATTATTATGTTTTTTGCATTACGTGCAAACGGACAATTTATAGAAGATGGGTATAATAAAATAGATAATCTACCTATTTCTGAACAAGGAAAAATTGATTCAATCTATAGTTTTTTCTTTAAAAATTATAATAAGGATTTTGCTGCGGTTGATAGTCTAGCCCAAATCTCTTTAGCAAAGGCAAAATTAATAAAATACGCACGTGGTGAGGCTGTTCTTTTAACTATGCTGTCGTTGGTTCAGGAAAGTCTAGGAAAGCTTAATTTGTCTGAAACTTATGCGAAAAATGCTATTTCTATTCTAGAAGCTAATAAAATTTATAAAGATTTGCCATTGGCTCATTTTTCTTTAGGTACGTTTTATAGAAGAAAAAATAGACAAGCTGAGGCTATGAGCGAGTATTTAAAGGGTTTACAAATTGCCGAAAACACTAAAAATAATCCGGGAATTAGACTTTTAAATACTGCTACAGCAATTTTATATGTTAGTTTAAAGAATTATGAAAAAGCGCTTGAATATCATTTGAAGGCTTTGGAAATAAGCAAAAAAATTAATGATGAAATTTCAGAACAGAAATGCTATACAAATATAGGAATTGTTTACTCCAGGAAGAAGGATTATGATGAAGCGCTCAAGTATCATTTACTTGCATTAAAACTTGCAATTAAAGGGGGAGATGAACGAACAATTGCTTTTGTTTATAACGATTTGGGGAGTACTTATTTATACAAGAATAATTTAAAGAACGCTATTTTCTATTTAAAGAAGTCTATAGAAATACGCGAAAATATAAATGAACTAATTGAATTGCCTTATACATATAATTATCTAGGCCAGACTTATTCTAAAGCCCGGAATTTTATTGCTGCAGAGAAATGGTTAAAAATGGCACTTTCAACGGCTAAATCAATTGAAAATAATAAGCAGATTTATGAAGCTTATGAAGAATTATCCAATATGTATGCTTCATTTAATAGGTTTGATTCTGCCTATGTTTATAGTCATAAATATAATTTGTTAAGAGATTCGGTTCGCCAGATAGAAAATATAGAGAATTTAAATGAGCTTACTACTCAATATGAAACTTCTAAAAAGGAACAACAAATTAAGGAGTTAAGTCAACAAAATACCATTCAAGAGTTACAATTGGAGCAACGAAAGTATTTGTTGTTGATGGCTATAGTATTAACTTTTGCAGCTATTTTGGTTGCGTATTTCTTCAATTACAAAAGAAAACAAAAAGAAAAAAGGTTAGAGTTAGAAGCACAATTACTTAAAATAGAAGCCGAGCAAAAGGTAACATCAGAGCGTGTTCGAATTTCTAGGGATTTGCATGATAATATTGGTTCATATTTAACTTTTATAAATACCTCAATGTCGGGTTTAGAAGTAAATGAAAATGATCAGCAAGAAAAATTAGCTTTAATAAAGGATTTAACCTTAGAAACAATAAAGGAACTAAGGAAAACAGTTTGGTTGATAAATAAATCAGAAGTTACTGTAGAAGAATTTTCTGTAAAGCTACGTGAATTGTTTAAAAATATAGCTCATCTTAAGGTAAATGTATCAGGCGAAGTTAATCTAAAGTTATCTGCTCAACAGGCAACAGAAGTATTTAGAATTATTCAGGAGGCAGTGAATAATGCGTTAAAATATAGTAATGCAGAAAATATTAATATTGTTTTGGAAGTACATCCAGAACGAACATTGAATGTTGAAATTAAAGATGATGGTGTTGGTTTTGATGTAAATGAAGAGCGTAATGGTTTTGGACTAGGAAATATTAAAAATAGAGTAGAATTGTTAGGTGGACAATTATCTGTTGAGTCTATTAATAATATTGGTACTAGAATTTCATTTTCATTTAATTTAGGTTAATATTTATTTAGGTAGTTCTTCGTATTTCTAAATTGTTATAACCTTATATTTTTGTTAAATATGAATATTTGTATTGCCGAAGACAATTCAATGGCCTTAAAATCTATTATAGAAAAATTAAAGGTTTTTCCAGATTTGAAAATTAAAGCAAGTTTTGCTGATGGACAGGAATTGTTAAATAAAATTGATGAATTAAATATCGATTTTGTATTGATGGATATTGATATGCCTAATTTAAATGGAATTCAAACCACCAAAATATTAAAAGTTAAAAATCCGAAAATTAAGATTATTGCATTAACCACTTTTGATGATGATGATAAGATTTTTGAGATGATTAAAGCTGGTGCCAGTGGCTATTTATTAAAGGAAGAAAGTGGAGAAACTATTTATAAAGCTTTATTTGATGGAATTAATGGAGGTGCAAGTATGTCGCCTACTATCGCATTGAAAGTTTTGAATTTATTAAGAAATCCACTAGAAACCGATCAAAATTTAGAAAATTTTGAACTTACAAAACGAGAAATAGAGGTGCTAGAACAATTAAAAAATGGTTTGAGCTATAACGATATCGCAAAAAATCTTTTTATAAGTTATGGCACAGTTCGAAAACATATTGAAAATATTTATAGAAAGTTAAATGTCGACAATAAAGTCAATGCTATAAATATCGCTGTGGCAAATCGTGTAATAAATTAAATTTACCGCTTTTGCACAGCATATAAGTGCCACTTCTGATCTTTTTGTTTGTAAACTTCCGTCCAGTAAGTAATCTCTAAATTATCTGTATTTAAATTTTGTTCAGCAAAACTTAGAATGGCTGTTCCATTTAAAATATGAAGAGTTGGATCAATTATTTTAATCTTTTTTAAGTCTATTCCCTCATTTATTCGTTGATTAATAAAATCTACTTTACCAAAAAATGTACGGTTAGACACAAAAGAAAAAGTATCATTTAAAATATCATTTAAAAACAAACTATCTTTTCTTTCAATTGCATTTAGAAGTTCCATTTTTAAATCAATAATTTTCCTTGATTCTATACTGTCAGCATCTGGATTTGTAGTTGCTAAATCGTATTCATTAAAGGTTGATTGGGTCGAATCTGCAAGTAAATTAACCTTAATTAAAACTGGATCCGAGTTCGAATTAGTTTGTTGGATATTCGTATTACAAGAAATTGTAAAAAGTGATCCAATTAATATGAAATAAGCTGATTTACGTAACATTTTTATGAAGTTTAATTGATTTATAGAATCCTATTTTTAATAGCTCCTGTATATTTTCTTTCTCCAGCAGATATTTTAATGTTCAGGTTGTTTTCTTCTGGTGGAACCGGACATCTATATCCTGTGCTATAAGCACAATAGGGGTTATATGCTTTGTTAAAATCGATAATTAATTTACCGTTTTCTATTTCTTGGATTCTAAAATCCATATATCGTCCACCTCCATAAGTTTCTTTATCGTTGGTTAAATCTGTGAAAGGAAGAAACAAATAATCTTTATAAGTAGGGTTGTTAGAAAGTTCTAAGTTTTTGTACAAGGTTAATTTAATGTTTTTGCCATTTACTTTTCCGGTCGCAGTTGCATATCTTATAAATTCCTTACTACTTCCATCATATGTTGGCATTTTGAATGGGGTAGAGTTGATGATCAATTCAATATTAGCCTGCATAACATATTTTTCATCAGGTTCATAAAAATGAATATTTATCATATCCTCTGCCTTTAATGGTGCAGTTGGATTAGTAGTGAATGATGATTTATAACCTTCTCTATACAATTTCATATATTCTTTGTAATCTTGAGCAAAGAGGGTATCACTACACAAAGCGATCAATAAAGCGAATACTAATAATATCTTTTTCATTCTAGATTTTACTGTTTGAATTTTTAAATATAAGGTTGACCAATACTAATGCCGTCATGGCTTCAACAATAACAACTGCTCTTGGTACTACACATGGGTCATGTCGGCCTTTACCTTTAATGGTTGTTGGATTTTCATTTAGGTCAACAGTTTCTTGTTCTTTTAAAATTGTAGAAACAGGTTTAAAACCTACATTAAAATAGATAGGCTGTCCAGTAGAAATACCTCCTAAAATACCTCCAGTGTGATTGGTATCTGAGATAATTCCTTCTTTTAAATTTGTTCCTTCTAAAATTGGGTCATTATTTTCTGAGCCTAATTTTGTGGTGCCTTCAAATCCAGAGCCGTACTCAAATCCATGAACAGCATTTATGCTTAACATGGCTTTGGCCAATTCTGCTTGAAGTTTATCGAATACAGGTTCGCCAATTCCTGGAGGACAACCTCTAATGATACAATTTATTCTTCCACCAATTGAGTCGCCATTTTTCCTAACCTCATCAATATTCTGAATCATTTGATTGGCAATTTCTTGATCAACACAGCGAATCACGTTTTGTTCTCTTAAAGTTTTTAATTCTTCAATAGAAAGGTTTGGGAGTTGTTGATTGAATATTTTTCCAACTGCATAAACATGTGCGAATATTTCAATTCCTTTTTGTTTTAATATGAGTTTTGCAATAGCACCTGCAGCAACTCTTGTTGCGGTTTCCCTAGCTGATGATCTTCCACCACCTCTGTAATCTCTTATTCCATACTTAGATTGGTAAGTAAAATCAGCATGTCCTGGTCTAAAAGAATCTTTATTAAAGTCATAATCATTAGAACGATGATCTTCATTTTTTATTAAAATGGTGATAGGCGTTCCGGTTGAAGTTTGATTAAATACACCTGAAATAATTTCAAAATGATCTGATTCTTTTCTTTGTGTAGTGATTTTAGACTGACCAGGTTTTCTTAATAATAATTCATCTTGAATAAAAGCTTCGTCAATTTTTAAACCAGCAGGGCATCCATCAATCACCACCCCAATATAAGGCCCATGTGATTCTCCGAATGTTGTTACGCTAAAATATTTGCCAAACGTATTGCTCATTGAATAGATTTTATTGATTTCCTTTAGAGGATGGTTTAAAGTTAGACTTTATTGTGTTAATTGAATACCAATTTTAGATAAATCATTCCAAAAATTGGGATATGATTTACCGATAACATCCATATCTTCAATTTCTAAGCGATTAATTTTCAGTGCAAGAGGTGCAAAAGCCATTGCCATTCTATGGTCGTCGTATGTTTTTATGCTCACTTTATCAGGATATTGGATATTCTGAGTATTAAGTTCATATAGACCTCCATTTTCATTTAGCGTAACATTAATTTTGGAAAGTTCCATTTTTAATGCCTTTATTCTATCAGTTTCTTTAATTTTTAAAGTTTCTAAGCCTTTCATTTTTAGGTTTTTCCCCAATAAAGCACAACAAACGGCAACAGTTTGAGCTAAATCTGGACATTCAATAAAGTCATAAATTAATTCTCTTTCTGGTGATTTACAGCGTGAAAGATTAATTCCTGAAGATGTATATTTAGTTTCGACACCCAGATTTTTCATTATTTCAACAATTTTTTGATCACCTTGAAGGCTATCTTTTTTAAATCCCGATAAAAATAAATCTAGGTTATCTGAATTAGCAACTATTGAATACCAATAAGATGCAGAACTCCAGTCTGGTTCAATAAATAACTGGCTATGCTTAAAAATTTGTGGGACAATAATTATCTGATTCTCTATCCAAGTATACTCAATCCCGCAAGAATTTAACATATTCAAAGTCATATTTACATAAGGCTTCGATGTTAACTTCCCTTCAATATTAAGTTTTAAACCCAAAGGTAGGGCAGGGGCAATTAATAAAAGTGCAGAAATGTATTGACTGCTAACATTACCATTGATGTTAATTTCAGCAGTTTTTTGAATTTTAGTTCCATTGATTCGTAATGGAGGATATCCGTTTGTACCTAAATACTTTATATCGGCCCCTAAACTATTAAGTGCCTCAACTAATATTTTAATAGGTCGTTCATGCATCCTTTCTGAACCAGAAATTTCGAATTCGCCCTCTTGAAAAGCTAAAAATGCAGTAAGAAAGCGCATTGCTGTACCTGCTGGGCCAACATTTAACTTTAGTACTTCCTTCTTTTTGTGAAGTTCTATTTTAGATAAACAACTTTGAAGCACCTGCGTATCATTAGCATCGCTTAGGTTTTTAATATCAACCAAACCATTACTAATTGATCTTAATATTAAAGCCCTATTACTTTCGCTTTTTGATCCCGAGATAGCGATAGTTGCTCTATTATCAATCTTTTTATTAGTTATGAAAGCACTTTTTTTCATTCAAAAAACTTAAGATTTATTTGGGATTTTTGCTTCGTTCATTATTTCAGTCTGTTTTCTTATCGATTCTCCATGCACCAATTCTAAGAATTTTTTAGTGAAATTAGCATCTAAGTTAAATGCACCACCAAAAGCTAAACTTTTCTGAATAATTTCTTCCCATCTTTTTACTTGTAAAATAGTTACATTATTTTCTTTTTTAAAGTTTCCTATTTTTTCTACTAATGCCATTCTTTCACCTAATTTCTGAATTAATTGATCATCAATTTTATCGATCCTATTCCTTAAATCGGCTAAAGCATCCATAAAATCTTCATTTTTAGATGCTGCTACACGTAGGTTTAATTCTGAAATTATTTTACTTAAAGCTTCAGGTGTTAACTGTTGTTTGGCATCGGTCCATGCTACTAATGGATTAATATGGGATTCTATCATTAAACCTTGCATATCTAAATCGAGGGCTTTTTGAGCAACATAAGGAATAAGTTCTCTATTTCCGCAAATATGACTAGGGTCGTTAATAATTGGTAATTCCGGGCAAATGGTTTTTAACTGAATAGCTAATTCCCACATAGGAACATTTCTGTATGAAGTTTTTTCAAATGACGTAAAGCCTCTATGTATGGCTGCAATTTTGGTAATTCCGGCGTTATTAATACGCTCTAATGCGCCAATCCATAACGATAAATCGGGGTTGACAGGATTTTTTACCATAACTGGAATATCCACCCCTTTTAAGGCATCAGCAATTTCCTGAACAGTAAATGGATTAACAGTAGATCTAGCACCAACCCATAATACATCTACACCTGCTTTAAGGCATTCTTCTACATGGGAGGCTGTTGCAACTTCTGTAGCAATTGGTAATCCAGTTTCTTCTTTAGCTTTTTTTAACCATTCTAATCCAATACTGCCAATACCCTCGAACTCACCTGGGCGCGTTCTTGGTTTCCAAATTCCTGCTCGTAAAATAGAAACTTTGCCTGTATTTGCTAAAAGACGTGCAGTATTTAATAATTGTTCTTCAGTTTCTGCACTGCACGGACCCGAAATTAATAGAGGTTCATTTTTAACATCTATCCAGGTATGAAGTGGTTGTATATTTAATGATAATTTCATTGTAGATATATTCAATATTTAAACTTGGTCATTTTTTTTATATTCACCCATTATGTTAAAATTTACCGTGTATTTTAACACTTTACGTAGAGATGATTCGTAATTTTCTCTATTCTTCCACTCAATATCTACATAAAAATAATATTCATTTCTTTTACCTAGGACGGGCATCGATTGAATTTTGGTTAAGTTTACATCGTGTTCGGCAAAAATATTCAATACTTTAGAAAGAGCACCCACATAATTTCCTACTTCAAAGCTAATAGAGGCTTTATTTATGGTTTCAATTTCTTCGGTTTTTTCTTTTTTGAGAATTAAAAATCGGGTATAATTTTTCTTATTCGATTCAATTCTTCTTTCAATAATATTTAATTCATACAACTCTGCTGCTAAGCTGTTTGCTATGGCAACTGTATCTTGTAATTGTTCTGTTTTTATACGTTTGGCACATGCAGCTGTATCTGTACTTTCAATGATTTGTAAATGTGGATATTCATCAAAAAAATCAACACATTGTCTAATGGCAATAGGGTGTGAGGTCACATATTTTATATTGTCGAACTTTACACCCGGCAAAGCCATAAGATGTAGTTGAATAGGTAAATATACTTCACCTTCAATAGAAAAATTGTATTCTCTTAGTAAATTATAATTGGGCAACAAACTGCCAGCAATAGAATTCTCTATGGCCATAACAACATAATCTGCTTCATCTTTAGCCAAGATTTCACAGGTTTGCTTAAATGAACTACACTCAATAGTTTGAATGTTTTGTCCGAAAAATTTCACTGCAGCTTCTTCGTGAAACGAAGCTTTAATTCCTTGAATGGCTACTTTGGTTATATTTTCCATTTTCTCTAAAAAAGAAAAATCCCGACCTATTGGGCCGGGATTTTCACATATATTTAATCAATATTTTAATGCAAATTAATCCCGGCTCTTACTAAAAAAGTAAAAGAAACCGTACCAATATGCGTTTGTTCTAATCATTGTATGGTGTCAAATGTACACTTAAAATATTAAGAAGCAAAAAATTCATTTAAATTTTTAATTGATTCTAATTTAAAAGTCATTAAACAGATTACGACTTAGGATGAATCTATATTCAATTGAATGAAAATCAATAAAGCAAACTATTATTTTAAATCTTGATAGAAATTTAAACTTTCAATAATCAATTCATTAGATACATTAATGTTAAAATCGCAGTCGCCAATTCTATTCAGTAATGAAAACATAAGTTGATGGTTTTCGTTCTTTTTATCGTATGCTAGTGTTAATAATATTTGATCAAAAGCATTTTCTTCTAAACTATATTTTGGATAAATTTTAAGAAGAAAATCTACTATTATGTTTAATTCTTCTGGAGTTAATTTATTCACTACAGTAGAAATATATGCTTCACAAAGCATACCCACTACAATTGCTTCACCATGATTTAATGGTTGTGGATCATTTTGTAGAGAATAAGTTTCTATAGCATGCCCAATTGTGTGTCCAAAGTTTAAAATCTTTCTTAAACCTTTTTCTTTAGGATCATGCTCTACAATTTTATTTTTAATGGTAACAGACTTAATAATTAAATCAGGATGAATGCTTTCTAAATTTGAGTTTAAAATTTGGTCAAATAATACATCATCGGCGATTAATCCGTGTTTTATTATTTCTGCAAACCCACTTAAAATTTCTCTTTTGGGTAAGGTCTCTAAAAATTCGGATTCAATGAAAACCGCTTCAGGAATGGAAAATGTTCCAATCATGTTTTTGTTTTCATCTAGATCTATACCTGTTTTTCCGCCCACAGACGCGTCAACTTGTGAAAGTAAGGTAGTAGGAATATTTACAAAATCTATTCCTCTCTTAAAAGTTGCGGCAATAAATCCACCCATATCGGTTACCACTCCACCGCCCAGATTTATTAAAAGCGACTTCCTATCAGCATTAAAATCTAGTAACGTATTCCAAATACCAATACAAAAATCGATGGTTTTATGTTGTTCACCAGCTTGGGTTTCGATGATAGAATAATTTTGAAAATCTCCTAATCCATCTCTTAATATGGGTAAGCATAATTCTGAAGTGTGTTCATCCACTAAAACAAAAACCTGCGAGTAATTATTCTTTTCTATTAAATTAAGAAGAGGATTAAAACCCAGATTAAAATATATTGGTTTACCGTTACTTGAAATTTCCATTAGATAATTTCAATTTTATGGCTCATAAATTCAATTATATCGCCTTTGCGGACTTTTAAGCGTTTTCGGTAGTCAACCTGACCGTTGTATTTAACAAGTCCGTCTTCAACCAAAGTTTGTGCTTCACCACCACTTTGTACCAATCCAGTTGCTTTTAAAAGCGCAATCATTGGAATAAATTCTCCTTCTAATTTAAATTGTATCATTTATCATCAAATTTACAAAATATTGATACTCTTTTTATGTTGCCTTAGAATTTTAGTTATTTTTGTAAAGTAAAAAACAAAAAATCTAAATGGATTCTAACCCCAGCAACCTGGTAAATTTCGATAATACAGAAATTGCATTCAAACAAAAATCGAATGTAGAATTAAATAAAGCATATTGGTTATTTAAGATTATTGGTAGTAACTTTTTAACTAAGGTTGGTCCGCCGATAACTAACTTCTTTTTAAATATTGGTTTACCGATTAAAGGAGCAATAAAAGCCACTATTTTCCAACAATTTTGTGGTGGAGAAACCATCGAAGAATGTAACCATACAATAGACCAGTTGGCTAAGGGAAAAGTAGGGACAATTTTAGACTACTCTGTAGAAGGCGAAGAAGAGGAACATGTTTTTGATGCTACTAGGGAAGAAATTATTAGAACTATTTTGAGAGCTGATGGTGATCCAAATATCCCGATTACGGTTTTTAAAATTACAGGTATTGGTAGATTTGCTCTTTTGGAAAAATTAGATGCAAAACAACCATTAACAGAATCTGAGCAAGCAGAATTTGAAAGAGTAAAAGCGAGATGTTTAAAAATTTGTCAGACTGCCTTTGACAAAAATGTTCCGATAATGATTGATGCTGAGGAAACCTGGATTCAGGATACCATAGATGAATTGGCCATTGATATGATGCGCAGATTTAATAAGGAACGATTAATTGTTTATAATACTTATCAAATGTATCGCCATGATAAGTTAGCAGATATGAAGGCTGATCATTTAATTGCCAAAGAATCTGGTTTTATACTTGGGGTAAAAATGGTGAGAGGCGCTTATATGGAAAAGGAAAGAGCTAGAGCAGCAGAAAAAGGATATCCATCGCCAATTCAACCTAATAAAGAGGCTTCGGATAGAGATTACAATGCTTCTTTAGATTACTGTTTAGAACATATAAATGAAATTGGAATCGTTTGTGGCACGCATAACGAAGAAAGCTGTAAAAAATTAATACAGTTAATAGCTGATAAAGGAATAGAAGTAAATCATCCGCATATTTATTTTGCACAATTATTGGGTATGAGCGATAATTTGAGTTTTAACTTAGCGAATGCTGGATATAATGTAACCAAGTATGTACCTTACGGTCCAATAGAAGCAGTTATGCCATATTTGTTTAGAAGAGCTCAGGAGAATACATCGGTTGCCGGTCAAACAGGTAGAGAGTTATTATTAATTCAGAAAGAGAAAAATAGAAGAGCTATTTAATATAGATTTGAATCATAAAAAAACCAAAAATCTTATTAAATTTTTGGTTTTTTTTATGGGTAATAATTTTACTAGTTTATTATTTACATACTTTGTTAATGGTAGTTATTTTAATGCATGACTTAAAAAATTAATTTTTTTTAAATTTTTCTTTCCCAGTTAATAATTGAAAAAATAAAATAAAATCGCTGGCAAGGCTATATAATGGATATTGAAATGTAGCTGGTTTATTTTTTTCGAAGAAAAAATGACCAACCCATGCAAATCCATAGCCCACAAAAGGAAGTGCAATAAAAATCTTCCCGTTTTCTAGGTAAATACCTGCGAACAAAAGAATAAAAACTAATCCAGTTCCTATAAAATGTAAAACTCTGGAAGTTGTGTTAGCATGTTCGGTTAAATAGAAAGGATAGAATTCTTTTAAACTTTGGTATCTTTTTTCCATGATTAACATTTAATTTATAGTCTAAATTAATCATTTTCAGGAAGTTTGAAAATATCTATACTTTGTTATTATAAGGGCTAGTTATTAAAGTCAGTTTAAAAATATTTCGAAATGGAGGAAATTAAATCTTTTATTGTGTTTTAAAACTACTGGAATCTTAAATAATATGGAATGGCAATCGGTAGGTTTGGGGTCTATTTCTTTTGGCTTAATATTAATTTCAGATAAATAGGTAGCCTCTGGGTCAGCAATTAAATTTAATTTTTTAATCGGATCTTTTAATATCGCATAAATAGATTTTTTCCCTTTTCTTTTAATTCTTTTTTTAGACATAACCATTGATTTTTTATTAATTTACTTAATAATCAATGGATTATCCAAATATCAATTACGATTTGGTGCTTTTATAAATAGGAAATTGTTGTGAAATTAAGGATTGGTTTATATTTAAATATGGTCATAATCTGAAGATTCGCCTAGTTTAATTTTTAGCACATCTCCATAATTGACAGATATTTTAAAAATATTATTTAACGGTATATCCAAAACATGGGAATAGAAAGACCTGATAACTCCAGCATGTGTTAAAATAGCAATATTTTTATGATTACTTCCTCGTAATTCAGCTATAAATTCGCCTACACGATTATGCAGATCTTTTAAATTTTCGCCATTTGGCGTACGTACATTTATAAAATCTGCCATCCATGGATTTAATTCATCCGGATTAATTTCATCCCACAATTTTCCTTCCCATCCTCCAAAGTTCATCTCTTTTAATCTATGATCTAGTTGGTAGGATTTAAAATTTAAGGCATCGGCAAGCTTCGTGCATCTTAAAAGTGGACTACTAAAGACTTGTTCAATATTATTAGGTAATTGATTTTTAATCTGCTCTACTTCCAAATCAAAGGTTGGTGCCACATCAATATCGGCATGCCCATAACATAGACCTTTTTCTACATTTACTGAAGTATGTCTAATTAAGAAAACGTCCATATTACTATAAAACTAAATAATGCAACACATTCTGCTATTTGTTCTGCAGCCCCCAAGCAATCTCCTGTATAACCATCAATCCATTTATTAAAGTAATAATTTGCGTAAATTACTACGATTAAAAGCGGAATTAAAACCACTAAAAACAGCCAATTGAAATAGCATAGCGCCATTAATGGCAATAATCCGCCAATATATGCTCCCAGAACTTCCTTATAGGTATTTGATTTTGCAATAGGTTTAGATTTACTAGATTCATCGGCCCTAGAATAGTTAGAAATAAAGGAAATATTAATAGCCGTTAATCTTGCTAATGCATGATAACTAATGAATATTAAAAATAAGATAATTAGATTTTCGGGTAGGAGTAAAGTAGAAATCTTATTTAGTGCTGTGTATTTTACAGCAAACTGTAAAATTAATGCAATAACGCCATAAGCACCAATTCTACTATCCTTCATTATTTCTAGAATTCTTTCTTTGGTCCATCCGCCACCAAATCCGTCGAATACATCAGCTAATCCATCTTCATGAAAAGCCCCAGTAGTTAGAACACCTACCATTAATGAGGCAATAACGGCCAATTCTAGACCAAGAAATAAATTTACAAGGTAAAATGCGCCAAAGGAGAGTGCGCCAACAATCCAGCCAATAAATGGAAAATACCTCGTCGCTTTATTTAAATAATCATCAGAGTGATCTGCATAAGTTGGACATGGAATTCTGGTATAGAACATTAATGCGGTGAAAAATATTCTTATTTCCTTTTTCATATTTCCTTATTTGAAACTTCGGCACTTTCGAAACTTGCCATTTCATTTAAAAAATTCACTGCACTTTGGATTATAGGGTATGCTATGGCACAACCTGTACCTTCGCCTACGCGCAAATTTAACTGAATTAATGGTGTTGCATTAAAATGTTGAAGTAATAAATGATGCCCTGCTTCATCGCTCTGGTGACAAAAAATAGCATTATTTATAATGTCAGCTTTTAATTTACTTGCTACCAATAAGGCTGTACTAGCAATAAAACCATCAACCATAATCAGCATATTTTTTTCGAAAGCAGCTAGCATTGCTCCGCACATTTGGGCCACTTCGAAACCTCCAAATGTTTGTAGAATCTCCATTGGGTCAGATAAATGACCATGAAAACGCTTAGCCTGATTTAAAATTTGAATTTTATGGTTAAGTTGATTATCATTTAAGCCTGTACCTCTTCCAATACAAGATTCTATTGGGAAATCGCAAAGATAACTCATCAGCATGGTTGCTGTTGATGTATTTCCAATCCCCATTTCTCCAAAACCTATAATATTACAGCCATCATTATTTACTTTTTCAACTATTTGATGTGCATACTTGAAGCACTGTTCCAATTCGTTGGAGGTCATAGCCTTATTGTTTAGGAAACTTTTTGTTCCAAATCCAACTTTACAATTAATTAGATTGGGCGTAGTGTTAAAATTAAAATTTACACCAGCATCTGCAATGATTAAATTGATGTTGTTTTGGTTAGAAAACACATTAATAGCAGCCCCACCATTTAAGAAATTAAGCACCATTTGATGGGTAACTTCTGGTGGATAAGCGCTAACACCTTCATTGGCTATACCATGGTCGGCTGCAAAAACAACAATTGTGGGTTGTTTAAGTACAGGATTTAGTGTATGCTGAATAGTGCCTATTTGATAAGCTAGCTTTTCTAGCGTACCCAAGGCACCTAAAGGTTTTGTCTTAAAGTCGATCTTCTGCTTTAAGGCACTCTTTAGAATCATATGGAAATATTATTTAGCTGTTTTTAAAGCAGGAATTCTACTTTGTGCAATAAAATAAGCACCAAATAATACCGTAGTATAGAATGCATCACTTAGTAAAGTACCTTTTAAGAATGGTATACCTGCTACATAACAAGCAATTAAACCTTGGAAATTTTGAGGGTAAACTGTGCTACCTAACCAAACTCCAAAATTAGAAATAAGGAAAAAGATCAAGCTAGATCCTAATATACCGCCAGCAACTCGGGTAGCGTTTAATTTTTTGAATAAGGTTAATCCTAATAAAGTAATAACTAGGAAACTTCCATATTGCCAATAAAACCCACTGTAAAATAAAGTAAACTCAGGGAAATATTGTTTGTATAAAATATTGTTGATTAATAAATCTGAAGCCCAAACAGCCACTAATGGAAGAATTAAAGCTTGCCATCTTTTTGAGAAAAATGCGGCACCAAATAATGCCATTGCTCCAATTGGTGAGAAATTTGGCATAATTGGGAATAATCTGCTTAGAGCAACCAATAAAATGATTACCGAAACAACAATTAAGCGAATATCTATTTTTGGGTTATTCATGATGATTTATTTTCTAGCTGGGTTATATAAAACAAACCCTTGGTTCAAATTCTGAAATTGATAATTGCAAATATAGGGTTGTTTGAATGTAAATAGAAGTATGTCCTAAAAATTTTATCTATTAAATCTTAATTTCACACAATTTTCAATAGATTTTGATCTATTTCTTGGATTAATTTTTCGTTTACATTTACTTCTTTTGCAAATACTCGCCAATTATTTATGGTGTTTTGAACTTCATCTATAATTTGTTTTGCTTTTTTAATGTTCATTTGGTTGGCAATTTTCAATAAATCTTCTTCTGTAAAATGGTCTCTTTTTCCATTTGCTGTGATAGATTGTTTGCTTACCCAAAAACTATCAGGTCTATAAGCATAACAAACATCAAATGCAGGAGAAAGTCTCCAATCGCCTTTTTTGTCCATTAAGAACGCGAAATTTTTAGTATGGTCATCACAATTCCTACCTATAATATTAAAAACCATTCTTCTAAACATTTGTTCGGCATCTGGATAGGGAAGTAATAGTGTTCGCATGGTTTGGAATAAGCTTTCATAGCTATGTGCGCCAATTTCTTGAAAATCTACATGAGATAAAGCACACCAACTTTGCATATGTATTTTTTCATCATTATTTATTCTGTCGAACCGCTTTGTCATAAAATGTGCTCTTCCATTTTCTTCCAATAGCTTACATTCTGTCATTTCTATTCCGCAATCTTTAGCCATTAATGCGTAAGCCATTTCTACTCTGCCAAAACCATAACTTTCTCCAAATTGGGTATCGTGAACTCCATCAAATTTCAGAATCCAATGACTAAATCCAGCTGGGGCAATAGTTTGTCCGGATCTAACTTCATTGGTGATTGGGTTATAGGCAATTAGTGCTTTTGCTCTAGCACCTCCTGCAGAAGTTCCTATTTTAATAATATCTAAAAGTGCTTTTTCTTTATCACCGGCTATTTTTGTGGAAAAATCTTGTCGTTCATTAAGAATATCACTGGCAATTTCTATTAAACCTTCAATTTCAATTGCGGTAGATTCGTTTTCATTGTTGGTGCTTGTTGGTTCAAATTCAAGTGCGCCCATTCCTCTGTTTCCTACAAAACACAACATTTCTACTGGATTCATACTATTAGCGGGTCTTCCATTTCGGGCTAACCATGCATTTATTAATGTATTTCCGTATTTATCTGGCAATAAATCGGCAAGCATACCTGGAAGCCCTTTATAAGTAGAGGATTTGGCTAATTCAGGGAAATAAAAGACCTTATTGGGTTGATTATTGGGTAAAAAAATAGGAGAGAGGCTTACCCCTTGTTTCAGGAATTTTTTGTCGTATTCAAAATAGGCCAATTTTTTTTCTTCGTCCCACATTACAGCTCCGACACGTTTATTCCAAATATTTATAAAGGCTGAATTCATTACCAGGTTGATTTTTTAGATGGAATATCTTTATTGGTTTTGCTGGCTCTATAACGTTGTTTATGCTCCATTGCAGCGAATTTAATGGGGCTAATAATGGGTTTTGTTTCTAATTCATTTAATAAATGAAGTTTTTTTAATACCCGTAAAATTTGAATTAAGGATAATAAATTAACCGATTTTCCTTGTTCAAGTTGAATTATAGTGCTTCTATTTATACCGGCAGCCGTTGCGACATCTGCTTGAGATAAATTTTGATTTAATCTTTCTGATTTTACAAATGAAGCGATTAGCTTTAAATAATAGCCATCCGTTTTGGCATATTGTTCTAATTCATTTGTTTCCATAATTTTTGAATTTAACTCTATAAAACAAATATAATTAATAATTTCTTCAATTATTCGTTTTTATGTTTGTAAATATCAACATTAATATACTAAAATTGTTTTAATGTTGTAAAATATCATCAAATATTATTTTTTTAAATGATGATAATTTATATCATTAATGTTTAATAAGCCTTATAATGTTGATTAAATGTAACATTGAGGATTATTTAATATCGATTACTTATATATCCTATTGAGATAGCTAAAAACAGTTGCTTCTAAATTAAGTTGTATAGCGTAAAATCGAGTAATTAAAATAATCTATGGATTGACTTCTGTATATATAAATTGAATTTCCATTCTAGCTCAATTAAAATGAAATCAACTTCATCGTTTATATTCTATTAGAAATTATTTATCTAATTTTATTATTCCATTAGAGTTTAAATTTCTCAATAAATATGTATGAAGAACTAGAGAAGTAAATAAAAAATATAACTGAAATAGATCAGTCAAAATTGGAGATTATCTTCAGCAAATTTAAACTGATTAAAGTTCCAAGAAGGAGGATATTAGTGGATTTTGATGAGGTACGTAAAAATCATTATTTCGTGAATAAAGTGGCTGTTAGAGTTTATACGTTAAACAGAGAAGGTTTAGAAAAGACCCGATATTTTGCATTTAAAGGTGAATTCGGTACTGCTTTACCCAGTTTAATTGATCAAAATCCTGCTTTTGAGTATTTACAAACTATAGAAAAATCAGAACTTCTGACAATTTCTAAGGCTGATTTTTATCAATTGGTTGATCAGATTCCAGAATTTACAATTGTTTATAGGAATATTCTTGAAAAGGGTTTCATCATTGCGCAAAAAAGAATCTATGGTTTTCAAGGTTTTGATGCCATGGAAAAGGTTAAATGGGTGAAAAAATATTATCCAATGTTTCTTTTTCGAGTTTCAAATAAAATGGCGGCTTCATTTCTGGGGATAGCTCCAGCTACTTTAAGCAGAATTAAAGCTAAAATGTAGAAACGTTGATCTGAGTCAAATTTTTGAATATTAAACTTGACGTCTTTTGTGAAAAGTAATTTTTATGAAATATATTTTAAACTTATTTTTCTTAATTGGTGTCGTTTTTAGTACTTATGGACAGGTTAATTATTCTATAAATACTATGCAAACCGGAATTCATACTTCAAACTCAAATCTTGTTCAGACAAATCAACTTACATTAATTGCATCGCATAAACATAGCGAATTGTCAAGAAATAAAGCGTACGAACTAGGGAAAAAAGTATCTATTGCTGTTCTAGATGCAGGTGGACAAGTTCTGTTAATCAGTAAAGGCGACCATGTTGGGATTCATAATACTGAAGCAGCTAGTCGTAAAGCTTATACAGCGGTTTCGACTAAAACCGAAATTTTAATTCTTGCTAGAAACGCAAGATCTAATCCAGATACTCAAAATTTAGCTAACCTTCCTGAATTACTTTTATTAGGTATTGGCGTACCCATTTACCATAATGGTAAAGTAATTGGAGCCATTGGTATTGCAGGTGGGGGATCGCCTGAAAATGATGATCTTATTGGAAAAGCAGCAAGGATTCTGGATGCAGATATAATTGCCAAATAATACACTTATTTTTAAATAATTTAACTAAAAGTATATTAAAATGAAAAAGATAATTTTATGTTTATTGCTAAGTTTTTCAGTTAGTTTAGTTTTTGCTCAAACCAAAGTTTACCAACTTTCTAGTCATATTCTTGACGTTTCTACTGGGCTCCCAGTTCCGAATGTTACGGTAAAGCTTTTAAAATTAAATGAAACGGATAACAAATGGACCTCAATTGACCAAAAGATAACTGACAAAAATGGTAGAATTATGGATTTTTTAGACAAAGCTAGTGCTAAAAAGGGAATTTATAAATTAACTTTTTTGATTGAAGATTATTATAAAGTCAATAAAATTGAGACATTCTATCCCTTTATTGAAGTAGTATTCCAAATTAAAGATGATAATCATTATCATGTTCCAATTACCTTATCTCCATTTGGATATAGCACATATAGAGGCAATTAATCAAAATAATTAGTATTTGATTTGTAAAAAAAAACCGGCAATATCTGTCGGTTTTTTTTATTTATAAGTATCCTGCCCATAAAACCTTTCAATTATAAAGTATAAAACTGTACCTTTATATTTATTCATTAATATAAAATAATACTAAAATTATTAAATATGATCCAGGATCCACTAGTTTCAGAATTGCAGCTACGTTTAGAAGATATTGCTACTCCATTAAAATCCAATGCGTTCGAAATGGACGACGACACCAAAATTGCTTTAATAACAGATCATTTTAAAGGTATTTTAAATGTTTTAGGATTGGATCTTACCAATGATAGTTTAAAAGATACCCCAAAAAGAATAGCTAAAATGTATGTTAAGGAAATTTTCAGCGGTTTAAATCCTGAAAATAAACCTATCCCTACTTTGTTTAAGAATCCTTATCGCTATCAAGAAATGTTGGTAGAGAAAAATATTGCCGTTTTTAGTAATTGTGAACATCATTTCGTGCCTATTACAGGTAAGGCTCATGTTGCTTATATTAGTAATGGTACTGTAATCGGCTTATCAAAGCTAAATAGAATTGTACAATATTTTTCGCAACGTCCGCAGGTTCAGGAACGTCTAACAATTCAAATTTGTGAAGAAATAAAGTCGGTAATGGGTACTGATGATGTAGCGGTTATGATAGATGCAAATCATCATTGTGTTTCGTCTCGAGGCATTAGAGATGCAGGAAGTTCAACCATTACCACTGCATTTAGTGGCAAGTTTTTAAATCAGGAAACGAAAAATGAATTTTTAAAATATGTTAGTGCATGAGTTTTAAAAATAAAAATTTCTTAATTGTGGGTGCTAGTTCTGGGATTGGATTAGCGCTTTCAAATTTTTTGACAGAAAATGATGCAAATGTTTACGCTACATCTCGAGGTCGAGCTGAAAGTTGGTCTCCATCTATTCATTTTCAAGAACTGGATGTCTTAAATAATGTAGATAATCTAAATTCTTTTTTACCAGAACAACTCCATGGATTGGTGTATTCGGTTGGTAATATTAACTTAAAGCCATTTCATAGGGTTAGTAGTGAAGATTTGATTGAAGATTTTAGATTGAATGTGGTGGGTGCATCCATGGTTATCCAGCAAGCTTTAAAATCTTTAAAAGCCGCTAATGGCGCCTCAATAATACTAATTAGTTCGGTAGCAGCTAAAACAGGTATGGCATTTCATGCGAGCACGGCTGCTGCAAAAGGTGCATTGGAAGGTTTCGCAGTTTCATTAGCAGCGGAGTTAGCCACGCAAAAGATACGTGTAAATGTGGTTGCACCATCTTTAACAGAAACACCTATGTCAGAAAAATTATTAAATACGCCAGAAAAAAGGGAAGCAGCTGCTAAGCGACACCCTCTGGGTAGATTTGGAACTCCAGTTGATGTTAGTGCAACTATTGCTTTTCTTTTATCAGAAAATGGTAGCTGGATTACGGGTCAAATTTTAGGGGTTGATGGAGGGATGAGTACTTTAAGAACAAATTTTTAATTATGCATATTTCAGCAATTACGCTTAAAGAAATGGAAAAGGGTTATCGTACAACTCTGATAAACTCGCTTCCAGGTTTTAAATGTTTACAATTGGTTGGTACAATTAGCGAAAATGGACACAGTAATGTAGGTGTTTTTAATTCAATTTTCCATGTAGGTGCATCGCCTGCTTTATTGGGTATGGTTTTTAGGCCAAATTCTAAAGATCATGATACATTGAAAAATATAGAAAGAACAGGAAATTATACTTTCAATAATGTTAATGAGGATTTTTATCAAAAAGCACATCAAACAAGTGCTAGGTACCCAAGTGGCTGTTCTGAGTTTGTAGAATGTGGACTCACTGAGTTTTTTATACCTGAATTCGAAAGTCCTTTTGTAGCAGAATCTACAATTAAAATTGGCTTAGATTTAAAAGAAATTTTACCGCTTAAGATTAACGATACAACCATTCTAATTGGAGAAGTGGTGCATATTGTTTTAAATGAAAACTTATTAAGAAAGGATGGATATGTTGATCATGAATTAGCAAAAACAGTTACTGTAAGTGGATTAGATAGTTATTTTAATGCTCAACACATAAGCAGGCTAAACTACGCTAAGCCAAATTTGCCTACATCAATACTTTAAGTTTAGTTATATGCAAAAGAATAAGCTTGATGTAATTATTATTGGTGCGGGATTAGCTGGTCTGGCTGCTGCAAAAATTTTAAAAGAAGTAGGGAAAAGGATCTTAATTATTGAGTCTTCAGATGGAATAGGTGGTAGGGTGCGTACAGATTCTAAAGATGGTTATTTGCTAGATAGGGGATTTCAAGTGCTTTTTACAGCTTATCCGGAAGCTAAGTCAATGTTAAATTATGAGAAATTAAATCTTAAAAATTTTAAATCTGGCGCTTTTATTTTAGACAGTTCTGATACGTATGAGATAGCAGATCCTTTTAGTTCGCCTGGTTTACTTTTTAAAACATTGTTTTCTCCAGTCGGCAGTTTTAAAGATAAACTTTTGTTATTGGCAATGCGATTTAGGTTGTATTTTACATCTGTTGACGAAATTTTCGCTCGAAAGGAGAAAAAAACTTTAGATTATTTAAGAGAACTAGGTTTTAGTGAAAAGTTTATCCAAAAGTTTTTTATCCCTTTTTTTTCTGGAATTTTCTTAGAAAGTAATTTAAATACTTCAAGTAGAATGTTCGAATTCGTCTTTAAAATGTTGAGTGAGGGTAGTGCTGCTGTACCTGCCAAAGGGATGGGAATGATAAGTGAGCAACTCGCAGAAGTGTTGGATGAAGATGAACTTGCTTTAAATGAAAAAATCATTGAAATAGAAGGCAATAAAGTTTACGGAGCTTCAGGTGCTAGTTTCGAGTCAAAGGTTATATTAATAGCTACCGATGCGATTAATGTGGTGAAACCTTTTAATAAACGAGTAAATTCTAATTCTAAAAATGCAACAACGCTCTATTTTATTGCTAACATAGAAACAGTTTTTAAGGATAAGATTTTAGTTAACAGCAACTCAGAACAGTTGATAAATAATATTGTTTTTATCAATCAAATTGCACCATTATATGCTCCAAAAAATCAATCGCTTATTGCTGTTTCTTTGAGAGAGCGTAACTATGTTTACGACGCCCATTTGGAGGATGTTGTAAGAAATGAGCTTTTACAATGGTTTCCAACATCTTTGAATTGGCAATTATTAGCGAAATATGAAATTCCTTATGCTTTACCAGAAAATTCTTCTGTATCTAATTCTGCGGAATTGTCTAAAATACGAATAGCTGATAATGTATTCATTTGCGGAGATCATTTGTTAAATGGATCAATTAATGCCGCGCTTAAGAGTGGTAGAATGGCAGCAGAAAAAATGCTTAGTTCTAAATTATTAAGTTAAAGAAAGAATTGTAATTTATTAAGTATGCCTTTTGCGAAAAAAAAGCCTCTCAGATTTACTGAGAGGCTTGTGGGCCCAGCTGGGCTCGAACCAGCGACCAAAAGATTATGAGTCTTCTACTCTAACCAACTGAGCTATAGGCCCTCGAAAACTTATTAGGTTTTGCGGTTGCAAACTTACATATTTGCACTCAATTTTAAAAGCAAGATCGATGAAAAATTTTAAAAATATTATTTTAGACTATGGTAATGTGCTGTTTGAAATAGATTTTAATCGGGCTCAAGAAGCATTTACCAATTTGGGTATCAGTGATATTGACTCGTTTTTTTCGCATAAATGTCACCATGCTATTTTTAATGATTTAGAGGTCGGAAAATCTACTCCAGAAGAGTTTAGAAACGAAATTAGGGCCGCTGCCAACAATTTTTCGCTTTCTGATAAGGAAATTGATGACGCATGGAACAGTTTATTGATTGGAATTCCTAATGATGATATTCATCAACTTTTATTGGAACTGAAAGCTAAATACAAATTATTTTTGCTTTCTAATAATAACGAAATCCACTATAATTGGATTATAGATTATCTAAAGCGTGATTTTAATATCGAAAATTATGATAATCATTTTGATAAGGCTTATTTCTCTCACCATATGAAATTGAGAAAGCCAAATCTTAATATTTTCGAACAACTTATAAAAGAGCAAAGTATAAATCCTGCAGAAACATTATTCATCGACGATAGTCCGCAGCACTTAGCAGGCGCAAAGGTATTAGGGTTTAATACTTTATTGATGGATGTAAAGCCCCAATATTTGAGGTCATTTCTAGAAGAAAATAAAATAATTTAAAAGACGATCTATGTTTTACGTTTGGCTTTTTTTACCATTTAATATTTTTGTCAGCCTGGTTTCAACTTTTCAAAATTTAACTTTGGAGGAGAAGCCTAAGGATTTAAAGGTTTTGGTAATAAGCGATTTAAATGCGAGTTATGGCTCTACACATTATAGTGAGGAGGTTTTAAAGGTTGTTAGAAAAATAGATTCTATAAAACCAGATTTAATTCTGTGTGGGGGAGATATGGTCGCTGGACAAAAGTCAAGTATTACAAAAGAACAAACCATTGAAATGTGGGATGCTTTTAATCAGCATGTTTTATTGCCTATCAATCAATTAAAAATTCCTTTTGGTTTTACTATTGGTAACCATGATGGTTCGCCAAATTTTTTACAAGATAGGGAGGTAGCTTCCGCATTTTGGAGTAAAAATAAGGAGGCGACGCATTTAAATTTTATTGATGATACTCACTTCCCATATTATTATAGTTATGAGCAAAATGGGGTGTTTATAATGAGTTGGGATGCTTCTGGGTCTATAATTAAAGATGAAGTTTATAAATGGATGAAGGAGCAATTAGTGCTTAAAGTAGCTAAAAAAGCAAGGATGAGGATTTTGCTTGGACATTTGCCTTTATATGCTATTGTGGATGCAAAAAATAAGAAAGGTGAGGTAAATGCTGATCCATCAAAAGCAATGAGTTTTTTCAAGGAAAATAATATTAATCTTTATATAAGTGGTCACCAACATGCTTATTTCCCCGCCGAAAAGGAAGGTGTTTTCTTACTTAATGCGGGAGCAATAGGAGATGGACCGCGTAAATTAATGGGTAATGATAAGTTGCCCGTAAAAGCGTATAGTGTTTTAAATATTCCCCAAAAATTGGACGAATTTATTTCTATAAAAACAATAAATCCAACTACAGATGAAGCGGTATTATTAAAAACTTTACCTCAATCTATAATTGGATTTAATGGGATTAGTACTTTAGGAAGCAATTGGAAAGATTAAAGTTCTTTCCTTAATCTTGCTACCGGAATATTCATCTGTTCTCTATATTTAGCTACCGTTCTTCTGGCAATGTTGTAACCTTGTTCTTTTAAGATTTCGGTTAAACGTTCGTCGGCTAATGGTCTCTTTTTATCTTCGTTATTAATGTTTTCTTCTAATATTTTTTTCACTTCTTTGTTAGAAACTTCTTCCCCATTTTCGGTTTGAATAGCTTCTGAAAAGAATGATTTTAATAAAAACGTTCCAAATTCTGTTTGCACATATTTAGAGTTCGCAACCCTAGATACAGTAGAAATATCCATTTCAATTTTATCAGCAATATCTTTTAAAATCATAGGCTTCAATTTCTTTTCGTCGCCGGTTAAGAAATATTCGTACTGATAATGCATAATTGCATTCATGGTTTTCAATAAAGTCTGTTGTCTTTGTTTAATGGCATCAATAAACCATTTTGCAGCATCTAATTTTTGCTTTACAAATTGTACAGCTTCTTTTAATTTTTTGTCTTTTTGGGATGCTTTTTCATAATGATCAAACATATCCTTGTAAGACTGACTTACTCTAAGCTCTGGTGCATTTTTAGAGTTTAAAGTCAATATTAAAACATTATCACTATTGGTGATGTGGAAATCAGGAATAATTTGTAATTGTTTAGTGGTAACCTGATTAGAATCTCCTGGTTTTGGGTTAAGCCTTAAAATTTCGTTAACTATTTCTTTCAGTTCCCCATCTTGTAAATTTAACTGACGTTCTAATTTATCGTAATGTTTTTTAGTGAATTCGTCTAAGTATTTTTCTACAATGATAATAGCTTTTTGAATAATAGGATTGTTTTGATCCTTGCGCTTTAATTGAATGGTTAAGCATTCTTGTAAATCGCGCGCCGCAATTCCAGGTGGATGAAAATCTTGAACAATTTTTAGTACTTCTAAGACATCTTCTTCCTGTACAATTACATTTTGAGAAAATGCCAAATCATCTATCATACTCACAATAGGTCTACGTAAATACCCATCGTCATCTAAACTGCCTATAATTTGTCGGCCAATAATAAAATCTGTATCAGAAAGTGGAACTAAATCTAATTGTTCTTGTAAGCTTTCAAAGAAAGTGCTTTCTATAGCAATAGGCATTTCTTTTTGCTCTTCGTCTTCACTATCATTATTATATCCGTTAGAATAATCATCTGGAGTATCTGATTGAAGATAATCTTCTATGTTAAATTCATCCGTACTTTCTTCCGAAGACGATTCATCAAATGAGTCTTTATCATCATTTAAATCATCATATTCGCTTTTTTGCTCAGATTGAACCATTAAACTAGGATCTTCAAGAGCCGGATTTTCTTCAAGTTCTTCCTTAATCCTGGTGTCGAGTGCAACTGTGGGTACTTGCAAAAGCTTAATAAATTGTATCTGTTGAGGAGATAATTTTTGTAAAAGTTTCTGTTGTAAGTGTTGTTTTAGCATTAAGGGATTCGGTATATTTTGATGTAAAAATACATAAAATTGTTGTCGTAAGTTAAGTTACGATGTATTTTTAATAGTTTGTGATTTTTAAAACAAAAAATCTTTAATATAAGTTTTTAAATTCTAACTTAGTATAAACTAAAACTTATTTATAATGGGATTTGTAACAGAATTTAAAGAATTTGCTTTAAAAGGCAATATGATCGATTTGGCAGTTGGTGTTATTATTGGTACTGCTTTTAATGGTTTAGTACAATCGTTGGTCGATAATATAATTACCCCTGCTATATTAGCTCCAGTATTAAGAGCAGCAAGCTTGGAAAATCTTGTTGAGTTAAAAATTGAGGGGACAGCTATAACCTATGGTGTTTTCTTATCACAATTTATTTCTTTTTTATTGGTAGCATTTGTATTGTTCTTATTTGTTAGAACAATAAACAAAATGAAACGTAGAAATGTAGTAGAAGAAGCTGCTGCTCCCGTTGTTCCAAGTAAGGAACAACAACTTCTTGCTGAAATTCGTGATTTATTAAAAGCAAAAAATAATTAAAAAGTTCGTTTAATTTCTGGATTGGTAACAATAACAAAATCACCTAGTTGGTTATATTTTTGCCAATCCGGATTTTTAAAATCTGCTGCACTAAATGTGCTAATATTTAAAGCTTTTATTTTAGGGTTTAATTTTTTCAATTGGGAAAAGGTACCTAATTTTTCATCCGAGTGAAATCTTCCTACATAATGTATGATTTTCGATTTTGGATTTAGTTTAAAATATTTTTGGATAGACCAAGCCATGGTTGCATCCCAAAAATTTTGGGTTTGATAAATTTTCATGCCACCCATAGAATGTCCGCCTAGAGTTTCTATAAATTTATCGTAATATCTACCCGTAGCTGTATCAATAGGCAGTTTTGGGATATATTTAAATGAACTTTCTGGTAATTTTTTCAAAATATCTAATCCTGATACGGTTACTGCATTACTGTATCTAGCGGCTGCATTAGCGGCAACAACTTTCAAATTATTGGTTTTAGCAAATTCTACAATGGGCTTGTAGTCTTTGTAATTGTTCCATGGTCTGCTCTCTTTTAAGAAATTTTTCTCTGAAATTATACCTAATAAATATTCATCCATAACAGACTGAATATCGGTATGAAACATTTCAAAAGATGCAATAGCTTTATTTCCGTATTTGGCATATAAAAGCTTAAAAAGTTCTAATTCTAAAACATGACCAACAGAATCGTTGTGTTCTTCACCAAAAAATAGAACATCTGCATTATCCATTTGGGATATTATATCTGCAAGCTGTACCTCTTTCTTTAACTTTGTGTCATAGATTTTGTAATCATTAATCGGTAATTGTGCTTGCGAATTTAAGGTCAGCAACAATAAAATTATGGCGGTTAAATATCTCATAAACAAATATTAAAAATTTTACCGACAAAAATCTGTAGTTCACCGACATTTATACTAATTCTAAAGAATGTTAATTGACTAATGTGCTCACTCTTTCTATTTTTGGTTTATTAAATAGTCACACAGAAACTTAAAATATAAGATCATGGAAAATTTTAACATGCCTCAAAAACAAAAATCAAATACTCATTGGGGGGGTATTATTCTATTGGTAATCGGATCATTATTCTTATTTAAAAATTTAGATGTATATCTATTTGATTGGATTTTTAGTTGGTCAACTATTTTACTTGCCTTAGGACTTATAATTGGATTTAAATCTAATTTTACGGGTAAAACCTGGTTAATTTTAACCATCATTGGGGGTGTGTTTACCGTAAAGAATATAATTACTGAATTTTATTATGTAGAATCTGTATTTACTCCAATTGCTTTAATATTAATTGGTTTAGTACTCTTATTTAAGAAGGATCAAAATAAATTTATAAACAATTTTGGTGGGGATTTAAATGATCCTAATCAAACTCAAGATACAGCTGATATAAAATCTGAAGACATAGTTAATTCTACAAATATTTTTGGTGGTAGCAATCAGAAATTGTTTACTAAGAATTTAAAAGGAGGAGAGATTACAGCAATCTTTGGTGGGGGCGATGTAGATTTAACACAAACTGATTTCGAAAACGATATTGTAATAAATGTAACCGCTATTTGTGGTGGGTTTAAATTATTAGTGCCACCAACATGGGAAGTTAAAAATGAAGTTTCAGCAATCTTTGGTGGTATTGATGATAAGAGATCTTTAATTCAAAATATTTCAGATTTCCCTAGAAAGAGATTAATTTTAAAAGGAACAGTATTGTTTGGTGGATTAGACATACGTAATTATTAATTATTGTGACAACCAGACCTTTATCCGTACCAAAGATATTAATAACAGCCCTTGCGACCGTCTTGTTTTGGATGGCCGCAAGTATTGGATATCTTTATTTTGAAGTCGGTTACAGCTTACAAATAGCATTGGCTGATGGTGTAATCAGTGTTCTGTTTTTAGCCATTTCTTGTGCATCGCTTTCTAACTTAATTGGATTTTATCAGCCTAAAAAGGAGAAAATTCTATACATCTTAATTTTAATGAGTGTATTGATGCTGGTTTCTGTTTACCCTCCTATGTATATTTTAAAATGGCTTTTTACTGAAGAATTGGATTATCTATACTATCTAGAATCTAGTTTTTATTTCAGAGTTTTATTTGCCTTTATATTTTTAGGTTGGTGCACTTTAACTTGTCAGTTATATTATAAATTGGCCGAACAATCGGATATGCAAGAAAGGTTATTAATTACGCAAAATTTAGCAAAAGAAGCAGAACTTAATAAACTTAGACACCAGTTACAGCCTCATTTTTTATTCAATAGCTTAAATTCTGTGTATGCTTTAACCATCATGAATCCAACTGAAGCTGGAGTAATGATTACTAAATTGGCTTCCTTTTTAAGAGGAACTTTAAAACGCGACGATGAAGTTTGGGTTAAAGTAGAAGAGGAGATGGAATACATTCAACTTTATTTGGATATAGAAAAAGTAAGATTTAGTCACCGATTAAATGTTGCTATTCAAATAGAAGAGGAGGCTTTAAAAATGTGTTTACCTGGAACCTTTTTACAACCCATTGTAGAAAATGCTATTAAATTTGGATTGTACAATACTTCAGCAAAAATTACGATTAGCATTTCGGTTAAAGTCCAAAATAATGTACTTTTAATCCGTGTAGAAAATCCATACGATCCAAAATTCACTAGCGAAAAGGGAACCGGATTTGGGTTATCTGCAATAAGAAGAAGATTATATCTGTTATTTGGTGATAGTCAGCTTCTTGGAACAGAATCTATTGATGATTCATTGTACATTACTACTTTAAAAATACCGCAGACGAATGATAAAAACCATATTAATTGACGATGAGCCTTTGGCCAGACAAATTGTTCGTTATTATTTAAGTGAGTATCCTGATTATGAAGTAGTAGCTGAATGTAGCGATGGATTTGAGGGCTTAAAAGCAATAGCTCAACATAAACCCGATTTGATTTTTTTGGATGTTCAAATGCCCAAAATAAGTGGGTTTGAAATGTTAGAATTAATTGAGGAAAAGCCCGCCATTATTTTTACTACCGCATTTGATGAATATGCACTTAAAGCATTTGAAGTAAATGCAGTAGATTATCTTTTAAAGCCAATAGAAAAATCAAGATTCAATGAAGCTTTAAAAAAGATTGCCGTAAAAATTAATGAAGAACAAAAAAACTTAACCGGATTTACCGAACATACACCCTTTCTTCATTTACAAAATAATAGGATAGTAGTTAAAAATGATGGGGTTATAAAAATAATACCTGGACATGAAATTCATTATTTGGAGGCCGATGACGACCAAGTAAAAGTGAACACAGCGGAAGGAAATTATTATAAGAATAAAACCATGACTTATTTTGAACAGACTTTAGATCCAAATAAGTTTATTAGAATTCATCGTTCTTATATAATTAATTTGGAGCAGATCACTAAAATGGAATTAAAAGAAAAAGACAATTATGTGGTGCTATTAAAAAGCAATATTTGGTTGCCAGTTAGTAAAACGGGTTATCAAAAATTAAAAACTGCATTAGGGATTTAATTGTAAAGGTTTAAAAACGAAAATATTAGCTTATTTTTAAATATTATTGAAATAAAAAGAATGAGGATTCTTGCTTTTAAAAATAATACTTACTATATTTGCACCTCTAATTAGAAAAAACACAAGAAATTATATATTCGAGTTATGAAAAGAACATTCCAACCTTCGCAAAGAAAGAGAAGAAATAAGCATGGCTTCCGCGAAAGAATGGCAACTGCAAATGGCAGAAGAGTATTAGCTTCTAGAAGAGCTAAAGGTAGAAAAAGACTTACTGTATCTGACGAGCGCCGTCACAAAGCATAATTTATGATTGCAGCACCCATGGGTGTTAGCAGATCTTAATTCTGCATCAAGCAATCAATAAATGAAGACATTTAGAAAAGAAGAACGATTATGTAGTAAAATCCTGTTGGATAAACTATTTAAGAATGGTTCTTCTTTTCTTTTATATCCATTTCGAGTAACTTTTCTTAAAGTTTCCGAATCAAAAACCTATCCAGTACAAGTTGTAATTAACGTTTCTAAAAAGCGTTATAAAAAAGCTGCTGATAGAAATACCATTAAGCGAAGAATTAGAGAATGCTATCGTCTGAATAAGCAGTCTAATTTATATGATCAGCTTTCAGCTGATATCAATATTTTGCTTTCCATTCAATACGTAGGGAAATCTATTTATCCATCGTCTTTGTTAGAAGAAAAATTAAAAAAGGCAATGCATAAAATTGTACGTAATTTTGTTGCAAATGAAGCTTCTTAATTCTTTTTTAAGCGCAATATTATTAGGGTTAATTAAACTCTATCAATGGTTTATTTCTCCATTACTAGGTAGTAATTGTCGGTTTACGCCAACTTGTTCTCAATATGGATTAGAAGCAATAAAAAAACATGGCCCATTTAAGGGCTTCTGGTTAACAATTAAAAGAATTGGTCGTTGTAACCCATGGGGCAGTCATGGACACGATCCTGTACCTTAATTTATGGCATTAATACTTCAAATAGAAACATCAACTACAGTTTGTTCGGTGGCATTATCCGAAAATGGTAAATGTATTGCGCTTAAAGAACTAAATGAGCGTAATATTCATGCATCTAGTATTACCGTTTTCATAGAAGAAGTTATGAAAATAGCCAATCGAAAATATGCTGAATTAAATGCTGTTTCCATAGCCATGGGACCAGGTTCGTACACTGGACTAAGAATTGGTGTTTCTACAGCTAAAGGGTTGTGCTACGCTTTAAATATCCCATTAATTGCCATAAATACCTTGGAGATGATGGTTGAAGGTTATTTAACAGAAAATAAAAATTTTGATGGTTTAGTTGTACCTATGTTAGATGCCCGTAGGATGGAAGTATTTGCTGGAGTATGGAAAAATGCTACTACAGTAATTGCACCTACAGCAGCTGTTTTATTAGATGAAAATACCTTTGAAAATTACTTAAACAATCAAAAATTAGTTTTTATAGGCGACGGCGCACCTAAATTTTTTGAAGTGATGAAGCATGAAAATGCAAAATTTGATTTTAAAAACTATAATTCCGCTGCTTATCTGTCGAGCTTAGCTTATCAAAAATTTAACGATTCTAAATTTGAAGACGTTGCATATTTTGAGCCATTTTATTTAAAAGATTTTATGGTTACCACGCCTAAAAAGAAATTATAACTTAATTTCTGCTTTTAAACTATCTAATTCATCCTTTGTTAAGGGTTGATTTTCAATAGTAGGTGCTTTTTTATTCAACAAAAAGTTGGTGTTAAATATTCCATTATCACCACTCATTTGGTAAGTCCAGTATAAGTAATTACCCCAAGTAATTTTCTGATTAAATGCCCTATAAAATTCTGGTTTTAAATCGCGTTGAATAATAGGTTTTCCCACCTGCAAATTGTAAAAGAATACAATATTGGCTTCGTGTGGAAATTCATTTCTAAATTTAGAATAGTCTGTGTTTTGGGTTAAAACTTTCCCCGCATTAAAATCGTTTAAATAGTTTTTTAAGGTAGAAAGATTAGGTGTGAATATTAAATTATTATCCTTAATTACAAAATAAGGACGCGTAAATCTTTTAAATGCATCTCCAAACAGCGTATAAGGGATATTGTCTTCTTTAAATATATTTATTTCACCATCTACTTGTTCACTTAAATCTGTGAAAAACTGGTTTAGTTTATCGCCATCCTTAAATGAAATAGCACCTAATCTTTCTCCAGTACCTAATTGAAATGAGATCATTTCATGCTTAAATTGTTCAGCTACAATTTTCTTGAAATCTAAGTTATAATTAGACATTAGTTTTTTAAGTACTTCATCAACTTTATCAAATGCTTTTTGCTCTTTAAAATAGATGTCTAGATCTGCCTGAAATTTAGCTACATTATCTACCCCGAAAAATTTGTAGGAAGCGGTATTATATGGTAATACATTGTTTATAGTTATAGGAATAGGTTTGTATTTACTGAAAAATGAAATATAAGTATTTCGTGGATCTGGTTGAGTGCTTCCAAATAATTGGAATTTATCCTTACTATAAGTGTAATTTAAATCAGCAAAAGCTTTAGATTTATTTAAAAATGCCAGTTCCCCATCTAATTTGCCTTTTAAAAAATTAGCTAAATATTTATCAACTAAACCAAAGTTTACATAAATAGAAATTAGCTTAGGTTTGCTTATTTCTTGTCTTTTTTCAATATACTCTTTAAATAAGTTGGGAGCAGTGAGATCAATATCCAACTTTTCGGCAATAATAGCTTTGTTTACAGATAATAAAAAGACATCTTCAATTAACGTTCCGTAATATTTAATGCTATCACTGGTTTCGTATAAATAAAGGTTGTTTTTTACTTTTTGTAGTTTTTTATCTGTGGTTAAATGATTTATAAATTCATCCGCCTCTTTTTTGTCGGATAATTGTGTAGTAATAAGGATATTATTGCTGTTATTTGAAATCACCTTACTAACAAAAAACTTTTTATTATTTAGTATTTCTGTTGCCTTCTTATTTTGCAACAATGAATTTTTTAAATCAAGTAATTCTTTTGATTTTTCTGGGCCTATTAATTCACTGATAATGCTTTGTTCCGACATTAATTCCATGAATTTTTCATCAGCTGTAAACTGAAAAAGAAATGCAGTATTGTGTGTAGCGATATTTAAAGCGCGAGCAACACCAGAATTAACCTTATTTATTCTTGAAAAATAAAAATAGGCCGTAAAAATGGTTCCTAAGAAAAGAATGGTTAATAGAATAATTAGCTTTTTCATATTATTAATTGCTCGGCCAAGGTAGGTATACAAAATAAATAATACATCCTTTTTGCCGATAAAACCAATGGAATTTATAATTTAGCAAATATAACAGTGCATATATGAACAAAAAAATAATCCTAACCGCTGCAGTATTTGGTATAATTGCCGTTATTTTTGGTGCTTTTGGTGCGCATACCTTAAAGGATCAGTTAAGTAGTTCTGAACTTTCTACATGGGATAAAGGTGTAACTTATCAGTTTTATCACACCTTAGCATTATTATATTTATCTACTTTCGCGAGATATAAAAACAATTTAATAAATATTGGATATTTCTGTTTTGTTGCAGGAATTATTTGTTTCTCTGGTTCGCTATATGTTTTGGCTACAAGAAGCATTACTGGGATTGAAATGGGGCAGCTTGGATTAATCACTCCAATTGGAGGTTTGTTTTTTATTTTAGGTTGGTTGATGTTGTTTTTAGCTGCACTAAAAGATAAATAATGGAAAATGAACTCGAATTAGATTATCGGGAGCAGGAAACATTATTTATTGAAGTAATTCTGCCGTTAGCCTTGCAGATAAATTACACTTATCGCGTTCCTTTTGAATTAAATCAGCAAATAGAAATCGGGAAAAGGGTAATTGTGCAATTTGGAAAAAACAGAATGTACACCTCAATTATTAAGTCTGTACATAATATTGCGCCAGAAAATTATACGGCAAAATACATTATAGATGTAATAGATGCAGTTCCCATTGTTCCGCCAATTCAACTAAGTTTTTGGAAGTGGATAAGTAAGTATTATCTATGTACAGAAGGCGAAGTAATGATTGCCGCTTTACCATCTGCATTTAAATTAGCCAGTGAAACATTGGTTATTCGTCATCCTAATTTTCAATTAAGTGATCAAGTCTTATCTGAAAAAGAGCAAGCCTTAATAAATGCATTAGGAAGTGATAAAAAAATAAGTATTGAAGAAGTAAGTGAATTATTGGGTCAGAAGTCTATTTATCCGGTAATTACCAGTTTATTAGATAAACAAGCTATTTTACTATCTGAAGAACTTCATGATAAATATAAACCTTTATTAAAAACCTATATTAAGCTCGAAGAATTTTTTCTGGACATTAAAAACCAGGAAGAATTATTTAAACAATTAGAACGAGCTCCAAAACAGTTAGATGCTTTATTGAGCTATTTGCACCTTTCTAAATTAAATCCATTTGTTGCAAAGCAAGATTTATTAGAGCATAGCCATGCTGGAGATGCAGCCATTTCTGCATTAATAAAAAAGGAAGTTTTTAAAGCAGAACGCAGGAAAGTATCTAGGTTAAGGGCAAACGATATTGAGCAATTTATAAATTTTGAATTATCGGATGCTCAACAAAAAGCGTTTGACGAATTAAAAAAAGGATTTCAAAAACAAGAAGTTCAATTGTTATTTGGCGTAACTGCTTCTGGAAAAACTCAGATTTATATTAAATTAATTGAGGAAATTTTAGCGCAAGGAAAACAGGTATTGTTTTTAGTGCCCGAAATTGCCTTAACCACTCAAATTGTAGAGCGTATAAGTTTATTTTTTGGAGATAAATTAGGCGTTTACCATTCTAAATTTAACGACAATGAACGGGTAGAAATATGGAATAAAGTAAGTACAGGAGAATATAAAATTATATTAGGCGCTCGCTCATCTATATTTTTGCCATTTACAGATTTGGGATTAATTATAGTAGATGAAGAACACGAATCTTCTTTTAAACAATACGACCCCGCACCGCGTTATCAAGCTCGAGATGCTTCCATATTTTTAGCTTCATTATATAAATCTAAAGTTTTGTTGGGTAGTGCAACTCCTTCTTTAGAAAGCTATTATAATGCAAGAAATGGTAAATATGGGATGGTAGAATTATTGGAAAGATATTCTGGAACACCATTGCCTCAACATCAGATTATTAGCTTAGCAGAAGCCAGTCAGAAAAAAATGATGACTGCTTTTTTTGCACAGGATTTAATCGATAAAATGCGTGAAGTTTTGCATAAAAAGCAGCAGATTATTTTATTTCAAAATAGGAGAGGTTATACCACCATTTTAATTTGTGGAACATGTGGATTTACTTCTAAATGTGTACAATGCGATGTTAGTTTAACCTATCATAAATCTACAGGTAAACTTCATTGCCATTATTGCGGATACCACCAGAACACTTTAAACGCTTGTCCCGCTTGCGGATCTAATAATTTATTGCAAAAAGGATTTGGAACAGAGCGTATAGAAGAAGAATTGGAATTAATTTTTCCTGGTATAACCATAGATAGGTTAGATTTAGATAGTACTCGGACAAAGAACAGCATGTTTCAAATCATTAATGATTTTCAGCACAAAAAAACTGATGTGTTAATTGGGACACAAATGGTGGCAAAGGGTTTAGATTTTGATAATGTTGCTTTAATTGGGGTCATAAATGCAGATACTTTAATGAATTTTCCAGATTTTAGAGCATTTGAGAGAAGTTTTCAGCTTTTAACTCAAGTGAGTGGAAGAGCTGGGAGGCGGGATGAACAGGGCGAAGTTATAATTCAGGCGTACGATGCTAAACATCGCATATTAAAACAAGTGGTTGAGAATGATTATGAAGCCATGTATAACGAAGAACTGGCTGAAAGAAAAGCTTTTAATTACCCTCCATTTTCACGCATGATTAGTATTGATGTGAAATCTAAAGACCAGGTATTATTACATAATGCGGCCAAACATTTTGCAAATCAATTGAAACACCATCTGGGTGATATTGTTTTGGGTCCAGAGCAACCTTTAATTTCAAGAATCAGATCTTATTACATAGAGCAGATTACTTTAAAAGTTAAGCGGGAAATATCTATAAATACGGTAAAGGAAATTCTAATGAATTGTATTAAGGAATTCCAATCGGAAAAGGCATTTAGAGCTATAAAAATTCAAATAGATGTAGATCCTTATTAATTTTTATTCCCAAAATTAATTTGAATACCTGCAGATACTGGGTTTAATAAATACTCCATTCTGGTGAATTTATTAGCTAGAATTAATGCGCCATTGGAGCTATCTACAATTTCCCTTTGTTCGTAGTTATAATAAAAATCGAAGCTAGATTCTGCGAAAATTAAAACATTTGGGTTCAAATTAAATTTGAAACCGATTACTGGCGAAATGGTAAGTCCATTTTTAATAATTTCGGCGTTTTGAAGTGGAGTGGCCGAATTCATATCTCTTATGGTTCCATTAAAATTATTGTTTTTATATCCTAAATCGACTCCGTAATAGGGTTGAACCACTGAATAATTTACATTTTTTTCGAAACCAAATTTAAAGGCTAAATCTTTTAAACTACCATCGCCTTCTTGGCAAGTATTGCATTGATTTTTGAAAGTATAATTTGTATCAAAATAACTGGCGCTAAAACGGTAGTTGATTTGATTGTCTAAAACCTTAAAAAATATATTATCTACATAGGTAGTTTTATAATCAAAATTATTTACTTGATTTAATAACTTGGGCATCTGACTTAATCGGATAGCTTTTGTACCTACTGAATAAAACTTATTGCTGGTGTTTTGAGCTTCACTAATAGCAGGTATTAAACAGGCGAAGATTAAAATAGAATAGAAAATTTTCATAAATAAATAAACTTTTAATCAATTGTAAATTTAGTTAAAAATGCCGTCGATTGTAAATAAATTCAATAAATATACTTCTAATCTTTAACTATGCTGGTTATCACACTTTAATAAAATGTGGATTTTTAAATCTGCTTAAATCATTTGAATCCTGCATAAATAGGACTATTTTTGTTGTACTGTGGCATATAAGTTTATAGATAATTATAAAGAGCGAGGCGCTCGAAAGAAGTTAGTTACTTTATTAAGAAATAGAGGAATTGAAGACGAAAAGGTACTTGAGGCTATTGGAAAAGTACCTCGTCATTTTTTCTTTGATGAAACTTTTTGGAATCAGGCTTATAAGGATATAGCTTTTCCTATTGGCGACGGACAAACTATTTCTCAACCCTATACGGTTGCGTATCAAACAGAATTATTGCACATTAAGAAAAACGATAAAGTATTAGAAATTGGTACAGGTTCTGGCTATCAAACATGTATTCTTTTAGAATTGGGGGCTAAAGTAGTTACTATAGAAAGACAACCTAATCTTTATGAAAGAACTACTAAAGTGCTTACTGGAATGGGGTATAAGGCCAAATTTATTCTAGGTGATGGATCATTGGGAAGTGTTGAAGATGCTCCATTCAACAAAATAATTGTAACAGCTGGCGCACCTTTGGTTCCAGATGTACTTTTACGCCAATTAAAAATTGGTGGTATTTTAGTTATTCCTGTAGGAAACGAATCTGAGCAAAAAATGATTACTGTACTTAGAGTAGGTGAAAATGAATTTGAAAAGATTGTGTTAGATACCTTTAGGTTTGTGCCATTGGTGGGCGATCAAGCTTGGTAATTAACTTTTCTTCATAACACGATCAAGTTCTCTTTTAGATTCTCTTTCTTTAATAGAGTCGCGTTTGTCGAATTCTTTTTTACCTTGTCCAATTCCAACTTCTAATTTGGCAAAGCCTCTTTCGTTTATGAAAATTCTGAGCGGAACGATAGCAAATCCTTTTTCTTCACCTTTAGATCTTATTTTTTTCAATTCTTTTTTCTTTAACAGAAGTGCTCTATCTCTTTTAATGTCGTGGTGAAAAAATGAACTATGGCTGTATTCTGAAATATGAAGATTACGAACGTATAAATTATCACCTAAAAACATACAAAAAGCATCGGTCATATTCGCTTTTCCTTGTCTTATGGCTTTTATTTCTGTACCTAATAACGCAATCCCTGCGATGTAAACATCGGAAATGTGGTAGTCAAAATACGCGCGTTTGTTCTTAATATGTACTTCGTTCTTCATAGAATAAGTGTAAAGATAAGCGGTTATGTTCATTTTTTTATATTTTCTTAAACATAGTTTATATTTTCTTGTCTTATTCTCTCAATATTTAGATTATTATAAAATAATTTTTAGATTTGTCTAAAAATTAAATTTGTTGGGATGAAAAATATTATTTGGATGCTCTTGTTATTGCCTTTTGTAGTTCAGGCACAATTAATTAAAGGAAGGGTTGTATCGGAAGATGTTGGAGTAGCCAATGCACATATTGTGGTTATTGGAACCAATAAACATACAATTACAGATAGTTTAGGCAAGTTTAGTATCGACAAACTTTCAGTTGGAAATTTAACTTTAGCCGTACAGCATAAGGATTATAAAATTTTAGAAAAGAAAGTGGCGTTAAATGATAGTTTAGATTTAACGTTAAACTTAATCAAATTGCAAGAAGAACTACCTGAAGTTGTGTTTTCCGGTACAATGAAGGAGGTAGATAGATTAAAAAGTATTGTTCCTGTAGAAATGTATTCTCCAGCTTATTTTAAAAGAAATCCTACAGCAAATGTATATGAAGCTTTATCGCAAATAAATGGGATTCGTCCGCAGTTAAATTGTAATATCTGTAATACTGGTGATATTCATATTAATGGATTGGAAGGTCCATATACTATGATTTTAATAGATGGAATGCCTATTGTAAGTGGCTTGGCAACGGTTTATGGGTTAATGGGCGTGCCGATGTCATTGATAGAAAAAGTAGAAGTAGTAAAGGGTCCGGCTTCTTCATTATATGGTTCTGAAGCCATTGGAGGTTTAATCAATATAATTACTAAAAAAATAGACAATAAAGCTGTATTAACTGCAGATGGTTTTTATACTACTTACAGAGAATCTAATATAGATCTAGGTATGAGTATTCCAATAAGTGAAAAACTGAAATCATTGACTGGAATAAATTATTATCATTATGCTAATTCTGTTGATTTTAATAAGGATAATTTCACCGATGTTACGCTTCAAAAGAGGATTTCAGTGTTTCATAAACTCAATATTAAAAGGTTACATAATAGAGCATTTACGCTAGCTGCAAGGTATAATTATGAAGATAGGTGGGGAGGCGAAATGCAATGGAATAAGCAATTTAGAGGTTCTAATGAGGTATATGGAGAAAGTATTTATACCAATCGATATGAATTTATTGGTAATTACCAGCTGCCCATAGAAGAGAAAATGTTTTTATCGTTTTCTTTTAATGATCATATGCAAGATTCATATTACGGGCAGACAAAATATTTTGCCAATCAGAAGGTTATGTTTTCTCAATTGTTATGGGATAAATCTACACGGAATAATGATTGGCTTGCTGGAATAGCATTGCGATATGTTTTTTATGACGATAATACACCAGCCACAGCAAATGAATTGGCATTAAAAAATTCTCCAGATAAGTCGTTTTTACCTGGTGTATTTATCCAAAATGAGTTGAAAATTAATCAAATGCAAAACTTGTTAATTGGTGTTCGATATGATTATCATTCAAAACATGGATCTATTTTTACGCCCAGATTGGCTTATAAATACAATTTTAATGAATCAACAATTTTTAGAGCAAATGCGGGTACGGGCTTTAGGGTGGTAAATATTTTTACTGAAGATCATGCAGCACTTACAGGTGCTAAAAAATTGGTTATAGCTCCAAATTTGAAGCCTGAAAAAAGTTATAACATCAATCTTAATTTCGCTAAACAGTTTAATACTTCTATAAATAATGTATTTAGGGTGGATCTGACAGGGTTTTACACTTATTTTACCAACCGGATAGTTACTAATTATGATGCTAATCCAAATGAAATTTTTTATGACAATTTAAGTGGTTATGCAGTTTCGAGTGGGTTAACGCTGAATTTTGATGCAGCATTTTGGAGTGGTTGGAAAATAAATCTCGGTTTTACCGGAATGGATGTGTATTTAAAAGAACCTGGGGAGAGAAAAAGTATTCCTTATTTAACCGAAAGATTTTCAGGTGTTTGGAATATTGGTTATGAGTTTCCACGTTTTCCAATACAAATTGATTATACAGGTAATTTTTATGGGAAAATGTATCTACCTGTTTTAAATGAATTAGATCCGCGAAGTAAAATTGCGCCCATTTGGAGTTTACAGAATGTTCAATTTACTTTTAAGGGTTTGAAAAATAATTTAGAAATTTTTGGAGGTGTAAAAAACTTATTGAATTTTAAACCAGGAAAAATGGATCCGTTTCTAATTGCCAGAAGTAATGATCCTTTTAATAAAAATGTGGAATATGATAATAATGGAATTGTAAAGCAAACAGCCGATAATCCATTTGCTTTACAATTTGATCCAACTTTTATTTATGCCCCAAATCAGGGTACAAAAATGTTTCTAGGTATTAGAATGGCGATAAAATAAATTCCCTTGCTATATTTCTACCTCACAATTAGTACCGGAATGTTTACTTTATGTCTTACAGAATTTACCGTTGTCCCAAAAATAATATCCTTAATAGCGCGGTGACCGTGCGCACCCATAACCAAGAGTTCTGCTTTATGTTCTTTAACAGCTGCAGCAATAGCAATTGAAGTACTTCCATAGCCAATTACTGGCACTATATTATAACCCAATTCAGTTAATTCATTTTGATATACTTCTAAATTATCTGCATCACTTTTAGTTTCAAAATCGTAAACTGCTTTTCCATGGTATCTTGCTGCCGCCGTTTCTACAATATGAATTAAGTAGTAAGTAGCGTCTTTACCACCTTGAATTAAGGCATGCCTGATGGTTGATTTATCATTTTTTGAAAAGTCGACTGTAATAGCAATTCTATGGTACTGGATAACGCCAACTTTATCAATTTTAGCTGCCTTTCCATGCGGTAAATTACTTGCATGTTTATCGCGATTAACCACCATTGGATAGATGAAAATATAAATCAATAATAATCCAATTAATATAGCAATAGGAATAATTAGCGAGTATAGTAATAATGCATCTACTGATTTACTCCATTCTGTAATTTCTTCTATTACCAATTGTACGTTTAGAAAAATAATTGTTGCAGCACTTAACCAGGCTAATATTTTCACCCACGGCTTTATGGCAAATCCAAGCATTTCTTTTTTGTTGGATGTGAAATGAATTAATGGAATAATTGCAAATCCTAATTGTAAACTTAAGACCACTTGACTCAATATTAATAATCCACCTAATGCATCTTCACCAAAATATAGAATAGTAAAAAATGCAGGTACAATGGCTAATAGTCTGGTTAATAATCTTCTAAGCCACGGTTGTATACGTAGGTTTAAATGGCCTTCCATTACAATTTGTCCGGCTAATGTTCCTGTAATTGTACTACTTTGTCCGGCAGCAATTAATGCTATTGCAAATAAGGTAGGGGCAGTGCTTCCAAAAATATTTTCTAATAAATGATATGCATCTTGTATTTCTGCAACTTCATATAGTCCGTTTTTATAAAATGCTGCAGCTGCAAGAATTAAAATAGCTGCATTTACAAAGAAGGCTAAATTAAGCGCAATAGTAGTATCAATAAAATTGAATTTAAGTGCTTCTTTTATGCCTTTTGGAGTTCGTTCTATTTTTCTGGTTTGTACTAATGAAGAGTGTAAGTACAAATTATGCGGCATTACTGTTGCGCCAATTATACCAATTGCAATGTATAGGGCATCGCCCGACAAAGATGAAGGTTGTAATCCTTTTAAAATTTCACCTAAATTAGGCTCCACAATAAACATTTCGGCTAGAAAGGATATACCAACCACAAAAACCATAGATACGATAAAGCTTTCCATGGCTCTCATTCCTTTATTTAAAAGGAATAGCAATAAAAAAGTATCTAGGATGGTAATGGAAATTCCCCAAATAAGTGGTAAGCCAAATAATAAATTTAAACCAATGGCCATACCAATAATTTCGGCTAAATCGCATGCAATAATAGCGGTTTGAGCTAAAATATATAATGGGAAATTAATCCACTTAGGATAAGTGTTTTTAGACGCTTGTGCTAAATCTAATCCTCTCACTATACCCAATCTTGCGCTTAGTGATTGAAGTAATAAGGCTATTAAATTAGACATTAATAGCACCCAAATTAATTTATATCCGAACTGACTACCCCCAGCTAAATCGGTTGCCCAATTTCCCGGATCCATATAGCCTACACTCACTAAATAAGCAGGCCCAATAAAAGCAAATATTCTTCTCCAGCCTTTACGCTTATGAGTAGATATACTTTGATGAACTTCGCTTAGAGATTCAGAGGTTTTCATTTACTTATTAAAATATGTTTAGAAATTTCCCGACTAACAGTTTGATGGGTTCCATCAATTTTTAATTCTATAGAGCCATCAAATTCAAGAATATCAACTATTTCAATGTTTTTCCCTAGGGTTAGGCCCAATTTTTCTAAATGCTTTAAAAATGCTGTTGAGTGCTCACTAACTCCAGTAATAATTCCAGTTTCTGCCTTGTTTAATTTATTTAATGAAAACATTTTATACTCTTCAAAATTTCCATGTTTGTCTGGAATTGGGTCGCCATGTGGATCGGTTTTAGGATAGCCTAAAAATGCATCCAATCGTTCCGCTAATATGGGCGAATTAATATGTTCTAACTCCTCAGCTAAATCGTGTACTTCGTCCCATTTAAATTCTAATTTATCTACTAAAAATACCTCCCACAGTCTGTGTTTACGTATTATTTGGACTGCAGATCTTATACCAGATTCTGTTAAGGTTACACCTTGATAAGGCGTATGTTCAACTAAATTTTTTTCAGATAATCTTTTTACCATATCTGTAGCAGATGAAGCTTTGGTTTTCATCTTTTCTGCTAATGCATTGGTAGATACTGGCTTTTTGTCGGTACCCGATAAATGAAATATTGCTTTTAAATAGTTTTCTTCAGAAAAGGTTTGCATAAAAAATATTTTTAGGTAAATCTAAAAAAATATTTAGATATAATCAAAAACAGAATTTAATTTCGAATTTTAAGCCTTTTTAAAATATATAACTACATTTGTATAAATAATTTATTTATGGCAAGTGATTTAGATAAAACCGATTTAAATATTCTTAAACATCTTCAAGAGAATGGTAGAATTACCAATTTATTACTTTCTCAGGAGATTGGTTTATCTCCTGCGCCCACTTTAGAGCGCGTGCGTAAACTAGAGATGTCTGGTTATATTAAAAGCTATCACGCTTTAGTAGATGAAGAAAAGTTAGGCTTAGGGATAAAAACTTTTATCCAAGTTCAGCTTGATTTTCATAAGAATAATACCATTCAAATCTTTTTAGAAGAAGTAAATAAGATTAGAGAAATTACTGAATGTCACCACGTAACTGGACAGGCTGATTTCCTTTTAAAGGTTTATGTAAGTGATATTAAAGCTTATGAAAGATTAATTATGGATAAAATTTCTACTATTCCTGTAGTTAAAACATTCCAGACTATGATGATAATGAGTACCAATAAAAAGGAAGTTATTATCCCTCTAGAGTACTAAAATAATTCCCAATTATTTTTTTCTAAAGGTATTTGCCAATCAATAGGTTTTTTACCTTGATTGTGGAGTAATTCATTTGTTTTACTAAAATGCTTACATCCAAAGAATCCAGTATAAGCTGATAATGGTGATGGGTGAGGGGCTGTTATGACATGATGTTTTTCTATGTCTATTAATGTATTTTTATTAATGGCAGGTTTTCCCCATAAAAGAAAAATAACCCCATTTAAATCTGTTGATATTCGTTTTATTAAATTATCGGTAAAAGTTTCCCAGCCTTTTTTTTGGTGAGATCCCGGTTTCCCTTTCCTCACGGTTAAAGTGGTATTTAATAAAAGTACACCTTGATTAGCCCAATATTCTAAAAACCCATGATTAGGAATTACAAACCCAGGAATATCGGTTGCAAGTTCTTTATATATGTTTTTGAGTGATGGAGGAATTGGATTGCCTTTTAATACAGAAAATGCTAATCCATGCGCTTGATTTGGGCCATGATAAGGATCCTGACCCAGTATTACCACTTTTAAATCTGCCATTGGTGTGCTGTTTAAAGCATGAAAAATGGCAGGTTTTGGTGGGTAAACTATTTCTTCAATATATTCTTTTTCTATAAACGTATTTAACGATTGGAAATAAGGTTGCTTGAATTCTTCATCCAAGAAACTTTTCCAACTTAAATGTTCATTCATTAAATTTTTGGACTAAGAATAGCTAATAAATCAGATTCTAAAGTAGTAGTTGGTCTTTCTACAATTCGGCCAATTTCTATACCATCCTTGTTCTTAATAATAATAGTTGGTACTCTTTGGATGTTTAGCCCTTCTAATAAATTATTTTCCGCTTGTTTAACACCATTAACAGCTATAATTTTTATGTTTTCTTCTTTAATTCCGGCGTTATCAAATATTTTGAATAAATGAGGAACTTGTAATTTACTATCCCCACACCAAGTGCCTAAAACCATTGTTATTTTATAATCTTGAGGTATAGATTTTATCAAGGCTACCTTAGTACTATCTATTTTATAGGCAGTGTAATTCGCATCATAACTCACTTTAAATTCTGGGAAAGAAGTAATTCCAGCACGCGTGCAAACATTCAACAATATTTCTTTCAGACGAGTTTCGTCCATGTGGTGTTTGTTGATTTCTTGTGCGCTAACGCCAGTAGTTAAGGCAAGAAAAAACACGAATAATATTTTCTTCATTAGTTTAAATTTTATGCAATTTAATAATTACCAATTTAAATGTAGAAATTAAAATAATAGAATTTAATTCCTTATAAAAATACCTAAATAATCACGATATTTGCGGTTTAATAAAAACAAATTAGATGCCAAATATATTACGTTTAATTCTTGCCCTCGCTATGATGGGCGGTTCTATTGCTTTGATGATTTTTGGATTTTGGGGTTGGGGAATTCCATTGTTCTTTATAAGTATTATTGTGTTGGTTACGTTTTTTTATAACGAAAATATGTTATTAGCGCAGTGGTTTTTACGTAAAGACAATATGGCTAAAGCTGAGGTATTTTTAAAGAGAATCAAAAATTACGAAAGCGAATTACTTCGTGCACAACATGGTTATTATAATTTATTATTAGGTTTAATAGAATCTAGACGTGCACCTATGCAAAGTGAAAAATTCTTCAAAAAAGCTTTATCTCTAGGTATGCATATGGATCATAATACAGCTTTAGCTAAATTAAGCTTGGCGGGTATTTCAATTGCAAAACGAAATAAAAGAGAAGCTCAGCAATATTTAACTGAAGCTAAGAAAGCTGATAAAAATAAATTATTAGCAGATCAGATTAAGATGATGAAAGATCAATTAGGAATGATTGATAAACAACAGCAAGTAAGATATAGATAGAAACTCTATTTTAAATCACATAAAAAAAGTCCTGATTCATTTGAATCAGGACTTTTTTATTTTTAATTATTTGCCCCATTGATCAAATTGATCTCTAGTTGGCATAACTATTTCTAATTTCAATTTTTTACGCATTCCACCTAAATCATTGAATACTTTATTAGGATTTGCTGCTCTAAATTCTTCTAATGTATTGAAATTCATTTTACGAATTACTTCTACCCATTCAGCAGGAATTCCAGCGGCAATAAAATCAGCGTCAGTAGTAACTTTAGCTTTTTTCTCTGGTCGCATTTGAGGGAAGAATAATACTTCTTGAATACTACTTTGGTTGGTCATCAGCATAACTAATCTATCGATACCAATTCCTAAACCCGAAGTAGGAGGCATTCCGTACTCTAGTGCACGAACAAAATCTTCGTCCATAGCCATAGCTTCATCATCACCTCTAGCTGCTAATTTTAATTGATCTTCAAATCTTTCTTTCTGATCAATTGGATCATTTAATTCTGAATAGGCGTTTGCAATTTCTTTACCATTAACGAATAATTCAAATCGTTCTACCAATCCTTCTTTAGATCTATGCTTCTTAGCTAAAGGAGTCATTTCTAAAGGATAATCTGTAATATAAGTAGGCTGAATTAAATGTGCTTCAACTTTTTCGCTGAATAATTCATCAATTAATTTACCTCTACCCATTGAGTCGTCTATTTCAATACCTTGTTGTTTACAAGTTGCCGCTAATGTAGCTTCATCCATTTCAGAAACATCAATTCCTGTATATTTTTGGATAGACTCGTACATCGTTAATCGTTCGTATGGACCAGCGAAATTAATTTCATGATTACCAACTTTAACTTTAGATGATCCTGTGGTTGCAATAGCTACTTTTTCTAGGCAATCTTCAACCATTTTCATCATCCATATATAGTCTTTGTAGGCTACATAAATCTCCATTGAAGTAAACTCAGGGTTATGGGTTCTATCCATCCCTTCGTTTCTAAACATTTTTCCGAATTCATAAACGCCGTTAAATCCAGCTACAATTAAACGTTTTAGATATAATTCGTTCGCTATTCTTAAGAAAAGCGGCATATCTAAAGTATTGTGATGAGTTTCGAAAGGGCGAGCGGCTGCACCACCATGAACAGCTTGTAAAATAGGCGTTTCTACTTCCATCCAACCTTGCTCTTCAAAGTAATTACGCATGGTATGGATAACCTTACTTCGTTTAATGAAGATATCTTTGAAATGTGGGTTTACGGTTAAATCTACATAACGCTGACGGTAACGCATTTCTGGGTCAGTAAAACCATCATATGTATTTCCTTCATCGTCTCTTTTTACAATAGGAAGTGGTTTTAACGATTTAGAAAGTAATTTTAATGAAGTAGCATGAATAGAAATTTCGCCCGTTTGAGTGGTAAATGCATACCCAGTGATTCCTATAAAATCACCAAGATCCATTAATTTCTTAAATACTACATTGTATAAGTCTTTATTTTCTCCAGTACATAAATCATCTCTTTTTAAATAGATTTGAATTCGTCCTGTTGCATCCTGAATTTCGGCAAAACTAGCACTCCCCATAATTCTACGGGTCATGATACGTCCGGCAATAGAAATTTCCTTATACTTATCCTTAGTTTCTTCGTTAAAGTTTGCAGTAATATCATCTGCAGTAGCATTAACCAGAAATTCTTCTGCAGGATAGGGATCTATTCCCATAGCACGCAATTGTTGTAGCGCTTCTCTTCTTAATTTTTCTTGTTCCGAAAGTGGAGTGGTCATTGTCTTATTTTATATTGGGTATGGTAGGGTTAATTTACAATTACTCAGCATCTGAGGTGGCTATGTACATTTCATTAATGCTCTCAGCGTATTTATTTTCAATTACCTTTCGCTTTAATTTTAAAGACGGGGTAACTTCACCTTCTTCTTGAGTAAATGGATTCCTTTTAACTTTAAAATGTTTTATCCTTTCAAATTTTGCTAATTCATTAGAAAGTTTTTTAACATCTTCATTTATCCAATCAACGATATTTTGATCTTCTATGAATGGATTGGTTTCTTCGAAAAATTCGTTAGGTAAATTAAAAGTTTCTTGTAAAGTTTCTCTGCTTGGGACAATAATCGCGGTAATATATTCGCGTTTGTCGCCAATAATAAACATTTGTTCTATTTTTAAGCTTTTCAGATAAGTGTTTTCTACAGGTGTAGGATAAACATTTTTTCCATAAGCATTTACGATCATATTTTTTAAGCGATCGGTAATTTGAAGGTTACCTTTATGGAATTTTCCAATATCGCCGGTATGGAACCATTTATCTGGATCAATTGCTTCTGCGGTTTCTGCTGGTTTATTCCAATAACCTTGCATTACACAATGTCCGCGTACAATAATTTCACCTTCCTTACTTTCAAAATCCGGATTAAATGATTCGTGCGTTTGGATCGTATAAATTTCCTTGGTATCTATATCCTGAATTCCGATTTCTATATCAGGAATTACTCTTCCTACGGTACCATAAACTTGTCTATCGTACTCCGTTACACACATAACGGGCGAAGTTTCAGATAAACCAAAACCTTCTAATATTTTAATTCCAAGATTTCCGAAAAACTCACCTACATTTTTAGGAAGTGCAGCACCTCCAGAAATCATAAATTTTAATCTTCCACCAGTTTTCTCTTTAATTTTACTAAATACAAGCTTCTCAGCCATATTTTGTTTAAAAGAGATGATTGGTCCAGGTGTTTTTCCTGCTTCTTTTATATTTCTATATTCTTTACCAACTTCTAATGCCCATAAAAATATTTTCGCTTTTAATCCACCTGCATCAGTTCCACTTTTTATAGCTTTATCATGAATTCTTTCTAATAATCTTGGTACACAACTCATTACAGTTGGACGCACCTCTGCCATATTTTTCGCTAAAAGTTCTAAACTTTGAGCATAAGCAATTTTACAACCTTGAGCAATACAAACGTGGTAAGTGGCAGTTCGTTCGAAAACGTGACTTAAAGGAAGAAATGAAAGGAAGGTTTCATTTTGATCAATAACAGGAATCTGATCTAAACAAACCCTAACGTTATTTACAAAATTACCATGCGAAAGCATAACTCCTTTTGGAGTTCCTGTAGTTCCTGAAGTATAAATTAACGATGATAAATCTGATTGCTCAATTGAAGCTCTTATTTTATTGATGGTTTCAATAATTTTTGAGTTCACTTTTCCTTCATTTTCTAAAATAGATTTAAAAGGAATAATTGTAGCTTTTACTTGTTCTGGAATAGTTACTTTTTCATAACCTTCAAATGCTGGAATTAAAAATTGTAATTGCGGACAATTGGCAGCTATTTTAAGCACTTTTCTAAAAAGGAAATTATTTCCAATTAGGAGTGATTTTATTCCGGAGTCATTAATTATATATTGAACTTCGTGTTCTGAAAGAGTAGGGTAGATAGAAACGTTTACTGCTCCAATTTGTTGAATTCCTTGATCATAGTAAACATAATCAGGACCATTTTCTATCATTAAACCAGCTTTGTCTCCTTTTTGCATTCCATTATTAAGAAAGAATGCAGACACGGCATCGGCTCTATTAAGAGCATCTTTATAAGAAATATTTACCCAGTTGTTACCAACTTTATGAATTAAAAATGTATCTGTTTCTGGATGAATATTAGCTACCACATTGCGTAAGAAGCTTGGAATGGTAGTTTTTTCTGTAAAAACTGGCTTTATTTTTTGAGTCATATCTGTGTTAAACTAGCATATAAATAGCTAAGGGCACGAAGGTGCCCTGAAAACAAATATAATAAATGTTAGTTAAACAGAAAAACTCTCGCCGCAACCACAAGATCTGCTTGCGTTTGGGTTGTTAAAGTTGAAACCCTTTCCATTTAATCCGTCGGTAAAATCTAATTCTGTTCCCGCGAGGTATAAAAAGGATTTCATATCTAAGGCAATTTTAATTCCCTTATCTTCAAAAAATTGATCTCCTTTTTGGGTTTCATTATCAAAATCAAGATTATATGATAATCCAGAACAACCACCACCTTTTACAGAAACACGCAAAAAATAGGTGTTATCTAATGCAGATTGTTGCACCAGCTCATCAATTTTGTTCTTTGCTTTATCTGTTATTGTAATCATTATTTAGTGTTTAAAAGCGTTGATTTATAAGGTTTACAAATCAACGCTAATTATTCTAGTGATGAGATTTAGGCAATTCTAATGCTTCCATGCCATTCTTTACTCTGTAGTCGTTAATAGCAGATTTAATTGCATCTTCTGCTAATACAGAACAGTGAATTTTAACTGGAGGTAATGCTAATTCTTCAACAATATCCATGTTGTCTATTGCTAAAGCTTCATCAATACTTTTTCCTTTCAACCATTCTGTTGCTAGAGACGATGATGCAATTGCAGAACCACATCCAAAAGTTTTAAATTTTGCATCTGTAATTCTATGTTGGTCGTCTACTTCAATTTGTAAACGCATAACATCACCACACTCTGGAGCACCTACTAAACCAGTGCCTACAGATTTACTGTCTTTATCTAGTGTTCCAACATTTCTAGGGTTGGTATAGTGATCGATAACTTTTTCTGAATAAGCCATTTTTATTAATATTTTTTAGTGTAAACTTACAACTAAGGGTTTCTATTATTAGATTATACTCCTAAATGAAGGTTTAATCTATATTATTTATTCTACTTTAATCAAGTTGCTAATATTAAATGCTAGCTAATGCAAATGAGCATTTTAATAAGCAAGCATAACGTTGTAACTAGCAAGCAATTAAATCAACATCCATTGATTTTGAAATATTTTAGTTTTCATAAAATGTTTGCTAGTAAGGCTTGCGTAGCTTTAAGAGCGTAGTATTCAAATGCGAACTAACATTTTAATCAATAAGTACATCGCAACTAGCGAGCATTTAAATCAACATCCATTGATTTTGAAATATTTTAGTTTTCATAAAATGTTTGCTAGTAAGGCTTGCGTAGCTTTAAGAGCGTAGTATGCAAATGCGAACTAACATTTTAATCAATAAGTACATCGCAACTAGCGAGCATTTAAATCAACATCCATTGATTTTGAAATATTATAGTTTTTATAAAATGTTTGCTAGTAAGGCTTGCGTAGCTTTTAAAAAGCGGAGTTTGCTAATGCAAATGAGCATTTTTAATAAGCAAGCATAACGCAACTAGCGAGCATTTTATAAAACTAATGTTCTGCCCATTCAATCTTATCTAAGTCAATCCCCTCTTTAAACATTTCCCAAAGTGGTGATAAATCTCTTAGATGGTTTACGGCTTTCTTAGTAACTTCAATTGCATAATCAACTTCTTCTTCAGTAGTAAACCTACCTAATCCGAAACGGATAGATGAATGTGCTAAATCATCAGATAAACCTAAACTTTTTAATACGTATGAAGGTTCTAAAGAAGCAGATGTACAAGCTGAACCAGAAGATACAGCTAAATCTTTCATCGCCATCATTAAGCCTTCACCTTCAACATATTTAAAAGATATATTTGCTACATGTGGTAAACGGTTTTCTGTATTACCATTTACATAACTTTCTTCTAAAGTAGTTAACTCGCGTTCTAATTTATCGCGTAAAGCAGATAAACGTTTAGCTTCAGCATCCATTTCTAAGCGACACAATTCACAAGCTTTTCCGAATCCTACAATTCCAGGAACATTTAAAGTTCCAGAACGCATACCTCTTTCGTGGCCACCGCCATCCATTTGAGCTGTAACTTTAACTCTTGGATTTTTTCTACGAACATAAAGTGCACCAACACCTTTTGGGCCATACATTTTATGTGCAGAAAAAGCTAATAAATCGATTCCATCTGCATTAACATCAACCGGAATTTTACCTACCGCTTGAGTTGCATCGGTCATAAATAAGGCACCGTGTTTATGAGCAATTGCAGAAATTTCCTTGATTGGCTGAATTACACCAATTTCGTTGTTTCCGTACATTATGGTAACTAAAATGGTTTGAGGAGTCATAGCAGCTTCTAATTCTGCTAAATCTATTAAACCATCTTCTTTAACTTTTAGATAGGTAACCTTAGCACCTAATTTTTCTAAATGTTTACAAGTATCTAATACGGCTTTATGTTCAGTAGTAGCGGTAATAATATGATTTCCTTTATCGCTATACATTTCAAAAACGCCCTTAATAGCTAAATTATCAGCTTCAGTAGCGCCAGACGTAAAAATTATTTCTTTTTCATTTGCGCCAATTAATTTTGCTGCTTGCTCGCGAGCATAATCTACGCCTTCTTCAGCAACCCATCCAAAAGCATGGTTTCTACTAGCAGCATTACCAAATTTACTGGTTAAATAAGGTAGCATTGCTTCTAAAACGCGTGGATCTAATGGTGTTGTTGCGTTATTGTCTAAATATATTGGAAGTTCCATGGGGATATTTTATACTTAATAATATACAAAGATACTAAAAAAGATTTCTATCAATATAAGTTTGAGTTATGAAAAACCCATAAAAACATGCATTTTTACATTTTTACAACTAAACATGATGCGAAAGATTGAACATATTGGAATTGCTGTCAAAAATTTAGAAGAATCCATAAAAAATTACACCTTAATTTTAGGGGTTCCATGTTATAAAAGAGAAAAAGTAGAGTCGGAATACGTGGAAACCGCTTTTTTTTTAACAGGCGAAAATAAGATAGAATTGCTCGAAGCTAAGCATCCAGATAGTGCTATCGCTAAATTTTTGGAAAAAAAAGGGGAGGGTATCCATCATATCGCTTTTGATGTTGAAGATATTTTTAAAGAAATGGAACGACTAAAGTTGGAAGGTTATACGTTGTTAAACGAACAACCGAAGAGAGGAGCAGACAATAAGCTTATTTGTTTTGTTCACCCAAAGGAAACCAATGGGGTGTTGATGGAACTTTGTCAAGAAATCAGGTAATTTTGTTAAGATATTGTTGTTTTAGTTTATCTGATTTTTAGTTTAATATTGATTGAAAAACTTATTTGTTTGCCTCAAATACCATGACTACTTTATTGTCTTTTGATAATTTTAAGAAGGAATCTTCAATTAAATAGGTGTAACTGTTATCTGAGAGAAGTTTAGCAAATTCGTTTTCCAATTGCATAATATCTGTATCTGAACAAGCCATTAATGTGCTTCCTATTGCTTTGAAATTGATGGTTTGATTAGTAATTGTGTACGAACCAAAGTATGTGTTACAACCTAATGATCCTTTTATGCCATTGTCAATAAACGAAAGGTTTGCTTTAGAATTTGGCAATACTTTTTGGTTGATTTCTATTAATTTCCAGGTTATATTTTGAATTATAGGTATATCAATATTTTTCTTGGTCTTTTTTATAATTCTTTTTAAAACATATCGTTTGGTTGAGCCGTCTGCTGGCGGATTTTTGACGTCAATTGTTTTAATTTTTATCAGGTATTCATTTCCAGGTTCAAAATTAAAGCCTTCTATTGGTCCATAGAAGTTTTGCCATTCTGTAGACGATTTATATTTTACTTGTAAACATAATTGTGGAACTAAACTTACACATTCTTTCTTCTCTGAGTTCACCCATATTCTTTGAGCATTTGAAGGCTGAATAAATGCTATAAGGCCAATTATAACAAGAAATACTAGCTTTTTAATAGTGTTATTGTTATGGATGTGTGTATTGTTATGATTTAAAACAATCATGCTTCTATGAATTTGGTAATTGCTCGCAAAACAAAAATAGAGGGTTAATTGTTTTTAATTTTTTTATTCTTCTTCTTTAGATAATACCCTATTGGCTAATTTACCAATGCTTAATCCTTGTATTATAATAGAAAATACTACAACAAAATAGGTGATGGCAATAATAATGGGTTTGTTTGGACCTTCGTCTATAGATAGAGCCAATGCGATTGAAACACCACCTCTTAGGCCACCCCAAACTAGTATTTTAATCGTTCCATTGCTAAATTTATTTCGAAATGGAATGATTTTTACAGGAATAAATAAGGAAATAAATCTAGCTAGTAAAACAATGAAGATGGTGATTAGTCCAATTCCCCAATAAGAGGTTAGGTTTTCGATAATAAGTAATTCAAAGCCTATAAATAGGAATAAAATGGCGTTTAATATTTCATCAATTAATTCCCAAAATTTACCTAGATAATCTTTAGTGGTGGCCGACATAGCATTATTTTTGCCATAATTTCCTATAACGAGTCCGGCAGCAACCATGGTAAGTGGACCAGAAATATGCATGGCATGGGCAATTAAATATCCACCCATTACAACGGATAGAGTGATTAAAACAGATACCTTATAGTCATCTATTTTACGCATCGCATCTGAAGCACCAAATCCCAAAAGCGCACCTAAAATAAATCCGCCGCCCGCTTCTTTTAACAATAACCATGAAATATTTAAAAAGTTGATATCCATGTCACTTGATCTAGTTAATTGAAGTATTACAGCAAATACAACAACGGCAACACCATCATTAAAAAGAGATTCTCCAGCAACTTTAGTTTCTAAGGATTTTTTAACCTTAGCTTCTTTTAAAACACCCATTACAGCAATAGGGTCTGTAGGTGAAATTAAAGCGCCAAACAGCAAACAATAGATAAAGGGTAAGTCGATATTTAAAAAGGCAGTTACATAATACAATAGACCAGCTACTGCAAAAGTTGATATGATAACACTCACCGTCGAAAATATAATAATCGGTGCACGTTGTTCTTTTAAATCCTTTAAATTAATATGAATAGCTCCAGCAAACAGTAAAAAATTAAGCATGGCACCCATTAGTACTTCAGTAAAATCTACATCTTTTAGCAGTTGCGAAAAGTTTGTGAATTTGAGTAAGCTATTTGGAAATACATTATGCACTATTACAAGTAAAATAGAGGTTATCATCGCGATAATCATAATCCCTATTGTGGCTGGTAGCTTTAAATAGCGTAGATTTAAATAGGCGAAAAATGAGGCTAAAACTATTAATACCGAGAATGAATAATATAATTCCATATTTTATTTTAAAGAAAAATATCGCAATATACCTGTTTTAGGTCGTTTCTTGCGGATTAATTTGTATTTTAGTGCAAAATTAATGGTGTAGATATTTTGATAATAATTTTCTTAATACTTGGTGTGAAATAAACCTGAAACGAATTAAAATATTTTATTTATACTTCGTTTGCTTTTGAGAAATAAAATTATGATATTTGCAACCTTAAAAATCTGTTTAAAGAAATAGTAATAAATTTTTGGCACGTTGCGGTAATGACTAAATTTGCATTCCCTTCGTTTCAAGACCATAAATAAAATATAGAATGAAAAAAGATCTGCATCCTTCGAATTACAGAATGGTAGTTTTTAAAGACATGTCAAACGAATATGCTTTTTTAACTAAATCTTGTGTTGAGACTAAAGAAACAATTAAATGGGAAGATGGAAATGAATATCCATTATACAAGTTAGAGATTTCTCATACTTCACACCCTTTTTACACTGGTAAAATGAAGTTAGTTGATACTGCTGGTCGTATTGATAAATTCAAAACTCGTTACGCAAAGAAATAAAAGTATTAAATTATTTCATTATAAGTTAAAGAGCCCCGTAAAACTACGGGGCTTTTTTTTATTTTTGTATCTATGAACCTAAATCTCATAGATACCTCGGAATGGAAAACGCTTAAGCCTTTAACTTTTACTCGACCAGTTGCAGATTTAAGAATAGGGATATTAACCATTGCAGAGAAATGGCAACAGCAATTAAAAGCCGCTGTTGGATTTATAACGCAAGATTATTTACAAGCAAAGTATCCTTCAATTCAAGCTTCCGATTTTGTTATAAATGGAAGTATTTGTCCAGACCCAAAATTAATTTCTGTAATCCTAAGTTTAAAACCTAATCAGGTTTTAATTAAGGGTTCTACTTGTATTGCATGGCATACAAATTCCATAGATCCAAATGTTCTTTTTAATCTTAAAGAATTTGAAACTGTAGATTACAAGGAAGATTTTTTACAAATTCAGTTTCCAGAGGATATTTTTAAGTTCAATGATATTGCTATTAAGAGGGATTTTGATTGGATTACTAAGGGAAGAGAAAGTGCCTCAATAAGTTCTACCAATATAATTTTAGGTGATCAATTTTTTGCTGAAGAAGGTGCAGAAGCGGAGTGTTCTACTTTTAATACTCGACAAGGTCCAATTTATTTAGGGAAAAATTCTCAAGTATGGGAAGGTTCACATATTAGAGGAAGTTTTGCTTTATGCGATAATTCTGATGTGAAAATGGGTGCTAAAATTTATGGTCAAACCACCATTGGTCCGCATAGTAGAGTAGGAGGCGAAATTAACAATGCGGTTATTTGGGGTTATTCTTCAAAAGGACACGATGGTTATTTAGGGAATGCCGTTTTAGGTCAATGGTGCAATATTGGTGCTGATAGTAATAATTCTAATTTAAAGAATAATTACGCTGAAGTAAGGTTATGGGATTATAATACTCAACGTTTTAGGCCTACAGGTATGCAGTTTTGCGGTTTAATTATGGCTGATCATGCAAAATGTGCTATAAATACCATGTTTAATACTGGAACTGTGGCAGGTGTTAGTGCCAATATTTTTGGCAGTGGATTTCCCCGCAATTTTATTCCAGATTTTTCTTGGGGAGGGGCGCATGGGTTTGAAATTTATACATTGAAAAAAATGTATGAAACGTCAGAAAAAGTATATTCACGCCGAAATATGGTGTTTAATGATCAAGAAAAAGCTATTTTAGAGGCAGTTTTTGAAAACACACAAGAATTTAGGCATTTTTAATATGAGAAAAAGGATAGTAGCAGGAAATTGGAAGATGAATTTAGACATGGAGAAGGGGATGTCTGTATTTTCTGAAATTGTGCACATGGTTAACGATGAGCGAAATGGAACACAAGAAGTTATAATTTGTCCACCTTTCCCATTATTAAATCAATTTGCAAAATTAGGCGCGGGGATTGTGCATGTTGGAGCTCAAAATTGTCATGATCAAGCTTCAGGTGCATATACAGGAGAGATTTCTGCTCATATGATAAAATCAACAGGGGCAAATTATGTAATTATTGGCCATTCGGAGCGCCGTCAATATTTTGCTGAATCTAATGAATTACTTTTAGTTAAAACCAAACAAGCATTAGCGAATAATTTAAAGCCTATTTTCTGTATTGGCGAAACCTTAGAAGAACGTAATAACGGTAGTTATTTTGATGTTTTAAGAACCCAATTAAAAGAAGGTGTATTTGGATTGTCTGAATTTGAATTTGAACAGGTCATTCTAGCTTACGAACCCGTTTGGGCAATTGGAACCGGATTAACAGCTAGTCCAGAGCAAGCTCAGGATATTCATAGCTTTATTCGTCAGGAAATAGAAAATCATTATAACCAAACAATTGCCAATAACACCTCAATTTTATATGGTGGAAGTTGTAATCCAGGCAATGCTGCTGCACTTTTTGCGCAATCGGATATTGATGGGGGATTAATTGGTGGAGCGTCTTTAAAATCGAGAGATTTTACGGATATAGTTAAAGCATTAAACGGATAATGGAATATACAAAAGTTAATTTTAACCTCATTAAGGCTGAGGAATATCAAGTAGATCTTTTGATAGATGTTTTAGGATCTATCGGTTTTGAATCATTTGATGAAACTGAAAATGGATTTAATGCTTTTATTCAAACTTCGGAGTTTGATGAAGGCGTACTAAATTCTACTTTATCAGATTTTGATGAAGAAATAGAATATACATTTGAGATTTCTGAAGTTGTTCCTGAAAATTGGAATACCGCTTGGGAAAAAAACTTCTCACCTATGGTGGTTAAAGACCAATGTTATGTGAGAGCGACATTTCACGATCCTAAACCAACATTTCCATACGAAATAATTATAGACCCAAAGATGGCATTTGGGACGGGCCACCATCAAACTACTACCATGATGATGGAGTATATTTTAGAGCGAGATTGGAAGGGCAAAAAGGTATTAGATATGGGATGTGGAACAGGAATACTTGCACTTCTTGCTGCAAAAAAGGGCGCTACAGAAATAATTGCGATAGATTACGACCCGCTTTCCTATGAAAGTACCATAGAAAATGCCAATTTAAATAATCAGCCTTTAATTAAAGCAATTTGTGGAGGAAAGGAAATTATTCCTAATGAAATTTTTGATTCCATTTTAGCTAATATTAATAGAAATATATTGTTAGATCAAATTCCAAGATATGCAGAAGTGTTGAAGGAAAATGGTTCAATATTTTTCAGTGGATTTTACGAAGAACCAGATATGGGGATGATTTTAGAAGCTTGCAAACCTTTTAAAATGGAATACGTAAGTCATAAAAAAATGGGGGATTGGGTAGCATTGGAATGTAAAAAACTGCCTTAATTCATTTACTTCCAAAATGTTGTACTTAATTTTTAATTAAAAATAAATTAAGTATTAATAAACAATAATCTTAATAATTTATTACATTTATCAAAAGAATTCGATATTATGCGCATTCATTTCATAGCTATTGGCGGAAGCGCCATGCATAATTTAGCAATAGCGCTTTCTAAAAAAGGTTTTCAAGTAAGTGGATCAGATGATCAAATCTTTGAGCCTTCATCATCCAGATTACAAAAATATGGGCTATTACCTGCAGAAATGGGGTGGGACGTATCAAGAATTACTGCAGATTTAGATGCAGTAATTTTAGGGATGCATGCTAGAAAAGATAATCCTGAGTTGTTAAAAGCACAAGAATTAGGGTTAAAAATATATTCATATCCTGAATATATTTACGAACAAAGTAAGGATAAGTTAAGAGTTGTAATTGGAGGAAGTCATGGTAAAACTACCATTACTTCTATGATTTTACATGTTCTGAAGCATCAAAATAAAGCATTTGATTATTTAGTTGGTGCTCAACTAGAAGGTTTTGAAACAATGGTTAAATTAACCGATGCTCCAATTATTGTAATTGAGGGCGACGAATATTTAGCTTCGCCAATAGATATGCGACCAAAATTTCATTTATATAAAGCAAACCTTGCTGTTATAAGTGGAATAGCGTGGGATCATATCAATGTTTTTAAAACTTATGACGACTATAAACTACAGTTTGATAAATTTATAGACAGTATTGAACCTAATGGAAGTTTGATTTATTGTTCATTAGACGAGGATTTAAATGAACTAGTAAAGAATAACCAAAAAGAAGTGAACAAAATACCATACGGTTTACCAGAAAATAAGGTGGTTGATGGGGTGACTTATTTGGAGCCAGAACACATTGGTTTAAAGGTGTTTGGGAATCATAATTTATTAAATTTAAATGCTGCTAAGTTAATCTGTAAGGAACTTGGAATTGATGAAATTGCATTTAACGAATCTATATCTTCTTTTTCAGGAGCAGCAAAAAGATTGGAATTATTATTTAATGGTAAGACGACTAATGTTTACAAGGACTTTGCGCATTCTCCGTCGAAATTAAAAGCTACAATAGAAGCTGTTAAATCTCAATTCCCTGATAGAAAGCTAGTAGCTTGTATTGAATTGCATACTTTTAGTAGTTTAAATTTAGAGTTTTTAAAAACTTATGCAAATACAATGGACTTAGCAGATGAAGCGATAGTGTTTATTGATAATGATACTTTTTTACATAAAAAATTAGAACCATTTAACCAAAACGACGTTAGAACCAACTTTAAAAACTTAAATTTGTTGTTTTTTGATGACATAAGTAAACTAAAAGTTCATTTAAAAAGCATTAATTTTGCAAATTCAAACTTACTTTTAATGAGTTCAGGCAATTTTTCGGGCTTGGACTTAAATAAATTGGCACGTGAGTTGACAGTATAATTATTATATTTTAAATTAAATCCCTATACACAATGAGCATTATTGGTAAAAACATTAAATCATTAAGACAGAAAAATGGTTGGAGCCAAGGGGAGGTTGCTAAAAGGTTAAGCATCTCTATTCCAGCCTTTTCTAAAATAGAAACTGGCATAACTGATATTAATATATCACGTTTAGATCAAATTGCCAGACTATTTGAAGTCTCTACATTAGACATCATTTCTGCTGATGGAGAAAGCAACAGAAATGCTAACTCACTTGAAATACAAGAATTAAAGCAAAAACTTGCTGAAAGTGAAAACGAAATCATCAAACTTCAGAAGAAGGTGATTGATTTATATGAAGAAATCCGAAATAAAGGTTAAAAATCTAATTGCATAGTCAGGTGTCGTTTTCCAAAAGCGGCACCTGTTGCTTTATGAATGCTTAGCATTTTATCATTAAAATCGCCAACCCAACTCAATTCTAGTTCTTTATATTGATTTTTTGGCAATACATACTCCTTCAATTTAATAAATAAGCAAGATTCTAAGCCATTCTTTTGGTACTGATTTTTGGTGCCCATTACTACTGCTCTCATTCTATCAGCACCTTTCCAGCGATTATAAGCAAATTTGATCTTCTCAATTAGCCCTAATTTTCCTTTTAAGCCTTTAATAAATTGATTGGCATCTGGAATTATAACCACAAATGAAGCGGGTTCTCCATTATAATAAGCAAACCAAATTAGTTTTTCATCCATTATAGGCTCCATTTTTTGGAAACTTTCTGCCAAAACTTCCTTTTTTATTGGCGTGAAATTTTCAAAATCTTTCCATCCATCATTGTAAATTTCCATTAAATCTTCAGTGTACTTATCTGCTTTCTTTTTATCGAAATGCTCAAAAGTATATCCAGGTTTATTGGCTACCCAATTTGCAATTTTTGTAAATCGTTCAGGAAATGGAATTGCAAGATTTAAATGGTTGGTTATTTGTTCGTAAACTGTCTTAAACCCATAATTTTCGAACAATGCTCTATAATATGGTAAATTATAATTCATGCCATAAGAAGCAGGTGTGAAACCTTCTACTAATAGTCCCCAAAATGAATCATTTTCGCCAAAATTAATTGGTCCAAGCATACTTTGCATGCCTTTTTCTTTTAACCACTCTTTTGCTGTATCAAATAATAGATTTGCGGCTTGTTGATTATCTATACATTCAAAAAAACCACAACCACCTGTAGGGATAGGGGTAACGTTTGCTTTTTTATGATTTATAAAGGCAGCTATTCTACCAATAGTTTTATTATTGTCGTCTACTAAAATCCACCTGTTACATACGCCATGTGAGAAAAATGGATTTTTATTTTCATCAAATACCTGTTCAATAACCTGATCTAATGGTCTAATATAGTTTGCATCATTTTTATAGATCATTTCAGTTAACTCTAAAAATTCTCTTCGGTGTTGTGGCGTTTCTACAGTTATTATGCGCATTAGTAGTTTTTGGTAGGATTAAAAATAAAAAGCATCCGATATTTATCGGATGCTTTAAAAATATTAATTTTTTATGGATTAATAATCATCTAGATCATCATCGTCATCATCGAAATCATTGAAACCTCCAATATCATCAATTGGAACGTCAAATTCGTCATCATCGTCTGCATCACTTTCTGTATCGATCAAGTTATCTTCATCGAAATCATCGTCGTCTTGTTCAATGTCCGGATTCCTTTTAATTGGCTCACCGGCATCCTGGTTAAAATTTTTCTTTGGCGTTTTCATATTTAAAATTTAAAAGCACAATTAAGGATGATCTTAATTATAGTTTAAGAAAGGTTTTTCTGCCTTTCCAACATCAAAATTAGAATAAAAACATTTTAAAATTAAAATAAATTTAAAAAAATATATGACAACTTTAACCTTTATAAACTAACACTGTTTTTTTTAATAATATTAGTTGTTTTATTGTATTGATTGGCAATAGTATATACCATTTTTCTGTATTAATCGTATTTTATCATAATTATTGATTTTACTTATGACCAACCATTAATGGTTCGAGTAGGAGATTTGTGGAGATTTTAAGTTTTAAGGAGATCTTATCGCTGCATTGCATTTCGCTCCAGGAGGACGGGTCGGGGGATTCCGCTTCAGGATAATACCCTAGATTTGTCATCCTGGAGGCCAGTCTTTAGTGTAACGAAAGTTGGCCGATAGGATCTTATGAACCAATCTATGAGATCCTATCGCTGCATTGCATTTCGCTCCAGGAGGACGGGTCGGGGGATTCCGCTCTATGAGGAAGTGTAATGGGGGATTCACTCATTTTCATTTTGTTATAGGATTAACCCCGATCGGTCATTTTTAAGGCTAACCTGTAGCGCAGCGAAAGTTGGCCGATAGCATCTTATGAACCAATTTATGAGATCCTATCGTTGCATTGCATTTCGCTCCTGGACGACGGTTCGAGTGGGATTTATGATAAACTATTACCAATAAAAAAGCGGTCTAGTTATTAACAGGACCGCTTTTAACACACAAATGAAACCTGAATCGAGATATTTGTTTTAGGTTAGGTTAAATATCTTTAATCAATTCTTTAAGAACGTTTTTTCCAAACATTAAATGTTTGTATTAAATCAATGATACAATTTTAAGACTTAAAGAGTCAATTTTTTTTACAAGTTAGTATTCGGTATTCCTAATTGAGTAATCGGTATTATTGGTTTTTTAAAGGTATGGATAGCTCAACTTGTGTACCACCTAGTGGTCTATCTTTTACTGAAAGTTGTATATTATTTTGTTCAATAGCATTAATAATTCTAATTCTTTCCTTTGTTAATTCCATTCCCTTACTTATATGTCCTTCATTTTTTAAAGCCTTAGATGCATTAATACCAATACCATTATCAATAATCTCAATAATTAAAGTTTCCAACTTTAAACTCATGATAATATTAACTTCTCCCATGCTTGGTTTTGGCATTAATCCATGCCAAATAGCATTTTCTATAAAAGGTTGTAATAACATGGAAGGAATTAAAATTTCGGATGTGTCAATTTCTTCATCAACAGTAATCGTATAATTAAATTTTTCTCCAAACCTTATCTTTTCTAAACTTAAGTATAAGTTTAAATACTCTAACTCTTCTTCTATAGTGATATAACTTTTGGCACAGATATCTAGATTTTTTCTAATTAATCGCGCAAATCCAGTAAGCATTTTATTAGCAGCTACCTTTTCCTGTGTGTTAATATAATGTTGAATAGAGTTCATTACATTAAAAATGAAATGAGGGTTCATTAAAGCTTGTAAAGCTTGTTGTTCGAGCGTTAGAATTTTGTTTTTCATAATCAGCTGTAATTTCTCTTTATTACGCTGTTGCCTATTTACCATTACAATAATTCTAAAAACAAAGAAGGCGCCCAAAAGGGCAATTAATACCCAGAACCAAGTACTTTGATAAAATTTAAGTTCAATTTTAAACATTAATTCTGTTGCAGGCCCCCAATTTTCTCCCGGATAGCGAGCAGATATCTGTAAATTATAATCGCCAGCCTCCAAAGCAGAAAATTCCAATGAAGTACTATTAGTAGCAATCCAAGTGTTTTTATTTTTTAAGCGATATCTGTATTGAATATTTCTATTACTAAAATCAACAACACTAAACTCAATATATAATGATTTATAATTTTCAGGTATAAAAAATGTGTTTTTCTCTATTGAGATAGGTGAATTATCTATTTTAATAGATTTAAAATGTACTTCAGCTGGATTTAATACAATTTTTTCTGATGAATTGGCAAAATAAACTAAACCTGAATTGGTAGCGAAATATGCATTTTGATCGTCTATAAATAAATCATTTATACCACTAATTAATAATTCATTTGCATAATCGAAATTTCTAATATCATAGGCTCTATTTTTAATATTTATTTGGTTTATACCACTATTGGTAATAGCCCATAACATTTTATTATGATAAAATAATTTATAAACAATATTACTTCCTAAGCCATTCTTTGTTGTAAGTATTTTCTTGATTTTTCCATCTTTTAGAATTAAAATTCCATGTCCGTCGGTTGCCAAAACAATTTCACCTGTTGAGATTTGAATAATATCGTTCATTCTTTCAGACAAAAGCGTATCCATAGTCCTTAAGTCCTGTAATTTATTATCCCAATAACCACCTAATCCGTTAATATTTGAATACCAAAGCCTAGCTTGGTTATCATAATAAACTTTATACGCTCTATTTTCTATATAATTGGTGGTTTTCTGAATGTCTTTAATTAAGAAACTTAATTCATTTTCGGGGGTCATAATAACTCCAGAAGATAAAGCCACAGCTATTTCATTTTTATTATTTAAATCGAAGTTTTTAATAGAAAGGACAGCATTTGTTTTTTCTTTATAAAAAGTTGTTTTGGGCTTTAAATTATCAATTTGCTCTAATTTCCCTAATCCTCTATCAAAAGCAAAATATAAAATATCTTTATTCTGATTAAATTTTAGTTGTTTTACTTTGTAATTTTGGATGTATTTGGAATCTAATTTTAATGACGAGGCAAAAGATTTATCAGCATTAAGAATGTCAATTGTTCCATTGTCCAATCCTAACCAGAATCTATTTTTATTGTCTTTTCCAATACTCATAACGGAATTATTGCTTAGCCCGTTAGCCGTATTCACTATATACATTCTTTCTAATGGAACAGGAAGCATATAAATACCATTTCCTGTTGTGAACCAAAAATTACCGTCTTTATCTTTTGTAACTTGGTTTACTGAAGTTCCTTGTAGATATTTGGTAGTAGTACCATTTTGTCCAATAACTACCACACCATTAGAAGTACTTAACCAAATAGATTGATCATCAGCATAAAAATAGCCCGGATCGTTTTCTAAATACTGTGGATCAATTTTTTGTTTTAAAAGTGTAAGCGCTCCATTTTTTTGATATAGACCATCTTTTTTTAAATAAAGAATCTTTCCTCCAGGTTGTGAATTAAACACTTTATAAGAAATGGGAAGATCTTTTTTATCCTCTATTTCAAAATTTCCATTTTTTAAAACCAGCACGGCCTGGTGACTATATGCTCTAATTACACCAGCATTATCTTCATGAACGTAGGCATTAGAAAATTGAGCATATAAATCTCTCGAAACAAAACTATGTAGTTTAGTGCCATCCCACATACTTAATAGATTTGTATTGGTACCTAGCCAAATTCTACCTTTTTTATCCTCCAAAAAAGAGGTTACCATTCCATTTATACTTAACTTCTTTACCAGCTTATCATTACTCGAATTGTAAATTTTACCCTTATAGAAGTACGACATCTTACCATTAAGTGACAAAAACCAAATTCTACCTAATTTATCTTGCTTTATTTGTAAAACTTGATTATCCGCCAGTCCATTATCCATAGTGAATTTTTCGAACTTTTGACCATCATATCTGGCCACTCCGGCAAACGTGGCAATCCAAATAAAATTATCTCGATCTTGAAAAAGGTAATAGCAAGTATTACTGGGTAGTCCGTTGCTACTTGTATAATGATATAAGTGAGGTTCTTGAGCAAAACCTTTCCCTGCATTACCTATTAGCAATACAAGGATGAAAATCAATATTCGAATAGAATTATACACGCTTTATATTGGTGAATTGTTTTATTTTAAAATAAAATTCAGAAATTCTTCGTCTCGATACCTGAAACTCTTCTCCGTTGGTCATAATTACTTTTAAACCGGTTTTAGAGCTATAGGCTTTTAAATATTCTAGATTAATAAGTGTTGATTTATGGATTCTAAAGAATGAAAATTCGGATAATATTTCTTCGTAATCTTTTAAAACTTTAGAAACCGTAATCTTCTCGTTGTTTTCAAGACTAATAATACTGTAATTGCTATCAGCCTCTATATATAAAATTGTATCCGTATTAATAATTCTATAACCGTTTGCAGTAGGTATAGTAAGCTTTTTTACCTCACCTTTATCGTTTAAATGATTATCGATAATTGGCATCGGTTGATTTTTCTTTTTATTTTCTACAGCCTTATTAACAGCGATAATTAATTCATCAATATCTATTGGTTTTAATAAATAATCGAGTGCATTAGCTTTTATAGCTTTTAACGCGTATTGATCAAAAGCAGTAGTGAAAATTATATTAGATTTTTGAGCTTCGGGATGTTCCAATAATGAAAATCCGTTTTCTCCAGGCATAGCAATGTCAAGAAAAATTACATCTGGACGCGAAGATAGTAGCGTTCTGGCCTCAGCTACCGACTTAGCAATACCCGTAATTTTAATTTCTGGACAGTTCTCCTGAATTAGAAAATACAAAGAAGAGCGTGCAAACTCTTCATCATCTACTATTATCGCGTTTAGCATATTTCCAAATTTAGTTTTTTAATTGGAATTTTAAATAATTAACTAAATAATTAAAAAATAGTAGAAAAGCTTATAGAGTTTGTGAAATTATTAGCAAAAACGACTAATTAACTTCTTTATTAATATCCTCACTAGCGGCAATCTTATTTTTCTTTCTGAAAATTGGGAAACTCATAGGACTGAGATTTGGTCTTTCATCGCCCAGTAGGGCACCCCATTGTTTAAATATCTCAGATCTATCGAATATTATTTTAAGCGTTGCAATAATTGGGATCGATAAAAACATACCTGAAATACCGGCCACACTTCCTCCAATAAATACACCTAAAATAGCCATAAGGGCATTTATCTTGACTTTAGAACCTACTATTCTAGGCATTAAGATATTATTATCGAAAAATTGAACCACCGAGATTGCAACGAGAACGGTAACAATTTGCCATCCATCTTGAGATGAAGTTAATGTTAGTAATACTCCAATAATATTTCCAATAAGCGCACCAACATAGGGGATAAGATTTAAAAGCGCGAAAATAACCCCAATTAATAAAGCATGCTTTATGTCAAATAAATAAAGCGAACCACCCAATAAAACTGTGATATAAATAATTTGAATCAATAAACCTACCAAATAGTTTTTTACCATTGATTCTGTTTCATAAATAGCTTCTTTAACCTTAAAATGTTGTTCTGGTTTAAACCACATAAAAATAAATCGGAGCAAAATATCTTTATAAAACAGCATTAGATAAATGTAAATTGGTAATAAGCCTAAAAACACAAAAGAATTTGTGATGCCTAATAATGCACTTCCAGCAGTTTTATTACCCAAGGCTAATAAATCGTCACTTTTTTGGGTTATTAAATCAATTTGTTCCTTTGTAGAATAATGGCTGATGTTGCTAATCCACTTACTTAAACTTGTTAAATGAAGATTAACATTTCTTTTAATTTCTGGAAAATCTGAAACAAGGAAACTAATTTGTGCATAGAAAAACCATATAATGACGCCAATAAAAGCAAATACGAATAGAATTGGAAGAACTATAGCTATAATTTCAGGGAATCGTTTTTTCTTTAGAAAGCGGTAAATAGGCAATAACATGATGGAAATAAAAAAAGCCATCAGTACAGGCATTATTATATTTTGTCCCAATACGATAATGCAAACAACTAAACAAAGACCTAATAGCTCAATTGATCTTTTTACGGTAATGGGCATTCCATTCATAATAAACACTAATTATTGCAGTTTAACAACAATTTAAAATTATTGTTTTTTATTTCAAAATCGTAAAGGATTTAATTATTTCTTTTAACGAGTTGTTAGTTCCATAAATAAGAAAAACTTAATTCGGGTTTTATGCGTATTTTTGGACATCTATGATAACAAATTCTGATACCATTGTAGCCTTATCTACGCCCCAAGGATCGGGCGCAATTGGCGTTATCCGCCTTTCTGGACCAGATGCAATTGCTATTGCAAACAAAGCTTTTGCAGGCAAAGATTTAGAAAAACAAGCTTCCCATACCTTACATTTTGGTTTAATTAAAGATGGTGAATCTATTATAGATGAAGTGGTTGCAGGTTTATTTATTGCGCCCAAATCCTATACAAAGGAAAACGTGGTTGAGCTATCATGCCATGGATCTCAATACATCATCCAAGAAATTATACGTCTCTTAATAAAGTTAGGTGCCCGCGCTGCAAAACCAGGAGAGTTTACATTACGCGCATTTTTAAATGGAGCATTTGATTTGAGTCAGGCTGAGGCTGTTGCCGATTTAATTGCATCTAATTCCCAAGCATCACACGATGTGGCCATGCAACAAATGCGTGGAGGTTTTGCTAACGAATTAAAGCAATTGCGCGACGAGCTGATTCATTTTGCTTCTATGATCGAATTAGAATTAGATTTTGCCGAAGAGGATGTAGAATTCGCTAATCGCGATCAGTTAAAACAACTTATTTTAAAAATTAATACAGTATTAAATAAGCTGATTTCTTCATTCGAATTAGGAAATGTGCTAAAAAATGGTGTCCCTGTGGTAATCGCAGGTAAACCAAACGTTGGTAAATCTACCTTACTTAATGCTTTATTAAATGAAGAACGTGCCATTGTATCAGATATCGCAGGAACTACCCGCGACACGATTGAAGATGAAATGAACATCGGTGGTGTTGCTTTTAGATTTATAGATACGGCCGGAATACGCGAAACCGCTGATATTATTGAAGCCAAAGGCGTTGAACGTACGTTAGAGAAGATGAAGCAGGCGAGGTTGATTATCTATATGGTAGATGGAAACGAACCTATTGAAGCCATTGAAGCCCAAGTAAAAGGCTTGGAAGGGCAGGAGGTGCCATTTGTTTTATTGGTAAATAAGGTAGATACTTTGGCAGAATCAACAAAATTTGCCTTGTCGCGTTTTAATGTGCATTATATTTCTGCTAAACAAAATATTGGGATAGATGATCTTAAGGATATTTTATTAGATACGGTAAAGTTTAAAAATTTAGACACTAACGAAACCCTGGTGACTAATATTAGGCATGTAGAGGCTTTAAAACGTACTGAAGCAGCTCTTTCTAAGGTATTAGATAATCTTTCTTCCCAAGTTACGTCAGATTTTATAGCGATGGATATAAAGCAGGCACTCCACTATTTAGGCGAAATTACCGGTGAAGTAACGACTGATGATTTGCTGGAGAATATATTTACGAAGTTTTGTATCGGAAAGTAAACACCTCAAAACAACCAAACAGCAAACGTACATAAAGTCTATTTAATGCGTTTTTTATTGTTATTCATGTCAAGATGACTTCAAATTTAACAATACGGAAAAATTGAATGCCCCAAGCAGAATTAATCCATACAATTCCGTGCTATATGTTAAATAAAGTAAAGTGATAACTTTACTTTATACTTGCAGTTGTAAAGTATTAGCTTTACTTTTTACTTCTAAAAGTCAATATATAACTTTACTTTGTAATTTATATTCTAAATGATCATCACAACGTCCAATCATTTACCTGACAATAAAATACTCGCATATTTTGATCCTATTAATGCGAATGCTGTTGTTGGAATGGACTTAGTTGCAGACTTTGCTTCTTCTATTACTGATATTTTTGGGGGAAGATCAAGTAATTATGAAAATAGATTAGACTTACTATTTGAAGAAGCTAAGAATAGTTTAATTGAAAAGTGTAAAAGGTTAAAATGTAATGGTTTAATTGGTTTTTCTGTTGATTTTAATGAAATTTCAGCAAAAGGTAAAGGAATGTTGATGGTATCAGTTTACGGTACTCCAGTCATATTTGAGTCCAAACAAGAAATAGACCTACAGCATAAAATTTTAGATTACAAATCTTTAAATTATAAAATCAAAGCTAAAGAGATTTTAAATAAATATGATTCGGAAATAATTCCTGTAATAGGGAATTCTGATTTTGAATTTATAGTGCAATCAAAAAACTTAGCATTTGAATCAATAATTATAAAATTATTAAATAATCCAAGACAAATACTCAATTTTCAAGGGGTTGAAAAAGAACTATTACCTTCTCAAATTCTAAACTATTATTATCATTTAGACAAAAATATAAGTATAGAAAGATTATATAAATTATTAGAAAACACCGATAATTTGGTGTTAGTTAAACAAATATTAATATTTATTGACGATGTAAATCTGGCCTCTTTAAGTAAGAATTTAGAAGGTTTGAAAAGTGATCAATTTAAATTATCTAAGAAAGTTAATTTTTATGAATTGACATTTTTAGATCAACATATTTATTTACCTGAGGATGTTAATACGATGTCCGAGATTATTGAAAATTTAAAAAACAGTTTGGAATCCATTCAACCTACAATTATAGAAGAAAATAAGTTATTGGGCAAAATTCAGAAATGGGTTTGTATACAGTGTGAAACAAAGAATATAATTGAAGATACTTTTTGTTCAAGTTGTGGCAGGAACAAGTTTGGCTTTGTACTTTATAAAAAATCTGTAAATAAATTATTAGAAGAATTAGAATTAAAACTTTTAGTGCTTAAAGAAACATTTTTTTAATGAAATTGTCTTCAATCTTTTCGTAGAATATCCTGTTGGGGAATAGGGTAAAATTAGAGTTGATCTATGTGTTTTTTTATTCGTTCAATCAGCTTGTCGAATGCTGGTTGACCATTATAATAAAGGGCTGCAGTCTTTTGATATCGTTCTACAAATGAGGTTCTAATCTTTTGGTCATTCAGTAGGAAGGCTTCGTTTTGAGCAATCGATATTGCCTTATCTGCATTTGGAAAACGTTTTTCTTTGTGCTTAAAATATTTTTCTGAACCTATAAAATCCAACACTTGTTTGTTTTCGAGTAGGCTATAAATGTCATAATATTGGCGCATAAAATTGACTCCAGCGCTGCCACTTTCCTGTTCCTTACGGAATTTGGTTGCGATGGTTTGGAGTTTTTCAACGAATGTATAGCCAGGGTGGTAGCAGGAAATGTCGATTGCACGGTTATCTAAGATGTTGATGTTGCTTGTCGTTGCATGATCAAAGGCCCAAGAACTAATGGTTTTCAATTCATTTGGTGTGACAGTATCAAAGCCAGCCTCTAATAGTATACCTTCCTTTACCCCTTCTATTGGCTCAGATAAACTGTTGTATAATAATCTTATTCCCCCGCTGGTGTAAGTGCGTAAATTGTCGAAATCTGTGTCTCTATGGTTTTCAATTATACCATTGATCTTTATCTTATTGTTTAACCAGTCGTAAAAAACTTTTCTGCTTTTAATTGCCTCAGTCTTTGAGCTAGTTTCGTTCACTTGGAGTTCATTTGGCGGAGAAATGTGGATATCAATGTCTTCGGAGAATCTAGCTATTATTCCAAAGCCCTTTGAAAGAGAAGTACCACCTTTTAGTTCGAATTGGAAGCCTTGTTTTTTTAAGCCATATAGGATATGCATGATCCAGTAATCCTTTTCTACTAATCCTGGCTCAATACTCATTTTTTCTGAAACAATATTGATCAGGTCATGGAATTGCTTATGATTGTGTAGGTAGTCAGCAACCATGTTATTGGATCATTGGAAATAGGATACGTTTTGCCCTATTGTTGCCATAGTTCTCGAGCGATGTTCTCAGCTTGTGTAGGTCTAAAAGTCGTACCTTTGAGGGTAGCTTATTCAGTACTTCTTCTGTATCTTCTGCAAGTTTGTCAAGGTTATTTACCAAGTCAACTACTAAAAACTCCTTGCTCAATTTGTTGGGAAAATGGTGGCGCATTTGGAAGTCAAACTTTCTGTTACCTAGCCTAAACTCTCCATGACGCTTATGATTATAAACTATCTTTTTATTGTAAAGTTGGGTGGTGCCAACGCCAAGGGAATTATAGCTATTTGGTGAGGTTAATAAAAATTTATCATCTTTTAGAAAGCTGCGAACCAATTCCTGTTCGTCTGCAGGCGTTTTTCCAAATACCGATTCTTTTGGGTAATGATACAAACCAGTAGCCAACTTTTGCAGGGTGCCCTCTTTTACAAGGACAGCAAGTAGCCTATCAACAGACGAAGTCCATTTTTCAAGATCCGCTCTTCGGTAAACTTTCCCTTTCTTTAAGTGTTTTTTAAGTTCTCTTAACTGTGACATCATTATTCCCTTTCCTGCAAATATCGGAATAAATTCTACTATTGAAAGAATTATTATTAAAATTTCATTTAAATTTTCTATATAAACTACTTATCATAAATACCTTATGTTTTAATATTTTTTAATTACATTTATTTTGTAATTTATTTCGCATTAATTGCCTAGATCCATTATATTTAGAAGATAACTAAAATTAAACTCTCTACACTATATCTATGGAATTAGGTATTTACGAAACACTCATCACCACCTCTTTGCGCGAAAAGCTCGATAAACTGGATAAAAATCAGTTTTATGTGGCTGATCATAAAAAGTTAGATGCTGCCGAAGCGAGTGTATTTTTAAGTAAACACCTTAGTGAAGCCATTTCTAAAGCGCTTCAAATCATAAAACAAGATAAAGAAGGCTTGGCCCTTCTCGATAAGCAAATCGAAATCACCAATAAGATTTTAAAATTTCTTGCTCAGCAAATTGAGCAATACGATTTTTCAGAAGATTTATTAGATGCCGAAGGCAACATCTTGGAGGGTGTATTTGATCAATTAAATGCAGATTATAAGGATTTAAAGCTTCGCTTAAGCGAAATTATGCCTGCCACCCGTTTAACACAAAGTGAATTATTTACGGGCGGAAATGTGGGTTTATCTTTAGAAAGTGAACTAAAAAAAGAGATACGTTCCTCTGATCGAATCGATTTGCTAGTTTCCTTTATTAAATGGAAGGCCATCGTTATATTAAAAGATGCCTTATTTGAATTTACCCATCGTGGAGGGAAATTAAGAGTAATTACTACAACTTATATGGGTGCCACTGATGCTAAAGCCATTGAAGAATTAAGCAAATTGCCCAACACCGAAATAAAAGTTTCCTACAATGCCTCTAATGAAAGGCTTCATGCCAAGGCCTATTTATTTTATAGAAATACAGGTTACCATACGGGTTATATTGGCTCATCTAATTTTTCTCGTTCAGCTTTAACTGATGGCTTAGAATGGAATGTTAAAGTAACCACAAAGGAAATTCCGCATATCATAAATAAGTTCAGAAAAACCTTTGAATCCTATTGGTCTAGTTCAGAATTTGAATGCTATCAAAGCGGTCAAATGGAACAGTTGTCAAATGCTTTAAACCATAATAAGTTAAGTAAAATTTCAACTGCATTTACACAGTTTTTTGACCTTAAACCTTATCACTATCAATTAGAAATACTCGAAAAATTAAAAGTTGAACGTAAGGTTCATCAATCCTATAAGAATTTAATTGTAGCGGCAACAGGCACAGGAAAAACGATGTTAGCTGCTTTTGATTTTAAAAGCTTTCGAGCAGAGAACCCCCAAGCCAAGTTTTTATTTATAGCCCATCGTATAGAAATCTTAAGACAAGCTTCAAACACCTTTAAAAATGTGCTTAAAGATCAAAACTTTGGGGAATTAATGGGTGATGGTTATTCGCCTACACAAAAAAATGTTGTATTCGCTACTGTTCAAACTTTTAATCAGCTCGATCTTGAAAGCTTTGTGCATAAAACCTATTACGACTATATCATCATTGATGAGGTGCATCATGCTCAAGCCAATACTTATCAAAAAATCATTCAATATTTCCAGCCACAGCTACTCATTGGTTTAACAGCCACACCAGAGCGTATGGATGGCAAAAGTATTTTGCCCGATTTTAATTACCGTATAGCGGCTGAAATTAGATTGCCTGATGCTTTAAATAATAAACTCTTATGTCCATTTCAATATTTTGGCATATCCGATCGTATAGATTATTCCAAAATAAAGTGGAATAATGGGCGCTATGATACCGCTGAACTCAATAAAGTACTAACGGCTAATGATGTGCGCGTTGGTGATATTATCGCGAACCTTCAAAAATACACCAAAGATATTGAATGTGTAGCTTGCATTGGATTTTGCGCAAGTAAGGATCATTCCCTATATATGGCCACAAAATTTAATAAAGCCGGACTAAAAGCCAAATGGCTAACGGCTGATAATGCTGCGCAAAGAGAGCAGATTCTACAAGAATTTAAGCAAAGAAAAATTAATTATTTGTTTGTAGTCGATATATTTAACGAAGGGGTTGATATACCAGAAATTGACACCCTATTATTCCTTCGTCCAACCAAAAGTTTAACTATTTTCTTACAGCAATTGGGAAGAGGCTTACGTCTTTATGAAAACAAGGATGTATTAACAGTATTAGACTTTGTTGGGCATGCTCGCGACGAATATGATTTTGAACATAAATTTAGAGCCTTAATTGGCAAAACGAACAACACTGTTGCGCATGAAATCGAAAGAGACTTTCCTAATTTACCATTAGGCTCTTCTATTGTGCTAGAGAAAATGGCAAAAGAATACATTTTGGATAATATCCGAAAAGCGACAGCCCTAAATAAGCGTCAACTTATCCAAAAGATAATAAACTTTGCCAATCAAACCGATTTGCAGCTAAACTTAAAAAACTTCTTAACTATCTATAATTTAAAGCTAACGGACATTTATAAAAACAACACGTTTTCACAACTTAAAGCTGAAGCTTTTAATCAAAACATAAATGAAACCAATGCCGATCAATACAAAAGTCTTTTAGGTAAAAAATGGATCGTAACCGAATCACTTATCTATTTTCAATTTCTAAAAAAATTAATTGCCCATCAATTTGATATCAGCAGTTGGAAAATCAACCCACAGGAGTCTGTATTTGCCTTAATGGTTTATTACGATTTTTATCAAAAGGCCAATGCAGGAGAGTCCTTAGTGGTAGCTATTAAGGAAATAGGAGCTAATCCTGATTTTGTACAAGAATTAGATGAATTTTTAGCAGTTAAATTAGATAAGATAGGTTTTGAAGAAATGCCTTGTGTAGAACCACTACATCATTTTCCATTAGGCATCCATGGACGCTTTACACGCGAACAAATCCTGGTTTCTTTAGGCCTTTCCACTTACGAAAAACAAAGTAGTAATCGCGAAGGAGCCGCCTTTAACAAAAGCACCAATACCGAAGGCTTGTTTATCAACCTCAAAAAAACAGAAGAAGATTTTTCACCTAGTACTATGTATGATGACTATGCTATCAACGAAACTCTTTTCCATTGGCAAAGCCAAAACCAAACAGCCGACTTTTCCGAAAAAGGGAAATCATACATCCACCAGCGTAGTTTAAATAAAAATATCCTGCTATTTGTTAGAGAATCCAAAAATGACTCCTATGGTTTTACAAACGGCTATGTTTTCCTAGGGCCAGCTCATTTTGTGTCCTACGAAGGTTCCAAACCCATGTCGGTACAATGGCAACTAAAAGAACCTATTCCTAATTATCTATGGAAAGAAAGTGCGAAATTGTTGGTGGGGTAGGTTTTTAACTCAATTTAAATTATTTCGTATTCCTTTTTTCTCTCTATATTAGTCAATCAATCCTTTCAATTAGATGCAAAAAATAACTGATTTAATTTCTAAAATAACGGCTTTTCGTGATGAACGTGACTGGAAGCAATTTCATAATTCCAAAGATTTAGCTATTGCTTTAAATATTGAGACTTCTGAGCTTTTAGAATTGTTTTTGTGGAAAGGCAATGAAGATGTTAACAAGGAGAAGTTAAGGGAAGAATTAGCAGATGTTTTGATGTATGCCTTTCTATTAGCCGATAAGCATAATCTTGATATTGAAGAAATTATTAAGGAGAAAATTGAAATTAATAACAAGAAGTATCCTGTTGATAAATCAAAGGGCTCAGCCAAGAAATATAACGAGCTTTAGTCTTTCTAAATTGATTCGATATGAAATTTAGTGTTTATCAGTATCCTTTAGACAATCAGCTTGAATCCAATCTCATTGAAGAAAATTTAGCTTATTTAAATTATCCATTAGTTTATTTTTTAGAAGAAGATCAAAGAAAGATAGCAGGGAAAGCAGAGGCTTATGTTGGAGAAACCACTGACATTATTAACCGCCTTAAGGCGCATTGCAAGTCCGTTAAAAAAGTAAATCTGAAGACAGCTAATCTTATTGTTAGTGAGCTGTTTAATAAATCAGCTACATTAGATTTAGAGTCAAACCTAATACAATACATTGCTGCAGATGGCAAATACAGTCTTCAAAACGGAAACTTAGGAATTGTTAATCATCAATATTATCAAAAAAGAGAAGTTTATTGGGATTTGTTTAAAGACATTTGGTCCGAACTTCGAAAATTAGGCATAGCTCGACACTCTTTAGATTATCTTGATAATTCAGATTTATTTAAGTACTCACCTTATAAATCCTTATCTAAGGAACAAATTAAGGGCTTAAAAATTATTTTAAGCTGTTTGTTGGATGATAAGGCAAAAGTGAGTTTAATTCAAGGAGGTGCTGGAACTGGTAAATCGATATTAGCAATTTTTTTATTTAAGCTATTAAATACCGATTTAAAGGATTTTAATTTTTCTGACTTTGATGAGCAAGATGAAGAAGTTTTTGCTTTGCTAAAAGCTGTAAAAGAAAAATATACAGCAATTAAAATGGCTTTAGTGATTCCAATGGCATCTTTCAGGCAAACTATCTCCAATGTATTTAAAAATATAAAAGGCTTATCGAGCAAAATGGTTATAGGGCCCTCTGAAGTAGTCAAGCAAAAATATGATTTGCTGATTGTAGATGAAGGTCACCGTTTACGTAAAAGACAAAATTTAGGTTCTTACTATGGCACATTTGATAGAAATTGTGATAGCCTAGGCTTAGATAAAATTAATGCATCCGAATTAGATTGGATAGAAATTCAGAGTAGTAAGTCTATTATATTTTATGATCAATTTCAGTCTATTAAACCTTCAGATACATCTCCTGAAAGATTTTATAAACTGCAACATGCTGAAACTACAAGAAACGAAAAATTGTTTACCCAATTTAGAGTTAAAGGAGGGGTTCAGTATGTTCAATTCATTCATAATATCTTCAATCCATTAATTGATAAACAAGCCTTAAATACGCAAATTGGTTTTTATGACTTTCAATTATTTGATGACCTTCAAAAAATGGTTGATAAGATAAAAGGAAAGGATAAGAATGTAGGTTTATCAAGAATGATAGCTGGTTTTGCTTGGGAATGGATTTCTAATAAAGATCCTGAAGCATTTGATATAAAAATAGGAGAAACCCAATTAAAGTGGAATAGTACTGCCGTGGATTGGATAAACTCCACTAATGCTATTAATGAAGTAGGTTGCATTCATACCACACAAGGTTATGATTTAAATTATACTGGCGTGATTATTGGCCCAGAATTAGATTATGATTTTGAAAAGGGTGAGTTTATTGTTATCAAAGAAAATTATAAAGATAAAAATGGTAAGAATTCCATTAAAGATGAAAAGGTCTTGTTGGATTATATTATCAATATTTATAAAACTATCCTTCTTAGGGGAATAGAAGGAACTTATATATATGTATGCAATAAAAATCTAAGAACTTATTTATCCCAATTCATCAAAAATCATAATGCAGAAGAACATAAACCACTAGTTGAAGTGTTATCGGAACCCACAAGTACATCGGTTCCCTTTTATGATTTATCGATAGCGGCTGGTAGTTTTTCCGATTTTCAAACGGTTCAAGATATTAAGTATATTGACTTACCAGAATTTTCTCTGCATCAAGATTATTTTGCCTGTAAAGTAGTAGGAGAATCAATGAATAAAGTTATACCGAATGGCAGTATTTGTTTATTTAGAAAATATGCTGGAGGTAGTAGAAATGGTTTGATTACACTTGTAGAGGGTAGTTCCTTTTTTGATTCAGAAATTGGTGCTAATTATACTATAAAAGAATATAACAGTAAAAAAACTACAGACGAAGAGGGTTGGAGGCATGAAGAGATTACTCTAAAACCTTTATCCACTGGAAACTTTGAGCCGATTGTATTAAGGAACGAAGAAACGCATAATTTTAAAGTTATAGGTGTTTTTCAGAAGGTGCTAGGATAAAATAGCTAATACATATTATTCACCCCTCCATTACTCGAAAAGTCAAATTAACCCTCAGCCCAAAAACTCGCAAACTAGGCGGTAAGCGATGCAGCCAATGTTTTTGGGTGCTGCCTTTCATCACTAATAAACTGCCGTGGGCTAAGAGGAGGTCGACTTTTTCACCAGTGGCTTTGTGTTTGAAGGCGAATTTTCTTTCGGCGCCAAAGCTTAGGGAGGCTATGGGGCCATTTTTCTTTAGTTCTTTTTCAGCGTCGCTATGCCAGGCCATGCCTTCATAACCCCATATAGATCATTTTAAAATAGATTTTTTGCGGATTGCATTTATTATTCAATTAAGCGCAATTTTCTTACAGTCTATATTTTCCCCATATTCCCCATTTTTACTAATTTAGCCAACTAACCACCAAGAATTTTATGTCTGTTTTATGTCCATGCGGTAGTGGAAATCCTTATGCGCTTTGTTGTAGGCCATTGCATTTGAAAAAGGCTGTTGCGCAGTCGCCGGAGCAACTTATGCGTTCTAGGTATGCGGCTTATGTTGTAAAGGAAATTGATTATTTGGTGCAGACTACTCATCCAAGTGTCCGAAAGCTACATGCTTTTGAAGATATAGAAAATTGGGCCAATTCTAATTTATGGGATGGGTTAGAAATTGTAGAAGCTTACGGAAATGTGGTGGAGTTTAAAGCGTATTTTAAGCAAGATGGAAAATCTTATATTCACCACGAAATTTCTGTTTTTGAACAGGTGGATAATCAATGGTATTATCTAAGTGGGACTTACCCTAAAAGTTGATTAAATAAATATAAAAAGGGGGAATTAATCCCCCTTCTCGATTTAATTTTTAAACCAATCCATCTTTGCAGATAAGTACATAATCACTGCAATTATGACAAATAATCCGATGCTACCTACTAAAATTGAAAGGTCTTGGAGCTGGACTATGGTATAGATGAATGTGTAGAATACTGCGAGTATAGCTGCAAATATGGCTGCAGGTTTAATGTTTTTAAATAGCAAATAAATGAAGGTAGATATTAATAGCAGGGTGGCTATGGATGCAATGCTGTATGCCCAATCGAATCCAATTTGTTCCGAGAAAGCCAATAATAAAGCATAATAGACAGTCATGGCCGCACCAACCAATATGTATTGAATAATGTGGATTTTCTTTTTCAATAATATTTCGGTGAATAGTAAGGCGATGAAGCTTAGCAGTATAACCAAAAATGAGTATTTAGCGGTTCTTAAGGTTTGTTGATATTGATCTACTGCCGGAATAAATTTAACCCCAAATATGGCATTCTGATCTTCTTTTACAGTTGTTTTATCTTCTGTTTTTTGTAGGCTAGAGAGTATGGCATCTTGCTCTATCCATTGCTGCGGATAAGGACGATTGTAAGCAGGTAATTTCCATTGGGCGTTAAATTCGCTATTAGTAACGGCTCTTGAATCAGGTAAATATCGACCTGTAAAGCTCGGATTTCCCCAATTTCCTTTTACTTGTACATGGGTGTTTTTGCCTAAATGTAGGAATTGTAAGGAGGTGCTGCCCCTTAAATCAAGTTCGAATTGAAAGGGGATTTGGCTCAGTTTTAAATTTTCTAATTCTGGATTGATGCTTAAATTTTTTGCAAAAAGTTTAATGCCCGAAAATTCTGGTTCGGCTTCTAGTCGTTTATCCAATATTTGTATGGTAGGGTTGTTTTTTAATCCTTTTAAATCGGATAATCCAAATACCATTCTCGCATTTTTCCAGTCGATATTAGCGGTGTTGATGCCAGATTTTTTTAATTCTAACTCAGGGAAATTACCTTGAATTTTAATTTTTGCGTTGTAAACTACAGCATCGTATATTCCTCTATGTAATAACTCTGGTGATACATCGCTCAGCACGTTTAACTGTGCAGGAAGGATATAAATGTTAGTTTTTATTTGTTCTGCCTTTGTTTTCCCATCTTCGGTGGTGGTTACAGTTTGTTGGTAGGGTAGCACTAGTACTGGACCAGCAATTTCTTGGTCGGTCGACCATTTGTCGGTTACTTCTTTAATTACTTCGGTTTGACGGTTTTGTCGCTCTATAACCAATTCTTGAATTAAAGCTGATGGAATTAACAAGAGAATGGTAATAAATCCGATGAGGAAGATTTTAAAAAGCATGGTGTCGAAGAAACTGCTTTTTGAAGGTGTGGTAGGTTGGTTTTGATGTATTTCCATAATTTTAGGTTGAAAGTACTTTGTGTTTCAAAGTAAATAGATAAAAAAATAATTTTAAATAAGTTGTTGTTTTATTAAATTTTCTAGTGATTGTAAATGTTTTAAAAATGCTTGTTTACCCAGTGGGGTAGCCGCATATTGAGTATTAGGTTTTCGACCGATAAAAGACTTGTTAACAGATATATAGCCTTCTTTTTCTAAAGCTTTAAGATGGGAAGCCAAGTTACCATCGGTAGCTTTTAGTAAATCTTTTAATGAATTAAAATCGTATTGCTCATTGGCAACCAATACGCTCATAATCTGAAGGCGTATACGGTTTTCAAAAGCTTTATCGAATTGGTCTAAGTTATATTTCACTGTTTGTATTTTAGATGCATGATGGTACCATATAAAATATGAAGTACGCCAAATCCGATTGCCCAAAAAATTATTCCATATCCTGGGAATATGGCACAAATAAATCCAAGGATAATTTCTAAGAATCCTAAATATTTTACATCAGAATAGGTAAACTGACTGCCCGAAACTAAGGCTAATCCATAAAATATTAAACAGGTAGGGGCTATGTATTGAAAATCGCCATTGTACATTAAGATTAATAGGAATAATCCGCCTACAACTAATGGTATGGCTAAGCTCCCGAATAATCTTCTACTCCCGGCATTCCAGAAATTTTGTCCGAGTTTCTTACTTTGGTTAATGGAAAGTATAAATCCGGTTAGGATAGAAACAGCTAAAATAATAATAGCTGTAAGTACTATTTTATAGCCATTGCTGGCATCAATATAAAGCTGACTACCACCAAGTTCATTACCATCTTTGTAGATGATGTTATAACCAATAAATGCACCTGTAAGGGCGTAAATACCAGCAAGAACACCCGATAAGCCACTTAATGAGATAAATTTAGTGGATCTTTCCATAATTGATCTTATGGAGTTCAATTCCGAATAGATGTCTGTTTCTTTCATTTAAAAGTACTTTGTATTGCAAAGTTAAAGATATAAAACAGTTATGCAAGTTTATTTTAAAATATTTTTTTGTTTATGGTTTATGAATGGATGGAATTACTTTAAAAAGTAAGGTTTCTGGCCAAATGAGTTATTTAGGGATTGTATGATGGCCTTATTTTTAGTGTAGAAAAAAGGCTGGATCAATTTTATGAGCCAGCCTTTATTGGAAAATTAATATTCAAGTGTGAATTCCGATAGGGGTGTTCTTACTTTTTTCATATGGGTAAGCCAATCACGTTCTTGGTCAGCATATCCTACATACATTAATGAAACACTTTTCAATCCTAATTTTTTAAGATCTAGTAATTCATCAACTGCTTTATTGCTGAAACCTTCAACAGGAGTAGTGTCAATTTTTAATTCTGCTGCCTGTGCCAATGCCATACCCAACGAAATATAGGTTTGTCTGGCAATATGAGCGAAATTTTCATCAGCACTTTGCTCCAAGTAAATGCTTTTTAATTTATCAGTATAGCTACTGAATCTTCCTCTAGGTAATCCTCTTTCATCGGTCGTAAAATCATATACTTTGTCTATTCTTTCTGCTGTATATCTGTCCCAAGCCGCAAAAATTAAAACATGCGAACATTCTCTCATGCAATCTGGATTAAGAGCCGATTCTGCAAGTTGGTTTTTAATGTTTTGGTCTTTTACTACCAATATTTTAAAAGGTTGTAATCCCGATGAGGTGGGCGCTAATCTAGCAGCTTCTATTATTTTTTGGATGTTTTCTTCTGATACTTTTTTAGTAGGATCGTATGCTTTTACAGCATGTCTCCAGTTTAAATCTTCTAATAGTGACATATTATGTGTTTGATAAGATTATAAATAAAATTGCTAATAATGCGGGCAGCGCTTGAATGAAAAATATTTTTTTAGATGCAGTTATGGCGCCATAGATTCCTGCAATGGCAACACATCCGAGAAAAAATAAACGGATATTTTGACTCCATTCTGGGTTTTCTATGAAAAATGTCCATATCAATCCTGCGGCCAGAAAACCATTGTATAAACCTTGGTTGGCTGCTAAAGCTTTTGTAGGTTTAAATAATTGATGGTCCAACGATTTTCCAAAAGCTTTTTTTCCTGCTGTTTCCCAGGCAAACATTTCCATCCAAAGGATGTAAATATGCTCAAGGGCAACAATGGCTGTAATTATTGAAGCAATTTCATGCATAATTTAATTATTTATTGGATACGGTTAGTTTTACTTCCATATTTCCTCTTGTTGCGTTTGAATATGGACAAACTTCATGTGCTTTTTCTATTAATGTTTGGGCTTGTTCTAAAGATACACCAGGAATATTGGCGTGTAATTCGGCTTTTAATCCAAATGCACCATTTTCTGTTGAACCTATACTAACTTTTGCCGTTACTGTAGTTTCTCCAGTGGTTACTTTTTCTCTCTTTATGATTAAATTTAAGGCGCTGTCAAAACAAGCTGAATAACCCGCTGCAAATAACATTTCTGGGTTAGCGAAGTTATCATTTTCTCCTCCCAATGCTTTTGGCATACGCACTTCAAGGTTTAATACTTGATTATCGCTGGTTACTTGTCCGTTTCTTCCTCCTTTAGCAGTGGCTGATGTTGTATATAAAATGTTCATTTTATTTATTTAAGATTTTATTGATTATAGTTTTTAACGCAATTAATTCTTGCTCGGATACGTTCATGGATTTCATTAATTTTCCTGGAATTTCTAATGCTTTTGTCTTTAATCCTATTCCATGTTCGGTAAGTTTTAAATTCACTACACGCTCATCTTTTTCACTTCTGGTTCGCATGATAATACCTTTTTGCTCCATTCTTTTTAAAAGAGGGGTTAAGGTGCCAGTATCTAAAAATAGCTTTTCTCCAAGCTGACCCACGGTTTGTTCTTTTTCCTCCCATAATACCAATAGTACTAGATATTGAGGATAGGTGATGTTTAATTCGTCTAAAAATGGTCGATAATGGTTGACCATTTCTTTAGCTAACGAATAGATCGGAAAGCATACTTGGTTGTCTAAGTTTAAAATATCTTTCATGTTATAAAAGTATAGAACAAATATAAATTTATATTGTGTGAAATATAATTTTGTAAAATATATTTACTTTTTATTGACATTCCTAATCGATTGTAATTATTTATAGTTGTAAGTTGTTAATATTTAATATATTAGGTTTTATTAAGATAAGTTAGCTGTTATCTTGATTAAATGAATTTTTACAATTAGCTATTAATAAGGATGAAAAGATTGGAGTTTAATATTTTTATAGATGCAGATCTTGATCGTGTTTTTGATACGATGATAGGGAAGAATAGTTTTAAAATTTGGACATCCGTTTTCGACCCTTCTTCAGATTTTGAAGGAAGTTGGGAAAAGAACGATAAAGTATATTTTACCTGTTTTAATAATGAAGGAAAAAAAGCAGGAATAATAGGAAGGGTAGAGGAAAATAGTCCTTCTTCATTTATTTCTGTAAAGTATATTGGAGTGCTTTACGATGGTCAGGAAGTTTATGAAGGTCCAAAAACTTTAGGCTGGACGGGCGTTTATGAGAATTATAGATTCGCAAAAGAAAATAACCTAGTTAAAGTGACGGTAGAAATCGATAGTAATGATGAAATGGAACAATTTTATAGAAAAAATTATCCATTAGCCTTACAAAAACTAAAGGAAATTTGTGAAAAATAGACCTGCGTGATTTTAAATATTGAGATTCTGATAATTAAAAATGCCCTCGATAAATTAAATTCGAGGGCATTTCTATTTTTGTAAGGGCTTAAATTTTATTCTTCTTCAACGATATTTTTAAGTTGCATTAAAATAGAATAAGCGCCTTTTATAACAATTTTTTGGTTACCTAAATCGGTATAAACAGGGATAAATCCATTATCACTTTCTCCAATTTCTACAGGTGTCATAACATAGGTGTTCTTAGCTTTTTCTATAAAAACATAAGGCTTTCCTTCGAAACTCACGATACTGTTTTCTGGTAATGTTTTAGCTGAAGCATCGTTTAAAATAATCTCTGCATTCATATACATCCCTGGAATTAATGTTTTATCAGCATTAATAAAATGGCTATGTACTTCTACACTTCTATCTTCACCTAAGCTTGTATTTATTAATTCAATTTTTGTATTGTATTTTTTAGAAGGATCGTTATTAGAATAAGCTATACCTTTTTGTCCAATAAATATTTTGCTTAAATCTTTCTCAAATACAACTAAACTAAGATGGATGTTCGAAGGGTTTACCAATTCAAAAAGTACATCAGATGGACTAACAAATGATCCAATATTACTATTTACTTTAGTTACATACCCATTTATCGGCGAACGAACGCTAATTTGACGAGTAATATTTTGTTCTGTTAATTTGTTAGGATCAATACCTATTAATTTTAATTTTTCGCCCATTGCACTTAATGCAATTTTAATACTGCTGTATTCTGATTCAGCTAATTGAAGAGATTTATCGCTACTTGCTTTACCGGCATTTAACATTTGTTGACGTTCTTTTTCTTTTGCAGCAAATCCTAATTTGGCTTTATTCATTAAATAATCTTGCTGCATTTGAATATACTGTTGATCTTCTACAGTAGCTAAAACTTGTCCGCGTGTAACTTTACTACCCGGCAATAAATTATACGCCTTAACATATCCACCAAGAGGAACGGTAATTGAAATAATATTTCGTGGTGGAACATCTATTTTTCCGTTTAATTTTAAAACAGAGTTTACTTCTTTAACTTCTATATTTCCTGTAGAAATTCCTGCATTTTTAATTTGAATGTCGGTTAAGGTTACTTCGTTTTCATTGGTCGGGGTAGCTTTTTCTGTTTGTTCTTCTTTGTTGCCCGAACAAGCTAACACGGATGTTCCTATGATGAATAGGGCACAATATATTTTAAATATGTTTCTGTTAAATTGAATTTTCATTTTAGTTCTTTTTATAAAGGAAATATTCTAATGCTATTTGATTCTGAATAAGTTGATTTTTACTATCCAGGTAATTATTCTCTATGGTTAATGCTTGCTGATTTAATAAAATCCATTCTACATAATTTATTTCTCCAGCACTCATTTGTTTGTTCAATGTATTTCTTATGATTTCGGCATCTTTTAATCCCTTTTCTTCAAAATATTGAACATCAGCAAGGCTTTGCTTGTATTTTGCAATGGCTTCTTGATAGGCAGTTTCTAATTTCTGCTTCTCTAAATCGAACTGCGCATTTCCTATATTCTCATTAATTTTTGCCGCTGCAATCATAGATTTCTGTCCCTTTCCAAAAATTGGAATACCAATTCCAACATGAACAGAATTAAACCTATCCTTACCGGTTAGGTTATTTCCATCGCGTAAGCTTAAATTATTATAACCCAATAAAAGATCTGGCAAAAGTTTAGATTTCTCTAATTGAGTTTGAGCTTTATAAATAGAATTAATTTCAGATTGTGCTTTTAAAATAGGATGATCTTGTTCTACTTTTTCAGTTAAATTTATTGGATTTAAACTGCTTTTTTCTTTGAAATTTGGTTCATACCACGCTTTAGTGTTTAGCAACAAATTAAACTGAAGTAGATATGTTTTCTTATCCTGTAACAATGCATTTAATTGGATTTCTAAACTTCCCAATTGTGTAGATGCACTTGTTTTTTCTAAAACATTGCTTTCACCTGCTTTTAATCTTAGTTCAGTTGTTTTTAAAAACTGGTTGAAATATTCCTTCGTATTTAATAATAACTGCTCTTTATCGTGAATATATTTTAGCTTAAAATAAACTTCATTTACCTGTTTAATTAATAAGGCCTCCTGAATATTGGTTTTCAATACACTATATTTCCATTCGGCTTCGTTTACTTGTTTTTGTCGTTTATAAACAGTTGGGAAACTAAATTCTTGTGTTAAGCCAAATCGAGTATCAATAAAATTGCTATTGAATTTTCCGTATTCAGTTGTTAATTGAGCTTTGGGCATAATATTGGCCGCACTTATTAATTGTTTTGAATAGGCTTCTTGTAAATGAGCTTGTTTAATGTTTAAATTATTAGCTTTTGCACTATCTATTGCTGCTTGTAAGGCAATTGGTTGTTGTGCATTTGCACCAGAACCCACCAATAACAATACTAAGATTATAGGTGCTATAGCCGTCTTTTTAAGTTTGTGTCCTTTTTCAAAAATTATATATAGAATAGGTAATACAAACAATGTTAGGAGGGTGGCTATCAATAATCCGCCAATTACTACTGTTGCTAAAGGTCTTTGTACTTCGCCTCCTGCGCCAGAACTAATGGCCATTGGAAGGAATCCTAACGATGCCACAGAAGCGGTCATTAATACAGGACGTAATCTAGAAGCCGTACCCTTTAAAACAATTTCTTTCATATCCGTTTCTCCACTAGATTTTAATCGATTAAATTCTGCGACCAGTACAATACCGTTGAGTACAGCAATACCAAATAATGCAATAAACCCAACTCCTGCACTAATACTAAATGGCATATCTCTCAATGCTAAAAAGAAAATTCCGCCGATGGCCGATAATGGAATGGCTGTATAAATTAGTAAGCCTTGCTTAATAGAGTTGAAAGCAAAATAAAGTAATACAAAAATTAGCCCTAATGATACTGGAACTGCAATCATTAATCTATCTTTTGCTGCATTTAAATTTTCGAACGCTCCTCCATATGTTACGATATAACCTGCAGGTAATTTTAATTGAGCATCTACTTTTGTTCTTAATTCATCAACAATAGTAGCTACATCGCGGTCTTTAACATTAAATCCAACTAAAATTCTTCTTTTAGCATCTTCACGTTGAATTTGGTTTGGACTATCTTTAAAATCTACCTTAGCTAATTGATATAATGGTACACTGCTACCTGATGGGGTAGGTATGAGTAAATTCTGAACATCGACTAAATCTTTTCGATTATCTTGATCTAAACGTACTACTAGACTAAATCTTTTTTCGCCTTCGAATACCAATCCACTGGTTTTTCCAGCAAATGCTGCATTTACAATATCATTTATTTCTTCAATACTTAATCCAAATTGAGCAACTAATGGTCTATTGTATTCTATAACTATTTGTGGGATACCGCTAATGGTTTCTACATATAAATCCGCAGCTCCAGGAACTGTGCCTACAATATTGCCCAGCTGTTTGGCATAATGCGATAAAGTATCTAAATCTTCACCGAATATTTTACATACTACATCTTGTCGGGCACCAGTCATAAGTTCGTTAAAACGCATTTGAACCGGGAATTGAAAACTGGTTGTTACACCTGGAACTTCCTTTGCTGCTTCAGTCATTTTAGCTGAAAGTTCATCAAATGTTTTTGCAGATGTCCACTTTTTTTTATCCTTAAGCGTGATAATCATGTCGCCCATATCCATTGGTAATGGCTCAACTGGAATCTCACTACTACCAATTTTTGTAACTACTTTTTCTACTTCTGGGAATCTAGTTTTAAGAATATGTACAACTTTCTGCGTATTCTCTATGGTCGTATTTAAATTACTTCCCGCTAAAACCCTTGTTTCTACAGCATAATCACCTTCTTCAATAGAAGGAATAAATTCGCCACCCATTCTCGATAAAGTGAAAATGGCCATGATGAATAGGATAATTGTTGTACCAATTACAATTTTAGGAATGGTTAATAACTTAAGTAATGCTTTTCTGTAGAAACCACCAATAGCATTCATCATTCTATCCGAAAAATTCTCCTTATGGACCGTTTTTCTGCTCAAAAAGATAGAACTCATCATAGGAATATAGGTTAATGATAAAATAAATGCTCCAATTAAGGCAAATGCTACTGTTTGCGCCATTGGTTTAAACATTTTACCTTCAATACCTTCTAATGTTAATATTGGTAAATAAACGATAAGAATTATAATCTGACCGAACACAGCGCTATTCATCATTTTAGAAGAAGCACTTTTTACCTCAGTATCCATTTGTTGTTTGCTGAGTTTATTTAGTCCGGGATATTTGCCTGAATGAATAAGTTGATGCATGACGGCCTCAACAATTATGACGGCACCATCTACAATTAGTCCGAAATCTAAGGCGCCTAAACTCATTAAGTTCCCACTTACCCCAAATATGTTCATCATAATTACGGCAAATAGCATTGATAATGGTATTACAGAGGCCACTAAAAATCCAGCTCTAACATTTCCTAAGAATAATACGAGTACAAAAACAACAATTAAAGCCCCTTCAAGTAAATTGTTTTTAACCGTATTAATGGCATTATCAACCATTTTTGTTCTATCTAAGAACGGCTCAATAACAACACCTTCTGGTAAAGCTTTCTGAATGGTTTCTATTTTAGCTTTGATGTCTTTAATTACAACGTTACTATTTCCGCCCTTAAGCATCATTACAATGGCACCCGAAACTTCACCTTCATCATTGTAGGTAAGGGCTCCATAGCGTGTTGCATGTCCGATTTTTACATCAGCAACATTTTTAATTAATAGGGGGGTATTAGATTTTGTGTTCTTAATGTTGATGTTGCCAATTTCTTCGGCATTGGTAATTAAACCTTCACTTCTGATGTACAATACACCAGCACTTTTTTCAATATAACCACCACCAGTATTTTGATTGTTGGCTTCTAATGCTTTAAAAACATCGTTTATGGTTACACCGTACGACTGTAATTTATTCGGATTTACGGCAACTTCGTATTGTTTAAGTTTACCGCCAAAACTACTTACTTCGGCAACGCCTTTAACACCTAATAATTGACGTCTAATTATCCAATCTTGAATTGTTCTTAATTCTGTGATAGAATATTTATGTTCATAGCCTTTTTTAGGCCTTACAACATATTGGTATATTTCTCCTAAACCGGTCGAAATTGGTCCCATGGAAGGTGTTCCAATCCCGTTTGGAATTTCAGCCTGAACCAATTGTAAGCGCTCTGCTACTTGTTGGCGTGCCCAATATATGTCGACATCATCATTAAATACAATGGTTACTAGCGAAAGCCCGAATCGGCTATAACTTCTTATTTCTTTTAATCCAGAAATATTACTGTTGGCTTGTTCTACAGGGAAAGTAACTAATCTTTCTATATCTGTAGCGCCATAAGATGGTGCAATGGTGATAACCTGAACCTGATTATTGGTAATATCTGGTACAGCATCTATGGGTAATTTACGGAGTTCAAATGCTCCATAAATAATTAGAATTATGGTAAATAATCCTACCAATAATTTATTTTTAATGGAAAATCCAATTATTCGATTTAACATGTTGGTATAATAATCTCAATGGTTATAAATAACGTATTCAAAAAATAGGATACGTATAAATTTAATTTTGCCAATAGAAATATTGGCTTTTTTCTAATAATATTGATGATTAACTATACTTTGGCGGTTGCCAGATAGTAGATAAAAATGGGGATGGAATTTTTAAATCTTGATAGTTTGAAAATTGTAAATCTGCCTTGCTAATATTAGGTGCAAATTTTAATTTTAAGGTTGTATTATAAATTAAACCCGTATTAACGGCAACGTTAAATGGTTCAATAGATTTAAATGGTAATTGCTTATCTCTTTCGTTATCATTATCGTCTCCATCATCGTCTTGATAATGTTGATAAAGAAATTTTGTAAAAGATATTTCTTGATTTAGACTTTTATGTTCTATAAAGTGTTTAAATAAAATGGGCACCTTTAAAAACTCGCCCAAGCACGTAGAAGCGCTTAAATAGGCGAATAAAGAAAGTAAAACAATTTTATTTTTCAAGGATTAAATTTTGACCTAAGTTTATAAATTTATTAATAAGTAACAAATATTTAAGGTAGAGAAATTGATACAACTAATAATATCAGTAAATTTATTGATTTATGTATATAAAATAAATCATCACGAAGTAAATTATAAACTCTAAGTTGAGAATAATTCAAAATAATTTGCTGAATTTTTAATTTTGATTTTTAAGGTATAGTTCAAGTATCTGAATTAAATATTCTTCTGGTTTAGGCATAGTTATTACTGTACCAGGTTCCTTATCTTGAGATTGTTTAATGTAGGCTCTTTTTATTTTCCCCCATTCATGTGAAAATGTTTGAATAAACATTTTTACAAATTCTTCTTGTGTATAGTTGTTGGGTAGTTTGCTTAATACAGCTTCAATTTTTTCTTCTTTTTTATTGAGTATTGCCATTATTTATTTTTAAAAAAAACAAAGGTATCACTAAATACATAGTGATACCTTAATTTATTAAAATAATCTTTATTTATTTTAAAGCATATTCTGTTCTAATGGTAATGCTTGCCGTTTTGTTTTTAGAATGGGTATTAAATGCTCCACCATAACTATAATCTTCATTGCTATTTTGACCAGTTATTTGAAATACACCCATATTGGCATATTTAAGGTCGCCTAAACTGCTCCCTGCATTTTGGGCAATGCTCTCCGATCTATCTTTAGCATCTTTAGAGGCTTTTGCTAATAAATCGATTTTTAATTCAGACATTTTGGTGTAATAATAAGAAGGAGCAGTTGAATTAAATTCTATTCCACTTTGAATTAATTCTGTAATTTCTCTACTTATTTTTTCAACTAAATCTATGTTCTTAGATTCTACTTTAATATTTTGAAATAAATTATAGCCGCCAAAATTATTAGAAATCATTCTTCCATTGTTGTCATAAATAGGGTTATAAATTTTATTGATGTTTATAGATGAGAAGATGATTTCATTATCAGACAAGCCTTTGTTTTTTAAATAGGAACGAATTGCTGTTTCATCTGATTTTAATTGGGAATAAGCATTTTTTAAATCCATCGCAATTCTAGAATAGTTGCCTTCCCATACAATTAAGTCGCTTACAAAGTTCTTTTCAGCTTTCCCAGTTACCAATACTCTTCTTTTATCGTTGTATTTATATTTATATGCATTTCCAACTATAAGCGCGCTTATAATTACCGAAATCGCAATGATTAGTGTTGCGATATTAGTTTTATTGTTGCCTTCCATAAATTTACTTTTAAAGTTTTGATAATTATTAAGATGCAATAAGTTTGCCGAAATCTCATAATTTTAATTAAGGTTTAAATTTATTTTTTATCCATTTGATAATTAGTTACTTATTATTTTTATCTTTTGAATTATTATTGATTTGATAATAAAGTTCTATTATCAAATCTATATATAAACTCTATATTTGGATTTTAATTTTAATTATTTTGTTGAAGCTACGAAAGGTCCACATTACTCGCTACATTACTCCTTTGAGAGAAGGAGGTTCTATGCCTGCCTTAGTAGAAGCAGATGATAATTTTAAGTATGTAATAAAATTTAGAGGTGCCGGACAAGGAACCAATGCTTTAATTGCTGAATTAATTGGGGGAGAGATAGCGAGATTTCTGGGATTTAAAGTTCCTGAAATCGTTTTTGCAGATCTGGATGAAGGTTTTGGAAGAACTGAACCCGATGAAGAAATTCAGGATTTATTAAAATTTAGTGTGGGCACCAATTTAGGTTTACATTACTTATCTGGTTCTATTACATTCGATCCTGTAGTTAATAAATTATCACCCAAACTTTCTTCTGAAATTGTTTGGTTAGATGCTTTATTAATGAATATGGATAGAACGTGCAAAAACACGAATATGTTGATGTGGAATAAGGAGCTTTGGTTGATAGATCATGGCGCTTCTCTTTATTTTCATCATTCGTGGACAGATTATGAGCAACAAGCTGCAAAGCCATTTAGTTTAATTAAAGATCATGTTTTATTAGAAAATGCTTCCCAATTAAATGAGGTAAATGAAGAATTTTCTACCAAATTAACACCAGAAGTAGTTAATTCTATAATTGACCTTATTCCTGATTCTTTTCTTAGCAAGGATTTTGGGTTCGAAAGTTATGAAGCCCATAGAAATGCTTATAAGAGATTTTTTAAAATAAGGTTAGAAAATATAAATCAACTTACAGAAAACATCAATTATGTCAGAAAGAATAATATTTGAGTATGCTGTAATTCGTTTTGTACCTCGCGTTGAAAGGGAAGAATTTTTAAATGTAGGGGTTGTATTGTTTTGTGCTAAACAAAAGTTTTTAAGCGCCCTAGTGAAAGTTGATGAAGCGCGAATTTCATCATTTAATCAAGATTCAGATATAGAGGAATTAAAGCGCCATTTACAGTCGTTTAATTCTATTTGTGCTGGTGCAAAATCTGGCGGACCCATTGCATCATTAGATCAAGCATCTAGATTTAGATGGTTAACTGCAGCACGCTCAACAATTATTCAAACCTCTAAAGTACATCCTGGCCTAACTTTAGATGCTCAGGAAACATTAAATCAGTTATTTAAAGAACAAGTTGCCACATAAATTATGAAGTTTAAGTTTTTATTTTTTGCATTAATTTTCGCTATTCAAGTTAATGCTCAGGAGTTTAAGTATGCTTTTGTGACCGATACGCATGTTGGAGGTAGTACAGGAGAAGAAGATCTAAAAAGAACAGTTAGAGATATAAATAATTTAAAAGATATAGATTTTGTTCTTTTAACGGGCGACATAACAGAAATGGGTACTAATGACGAAATTAAATTGGCTAAAAGTATCATTAAAGGATTAAAAACACCTTTTTATATTATTCCAGGAAATCACGATACCGGTTGGTCTGAATCTGGAGGTGTAGATTTTATTAAAGCTTTTGGTTATGATAAGTTTTACTTTGATCATAAAGGTTATAGGTTTATAGGATGTGCCTCTGGTCCGTATGTAAGGATGTCTGATGGACATATTCCCCGTGATGCGGTGATGTGGTTAGAAGATGTTTTAGATAAAACACCAAAGGATATGCCTTTAATTTTTGTAAATCATTATCCTACTGATAATTCATTAGACAATTGGTATGATGCTTTAGATAGGTTAAAAAACTATAATGTTCAATACGCAATTTGTGGTCATGGTCACGCAAATAGAGCATTAGATTTTGAAGGAATTCCTGCTACAATGGGTAGATCTAATTTAAGAGCAAAGGCAGAAATAGGGGGATACAATATTGTGACTGTGAGTAATGGTAAGGTAGAATTTGCTGAAAAGACACCAGGCGTAGAAGGATCAAAATTATGGAGAACTATAAATACTAATACCAAACCAGATACCGAAGGGTTACTCATCAATAGACCTTCTTATCATGTAAATACATTGTATTCTAAAGTTAAACCGCTTTGGAAATATCATTCTTCAGCGAATGTAATTTTAACGCCTGCAACAAATAATGAAATTGTGGTTATTGGAAATAGTTTAGGTACTATAGAAGCTCTAGATTTTAAAACTGGTAAATTAATTTGGGATTTTAAAACTAAGGGTGCTATTTATTCATCACCAGTTATTTATAAAGATAGGGTGATATTGGGTTCAGGTGATGGTAATATCTACGCATTAAATGTAAAGAATGGACAGAAAATTTGGCAAATAAAAGCCAAAAAAGCTGTTTTGGGTAGCCCAATTATGGTAGAAAACATAGTCTATATTGGTGCAAGTGATGGGAAGTTTAGGGCAATTGATGTTAACACAGGAAAAATAAAATGGACTTTTAGTGGCGTTCCAGGTGCAATTGTGGGTAAGCCTTTAGCTTATAACAATATGATAATTTTTGGGTCATGGGGTAGAAAATTACATGCTTTAGATATAAACTCAGGGAAGATGATTTGGGAATGGGATAATGGACATGCAAATAGAATGTTTTCGCCTGCAATGGTAACCCCTGTGGCTAAAGATGGTATAGTTTATATTGCTGCTCCTGATAGAGTTTTAACTGCAATTGATGCAAGTAATGGCACTACTTTATGGAGAAATGCTACAACTACTGTGCGCGAATCAATAGGTATTTCTAATGATGGTTCTGAAATATATGGCAAAACCATGAATAATGAAATTGTTGCCTTTAAAACTGGTAAAGTTGATGAGGGAGTTAGCTGGAGATTGAATATGAATTATGGTTACGAACATGTACCATCTATGATTGTTGCTAATGGCGATGAATATGTTTTTGGAACAAAAAACGGGATCGTTTTTTCTTTCGATCCCGTTAAGCGCAATACTAATTGGGCATATAAAATTGATAACTCCATGGTTAATACGGTGAATACTTTGGGTAATCATTTAGTTTTAGTAGCCACAATGGATGGAGTGGTTACTTTATTAAACTCCAATTCTAAATAGTATTTAACCATTCAATTCTTAAAGCCAAATCATCGTTCTTATTTGCGATGGTTTGGCTTTTTTTTCATATTATGGTATTTCTTTCTATCGTTATCAAAATATTTATAAGGTTTATCCATCTTTTTTGCAATTTTTGGAGCCTTGTATAAATCATATTTTCTGTATTTCATAGGCAGTGATGATCTATACACCCATCTATTATTTTCTATATAAATAAATTGCCTTCTTGATACATCATAATAACTTTCTATTTCTGGTAAATAGTAATATCTAACTACTACCTTTTCTCTTGGTACCCAATTAGGTGCATTTCCAATCGAAATATTAATTTGTTGACTATTTGCAGAAAATATGTTGCATAAAAATAGGCCGAACACAATAACTATTACTTTTTTCATAATATATTTCTTATTAAATTTAGGTAAGAATTCGTCTTATTTCGAAGCGTATAGATCGAAATAATTAATAATAAAACCATTTTATACAGAATATGTTTAAAAGGTTCCTACAAAATATTTTTATATCTATCCAAAAATCATGAAAAAACGAATTTTAATTATCGATAATGATGCTGATATAGTGGATGGTATTCGTAATATTTTAGGTAAAAAACCTTACGAAGTTTTATATCATGTGGACTTTGATGATATAATTAAACTAGTACAGGATTTAGCCCCCAATATTATATTCTTAGATTACATTCTTAATGGTAAAAATGGGGGAGATCTTTGTAAATTTTTAAAATCCCATGTTTTAACTAAAAATATACCGGTTATTTTATTTTCTGCCTATCCTAAGATTTTATATTCTCACAATAATTTTGGCTTTAATGATATTCTAGAAAAGCCTTTTGAAAATGATGATTTTGTATATTTGATAGATAAATATTTAAAAGAAAAATAAGGATATTTATATTAATTTATAGATCTATGAAAAATCAAAAAGTTAAAGTTTTATATTTTGTTGCTGTATTATTTTCAATAGTTTTTACCTCATGCTTAAAAACCGAATTAGAGCCTGAAGTTCAAGGACCATTAACTTTAAGGGTGATTAATGCAGCGCAAGGGTCTGGTCCACAAGATTTTTATCAAGGAAATACTAAATTAAACACTTTACCAATTGTTTATGGAGAACAATCAACCGTAGTTGCAGGTAAATCTGGTTATAATAGGTTAGGGTTTACCAATAGCGGTTCTACAACTGCAAATGCTATTATAGATGTGGCCTTGCTTTCTGGTTCAGTAAGTAATGTTTTTCTTATTAAGAACAATGCTGGTATTTATGAGATAAATGGTTATGATTTAGAAAAATCTTTACCGCCAGCAGGAAAAATTAAAGTCAAATTTTTACATCTTGGTTCAACCTTATCAGGCAAAATTAATGTTAATTATGCAACAGGTGGGGTAGTTCAAAGCGATATTGAATATAGTGCAGGAAGTCCATATATTTTAATGGATGCAGGAACCAATTTAACGGCAAACGTTGTAGGTATTTTAGAATCTATAACTATTGATGGATCCTTAATGACCGCTGGAAATAATTATACAATTTGGTTTGATGCACAATCTTCAAACTTGCCCAAGTACCACATCATAAAAGATAATTAAGTGTAATTTTTGGTAAAAATTTTGTTATTTAAAAAATTATTGAATATAATTGATTAATAAACAGAGTTGTTAACCTTTAAATGGATTTTTATGAGAACTTTTATTACATTATTATTAGTTAGTATTTGTAGTATTGCTTACGCACAAGATACCATAGGTTATAGGGTTGGAACAACAAAAAATCCATACAGGCCCAGTCAGAAGCCACTTCCAACTATTGATGTAGAGATTGTAACTGAGAAATTTAAGTTAGAAAATCCAATTCTTAATCCAGGTAATGTATTAAATACAAGATTTTTACATCCTATTTTTTCTCAGGAGGAGTTAAATAATAAATCTTTGGTATTGGTGTTTTGGAATAAGGAATGCGATAACTGTTTAGATAAAATGAGTATTCTTAATACCCATTTAAAGAATTTAATGAAGGATAATAAATCTTTATTAATTAGTATCACACCAGAGAAAAAGGAAGATGCATTGGGTATTTTAAGGGATAATCCTGTAAGTCATACAGATTTAATTTGTAATGGGAAGGCAATTATAGAGAAATTAGGCATAACTAAATTTCCTACTTATGTAATTACCGATGCTAACCATAATATTAAATTGGCTGTTTCTGGTAACGATAGAGAGCTTTATGCCTTAATTAGGCATTATCTTAAACCGAGTGTAAACGGACTTACGCCTTAATTTTATTTAATTTCCTTGTGAAATACCACGCTGAAAAAGCGGTTAGTATTAATCCAACAATAGAAAGTGCAATTACACTATTGGAAAAGAAATTTATCCAGCTAAGCTGTATTTTAAATATTTCTTTACTAAATAATACGCCAATGCTTCCTATGTAGCCAAAAGAATCTGCCAAATAGATCAAGAATCCTACATTACCGGTAAATTTAAAAGTGGCAATAAATCGCTCGAAAAAAACTGAATTAAATGGTATATAAACCATATATAAGCCTAAACCAACTAAAGTCATCCAGAAAATAGGTTCTAAGAAAGAACGTAAAAATAAAAAAGTAGATAATCCCGCTACAATAAATCCGATTGCTATGAATAAATGTGCATACATAAATGCCTTATAGCTATTTTTAATCATCACCATGCTACCTATTAAAATTAGAATAGCGATAGAAATTGGCGTTTCTGTTTTAGAAAATAAGGCTGGTTGATTAAAATACCCCATTTCCTTCCACATTTCGGCTCCAAAATTGTCTCTAATATCCCTAAATATGGTAGCAAAAACATAGATTAAAATACAGGCAATTAAACCTGGTAAAAACTGTTTTATAAATTTCTTGCGGTCATTTTTATCCATACTCGTTCTTTTCATTCTGGCCAATTCGTCCTTTGTATCTGGAGCTGGAATTTTTTCCATAAGTGCAACAAAAACCAATAATGGACCAGCAAATAAGAATGCCGTAAAAAAGGGCACCCAAAACTCAGACACACCAAATTCGAGCATTAACCAACCACCCGCCGTTCTAACAAATCCGGATGCGAAAATAAAACTCACCGCTAAAGCTGCCCCAATAAAATCTGTACCTCTTCTACCTTCAACATAAGAAAAAACTACACCCCATAACATACCCAATGGAAAACCGTTTATAAATAGAAAAATAATATTGTAAGGAGCTGGAACTAATGCGAAACCCAACCAGCTTAACCAAGCAATGCCCGCCATACTTAATATAATAATGCCTCTGCCAGATCTTTTTAGCTCGGCTATATATTTAATCCCATAGAATTTTGCCAACATATAACCTAAAACCTGAGCAATGACCAATATGGTTTTATAGGAATAACCCCATACCTCTAATCCATCGAATGTGGCAACTGTAAACGATTTTCTAAATCCAAAAATCATGGTGTAAGCTAAGAATACAACGATAGCAGCATACACACTAATTTTGATTTGATTTCCTTTTATAGGTTTTAAAGTCTGTGAGATCATAGTTCTAAGATAAAATAATTAAACTATTGTTCTGCAAATATTTAATTATAGATTTAGTTATTTACTGGCTTATTAATCATACCTTTGAACCTTAAATAAAATAGCATTTTAGCTTTTTCTTTAGAACTTTTGAATGAAAAAAATAGTTGATTATAGAAAATTATTACAGGTTACTGAGTAAGCTTCTCTCAAAGAATTAAAGACTACTTATAGGTCTTTAATGAAAACGTGGCATCCAGATAAATTTGCTGATAATGAAACTGCTAAATTGGAAGCAGAGAATATGAGTAAGGATGTAATAGAGGCTTATCATTTCCTGGTTAGTATTTCAAAAGAAACTAGAGCAGAAACTTTTGCTGAATATACTTTAACCACAACTACTTCAGCAATTGCTGATTTTGAATACAAGCAACAAGTTTTGAAAATAGACTTTTTAGACGGTAATAGTTATGAATATTTTGATGTTCCTAAAGCTATTTATTTAAAACTAATTAATGCTGATTCTCCAGGTAGATTTGCTAGGCGACATATTTATCAGCAATATGTTTATAGAAGTTGCTCTAAATTGGTGGCTCAATAATTTAGCTGCTTTTTTCTTTTATTATTGTACGGAAGGTTAGGTTAATTCGCTCAGTTTCAATTTTTGTTGTTGGAGGTAACCTATGAAGCCAATGGGATTGAGTTTCATCCTGCATAATTAATAAGCTTCCATGCTCGAGTAATATAGATTTAACTTCTTTAGTTTCTTTATGTTTAAAGCTGAATTTTCTTTCAGCACCTAAACTTATTGAAGCTATAGCTCCGTTCTTTTTTAACATTTTTTCTGCATCGCTATGCCAAGCCATACTTTCTGATCCATTATGGTATAAATTTAAAAGGCATGCGTTGTAGGTGGTGTTTGTCAATCTATAAATCAGTTCGCTTATTTCAATAAGTTCTTGAGTATATGGCAAAGCACTTTTTGTGATTTTTGAGTAGGTGTATTCAAAAGGCTCTAATCCATACCAAGCAACTTTCCTTTTTGTGATATAATGCTTTCCAAACATTTTTGCTTCATCATTTTTCCATTCTATATTGGCTAAAAGTTGATTAAAATAATAGTCTGCTATCTTTTTAGCCATTATTCTCCCATAATACAATACGGTACCATCGTATGGTAATAAATTATGAAGGGTGGTTGGGTGATGAGACAACATGGTGTTTATAGAAAACTTATTTTTCGATAATTATGTTTGGATTGGTTTTCTTTAAAGTTTCTATGAATAACCAAGGGGTTACAGGTGAGATATAAATATCGCTATATCTATCGTAATTAATAATTAACCCTTTAGTAGCTAATGCAGGTTTTAAACCCACATACATGGTTTTATTGGTTGTTATTTTCTTAATCCTATCTATTTCTATTTTTCCAAATATTGGCCCGGATTTATAGTGTAAATAATTGTCTTTGATTTCATAATAAGTATCTAACCATATCCATAAAAAAAAGGATACTGTAATTAAACTAATGGAAAGAAAAATAAAAAACTCCTTGTTTAATCCTTCTTGAAAATAAAATATAAATGAATAGGATAGTAGTAATATGGTGGTTATCCAGATTATTAATCCCAGAAATAAAGTTTTTCTGCTTTTGAATTTCATATAAAATGATGTTTTGTAGATGCTGAAATTTTAAATCAGTGTTTTTTCTTTTGTGGATGATTTAACTATGTAGCCAAATAAAGCGGCTGTAAAAAACATTAAAATTCCATATACAGCAGGGGGGATGCTCATTTTACTGTTGCCAATTACATTCATGGCCAAATATATGGCTAATGTGGCATTATGAATGCCAATTTCCATTCCAATTGCAATTCTTTGTTTTTTATTGATTTTTAATAAGCTGGGCACATAATAACCTATTGCCATACTTAGAATATTGAAAATTAAGCTTGCTAATCCCACTTCTTTAAAGAATCCAATAAATTGGTCCTTTTCTTTATATACAGCTCCAAAGATGATGATGATTAATAAAAGTGCTGAAAGTATTTTCACAGGTTTTTCTAATTTCTTAGAAAAGTTAGGGACAATTTTATTTAATACCATTCCACCTATTACAGGAATTAATACGATTGCAAATACTTCTAATACCTTTGAAAACTGCATAGGAATACGTTGATCCGAATCCATGAAAAAGTTAATGGAAAAATTAACAATAAATGGTAAAGTAAAAAGGGTTAGGACACTGTTTACAGCTGTTAAAGATATATTTAAAGCTACATCTCCTTCTGAAAGATGACTATATAAATTTGCCGTTGCTCCACCTGGAGAAGCCGACAATAACATTAATCCTACTCCAAATTCTGGAGGTAACTTAAATAAGATGACTATCCCAAAGCAAATAATAGGAAGAAGAATCATTTGACAGAATAATCCAATAAATACTGCTTTTGGATAGATAATTACACGTTTAAAATCATTAATGGTTAGGTTTAAACCCAATCCAAGCATAATTATTCCAAGTGCAAAAGGTAAGAAGTTGGTTAGTGAAGCGCTTTCTTCCATGTTATTAAGTTTAGTTTATTTGAAAACTAATTTACTTTAAATAGCGACATAAAAAAAGCCCGAATAAATCCGGGCTTATTATTTTGTTAATATATCCTAATCGCAGTTAGGGACAGTAAAAGTCCAAGTGTCTGAAACTTGACTAGGGAATGTAAATGAAATGCCTTTATCCATTTCGAACCACAATTTGGCTCTAGGTTTATCGCGAAGTCCAATTTCATTCATTGTCATGCTATCGTATAATCTTCCGTTAATCATAACATGAGATATTTTTTCTGAATTTCTGATGTCTTCTAGTGGATTATTATTAAGAATTACTAAATCTGCTAATTTACCTTTCTTTAAAGAACCAATTTCTTTTTCCATGCCTAGGTATTTAGCACCATTTAAAGTTGCATTTCTTATCGCTTCTAATGGTGTAAATCCTCCTTGAACAAACATCCACAATTCCCAATGTGCACCTAAACCTTGAATTTGACCATGTGCACCTAAATTAACTAATGTTCCAGCATCTGAGATTTGTTTAGAAGCTTTTGCTACATCAATATGTCCGTAATCTCCATATTCTGAAGTTGTTCTTCTTCTAGATCTGGCATCAATTATAGATCTTGGTGTATAAGTCATTAATCGCTCATTTTCCCAAACATTTGTTCTATCGTACCAATAATTTTCTCCCCATTGCGAACCATAACTTACAATTAAAGTAGGTGTGTAGGCTACATTGGTTTTGCTCCAAAAATCTAAAACATCTTTATAAACTGGAGCAATTGGAATACTATGCTCAATTCCAGTATGACCATCGGCAACCATATTCATGTTGTGGAAGAAGGTTGATCCACCCTCAGGAACAACTTCCATTTTAAGGATTCTCGCTGCTTCTAAAATTTGTTGACGTTGATTTCTACGTGGTTGGTTATAAGATTTTACCGAAAATGCACCAACTGCCTTTAATCTACGTAAATGAGATAATGCGTCGTCTAAGCTGTTTATAACAACTTTAAAATCTCCATCGGCTCCATATAAAATAGAACCAGTTGAATATAAACGAGGACCAACCATACGACCGGCTTTAATCATTTCACTCTGACTAAATACCATTTCTGTATTGCTAGAAGGGTCATGAGCAGTGGTAACCCCAAAACTTAGGTTGGCCAAATAAGACCAGTCTTGTTGTGGAGAAATACCATCTGGACTAGTTCTTAAATGCGCGTGTACATCAATCATACCCGGCATAATGGTTTTACCTGCCACATCAATTATTTTCGCTTGAGCAGGAATTGTAATTTTATCTACTTCGCCCATTTCCAGGATTTTGTTGTTTTCTATTAGAATGGTACCGTGTTCAATAACTTGATCGCCTTCCATCGTGATTATTCTTGCTCCTTTTAGCGCCAATAATCCATTTGGCATATCCGAATTTAATTTAAGATTTAACGCAATTCCAACAGAATCTAGTGCTGGTAATTTAGTTGGAGAACCATTTAAAAAAGTAAATGCATTTTGAATTTCTCTTGTAAAATAATTTTCTCCTAATGTCCAATGCAATTTCTGACTATCACTACTCCAGTGAATATAAGTCCCGCCATCTTTAGAAACCCTTGTGCTTGGTAATGACCTGTTATTAGCTGATAAATCTAGTGCTGCACCAGTTGTAACTAATGGCGTAATATAGACGTTAAAAAGCTCAGTAAAGGCCATCCATTTGCCATCTGGACTAGGCGCAAATTGATTAGCATAAGTGGTTGTAAAATGTGCTTTATCATTTGCACCATTTAAATCGATACTCTTAAATGCTCTTTTACCATTATCAGATCCGTAATAAAAGATTCTAGTATCATCAGCATTAAATTTGGGTTTCGTGCCAGATTCTGAAACAAGTCTTTTGGCACCACCATTAGATGGAATGATAAAAATACCATTTCCTTTTCCATAAGTTTGTCCCAATACATCATTTCCAGGACCTTTTCTAAATACAATTCTATCACCTTTTCTACTGTAAGAAGGACTATAATAATAGCCTTTTTCATCAGTTAAAGTAATCGTTTTTCCGTTTTTAAGTTCGGTTCTTTTAATTGCCCCCTTAAATTCATCGCTCCAAGTAGCATATACAATGAATTTTCCGTCTGGACTAAACTCAGGTTCAAATTCAAAATCTATCCCGTTGGTAAGTCTAACAGCTTCTCCATTGGGTAACTCTTTTTTATATAAATAACCAGCGGCATTAAATACTACAGTTTTTCCATCCGGACTGGTTGTTAACTGTCTAACCATTTTTACATTAAATTCTGGTTTGAAAACTTCTTGCTCAAACTTTAATGCATTTTGTACAGTATGATCTACAGAAACCTGGAATGGAATATCGGTTGAAATTAAACTCTCAATATTAAGCTTGTTAATTTTCCCTTTTGCATAAAAAATTAAGTTTTGGCCGTCGGGTGTCCATGCAAAATTAGGGTAAACACCAAAAATTGCCCATGTTTCTTGTTGATCATGAGAAAGTTGATCAAACAATTGTGTTTCTTCTCCGGTTTGAAGGTTTTGAATGGCTAAAACAGATTTTAACCTAACTCTTTTAACGTATGCCATGAATTTCCCATCAGGAGAAATTTGAGGTCGCGCACTTCCTCCTTGTTGAGCAATTAAATTGGTTAATCTTCCTGATTGTAAATCCAATTGCCTAATAGCATAAATTAAACCGTTTGGATCCTTACTATATTCGAAATTCGGACCAGGACTAATATCTTCGCTATAGTATAAATATCTGCCATCGGGCGAAATATTAGGCTCTCCAGCATCCTGTTGGTCATTTTTACGTTTAGTTAATTGAATTCCATCACCACCAAAAATATTATACATCCACATTTCACCCGCACCTAATGATCTAGTATTTGTGAAATGTTTACGTGCTACTATATAATTGCTATTTGGCATCCAAGTAGCATTATTTAATAGTCTAAAACTTTCCTTCGTAATTTGTCTTTTATTGGACCCATCTCTGTTCATGATCCAAATATTGTCGCCCCCATCTTTATCGCTCGTAAAAGAAATATACTTTCCATCTGGACTAAACCTAGGTTGTACTTCCCATGCAATGCCACTACTCAAAATTTTTGCTTGTCCACCCTGAATAGGAATCGAAAAAATATCGCCTAATAAGTCGAAAACTATTTCCTTTCCATCTGGACTTACATCTAAGTTCATCCAGGTTCCTTCATTCGTATTGATTTGAAATGAAGTAGTTGGACCATTATACTGTTCTATATCCCATTTTTTATCCTGTGAAAAGGATTGAAAACCACAAAAAATGAGTACTAAGGGTAAATAAAATTTTCTCATATTTAGACTTTAATTGAAAAATTGCAATTTACTAATATCCATATTAAAATGATTATTTCTTTATGCCAGAAGTAGAAATTCTAAAGAAGTATTGGGGTTACGATTCATTTAGGCCATTACAGCAGGATATTATAAGATCTGTTTTAGATGGAGAAGATGCCTTGGCTTTAATGCCTACTGGTGGTGGTAAGTCTATTTGCTTTCAGGTTCCTGCAATGGTAATGGAGGGTATATGCTTGGTAATATCTCCATTAGTTGCTTTAATGAAGGATCAGGTAGAGCATTTAAGAAATAAAGGCATTGCTGCAGAGGCCATCTTTGCAGGTATGGGAAAGAGAGAAATTGATATAATTTTAGACAATTGTATTTTCGGAAATATAAAATTTCTGTACTTATCTCCAGAAAGGTTGCAGTCAGATTTGGTAAGGACTAGAATTACCTACATGAATGTAAATTTATTAGCCATTGATGAGGCACATTGTATTTCGCAATGGGGATATGATTTTAGACCACCTTATTTAAAAATAGCTGAATTACGAGATTTAATTCCAAATGTTCCGGTATTGGCTTTAACTGCTACAGCTACAGAATTTGTTAGAGAAGATATACTTGAAAAGCTGAAAATTAAGCATGCCAATGTATTTGTAAAAAGTTTTGCAAGGAAAAATTTAAGCTATGTAGTTTATAACTTGGATGATAAGTTTAAGAAGCTATTACAGATTATAGATAAAGTTAAAGGTTGTGGATTAATCTATGTAAGAAATAGGAGGGAAACCGCCGAAGTTGCAGCCTATTTACTAAGAAATTCCATATCTGCAGATTTCTATCACGCTGGTTTGCCCACAGAATTGCGATTTAAAAAACAGCAATTATGGATGGAAAATAAAATTAGCGTTATGGTGGCCACTAATGCCTTTGGTATGGGTATAGATAAACCAGACGTTAGATTTGTAGTACATCTAGATTTGCCGGAAAGTTTGGAAGCCTATTATCAGGAAGCTGGAAGAGCTGGGCGAGATGGCCATAAATCTTATGCAGTTCTATTGACCAATAAAACAGATCAAGTTAATTTAAAAAATAGAGCTTTAGAGCAAATTGTTGAGCCCGCAGAAATAAAAAAAATATATCACTCTTTAGGTAATTTTTATCAGTTGGCTTATGGTGCGGGACATGGTTTGAGCTTTGATTTTGATTTAATTAAATTTAGTAAAACATTTAATTACAAACCTTTAAAGGTTATTAATTCTTTAAAGTATTTATCTCAATTCGGTTATCTAGAATTAAGTGAAAACATATTTATTCCTTCTAGGGTGATGTTTATGGCTGACCACGAAACCGTTTATAAATTTCAAATTGAGCATAAATCATACGACAACTTTATTAAAATCTTATTGCGCTCTTATGGGGGTATTTTTGATCATTTTACGAAAATAAATGAAGCAGAATTAGCGAATAGATTAAAAGTGTCCTATAATGAAGTAATCAATACTTTAAAATACTTAGAAAGCCAGGAATTAATTCAATACCTACAACAAACAGATGTTCCGCAGTTAACCTTTATGGTAGGAAGAACACAACTTAGCCATATGGATATAGATGTTAAATTTATTAAACAGCGACAAGAAATACATGAAAAACAAATAGATTCGGTAATTGAATATGCCTCCAAAGATGTTTGCAGGAGTATTTTGTTGTTAAAGTACTTTAATGAAATTACGGCTGATAAATGTGGTATTTGTGATGTTTGTATTGCAGAAAAAAAGCGACTTAAGGTTAATTCATACATGGAAATGTTAGATTATGAACTCATAACCCTTCTCCAATCAGGAAGAAAGAATTATGAGGAAATTGTTGAAGGAATAAAAGACATTTCAGAAGAAAAAATTATAAATCGATTAAAAGATTTATTGGAAGCGGGTAAAATTAAAACAGATGGTATTTGGTATTATTTAAACTAATAGAAATTAAAAATTTTATACATTCGCCATCATAAACCATGAACAAAATAAGAAACAATAAAAAAACAATAATATCGTGGGCGTTTTATGATTGGGCTAATTCTGCTTATAATTTGGTTATAACATCAACCATTTTTCCTGCCTATTATACTGCTATTACTTCTGATAACAATAATAGCACGGTTGATTATGTTGATTTTTTAGGATTTAAGTTCGTAAATTCTTCTTTGTATAGCTATTCAATGGCTTTCGCTTTTTTAATTATCGCATTAATATCACCTATTTTATCTTCAATAGCAGATACCAAGGGCAATAAAAAGTCATTTATGAAATTCTTTACCTATTTGGGAGGCTTAGCTTGTTGTGGATTGGTATTTTTTGATCAAAATAGCCTAACTGTCGGTATAGTCTTTTTTATATTAGCTACATTAGGTTTTTGGGGTAGTCTAGTGTTTTATAATGCTTATTTACCTGAAATTGCCACTATAGATCAGCAAGATATAGTAAGTGCAAAAGGTTTTACATATGGCTATATTGGAAGTGTAATACTTCAATTAATTTGTTTCGCATTTGTGTTTTTTCCTAGTTTTTTCGGACTTAAAAATGAAGGAGAAGCCTCGAGATTATCATTTTTTATGGTAGGAGTTTGGTGGATAGGATTTGCTCAAATTCCATTCTTGTTTTTACCAAGAAGTAAACAAGAGACCAAAAATATATCGGGCAATATCTTTACTGATGGTTTTTTTAAATTAAAAAAGGTTTGGGATCACGCCAAACACATGAAATATTTAAAACGTTTTCTATTTGCTTTCTTTTTTTATTCAATGGGTGTTCAAACAGTAATGTTAGTAGCTACTTTATTTGGCGAACAAGAATTAAATTTAGGTACAGAGAAGCTAATAGCTACAATATTAATATTACAGTTGGTGGCTATTCCTGGAGCATTGGGTATGTCTTATTTAGCTAAAAATAAATTTGGAAACGTAAATGTACTTATTGGTGTAGTAATAATATGGATAGGAGCCTGCGTTGGTGGATATTTTGTAGAAACTGAAATCCAGTTTTATATACTTGCAGGTATGATAGGATTAGTAATGGGTGGTATTCAATCACTTTCTAAATCAACATATTCTAAATTTTTACCTCAAAATAATACCGAATTCTCTTCATATTTTAGTTTTTACGACGTTACAGAGAAAGTAGCCTTGGTATTTGGTATGTTTAGTTTTGGTTTTATCGGTGAATTATTTGGAATGAGAAATTCTGTAGTAGTGTTGGCTTCATTCTTTATTATAGGTTTAGTATTTTTGTTCCTTCTTAAGCGAGCTGAGCCTAAAACTCTTAAGGCTGTTGCTTAATCTAAATTTATGAAAGTAGAACTCTTTATTCCTTGTTTTGTTGATCAAATTTATCCAGAGACCGCTCTAAATACCATTAGGTTATTAGAAAAAGCTGGATATACTGTTACATATAATGAAAATCAAACCTGTTGTGGTCAGCCAGCCTATAATGCCGGATATTGGCCTGAAGCAAAGGAAATTGGAAATAAATTTTTACAAGATTTTGGTGATCAAAATTATATAGTATCGCCTTCTGCATCTTGTGTAGGTATGGTTAAAAAGGGCTATAACGATTTATTTACCAATACCACTTTACATAATAAATGCAGGAATATTCAGAACAATATTTATGAGCTTTCCGATTTTTTAATCAATGTAGCAGGTAAAACTTATTTCGGAGCAGAATTGGAAGGTCGCGCCGTTTATCATGATTCTTGTAGTGCATTAAGAGAATGTAAGATAAAAGATGAACCAAGAATGTTGTTAGAAAAAGTTCACGGTTTAGAATTAGTAGAATTAAAAGATAGTGATATGTGTTGTGGTTTTGGAGGTACATTTGCAGTTAAATTTGATTCTATTTCATCAGCTATGGCTCAACAAAAAGTTAACCACGCAATGGATGTTCAGGCAGATTTTATCATTTCTACAGACCTATCTTGTTTGTTACACTTACAGGGGTATATTGACCAACAAAAATTACCTATAAAATGCATGCATATTGCTGATGTACTGACACATGGATGGTTGGAAACACCAGAATTTTAGAAATCAGTTTTTAACAATATTTAACATATTTTCGATCATAATTTAAAGAAATTTGAATGTTCTATTTGAGATGAAAATTTAAGCTTACATAGAAAGTTAAATTTTAAAAAAAATAATGAAAAGAAAATTTATTCTAGCAATAGCATTAGTTGGACTAGGCATGAGTTCAATGGCACAGAAAAAAACTTCTGGTGCAATACAATATCAAGTAACAGTTGATCCTGCTGCCATGGCTGCAGCTAGTGGAATGACAATTTCACCTGAGATGTTGGCAAGAATGCCAAAAGCTTCAAAAATAGATTATGAATTGCTATTTAATGCAACGCATGCAAGTTATATGTTAGTTCAGGATTTTGAAGATAGTAATTCTGAAGGTGGTGGCATGACTGGCGGTATGAATATGGGTAGAATGATGGGCAGAATGGGTGGTAATGCAAATAGAGATTATTACTATAATATCCCTGAAAAGAAAATGTATGAAGTATTTACTTTGAACGATTCTATTTTTGTAATGCCAGGTGAATTGAAATTGAACTTAGGTGGAAACAACGGATTTGGTGGAGGTAACCAAAACAGACCTCAAGGTCAAGGTGTCCAAAATCAAAATGCTGGACAAAACAGACCAAATAACCAAAACAACAGTGTTGTTCAATATTCTAATGAACCTCCAGTAATAAAAGTTATAAAAACTGATGAAACTAAAACTTTGCTAGGTTTAAATGCTAAAAAAGCAGTAGTTACAAGCACAAGAAAAGCTACTGTTTTGGGTATGGAAAAGGAAGTAACAGAAGAAACAGTTATTTGGTACACCAATGATTTAGGTTTTGATTTTTCTCCTAATCCGAATATTTGGACAGAAGGCGCAGTTTTATCAATAGAAGCTAAAGGAAACTCAACAATTGCAAAAAGTATTGAATATAGAAATGTAAATGCAAAAGATGTGAATCCGCCTAAAAAGGCTATTGCTTTAACAAAAGAGGAGTACGCGGCCAAAATGGAGAGCATGATGAGAAGAATGAGAAATAATCAAGGTGGCGATAGAGGAGCTGGTGGTAACCAAGGTAACGTAAGAAATATCGTAATTAACTAAAACAAACAAGGTTAAATATTTAAAAGAGGATCTAGGTCCTCTTTTTTAATGCCTTAAAAATATCTTTAAGAATTTGTATCTTTGTGTAAGAATAAATCACATTGTAGGTGATTATTGAAGTTATATATTAAATTTAAATCATAGTTGTAGATGATTATTACTCTTCCAGATGGATCGCAACGTACGTATCCACAGGGCACAACTGCCCATCAAATTGCACTTTCAATTTCCGAAGGTTTAGCAAGAAATGTCCTTGCAGCAGAAGTTAACAACGAAGTTTGGGATGCTCATAGGCCCATTGAAACGGATGCTCATGTTAAATTATTAACCTGGAATGATCCGGCTGGGAAATCAACATTCTGGCATTCATCAGCCCATTTAATGGCCGAGGCCTTAGAAGCATTATATCCTGGAACTAAATTTGGAATTGGACCTGCTATAGAAACTGGCTTTTATTACGATGTAGATTTTGGTGATAGAGAGTTTTCTTCAGATAATTTTAAAGAGATAGAGCAAAAAATGCTCGAATTGGCTAAAAGAAAAGAAGTTTTTGTTCGTGAATCCGTTTCAAAAAGCGACGCTATAGCTTATTTTCAAGAAAAAGGAGATGAGTATAAGTTAGATTTATTAGAAGGATTAGAAGACGGACAAATAACATTCTATAAACAAGGCGAGTTTACGGATCTTTGTAGAGGTCCACATATTCCAGATACGAGTTTCATCAAAGCCGTAAAATTAATGAATGTGGCTGGTGCGTATTGGAGAGGCGATGAAACTAAAAAACAATTAACCCGTATTTATGGTGTTACTTTTTCAAAGCAAAGTGAATTAACAGCTTATTTGTTAATGATCGAAGAAGCCAAGAAAAGGGATCATAGAAAATTAGGTAAAGAATTAGAACTGTTTGCTTTTTCTGAAAAAGTAGGTATGGGTTTACCTTTATGGTTACCTAAAGGCGCTGCTTTGAGAGAAAGATTGGTTCAGTTTTTAACCAAGGCGCAAGCAAAAGCCGGGTACGAACAAGTTGTTACTCCACATATTGGTAATAAAAATCTTTATATAACATCTGGCCATTATGAAAAATATGGTAAAGATGCTTTTCAACCAATAAGAACACCTCAAGAAGGCGAAGAGTTCTTTTTGAAACCTATGAATTGTCCTCATCACTGTGAGATTTATAAAGTTAAACCAAGGTCATATAAAGATTTGCCATTGCGTTTTGCAGAGTTCGGTACTGTTTACAGATACGAGCAAAGTGGAGAATTACATGGATTAACTAGGGTTAGAGGGTTTACTCAAGATGATGCGCATTTATTTTGTAGACCTGATCAAGTAAAAGATGAATTTAAAAAAGTAATTGATTTGGTTCTGTATGTTTTTAAAACATTGGGATTTGAAGATTATATTGCTCAGATTTCGTTGAGAGATCCAGAAAATAAAAACAAATATTTAGGGTCGGAAGAAAACTGGAAAATTGCAGAACAGGCAATTATTGAAGCTGCAGAAGAAAAGGGCTTAAAAACTGTAATTGAACTAGGTGAGGCTGCATTTTATGGTCCGAAATTAGACTTTATGGTTCGTGATGCTATTGGCAGAAAATGGCAACTGGGAACTATTCAGGTTGATTATAACTTGCCAATTAGATTTGAATTGGAATATACAGGAAGTGATAATCAAAAACATGTTCCGGTCATGATTCATAGAGCTCCATTTGGATCTTTAGAAAGATTTATTGCAGTTTTAATTGAACATTGTGCTGGTAATTTCCCACTTTGGCTTTCTCCTGAACAATTTATCATACTTCCTATTTCAGAAAAGTATGAAGAATATGCAAAAAAAGTTTCAGAAGAACTAAATATTTCCGATATTCGCGGTCTAATTGACGGTCGTGATGAAAAGATTGGCAGGAAAATTAGAGATGCGGAAGTGAAAAAAGTGCCTTATATGCTTATAATAGGGGAAAAAGAGATGGAAGAAGGAAAAGTAAGCGTTAGGAAACATGGTGAAGGAGATTTAGGTACTATGACCGTTTCTGAATTTAGTGAATTAATGATTAAAGAAATAACAGTTTAAAAAGTAAAAAATTTGGCATTAGGAAGACCAGGATTTAATAGGGGCCCAAGACCTCCTTTTAAGAAAAAAGAAGCAGAACATAATATCAATCAGTTTATTAAAGCGTCTGAAGTACGTTTAGCTGGAGATAATGTAGAGCAAGGAATATATCCTCTTGCGAAAGCTTTGGAACTTGCTGATGAGTTAGATCTTGATTTAGTAGAGATTTCACCAAATGCTGTTCCTCCAGTATGTCGTATTATAGATTACAGTAAATTTATATACGAGCAAAAAAAGAAACAGAAAGAAATTAAAGCAAATGCTAAGCAAACTGTTATTAAGGAGATCCGTTTCGGACCGAATACCAGTGATCATGATTTCCAATTTAAACTAAAGCATGCAATTAGTTTCTTAGAAAACGGAGAAAAAGTTCGTGCTTATGTTCATTTTAAAGGTCGTGCAATTGTATATAAAGAGCAAGGAGAAATCCTTTTATTAAAATTTGCACAAGCTTTAGAAGATTATGGTAAAGTAGAACTTTTACCTAAATTAGAAGGAAAGCGAATGTTTTTAACATTAGCGCCTAAAGTTGCTAAAAAATAATACAAACGAAATAAAAATAGAGTTATGCCAAAAATGAAAACCAATTCCAGTGCTAAAAAGCGTTTTTCGCTTACTGGAACAGGTAAAATCGCTAGAAAAAATGCATACAAAAGTCACATCTTAACTAAGATGAGTACTAAACGTAAGCGTAACCTAAGTAATACCAGCATGGTACATGATGCTGATATGGGTAACGTAAAACGTATGCTTTGCATTGGAAAGTAATTAATTAATTTTTAACCAGGTATCAGGCTTTAAAGGATCGCATTAGCGAACGCCGCTTACCAAAATCAATTTAAACATGCCACGTTCGGTAAACGCAGTTGCTTCGAGAAGAAGAAGAAAAAAAGTCCTCAAATTAGCTAAAGGTTATTGGGGTTCACGCTCAAAGGTATATACCATAGCGAAAAACACAGTAGAAAAAGGTTTACAATACGCTTATCGCGATCGTAAAGTTAAGAAAAGAGAATTCCGCGCATTATGGATTCAACGTATTAATGCTGGTGCTCGTCAACACGGATTATCTTATTCTCAATTTATCGGTAAATTAGCTTCAAAAGAAATCGGTTTAAACCGTAAAGTATTAGCTGATTTAGCAATGAATCACCCAGAAGCTTTTAAAGCTGTGGTTGATGCAGTAAAATAAGCTTAAGTTATTTTATAATAGAAAAGCCCCGAAATTTCCGGGGCTTTTTTGTTTTCTAGTATTTCTGATTTTTTTTAATCTAATTCTTGTTTAAGCTAGATATGCTTTTTTGCATTTGAGCCATCATTTGTGTTAGCGATTCCATTGTTGGTTCTGGCGAAGGTTCCGGTAGGGCAGTAGATATAAATGCTTTTGCTTTCCAAATTTCTAAAATATCTTCAGCTGGAATTGTATAAGGATCGTAAACTTTATTATCTGAAATTAATTTTAAGTCCTTGTTCTCTTTATATTTATTTCCTATTCTCTTATATACTACGCCTTCGTTTAAGCTAATAATAATATAAGTTTCACCTTGTTTTATGTCATTCCAGTTATCTAAATATTCGCCAATTATTATACTTCCCGGTTGAATTGGTAACATTGAATCACCCATAATTTCAAATGCTCTATAGGTCCCTTGTTTTAAGGTTGGAATAGGTAACTGAAATTTTGGTAAGTCTTGGATGTATTGTGGGTCAGCATACCCATTTAAATAACCCGCGCTAGCTTTTACTGGTACAAGTTCAATATTTTCATTGTCGTTTTTATCTATAGATATACTTAACACTCTTAAATTGCTACCTTGACTCTTTGGTTTAGATTTCCATTGATCATTTATTTCTTCATTAATAAATTCATCAATACTCAATTCAAAATATTCAGCTATTTTTTTTAGTAATTCATATTTAGGTTCAGCTCTATCTTCTTCGTAAGCCCCAACTAATGATCTTTTAATATTCATAATATCAGCAAATTGCTGTTGGGTGAGGTTATTTTTCTTACGTAAGTATTTTAGGTTGTTAGCTATGTTCGACATGATAAAAAAAATGTTAAATAAATTTGTAAATACTAAAATTATTAGTAATATTGTGCCAATAAAGTTAGTAAATATAATTTTAAAAACAAGTAAATATCTAAATTAATTAGTTTTTTAATCTTCAAAGCGGAAATCATGAAAAAATTTGTATACATAGTAACAGATAGAAATAGAGTTAATCTTCACGTTGGGATAAGTAGCGATTTATCTAAAACATTATCATTTTATAAACAAATGCCTAATTTGTTTTTTGATCAGACTCAACAATTAACGCGTTTGGTTTATTTTGAAGAATTAAAAACTGAAGAGCAAGTTTTAAATAGATTTAAACTATTGAGTAGATTTACTCGAATTCAAAAAGAAAGACTAGTGCGTTCATGTAATCCTGATTGGATTGATTTAACGCCAGGATACCAATTTGAAAAATCGCAACAACATTTGTTAAATCAAATAGCTTTGCCTTTAAATATACTTTCATAATAAAAATGCCCCCAAAACTATAGTTATTGGGGGCATTAATTTTAATTGTTGTTTATATTTTACCAACCAGGTGCGAAATTTACACCAAATACACCTTTAGTCCTTAAATCATTTCGTTGAAATGGAATTGCGTAATAAGGTTCTATTATTAAATAACCTAGTAAATTAACTCTTAAAGAAATACCTGTACTTATTGCAGGAACGCGTTCTGCTGGTCTTCCGTTTGGTAGAATTTCTCCGCTAGGTTGACTAGCGAAAGATACTTTCGAGTATTCATCCCAAGCTAAACCCGCATCCATAAATAAATTTAAATCGGTAAATAAAAATTTAGATGGTATTTGTGCTATTTTTTTGGGGCCAGTGAACGGTAATCTAACTTCGAAATTTACCGTAGCTATTTTACTTCCAGATAGTTGATTAATATCGAAAGTTCCTTCTTGTCTTTGAATATTGCTGAATGTATTGGCATCATATCCTCTTATGTAATATGGATAACCCACATACAATGGATATAAGTTTTCTCCATCCTTACCTAAACGCATATAGGTAAATGCTCTTGCAGCTAAGGTTATTGGTTTTAATCTTACGTATTTTCTTAAATCAATGTTTACCGCAGAGAAATTATAATCTCCAAAATACTGTTCACCACTTATTCTGTATCTAAATCCATCTAATGGGGCTGCAACCCCCATAATTGAATTGTCGCCCACAAAACCAGCATTTAATTGGAATATACTAAATGAATCAAACGGCGTTCCGTAGTCTTTTAGGGCTTCTGTGCTACTTAATTTACGTTTATTAGAACCTAAGTATTGTCCGTATGAATCGTAATAATTACTAAATCTATCTATTCTATAGCTATATTTAGAGGCAGCTGTTCCCGCTTCAAATCTATGCACCTTACTAAATGGATATGATGCAAATAGTTGAACTTGATCCTCGAAAGTTCTAACAATATCTGTTCGTTGATTTAAAACATCTATAGTAGTGTTGTTGCTTAGTTCAACTGTTTCTATACCATAAGATTGTAAACCAGAAATATAGGGTATGTGTGATAATGCTGCTCCATAATTTATCCTATAGCGTTGGTTAATATAGCCCACCATTCCGCCAAAATCATAGATTTCTCCGTTTACAGAAACATTGGCAATAATTTGATTTCTGCCTAATATATCACTAAATGTTGCGATTATACCACCTTGTACGCCTGTTCCAAATCTACTGGTTGAAACTCCAACACCACTATTTGCAATATAATCTAAGCTGAATTTTGCTTTGTATGGAACCTCTTTAAATTCATTGGTCTTAATTTTATCAAATCTTTCGAAATTTTTAAGATTTGAATTAATAACATTAACACCTGTATTTTGAACTGGAGGTAATATTGCAGCATTCATATTAACATCATTTTCGTCCACTTGGGTTTTAGAAAAGCTGTTATATGAAGCATTATATAAGGTGTATTTTTGATATCTATAATAACTGTAAACTATATCATCATTTTTTGAAACAGAAATTGCAGGAGAAAATTCTGTAATTCCACTTATGCCTGTAAAATAATCAGTTAGTTGTTTTGTGGTTTTATTTACCAAATCATATTCATATAAATTCCTAAATCCATCTCTATTAGATAAAAAGAATATTCTATTACTATCACCAGAAAAATTTGCGTTTAAATTGTTCGCACCTTTAAAAACGGGTAGGTGAGAGATAGAATTATCTGATAGTTTTATAATGCTAATATTTAATGGATGATAAGATTCATTAGTTCCAGCGATCATAGAAACTCTATCAGTTGAGAATACTATTCTTGTGCCGTCTGGAGCATAGTTTGGCGCATAATCCGAATATATATCATTAGTTAAATTGGTGATTTTCTTTGTTTCAAGGTTATAAGTGAAAATATCACTCTGACCCTCAGCCATCCCAGAGAAAGCAATTTCTTTACCATCTGGCGACCAGGTTAAGTTACCAAACTGTTCTACATTACCCATTGGTGTGTTTAGAATAGTTTTTCCATCATCTATATTTAGTATTAGCAAATGATTTCTTCCTTTACTGAAAATACTAAATGCAAATTGCTTGCTATCTGGCGACCAAGCACCTGAAGATTCCAAGAAATTATAATCATCTATATGAGAGTTAGAAACTTGGCTACTTAATTTTCTAATTATTTTTCCAGTTTTTGCATCCGCTAAAAATAAGTCGATTCCAAATAAATCCTTTTCAGATAAGAAAACAACGTATTGTCCGTTTGGACTAATAGCTGGTGCTAAATTCATCTGACCAGCATTTTTTTCGTCGATAATTTTGTTTCCAATTATTTTAATTTGCGAACTGTCTGATTTAAGCATTGGTCTGTAATGCGTTTCAATTGCACTTTTCCATAATCCTGATAAAGTTTTATCACTGAATCCAAAAGTGTTCATAATACCTTTTTCATAACCAAATCTTGCGGTAGATTTCATTAAAGGTACAATGGTTGTGTCTCCATAAACCGATCCAATAAAGGTCCAGAATGCCTGTCCGTATCTATAAGGGAAGTATTTATTTGAATTACTTAAATCTTTTAGTGAAGGTATATCTCTATTTAACAAGGCATCCCTCATCCACATGGATGTAAATGCGTCTTTCTTTCCAATTGACAGATATTCGGCCATACCTTCTACCATCCATAATGGTATTTGAGACATGTTTTCTAAAGAGAGTGAATCTCTTTCTAATAATGTATGGTATTGAAATGCATGCACTAACTCGTGACCTAATACATGTCGGGTTTGATTGTTAAGCTCCATTACGGGCATAATTACCCTGTTTTTAAATGCTTCTGTTACCCCGCCCGTTCCAATTCCAACGCCACCGCTTAAAGCTGTAGTTTGTTGAAAATCAGCATGATTACTATATAGGATGATTGGATTCTTTTTGAAAAAAGTATCTCTAAATACCTCTTGATGCATTTTATACCAAGTTTCTGCATCATCGGCAAATTTCTTTACTACTGCATCATTTTTAAGGTAATAGTAAAGCTCAAAATGCGGTGTTTGAAGAACTTTAAAATCTTCGTTTTTATATCTAACTCTGTTTTGACCAAAAAATTGAGCATTTGCACTAAAAATGGTTGCAAATAGCAACGTTACCAATGCAAGATATTTTTTTAGGGTATAAATTTGCATATTCATATAGAGTAGTTTAGTAATCTTTTTGCCTGTTTTATATAATTTAATAAAAGCTATTTTGTTTAGCTTTTAATCATTATTTTTTTTCTTTTCTTTTTCTTCTTGTTTTTGCTTTCTTCTTAAATCCCTTTCCTCTTTATTGCTAAGTGGAGTAGGTGGGGTTGGGGTCTGTAAAGATTGGCTGTTCGAACTTTTGTTGTTTTCTCTAATTTGAGGTGTGTTTTCTGGTTCGTTATTAGTTTGTTCTTCTATTATTGTAGGATCTACCTGTTGTAATGAATCAATAGCTAAACTATCGGTTGATGTAGTATCCCTACTTATTCTAGGACTAGGGCAATCGTATTTTATAGTAATTTTAGTAGTTGGTTTAGGGAATTGTCCATACGTATAGCCAGAATTTGGATCGTTATAAACTTTTTCCATAAACTTGGCAAACATTGGTAATGCAGTTCTAGAACCTTCTCCTTGCTCACTATTTTGAAAATGTGCACTTCTTTCATCATTTCCAACCCAAACACCAGTAACTAAATCTTTGGTGATACCCATATACCAACCATCAACGTAATCAGAACTTGTGCCTGTTTTTCCACCAATTTGGTTGTTTTTCTTAAATAAATCCCAACCCCATAAAGCTTGTGAAGTTCCGCCTGGTTCTTCCATACTTCCTCTAAACATATAAAGCATTAACCATGCAATTTCTTCGGTTAATACGCGCTTAGTTTTTGCAGTAAATTCTTCAATTATATTATCATCTAAATCAGTAATTTTTTCAACCAAAATAGGATCTGTTCTTACACCTTTATTTAAAAAGGTTCCGTATGCTCGCACCATCTCAAAAACGGTAACATCATTACTGCCTAAACCAACAGATGGAACAGCAGCTATTTTGCTCTCAATACCACATTCGTTAGCCCATTTTACTACATTTTCTGGTCCAACTTTTTGAGTAAGCTGAGCTGTAATTGTATTAACAGATTTACTCATTGCCCATCTTAAACTCATAGACATGTAGCTGTTAGACCAATCTGCATTTTTAGGTTCCCAATATTCTATTTTACCATTTAATTTATATGGAATACTAACTGGTTTATCTATTAATGTGTCGCAAGGTGTCATCCCGTTTTGTAATGCGGCTAAATATACAAAAGGTTTAAAAGTTGATCCTGCTTGACGTTTAGATTGATTTACATGGTCATATTTAAAATATTTATTATTTACACCACCTATCCAAACTTTTATCTTTCCACTAAATGGATCGAGCGACATCATGCCGGTATTAAGGATTTTTCCATAATATTTTATAGAGTCCATAGTAGAAAATAATGTATCCCTATCACCATACCAAGAAAACACTTTCATTTTCTTCTTTAAGTTTACATAGTGGTTAATTGAATCTTCCTGATTTTTAAATTTAGATTTTAAAAATTTATATAATTCAGTTGTTTTAAGTGCTCTATTTGGGTAATCAATTTTATTGCCTTCAGAATCTTCCCAAGGATCTTCATTACCCCAAGCTGCATAAAATCTTTTTTGTAAGATTCTCATCTGACTACTCATTGCTTCTTCAGCATATTTTTGTAATCTGCTGTCTATAGTTGTATAAATCTTTAAACCATCTTCATACAAATCAATATTATTTTCTTCGCACCATTTCGCTAAATATTTATCTACAGCAGCTCTTAAATAAGAATCACCATTCGCACTTTCTGTGTTATTACCTGGCCTTAATACCAGCTTTTCTTCTTGGTATTTTTTTAAATCTGAATCCGATAAATATTTATATTTATTCATCTGTGAAAGCGTGATATTTCTATTCTCTATCGCTCTTTCTGGATATTTAAATGGATTATATGATGAGGTTGCTTTTAATAGACCTATTAATAATGCTGACTCAGGAACCGTTAATTCAATCGCATCTTTATCGAAATATACTCTTGATGCTGTTTTAATACCGTATGCATTATTTCCAAAAGAAACCGTATTCAAATACATGGTAATAATATCTTCCTTTGAATAATTAGATTCTAATTTTATAGAAGTTAACCATTCTTTTAATTTAGGAATTATTGATCTTACCAATGGAATATAGCGCGTTATACCTTGCGATTTATTATATCTAGTTCGGTATAAGTTTTTGGCCAATTGTTGTGTAATAGTACTAGCACCTCTTTTATCGCCCGTAGCAGTAGAGATACCGCTTGATAATAAGGAAACGAAATCTATCCCGAAATGACTGTAAAAACGAGCATCTTCGCGAGCAATTAATGCTTTAACAGCACTTGGAGCTATTTCGTCATATTTTATAGGTGTTCTATTTTCTCTATAATACCTTCCAATTAATTTACCATCTGTAGTATATAATTCAGAACCAACTTGCTGACTAGGTCTTTTTATATCGGCATAACGCGGAGAGAAACCAAATAGCCAAAGGAAATTTAGTTGTAAGGCACAGAAGAAAAGGATTATTACATAAAAGACGATGGAAGTAATCCTTAAATATTTGTTTTTTATCTCAATAAACATGTGTCTAAATATCTGAATAAATGTATCAAAAAGGGTGTTAAAATCTGTTAAAAGTAGGTTTTGTGACTTTTAATCAAATGGTTGTTTGAACTAACAAATTTCTAGTTTAAAATTAATAAATAACACGACTTTTAGGGAAGAAAGAACTTTTATACGACTAATATAGGTAAAATGGAGGGAAAGCCGTTAAATAGGAGCAAAAAGACATATGCGAATAGAGAAAATCTTATTCGCTTTAAGATAAAATTCGTCTAGAATTATCATCTCAAAGTTTTGAGTGTCCGTAAGTCCGTAAGACCGAAAGGGGGGGTGCTTTCCTAATTTGATCAATGATTTATTCTATGCTCCATATCATTCCGACTTTACTGTCTTCCCAACTTTCCCGTCTTTTACAACAATTTTTATAGTCGGAAAGTCTGTAAGTCCGCGAGTCCGAAAGAGGGGATGCTTTCCTAATTTGATTCAATGATTTATTCTAAGCTCTATATCTTTCCGACTTTACTGTCTTCCCAACTTTCCCGTCTTTCACAACAATTTTTATAGTCGGAAAGTCTTTAAGTCCGCGAGTCCGAAAGTGGGGATGCCTACCTTATTGGATCAATGATTTATTCTTAACTCCAAATCTTTCCGACTTTACTGTCTTTCTAACTTTTCCCACTTTACTGTCTTCATAACTTTTCCGTCTTTTCTGACTTCCTAACTTCCCAACCTCCCATATATTTGGCAAAATTAGGACTCAAAATTATATTTTGTTAATAATCATAAAATACTAATAATCAATATTATTATATATAAAATATTCAATTAATAGTTTATATATCCAATAAAAAAGGGTGTTAAAATCACCCTAATTTTAAAATTATATTTTGTTTAAATGTATTTTGAGTTGTAAATCAATAAGTTATGTCTTAAAAGTTGTTTCTTTTATACGCATTATGGAAAGTTAAGCGCATTTGACTGAAATGCTGTAATGCTTCTTGGATAAAGGCATCATCAATAATTTCAAACACATCGTTTACCCCTCCTCCAGCAAGATCTAATTCTGAAATTTTATAAGATTGTTCCAGCGGTCCTTGCTCAAGTTTCACAATGTATTTTTGGTTCATATTAAAGATGGTGATTTTGCAATCTGGATGGGGAAGTTCTGCTATTATTCTCATGATAATTAATTATAAATTTCAAATTTAACTATTTACTTTTTTAATGACTGTTTGATGTTTAAATCTTAACTTTGAATTATGGCAGAAGATTTAAAAATAATATTAACGGAAGATAAAAGAACAGCTTATCAATCATTAATCCCTCAAATAGAAGCTTTAATTTCTGGAGAATCAGACTTAATCGCCAATATGGCGAATATTTCCGCTGCACTAAAGGAGCAATTTGGATGGTTATGGGTTGGTTTTTATTTGATAAAGGATAATGAATTAGTATTGGGTCCATTTCAAGGTCCTGTAGCATGTACTCGAATTTCTAAAGGAAAAGGGGTTTGTGGAGCATCTTGGGCGCAAGAAAAAACGCTAATTGTGCCAGATGTTGAAGCTTTTCCTGGTCATATTGCCTGTAGTTCTATGTCGAGGTCAGAAATTGTCCTGCCATTTTATCTAAATGATGAAATACAAGGGGTTTTAGATGTTGATAGTATAGAATTAAATACTTTCGATGAAGTAGATAAGGAATATTTAACCCTTATTTTAAACTTGTTAAATAATAAATAATTAAAAATCAGTGGTTTGTATAATTTTTATTGTTGACAAGTCACTTTTCGTAAATTTGTAAGCTATATAAGCATCCAAATAATGACATTTGAAAATACCTCGAGCTTTGCTCAATCTTTAGACGACCAAGATATACTTCGTAATTTTAGAAATGAGTTTTATTTCCCTGATAATAATTCTAGACCAATAAATTATTTATGTGGCAATTCATTGGGTTTACAGCCTAGGTCATTAAAAAATGCTATAGAAAATCAACTTCAAAATTGGGAAAAACTAGGTGTTGAAGGTTGGTTTGACGGTGAAAATCCTTGGATGTATTATCATAAAGAGGTGAAGCGTTTATTAGCACCATTGGTGGGGGCTTCCGAATTGGAAGTTTGTCCGATGAATACGCTTACTGTTAATTTACATTTATTATTAATCAGTTTTTATAAGCCGACTAAAACTAGATTCAAAATTTTGATGGAAGCTAATGCTTTTCCATCAGATCAATATGCAATAGAAAGTCAAATTAGACACCATGGTTTAGATCCTAAAGAAGCTATAGTAGAAGTTAAACCAAAGGATGGTAATTTTACTATTAGTCAAGAAGATATATTAGAAGCTATTCAAGAAAATAAAGATAGCTTATCCTTAATTTTATTTGGTGGGGTTAACTACTTTACTGGTCAATTATTTGATATGGCAGCCATAACCAAAGCTGGTCATGAAGTAGGCGCTTTTGTTGGATTTGATTTAGCTCATGCTGCTGGTAATGTTAAACTGGAGCTACACAACTGGCAGGTAGATTTTGCATGTTGGTGTTCCTATAAATATCAAAACTCTGGTCCAGGTGGTATAAGTGCCATATTTGTTCATGAAAATCATTTCAACAATCCTAACTTAAATAGATTAGCAGGTTGGTGGGGTTATAATGAAAGCAATAGATTTAAAATGGAATCAGGTTTTATACCTGAATTGGGTGCAGATGGATGGCAAATTAGTTGTACACAAGTAATTCCTTTGACCATGTATCATGCTTCTTTAAAGTTGTTTGAGAAGGCTGGTTATATGGATACATTAAGAGAAAAAAGTGTTAAACTAACTTCTTATTTGTACTTTTTAATCCAGGAAGTAAATAATGCATTGGGTATAGAGCAATATAAAATTATTACGCCAGAAGACGAAAATCAAAGAGGTGCGCAGTTGTCTATCATCGCTCAATCAAAAGGCAAGGAGATATTTGATGAGTTGGTAGAAAATAATGTATTGGGCGACTGGAGATCTCCAAATGTAATTAGGTTAAGTCCGGTTCCTTTGTACAACTCATTCGCTGATGTTCATTTAGCTGCGCAAGTATTGTTTAATGTTAGCAAGAAACTACTCTAAATAAGGAATAGGGGCTTGATGCTTATTTTGATTTTTAATTAGCTTCCTAGTCTGATTTTGGAATCTTAAGAATAATAGAACTGATGTGGTTAATAAGGCAAAAGTTAGTCCGTACCATATTCCGTTGATTCCCATTTTAAGATAAATACCTAGGAAATAACCTAGTGGAATTCCAATTACCCAATATGCTAAGAAAGTAATTATTGTGGGGATATTTACATCTCCTAAACCCCTCAATATTCCTAATCCAACAACTTGTGTACCATCAAATAGTTGGAAGAAACCTGCAATGATAAATAATTGAACAGCAATATCTATAACAGCTTTATCTGTAGTAAAAATATAAGGTAAAGTTTTATTTAAAACCATAAATAATATACCGGTTATACTCATTAATAGTAAAACTAAATGGTAGCTAGATATCGCCGATAAGCGTAAGCTTAAATAATTCTGACTTCCTAAACTACTACCAGTTTTAATAGTTGCTGCAGACGCAATTCCACTCGCCATCATATATGTCATTGCGGCTAAAGTAATCGTGATTTGATGCGCAGCTTGGGTAGCAGGATTAATTGTACCCGCTAATATAGCCGCCCCACTAAAGGCACTTATTTCAAATAAATACTGCATTGAAATAGGGATTCCAATTTTGAAAATATTCTTAATTTTTTCCTTGGTATAATAGAAAAAGTTGAAGTTCTCTAAATATTTCTTGAAATGTTTTGATCGCATTACATATGCACCCATGGCTATAGCCATAAGTATTCTATCAATTAAAGTGCTGTAACCTACGCCTTTTACGCCCATAGGCTCTATTCCGAACATGCCCTTTACAAATATTACACCTAAAATAATATTGATTAAATTACCCCAAATAGAGACCATCATGGCTTGAAAAGTAAAACCTAATCCTTCAGTAAACTGCTTAAATGTTTGAAAAATCATTAATGGTATAATAGAAATTCCTAATAACATTAAGTAGGGTTTTGCAACGCGAACAACTTCTGGATCTTGTCCGATATGATCTATTATAATTAACGTTCCGAAATAAACAAATATGAATAATACGATACTAATTAATATATTTAAAATTAAGCTGTTAGATAATAATTTACCACATTCATGATAGTTTTTAGCACCATTTTCTCTAGCAATCAATGGTGTTAATCCGTTAGCTACGCCCATTCCAATAACTAATACCATCATAAATATGCTATTTACTAATGAAACAGCTGCTAATTCTGTTGTGCCAGCAAAATGACCTACAATAATACTGTCTGCAAGATGTACTAAGGTGTGCCCAAGTTGGGATACAATGATTGGTGAAGCTAATAAAAGTGTCTCTTTATAATAGGTTTTATATTTTTGTAGAAGTAAGTTCATTTAAAATATTATGTTATTGTTTGATAGCTGTATATTGCTATTTGTCTAAATTATTTATTCAGCTAAACTGAAGGTTTCTAACTGGCCATCCCAGTTAGATTTTAGTAGGCCAGCTATCAATAATTTAGCTAAAATCTTGGATGATTTTTTATTGGATAGTCTGGTCAATTTTGTAAATTCTTTTAGATTAATCTGAGGTGTGGTTTGTAAATATTTAAATAATTTTTCTTCATTGATAGAGTATTTTATTTCTTGATCAATGTGTTGATTTTTTAAAACTTCTAATATGATACTACTGGCCAATACAGTTTTATCTTTTATTCGAATATATGCCCACCATTTATTCTCTTCATCTAAAGCGAAATAAGGTTTATCGTCGCTTTCCGGAATTTTGGCTAATAAAACAAGTTTATCATCAACAGAGAATTCTTGAAAAGTAATATTTATACTTGGTTTGCTGTATTGATTAGCAGCTTTTAGTATCATAAATCGCTCTTCTTCTTCATCTTTAACCCCTTTAATGGAACCATCATCTTTAACCCCAATTAACAAAACACCACCTTTATTATTGGCAAAAGCAACCAATGTTTTCGCGATTTTATGACAATTACTAATCGTGTTTTTGAAATCTACAGTTTCATTTTCACCTTCGATGATTAAGGATTTTATAAACGAAGTCATTTTTAATCATTAAATAGATACTTTTTGGGTTTCACCAAAATGTTTATTTCTTAAATATACTTCATTCATTACAGTAGCGCAAAGTAATCCACTTTCATCATATAATTCCATGGGATAAGCTTTAACAAATTTTCCATTTTCTGTTAAACACTGTTCAGCATCGGCAAGCATCTCATCCGTAATTTTCACTGTAAAATGTAAATCTTTCTTACCTGGCTTTAAGTATTGAATACTGGCACTTTTTAGCCATACTCTTACTTTATACCCTTTACGTTTTAAAATTTGATCGAATAATAATGCATAAAATGGATCTGTAGCTGCATATATTGTGCCGCCAAATATGGATCCATTATAATTTCTATTAACTATACTGTTTTTAATTTTAACATCAACACCCCGAAAGTTTTTATGGAATTTTTTGACAATTATTCTTTGAAATAATAAAGGCGGATAAAAATTCAATGCCCATTTTAATGTTCTCTCAGAAACCTTCATTTTTTAAAATTGCATAAATAACCGTTCTAATCAAAGATTAATTAAATTTAAATTTTTGGGATTCGGCTATTAAAGCATTTATTTTTTATGTCATGTTCATTTAACTTTCTAAATCTTATAGTCTTAGAATTATCACCTTTGCTTATATTTACAACCGTATGAATAAAGAAGAAGTATTAGAGAAATATAAGTTGTTGCAAGATAGGATTTGCAATGCTTTAGAAGTTTGTGATGGAAAAGGCAAGTTCCAAGAAGAGAGCTGGAACCGAGATGGTGGAGGTGGGGGAAGAACCAGAATTTTACAGGAAGGCAATGTGATTGAGAAAGGTGGTGTGAATTTTTCTGCAGTTCATGGAGAACTTCCTAATGCCATTAAAAAGGCGTTTAATACTAATGATGAAGAATTTTTCGCAACAGGCGTTTCTATTGTAATCCATCCCAATAACCCACATGTTCCAATTATTCATATGAATGTGCGTTATTTCGAAACTTTTGATGGTAATGGAAATGCAGGTTTAAAATGGTTTGGTGGCGGGATAGATTTAACCCCTCATTATATAATAAAGGAAGATGCCCAATTCTTTCATCAAGCTTTAAAAAATACTTGCGATCAGTTTAACGCTTCATTTTACCCTGATTTTAAGAAAAGAGCCGATTCTTATTTTTTTATTAAGCATAGAAACGAAACCCGCGGAATAGGTGGAATTTTCTATGATCGTTTACAGCCTGAGAATACAGGACTGTCATGGGATGATATTTTAGCCTTTTCTATTGCTGTTGGTGATACTTTTGCACCTGTATACACGGAATTGATGAACAGAAATAGAAATAAATCATATACTGAACAAGAACAAAACTGGCAATATATGCGTAGAAGTAGGTATACTGAGTTTAATTTGGTGTATGATGCTGGTACAAAGTTCGGTTTAGAAACAAATGGAAGAATAGAAAGTATCTTAATGAGTTTACCTCCAACCGCAAAATGGATTTATAACTATGAGCCAACTGAAGGAAGCGCTGAGCAGGAGACCTTAAGTTTATTGAAAATGGGAATTGATTGGGTGTAAAACTTCAATCTACTGTTGATAAATTATTTAAATTCTATTTCACTTCGATGTAAATCGTTATTTTTATTTAATGCATATAAAATTTGCTTCTCTTAATTCTGGAAGTAACGGGAATTCCTATTTTGTTGGTACAGATGATCATAAAGTCTTAATTGACGCTGGAATTTCTGCAAAAGAAATAGGGGCGCGACTTACTAGGTTAAATCTAGATCCTAATTCTATTGAAGCAATATTCATTTCTCATGAACATAGTGACCATATTAAAGGATTAGAAGTTTTTGTAAAGAAGTATAAAACGAAGGTATTTATAAGTGAACCTACCTATTTTAATTCTCGACTTAATATTGATAAGGGGTTATTGTATTTTATTCAAGATGGTGAGGAAATTAATATTGGTAATTTAAAAATCGACTGTTTCCGGAAAATACATGATGCCATAGATCCATTTAGTTTTACAGTTTCTTCTTTTGATTTAAAAATTGGTGTTTTTACGGATTTAGGTTCAGTATGCACTAATTTAATTAAACATTTTAGTTCTTGTAATGCCGCTTTTTTAGAGGCTAATTATGATGTAGAATTATTAAAAAATAGTAATTACCCATATTACCTTAAAAGTAGAATAAGTGATGGAAAAGGTCATTTATCTAATTTACTGGCTTTAGAATTGTTTAATAACCATAAGAACGAGCAACTATCTCATTTAATATTAAGCCATTTATCAGAAAATAATAATTGTCCTGATTTGGTTGGTAGTTTATTTGAACAATTTTCTGGTCATACGCTAATTAATGTAGCTAGCCGATTTAAAGAATCTGAATTGTTTTCTATTAATAGTGAATTAAGTTTGTCGCATAAAACTAAGAATAGACATATTCAAACTTCTTTATTCTAATGGATTTAATAAATTGAGGTTAAATACTTATAATATTTAAATATATTTTAGCACGTTACTATATTTAGATAGTAGAAATGATGATTATGGTTAATTTCGCAATTTTAGACCTATAAAAACTCAATTTTGTATACAGTTATTTTTATAATCTTTCTTTTCATAATTTATATCTTAAACTTAAGATCATTTGGAAAATTACCTGATGGAAATAGGAAATTAAGAATTAAATCACTGCCCAATTTTAATAATAACGCATTAAATAATATAAGCAAAACTGATGTTAAACCATCAAATGTCTCATATTTTGAATTAATTAAACGTGTTTTATTAACTAAACATCCTAATAAAATTCCCAGGAGTAAATTACCTGTAAAATCACCTAATTTCAATTTAGAATTACCTGCTGTTACTTGGTTTGGACATTCATCATATCTTTTGCAATTAGAAGGAATGAATATTTTAGTAGATCCAGTATTTGGTGATAGAATTTCACCATTCAAATATTTGGGTACAAAGCCATTTCCTGGTTCAAAATTCTTTAATTTAGATAATTTGCCGCCACTAGATGTTATTATAATAACCCATGACCATTATGATCATTTAGATTATTATACTATAAAATGGTTAAGGAATAAAAATGTTGTTTTTATAACTTCATTAGGAGTAGGTGAGCATTTAGAACATTGGGGAATTTCTTCTGATAAGATAATTGAATTAAGCTGGGGTGAAAGTTATAAGTTACCAGGTGGATTTCAATTTATTGCTGATTCTAGTAGGCATTTTTCAGGGCGTAAATTTCATAGAAATCTATCATTATGGTCAGCATTTATATTAAAAACACCGAAAGGTAATTTTTATTTGGGTGGCGACTCTGGTTATGATCTACACTTTAAGGAAACTGGAAATAAATATGGACCATTCGAAATGGTTTTTTTAGAATGTGGGCAATACAATAATTATTGGCCAGATATTCATATGTTTCCTGAGCAGACTGTAAGTGCTGCAAAGGATTTAAAGGCTAAAATATTATTCCCTGTTCATTGGGGTAAATTCGCGCTTTCTACACATACATGGTCAGAACCCGCTCAACGTGTAACAGTTGCTGCTAAAGAATGTGATATGAATATTGTTATCCCTTATTTAGGCGAAACAATTTCAATAGAAAATGGTTATAGTAATGAAAATTGGTGGGATAGGTAAAAGGCCTATTTTATAAATTTTAATCTTTTTATTTGTGGTGTTATGGAAACTAGTTCAATAGAAATTTTTCAAACAATTAGAGCCAGTATGCAACCCTATGCTGCAATGGGCTTTAACGCTGAAATTAATTCAGAAAATGAATACAAATTAAGTACTAGTGAAAATCCTAATTTAAAAAATCGCCAATTTTGTAAGGTCTATATTCAAAATAATCAAGTTTATTGTTGTTTGTTTAATGATAAATTACCTAATGATATGGTTCAAAATTTAAAAGAATTGGGTAAATTTGATGGTGAAAATTGTTTCTTAGTCAATTCTTTCTCAGAACTATCTAAAATGGAATTGGAAGAAATATTATCTGTCGGATATAAATTATTTAAATTTAAACATTGGGTTTAGAACAAATTTGGATTCAAGATTTTATCAAAGCATTAAAATCGAATGGCGTAATTGGTGAACTCAAAAATCTAACTGTTCCTACTTTAATTATTAAGGATAAAATCTTAATCAGATTAATAAGCATTTTTAATCTTCCGAATTTTAAAGATCTCGAATTAGAAAAAGAATCTTTTTTAAATAAAAACTTCCTAGTTATAAATCTTTGGCAAGATGTCTGGATAAATAAACCCGAACAGGTTTTATATCGTATAAAGTATTTTGTTGATTTAAATAAAAGGATACATACAAGAAAATGCACGGTTATGGAGGTAGGAAAAACTGAGGCCAAGCTTTTCTTAGATAAATATCACCTACAAGGTTATGTAAAGTCAAAACATGCTTATGGTTTGTTCTTCGAAAATCAACTCTTATTAATTGCTTGTTTTAATAATTTGATTATGAAATCTAAAGGAGAGAACTATTTGTCGGCCGAATTAATTAGATTTTGCACTTTACCAGAAGTAAATATTCCGGGTGGATTAAGTAAAGTAATAAATTTTTATAAAGAGAGAACTCCCTTTAATGATCTGATGACTTATGCCGATAGGGATTGGTCTAACGGACATAGCTTTCAAAAATTAGGGTTTAATTTAGTAGATAAAACTGATCCTGTGCAATTTTATATTAACAAAGACAGTTTTGAAAGACTAACTGAAAATCAATACCATCTTAAAATTAACAAATCTCTTGGCTGTGCAGAGGATTATATTCAAATTCAAAACACTGGAAATCTAAAGTATATTTTAAATGGAATTAAGTATTAATAATCCTTTATTGGTTATTTTAGGTCCAACTGCTTCTGGAAAAACAGAATTGGCTGTAAGATTAGCTGATTATTTTAATGGAGAAATAATTAGTGCCGATAGCAGACAAGTTTATAGAGGTATGGATATTGGGACAGGAAAGGATCTAAACTCCTATAATTTTAATGGCAAACAGATTAAATACCATTTAATTGATTGCGTTGATGCTGGAGAAAAATACAACTTACATTTATTTAAAGAAGATTTTCAAGGTGTTTACAAGAATATAATTTCAAATAACAAATTACCTATTCTTTGCGGTGGAACCGGATTGTATATACAAAATGTTTTACAGGAATATCCGTTTACATCTATCCCAATAGATAATTATTTAAGATCCCAGTTGGAAGTTAAATCCAAGGAAGAATTATTGGTAATACTTAATTCTCTAGATCATCATTTTATGAAAGTGGATTTATCTTCACATAAAAGAATAATTAGAGCCATAGAGATTTGTAATTATTTAAAAAGTAATAACCTGATAGAATCTGAAAATATTAAATACAATTCTTTAGTAATTGGATTAAAAGGGGATAGGTCTATTTTAAGAGAAAAGATAAAACTTAGATTAGAAAATCGTATTGAGGAGGGGTTGATAGAAGAGGTTGAGGAATTATTGAAATCTAATATTTCATTTGATATTTTAGCCTATTATGGCTTAGAATATAAATTTGTTGCCATGTATTTGAAGCAGGAAATCTCAAAATCGGAATTAGTAAATCGCTTATTTATAGCTATTTGTCAATATGCTAAAAGACAGGAAACTTATTTCAGAAAAATGGAAAAAGATGGTATTAAAATAGAATGGATTGATTTTTCTGAAGACAAGGAAACTATATTTCATCACTCAAAAAAATTAGCTGAAAATTACTTTATTAAGTAATTGTAATTCAACTAATTAATTTTCCATTACTCGGGTTTTATTTATCGTTTTAATCAATCATATATTCATTTTTGGCATATTATTTGAATTACATTCAATAATTAATTAACTAATGATAATTTTTAAATAATTGATTATGAAAAAGATTACAAATGTATTTATTGTAGTTATTGCATTTATTTTCACATTAAGTGTTTCAGCATTTGCTCAAAGTTCAGATACTCAACCAGTGAGATTAGGGATAGGTTTAAGTTTAGGTGTTCCTACTAATGATGCATATGATTTTGCCATTGGGGGCGATTTAAGGCTTCAAAAAGACTTCTCTAAAGAAGTTTCTGGTATGATATCTGTTGGTTATACAGATTTTTCCGCTAAAAACTCACTTAATAGTAGTTTAGGCTTCATTCCTGTAAAGGCAGGTGCTAAATTTTTTGTGGGCGAGGGTACTTACTTAGGTGCTGAACTTGGTGCAGGATTTGGTACTAAATCAGGTTCAAAAACTAGTTTTCTTTGGTCGCCAAGTGTAGGTCATGCATGGAGCAACGGTTTAGATTTATCATTAAGATATGAAGGTGCAAGTATAGATAATATTCCTTCGCCTAACCAAGTTGCATTAAGAATTGCATATGGATTTAAACTTTAACGTTAATTTTAGTTAATACTCAAGCCTTCCTTTTAAAAGGAAGGCTTTTTTTTGTAATAATTTTAAGTTTTAATGAAATTATGAGTTAAAAAAAACAATTTAATGGCCAATTTTTAATTAAATTTGAAGTTGATAAATACAATTATATAAGATGAAATTGATTTCAAAAAATATTGGTTTTTTAGCTGTTCTTGTTCTTTTGTATTCTTGCCAGAATACAAATAATGTTGATTCAACAAATGTTACAGATTCTGTGAAAACTGTGGAAGTAAAAACTAATTTAAAGTTTGTAAATCCGAGTGAAGAATTAATATATAATTCTTATATTAATTTGAAAGATGCGTTGGTATTAGCGGATGCATCAAATGCTAGTAAATTTGCATTAGAATTAGCGTCACAATTGTCGAAAGAACCTTCATTTAAAGATATTTCGAAATTAGCTAATAAAATTGGGAATGATACTGATCTTAAGAACCAGCGTAAGGTATTTACTGATTTAAGTAATCAACTTATTGCTCAATTTAAAAAGGCGAAATTAAGTGAAGGAAAAATATTTGTACAACATTGTCCAATGGCTAATAATGGGGATGGTGGTGATTGGTTAGCTTCGGAAGCTAACATTAGAAATCCATATTATGGGGACGAGATGTTAGAATGTGGATCAGTTGTAGAAGAAATAACAATTAAATAAAATAAATAGGATAAAACATGACCTAAATAATGTGGTTATGTTTAAATAGATAGTTAAATTCGTTAGCATAAATATTATACAATGTCAGAAATTGCAGAGATCATAGTAGATGGTAAGAAGATAGAATTACCGGTTATTACAGGCACTGAAGATGAAAAAGCAATAGATATATCAAAATTGCGTGATCTTACAGGGCATATTACTTTAGATTTTGGTTATAAAAATACAGGATCTACAAAAAGTGCCATTACGTTTTTAGATGGAGAAGAAGGTATTTTGAAATATAGAGGTTACTCTATTGAAGAATTGGCTGAAAAATCTACATTTTTAGAAGTAAGTTATCTTTTAATTTATGGTAATTTACCTACACAAACAGAATTAGATAATTTTCAAACATTAATTAGCAGACATACTTTAATTCATGAAGACATGAAGAAGTTTTTTGATGGTTATCCATCGAAATCTCACCCCATGGGTCAATTGTCTGCATTAGTATGTTCTCTATCTGCATTTTATCCTGAATCATTAGTCGCAGAACAAACTAAAGAAGAGCAAGAATTAACCATGATTAAGTTATTGGCTAAAATGCCAACGATTGTATCATGGATTTACAAGAAATCTTTAGGCCACCCGCTAATTTACCCTAGAAATAATTTTGATTATGTTACTAATTTCTTAAACATGACTTTTGGTCAGAGAACAGAAGATGTAACAATTGATCCAGTTGTGGTAAGTGCAATGAATACTTTATTAATTCTTCATGCAGATCACGAACAAAATTGTTCAGCATCTACTGTTAGAATGGTAGGTTCTTCAGATTGTAATTTATTTGCTTCTATTTCTGCTGGTATTTCTGCTTTATGGGGTCCTTTACATGGGGGTGCAAATCAAGCTGTAATAGAAATGCTTGAATTAATTAAAGCTGATGGTGGCGATACTGAAAAATGGATAAACAAAGCGAAAGATAAAAATGATCCATTTAGAATGATGGGCTTTGGACATAGAGTTTATAAAAACTTCGATCCAAGAGCTAAAATCATTAAAAAAGCTTGTGATGATGTTTTAGAAAAATTAGGAATTAATGACCCAATTTTATCTATTGCTAAACGTTTGGAAGAAGCTGCTTTAAGCGATCCATACTTCATCGAGCGTAAATTATATCCAAATGTAGACTTTTACTCGGGTATTATTTATCGTGCTTTAGGTTTCCCAACAGATATGTTTACTGTTTTATTTGCATTAGGAAGATTACCAGGATGGATTGCTCAATGGAAAGAAATGCACGAAAACAAAGAGCCTATCGGTAGACCAAGACAAATTTACACTGGTCATACCAATAGAAAATATGTTGATGTTAATGGTAGATAGAAATATTAACCTCAAATAATAAAAAAGCTCCTTGAAAATATTTTCAAGGAGCTTTTTTTATGCTGTTAAATTAATTAGAAATACCATAAGGTTATTAATGAGAGTACGGTCATACAAAATGCTAAAAGCGTAAAATATATAATCGATAATAAAAACATTTTTAATAAGGTTACCTTTCTACTTTGACCGTAAAAAACTCGCATTGATCTATAAATATACCAAGTAAAATAAGCCCAAATAATTAAAAATAGTATGGTGGATGGATCGAAAAGGAAACCCAATGTGAAATTTAATAGTTTAGCAATTAAAAGAGTAAGGAATATTAAGGAATGAATATGGAAGGAGTAGATTAAATCTTCAAAATAATACCTTTCTTTAGATCGATGAAAGGCATATAAAATTGCCGCAAAAAGTGGCAACAGTACAAACATCATTTTTGGAGTATTCTTTACAAATGTGTTTGTAAATGTTTTCTCTATACTTTCATTTTTGTACTTAATCTTAGCTTTTGCTATAGATTTCTCAAGAAAATTTGGTTGATCTTTTTCAGGTAAACGTTGAACTCTTTTTAAATAATCTTCATACGTTATATCAGAGGGTTGTGGGTTTTGAATTTTAATTTCTTTAATGATGTCATTTGAAGCATCTAAATTCACTTTTGTATCTTTTAATAAAGAATCTTTTAATTCCTCAGTTTTAAAGCCTTCAGCACTTGCATCAACCTTGCTATCTGTAGAAAATATAAATAAGAAGAATAAGATACTTATAAAGATATACAGTTTTATAGGATGGAGGAAAGTCGCTCTTTTACCTTCAACATATTGTTTAGTTAACACGCCTGGCTTAAACAGCAAGGGTTTCATGGTGTTATTAAACTTATTATCAAAGTGAAAGTAATCGCCTATAGCATGAATCATCATGTGCAAAGCATCTTCCTTTAATTCTAAATTTTCTTGGCCGCATTTAGAGCAAAAGTTTTCATCCACTGTATAGCCACAGTTCAGGCAATTTTTTTCCTTTCTATGCTTTACGAACGACATTTGTATTAATGTTTTATAGCTTTAATGTTATCCATTTCTTTCTTATTGTGTTTGTATTTAAAGATTAATGGGAAAATAACAGCTAATACTAATGCATAAGCAGCGAATGCCAACCATATTGAGTGCCAATCTTTAATTTCGACTGCAGAATCTAAAATTCCATTAGTAATTGTTTTACCTCTTAACAAATCCTGAATGGCAAGATTATCAAGTGATGTATTTAAATCGGCAAGTAATTTATCTACTTCAAAATATTGTATAGTATAGTATTTTTGGATGATGTAACCGCTTAATGTACTACCTAAAACAGCGCCAATACCGTTTACCATCATCATAAATAAACCTTGGGCACTAGCTCTAATTTTAGTATCCGTTACGTTTTCAATAAATAAAGATCCAGAAATATTGAAGAAATCGAACGCCATACCATAAACCACACAAGAAATAATAATTAGCATTAATCCTGAACCTGGATCACCGAATGCAAAAAGTCCGAATCTTAATACCCAAGCAATCATACTAAAAATCATTACTTGTTTAATACCAAATCTTTTTAAGAAGAAAGGGATGGTAAGAATAAATAAGGTTTCAGAAATTTGAGAGATGGATAGAATAATGGTAGAATATTTTACAACTATAGATTCACTATAAATATCACTTAGTTTAAAATCATTAAGGAAAGTATCGCCATAAGCATTGGTTAATTGTAACGCAGCGCCAAGGAACATAGAGAATATAAAAAATATAGCGATTTGTGGATTTTTAAATAGCGAAAATGCATTTAATCCTAAAGCTTCTACAAATGATTTTTTAGAAGTTTTATTTGCTAATGGTGGGCAATTAGGAAGGGTAAAGGCATATAAACCCAACGCAATAGCGGCCACTGCAGCAATATAAAATTGATTAGCACTATCTTTATTACCAGTTAAATCTGTAATCCACATTGCAGCAATAAAACCTATTGTACCCCAAACCCTTATAGGAGGGAAATCTTTTATTACATCATTTCCTTTATTCTTTAAAATAGTATAGGCAATTGTATTTGATAATGCGATAGTTGGCATATAGAATATCATACAAAGCAATATGGCCCAGAAAAATGAAGATGGGTTATCTACTTGAGGAATATAAATAAGTACCATTGCGCCCAAAATATGAAGTATTCCGTAAAGTTTTTCTGCATTTATCCACCTATCTGCTATAATTCCTGTTAGAGCGGGCATTATGAGTGAAGAAATTCCCATGGTAGAAAAAATAACTCCAAATTCTGCTCCTGACCATTGTTTATTTTGGAACCAATAAACTCCAATGGTAATTAGCCATGATCCCCAAATAAAGAGTTGCAAGAAACTCATTAGGATCAATCGCATTTTTGTACTCATAATGCTTTAATTATAATGTTTGATATAGTTTTTAATATTAATTATAAAATTTTTAAAAAAATAAATTATTTAAAATGAAAATGGATTTATTTTTCTTTTTTTCTTTTAGAAATTTCATCTCTTAGCTTGGCAGCAAGTTCATATGCCTCGTCTGCAATAGCTTTAGAAAGCTCAGCTTCTAATTCTTCTGTACTTTGTAATTGAAATTTTTGATTAGGAGGGGGATTGGTAAAATCCTCTGGTGGATTATCGATAGTTGTATTTTCGAAACTATCGATAAACAAAAGGTCATTTCCTTCCATTTCTATACCTGCAGAGCTTAGAATAAACTCATAGGTATATATTGTAGCGTTAAATCTAACAGCAATTGCAATAGCGTCTGATGTACGAGCATCAATTTCGTGTGTGTCATTGCCGTCGGTGCAAATAATTTTTGCGAAAAACACACCATCTACCAAATTATAAATCAGGATTTCTTCAATCCTGATTTTATAATGATCGGCAAATGATTTAAATAAATCATGTGTGAGCGGTCGGCTAGGTACCATTTTTTCAATTTCAATGGCGATAGCTTGTGCTTCAAATGCTCCAATAATTATGGGCAATCTTCTTCGTCCATTTACCTCACCCAAAACTAGGGCATAAGCACCAGATTGAGTCTGACTGAACGATAAACCAACGATATCTAATTTAACCTTTTTCATTTATCGTTTACCCATTATTTTTACGACTAAGGGATTAACCTTTAAATGCTTTTATAGCCTCAATTAGTTTAGGAACTACATCAAATGCATCTCCAACGATTCCATAATCAGCTACTTTAAAGAAAGGTGCTTCAGGATCTTTGTTGATTACAACAATCACTTTTGATGAACTTACACCAGCAAGGTGCTGAATAGCTCCAGAGATACCAATTGCGATATATAAATTAGGGCTAATAGCAATTCCGGTTTGACCAACGTGTTCTGAATGTGGTCTCCAATCTGCATCTGAAACAGGTTTAGAACATGCAGTAGCTGCACCTAATAAATCAGCCAACTCTTCAATCATTCCCCAGTTTTCTGGACCTTTTAATCCTCTACCTGCTGATACAACTAATTCTGCATCAGGTAATGATACTTTATTTGAAGCACGTACAACTTCTTTAATTATTGTACTTAAGTCTTCATTTTTAATAGTTGGTTCAAAATTTTCGATACTTACCGCAACGTTATTTTCTTTAACACCAAATGCATTTGGATTTAAAGCTATAACTTTATTTTCTGAAGTGATGTTAACTGTTGCAAATGCTTTACCAGAAAATGCTGTTTTCTTAACCTCAAATCCATTTGAAAGATTAGGAAGCTCAATAGCACCATCAATTAATCCAGCATTTAATTTTACCGCAATTCTAGGTGCTAAACCTTTTCCTGAGAAAGAGTTAGAAAGCACAACTATATTGGCTTGTTCCTTAGCAGCAGCTTCCGAAATAACTGAAGCATAAGCTTGATTGATAAAATTCTTTAAAGAATCATTTGATACATTTAAAACTTTAGATGCACCATAGTTTCCTAATTTTTCTAATTCACTATTTTCAACATTTCCTATTGAGATAGCGGTAACTGTAGTATTATTCAAATCTGCGATAGCTTTTGAATATGAAACAGCTTCAAATACAGATTTTTTAAATTTTCCCTCTGCTTGTTCTACGTATACTAAAATTGACATAATTTCTTTTGTAATAAATAAAAGGATTAAATAACCTTTGCTTCAGTGTGTAATAAATTAACCAAATTTGATGTTTCTTCAGGTGAAATTAATTTCACATTGCCACGTGGAGATGGCGTTTCAAAACCAGTAATAGTAGATTTGGTTTGAACCTCGATAGCTTCAACAACTTCCAATGGTTTTGTTCTAGCACTCATAATACCTCTCATATTAGGAATTTTAGGTTCAGCAACACCTTCAGCACAACTTGCAACAAATTTTGATTGAACAGTTAATACTTCTTTTCCACCTTCAATTTCGCGCTCAATTGTAGCGTTATTATCTGCGAAATCTAATTTTTTAATGATAGAAATTGATGGAAGATTTAATAATTCGCCTACCATTGAAGCAACCTGAGCACCATTGTAATCAATAGATTCTCTTCCGCATAAAATCATATCAAAATCTTTATCCTTTGCGTAATTCGCAATTTGAGATGCTACAAAAAATGCATCTTTTGGATCAGCATTTACTCTTACTGCATTATCTGCACCAATAGCTAAAGCTTTTCTTAAAGTTGGTTCTGTAGTTCCATCACCAACATTAATTACAGTTACTGTTCCTTTTCCACCTTCACATAATTCAATAGCTCTTGCTAAAGCTATTTCGTCATAAGGATTAATTATAAATTGAACTCCTGCTGAATTAAACTCGGTATTGTTGTTCGTAAAACTTATTTTTGTGGTTGTGTCAGGCACATGGCTTATGCAGACTAATATTTTCATGTTTTTATAAATTATTTATCTTTCACAATTATTAATTATTGGCTATGCCGATGAGAATTATACTCTCTATTTGCAAATCTAATCAAAAATGCAAGTATTTAAAATGGAAAATACACGAATTCAAAAGTTATTGAACTTTTTACAAGAAGATGGAAACGATCCATTTTTACTTTATGCCTTGGCAACCGAATATAATAATCTAGGAGATGTAGATTTAGCGCTTAAGTATTACGAAGATTTGGTTCAAAACCATCCAAATTATGTTGGAACTTATTATCATTTAGGCAAGTTATACCTTAAATTAAATAAAGATGAAAAGGGAATTGCAGTACTTCAAAATGGGATGAAGGTCGCAAGAGAAATAAGAGATAATCATGCATTTAATGAATTACAATCTGCCTATAACCAAGCTGCTGGTTTGGATTATGAAGACGATTAGTTAACTTAAGCGGATTAAAAAATCAAGATGAAAGGTAAAAGAATTTTATTCTTAAAAAATGTATTATTATTTACATTGACCTCTTTTGGTGGTGCACAAGCTCATCTTGGTTTATTATTAAAATACTTTGTTAAAAATTCAAAATTTATATCTGAAGAAGATTTACTTGAATTAAATGCACTTTCACAATTATTGCCCGGTCCGGCTTCTACACAAACTTTAGTAGGAATAGGGTATAAGGTAGGAGGGTTGAAGCTGGCCATTATTACTTTTTTTATTTGGGTTCTTCCATCGGCAATAATCATGACTTTTGCTGCTATCAGTATCACTATGTTCGATGAAAAAAGTAATTTTTCATCTATCACCAAATATATTCAGCCCATTGCATTAGGAATTGTTGCTTATGGTGGATTTCAATTTGCAAGTAAAGTCTTAAATTCTAATGTAAAAGTGTTTTTATGTATAGCTACTGTAATTGGAACTTTGGTTTTACAAAATGCTTATATTTTCCCTCTTGCCTTATTGTTGGGAGGAATTATAAGTTCTACCCTAGAAATTCCAATTGAAGAAAGAACCATCAGGTTTAATTTATTTGCAAATATAAATCCTAATAAACTATTTTATTTTATCGGGGTATTAGTAATTCTTGCCGGATTGGGTGCTGTAATTAATACCACCTCTCCATTTAGCTTACCTATTAGATTATTCGAGAATTTTTACAGGAATGGTATTCTTGTTTTTGGGGGTGGACAAGTTTTAGTGCCGTTGATGTTTACCGAATTTGTTCAGATGAAAAATTATTTATTGTCTTCTGAATTTATTTCTGGTTATGCATTACAACAAGCCATTCCGGGACCAACATTTTCATTTACAAGCTTCTTAGGTGCTTTAAGCATGAAGAAATTTGGTTATGATACAATTGGACAGGTTTTTGGTGGATTAATTGGCGTTATTGGGATAAATTTACCCGGGTTAATATTGGTTTTATTTATTGTTCCTTTTTGGAATGATTTGAAGAAAATTACCCGAATTAAAAATTCATTATCGGGAATAAATGCGGTAAGTGTTGGCTTTATTATAGCAGCGTTCTTTTTGTTGTTTTATCCGATAGGGTTTAATTTGATTAATATCGGAATTGTATTTATAACCTTCTTACTGTTAAATTATACAAAAGTAAATGCGCCAATAATTATTATTATCGGCGCATTATTGGGTTATTTTTTCTGATAAATTTTAGAATGGAGGAGCATCATCATCGTAACTGTCATCCCATCCTTTTTCTGGTTTAATGGTAATAGAATTACTTTGCCCAAAATTAGATGAAGGCATCATACCTGCAGATGGATTATCCGAAGAAAATGTATTTGGAGCTAAAAAGCTTTCTTCTAAATCTGCAAATTTTACATACTTTCCAATAAATCTTAATGGTACAATTCCAGTTTCACCATTTCTGTGTTTAGCAATAATTACTTCACCAACACCTGCTGTTGGTCTGCCACTTTCATCTTCAGAAATACCATAATATTCTGGTCTGTAAAGGAATAAAACCATATCAGCATCCTGCTCAATAGAGCCAGACTCTCTTAAATCGGATAATAATGGTCTTCTTCCGTTTGGTCCAGGTCTACTTTCCACGGCACGACTTAATTGTGATAGTGCCAGTACAGGAATATTTAATTCTTTCGCAACAGATTTTAAAGCTCTAGAAATACTACCTATCTCTTGCTCTCTGTTACCACCTCCGCCTTCACCTTTACCGTGCATAAGCTGAAGGTAATCGATGATGATCATTTGGATATCATACTGAGATTTTAGTCGTCTACATTTTGCTCTAAATTCAAAAATATTTAAAGCAGGGGTGTCATCAATTAATAAAGGTGCTTCAGTTAAAGTTCCAATTTTACTGTGCAATTTTTGCCATTCCCATTCTGCCAAGCTTCCTTTTCTGATTTTCTCTTGTTCAATTTCAGTTTCTCCAGAAATTAAACGATTAACCAACTGAACAGACGACATCTCTAATGAAAATACAACAACTGGTTTCTTAAAATCAACAGCCGCATTCCTTGCACAACTCAATACAAATGCTGTTTTACCCATCGCAGGTCGGGCAGCAATAATTACCAAATCTGATGCTTGCCATCCACCTGTAATTCTGTCTAAATCGGTAAACCCAGATGGTACCCCAGTTAATCCATCAGTTTTTGTTCTTAATTCTTCTAAAGTGGCTAGAGATTGTTTAATAATCTCGTCCATTTTTTGAGTATCTCTTCTTAGGTTATTTTGAGCTATTTCAAATAGATTTTTTTCAGCATGATCTAGTAAATCAAATATATCTGTAGTGTCTTCATACGCATTATGAATAATTTCACTAGAAATTCTAATTAACTCTCTTTGAATATATTTCTGCGAAATAATACGTGCATGGTATTCAATATTTGCTGCAGAAGCTACTCTATTTGTTAAATTGGTAATGTAAAATGCACCACCCACCAATTCTAAAGTACCTTGTTGTCTTAATTCTGCAGTAACTGTTAAAATATCTACGGGTTTCGACTTCTGAAACAATAAATGAATAGCTTCAAATATTTTTTTATGCGATTCCTGGTAAAATGATTCAGGTTTTAATATGTCAATAACAGTAGATAAAGCGTCTTTTTCTAGCATTAGCGCGCCTAATACAGCCTCTTCAAGATCGGTAGCTTGTGGTGGTAATTTACCAACCTGTGCAATGTTGGTATTTATTCTACTCTTTCTCCCAATTCCCGGTGAAAATTTTCCTTGTCCTGTCTGTTCGTTATCGATATTCATATTACAAAAGTATATATAAAACTAGGTGAAAGGTAATTTGTTTATGAACAAAATTAAACGTCTAAATATTAAGAACAGTTGTGGTTTTAACAATATAATAGTTTTTATTAACAAGAAAATGTTAATAATCAGTTAAATAATATTCTATTCTTATTAGAATCTTAAATATGTAAGGAAGACTATAAAATTTTAGGTATTTTTGATTTTTATATAAATATGGAATTTAAAAGAAGACCCCAAAAAGTTCGTGAATCAAATGCCTTTGTTTTTGGAATTAGAGCCGTTATAGAAGCAATTAAGGCTGGACAAGATATAGAAACCATATTTATTCAAAGAAACTTAAACGGTCAGCTTTTACTAGAATTAAAATCTGTTTTATCTGGTTCAGATATTCCAGTAAACATGGTTCCGGTAGAGAAATTAAATAGGATGACTACAAAAAACCATCAAGGTGTAGTAGCTGTTGTTTCTCCCATTTCGTTTCAAAAAATAGAAGATATTATTCCAATAATATATGAGCGTGGAGAAACGCCATTAATTTTAATATTAGATAGTATTACTGATGTAAGAAATATGGGGGCAATTGCACGTACTGCTGCTTGTGCAGGTGTACATGCCATTATAGTTCCATCAAAAAATTCTGCTCAAATTAATGCTGATGCAATTAAAACCTCTGCTGGTGCACTATTTAGTATTCCTGTTTGTAGACATAATAGTCTTCATAAAGTAGCTCAGTATCTGCAAGAAAGTGGTTTACAATTAGTGGCTTGTACAGAAAAGACAGATGATTTAATCTATAATCCGGATTATACTTTGCCTACTGCTATAATTATGGGAGCTGAGGACGAAGGAATTAGTAAAGATTTAATAAGAATTGCCGATCATTTAGCAAAAATCCCAATGATGGGCGAAATAAGCTCGCTAAATGTATCTGTTTCTGCCGGAATTATACTTTATGAAGCAGTAAGAGTAAGAACTGCTTCTAAATAAAGTAAATTAAATATATTCCGGACCAAAATTAGATTTAACATCGGCTACAATTTCTTTAACCATTTGTTCGCTATCGCGTGGACAAATTAATAATGTGTTATTATTTTCTACGACGATAAAATCATTTAACCCATTAATAATCACTAATTTATTCTTTGGCACATTAACCATACAATTAGATGAATTATACATGATGACATGATCGTTAGGCATAACAGCATTTCCTACATAATCTTTTTCTGCCATGTCGTAAATAGATGCCCAGGTACCTAAATCAGACCAGCCAAACTCAGAAGGAAGAACATAAACATTTTCTGCTTTTTCCATTATGGCAATATCTATTGAGATATTAGTACATTGTTGGTAAGCGTTATTTATGAACAATTTTTCATTTGCTGTATTTAAAAATGCTTTTCCTTGATCAAATATTTCAAACATATCTGGAATAAACTGCTCAAATGCTTTAATTATTGATTTTGCTGACCAGATAAAAATGCCCGCATTCCATAAAAAATCACCACTCTGGATAAAAGTTTTGGCGATTTCTAAATTAGGTTTTTCTGTAAACAACTTAACTTTATGGATAGCTTTATCAGAAAGTGTTTTATTGGTATATTGAATATAGCCATAACCTGTATCCGGTCTGCTAGGCTTAATACCCAAAGTAATTAATACATCATTTTCGGATGCAGCATTTAATGTTTGTTCAATAGCATTAATAAAAGCATCTTGATTGCCAATTGTATGGTCGGAAGGTGCTACAACAATAACAGCATCTGGATTAATTTGAGCAATTTTCATGCAGCCATAAGCCACACACGGAGCTGTATTCCTCATAATTGGCTCTTCCAAAATTTGGAAATTATTTAAATCTGGAAGTTGTTCCTTTATAAGATCGGAATAAATCTCATTGGTAATAATAAATATATTTTCAGGCGGACAAATTTTCAAAAATCGTTCGTAAGTACTCTGGATTAGTGTTTTTCCAACTCCAAAAAAATCAATAAATTGTTTAGGAAATTCTGTTCTACTTACTGGCCAAAATCTACTCCCAACACCACCTGCCATTATTAAGGCATATTTATTTTTATCCATTATCTTAAATTATTCCTTCTTGAAGAAGATCGTGTAAATGTAACATTCCAAAATACTCTCCATCTTTTGTAACTAATAATTGGCTTATATTGTTTTTACGAATAATATCTAAAGCTACAACTGCTAATTCTTCTTTATCAACACTTTTTGGGTTAATACTCATTAAGTCTTTAGCGGTTAATAATTTATAATCACTGCCTTTTTCAAGCATTCGTCTAATATCGCCATCAGTAATTACCCCTAAAATATGATTTTCTTCTAATACAACTACAGCACCTAATCTATTTTTGCTAATTTCTATTATAACTTGTTCTACAGTAGCATCTTTATTTATAGAAGGTTTTTCATTTTTAATACTTACATCACCGGCTTTTAGGTATAGTTTTTTACCTAAAGAACCACCTGGATGGTATTTTGCGAAATCCTCAGATTTAAAATTTCTTTCATTTAATAAAGCAATTGCAAGCGCATCGCCCATAGCAATTTGAGCTGTGGTGCTGGTTGTAGGTGCTAAGTTATTCGGACAAGCCTCTTTCTCTATGGTTGTATTAAGAATGATGTCTGCAAATTGTGCTAAATCTGAATTTAAATTACCAACCATTCCGATAAGGATATTTCCAGACCTTTTTAAAAGCGGTGCTAAAACTTTAATTTCTGGTGTATTTCCACTTTTTGATATACAAATTACTATATCTTCAGATTGAATCATCCCTAAATCGCCATGGATGGCATCTGCGGCATGCATAAAGCTAGATGGTGTACCGGTTGAATTAAAGGTAGCGACTATTTTTTGTGCAATAATTGCGCTTTTACCTATTCCGGTAACAATAACACGTCCTTTGCTTTTTAAAATTAACTCTGTTGCACGAACAAAATCGTCATTTATGTACTCGATTAAGTTCATTATGCTTTGTGATTCTAACTCTAAAGTCGACTTAGCATTTTGTATAATAGTTTTTTTACTTTCCAAAGAGAATTTTTTTTAGTAACTTAATGCATTAATTTATGCAAAATTATGTTATTTTGATTCAAAATTAGCACACAAATTTTTATAGGTACAATGGAGGGAAAAAAGGCGCTGTTTGATAGCCTGCAAAATTTTTTTGGATTCGACACTTTTAAAGGTGAACAAGAGTCGATTATCCAAAATATATTAAATAGAAAAAACACATTTGTGATTATGCCTACCGGGGGAGGAAAATCCATTTGTTATCAATTACCGGCAATTATGTCGGAAGGCACGGCAATAGTTATATCGCCCTTAATAGCTTTAATGAAGAATCAGGTTGATCAGATTAGGGCTTTTGCTGGAAATGATAATGTCGCACATTTTTTAAATTCATCGCTTAATAAAACTGAAACCAATATTGTTAAGTCTGATTTACTGAATGGTAAAACCAAACTATTATATGTGGCACCAGAATCGTTGGCAAAACAAGAAACGATTGAGTTTTTAAATTTGCTAACTATTTCATTTGTTGCTGTAGATGAAGCACATTGTATTTCTGAATGGGGTCACGATTTTAGACCTGAATACAGGAAAATTCGTCAAGTTATATCTAATTTAGGGCCTAACATTCCAATTATAGCTTTAACAGCTACTGCAACGCCAAAAGTTCAACAAGATATTATCAAAAACTTGCAAATGACGGATGCTACTTTATTTAAGTCGTCATTTAATAGAACCAATTTATTTTATGAAATACGTCCTAAAAGGGATGTTCTAAAAGAAATAATAAAATTTGTGAAGCAACAATCCGGTAAATCTGGAATTGTTTATTGTTTAAGCAGGAAAAAGGTTGAAGAGGTTGCAGAAAGCTTAAATTTAAATGGAATTAAGGCTTTACCTTATCACGCTGGATTAGAACCCAAAGTTAGAGCAGAAACTCAAGACAAGTTTTTGATGGAAGATGTTGATGTAATTGTTGCAACAATAGCTTTCGGAATGGGGATCGATAAGCCAGATGTACGTTTTGTAATCCATCATGATATTCCAAAAAGTATGGAAGGGTATTATCAGGAAACGGGTAGAGCTGGAAGAGATGGGGGTGAAGGCGTTTGTATAGCGTTTTATGCCCAAAAGGACATAGATAAGCTTGCAAAGTTTATGAAGGATAAGCCAGTTGCAGAAAGAGAAATCGGTACTCAAATTCTTAAAGAAGTGATAGATTATGCAGAATCTGGCGTGTGTAGAAGAAAGCAAATCTTGCATTACTTTGGAGAGAATTTTGATGAGAAAAAATGCAATAAAATGTGCGATAATTGCAAACATCCTAAATCGCAATTTGAGGCCGAAATTCCGCTTATTAAAATCTTAAAACTTATTAATAAAATAGGTAATAAGTTTGATGATGCTCATTTGTTAGATATATTATTGGGTAGGGAATCAGCTCAAACTATTGCTTATGAGCATTTTAAATTAGAAGAATATAATTCTGGAAAGGAAGAAGGAGAAATTCTTTGGAAATCTGTAATTAGACAAGCCGTACTAGAAAATTTTGTCACAAAAGATATTGATAATTATGGTTTATTGAGTGTTTCTGATAAAGGGAATACCTATATTGATAATCCATATCCTTTGAAATTTATTCTAAGTGAAGAATTACCTTCAGGAAAGGAAGACGACGAAGAAGATAATAAACAAGGAACAGCTGCCTTAGATCAAGTTTTAATGGGCTTGTTAAAAGATCTGAGGAAGAAAATTGCTAAACAAAAGAATGTTCCGCCTTTTGTGGTTTTTCAAGATCCTTCTTTAGAAGAAATGTGTACCAATTACCCTGTTACGCTAGAAGAAATGAAACAAATTTCGGGTGTGGGACATGGTAAAGCGACAAAATTTGGTAAAGACTTCATTGAATTAATAAAGAATTACGTTGAGGAAAATGAAATAGAAAGACCAGTTGATTTTGTCATTAAATCTCAAGCCAATAAATCTGCTTTAAAGGTGTCTATAATTCAAAATATAGACCGTAAAATTGGATTAGAGGATATTGCTAAATCAAAGGGCATTACTTACCACGAGATTTTGAAAGAAGTTGAAGCAATTGTAAATTCTGGAACCAAATTAAATCTCAATTATTTTGTTGATGAAATTTTGGATGAAGATAGACAAGAAGAGATATTTGACTATTTCAGATCTGCTGAAAATGATTCAATAGACAGTGCATTGAAAGATTTAGGAGAAGAAGATTATTCTCGTGAAGAGATTCAATTAATGCGAATTAAATTTATGTCGGAACTGGGAAATTAAATCTTAATTATGAAAAATTTATTAAATAATATAAAACATACTGATTCGAATAACTTTTTTTTAATGGCTGGTCCATGTGCAATTGAAGGAGAAGATATGGCTCTAGAAATTGCTGAAAAAATTGTTAAAATTACTGATAAGCTAGAAATACCATATATTTTTAAAGGTTCTTATAGAAAGGCTAATAGAAGTAAAGGGAGTTCTTTTACAGGAATTGGTGATGAAAAGGCATTAAAAATTCTGGAAAAAGTAGGGAAGACGTTTGATATTCCTACTGTAACTGATATTCACGAAAGCGGTGAAGCAGCTATGGCAGCAGCTTATGTGGATGTTCTTCAAATTCCAGCATTTTTGTGCAGACAAACCGATTTATTACTAGCCGCAGCAGCAACTCAAAAAGTGGTAAATGTTAAGAAAGGACAATTTCTTTCTGCAGGATCTATGAAATTTGCGGTTGAAAAAATTAAAGAAACAGGTAATGATAAAGTAATCTTAACTGATAGAGGTAATACATTCGGTTATCAGGATCTAATCGTAGATTTTAGAGGGATTCCTGAAATGAGATCTTTTAATGTGCCTGTGGTTATGGATTGTACGCATTCGCTACAACAACCCAATCAATCTACAGGTGTAACTGGTGGAAAACCAGAATTAATTGAAACAATAGCTAAAGCAGCTATAGCTGTAGGTTCTGATGGATTATTTATAGAAACACATCCAAACCCTCAAATCGCGAAATCTGATGGTGCAAATATGCTACATTTAGATTATTTAGAAGATTTACTTACTAAACTCGTTAAAATAAGAAAAGCAATATTATAATTTAAACACGATTATAATCTGCTTTCCAATTTTTTATAGATTTCTTAATAGCTGTTGCTGATAATTTTTCGGTAACAGCTTTTTTTGTTAAATCAATTAACTCTTCGTCAGAAGCAAATCTTAAAGCTATAAGTTGACTTTTAGTAAGGTTTTCGTTGACCGTATTACCAGATAATAAATAATATCTGAATTTAAATTCATTAATGATGGCTCTATCTTGCACTTTTAAAGCGGATACTCTTGATAAAGCAGAACTTAATAATACAAGGAAAAATAATAAGCTTATCGAAGCATTTGCATAATTAAATTCATTAAATAAAACGTATAATGAATAAATGAACCCTAATAACGAGACTGGAATTAAGAATAAATGAAAAGGTTTAAATATCCTTTTATGATTTTGAAAGTTTTGAGACATCGTGCTTAATTTAAATTTTAATCTAAATTAAGGAATATTTAGGTATTTATGTGTTTGTAAAGAAATCTCCCATTTTGGATTTTCTTTTACATATTCTACAATTAAAGGGGTCATTTCTTTATGCTTAGACCACTCAGGTTGTAAATATAATTTACAATTTGGTCCAACGTTCTGCGCATGTTGTTCTGCCCAAGCAAAATCACTTTTATTAAAAACAATTATTTTAATCTCATCTGCAACTGCAATCACATCTGGTCTTGGCGATTTAAACTTTTTTGGAGACAAACATATCCAATCCCATTTACCAGATAAGGGGTAGGCTCCAGATGTTTCAATAAAGGTTTGTATGCCTTTATTTTGTAAAGCTATAGTAAGTGGATCTAAATTATAAATTAAAGGTTCTCCACCTGTAATTACAACCGCTTTTCCTGGATATTTATTAGCATTTTCTACAATCTTTTCTGTGGGAGTTAATGGATGAAGCGTGGCATCCCAACTTTCTTTAACATCACACCAATGACAACCCACATCGCATCCACCCAGCCTAATAAAATAAGCAGCTTTACCTGTATTAAAACCTTCACCTTGAATAGTGTAGAATTCTTCCATTAATGGAAGTAGAGAGCCGTCTGGAGGTACTTGTAATGACATTTGTATAGACAAAGTTACGAAATTGCTTTCAATAAGGATAATAATTTAACATTCTCTCGTATCTTGCGATATGAATTATAGGTGGGTTAAGGTCAATTCTAGTATTCCAACCGATGATGGTGTTTATCCTATTCTCGTAGAAAATAAAAAGTATACCTTGGTTATAAACCAAGGTAAGCCCCATTTATTTCAATCTAAATGCCCACATGCTGGCGGTTTACTTTATACCGGTTGGTGTGAGAAAAATAAATTAATATGTCCAATTCATCGCTATTCCTATGATTTAGAAAGTGGGAGAGGAAGTGCTGGACAAGGAGATTATATAACCAAATTCCCCCTAAAATGGGAATCCAATAATTTATTTGTTGGATTAAAATTGAGTTGGTGGAAAAAACTATTCAGTTAAGAATAAATTTCTTTTTTTGCTGAAGCTAGGGTGTTCTTTAATAAACCCACAATTGTCATTAGTCCAACTCCCCCTGGTACAGGAGTAATAAATGAAGTTTTTGGCGCTACATGCTCAAAATCTACATCCCCATACAACTTAAATCCAGATTTTGTTTCAGTAGAAGTTTCTCTATTTATTCCAACATCAAGTATAACAGCACCATCTTTCACCATATCTGCTGTAACAAAATTCTTCTTTCCAATAGCTGCAATAATAATATCAGCTTCTTGTACTATTTTTTTTAAGTTTTGTGTTTTACTATGAACTAAAGTAACCGTACAGTTGCCAGGATAATCATTTCTAGACATTAAAACACTCATCGGACTACCCACAATATTACTTCTACCGATAACTACACAATTTTTGCCTGATGTTTCTATCTTATATTCTTTTAGTAACATAAGTATTCCATAAGGTGTAGCAGGTAAAAAGCATGGTAAATTCCTCAACATCCTTCCCAAATTAATGGGATGGAAACCATCAACATCTTTTTTATGGTCAATTGTTTCAGTAATTCTATCAGGATCGATATGCTTAGGTAAAGGTAATTGAACAATTAATCCATCTGTTTCCGCATCAGCATTAATTTCAATTATTTTATTAATCAACTCCTCTTCAGTAACACTAGAATCGTATCTGTATAATGATGATTTAAATCCTACTTTTTCGCAATTTTTCATTTTAGAAGCCACATAAGTTTCGCTTCCGCCATCATTACCAACTAGAATAGCCGCAAGATGTGGCTTTCTTCCTGATTGATTTAAAAATTCAGCAGCTTCAATTTCAATTTCTGCTTTAATTTTTTCCGATACTAATTTACCATCTAATAACTGCATATTATTGATTTTAATCGAGTTTTAAAACTGCCATAAACGCAGTTTGAGGAATTTCTACGTTACCAACTTGACGCATTCTTTTCTTACCTTTTTTCTGTTTCTCCAATAATTTTCTCTTTCTCGAGATATCACCACCATAACATTTAGCTGTAACATCTTTACGAAGCGCACTTAAAGTTTCTCTTGCGATAACTTTTGCACCAATTGAAGCTTGAATTTTAATTTCGAATTGCTGACGCGGTATTAATTCCCTTAATTTCTCACATATTTTTTTTCCAAAATCGTAAGAATTACTTCTATGAATTAATGAAGATAAAGCATCAACAGGCTCCTCATTTAAAAGCATGTCTAATCTTACTAAATCAGATTTTCTATATCCAATTTGGTGATAATCAAACGAAGCATAACCTTTAGAAATGGTTTTCAGTTTATCGTAAAAATCAAATACGATTTCACCCATTGGCATTTCGAAAATCAACTCCACTCTATCAGAAGTTAAATAAGATTGATTAACGATTGTACCTCTCTTTTGAATACAAAGAGACATAACCGGTCCTACAAACTCTGCTTTAGTAATAATATTAGCTTTTATAAACGGTTCTTCAACCGAATCCAATTTACTTGGATCTGGTAAATCAGAAGGGTTGTTTACTATAATTTCATCACCCTTGGTAGTATAGGCAATATATGATACGTTTGGTACGGTAGTAATAACCGTCATGTCGAATTCTCTTTCTAAACGCTCTTGAATAATTTCCATGTGGAGCATACCCAAGAAACCGCATCTAAATCCAAATCCTAAAGCAGCAGAACTTTCTGGTTCGAAAACAATTGAAGCATCATTTAACTGAAGCTTATGCATGGCTTCCCTTAGTTCTTCGTACTCGTCTGTATCAACTGGATAGATACCCGCAAAAACCATTGGTTTTACTTCCTCAAAACCTTGAATAGCTTCTAATGATGGGTTGTCGACCGTAGTTATAGTATCACCAACTTTAACCTCTCTTGCTTCTTTAATACCAGAAATAATATAACCCACATCTCCCGTTTTTACAGAAGATCTTGACGACATATCTAATTTCAAAATACCTACCTCATCTGCTAAATATTGCTTTCCGGTATTGATAAATTTTACTTTATCACCTTTTTTAATTTCCCCGTTAACCACTTTGTAATAGGCTATAATCCCTCTAAAGGAATTAAAAACACTATCAAAAATTAAAGCTTGTAAAGGAGCATTAGGGTCACCAACTGGAGCTGGCACTCTTTCTACAATAGCTTTTAAAATATCAGGAATTCCCATACCTGTTTTTCCAGATGCAGGGATAATTTCTTCTCTTTTACATCCAATTAAATCAATAATTTGGTCTTTAACCTCCTCAGGCATTGCTCCTGGAAGATCCATTTTATTAAGAATTGGAATAATCTCTAAATCATGTTCAAGTGCTAAATATAAATTTGAAATAGTTTGCGCTTGAATACCTTGTGATGCATCTACAATTAATAACGCACCTTCACACGCTGCAATTGATCTAGAAACTTCATATGAAAAATCTACGTGTCCAGGTGTATCAATTAGGTTAAAAACATATTCAACACCATCTAATGAATAATTCATTTGAATTGCATGACTTTTAATAGTAATACCACGTTCTCTTTCGAGATCCATATTATCTAATAACTGAGCCTGCGCTTCACGTTGAGAAATCGTGTTGGTATATTCCAATAACCTATCAGCAAGCGTACTCTTGCCGTGGTCTATATGTGCTATTATGCAGAAATTACGTATTTGCTTCATTTTCGGCAAAGATAGGATATTCTCACGATTTTAAATTATGTTGTACTGTTATTCAGCTGTTTTTCTTATTTAATTGTGATTTCGTCAAAAAATAAATGAGCTAAACCACCTTTGCCTTCATGCCAATCTGGTAAAATACCGTAATTTTTGGCTATAATTTTAAGATATCTACCGTTTTTATTTATCGTACCCACAATATTTTTGGTTTGTAAAGTATAATCGTTTGGTTTTGCAGGCGCTTTAATTGTAGCCACAGGCTTAAAATTGACATTATCATTAGATAAGTAGAATGTAGTTGTAGGAGGGAAGATTATCCATGCCTGAGTATCTTGTATAGAGCCTAAACCAACTTCTTTTACAGTCATTATTGTACCTAAGTCTATCGTAACTTCGAAATCCTTACCCCAGAAACCTTGCCATTTGTTTCCAACTCTCCAATTTAGTTCGCCTCTAACTCCATCTATTAATGCATCGTTACCACCACCGGTATAACTCTCATTTATTTCCGAATGTGTTGTTATTTTAAAAGGAGAATCAAATAGGGTATAAGCGGCTGTGCTTAAATAACTAGGTTTGTAACCCTCTTTATAAGCAATTGCCTTTACCGTGGTAGATTTATTGATTTTTATAGGGGTTTCATATTTTGACGAAAATTTTGTTGGAATACTACCATCCAAAGTATAGTAGGTAATTGTGTTTGGCAATGCGTTGCTTAAACTCACCTCAGTTGTACCTTTAAAAGTTTCTTGTGGGCCATCTATAATTGGATTTGGAACAATTAATTCTTCATTTATATGGATGTTTGGTTTTTTTAATCCATTCAGGAAATTCAAATCTGCTTTAGAAGTCATTTTAAATTCTAAAACACCTCCATTTTTTAAATCATCGTAATCAAAATCTAACCGATTATACTGCTTGTTATTTAAGCTAATACCATCGAAATAAAAATTATCAATCGTTCTATTATTAGCTTTAAAAGTAAATGGAGTTTTTCCATCAAGATAAATTGTTATTTCATCCAACCAAGGTGTTCCAATTTGATATTGATTATTTCCTGGAGATAATGGATAGATACCCATAGCACTCATTACCAACCAAGCGCTCATTTGTCCGCAATCTTCATTGCCAGATAATCCGTTAGGTTGATTAGAATATTGTTCGTTTAAAATTTTATTAACGTATAATTGGGTTTTATCTGGCCGATTGGTGAAATTGAATAAATAAGCCATGTGGTGACTTGGTTCATTTCCATGAGCATATTGACCAATTAACCCCGTAATATCACTTTGATCGCGCCCTGTTAAAGTGGCATTCGTTGTGAACAGTTCATTTAACTTAGCGTAGAAAGGTTCAACTCCACCCATCATTAAAATATGACCATTTACATCTTGTTGGGTACTAAAACTATAATGCCATGAATTTCCTTCAGTATAATTATTATTTACCTCCGTTGCGTTAAATGGTTTCCACCATCCGCCATTATACCTTGCTCTAATGTGTTTGGTTACTGGATCATATACATTTTTCCAGTTTTGTGCTCTGCTGATATAAGTAACATAATCATCTTTTTTACCAATCATTTTTGCAAATTGAGCAATAGCCCAGTCATCATAAGCATATTCGACCGTTTTAGATGCGCTTTCGTGTTCTTTATCGGCCATAACCGCACCAAAATCTCTATAAACATCAATTCCAAATTGCTTTCTATTTACTGAATGTTTCATGGCACTTAAAGCCAATTCTACATCGAAATCTCTTATTCCTTTGGCATAAGCATCAACAATTACGGGAATAGCATGATTACCAATCATACAAAAAGTTTCTTCTTCTGCTAATGGCCAAACTGGTAATTGTTTTCCTTGTTGGTACATCGCTAAAAACGTCTTGATGAAATCTAAAGTTCTCTTTTTATCCAGTAAAGTTAAAAGTGGGTGCTCTGTACGATAAGTATCCCATAAAGAGAAAACTGAATAATAATTAAAATCTTTTGCCGTATGTATTTTTTTATCTAAACCCCTGTATCGATGATCCACATCCATGTAAAGATTAGGGTTAAGTAAGCTATGATAGAGTGCTGTATAAAAGATAGTTAATTTATCAATGTTTTTATCTTTAGCTATAACTTTAGCTAATTCCTTATTCCAAACTTCATTTGCTAATGAACGTGCCTTGTCAAAATTTAAATCTTTAAACTCGCTTTCAAGATTTTTTAAAGCTCCGTTAGAATCTACGGCAGAAATCGCAATTTTTGTAATAACAACTGGGTTATTTACGGTATTAAATCTTACGTAAAGCTTTGTGTTTTTACTTTTAAGCTTTTTTATTCCTTTTTTAATTACACCATGGTCAGCAATACCTGCCTCAACAAATGGAACATCAAAAATAAGATGGAAATAAAGTACTTGTGATTTAGACCAAGCACTAGATTTTCTATATCCTTTTATTTCTTTATTATTTACAATTTCTATCCAGCTATCTAAAACCTTATCTCTATGCGTTAAATCTATAATAATATTGCTTTTGTCGTTTTTAGGGAAAGTAAATCTATATAATCCATTTCTTAGACCAGTAGTAATTTCTGCCTTTGTATTATATTTTTCCAAAAATGTAGCGTAATATCCTGGCATTGCTTTTTCATTCTTTTTTAAGAACTCAGAAGCGTATTGTTCTTTATCAAATTCAACTTTACCAACGGTTGGCATTATTAAAAAATCGCAATAATCAGGAATTCCTGTTCCGCTTAAATGGGTTTGTGAGAAACCATATACCTTATTGTCTGTATAATGATATCCAGAGCAACCGTCCCAACCTTCGAGTCTAGTATCTGGTCCTGGTTGAATCATCCCAAATGGTAAGGATGGACCTGGATAGGTATGTCCGTGACCACCTGTACCTATAAATGGATTTACATATTGAGTAAGATTACGTAAATCCTGAGCATTTAATTTAAGCGTAGAAAATAAAATTAATGCGAATAATATAGAACGTTTCATTTTAATTTATTTTTTTCATTCTACTGAATGGATAACCATTACAACCTTTTTTCGGATTTTTTACATCTATATTTTTAGGATTCATGGCTTCTTCAATATCTTTAGCTTTATAAGCAGATAAACAAAATCCCCATAGAAATGGATTCATGTCATCTAATTTAATAAAATCTATTCTGGTGAATAAACCAGCATCATATTTATTATTACTATCGTTTTGTGCAATTAAATATCCTTCTTTAATATTCCATTTTAAGATGTTATACTTCGTCTTGCCATTTTGTACCCATGTTGAGTCATTAATTTCATATTTTATCCCATAATCATCCATAAATTGACCTTTAGCAAACTTAGGCGCTTTTAACTTTGAAGCTTCTTTGATAATTGAACAACTTGCAAATAAAAATATTAATAGGAGAGGAAGGTATTTCATTAAGATGGATTTAGTTTTTCAAGTATCTGTTTAACAACATTAACATCTGTTAATGGATAGTCGTCTCTTAGATCTGTGAAAATGGACGTAGATGGTTTGGAATTTATACTTTTTGCGGTGGTATGAAAATTTGTAGCACCTGATTGTTCTTTTAAAAATAGAATATTTGATTCATTGATACCACTTCCGGGCATTATTTCAATATTTTGATTAGCTTGTTTAACTATTTTTTGGATAGTTGAAATTCCTTCACAGGCAGTTTTTTGTCCACCTGAAGTTAAAACCCTTTTAATATTTAAATCAATTAAAATATCCAATGACTTAAATAAATTAGGTGTTCTGTCGAAAGCTCGATGAAAAGCCACCTCCATTGTGCCAGCGGCTTCTATTAATATCTTGGTATATTCTTTATGAATTTGGTTTTGATTATTTAGGGCACCAATTACGATTCCTTTACAATTTATGCTTTTAAATGCTAAGATATCTTGAATCATAATATCCAATTCAACTGTCGAATAATTAAAATCGCCACCTCGAGGTCTAATAATTGGAACAACAGGAATGGATAATTTTTCTAAGCATAATTTTAATTGTCCGATACTTGGTGTCGTTCCACCTTCATTTAAATTGTCGCATAACTCTACTCGATGTGCGCCACCCAATTCTGCTGCTAAAGCAGAATTATAGCCATTTGCACAGATTTCAAGAATATTAGAAGGGGAATTAATCATTAACTATAATAACTTTTTCCTTTTATGGTTAAATCGTTTTTTTGTTGATTACACACGGCAAAAGTAAAGCCTTGTTGAATAGCATAAGCGCCATAATTTCCATTTTTATCTAAGGCTAAAAAACCAACTTGAATATTTTTAGCAATATTTGGTTTCTTTCTAATAATCCTCATTACCGCTTCTTTGCAAGCATCTTCTGGACTTAAACCTTGACGCATAAGTTCTACCACTAGAAAACTACCTACATTTCTAATAACTTCTTCTCCAACACCAGTTGATGTTGCACCACCAATTTCATTATCTATATATAAACCAGCGCCAATAATTGGGCTATCGCCAATTCTTCCATGAAGTTTATATGCCATACCACTTGTTGTACAAGCCCCAGATAAATTGCCTGATGCATCTAATGCCAACATACCAATGGTATCATGATTATATTCATTTCCTGGCAACTTTTGCGGAGCCACTTGGTCGTAAAGCTTATTCTCAATATTGATTTCAGGTTGATATTTTGAAGTTTTTAACCATTCTTTCCAAGCTTTTTCACTATTTGGAGTTAATAAATTTTCCTTTTTAAATCCATTTTCCAATGCAAATTGAAAGGCTCCTGTACCAGCTAGCATTACATGGGGTGTTTTTTCCATTACCAATCGCGCTACAGATATAGGATGTTTAATGTGTTCTAAAGCTAAAACAGCTCCACAATTACCATCATGGTCCATAATACAAGCATCTAAGGTAACTTTACCATCTCTATCAGGTAATCCTCCATAGCCTACAGTTTGGTTGTTTTCGTCAGCCTCTGCCACTTTTACCCCAATTTCTACAGCATCAATTGCTTTTCCACCTTTTTCTAGTATTGTCCAGGCAGCTTTATTTGCTGCTACACCAAAATCCCAAGTAGAAATAACAATTGGATTATTTTTTAATTTTTTAGGGGTACTAGGAACAACTTGGGCAATACCTAATTTATCTATAGCAGCAAAAGTTGAAGTTAAAGCAGCTCCTTTTATGAATTTTCTTCTGTTAATCATGTTAAACTGTAAATTTATCTGCATCCTTTAAAAAAGGAAATTGGCGTCTAATTTTCACTAATTCCTGATAATTTATACTGAAAGTGTATAAATCCTCATCCTCAGGTTTATAATAAATAGTATTTCCATTCGGATCTAAACACATAGAATGACCACTATGATAAATTTCGTTACCATCGTGCCCAACTCTATTAACGGCCACTACATAACTTTGATTTTCTATCGCTCGGGCAGCTACTAAAGCTTTCCAGTGTAGTACTCTTTTATCAGGCCAACTGGCTATAATTAATAATAAATCGTAGGATTGATCAACATTTCTCAGCCAAACTGGAAATCTTAAATCATAGCATATTGCTAGTCTTATTTTCCAACCTTTTAGTTCAACAATGAGGGGATTATTACCTGGAGTAAAGTTTTTATCTTCATTACCTAAACCAAAAAGATGTTTTTTATCATATTGTTGAAAAGTTCCATCTGGATTCATCCATATTTGGCGGTTATAATAACGGTCGTTTTCTTTAATAATTAAACTTCCAGTTACCACACAATCCATTTTAAATGCAACGTGCTTCATCCATTGCATAGTTCTGCCACCCATTTCTTCGTGTTGGGTTTCAACGTTCATAGTAAATCCTGTGTTAAACATTTCAGGAAGTACTATTAAGTCGGTCTTTTCTCTAATTCCGGCAGAAATTCTGAGGGTTAAATTTTGTAAATTCTTTTCAATATTCTCCCAAAACAAGTAGGCCTGAAATACGGTAATTTTTAGATTTTCTATTTGTAAATATTCAGGATTTTCCATGTTTAAATGGTTAAATTTTTAATAATTGGATAGCTGCTTTTTCTAAAGTTTCATTCTTTTTAGCAAAACAGAAACGTAATAGGTTATTATCTGTATTCCGCTGGTAAAATGAAGAAATTGGAATTCCTGCAACTTTATAATCTTTAATTAGTCGTTCAGCGAATACTAAATCCTTTTCATCGGAAATATTTTCATAACTAACGCATTGAAAATAAGATCCATTACAAGGTAAAAGAGCAAATTTGCTACCTTTTAATAAATCTTTAAAAAAATCTCTTTTTTGTTGGAACAATCCATTTATATCTGAATAAGCATCTTTTGATTTTAAGAATTCAGCTATGGCCCATTGCATAGGATTGTTGACGCAAAAAACGTTAAACTGATGTGTTTTCCTAAATTCTTTCATTAAATTTTCGGGTGCTAAACAATAACCCATTTTCCAACCTGTAGCATGTAATAATTTACCGAAAGAAGCTACTATAAATGATCGTTCTCGTAATTCTGGATAACTAGCTGTTGTGATGTGTTTATGACCGTCAAATGTGATGTGTTCGTACACTTCATCACTCAATATTAAAATATCTGTTCCTGCAGTAATTCTTTGCAATTCTCTAAAATCTTCGGGCCCTAATAATGTCCCAGTAGGGTTATGAGGTGAGTTAAGAACAATAAGCTTTGTATTAACGGAAATTAACTTCTTTACAATTTGCCAATCAATTTTGAAATCTGGCGGAGCCATTTCATACGTTTTTACAAGCCCTCCAAATAGTTTTACCGTAGGTCCGTAGCAGTCGTATGCAGGTTCAAAAATAATGGCTTCATCGCCAGGAGAAATAACAGATGCAATGGCGGTAAAAATAGCCTGAGTGCCACCAGCCGTAATCGTAATTTCGGTATCTGGATTATAGCTTACATTATATAAATTTTCAAATTTTTCTGATATACGCTCCCTTAAACTCATAATTCCTGCCATGGGAGCATACTGATTATGATCGCCAGCATAAGCTTTATTAATTAAGGAAATAAGTTTTGGATTAGTTTCAAAATCAGGAAACCCTTGTGCTAAGTTAATCGCCTTATATTCTGTCGCTAATTGCGACATGGTTGTGAAAATATTAGTGCCAATTCCTGGCAGTTTTGAACTTAAAATACTCATTGATGCTAATGTATAAAAAAACGTATATAGCGCCTAATAATTATAGTATTCTTTTATTTCTTTTTTAACTAATTTAGTCCAATACTAATATTCGATATGAATTTCACAACTAAAGAGAGTAGGCTGTTTGTAATATTAAGTGCAATTTTTGTAATGAATGCACTTATCTCCGAATTTATTGGGGTGAAAATATTTTCGGTTGAAGAGACTTTAAGGATTTCTAAATTCGATATTAATTTGTTTGGTGTAGAAGGATTATCATTTAATATGTCGGCCGGCATTTTAACCTGGCCCATTATATTTGTTTTAACCGACATTATTAATGAGTATTATGGGGTTAAGCAAGTTAGATTTTTATCTATTTTGACCGCAATTTTAATTGGATTTGCCTTTTTTGCCGTAGCAGGTTCTATTTGGTTACCTAGTTCAGATTTTTGGTCGATTCGTGATTTGGGTGATCGTACATTAAACATGGACGATGCATATAGCGCCATTTTTGGTCAAGGAATGTGGATTATTGTGGGGTCTATAACCGCATTTTTAGTCGGACAAATGGCTGATGTTCTAATTTTCCATAGAATAAAGAAACTTACAGGTGGACGAATGTTATGGTTAAGGGCAACTGGATCAACGGTTGTTTCCCAATTGATCGATAGTTATGTGGTTATATTTATTGCGTTTTATATAAATCCTAATTACGATTGGACTTGGCAAATGGTAGCAGCTTTAGGCTTCGTGGGTTATATCTATAAATTTACAGTGGCTTTATTGTTGACACCTATTTTATATGTAGTACATGCCATTTTAGATAAATATTTAGGGAAAGAATTGGCTGAAAAAATGATAGTTGAAGCTACTAAATCTTAATAAATAGGCTTCACTTTATATGGATATTTTTCAGCATGATTTAAAATCAATGATAATATATATGAATTTGAAGGATAGGGTGTAAGCACGTCTTTTAGTTCTTGGATATTGCTAATTTGATCTTCTTGAAGATAGCCCATTCCATAAAACTTACCATTTTCTACCAAAATACAGCTTTTTTCTACGGCAGATCTACCTTTATCAATTAACATAAATTGAGGTTTCTCTAAATTTAAGTGATCTATTGCTTTTTCTACCAATTGGTTATATTCATCATGGCTTTTTAAGCAATTGCAATTAGGTCTATTTTGCTCACAATTATAGGAAAATTTATAAATACCACTTAATCTCGGGCATAAATCATGAGTTTCTACCCAATTATTTAAAAAATTTAATGCATTTAATAAATTATTGAAGCTTATAAAAGGCTGAATATTCTTATTTTTTTTATCGATACCTAATCTTAAATACCCCTTTTGATCTACGTATTCGTATAATCCATAAGTGGCTTCGTACTTTTTTAATGCCTTATTATTTTCTGGCCATAACCTTTTAATTTCAGTAGCTTCAGTTATAAGTGCCATTAATTCTGTTCCACAACTCGTACTTTCAATATAATGTACTTTTTTTATAAAATCTTGTCGTTGTTTGGATGGATTATGACCCGAAAAATGGGTTAATACCCGCTTCTGAATATTGACAGCTTTACCTACATAAATAACTTTTCCTTTATTGTCTTTAAAATAATAAACACCAGGTAGGGTAGGTAAATTTAAAAATTGTTCTTTTTCAATATGAGGTGGTAATTGTTGCTCTTTGGAACCTTTTTTTATCATTTGAGTGATATGGTTATCTACATCTAATTTTAAAAGATGTTCAAATAATATTGTTGTAGCAGTAGCGTCGCCTTCGGCTCTATGTCTATTATGAATTTCAATATTTAATGAATTGCATAATTTCCCTAAACTATAACTTGGTAATTGAGGAATTAACTTTCTGGATAGCCTAACTGTACATAGTTTTTTCAGGTTTAGAACATAATCAATTTCATTTAGCTGATGTTTTAAAAAAGAATAATCAAAATTTACATTATGTGCTACAAATATTTTTCCCTCTAATAAGCTAATTATTTTTGGTGCTATTTCATGAAATTTTGGAGCATTGACAACCATTTCATCGTTTATTCCAGTTAAAGCAGTTATGTATATTGGAATAGGTTTTAAGGGGTTAATTAATGATGAAAATTTTTCCACCACTTTTTCTCCATTGTGTATGATAATAGAAATTTCTGTAATTCTATTAATGGATGGATGTCCACCAGTTGTTTCGATATCTACAATTGCAAAATGCATAAACAAAAATATGCTAATATTTTTAGTATTTATAATTTTTTTTGAAGTGATTTTAAATAGTTTTAATGATTTTAAAAATTATTCAATTTTTTGATTGCAAAAGTTTTAATTAAGTCCTAGATTACAAACGTTTAAGATTTAAATATCCAAAATGAATATTAATTTAATCGCCTTATCTATTCCTATTTTCTTTATTTTAATACTTATAGAATTAAGCTATTCTTTTTATAAAAAGCTTGGTTATTATAGATTAAACGATAGCATAAGTAACCTTAGTCAAGGTACCGGACAGCAACTTTTAGACATATTTATGAAGGCTAGTCTATTCTTTGGGTACACTTATATTTACACCAACTGGAGATTTTTCACCATAGAAACCACCTGGATAGTAGCTATTTTATTATTTATAGGTGTAGATTTTTTCTATTATTGGTTTCATAGGATGAGTCATCAAGTAAATGCGTTATGGGCAGCCCATATCGTACATCATCAATCTGAGGAATACAATTTAACAGTTGCTTTACGCCAGTCGTGGATACAAGGTTGGTTTTCATGGGTTTTTTATTTGCCGTTGGCATTTCTAGGTTTTAATCCTATTTTATTTTTAACCATTAGTTCTTTAGTTACATTGTATCAATTCTGGATACATACCAAAGCAATTAAACATCTAGGTTTCTTAGAATATATATTAAACACCCCTTCACATCATAGAGTACATCATGGCTCTAATCCTAAATACATTGATAAAAATCATGCTGGTACTTTAATTATTTGGGATAAAATGTTTGGCACTTTTCAAAAAGAAGAAGAAGAGGTAGTTTATGGTATCACAAAACCTTTGGCCAGTTGGAATCCAATTTGGGCAAATCTCCATTATTGGAACGAATTATTAGCTTCTGCAAAAAAAGTATCTAGTTTTAAGGATAAAGTAAAGCTATTTATTATGCCTCCAGGTTGGCAACCAGCGGAGTTAGGCGGGAGGCAATATGCTCCAGAAATATCCATAGAAACTTATGTTAAATACAATCCAGACTATTCTAATAAGACTGCAATTTATATCATTGTACAATTTTTAACTGGGTTAATTGGAGGCTCACTTCTAATTTTTTATAACGCAAATCTATTACCTTATCAACTAGTAATGGGTGCAATTTATGTGGTTATTACATTGGTAAGTTGCGGCGCATTTTTAGATGGAAAAATTTGGGTTAAATATTTTGAAGCAATTAGAATAATAGGATTATTAATATTCTTTACCATATTTAATTTAGTAGCCTATCTAATTTATGGTATCATTGGCGTAGTCTTACTTTTGATATGGTATATTTACATACTTAAAAACAAGAATTAATGCTAAACAAAACAAATTTAACCATCCTATTTTTTATTGTATTTGTAGCCCAATTATTTTCATTATTAACCGAAAATGAATGGGTTAGATTCATAACAAAGCCTTTAATAACTATAGTTTTAATGTTGAGTTTAGTGATGCTAAACCAACTTTATGGTAAATTTAGAAAGCGCATTTTTATAGGATTAATATTTGGATTATTGGGTGATGTATTTTTAATGTTGCCAGCTAATCATCCTTCATATTTTATGTTAGGCTTGTTAAGTTTTTTAATCGGACATCTTTTTTATATAAGCGCTTTTAATTTAGATATTCAATCCTCTACCAAAAAAGCATCCAATGTATTTTTAATTTCTTCGATATTATTGGCTATTTTTTCTGGTGCTTTCTTTTTGTATTTACGACCCTATTTAGGCAGTATGCAAATACCCGTTTTAATCTATTGCTTTATAATAAGCTTAATGGTAATGCTTTCAATAGGTAGATGGGGTAAGGTTGATAAATCAAGTGCTTTATTTATTACTATTGGTGCATTTTTCTTTTTAATATCAGATTCCTTATTAGCTTACAATAAGTTTGTTCTGCCTTTAGAAAATTCAGGATTATACGTAATGAGCACTTATATGCTGGCACAATTTTTTATTGTTCAAGGCACAATAAGTAGGGTTTTACTGTCAAAAGAAGAAAACTAATAAATAAATTAGCGGATCATAACCCCTGGTTTATTTATCAGGGGGATTTTTATCAAATTACCATCTACAATACTTTCTGGAAGAAAGATAAATTTCTTATCGTAAATAACTTTATCAATATAATAGCTAACCCAGTATTCGTTAGTTAAACCAAAAACTGAAGGATCTATTGCTTCTACGCCTGCAAATGAATGAATGGCTAGGTCGCCAACAAAATGTCTTAACACAGAAGTTTTAACCTCTTTACCATTGTGTTCACCATAACCTTTAGAAGAAATTAATACATTAGTGATGGGTTGATTTTTAAGATTTAAAATGTAAACTGTCCAATTTTTAACTTCTGGCGTTTCACTTTCTAACACAACCGCAATAGCTATATCTTCAACTATATTTTCTGGTAAATCCTTTTTCACGCTTAATTACTTCTTTTTGGCAACTTTTTTAGCCGTAGTTTTTTTTGCTTTAGTCTCAAATGCATCAGGAACTTGAGAAACAATAATTTTTTTAACTGTTTCTAAATCAATTTCTGCAAGTTCTTCTGGTGTATATTTTTGTTGAGTAGATGGATTATTACCTAATTTAAGCATTGCTTTTCCAAATCTTATAAATGGTCCCCATCTGCCATTTTCGATAGCAATTTTTTCTGACTCCCAAACTTGAATAAAGCGATTAGCCTCTTTATCAATTTTTTTAGAAATTAATTCTTCTATATCTTTTTGAGAAAGTGCATCAAAGTTATAAGCCTTAGGAACATTAATAAATAGATTATTCCATTTAATAAATGGTCCAAATCTACCTGTTCCTTTAGTTACGGGTAAATTTTTATATTCAGCTATTGGCGCATCTGCCGTCTGTTTTTCTTTAATGATTTCAACCGCGCGATCCATACCAATAGCAAATGGATCTTCAGATTTACCAATTGAAATAAATGCATCACCCCATTTTACATAAGGACCAAATCTTCCAATTCCAATGGTAACATCTTTATCTTCGTATTGACCTAATTCTAATGGAAGTTTAAATAAATCTAAAGCTTCTTCTAAAGTTATTGTACCAACAGATTGGTTCTTTAATAAACTCGCAAATTTTGGTTTTTCTTCGTCTTCGTTTTCTCCAATTTGAACCAATGGGCCAAATCTGCCAACCTTAGTGTAAACATTCTTGCCGCTTGCCGGATCAATACCTAATAATCTTTCACCAGTTGCACGTTCGGCATTTTCTAATGTATTTTCTACATCCTTATGGAAAGGTTTATAAAATGTATGTAGCATATCAGTCCAATTTTTTAAACCTTGTGCTATTTCATCAAATTCCTTTTCAACACTAGCTGTAAAATTAAAATCAACAATATTTTTAAAATGTTCTACTAAGAAATCGTTAACCACTTCACCTATATCTGTAGGAAAGAGTTTTGCTTTTTCTGCTCCTGTAATTTCAGTTTTTATTTGTCGGTTTATTTCGCCGTTTTTTAATTCAAATTGTCTAAAACTTCTAGATTTTCCTTCTCTATCTTCTTTTACTACATAACCTCTGTTTTGAACAGTAGAAATAGTAGGAGCGTAAGTAGAAGGTCTACCGATACCTAGTTCTTCTAATTTTTTTACTAAACTGGCTTCTGTAAATCTTGCAGGTGGTCTTGAGAATTTTTCAACGGCCTGCATATTATTTAGATTTAAACTTTGACCTTTTGCTAATGGAGGTAGAATATTTCCATTTTCTTTTTCTTCGTCAGTTTCCTCATCATTACTTTCCAGATAAACCTTTAAAAATCCATCGAACTTTAAAACTTCACCTTCTGCAACTAATTGTTCTTTTCTTGTACTAATATCAATTTTAACAACTGTTTTTTCGAAATTAGCCTCGCTCATTTGTGAAGCAATTGCTCTTTTCCAAATTAACTCATATAAACGTTGCTCAGAAATATCACCAGTAACCCTATGCTGTTCAAAATAAGTTGGTCTGATTGCCTCGTGTGCTTCTTGAGCACCCGCAGTTTTGGTTTTGTATTTTCTATATTGATAATACTTTTCGCCATAAGCCGAGTTTATTTCAGCCGCCGCCGCAGCAATTGCAGAATCTGATAAATTAACAGAATCTGTTCTCATATAAGTAATCTTACCTGCTTCGTAAAGCTTTTGAGCAACCTGCATAGTTCTTGCTACCGAAAAACCTAATTTTCTAGAGGCCTCTTGTTGCAAAGTAGAAGTGGTAAATGGAGGAGCAGGGTTTCTTTTGGTAGGTTTAGTCTCTAAACTACCGATTGTAAATAAAGCAGATTTGCAGTCTTTTAAAAACTGATGTGCACTTTCTTCATCTTCAAAACGCTCTGGGAGCTCTGCTTTTACTATGTTTTTAGAAGATCCTGTATCAAAAATCGCGGTAATTTTAAAAGCCGCTTTAGATTCAAACTGATTAATTTCTCTTTCTCTATCAACAATTAATCTAACAGCAACAGATTGAACCCTTCCTGCAGAAAGTGCGGGTTTAATTTTCTTCCACAATACAGGCGAAAGCTCAAAACCTACTAATCGATCTAAAACTCGTCTAGCTTGTTGAGCATTAACTAAATCGTAATCAATGCCTCTCGGATTTTCAATTGCTTTTAATATAGCTGGTTTAGTTATCTCATGAAAAACAATTCTTTTTGTATTGTCTTTTTTAAGGCCGAGTGTTTCAAATAAATGCCACGAAATTGCTTCCCCTTCACGGTCTTCATCGGATGCTAACCATACTGTTTCGGCATTCTTCGCTAATTTCTTTAATTCAGTAACTACATTTTTCTTATCTGCAGGTACTTCATAAGTTTGTTTAAAATCGTTTTCTATATCAATAGCCATATCGCCTTTCACCAGATCACGAATGTGCCCAAAACTAGATTTAACAAGGAAATCTTTTCCTAAATATCCTTCAATAGTTTTAGCTTTTGCAGGTGACTCAACGATTAATAAATTTTTAGCCATGAAATACGATTTTGTGCAAATTAAGCTATAAATAAAGCGAAAATCAAAACTACGCTCAAAATAAATAATTAAAAGTGTTGTTAAATCAAGATATAATCAACTTAAAATCAATATTTTACGAGTACAAATATTTTATTCAGATTTTAATAATAAGAATATTAGTAACTTCGTTAAACATCATATAAATTTATTATTATGTTAAACACTATTTTAATACTCTTAAATTTAGTAATTGCCCCAAACAGCATTTACAACTATTCTTTTAAAACTATTGAAGGTAAAACCATTTCCTTTAGTCAATTTAAAGGAAAGAAGATTTTAATTGTAAATACTGCATCTAAATGTGGTTATACCCCTCAATACGAAGATTTAGAAAAGCTACATAAGTTATATGGTAAGAAAGTTGTAGTGATTGGATTTCCAGCTGGTAATTTCGGCGACCAGGAGTTAGGTTCTAACAGTGAAATCGCTGAATTCTGCAAAAAGAATTACGGTGTTAGCTTTATTCTAAGTGAAAAAGTATCTGTAAAAGGTTCAGATATTCAACCATTATTTAAATTTTTAACCACTCAAAGCAACCCAGATTTTACAGGTGATATTAAGTGGAATTTTGAAAAGTTTTTAATAAACGAAAAAGGAGAATTGGTACATAGGTTTAGATCAGATGTTAAACCTACGAGTCAAACGCTTCTAAAAAACTTGTAATTAAACGAATTGTATTTTTAAAAGGATTATCAAATCGATAATCCTTTTTTTATGAATTTACTTATTAATAAGTGCTAAATTCATCTTATTCTATATATTTTTATTGTTCTGTTGGCATTAAATCCTAATTTTGCAGAAAGGGGAAATTCACTTTATAAAAGTCGAAATGCGTAATAAATTATTAACCGGTTTAATTTCGTTATCATTAATAACGTTATTATATGCTTGTTCTACAGGCTATCATCCAATAAAATCCAATAGGAATTTATATTCAATTTCTGCTCAAATACCGGTTGATAGTGGGATAGTAAATATTTATACCCCTTATAAACTAACGATGGACAAAGAAATGAGTACTGTAGTTGCCGTTTCTACCAATGCATTAACAAAAAGATCGGGTTTATTAGAAACTAATTTGGGTAATTTTTTCGCCGATGCATGTTTACAACAAGCTAAACTTTTAGTCCCTGAAATAGATTTTGCACTTCCTTCTACATTTGGTGGAATGCGTACCGATTTACCAGTTGGGAATATTACCCGTTCAAATATATTTGAATTAATGCCTTTCGAAAATCAATTAGTAGTAATTGAAATTAAGGGAAATGACGTTTTAGAAATGGTTAAGTACATATTAAATACTGGTGCTCATCCCGTTTCTGGGATTCAAATTAGGTATAAAGATAAACAACCTACTTCTATAACTATTAATGGAATGGCTTTACAAGCAGATAAAACCTATAAAGTTTTAACGTCTGATTATATTGTTGGAGGTGGCGATGGTGTAAAGGGATTAAATAATATTATTAGTCAGAAACCTGTTGGATTAAAAGTTAGAGAAGCACTAGAAAAATATGTACAACAAGAAACAGCAGCAGGTAGGCCTTTAAATTTTAAGCTTGATGGACGAATTAAACAAGATGAATAGAAGAAAATTCATAAAATCAGGAAGTATAGCAAGTGCGGCATTAGCGGTAGGCTTGCAACCTTTATCGTCTTTTGCAGATACGGGCGTAGCTAAATTAACCATACTTCATACCAATGATGTACACAGTAGGATAGAACCATTTCCTATGGATGGTGGCAGGTATCAAGGTTTAGGAGGGTTTGCTCGCAGAGCTGCTTTAATTAAGCAAATTAGAGCTCAAGAATCTAATGTATTGTTATTGGATGCCGGCGATATTTTCCAAGGAACACCTTATTTTAATCTTTTTGGTGGCGAATTGGAGTTTAAACTGATGTCTGAAATGGGATATGATGCAGCAACTTTCGGTAACCATGATTTTGATAATGGTATTGAAGGTTTAGTAAAACAAATGCCATTTGCTCAATTTCAATTCTTAATTTCTAACTATGATCTTAAGAATACAGCTTTACAGAACTTAGCAAAGCCTTACAAAATATTTAAGAAACAAGGGTTGAAAATAGGTGTATTTGGGGTTGGAATTAAATTAGAAGGATTGGTAGAAAAGAAAAATTATGGAGAAATTCAATACCTTAATCCTATAGATAGTGCCAACTATTACGCGACTTTATTAAAGCAAGAAGAAAAATGTGATTTAGTTATTTGCTTATCTCATCTTGGGTATTCTTACAATTATAATCAAGTGTCTGATAAGGTTTTAGCATCGTCTACCGAACATATAGATTTAATTATTGGTGGGCATACACATACCTTTTTACCAAAACCAGAAGATGTAAAAAACAAATCGGGTGCTATTACAACCATTAATCAAGTAGGCTATGCCGGAATAAACTTGGGTAGGGTTGATTATTTTTTTGAAAAAAATAAGGGCAAACGTCGATTAAACGGTGCCCTTTATGAAATTTCAGATCAAATTGGATAGGAGGCGGTTAAATTAAAAATCCTCCTCCTAATAAATCATTTCCTTCGTAGAATACGGCCGATTGTCCAGGTGCAATTGCCGAAACATGATGGTCAAACTCAACCTTCATTAAGTTCCCTTCTTCTACAATTGTACTTTGCATACCAGCATCTTTGTATCTAATTTTAGTTACAACGCCAGACATAGGCTCTTTTATAGATGCGTATTTAATTAAATTTACATTCTTTACAAAAGCTTCTTTACGTTCTAATTCTTCGGCTTTACCTAATACTACGGTATTGCTTTCGGGCATAATTTTAGTGACAAACATAGGCTCACCAAAAGCTACCCCTAAACCTTTTCTTTGTCCGATAGTATAAAATGGATAGCCTTTATGTTGGCCAACTACCATTCCGTCGCTGGTGATAAAATTACCACCTGCAACCTTTTCATCCAGACCTTCTACCTTATGTCTTAAAAAAGATCTATAATCGTTATCAGGCACAAAACAAATCTCATAACTTTCAGATTTTTTAGCCAACTCTTCTTGGCCCATATCTAAAGCCATTTGACGTATTTCTGATTTTGAAAATCCACCCAATGGGAATTTAGTTCTCGATAAATTTTCTTGCGTTACACCCCATAATACATAGGATTGATCTTTGTTTTCGTCCTTACCTTTAGAAATTACATATCTACCACTATCTTGTAATCTAATATTGGCATAATGTCCTGTTGCAATAAATTCGCAATCTAATTTATTGGCACGTTTTAATAATGCTTCCCATTTTATATGGGTGTTGCATAAAACGCAAGGGTTGGGGGTTCTTCCTGCTAAATATTCATCTACGAAATTGTCTATAACAAAATCGCCAAATTCATCCCTTATGTCTAATATATAATGTGGAAATCCGTAGTTTACGGCTAATGTTCTTGCGTCGTTTATACTGTCGAGACTACAACACCCTGTTTCCTTGCTGCTAGAGCCTGAAGTAGCATAATCCCAAGTCTTCATCGTTAGTCCAATTACTTCATAACCTTGCTCATGCAACATCACTGCAGCTACCGAACTATCTACACCACCACTCATGGCTACTAATATTCTTCCGTGTTTACTCATAATAAGGGTACAAAAATACAGATAATTGTGTAGTTCTACTTATTTGGAAGTCAAACCCCCGTAAAAATATATGGTTTTTATGCTAATTTATTGTGCATTAAATGCTTAATGCTTCATTTTCAAAACTTTATTAAAATTATAAACTTTATTTTTTACTAAAAATATTAGTATTATATTTGCTAATAATTTTAGTATGAAAACAGATTCAAAGCAAATAATACATATAGATCAGGATGCTTTTTTTGTTTCCGTAGAAATTAAAAAAAATAGTTCACTTGCGGGTAAACCAATTATAATAGGTGGTTTATCAGATAGAGGAGTAGTAGCATCTTGCAGTTATGAAGCTCGAAAATATGGGGTTTATTCGGCTATGCCTAGTAGAATGGCCAAGCAGTTATGTCCACACGCCATTTTTATTAAAGGAGATATGGCAGATTACACGAATTACTCGCAACAAATTACCGAATTATTAAAAGAGCGCGTTCCTGTTTTAGAAAAGGCAAGTATAGACGAGCATTATATAGATATGACGGGTATGGATCGGTTTTTTGGGTCCATGAAATTTGCGCATGAATTGCGACAATCTATACTCCATCAAATAGGATTACCTGTTTCGTTTGGTTTATCCATCAACAAAACTGTATCTAAAATTGCAACCAATGAATGCAAGCCAAATGGCGAATTATATGTTAAATCTCATGAAGTACAAGATTTTTTAAATCCACTTTCTATAAAAAAGATTCCAGGATTAGGGGATGCCACTTACTTAAAATTAAGTGAAATGGGCGTTCGGAAAATATTTACATTAAGTCAGATTCCGGCAGATTTAATAGTAAAAGTATTGGGTAAAAACGGATTCAGCTTATGGCAAAAAGCGAATGGCGTAGATTTAACACCAGTTGTTCCGTATCGGGAGCAGAAATCTATCGGCACCCAACAAACTTTTGATATAGATACCATGGATGTGCATCATATTAAAGAAATTATCACCGGAATGGTTACCAATATTGCTTATGAATTGAGGCAAAAACAAAAGCTAACCGCTTGTATTACCGTTACCATTAGATATTCTAATTTCGAAACAGTAACGCAACAAGCAAAAATTCCCTACACATCCTTAGATACAACACTCATTGCTAAAGCAAAAGAATTATTCGATAAAGTGTATAACCGAAGAATGCTACTCCGATTAGTAGGCGTAAAATTATCGCACCTAGTGGGCGGACACGAACAAATAGAACTCTATGGTACAGCAGAGCGTAAATACAACCTCTATCAATACATGGACAAGGTGAGGAATAAATATGGTATTTCTGCGGTACAATTGGCCACCACCATACCTCCAAAAAAGAAATATTAATGTTTTTAAGTGTTCATTCTCAATATAGTCTTAGATATGGTACCCTAAGCATAGCTCAAATTATAGATTTGGCTTTGGCGCATGGCGTACAATCGTTAGTACTCACAGATATTAATAATTCTACCGGCTGCATGGAATTTATCAGGGCTTGTAGAGAGCGAAATAGAACACTGCCCAATGAACAACATCTTAATCCTTTAATTGGAATTGACTTTAGAGATGATTATAATTTTTTATATCTCGGAATTGCCAAAAATAAAGAAGGGATGAAGGAGTTAAATGATTTCTTAACGCTACATAATTTAGAAAAAAAGCCATTCCCAGCTGTACCACCATCACTAAATAATGCATATTGGATATTCCCATTTAAAAACTATCCTTCGACCTTACCAGACCATGCTTTTGTGGGTATACGAAAAGAAGAACTAAACTTTTTGCATAAATTAGATTTACAATTTCTAAAGAATAAATTGGTTATTTATCACCCTATTACAATAAGTGATAAAAAAACACATCGTGTTCATCAATACCTGCGAGCCATAGAGGAATCTACTTTATTAACCAAAATTGATCCCCACAAAACTTGTAAACCCACAGAAGTATTTACAACTATTGAAACCCTTAAAAATCAGTTTGCACAATATCCTTTTATTATAGAAAACACACATCAACTCCTGCAAAATTGTACCACCAGTATGTACGATTTTGGACATAAAAACAAAAAAACCTTTACTGGGACAAAATCAGACGATGTAGCTTTCTTAAAAAAACTAGCTTTAAACGGACTAGTTTATAGATATGGGCGGAAAAACAAGGTAGCACACGAAAGATTATTAAAAGAACTAAAAGTAATAGACGAGCTAAATTTTTGCGCGTATTTTTTAATTACATGGGATATCATTAGATATTCTATGAGCAGGGGTTATTATCATGTAGGCAGAGGCTCTGGGGCCAATAGCATAGTGGCATACTGCTTAAAAATTACCGATGTAGATCCAATAGAATTAGACCTTTATTTCGAACGTTTTCTGAACCATAAACGTACTTCGCCACCTGATTTTGACATAGATTATAGTTGGGATGAGCGAGAAGATGTACAAGACTATATCTTTAAAAGATATGGGAGAAACCATACTGCATTATTGGGTACCATGAGTACGTTTAAGGATAGATCTATCATTAGAGAAATAGGTAAAGTAATGGGTTTACCTGCTTCAGAAATAGAAAGTTATACAGACCCGACTTTAAACCTAGATCATCAAGATCAATCGGCATTAAACAAAATAAAAGCCATATATACTTATATAAATGGATTCCCAAATCAGCGTTCTATACATGCTGGAGGTGTTTTAATTAGCGAAGAACCTATAACTTATTATACCGCATTAGATTTACCTCCCAAAGGAATGCCAACCGTGCAATGGGATATGTATGAAGCAGAAGCTATTGGCTTAGATAAATTTGATATTTTAAGTCAACGTGGTATTGGACATATTCGGGAAGCAGTAAACTGGGTATCCCTCAATAAAGGCATAACCATTGATATACATAATTTCGCTGCTTTTAAAAACGATAAAACGGTAAACGAGCGATTAAAAATGGCCGATGCCATCGGTTGTTTTTACATAGAATCTCCCGCAATGCGCCAATTATTAGCCAAACTAAATTGTGAAAACTACCTTACACTAGTAGCAGCAAGCTCTATAATTAGGCCAGGAGTGGCCAGTTCGGGGATGATGAAAAGTTATATCCAAAATTACCATAACCCTAAAAACATAAAATACTTACATCCTGTAATTGAAGAACAACTCAAAGAAACCTATGGGATTATGGTTTATCAGGAAGATGTAATCAAAATTTGCCATCATTTTGCTGGATTAGACCATGCAGATGCAGATATCTTGCGAAGAGGGATGAGCGGAAAATATAGATCGAAAGTTGAATTTGATAAATTAAAAGATCGATTTTTTGAAGGTGCAAAACAGCTAAACAGAGATTTAGAAACCACATTAGAAGTATGGCGACAAGTCTCAAGTTTTGCCGGATATAGCTTTTCTAAAGCACATTCTGCCAGTTTTGCGGTAGAGAGCTATCAATCTTTATATTTAAAAACCTATTACCCTATGGAATTCATGGTTGCGGTTATAAACAACTATGGCGGATTTTATTCGCGCTGGTTGTATGTGCATGAATTACAGAAAACAGGGGCTAATGTGCGCTTACCCTGTGTTAATCATAGCGACACAAAAGTGAGTATTTCAGGAAAAACAGTTTATTTAGGCTGGGAAAGAATTGCCGGCTTAGAAACTAAATGGGCGGAATTAATTCCGCATGAACGTAAATTGAATGGGGTTTTTACAAGCTTAGAAGATTTTTTAAAAAGAACAGAGATCACATTAGAACAATGTATTTTACTGATTAGGATAGGGGCTTTACGATTTACCAAACAAAGTAAAAAAGAATTATTATGGAATGTACACCTATTATTAGGCACTAAAACTAAACCTTCCAATACATCTACTTTATTTAATGAACCCGTACCACAATTTCAGCTCCCAGATTTAGAAACCACTTTATTGGAAGACGCTTATCAAGAATTAGAACTATTAGGATTTTCACACAGTCTAACTCCATTTGAATTATTACAAACAAAATATCGGGGGATGGCTTTTGCAAAAGACTTAAAAAATTATGTCGGGAAAACCGTTAAAATGGTTGGTAACTATGTTTGCGAAAAAACCGTTTACACCAAAACAAATACAAAAATGTGGTTTGGAACCTTTTTAGATGTAAATGGCGACTTTTTTGACACCATTCATTTCCCTAATTCTACCCCAAATTATCCATTTCGGGGAATGGGTTGTTATTTAATTTATGGCAGAGTAATAGACGACTTTAAAGTCTATGGGATTGAAGTATTGAGGTTTGAAAAACTTCCATTCAAGAAAAATCCTATTTTGCCCTAAACAGAAAGTAATTTCCACATAAATCTATTTATCAACAATGCCTTTATTTAGTCATAATTTATTAAATTCGCATGGTTAAAACAATCTGAAAATAATGCAGATTGACTGAATAAAAAAATTATGGCTGAAGATATAGAGAATCAGGAAAACGATAAGATTATCCCAATCAATATAGAAGAGCAGATGAAGTCTGCCTATATCGATTATTCAATGTCTGTTATTGTTTCTAGGGCATTGCCTGATGTACGAGATGGTTTAAAACCAGTACACAGAAGAGTGTTATATGGTATGCTAGACCTTGGTGTTACCAGCAATAAACCGCATAAAAAATCTGCCCGTATTGTGGGGGAGGTTTTGGGTAAGTATCACCCACATGGCGACTCATCCGTATATTTTACTATGGTACGTATGGCTCAAGATTGGAGTTTACGTTATCCAATGGTAGATGGTCAAGGTAACTTTGGTCATATAGATGGCGATAGTCCGGCAGCTATGCGTTATACGGAAGCACGTTTCGCGAAAATTGCTGAAGAAATGTTGGCAGATATCAATAAAGATACAGTCGATTTCCAAAATAACTTCGATGACTCTTTACAAGAACCATCGGTATTACCAGCAAAAATCCCTAATTTATTAGTGAATGGAGCATCAGGTATTGCAGTAGGTATGGCAACCAATATGGCGCCACACAACTTAACTGAGGTAATTGAAGCAACTATTGCATATATAGACGATAACGAAATTACTATCCAGGATTTAATGAAATTGGTAAAAGCACCAGATTTCCCAACTGGAGGTATAATTTATGGTTATTCTGGTGTTCAAGAAGCTTTTGAAACTGGGCGCGGAAGAATCGTAATGCGTGCAAAAGCCGAAATAGAAACCGTTCGCGATCGTGAAGTAATTATTGTTTCTGAAATTCCTTATCAAGTAAACAAAGCCCAAATGATTGAGCGTACTGCTGAATTAGTTGGTGAGAAAAAAATTGAAGGAATTTCTAATATAAAAGACGAATCTAATAAAGAAGGTATTAGAATTGTTTATGAAATTAAAAGAGATGCAAATGCGAGCATCGTTTTAAACAATTTATATAAATATACCGCATTACAAACTTCATTCAGTGTAAACAATATTGCGTTGGTAAAAGGCCGTCCGCAATTATTAAACCTTAAGGATTTAATAAAATATTTTGTTGAACACAGACATGATGTAATTGTTAGAAGAACACAATTCGAATTAAATGAAGCACAAAAACGTGCACATATTTTAGAAGGGTTATTAATTGCATTAGATCATTTAGATGAAGTAATTAAATTAATTAGAGCTTCTAATACTCCAGAAGATGCTAGAACAGAATTAATGGAGCGATTCGGATTATCAGATATTCAAGCCCGTGCAATTTTAGATATGACCTTACGTAGGTTAACAGGTCTGGAAAGGGATAAAATTAAAGATGAATATGCTGAGTTAATGGCATTAATAGAAAGATTGAAATTAATTCTATCTGATGAAGGCATGAGAATGCAAATCATTAAGGATGAGTTAAAAGAAATTAGCGATAAATATGGCGACGAACGTCGTACTACCATAGTTCATTCTGCTGAAGATATGAGCATGGAAGACTTTATTGAGGATGAGGAAGTGGTTATCACCATATCTCATGAAGGTTATGTAAAACGTACACCTGCAACTGATTATAGAGCTCAAGGAAGAGGTGGTAAAGGCGCTAAAGGAAGTACTTCTAGAGAAGAAGATTTTATTGAACATTTATTGGTGGCTAGTAACCATAATTATATGTTGTTCTTTACCGAAGCAGGTAGATGTTTCTGGTTAAGAGTATATGAAATCCCAGAAGGAACAAGAACTAGTAAAGGAAGGGCTATTCAGAACATCATTAATATCCCTAAAGAAGAAAAAATCAAAGCCTATATTAAAGTTAAAAATCTTAAAGATCAAGAGTATCTAGAAAATAACTTTATTATTATGTGTACTAAGAAAGGTACCATTAAGAAAACTTCGTTGATGGCTTACTCTAGACCTAGAGCAAATGGTATTAATGCAATTAATATTAATGAAGGCGATCAATTATTAGAAGCAAACTTAACAACTGGATCTTCTGAGATTATTATTGCATTAAGATCTGGACGCGCTATTCGCTTTAACGAAGAGAAAGTTAGACCAATGGGTAGAACTGCAACAGGGGTTAGAGGTGTAACTTTTGCTCATGATAAAGATGAAGTAGTTGGTATGATTGCTATTGACGATAAAGAATCAACTATTTTAGTGGTTTCTGAAAAAGGATACGGAAAACGTACTGATTTAGAAGATTATCGCGTTACTAATAGAGGTGGTAAAGGTGTTAAAACCATAAATGTTACCGAAAAAACTGGTGAATTAGTTGGCATTAAAGACGTTACTGATAGTGAAGATTTAATGATTATCAACAAATCTGGTATTGTAATCAGAATTCCAGTGGCCGATCTTAGAGTAATGGGTAGAGCAACTCAAGGCGTAAGGTTAATTACCCTTAAAGGTGATGATGAAATTGCTTCAATTACTAAAATTGAGCATGAAGAAGAGGAAGAAGTAACTAATGAAACAGAAAATTTAGATTCAACAGAGGTTGCAGAAAGTGAATAATAACTATATTAGGCAACAGAAAATTAAATTAAAATGAAGAAAGTAATTTGGAGTATAGCATTATTGTGTTCAGCTACTGGCGTATTTGCTCAAAAAGCTGAAGTTGCAGAAGCTAAAAAGAAGTGGGGAATGTATCAAATTGTAATGACACAACCTACTGATAAACAATTGGAATTATTAAATGGTGGTTTAAAAAACACTGATAATGCAATTGCAAATGATAAAACTAAAGAATTGGCAGAAACTTGGGCATATAGAGCATTATTTGCATCTTCTATTGCTGTTGTTGATACCAATAATTTAGATAATGCTAAAAAGCATAGAACAATTGCAGAAGAAGCAATTAGCAAAGCAACTGCATTAAAACCAACAAAAGGTGATCAAGAAAATATTGATATCTCTAAAGAAAATTTAGATGCTTATCTAAGAAATTCAGGAATATTGAGTTTCAATCGTGGTAATTTTAAAGATGCTTTAAAGATTTTCCAAGAATTAGCTGTAGCTAATCCACAAGATACTTTAATGTACGGCAATATTGCTTTAGCAGCAAGTAAAGCTGGAGAATTCCCATTAGCGATTGAGAATTATAAAAAATCAATCAGCATGGGTTCGCCAGATGCAAAGGTGTATTACCAAGAGATTTATTTAATTTATGTAAATGAATTAAAGGATTCTGTAGCAGGTATGAACATCATTCAAGAAGCTTCTGCTAAATATCCAGATGAAGTATATTTTATCGCAAATGAGACTGATTTACACATGAAATCGGGTAACTTAGACAAAGCTTTCTCACTTTTAGATAAGCTAATTGCTAAAAACCCTACTAATGTTAATTATCAAAGAATTAAAGCAGATACTTATTTCAATTTAGCTTTTGATGCTCAAGAGGAAGTTAAAAAATTAGAAGAAGCAAAAAAATTTAAAGAGGCTGATTTAGCTGTTAAGAAAAAGGAAGAAGCACTTAAAAATGCTTTACCTGTTTATTTAGCTATAGAAAAAATTACACCTGATGATCAAGAATTAATTAGAATCATTAGAAATGTTTATTTCGCTCTTGGAAATAACGAAAAAGCAGACGAGTACACTAAGAAAATTAAAAATTAGTCAGTACTAAATATAAAATTTTAGAAGAGGGGAGTAGTCCCCTCTTTTTTTTTGATTAAATTTACCAGAAATACTATTGAAATGGTTAAACGTTGGCTAATCTTATTGTTGTTAATTTTGAGTATTACTACAAATGCTCAAAATATTAATATTAAATCAGCAAGAAATACCGTTGCTGAGTTAGAAAAAAGTGTACTCAAAAAAGAATCTCCAGCCAACCAAATAAAACTAATTAAGGCAGGTTTAAAATCAATTGAAAACGCAAAATTGAATAGGAAAGTAGCACTCAATTCAGAACCTTATGCGTTATCAGCATTTCTTCAATCTTATTATGCTCATTTAGATGAAGGCGATTTAGGTGAACAATTATTAGAAAAAGCTGAATTAGCTTTAGATACAGCTATTAAATACGATAAGGAAGAAATGAATACCAAATATATTGAAGCAACGAAATTCAATATTCAGCAAAAGAAAATTAAGCTGGCCAATGCCGCATTTAAGGAAAAAAATTATGAAAATTCTTTAACCTTATTTAAAGATTTAAGTGCTGATAAACCTACAGATACTTTATTTGCTATAAACGGTGCAGTTTCTGCTATATTTCTGCAACGAAATACGGATGCTTATAATTTAATGAAGCGCGCTGCCGATAATCATGCGCGTAATATTTCGGTTTATCAATTTTTAGGTCAGTGGTATGAAGCTAGACTAGAAATTGATTCTTCAGTTCATATTTTAGAACAAGGATTAAAACTTAATCCAGGAAATCTAACTCTTAACAATCAATATATTAATGTCTTATTAAACAATAAACGTTATGCTAAAGCGACTGAAGCTTTAAAAATTGCGCTAGATTTTAATCCATATATAGATAGATTACAATATTTAGATGGTTATGTGCATCACCAAAGAGGAAATTTTAAAGAGGCTACAGCTGCTTATTTAAAAGCAATTCGTCAGAATAATTATTATTTCGATGCTTATTATCAATTAGGATTATTAAAAATTGATGAATTTAAGTTAAAGAATGATAACAAAATTCTAATTGAAGCTGAGGATAATATTACTCGGGCTTATAATCTAAAGCCTAATGATAAAAATGTTATTAATCTATTAATTGAGATCAATACTTTTTATAAAAGATGGAATACAGTTTCCGAATTAAAAAGGAGATTGGTAGAGTTATAATCTATATTTCAATAATGCAATATAATAGGATGATTATTAGTTTCATCGAACTTACAAAAAACACAACTTAACATAATATTAATTATATAACAAATATATTTTATTCCTTTAACCAGTTCTAACTTGAATTTTTTAAGAATTATTTATAATTTAAACCTTAAAAATTAATGTATTATGTGGTTAACATTAGTAAATAATAATATCGCGGTAAGTAGTATTTACAAAGAAATAATCCCATCATTAAAAGGAATTTTTATTCATGAATTTAATTTTATAACTGGACCAGTTTTTTCAATTCTCTTAAAATTCGATTTATCAGAATTACCTATAGATATTCCAGCAGAATGGAACGAAACTGATTACAATACAGTTCAACTTCAAATGGAATTTTATGAAATTAAATTAGATACTTTTGATTTAAATCCTTCAAACTACAAGAACGGACACTTATTAATTGAAAATTTATTCGATCATAAATTAATTACTTATATAGATAGTGCCGGAAGTTTAGTTTTCAGATTTACATGTTCAGAAATATTCGTTAAATCTCTTTCGGGCTATTTAAATAAATGATGAATAATTTTTAATTGTATAATTTGCGTATAAATTTTAAATTCGCCCCCACTCTATTAATTTTTTAAAAATAATAAAGCCATTATATGAAAAATAAAAAATCTGCCGTAGGCTTTATTCTTGTTACTTTATTAATAGATTTTACAGGTTTTGGAATAATTATTCCAGTTTTACCAAGTCTTATTGAATCATTTACAGGAGGCTCTACAGCAAATGCGGCAATTTACGCAGGTTGGCTAACGCTTTCTTATGCAGTTGTTCAGTTTATTTGTGCGCCAATTTTAGGAGGTTTAAGCGATAAATATGGTCGCCGACCAGTTTTATTATTCTCATTATTTGGTTTAGGAATCGATTATCTGTTTCTAGCCTTTGCTCCTTCGATTGTATGGTTATTTGTAGGACGTATTATTGCTGGTATTGCTGGAGCAAGTTTTACAACTGCACAAGCATATATTGCCGACGTTAGTTGTCCTGAAAAACGTGCTCAAAATTTTGGAATGGTTGGTGCTGCTTTTGGAGTGGGTTTTATAATTGGACCCATAATTGGTGGTGTGTTTAGTCAATACGGTACTGAAGTTCCCTTTTTAATTGCCGCAGGTTTATCATTGGTGAATTGGTTATATGGCTATTTTATTTTGCCAGAATCATTAGCTGTAGAAAACAGACGTCCATTCGAATGGAAAAGAGCAAATCCAATTGGTTCATTTTTAAATATTTCTCATTATAGAGGCATATTAGGCTTATTAATTGCCTTATTTTTACTCTATATTTCTGGTCATGCAGTACAATCTAATTGGGCATTTTACACCTTAGAAAAATTTAAATGGACCGAAGCCGATATAGGTTATTCGCTTGGTTTTGTTGGTATTGTTGTTTCTATAGTACAGGGAGGATTAATTAGAATTATTATTCCAAAACTCGGACAAAAACTATCTGTTTATGTTGGTTTAATGTTTTATATAATCGGATTTACATTGTTTGCTTTCGCTACAGAAGGATGGATGATGTATGCCTTCATGATTCCTTATGGTTTAGCGGGTATCGCAGGTCCAGCCATTCAAGGTATTATTTCTAATTCAGTACCTAATAATAGTCAGGGTGAAATGCAAGGTTTATTAACCGGTTTAATGAGTATTGGATCAATAATTGGTCCTTGGGTAATGTCGCATATTTTTGCACATTATATAGATAAAAACAATCCTATCTATTTTCCAGGTGCGCCATTTATTTTAGCCGCTGTACTAACTTTTATCGGGTTATTTTTCTGTATTAAGAGCTTAAATAGATTGGTTTTAAAGCAGAATTAATTTTACAATAATTCATTTGCTAAGTTGGCCAATTCACTTCGCTCACCTTTATGTAAAGTTATATGCGCATAAAGCGGATGAGATTTAGCATTTTCTATTAAGTAAGATAGTCCATTACTTTCTGCATCTAAATACGGGGTATCTATTTGATAAATATCGCCTGTAAAAACAATTTTAGTGTCCTCTCCTGCTCTAGAAATTATGGTTTTAATTTCGTGCGGGGTTAAATTTTGAGCTTCATCAACAATAAAGAAAATTTTACCTAAAGTTCTTCCTCTAATAAATGCTAAGGGGGTGATGGTTATTTTTTCCTGACTTACCCAACTGTCAATCTTCAAACTCATGTCTGAGTCTTTTGAGAATTGCTCTTTTATAAATTTTAAATTATCCCAAATGGGCGACATATAGGGATCAATTTTAGATTTTACATCACCCGGAAGGTAACCTATATCCTGATTACTTAGTGGTACAATTGGTCGCGTTACATAAATCTGTCTAAAATTTTTACGTTGTTCCAAAGCACAGGCCAAAGCCAGTAAAGTTTTTCCAGTTCCTGCATTTCCTTGTAAAGTAACCAATTTAATAGCTGGATTTAATAGCGCATGCATAGCTGCCTGCTGCTCTAAATTTCTTGGAGAAATATTAAATATCTTATTTTTTTCTACCAGCTCCGTTTCATTCTTCTTTAGATTATAAAATACTGGAGTAGTACTTCTATTTTTCTTAATGAAATAAAAATGATTTTGTTGAGGCCAATTTATTGGCGCATTGGGAACTATTTTTTCTAGCTTAATCTCATTAATAAATTCTGCATCTACATCCTTTAAAGAGGTTATTCCGGTATATAAATCTTCAGCATTTTTAATCTTACCTGTTTCATAATCTTCCGCTAATAAACCTAATGCTTTTGCTTTTATCCTTAAACATGTGTCTTTAGATACTAAGGTTACCTTACTGTAATTAGCTTCTTGCTGAAGGTAAAGTGCTGTATTTAATATTTTATGATCAATTTTTTCAGATCCTAATATTGTTTCAGCATCAATTTTACCTACTTTTTCATGAACCACAATTTTAAACCTTCCTGGTTCACCATTTGGGAAAGGAATCCAATCATTTATTAATTTATCTTTCGAGATTCTATCTATTAGTTTAATAAATGCTCGAGCTTCAAAATTTCTATTTTCATTACCATTTTTTAAATTATCTAATTCTTCTAATACCTGAACCGGTATAGCCACATCATGTTCTTTAAATTGATGAATAGCTATATGATCGTATAATAAAACAGATGTATCTAGTACAAATAATTTTTTTTGTGAATTAGGTTTTATTTTTTTTGTGGTCATTATAGTAATAAAAATAAGCAATTTACATTAGAAAAATCCAACAAATTGCCTTAAATGCAAAACGGAGCCCTTTTTCTTTCGAATAGGTACTCCGTTTTTTTCCTTAAAAAAACCGTAATTAATTTAAGGTTTTCAATAATTAATATTACTTCTATCACTTTCTATCTTATTCTATAAAGAACAGTAGTTTGTGCGCTTAAATTTTCTTAAAACTCCATAGAGCTTTAGTTGAAAATTTTAAGTTTCTGAATTAGTAAAACATTTAAAAGTCAATATAAATTGAACTTCTAAACTATTCAAGAGAACTTGATAGTTGATTTTACATTTTGAGTTCATGAAACACTTTCCGTTAGGTAGTTTTTTCATTTTTGAACTCATTCAGATTTTCAAAGTACTTCGTTATTGATATATTCTAAGTTACATGCATGATCAAAATTTTGCAAGAAAAATTGATGAAAATTATTAACAACTTATTAACCAGTATCTTACACTTATTAACATTGTTTTTTGTTTAAAATCGGCCTCCACTATATTAAATTTTATATTTTTCCAAGGTTATTAACATTATTTCTATCAGTTGTACGCACATTTCCACCATATTTAGCTGATTTTCAATTCAATAATTCTTCTTAAAATATTAATGTTAGATTTTTTTTTGTTCTAAATATAGAATCTTAGATTTGTTATATGCCATTTAAACCTGTCCGTACTATAAATGATTTTTTATTAAGCACTTATTTTGCTGATGGCTTACGTATTACGTTTGGCGTATTAACTCCGCCGGTGCTATTGGCTCAATTTGGACACTTTGAATATGGTATGGCCATGGCTTTAGGAGCACTTTGTGTAAGTGTTTCAGACCTTCCCGGTCCTATTGTTCATCGTAGAAATGCAATGATTATTTCTACATTATTAATAACCATATTTTCTTTATTAACCGGATTAACGAATAAACAACCTCTTTTTGTTGGTTCTTTATTAACCATATCTTGTTTTATTTTCAGTATGTTCCTTGTATTTGGAGTTAGGGCATCTGCGGTAGGTACAGGGGTGTTATTGGTTATGGTATTAAGTATTGATGATCAACGTGGCGCAACAGATGTGATGATGCAGTCTGGCATGTTATTAATTGGTGGTACCTGGTATTCCTTATTAAGTTATTCAGTTTATAGAATTAGGCCATTTAGAATGGTTCAACAAGCTTTAAGCGATTCCATTATCGAAGTAAGTGAGTTTTTAAGGATTAAAGCCAAATTTTATAATGAAGGGGTAAATTACCAAGAAACCTATGATGAATTATTGAAACATCAGGTTTTAGTGCATGAAAAGCAGGAAGCTGTACGCGAAATGCTTTTTAAAACGCGCGAAATTGTAAGGGATTCTACGCCAGAAGGTCGCTTTTTATTATTGGTTTTTGTAGATATGGTTGATCTTTTTGAGCAAGTAATGTCAACCTATTACAACTATAAAAAATTGCATGAACAATTTGATTCTATTGGCATTTTAAAATCTTATGAAAGGGTTATTTTGCATTCTTGTCTTGCGTTAGATGATATTGCGTATTCCTTAAAAACAGGTGGCTCACCAAAATTTAACTCTAGTTTAAAGGAAGAAATAAAGCTGCTAAAGCAGGAAATTCTAGAATTAGAAATGAATAATGCTGATGGTAAAATAAGTACCCTGGGTATTATAGCTTTAAAAAATATTGAAATCAATATTGAGAATATATTGTCGCGTATTCAAACTATAAACAGTTATTTTTCAGAAACTAATAAACCTTATTTAAAAAGTAGAAGTATTGATATAAATAAGTTTACAACCAGACAAACTATTAATGTAAAGGCCTTTGTAAGTAATTTAACTTTAAAGTCATCTATTTTTAGACATGCCTTACGAGTAAGCATAGTTATGCTCATTGGTTTTATTATTGGTAGAAATATAGATTCTGCACATAGTTACTGGATATTGTTAACCATTCTGGTAATTTCTAAACCAGGCTTTAGTTTAACCAAAAAGCGGAATTATGAAAGGATAATTGGAACATTAGCGGGGTCGTTAATTGGTATTGCCATCATGTATTTTATTAAAGATAGAAATGCATTATTTATCATTTTAATGATATGCATGATTTTCAGCTATAGTTTCCAAAGGAAAAACTATGTTGTAAGTGTTATTTTTATTACGCCATATAGTTTATTGTTATTTTATTTTTTAGGTATGGGTACGCTTTCTGTAGCCACAGAAAGAATATACGATACATTGATTGGTTGTGGTATAGCTTTTACTTCTAGTTATTTTCTATTCCCAAGTTGGGAATCTGAGAATTTAAAAAAGGGAATGTTGGGTGTATTAAATGCCAATAAAGATTATTATGAACAAGTATTACGCTTTTATTTTGAAGAAAATCCGAGTTTAACAGCCTATAAAGTATCCAGAAAAGAACTTTATGTACAAACTGCAAATTTGGCTTCATTATTTCAAAGAATGCTTTCAGAACCAAAAAGTAAACAAGTTCATATTCAGGAGTTACATCAATTTACTTCCTTAAATCATCAATTATCATCATTTATCGCCACATTATCTTTGTATTATAAAGATCATGCTTATAAAATTACAGATCAACAAGAATTAAGAGTATTGGCAGATAATACACTTTATTTATTTTCATTAGCTGAGAAAAGAATAAATAAAAAAACAGATTCTATAGAAAATGTACCATTAATTAGATCTAATAATGAAGAGGTTAAGGAATTAATGGAAGTAAGTGTTTCTGAACAATTTATTCTAATTCAGAAAGTGGTTTACGATATATTTAAATTAACAGAGAAGTTTAAGTTTTAGCTTATAAAAGCAATTTACTTGCGAGGCCAAGTAATAATAAAAACCCAAAAACATCCGTAAAAGTGGATATTATTATAGATGAAGCTATGGCTGGATCTATACCTATTCTTTTCAATAATAACGGAATTCCTGATCCAGTAATCCCCGCAATTACCATGTTTCCTGTCATCGCTAAAAATATAACAATACCCAACATAGGATTACCATCAAAATATAATGCAAATCCTAAAACTATTAATCCAATAACTGCCCCATTTATTAATCCAACCGAAAATTCTTTTAATACGGTTTTATAAGCCTGTTTATCTGTTAAATCGAATAATGAAATTCTTCGAACGGTAACCGCTAATGCTTGTGTGGCAGCGTTCCCTCCCATTCCTGCAATAACAACCATGTATGCAGAAATTATGCTTAATTGTTCGATAGTAGATTCATAATATCTAACAACAAATGCGGCTAAAAATGCTGTAGCTAGGTTTACTATAAGCCAAGGCAATCTAGATTTCACAGCTTCTATCCAATTACCACTTAATTCCTCATCCTCAGAAACCCCAGAAATTTTAAGTATATCTTCTGTGTTTTCTTCCTCTAAAACATCAATAACATCATCAAACGTTACTCTACCTAATAGCTTATTATCTTCATCAAGTACCGGAATGCTGGTTATATTGTATTGAGCAATTAATTTAGCAACTTCTTCCTGGTCGGTATTAGAATAAACATAAACAGCATCAGGCTTTACCAAATCAACAATCGGTGTATTTACTTTAGCTTTTATTATATCTTTCAAAGAAATAATTCCCTTAAAAGTGTTGAATTCATCCACCACAAAAACGGTATAAAATTCTTCTATTTCTTCGCTTTGTCTTATAATTTCGTCAATTGCATTTTTCTTGGTCATCCCCAATTCCACTTTAATAAATTGGGTATTCATTAATCCACCTGCTGTATCATCAGCATATTTCAGTAGATTTCTTATGCTAGAAGCATCTTCAATATTTAAATCATCTAAGATTTCCGATTGATCTTCTTCATCTAATTGAGATAAAATATCTGTAGCATCGTCGTAGTTTAAATCTTCTACAATCTCCGCCCTTTTTTCGGGTTCTAAATTATATAGTAAAGTAGCAGGATCACTTTCTTCATCCATCTCAGAAAGGACATCAGAGGCCATTTCTATAGATAAAAGATTAATAATTCTAACTTTCTCTTCAGCGTTTAGGTTTTCGAATAAAATAGCTATCTCCGAGGCATGATATTCACTTAATAAGGATTTCAAGGCATTATCGTCCTGCAACAAGGCTTCCTTAATTTTGGTAATATCAGTTTTATCTATCTCAAAAGACTGCATCTAATTCGTTTTATCTAATCAAAATTTTAAGTGATTTATCTAAACCATCCTTTTCGCCAAAAATAAATAATTTGGCCAATGGCGATGATAAACATAACGATTAATGTATATAAATATCCATTTGCCGAATATAATTCAGGCATATTTAATGGCAATACTTGTTGGGTTTCTGGATCAACTCTTTCAAAATTCATCCCATAAATTCCAGCAATAAAAGTTAAAGGAATAAAAATAGATGAAATGATGGTTAAAAACTTCATAATTTCATTCATCCTATTACTTATTATAGATAAATACATATCAATTATATTGGCGGATATTTCTTTTAATGATTCTAAAACATCAATTATTTGAACGCAATGATCGTAGGCATCTTTGAAATATAATTTTGAAGATGCACTTATTAAATCATTATCACTTCTAATTATATCATTTAATTTATCGCGCTCTGGCCAAGCTATCCGTCTGATGGTAATAATCTTACGTTTAATTTGCTGTGTGTGAAACATGATGGTTTTAGTTGGACGAATTAATAGTTGATCTTCCAAATCGTCCAATTCTTCTCCTATAGAATTTAATAATTTAAAGTAGTTATCTACTATGGTATCCATTATGGCATACATTAAATAACTGGATCCTGAGGTTCTTATGTTACCTTTTCCTGCGATTAATCTATTTATTACACCATCGTAATTAGATGAATAGGTTTCTTTAAAGGTGAATAATATGTTTTTTTTAAGAATAAAAGCAAGCTGTTCATTGAGTAATTCCTTGCTCTCTGCATCTAAATCTAAAATTCTACTTACCGCATAAATATAATCGGGATATTCTTGTAAAGTTGGACGCTGATAAGTTTGAGTTAAATCTTCTAAAACTAGTTTATTTATGCCATGATTTTTTTCTAATTCGGCATAAAGTCGCAATGATTTTAACCCTTTAATGTCCACCCAATAAAAGTAATCTGGATCTAGAATTATTTCTTTTAATTCACTTAAACTAGATAACTCTATGTTTTTGTAAATCTGATGGTTATAAACATGAAGTAATATAACCGTATCTAATGCATTTGGATCTAAAATAAGCGTACCCGGACTGCTTCCTGGTTCTGGAAACGAATACTTTTTCCGCAATTTTTTCCTGTTTTTATGTTGCATTAAATATAGTTTAAACTTTGTGGTCCTTGGTTAAAAAGTAAATCAATTATACTCAGATTCGGCTGAAATCCGCTTCTATCATCAAATACCTGAAAATAAGGTTTTTGTTTTAATTCTACTACTTTTTTAGCACTAAAACTTCTTCTAAAATCGTTTTCAACAGAATCGTATGGTAAAAATTCTTCTGTGAAATTTAAAGGCTGTTTCTTTTTTAATTTTTCTAATAACCAAGTAAATAATTCAATATTTAAATCGATTAGAAATTCATGTTTTTTAAATAAAATTTTATGAAATTCTGCTTCATAATACTCGAAATAGGCAGAACTACGATAACAACTTTCATAGCTTTTCCAATGTAAACGTTGCCATTGTGCATCGTAACTTATTTTTACATCTTTTAATTTGGTATGTCCCAATGATGATGAACCTCTAATAACAGGAATTATTAAATCTAGTTTACCATTGGGTGATAAAATTGTGGTTCTATTTCTATAAGTTTGCTTTGGAAAATGTTCATGTATTTCTATTAAAAGTTGATTTTGGAAAGCTAAAAAATCTTTAAAATAGCTTACTGGAGGTAGATAAAACAATGGAAAAATAACCGAACTTTGCATAAAATTAAGTGTACTATTTTGTACTGCGTGGCAAATTAATGATAAATAAACTGTTTTCTAAGCTTGGAGTGTTTTTTTTAGGGTTATTATCCTATGTTCCATTTCCTGTTTTATTCTTTATTTCTTCCCTCCTATATTATCCATTATATTATTTAATTAGATATAGACGTAAAGTTGTTCGAAAGAATTTAACACTTTCATTCCCTGAAAAATCTATAAACGAAATTATTAAGATTGAGAAAGAATACTATAGGTTCTTTACAGATATGATATTTGAAAATATAAAGTTTCATAGTATTTCTAAAAAGGAAGTTTTAAAAAGAGTAAAAATTAATGGGATAGAACAATTTAAGAAGCATTATAGTGAAGGTAAAAAAGTAATGCTTTGTGGTGCTCATTATGGGAATTGGGAATTTTTATCATTAGCATTTACAATAGATAACCCTGCTACTACTATGGTTATTTATAAACCATTAAATAACAAGGTGTTCGATAAATGGTATCATTACTGGAGAACAAGATTTGGAACCATTATGGTGCCTATGCGGAATACTTTAAGAGCAATTTCTTTACACCAAAATGAACCTTATACTTTGTGTTTTGCTGCAGATCAATCTCCGTCTAAACAGGAATCACTTTATTTTATTGATTTCTTAAACCAGAAAACAGCTGTAATGTTAGGCGTAGAGAAGATTTCGCGTAAAACGGATAGCCCAATTTATTATTTTAAAACAACTAGGTTGGGAAGAGGTAAATATCAAGTAGATTTAACGCCAGTATGTTTAAATCCTACTGAAACAGTAGATATGGAAATTACTAAATTACATTTTACTATTTTAGAGGAAATAATTAAAGAGACTCCTGCTTATTGGTTGTGGAGTCATAATCGTTGGAAAAATCAACCTACTCAATAATATGGTAGAACCTTTAGTAGCGGTAGTAATATTAAATTGGAATGGGCAATTATTATTGCAAAAATTTCTTCCTTCTGTAGTAAATTCTACCTATAAAAATTTAAAGATTGTTGTTGGCGATAATGCTTCTACTGATGATTCTGTAGCTTTTGTTAAAGAAAATTATCCGTTTATAGACTTAGTTGTTAACGATAAGAATTATGGTTTTGCCGAAGGGTATAATAGGGTTTTAAATGAGGTTGAGGCAGATTATTATATTCTACTTAACTCAGATGTAGAGGTTTCACATAATTGGATAGAGCCTTTGGTAGAATTATTAGAGTCTGACAAATCTATAGGTGCTGCTCAACCTATTTTAAGATCTTATACTGATAGAAATCATTTTGAGTACGCGGGTGCCGCTGGTGGTTTTATGGATGCTTATGGCTATCCATTTTGTAGAGGTAGAATTTTTGACACCTGTGAAGAAGATAAAGGGCAATATGTACAACCGATTGAAATTTTTTGGGCCAGTGGAGCAGCTTTATGTATAAAAAAATCTGCTTGGATTAATTCTGGTGGATTTGATGCTGATCTATTTGCCCATATGGAAGAAATAGATTTATGCTGGAGATTAAAGAATTTAGACTATAAAATTATGAGTTGTCCTTCTTCTGTGGTTTACCATGTTGGTGGGGCTACTTTAACCACTAGCAATCCTTATAAAACGTATTTAAATTTTAGAAATAACTTAATTATACTTCAAAAAAATCTACCTAGCTCAGAAGCTACTAAAGTGATTTTTGTAAGGTTTATACTTGATTTTATAGCGTGGCTAAAGTTCTTATTTACTGGAAAAATTAGACATACCGTAGCTATTTCGAGAGCACATTTTAATTTCTTAAGAACTATTTCTTCCAACAAATTAAAACGAACACAGTTGGTTAAACCATTTCATCAACATACAGGAATTTATAAAAAGAGTATTGTTTACGCTTATTTTATTAATAAAATAAAGAAGTTCAACAACTTAGATAAAAATTATTTGCAGTAATTAATCAGGCTTTCAATTGCCAAATTATAACCAAATAACCCAAACCCTGTAATTACACCAATACAATTTTTCCCGGTTAAGGAATTATGTCTGAATTCTTCCCTTGCGTAAATATTAGATATATGCACTTCAACAACAGGTGTTTTTATGGCAGCAATAGCATCAGCAATGGCTACTGAAGTATGAGTATAACCCCCTGCATTTAGTACTATTCCGTCCACTTCAGAAAATCCCACTTGATGAAGTTGGTTTATTATTTCGCCCTCAACATTAGATTGATAGTAAGCAATATCTATTACAGAATAAATAGATTTAAGTTCTTCTAAATAATCCTCAAAATTTAATTGGCCATAAATTTCTGGTTCTCTTTTTCCTAATAAATTTAAATTTGGACCATTTAAAATAAGCAACTTCATCTTTAGATATTTTAATTTTCTTACAATGTTACGTACTTTGTAGCCTAAACTCAAAAAATAGTCGTGATATTTCAACTCCCCTCTTATAAAGTTTATTTAAGCCTAGAACGCGGATTGTCTAAACATACCGTAAAAGCTTACATAAATGATATAAGTAAGTTATTTTCTTATTTAAGTAACTCAGAAAATACAGAAATTAGCTACGACAATATTACCGATAAACATTTAATCCAATTTCTTGCTGCTATTAATGAATTGGGAATTGAGGCCAGTTCACAAGCCCGTATGGTTTCTGGGATTAAATCTTATTTTCAATTTTTAGTATTAAGTAATTACTTAGAAGAAGATCCTACTATACTCCTTGAAAGTCCAAGGTTAAAAAGAAAATTACCAGAAACTTTAAGTCTTCATGAAATAGATAAAATAATGGAAATTATAGATTTATCTACTCCAGAGGGTATTAGAAATAAGGCAATGATAGAATTACTGTACGGATGTGGACTAAGAGTAACTGAACTTTGTGAGTTAAAAATTTCCAATGTTTATACAGATGTTGAGTTTATTAAAATTATAGGTAAGGGAAATAAAGAAAGATTGGTACCTATTGGTACATCTGCCTTAAAGCATTTAACTATTTATTTAAACGAACGAAGAAAAATAGTAGCTGCAAATGGGTTCAGTGATTTTGTTTTTTTAAATCGATTTAAGAAAAGTCTTTCTAGAATAAGTGTTTTTAATTTTGTGAAAGAATTGGCCTTAAAAGCTGGAATTCAAAAAAATATTAGTCCACATACCTTCAGACATTCGTTTGCTACGCATTTAATTGAAGGTGGGGCCGATTTATATGCTGTTCAAGAAATGTTAGGACATTCTAGTATTACCACAACCGAAATATACACCCACTTAGATCGTGATTATTTAAAATCAGTTGTATTACAATATCATCCGAGAAGTTAATTTATTTTTAGCGCTCTGATCATCCTATCCTTACCCTGCATATCTTTTCTGAGAATCACCTCATTAAAACCAACTTCCTTTAATAAATTAACCACCTCCGCTCCAAAAGCTGCATTAACTTCAAAAAACAAATACCCGTTTGGGTTTAGTTTTTTAATAGCTTGATTAGCAATTACCCTATAAAAAAGTAAAGGATCATGATTATCAACAAATAGTGCCAAATGAGGTTCATTATCTAATACATTAGGCTCCATATCACTTGCTTCTTCCCATTTGATGTACGGCGGATTACTGATAATTATGTCAAAATTTCCATCAATCTCTTTAGATAAAATATCCAATTCAATAAAGTCTACATCAACACCGTTAAGCAAGGCATTTTGTTTTGCTATACTTAAGGCCTCTTTAGAAATATCTATTGCATATAAATTAGAATTAGGTGATTTTTTCTTGATGGTAATAGGAATACATCCAGATCCTGTCCCTATATCCAAAATGCAAAGAGCGTTCGTATGATTTATGCTTTCTAAGCACCAATTAACCAGTTCTTCAGTTTCGGGTCTTGGAATTAAAACATGATGATCTACCTTAAATTTTAATCCATAAAACTCAGCTTCACCAACAACATATTGAATAGGTACATGCTTTTTAATAGAAGATAAAGCATTCATTAATAAACGAATATGCTGTTCATCTAAATTATCAGTTTTATTAATAATCAATGAATTAACTGAGCAATTTAATAGCATTGAAATAAAATGGAGACATTCATTTTCAGAATAAATGCCCGACAATTCTTTTTTATAAATATTTATGGCTTCAGCTAAGATCATTTGCAAAGCTAATAAAGAAAAAGAAATTGTAGATTTTGGTAATTCAGCCAATCACTTTCTTATTTTTGTTAAATGCACAATGAAATTTACATGCAGCGTTGCCTAGACTTGGCCATTAGAGGTATAGGAATGGTTAGTCCAAACCCAATGGTAGGTTGTGTAATCGTACACAATAACGAAATTATAGGTGAAGGTTGGCATGAAATGTATGGATCAGCACATGCTGAAGTAAACGCAATAAACGCTGTATTAAATAGATTTGGAGAGAACGCCGCTTCTATTTTAAAAGAATCAACAATTTATGTAAGCTTAGAGCCCTGTGCACATTTTGGTAAAACACCACCTTGTGCAGATCTTATTATTAAACATCAATTAAAGAAAGTTTATGTAGGTTGCAGAGATCCATTTCCGGCAGTTGCGGGAAAAGGAATAGAAAGAATCCTTGAAAATGGCATTGAAGTAGAAGTTGGCATTAAAGAAAATGCTTGTTTAGAACTTAATAAAAGATTTTTTACTAGGGTTTTAAAACAACGACCTTATATAATTTTAAAATGGGCACAAACTAAGAATGGGTTTTATGCACCGTTAGACAGAAGTCAGAATTGGATTTCCGGAAAAGCAGCCAAAAACTTAGTTCATAAATGGAGAGCCGAAGAGGATGCTATTTTAATTGGAAAAAATACCGCCTTAATAGATAACCCAAGCTTAACCACACGAAATTGGACTGGAAAAAACCCTATTAGAGTGGTTGTAGATAGAAATTTGGACATTCCAAAACATTATAACCTCTATAATAACGAAGCCCAAACTATTATTTTAAATGCCAATAAAACAGATATTTCTAATAATATTCGCTTCATCTCTATTGAAGATATGGACTATTACTTACCTCAAAAAATCCTTTATCAATTGCATTTATTAGATATACAATCTGTTATAATAGAAGGTGGTTCTCAATTATTAAATACCTTTATAAATGAAGGTTTATGGGATGAAGCAAGGGTATTTACCTCCCCAAAAAATTGGGAAAATGGGTTGTTTGCACCAATTATTAAGCAAAAACCATTAGAAAATATTAACGTAGGTAAAGACATACTTAGCATATATAAAAACACCAAATGATTTATTTAATAATTAGCATTGTTTGCAGTGTATCTGTAGGTGTACTTTTAAAACTATATAGAAGGTACGATATTAATATTTATCAGGCGATTAACTGGAATTATGTTGCTGCCCTAATTTTAAGCTGGTATTACTTTAATCCACAGGTAGACTTTACAGTAAAACAACCTGTAAATTTATACATCACACTAGGCATTTTATTACCTTTATTATTCTGGATATTAAATCAATCTCTAAAAACTCAAGGATTAGCAAGAACAGACATTGCACAACGATTATCCTTAATTATACCCTTAACAGCGGCTTGGTTATTATTTAATGAAGAAATATCCTTATTTAAATGTATTGGCTTATTAATAGGCTTAGTTGGTGTAATATTAGTTTTGAGGAAAGCTCAAAGCGCTAACAATAAGAACCATTATATTTATCCAGTTTTGGTATTTATAGGTTATGGAATTGTAGATATTTTATTTAAAATCGTTGCAAAAAACACTAACATCCCCTATCCTACGGCATTATTTCAAATATTTATAATAGCCTGCTTAATAACTTTACTTTTCCTAACCATTCAATTCTTAAGAAAGAAACAAGCCTTCCAATTACATGCTATTATTCCTGGATTAGTGTTAGGTATGTTCAATTTTGGAAATATTTATAGTTACTTAAAAGCTCATCAGCACTATTCTAATCATCCTTCAACAGTATTTGCTGCCATGAATTTAGGCGTTATCTTGATAGGGAGTTTTTTAGGAATAATGGTCTTCAGAGAAAAATTTAAACCACTAAACTACCTAGGGTTTATTTTAGTAATTATTGCTGTAATATTTATAGCCATCGCACAGAAATATGCTATTTAACGACACGTATAAAACCATAAATCAGCCTGCTACGGGCATTTTTAGAGATAAAGGAAGTAAATTTATTGCAACGGCTTATCCTATTAAATCAACAGAAGAAGTAAAGCCAATTATAGAAAAATTAAGAACCGAACATCCTAAGGCTAATCACCATTGTTGGGCATTAAGATTAACAACAGACAGAAGTAATTTTAAATTCAGTGATGATGGAGAACCTTCTGGAACCGCTGGAAGACCCATTTTAAATTCACTTTTATCTGCAGATATCACCAATATTTTAGTCGTTGTAACCCGGTATTTTGGTGGTACATTGTTAGGCGTTACTGGCTTAATTAATGCATATAAAGCTTCAACCATCGAAGTTCTAAATCAGGCAGAAATAGTAGAAAAAACTATAAATGACATATATCAGTTTTCATTTGATCATATTCAAATGAATGCTATAATGCGAATTATCAAGGAAAGAAATCTAAAAATTAGAGCGCAATCTTACACACACCAAAACGTATTAGAAGTAGAAATAAGGCGATCAGCAGTTAAAAACAGTCTGGAAGCAATCGAAAATCTTCGAGACATAGAAATAAAGTACTTATATTCGGATTAATCAAGTATTAAAAATCATGAAAGAATTATCATCCAGCGACTTAGTAATCAATCCTGACGGCAGTATTTATCATTTAAATATTAGACCAGAAGACCTAGCCCATACTATAATAACCGTTGGTGATCCTGATCGTGTAGCTGTGGTTTCTAAATATTTTGATCTTATTGAATTAAAGAAAGGAAAAAGAGAATTTAAAACACATACCGGATATATAGGCAATAAGCGAATTTCAGTAATATCAACAGGTATTGGTACCGATAATATCGATATTGTGATGAACGAATTAGATGCGTTGGTCAATATCAATTTTAACACCAGAACGATAAAACCTAACCCTATATCATTAGATATTATTAGAATAGGAACATCTGGAGCTATTCAGCCTGATGTAGAAATGGGAACCATTCTCGCTTCGACCCATGGTATAGGATTAGATGCACTTATGCATTATTATACTTTAAATTTAAATAATGAGGAACAACTAATACATGATGATTTACAAACCTACTTTAGTGATCTTAATGGCATAAACCCATATATTTCTAAAGCAAGTGAAGATTTATTAGCCTCTATCGGGAAAAACATGGCACAAGGTATTACCGTTACTGCTCCAGGTTTTTATGCACCACAAGGCCGCTTAGTTAGAGCAGAAAATGTACATAAAAATTGGATCGAAAAATTAAATTCATTTAGATCTAATGATTTAAGAATTACCAATTTAGAAATGGAAACAGCCGGTATTTATGCTTTAGCTAAAGTACTCGGACATAAAGCTTTATCTGTAAACGCCATACTTGCAAGTAGAGTTAAATTAGAATTTAGTAAACAACCTGATGTAATTGTAGAAAAGGCGATTAAACAAGTATTAGAAAGATTAAGCTAATCATCACTTAAAACAATTCGAATAAACCAATGTTCTAAATCATTGAAACTCATTTATGAAAAAAATATTTACTCTATTATTTGTTTTAACTATTGTATTTCAAGTAAATGCCCAAAAAAATGAGCGAACAGATCATTTTTACACCATGAGTGGATTTGGTTTTACCTTCCCTGTTGGAGAAACAAATGATTATTTAAGTGCGAAATTTTCTAATACATTAGGCTTAAATATTGCATTAGGACCTACAGGAGGTTGGTTTTTATATCCAAAAGTTAATCTTCATGCCTTTAAATTTGACCAGCTTGTACCAGAAAACGGGAATCCATACTTAGTAAAAAGTGGTCGATCTACTACCTATGTAGCTAATTTAAACTTGGGACATAGATTTACTAAAAATCAATTTTCATATTATGGATATTTAGGATTAGGCGGTGGAATAATTTTAACTCAAAGAGGAGATGTTAACCAAACTAATGGTCATGTTTTATTAAGAAACGAAAGCACTACCCTGGCATCATTAGAAACTGGCGCTGGAATTGAATATAAAATAGGCACTTTTATTTTATTCTCTGAAATGAGCTATTGGCATGGCTTCTCAAAATTAGAACAAAAGGATTTTAATCTTGTACCCTTAACTGTGGGATTTAAAACAGATTTGAGTAAGGTTTTTCGAAAAAATTAATTGCTTTAAAATAACAGAATACCGGCCAGAAATAAATCAATTTCTGGCCTTTGTTTTTTCAAAACCTTATCTTTGTCGAATATGAGAAAACTTAAGACAACCGAATTAAATAGAATAGATATTGATGGATTTAAATCACAAGAAAAACTACCTATTGTAGTTGTCTTAGACAATGTAAGGAGCATGCACAATATAGGCTCCATCTTTAGAACCTCCGATGGATTTGCTGTAGAATGTATTTATTTATGTGGTATTACGGCCAAGCCACCCCATAGAGATATAGAAAAAACGGCATTAGGTGCAACACAATCTGTAGATTGGAAATACTTTGAGCATACAGAAGATGCTTTATTAGAATTGAAAAATTTGGGTTATCAGATTATTGCTATTGAACAAGCAGAAGGCAGCACCATGTTGCATACATTTTCTCCGGATTCGGGTCATAAATATGCTTTAATTTTAGGTAATGAGGTAGATGGTGTTAGTGAAGCAGCAATGCAAATGTCAGATTTATGTATAGAAATACCACAATTTGGAACAAAACATTCATTTAATGTGGTTATTTCAGCCGGAATTGTGCTATGGGATTTCTTTGCTAAAATAAAACTCAGCTAAATTCTAATCTCATTTCTTTAAAAACATAAAATTTAAGGCTGTTTATTTAAAAAATTAAAAATATTTTTAGCACATAAACCCTTAAATTACTGATTATTGCAAGATTTTTAAAGAAATCACCTTTTTAAAAAACTATTTATATCGAATAATTTTTCTACTTTTGTGGTGGGCAAGTCTTTTACGACCAGCTCCTTTCGAACTCCCCCAGGGTGGGAACACAGCAAGGGTAGAAAGTTGAGCGGTGCGATAGAAGTTGCTTGCCCTTTTTATATTCTCTACTACAGTAAAATTCAATACTGACCATAACCTAACTTATTTATTACCTTATGAAATTCTTCATAGACACAGCAAATTTAGATCAAATAAAAGAAGCTCAAGATTTAGGCATTTTAGATGGTGTAACCACTAACCCTAGCTTAATGGCTAAAGAAGGTATTACTGGAGATGAGCATATATTAAATCATTATAAACAGATTTGTTCTATAGTAGATGATAATGTAAGTGCCGAAGTTATTGCTACTACTTATGCTGAAATAATTAAAGAAGGTGAAGCTTTAGCAGCACTAAATCCAAAAATCGTGGTTAAAGTTCCCATGATTAAAGACGGATTAAAAGCAATTAAATACTTTTCAGGAAAAGGTATTAGAACCAATTGTACCTTAATATTTTCACCAGGTCAGGCTTTATTAGCTGCAAAAGCAGGTGCTACTTATGTTTCTCCTTTCTTAGGTAGATTAGACGATATTTCTACGGATGGTTTACAGTTAATAGAGGATATTCGTTTAATATTTGACAATTACGGTTACGAGACTCAAATTTTAGCCGCTTCTATTCGCGGACCATTACACATTGTAAATTGTGCAAAATTAGGGGCTGATGTAATTACAGCACCATTATCGGCCATAACCGCATTATTAAAACATCCACTTACAGATAGTGGATTAGCTACATTCTTAGCAGATCACAATAAAGCAGCAGGAAAATAGATTAGATTTTATCTTTCATACAATACAACTCCAATTAAATTGGAGTTTTTTTTTCCAAAATTATAGTTCCATAATTCATTTATTTTTAATTACTTTAATCTAAAATTGGAGTAATATGAAAAAATCTATCTCGTTAAATTTTATAAAAATAATTACGGCTTTATTTTTATTAATTGCGGTAAATGAAAAATCTTCTGCTCAGCTAACTTACAGCGAAACCATTACCTATTTAGAGAATATAGCCAAGAACACCGAGAATCTCACTAAAAAATATGATGAGAAATTTACTTATCGTATAACCAAGACTAAATTCGGAACCTATAAAACAGATCCTAAAAAAGTATTATTTGAGTACACAAGGGAATTTTCAGATAATACAACAGATGTAATTCAATTTATTTTCAATCCTAAATACATTGAATCTTTTACTAAGGATACAGAAACTTCTACCAATGGATATAACTTTGCTACCGTAAGATTATCTGGAAACTTTGTTCTAAAAGTTGTTAAACAATCTGATGTTAAAGATTATACACAAAATACGTTCTCATTCCCGTACATTTCTGGTGATAATTTAGTTTTTGAAAGATTAAAAGCGGCTTTTTTAAGTCTTAAATCAAAAAGCTTAGCTCAAGATACCTTAGATCCATTTGCCAATTAATTCTACTCCAATATGAAATATTTTATACTTTCTTGTTTCATCTTATGTTCAGTTCTAAACTCTCATGCGCAATTAACTAGATCTGAAACCATAAAATATATTCACGATAAAATTAACGATACTGAGTTTTTAAAAAGGACTTACGACAGTCAGTTTACTTATACTTTGACCGATTTAAGTTTTAAAACATCTTCTTCCCAGCCTAATAAAATAGTCTTAAGCTATAAAAGAAATTTTTCTGATAACACTATTGATTATCAGGAATTCACTTTATTACCTCAATATATTTCATCTTTTGAAAAATCTACTGAAAAAGCAGGTGATGCAGTTGGATTAATGAAGGTAATCTTTACTGGCCCTAATGTTGCGAGTTATTTTAAAAGCACTAACAGTACTATTTATTATACTTCCAAAAATCATATCTTTATCCCATATCTACAGGGTGATCCTATCCACTACGAACGTCTTATGAAAGCACTACAACATTTAAAAACTATTAGTTTAGAAATTTTGGGAAATGACCCATTTGTAAATTAAGTAGTTAAACAACTAAAGACCGAATTTTTTAATACCGAATTAAAAATCAGCCTATTTGTTGGCTAAACGTAATATAATTTATTTTATATTTTAATAATATAAGAAGTAAAACTTTCCTTAAAAACATTGGTTATATTTAACTTAAGTTTTTACAAAACTTCTTAATTATGGAATCTAAAATTTTAGGGCTTCATCACATTACAGCTATTGCAAATAATGCGAAAGTAAACCATCATTTTTATACCCAGGTCTTGGGCCTAAGATTGGTTAAGAAAACTGTAAATTTTGATGATCCTGGCACTTACCATTTTTATTTTGGAAACGAAAAAGGTGAACCAGGTACTATTTTAACATTTTTTCCATGGGAAGGCATTGGAAAAGGAAGAAATGGTAGAGGTTTAGCCACCAATATTACTTATTCCGTACCCACTGGAAGTTTAATTTTTTGGACAGATCGATTAAAATCTTTCAATATTCCATCTCAAATAATTACTAATAATTTTAACGAAAATTTATTGGTATTTGAAGATCCAGATGGTTTAAACTTGTCGTTTAAAGAAGATAATACCGACACAAGATTACCCTGGAAAAATAAAGAAATAGATGAAAAGGCATTAATTTATGGATTTAGTGGAGTTACTTTAACGGTTAAAGATCTAGACCCAACTGCCAAAATATTAACAGATATATTAGATTACGAATACGTACAAGATCATGTTAATGAATTTCGATTCAAGAATAAAAATATTACTACAGCTAACCTAGTTGACATAAAACTTGCTCCTACACCTGGCTATAATGCCGCTGGAACTAATCACCACGTAGCTTTTAGAGTAAAGGACGAAGCAACCCTAATGCATTACCGAGAAAAAGTATTGGCGTATGGGCTAGATATAACCCCAAAAATTGATAGGGATTACTTTTTCTCTTTATATTTTAGAGAACCAGGAGGCGTTTTATTTGAAATAGCCACCGATAACCCGGGTTTCGATGTCGACGAAAGTGTAGAAACATTGGGCACAGCATTAAAACTTCCAAAACGTTACGAATCTTCAAGAAATGAAATAGTAAGAATATTGCCAGAACTTTAAACCTACTTTTTATGTTGGAAACTAAAATTCAATTAAACGAAGAAGGAGACGGAAAAATACTCATCGAAGAAAGGGGGACTGAAATTGCCTTTATGGAAATCAGCATCGCTAAAAACTTCATTACAGTTTACCATACTGAGGTAAATCCTTCGGCAGCAGGTAGAGGATTGGGGAAGAAACTACTCCAATTTGTTGTTAATTACGCAAAAAATAATGATTTAAAAATAATTCCATTATGTCCATTTGTATTGGCACAATTTAAACGTAACGAAGCCGAATACACGGATATTTGGGCAAAATAAAAGGATAAAATGGACCATAATTTCATCACCAAAGGCGATATTAATAATTCTAACAAGGCAGTAATCTTTGTTCATGGAAGAGGTGCAACTGCGCAAGACATCATAAGTTTGGCGGCATATTTTCCAGTTGCAACGTATTATTTAATTGCACCACAAGCCCCCAATAATACTTGGTACCCCTACTCCTTTATGGCTAAAATTGAAGATAATGAACCTTATTTAAGTCATTCATTATCAACTTTAGATAAAACCGTTAAAGAATTAGAAAACAATGGTATTAATACTGAGAACATTTACTTCATTGGGTTTTCACAAGGTGCCTGTTTAACTCTAGACTATAATGCTAGAAATGCTAAAAAATACGGTGGTATTATTGCCTTTACAGGTGGATTAATTGGAGAACAATTAGACCCTAAAAATTATACTGGCGATTTTAATTCGACACCCATTTATATTGGTAGTAGTAACCCTGATCAGCATGTTCCAGTTTCTAGAGTTCATGAAAGTTCAAGCCTTTTAACGAATATGGGGGCATTAGTAAAAGAAGAAATATTCGATTATATGGGGCATACCATCACCAAGGAAGAAATAGATTCTGCAAAATCATTTATTTTTAAATAAATTAGTGTTATGTATCAAATAGTTATCCTATCATCGAGCATTAGAAAAGGCAGGGACAGTCATCGTGCTGCACTTTATTTAGCTAAATTTTTTAATCAGCAAAACGAAATTAAGGCCGAATTACTCGACCTTCAGGCATATAATTTCCCTTTATTTAATGAAAGATTGAGATTTCTGGAAAACCCAGATCAACAAGTAATTGAATTTGCAGAGAAAATTAAAAATGCGGATGCCATTATCATCGTAACACCAGAATACAATGGTGGTTATCCAGCAAGTTTAAAAAACGTTGTTGATTTATTGTATGATGAATGGAAAAACAAACCCATTGCTTTTTGCACTTGCTCATCGGGAAATTATGCAGGGACACAAGTTTTGGTACAAATGCAGTCCATATTTCTTAAAATAGGTGCATTAATTGTTCCTTCTACCCTACCTATAGCACAAGTTCAAAACACATTTAGTGAAAATGGCGAATTAGTAGAAACCGGATTATTGGAAGGAAGAACCCAAAAATACTACAAGGATATTATAAATTATATCGAAAGATTTAATTAATCATAACGAATAGAAAAAAAATAACACTGATAATGAAGTTTTTATAGACTCTAAGGTAATTTAAACCGTTTTTTATATAAAAGCTGATTATAAAATTCTTAAGTTTGTACAAGTTTTAGGATTAAAACTGGCATAATTGAAGGTTTAAAAAAGATTTTTGCGACTCGAAAGTGTCAAAATAGCTCAAATTGAGGATCAGAAAAAAGGAGTAATTAATTTTTTCGCATTAATAATCAGCTTTTTGAAAGAATATTGAAACTTTTATTTGCAAGATATTAATCTTAACCCTATATTTGCACCACTTTAAAGGGAAACACTTTTAAGGTTTAGTTTTAAAAACTAATAGATTCCGTAGCTCAGCTGGTAGAGCATTACACTTTTAATGTAGTGGTCCTGGGTTCGAATCCCAGCGGGATCACAAAAAGCCTCCAAATTTATATTTGGAGGCTTTTTTGCGTTTAAAGGTTTTTGAATACCTCTCCTATTCTAAATTTAGTTAAAAAATGAATCAGTGATTATTCTATGAGATCCTACCACTGCATTGAATTCCGTTTCAGATTACCCCAGATCGGTTCTCTTGGAGGCTAACTTTGAGTACAACGAAAAGTTGCCGATAGGATCTAATGAACCAATCTATGAGATCCTACCGCTGCATTGCATTCCGCTTCAGGAGGAAGGATTGTGGGGAATGTTACTGTAAATTGCAAGTTACAAGACGATACTCATACAAGACTGGGGATCTGTTATCGTTTATCAATTAAGCATGTTCTGAAGAATTATCCCAAAACATGATCTACAATTAAATCCGAATTTTTCGTTTTCAATAGTTGAATATAATACCCGAAAGAAGATTTGTATATTAGATACTTAAATTATAGGTAAAGTATTAAGATTACGAGCAATAAAGCAATTATATAAATATTATTGTACGATTAAATATTTTGCTCCTAAGCAGACAAATTTAACTTATTTAGGTACAAAATAAATATTATAATTTAGGTTTTAAATACCACCATAGGTATTGCTTTTGAAAACAAATTACCTATAACCATTTTGAAAAGTGTTTTAAAAATCAAGGCTGATCAAATAGCGAATAAATAATTCTGTATATGACTAATAAACTATTAAACTTTATCGATCTACACAGCGGAGAGGAACAAAAGAAAAAAGTACTGGAAAATGTTTTCAATAATATATCTTTCAGAGGTTCTAATCTATGGATCTTAGCTTGCGCCATTATTATAGCATCTATTGGTTTAAATGTTAATTCTACGGCAGTTATTATAGGAGCTATGTTGATATCACCCCTAATGGGACCAATTGTAGGTGCAGGTTTTGCGCTTGGCACCTATGATTTTACATTATTAAAGAAGTCTGCCAAAAATTTATTCATTGCAACTGTAGTAAGTTTATTAGTATCAGCTATCTACTTTTACCTTAGTCCTTTTAAAGATGTTCAATCGGAGTTGCTTGCCAGAACATCTCCCAATATTTATGATGTGCTAATTGCTTTTTTTGGTGGATTAGTTGGCGTAATAGCGATTACAAGAGTAGAAAAAGGAAATCCCATCCCAGGTGTAGCTATTGCTACTGCCCTTATGCCACCTTTATGTACAGCAGGTTATGGACTGGCGACATTTAATTTCCAATATTTCGTCGGTGCGTTTTATTTATATACCATTAATTGTTTTTTTATATGCATAGCCACTTTTTTTGTTGTTAAATACTTAAAATATCCAGCTGTAAGTTTTATAGGTAAACGTTTTGAAAAGAAGATAAGATTCGGCATCACAGCACTTATAGTAATTATGATTGTACCGAGTTTCTATTTAGCCTATAATCTTTTTCGAGAGAGAAAATTCACAAATACTGTGGAAGCATTTATTAATAACGAATTTACCAATAAAGGCTATACGGTTATTTACAAAAAATTAAGCTACAACTCCAACCCTAAAACTGTAGATATTGCATTTTTGAACAAGAAATTAAACAAGGAAGAAATCAAAATGTACAATCAACTTTTAAGTAGTAAAGGTTTAAACAATACCATTTTGAATTTTAGACAAGACGATAAAGATAATAAGGAAGAAATTTTAAAAGAAATCAATCAGCAAAATGCTTCAGTTTCTGAAAAAGATATTACGATCAACAATTTAAGAATTGAATTGCAGAAATATCAGATGAATGAACCTGGAATAATTAAGGAACTGAATGTTTTGTTTCCAGAACTTAAAGACGTTTCACTAGGGAAAATTGAAAGAGCTGGAGGTACAGACAGTGCAAAAATTGAATGGTTAGTTCTTTATAAATTGGATATACGTGAAAAAGTATCCAACAAATCAAAAATTGAAAATTGGCTGAAACAAAGATTACAAGTTAATAAGGTTGTGGTGTTGCAAGAATGATAATCTTGAATTGATTTACTCTATTGTATATCAATTCAAGATTAAAAATTTGATCGATGAGATCCTACCGCTTCATTTCATTTCGCTCCAGGAGGACGAGTCGGGAGGGATTCTGCTACATTTCATACCGCTTCAATATGACCAAGCCGTGCCCCCCTATTTAAAATATTATTTTAAAGAGTTTTTAAAGATCTCCCCATTTTTCATAATCATAAAAAGTTCTTCTCTGGATTGGTAATTAAGGATAAATCTTTTAATGGATCGCCATCTACCAATAACAAATCATCGAATACTTGTTCTTCTATTACACCAATTTTCCCTATGTATGGACTTCTTAATCCAGAAAGTTGTAATTATTCACCATTTTGTTGTGTAATCATTTTTAAAATTTCTGCATTGGTAAACCATTTTTGTAGTCGTAGGATATAGCTATTTTGATCTTTATTTAGTTCTGGCTCAAAAAGAAAATCTATTCCCCAAGCTAAATTAACACCCAATTTTTTCGCCAAAGGCCAAACTTTATCTTGCCCTTCTAATACAAGTTTGCGTTTTTCTTTACGTTGCACATCCATATTATCATTGTTGTCCATTAAGTTTTGAAGACTTAACCATACATTTTTTTCAGCCAATAATTTTAAAGTTTCTTCATCCTAAATCTGACCATGTTCTATAGATTTCACACCTTCTTCAACAGCACGCTTTACCGCTCTTGGCATATAAGCATGAACCATAACATATGTCCCCCAATCTTCCGCTGCATCTACTGCAGCTTTCATTTCATCAAATGTATATTGAGTTACATCTATCGGATCGTAAGTAGAAGAAGTTCCGCCACCAGCCATAAGTTTAATCTGAACAATATGCCAACGGTCGTCTTTTGCTATCTGAACTAAATACAGTGAATTTTAATTATCAAAAAGAGAAAAACGCCTATTTAAATCTTGCTTATAATTATATTTCAGCAAAATTAATTGTAGAAAGAATTACAAAATAGAACGGGTATTAACACCTATTTATCTTACCTTTCTCACTAAACCTTAGCGAGTAATTTAATATAGACATAGAACGCTTTAAACAAAATCTATAGGTTTTTTGTTTAGGAAGAACAAATGGTTTAATAATTGAATATTAAAACTTCATTCGAATATATTTCTAATCAGGATGCTGAAGTTTTAATACTTGGCTCCTTACCTGGCGATACATCATTAGCAATTAATGAATATTATGGGCATCCTCAAAATAGATTTTGGAAGATAATATCAACCATCACAAATAGTAAACTACCCAAAACATATTCAGAAAAAATAGAGCTATTATTAACAAATAAAATAGCTTTATGGGATGTAGTTAAAACGGCGGATAGACAAGGGAGTTTAGATACTGCTATAAAAAATGTTTACACCAATCCGATAGATAAATTTATTGAACAACATAAAAATTTAAGGATAATTGGTTTTAATGGTAAAAAGGCGGAGTTATTGTTTGATAAACATTTCGCCAGAATTGAAACTTTAAATTATATCTCATTACCCAGCACCAGTCCAGCTAACAGAAGTATTAGTGAAGAAATAATTCTAAAAATGTGGCAAAATCTAATAGCTTAATAAAGAAAAAAGCCGTTTCAAATTAATGAAACGGCTTCCTCTTAAACTTGCTTATTATTAAATAATTATTAATTAGCTATTGCAGGGCTACTTGAAGAAGGGGTATTAAAAGAGAACTCTGTTACTGGAACATCCCAATAATCCATGTAGTTGTAATCCATAAATGTAGGTAACACAGTAAATCCGCCGTTTGGAGTTGCACCAATCATTGAATTAGGAACCAAAACATTAGCATTGGCTCTACCACCACCAGCAGATGCTTTGGTAATTACACCCCAACGTCTTGCATCATAAAATGCTAAACCTTTTAGTGTAAGACCAATTCTACGTTCTTTTCTTAACTCTTCTAAAGCTTGAGCCTGATTAAGTCCAGTTCCAACTGTAGCAGCTAAACCAGCACCGTTTGCAGCTCTAACTCTGTCTATACGAGCTAAACCAGCTTCAATTTGATTGGTTCTAATATCGGCTTCAGCTAACATAAGTGCATTTTCTTCCCAAGATCCTGCGAAGTTTGCAAATCCTGTTCTTGCATTAGTTGACCAATATCCACCGTTTTGGATTGCTGTGAAGAAATATCTTGTTCCAAACTGAATACCTCTTGCAGAGCGGTTTACTTCTGGCGTTGGTAAAACACTTACACCTTTAACCATACGCTGATCACCTGGTTTAAAATCTTGAACCCAACGTTCAGAAGGATACATCCATCCCGGATTATTAGCATGAGAATTCCACAATAAAATATGTTGCTGATTATTTGGAGAAATACCTTCACCAGCAATTGCCGAAATTCCTAATAAGAAAGTTATATCACCTTCTACCATACCAGCGTTAGCTAAAGTTCTTAATGATGTAAGATCACCAGCGGTTAACTCAGTAACCTTTTTATTTACCAATAGATTTCTAGCTTTATAAGTATTTATACCTCTAACCCACATTTGTGGCGTAATGGTAACATTAGGTGTTGGCTTATTAAAGTTTGGAACAATTGCGTTTAAAGTATTATTATACTCCGAATCATTTGCAGCTAAAGGTGCTAACAAAGCAATCGCTTTATCAAAGTTAGCATTAGCTTCAGTAATCATCTCCTGACGGGTTCTGTATTGAGAATCTGTAGAACCGTCAGTTTTATTATTAATAACACCAGCGATATACATTGAACCAATTCTAGAATAAGCAAAACCTTTCCACCAATAAGCCCAAGCCATAAGTGTAGCTTTTTTAGATGCGCTTAAAGTAATATTAGGGTTTTCTACGGCAGCTAATAAAAAATTAGCCTGGCCATTTACTAAATAAGCCATATTCCACTCATAAACTAAAGCATTGGTTTGCGAACCATTGGTTGCAGCTAAATTATTTAATGCTTTTAATTGAGTAGGCTGATCTATTACTAATACACCAGGTACAACTGTATTGTATGGTGGAGGTAAAGTAATTTTATCAACTTGGTTAACATATCTCCATCCAAAGTTACCTGCAGAAGTCCATTGCTCATCGCCCATAAAACTATGCATATTCATTGAATGTACCAATAAATTATTTCCTGAGTACAACTTTGCCCACATACCTAGGGCAAATTGTTCTACCCCTTTAACGGTTGCCAACGATCCTGCTGGAGTTGGCGAGTTGGGATCATCCAACTGTAAATCAGTTTTTTTGCAATTTGTAAAGAATACTACTATTGCAATAAATGCTATTATTTTCTTCATTTTATTTATGAATTAAAAATTTCTATTGAACAATTAAAATCCAACATTAAGACTAAACTGGAATGATTTCAAGTTAGGAGCTCCATAATAATCAACTCCAGTTTGAGCACCAAAACCTGAGATGGTACCACCTTGATTAGTTAATGCTGCTGTAGCTTCAGGATCTAAACCTTTATACTTTGTGAAAGTTACAAGATTTCTTCCTGTTGCACTTATTGAGATATTTTTAACCCATTTTTGCTTAATAAGATCAGTTAAATCATAACTAATTGATAAATCTCTTAATCTGATATAACTACCATTTTCTATAAAATGTGACAATGGTGTATTGGTATTGTAAAGACTGTTGTAATAAGCTACAAATGCACCTTGTTGACCATTAATATCTACTACTTGATCAAAATCTTTTGACAATCTATCTCTGTACAACCATTGTTTTGTTTGATTGTAAATATCAACGCCTTTAATCCAATCAAACTGAACACCTACTGTTAATTTTCTATAAATTTTAAATTGATTGATAAATGATGCAGTGAAATCTGGGTTTACATTACCTACAACGCTTAAATCATCAGCACTAGTTAATACAACATTATAATTTGCTAAATTAACTACATAACCATTAACAATAGTATAATTTGCCGCGTTTGCAGCTGGAATATATCTAGTTCCATCTGGTTTAAGTTGATCAATGCTAGTTAATGGACTTTGCATATATAAGTTACCTAAATCACCACCTGGAGCAATATTAAATACACCATTCGTAATAGGAACGTTATTAGATACTTTAGTAATTAATGATTTACTTTTTGCCCATCTAATACCAGTATTCCATTCAAAATTTCTAGATTTATGGGTATTGATATCTAATGAAATATCTAATCCATTACCTTCTAAAGCAACTAAGTTATTGATGGTTGCACTACCCCCTGTTGAAGGTGCAACTGGTGCATTTTGAATTACATCATCTGATGTACGTTTCCAATAAGTTGCACTTAAATTTAAATTGCCCAACCAATTACCTTTAGACGGAGTTAAGTTTAAATCAGTACCTACCTCTAACTCGGTAGTAGTTTGAATTTTAAGATCAGGGTTATTAGCCGTATTTCTAGTCACTAAATAAGAACCACTATCGCCAAATCCACCTCTTCCGAAAGTAACCTGTCTATCGTAAATACCTGGTTGAACACCAGCTTCACCATATGCAGCTCTTAATTTCCAGTTAGTAATTATACTATTAGGTGTTTTAAATAATTCTGATGGATTAAAATAAACAGTACCTCTAGGGAATGTAGCTGCCTTACCTTGTCCGCCAAATGCTGATGAATAATCAGACCTAAAACCTGCTGACACACCAAATAAATTACCAAAATCAAAAGTTTGATTTACTAAGAAACCATAAATTAATGATTCACTTAAACTCTCACTACCTGTTCTAGTTGCTGCACTTGAAAGTGTATAAGGTGGATAAGCTGGTAAACTTACTCCAGAAGCTGAGAACGACTCACTTTGAATTTTTCTTAAATCATAAGTAAACTGGGTAGTTGTTTTAAGAGGTAAATTGATATTAAAATCATTTTTAAAATCAGTTCTTAAAAACACACTACCATTACCATAATGCATTCTATAGTTTTGGAATGATCTTGCAATACTTCCGTTAATGTCTGATCCCCAGAATACAGTTTGTGCTCTACCTGTTTGATTGTAGTAGAAACTATAATCTTCGGAAGCTCTACCATCTAAAGAGTATTTAACATCAAACTCAACAAATCTTGGTAATTTATAATTTAAATTAAAGCTTTGAACAATTCTAGGCGTTTTACTATAACGCTCTCTTGCTTCTCTTTCAGAAAGAGAGTTGTTGTTATCAGTTAATGTACTTGGTTTAACTACCAATTGACCTGTTGTAGGATTTCTCCAAGTAAAATCAATCCACTGTAAAGAGTTTACTAAGTTAAATCTACTACCGCCTAATAAATCTTCTTGAGTTCTAATTAATTGGGTAGCACTTCTAAAATTTAAACCTTTTACAGGATTAAAACCGAAATTTAAATTAATGTTTGTTCTCTCTAAATTATTACTAAACACATCTTGTTGAGATAAATGTGATACACCAAAAGTATAATCATATCTTTCTGCACCACCTCTAATATTTAATGAATTAGTATAAGTATTTGCATTTCTATTACCTTGTTTTACGTGATCAAAAGTTGGTAAATTAATTGGTTTATTGTTTTGAACCGTTTTATCCGTAGAAAATGGCATTGCGGTTGGATTAGTCCAAACCCCTATAGCACTTTGAGCAATAGGTTTGCTATTTGCATCTAAAATATTTCCAGAAGCATCTGTAACCCAATGGTGATTGGTTGCTATTAAAGTATTTAATGCAATAACTCTATCATTACTGTATTTTGAACTAAAATCAATAGCTAGTTTGCTATTTTTTTCACCTCTCTTAGTAAAAATTTGAATTACCCCGTTTCCACCTTGTGCACCATATAACATACCCCCTGCTGAACCTTTTACTATCTCAATTCTATCAACAGTGTTAGGATCAAGATCGGTTAAGATATCAGAAGTTGTTTGCACACCATCAATCATAATTAATGGTGTAGTACCAGATAAGTTGGTATACCCCCTTAAAATAATTAATGCTGATGCACCTGGCTGACCACTACGTTGGATAATCTGTGCACCCGCAAATTGACCTTGCAAAGCTTGATTTACGCTTGTAGTTGCACTTTTAGGGAAATCTTTAGAAGATAAAGTGGTCACCTCTATAGGTACTAATTTTTTCGAGGTAGCTACCCCAACCCCGGTAATAACTACTTCTTCTAATTGCTTAGAATCTATAGTCATGGTTACATTGATGATATTGGCTGTACCAATATTTCTTTCTTGTTCAACCATTCCAAGATAAGAAAAAATTAAAGTGGTAGAACCTTGCGGAACTCGAATAGAGTACTTACCATTCGCATCTGTTGTGGTCCCGCCTGATGCACCTCTAACTTTAACCGTTACTCCCAAAATTGGCTCATTTTCTTGAGAAATAACCGTACCAGTTATTGTGCGATCTTGCGCTATTGCATTGAACGCAATAAGCATAAGAACGAATAAACTTAGTTTAAGTTTTTTCATAAATTAATAGATTTAGTTAGTTAATAATCGTTTAGTTAAATTAAAGCTAAATGTAAAAAACATGATATGCAACTTTTTTTTTACTAAAATTGTTAAAGTTTAAATAAAAAACTACTAACTACCTGTATATCAATAATATAAATAAAAACACACAAACATAAAATAATTTAAAATACATAATTTATACTATTGCTTTAATTATTAAACTTAAAAAATATTAAATCATAAATTTGAAATTTTAATAAGTTAAAATTTTTAGAATAATATTTAAATCTATAAACCATAAAAAAAGCCTCAAAACGTATATGTTTTGAGGCTTTTTAAAATAAAATTATTGTTGTAGGTTATTCTACTACTTGAATTTCTGTTCTTCTATTTAATACTCTTCCCGCTTCGGTGTTATTATTAGAAACTGGGTATTTTTCACCATGTCCAACCACTGTGAAATTAGAAGCAGCTAATCCGGCATTTACAAAAAATGTTTTAACAGCATTTGCTCTATCAATAGATAATTTTAAGTTATGTGCAGGTGTACCTTCGGCTGATGAATGTCCATTTAAAATGAATTTAGTATTAGGTGCTTTTTTCATTTCTCTAACTGCAGTTTCTAAAATTGGCAACGATGCTGTTTTTAAAACTGATGAATTAAATTCAAATTGAATATTACTGATATTAAAGTTTGGTTTTTCTATAACTGGAGCAGGAGTTACTGGGGTAACAGGGGCAGTTTCAGCAGGTTTTTCAGCTGGAGCAGGTGTAGCCACAGCCGCAGGAATTGGAGCAGCAACAACAGGTTTTTTAGCTTTACATGAATACAGAGCTATAACGGATAAACTAGAAAAAATTAAGAATAAGTTTTTAGAAAATTTCATGAAATAAATGGTCTTAAGTAATTAAAAAACTAAGATAATTATACTATTCTATTAACGAAACTATTATGAAATTAATATTGTTTATTTGATGAAATTTTCAATTTTTATAAATAAAGACATAAAAAAAGCACTGGAAAATTTTCCAGTGCTTTTATAATTAGAATTAAACTTATATTATTTTAAATCGAATCTATCTAAGTTCATTACTTTAGTCCAAGCTGCAACAAAATCTTTTACAAATTTCTCAGTTGCATCTGCACTTGCATAAACTTCAGCAATTGCTCTTAATTCTGAATTAGAACCAAATACTAAATCGCTACGTGTACCTGTCCATTTAGGTGTTCCAGTTTTTCTATCACTACCTAAGTAAACTTCTCTTCTATTGTCCATAGCTTTCCATTGTGTACCCATATCTAATAAGTTCACAAAGAAGTCGTTGGTTAATTGTCCTTGACGTTCTGTAAATACACCATGTTTAGAACCATCAAAGTTAATGTTGATTGCACGTAAACCACCAATTAAAACAGTTAATTCAGGTGTTGTTAAAGTCAATAAATGAGCTTTATCGATTAATAACTCTTCTGTAGAAACACCAATTCTAGTTGCTTTTCTATAGTTTCTAAAACCATCTGCAATTGGCTCTAACCATTTAATTGAATCTTCATCAGTTTGTTCCTGAGTAGCATCAGTTCTCCCTGGAGCAAATGGAATTGTTAAATCGTGACCTGCATCTTTAGCTGCTTTTTCAATTGCAACATTACCAGCAATAACGATTAAGTCTGCTAATGATACTTTTTTACTACCTGCATTAAATTCTTGTTGAATACCTTCTAAAGCAGATAATACTTTATTTAATTGAACTGGGTTGTTTACTTCCCAATTTTTCATTGGATTTAAACGGATACGAGCACCATTAGCACCGCCACGTTTATCTGTACCACGGAAAGTTGAAGCCGAAGCCCAAGCTGTTCCTGCTAATTCAGATACACTTAATCCTAGGTTAAGAATTTGAGATTTTAAAGATGCAATATCAGCTTCATTAATTAACTCATGATCTACTGCTGGAACAGGATCTTGCCAAGTAAATACTTCTTTAGGCACATCAGCACCTAAATAACGACTAATTGGTCCCATATCACGGTGAGTTAATTTAAACCATGCTTTACGGAAAGCATCTTCAAATTCTGCAGGGTTAGCTAAGAAACGACGACCAATTTTTTCATAAATTGGATCATAACGTAATGCTAAATCAGAAGTTAGCATGGTTGGTCTTACTCTTTTATTTTTATCGTGAGCATGCGGTACAATTTCGCCAACATCTTTAGCTACCCACTGGTGTGCACCACCTGGAGATTTTGTTAATTCCCATTCAAAACCAAATAAATAACTTAAGAATAAATTAGACCATTCTGTAGGTTTGCTCGTCCACGTAACTTCTAAACCTGAAGTAATTGTGTCGCCACCTTTACCTGTACCAAAGCTATTTGCCCAACCTAAACCTTGCAATTCTAAATCAGCATCTTCGGGATTCGGACCAACATGATCTGCTGTAGAAGCACCGTGGGTTTTACCAAATGTATGTCCACCTGCAATTAAAGCAAGGGTTTCTTCATCATTCATCGCCATACGGCTAAATGTATCTCTAATATCTTTTGCAGAAGCAATTGGATCAGGATTACCATCTGGACCTTCTGGATTAACATAAATTAATCCCATTTGTACAGCTGCTAATGGATTATCTAAATCGCGGGTATGTATTTTACCGTCTGCATTATCATCAGATACTAAAACACTATCACCTTCTACTCCTTCAGATCCTTTTGAATAACGAATGTCACCCGCTAACCAAGTAGTTTCTGACCCCCAATAAACGTCTTGATTTGGCTCCCAAACATCTGCTCTACCACCTGCAAATCCTAAGGTTTTGAAACCCATAGATTCTAATGCTACGTTACCAGCTAAGATCATTAAATCGGCCCAAGAAATCTTACGGCCATATTTTTGTTTAATTGGCCAAAGTAAACGACGAGCTTTATCTAATGAAACGTTATCTGGCCAAGAGTTTAATGGTGCAAAACGCTGCTGACCCTCGCCTGCTCCACCACGTCCATCCTGAACACGGTAAGTTCCAGCACTATGCCATGCCATACGAATAAATAACGGACCATAATGACCGAAATCTGCTGGCCACCAATCCTGAGAATCAGTCATTAACGCTTCTAAGTCTGCTTTTAATGCTTCTAAGTCTAAGGATTTAAATTCTTCAGCATAATCAAAATCCTGACCCATAGGGTTGATTTTTGTGTCGTGCTGTTTTAAAATATTTAAATTTAATTGGTTTGGCCACCAATCTTTATTTTGTGTACCTCTTCCTGATGCAGTATTTTTTTGCATACTCCCATTATGGAATGGACATTTACTAATATCTCCTGATTCTTCTTTCATTGTTGTTTTTAATATTTAATGAATAAATTTCGTTTATTTCCTAAATCTGTTTTAAAGATAACGCCTATTATTATGTATTCAAAATCAATAAAATCTATGATAGTATAAATTTTATCTATAGTTTAATTGCAATCTATAAGAACTACTAGATAACCCTTTCAATTTAAATAAATTAAAATTATTGGGCGAACTTCAATGCTTCCAGTTTATCCAAATCGTCCTTAGAAAACAAAGTATAGTGAATAATAAATGTTTTATTTAGCGGGGTTTCTAAAGAAAATCCGCCAGCTCCAAAACCGTCTGTCACGTCCAGCAAAAAATGTGAATATTTCCAATAATCGAATAAATCTTTATCCACCCAAAACTCGCATCCAGCTACTTCTCCAATACACACATCATTCATTCGGAGGTAATACCCCCCTTTTTCGAAACATTGTGGTTGAGTTCCTTCACAACATCCACCTGCTTGATAAAACATTAATTCGCCGTGTGTGGACTTTAATTGCTCTATCAATTCTATTGCCTTTGCTGTAGCCTCTATACGCTTAACCATAGCTGTAAAATAAAAATGCGCAAGAATTAAGTCCTTGCGCATTATGATCAATTAAAAGAATCCTAATTTATTTTTATTGTAGGAAATCAACATATTTTTTGTTTGGCGGTAATGACCTAACATCATTTTATGGTTTTCCCTACCAATACCAGATTGTTTATATCCTCCAAATGGAGCACCTGCTGGATAAGAATGATATTGATTTACCCAAACTCTTCCTGCTTGAATGGCTCTCGGAACCTGATACAATTCGTGGGCATCTCTAGTCCAAACACCTGCACCTAACCCATATAAAGTATCGTTTGCAATTTCAATGGCCTCTTCAACTGTTTTAAATGTGGTAACGGCTAAAACTGGACCGAAAATCTCTTCTTGGAAGATGCGCATTTTATTATGTCCTTTAAATAAGGTAGGCTGAATGTAATATCCTCCTGCAAGTTCTCCTTCAAGTTTGTTCACATCACCACCTGTTAACACTTCAGCACCTTCTTCCTTACCTAATTTAATATAAGATGCAATTTTCTCATATTGAATTTTAGAAGCCTGCGCACCCATCATTACAGTTTTATCTAATGGATTACCAACCTTAATTGCTTTAGTTCTTTCTATAACTTTAGCGATAAAAGCATCGTAAATATCTTCTTGAATTAATAATCTTGATGGAGCAGTACAAATTTCACCTTGATTTAATGCGAACAATACAGCACCTTCAACTGCCTTATCTAAAAATGCATCATCTTCATCCATCACCGATTTAAAGAATATATTTGGCGATTTACCCCCTAATTCTAAGGTTACTGGAATAATATTCTCAGTTGCATATTGCATTACCATTCTACCAGTTGGTGTAGAGCCTGTAAAGGCAGCTTTAGACACTTTTGGATTTGTAACCAATGCTCTACCTAATTCAGAACCAAATCCATTAACAACATTTAATACGCCTGGAGGCAATAAATCACCAATTAATTCCACCAATACCATGATAGAGGTTGGTGTACTTTCTGCTGGCTTTAATACTACACAGTTACCTGCGGCCAAGGCTGGTGCTAATTTCCAAACGGCCATTAATAATGGGAAATTCCATGGAATAATTTGAGCAACAACACCTAATGGCTCATTTACAATTAAAGATACAGTATCACTATCTAATTCCATTAACGAACCTTCTTCTGCACGTATAACCCCAGCAAAATATCTAAAATGATCAATAGCTAAAGGCAAATCTGCATTTAAAGTTTCTCTAATAGCTTTACCATTATCTATCGTTTCTACAGTAGCTAAATATTCAAGATTGTCTTCCATCCTTTGAGCAATCTTATTTAAGATTAAGCTTCTTTCGGTTACAGAAGTTTTACCCCATGTTTTAAAAGCTTCAGCAGCAGCATTAACTGCTAATTCTAAATCCTCCTTAGAAGAATGTGCAGCTTTTGTGAAAACTTTACCATCAATTGGTGATATGTTATCGAAGTATTTACCATTAACCGGCGGCACAAATTTCCCACCAATGTAATTATCATAATATGCCTTAAATTCGGGTCTTTTTACTAAATTTTCCATTTTAATTATTTTTAGAATTCATTAATATTGAATGATTTAATTAATACAATTTACCCATTAGTTTTAAAGGAAATGCAATCTTATTGTCATGAAGCTTTTTGTAGACATATGTCAATGTTTTTAAAACTTTGCCCCAATTTTCTATTAAATTTATCTAAAATAAATTGTAATTACCTAATAGATAATGTATTTACATTTACAACAAAGGAATTTTTAGGCTGATTTTGATATTATTAACTCTAAAAGAGATATAATTTACATTTTATTTATCTTAGACAGATGGAATTTAGAGTAATTTATAACTATTTAATTGAATTAGGAGTTAGTGTAGAATCCGCTAAATATTTAAATGTATTGCTGCTATCATTATTTACTGTTGTATTAATTTATGTAGTCCAAAATATTGTCAGAAGATTATTAAGAATTCTATTAATAAGTATATATCAACGTAGGAAAGTCGATTTTTTTAAACATTTATTAGACAATAAATTTCCGCATTACCTAGCGCTTTCTGCACCATTACTTATCGTGAAATTGGGAATCCCAATTGTGTTTTCCGATTTTAACAGTTTAGTAGATCCTTTAGAAGCATTGGCCGATGTGTATATGGTTATCATGATTATTTGGATGATCATGAGCGTTATAAAGTCAATAAGCGACGAAATGAGGTCTAGTCCGAGTTTCAAAGAGAAACCTATTGATAGTTATATTCAGGTAATCAGAATAATTTTATTCCTATTTGGTGCGGTTATAATTTTCTCAAATCTTACTGGAAAGTCGCCAATTGCATTTTTCACTGCTATGGGAGCCATTTCTGCGGTTTTATTATTGATGTTTAAAGATACAATTATGGGTTTTGTTGCCAGTATTCAAGTTACCTCTAACGATATGGTTAGAATTGGAGATTGGATTACAATGCCAAAGTATGGCGCTGATGGCGATGTGTTGCAAATTAATTTAACGACTGTAAAGGTTCAGAATTTCGATAAAACCATAACAACTATCCCAACTTATGCACTGATTTCTGATTCTTTCCAAAATTGGAGGGGTATGCAAAAATCTGGTGGCAGAAGAATAAAACGTGCAATTTATATTAAGCAATCAACCATTAGGTTTATAGAACCAGATGAAATTGAAAAATTTAAAAAAATACAATCCTTATCTAATTACATTGATCATAGACAAAAAGATATAGATAAAAGTAATGCGAGAATAAATGCAGATAAAAGTTTATTAATAAATGGGCGAAATTTAACTAATGCTGGATTGTTTAGGAAGTATATTGATAATTATTTGATGAATATTTCTGGCACCAATAAAAAAATGACCATGATGACCAGACAATTAGCTCCTACTACTCAAGGTTTACCTATCGAAATTTATGCTTTCACTAATACGGTTAAATGGATTGAATATGAGCATATTATGGCTGATATTTTTGATCATTTATTAGCTTCAGCAAAATACTTTGATTTAGAAATTTATGAATTAGATTTAAGTCCGCTTCATAATTAAGTTTTCTACTGAACAGTATTCAGACCGTATATTTGCATTTCAATTATTCATCCCATGCCAAGACCCATTTTTCAATTATTCGATTTCAATACCAAAATCAATTATAAAAATGAGATTTTAGCAGGGTTAACGGTTGCAATGACCATGATGCCAGAATCATTATCATTTGCAATATTAGCTGGCCTACCCCCTCTTTCTGGTTTGTATGCAGCATTTATAATGGGTTTAATAACCAGTATTTTTGGAGGCCGACCAGGATTAATATCTGGAGGTGCTGGTGCTACGGTGGTGGTTTTAATTGCTTTAATGCAATCGCATGGTATTGAATATGTTTTTGGTGCTGTTGCTTTAGCGGGTGTTTTTCAAATTGTTGTAGGCCTATGCAAATTGGGGAAATTTATAAGACTCGTTCCTCAATCTGTGATGTATGGGTTTGTAAATGGATTGGCTATCATCATTTTTACCGCTCAATTATCTCAATTTAAAGTAGTTAATAACGGAGTTTCTAGCTGGATGCAAGGAACACCTTTATTTATTATGATTGGATTAGTAGCGTTAACTATTCTAATTACCCTTTTATTACCTAAAATTACCAAAGCTGTACCATCTTCATTAGTTGCCATTATTGTAGTTTTTTTAGTCGTTATAATTTTTAAAATAGATACTAGAACTGTTCAAGATATTGCCAGCGTGGGTGGAGGATTTCCCAAATTTCATATTCCAGCCATTCCATTAAATTTAGAAACTTTATACATCATTGCGCCTTATGCCTTAATTATGGCTGGTGTAGGACTAACTGAAGGATTATTAACTTTAAATTTAGTAGATGAGATAACCAATACTAAGGGGAACAGCAATAGAGAAAGTATAGCTCAGGGCGCTGCAAATATTACCAATGGTTTTTTTACTGGTATGGGCGGATGTCCGATGATTGCTCAAACATTAGTAAATATATCAGCAGGTGCTAGAGCGCGATTATCAGGCATTATTGCCTCATTAACTATATTATTTATCATTTTATTTGCTTACCCAATTATAGATAAAGTTCCCTTGGCCGCATTAACGGGGGTAATGTTTATGGTTGCTATTGGAACTTTTGAATGGGTTAGCTTAAGGCTGATAAATAAGATGCCCAAACAAGATATTTTTGTGGGTATAACGGTAGCTGTTATTACTGTATGGCTACATAATTTAGCGCTGGCGGTATTAATTGGTGTGGTTATTTCTGCATTGGTCTTTGCTTGGGAAAGCGCAAAAAGAATAAGGGCTAATAAATATATTGATGAGGACGGAATTAAACATTATGAAATTTATGGACCATTGTTTTTTGGATCCGTTACCTCATTTCTAGAAAAGTTTGAAATAGAAAACGACCCCTCAATTGTTTATATAAGCTTTAAGGAAAGTAGGGTTTCTGATATGAGTGGAATTGACGCCTTAAATAAACTTACTGAGAAATATAGAAAGGCTGGAAAACAATTAAAATTAACACATTTAAGTGCCGATTGTATTCAATTGCTTAAAAATGCAGAAGGAATTATAGAAGTAAATATTCTGGAGGATCCTACTTACCGGGTTGCATTTGAGCATGAAAAATTAAAGCCTTTATAAAATAAAGGCTTTAAAAAATGTTTATTGTTTTCTAAGATATTTAGTCAGAATAACAATTAATTGTCCTTCTACTCTACCTTCTATTTGTTCCGGGTTATCGGGTACTAATCTAATGTTCTTTACAACAGTACCTAATTTAGCACTAATTGAAGAACCTTTAACATCTAAGGTTTTTGTAACCACAACAGAATCACCATCATTTAAAATCATTCCGTTACTGTCTTTATGCACACCTATCTCAATTTGATCATGATGATCACCTGCTTCCTTTGCCCACTCTAAAACTTCGTCGTCTAAATAAAGTATATCTAAATTATCTGATGCCCAAGCTTCATTTTTAAGTCTACTCAACATCCTCCATGCGATGACCTGAATTGCAGGAACTTCGCTCCACATTGAATTTGTTAAACATTTCCAATGATTAGGATCCATTGGTTGAACCTTATTAATTTGATCTGCACAAGTAGAACAAGCCAGTAAAGCATTATCTAAATTTGTTATGGTATCTGGCTTTAATTCAAATACTTTTAAATCGTTTGTTGAACCACAAAGCTCACAACAACTGCCACTTCTTTCAACTAATTGGTCCTTTATCATTTTATTAATTTACTAATTATAGCCCAAATTTAAAAATATTAAACTATTAATTATTGGCTAATCATGTAAATAGATATTTACTAAACTGTATTGATTCAACTTTTTAATCAATCAATTAAATCTATTTTCAAAAATCACACATAAAAAAAGCCATACTAAATACAGTATGGCTCAAAAACTTGGAATTAATTTTTTAATAGGTTTTAAGGTTTTTCACTTTTTCAACCCATTTAGGTGCATTATCTTTAATATCGTCTAATACTGAACGTCCTGTTAATTTGTCTTTATTGGTTACATATTTATAAGCGCCGAATAAAGCTGCACCGATGATAACTTTTTTTAATAGTCCCATAAAATCAAAAATTTAATATTTATAAAACGTTGTTGTTCAATAAAAGTTTGATATTATTATTAATTATAGATTTTCTACTTCTAAAATTTTATAAGTTCTAATTCCTGTTGGCATTTCCCAGGTTACTTCGGCACCTACGGGATAACCTACAATGGCTACACCAATTGGAGAAAGAATAGACAGGGTGCCATTTTTTCTTTTTGCTACCCCATCACCTACTAATTTATAAACAGACTCTTCTCCTGTTTCAACATCAATTAATCTAACTTGCTTGTTTACAGTTACAACATCACTTGGGATGTCTTTTGCTAAAATCTGTTTAGCATTTCTTAATTCTAAATTTAATTTATCTTCGTTGTACTTACTTAGTTTTTTACGATTAACGTGAACTTTTAATAAGTCGAATATACCTCTAGAAAGTACTATAGAATGTTGGGTTGTATTTAAATCTTTATTCATTTTATCAATTTTTTTAATGCATAATTCTACAATTCGCTCTAATTTTTAGAGCGGACAATCCTAAATAAATAGGTCGGCCTCGGTAACTAATCTTACCGAGGCAAAAGCATCAAAAACTTTGAGGTTTAAAAACAATGAATAATTATTTATCAAAACTTACCTTTAAATTTTAAAGTGTTTCATTTAATACTGAAATAATTTCAAAACGCTTTAATCCAGCCGGAAGCTTCCACTCAACAGAATCACCTTGTTTAAAGCCAATTAATGCCGCACCCATTGGGGTTAGAATAGATACTTGTTTTTTAGACATATTTGCATATTGTGGCAATACCAAGGTAAATTCCATTTTATTTTTACTGTCTTTATCTAAAATGGAAACTTTAGAATTTATTCTTACACAATCTAATGGGAAATCTTCTTTCTTAACAACTTTAGCTCTGGCAAGCTCATTAGCTAACGACATTTCACCATCGGCTTTTTTATTTGCATAAGGTTTTAATAATTCAAAATCTTCAGCTGTTATTATTACTTGATTTTCTAATGTTTTATTTTCCATAATCGTATTGTTATGTTTTTTTGTTTAAGGTGAAATTTATAAGTATAAATATTTCTTATAGATAAGTTTTAATTTTATCTATTTTGATTGACAAGAAATTATATAGGATTAACCCCAGTCCTTTTTTCTTTGCGAAATTTTAGGCCTGGGTAGGAATAGGAAAGTCTTTGAAAGAAGAATAAAAATAAAGTCCGTTCTTCTGTTTTTGCAAATAGATAGACATACGCTGTCCTCTAGCAAAACCCTTTAAAGATTTTAGCCATTTAGAAAACATGATATGGTTTAAGACTCTCTCCATTTATAGTTAAAGATAGAAAAATATTTTCAATTTAAAGCGAAATACCCCTTAATTTTAAAATTATGATTTTATTATAACCAAATAAAAATTTATTTTTACTTTTATTGTATTCAAATCGTTACCTTCATAACTTACTTCTATTTTTTTTAACGAAAAATTATTTTATTTCAAAATCTTCAAATTTCAATTTTAATAATCTATGCAATTTCATTCAATGTTTAATTTGTTGGAAAAATATCTTCGTGAAAGAGATAATATAGACGACGAGAAATTGCAGTATATTTTTAAACATTTTAAGAGAATAAAAACAAAAAGAAATCAGATTTTATTAAACTACGATGAAGTATGCATGCACAATTATTTCATCAATAAAGGATGTTTACGCATATTTACTGTAAACAATGCAGGTATAGAGTCGAGTAGAAATTTCTTTTTCGAAGGATCATTTGGTACTGCCTTACCAAGTTTAATTGATCAGAAACCTGCAAATGAATATGTACAAACTATAGAGCCATCAGAATTACTAGTAATTTCTAAAGACGATTATTTTAAACTCATTGAAGAGATTCCAGCCTGCAGAAAAATATATCGCGAAAAAATTGAACTTGGTTATATATATGCTCAACAAAGAATCTATACTTTTCAAGGCATGGACGCTTTAGAAAAAGTTAAATGGCTAATGAATCACCAACCTACTTTCTTATTACGTGTTTCAAATAAAATGGCCGCATCTTATTTAGGCATATCACCATCTACACTAAGCCGAATTAAAACGAAGTTATAAATGTTGACATTTATCAAAATTATTGTCTAAAATGATTTATAATTTTGTATTAATAAAAGGAGTTATCCTTTTAACAGTCAAAAGGTTTAGGTTATACACTGACTGTTCTACTACAATTTATTAATAGTTTTTTTTTAAGTAGTTTACTACTTTACATTAAAAAGGAATCCAATTTATCTTGGGTTCCTTTTTTTTATAGGTTCTGCGCAATTACATATCCGCTTGCCCAAGCCCATTGAAAATTATATCCACCCAACCAACCGGTAACGTCCAAACATTCGCCCCCAAAATATAAGCCTGGCGCAGTTTTACATTCTAAGGTTTTAGAACTTAATTCGGCCGTATCTATGCCACCACGCATAACTTCCGCTTTATCATATCCTTTGTCGCCAGCTGGCTTAACTTTAAAATGATGAATGGTACGTTGAATTTTTTCTATATCATCTTTATTTAAATTCGCCAATTGCTTTTCTAAAGGCAAATAAAGTCCGATTGATTCTGTAAATTTCTTAGTAAAGAATTTATTTAACAAAGTAGATAATAACCATTTACCATTATTAATTCTTTCATTTTCAATGATTTCTTGAATAGAACGATCTGGCAAAAAATCTAAATTAATATATTCCCCCGGTCGCCAATACGAAGAGATTTGTAATATAGCAGGTCCGCTTAAGCCCCAATGTGTAAATAATATTTGTTCTTCAAATGAAATTTTATCGTTGCTAACTCTACAAAAAACAGAATTTCCTGAAAGTTTAGCATACCAATCAGCGTCCTTACCTGTAATAGTTAATGGTACCAAGGCAGGTGCTGTAGGTTGTATTTTTAACCCCAATTTCGTGGCAAATTTTAAGGCATAATCTGTTGCACCCATCTTAGAAATAGGTAAACCACCTGTAGCAATAACAAGTTTTGGTGCCTTTAATTTTTCTTCTTTTATGCCAGCATTATAAATTACCTCGAAACCATTGTCTAAATTTTTAACCTCAATAATATGGGCATTACATATAATATCTTGCCCCAATTCATCACATAACTGGGTAAAAATCTTCACTACATCCTTCGCATTTTTATTTGTTGGAAAAAGCTGACCAAGGGTCTTTTCTTCACCTGTTAAACCATAAGTTTCAAAAAACTGAATCGTATCTTCTACCGTCCATTGTTTAAATGCCGATTTCAAAAAATTTGGGTTATTAGAAATATATTCATCCCCCTCAATGTATATATTGGTATAATTACATCTACCACCCCCAGAAATAAGAATTTTCTTTCCTGGTTTTTCGCTTTTTTCAAGGATTATAACGCGCTTTCCAAGCATTCCGGCCTGAACAGCACACATTAACCCACATGCTCCACCACCAATTATTATTGCATCAACATTCATCTATTGTTATATATTCGTATTTTTGTTGTAAAAATAGCATAATCTCTATAAACACTAATGGCAAAACAAATAAGTGACCTTAAATTAGGAATTCTAGGCGGAGGACAATTAGGTCGCATGTTAATTCAACAAGGTTTGAATTACAATCTAACAACACATGTTTTAGAACCAGATGCGGAAGCACCTTGCAAGGATATTGCATCGAAATTTACGGTTGGTTCTTTAACCGATTACGATACTGTTTATAATTTCGGCAAGGACGTTGATATTATAACGATTGAAATAGAAAAAGTGAATACCGAGGCGTTGGAAGCATTAGAGCGCGATGGTAAAATTGTTTATCCACAACCTAGAGTTATCAATCTAATTAAGGATAAAGGTGTTCAAAAGCAATTTTTTGTAGAAAACGACATTCCTACAGCACCATTTAAATTGGTTTCTTCAAAAAATGATTTACTTAATGCCCCATTTAATTTTCCTTTCATCTTAAAACAAAGAAAAGATGGTTACGATGGTCATGGTGTTATGAAAATTAATAGCGAAGCTGATATAGAACGTGCTTTTGAAGAACCATCATTAATAGAACAATTAATAGATTTCGAAAAAGAAGTTGCAGTTATTGTAGCCAGAAATGAAGATGGCGAAACTTCTACCTTCCCTATGGTTGATATGGAGTTTAATAGCGAAGCTAATTTGGTAGAATTCTTAGTGTCTCCCTCAGAATTTTCACTTGAAATTCAGGAAAAAGGAAAAGAAATTGCAATTAAGATTGCCAAAATTTTAAATATAACAGGCATACTTGCTGTAGAAATGTTTGTCACTAAGGATGGTCAATTGTTGGTTAATGAATTAGCTCCGCGACCTCATAATAGCGGACACCAATCTATTGAAGGGAATTATACTTCTCAATATGAGCAGCATTTAAGATCAATTTTCAACTTACCTCTAGGCAATACCGATTTAAGAGGAAGTGCAGTAATGATAAATTTATTAGGCGAAAAAGAACATACTGGTCTTGCTAATTATGAAGGCCTAAATAATGTCCTTAAATTAAGCGGTGCTAATGTTCATTTATATGGAAAGAAGTACACCAAACCATTTAGAAAAATGGGACACATTACTGTGGTTGATAATGATAGATCGAAGGCAATAGAAAAAGCAAACTATATTAAAAATAATTTTAAAATAACCTCTAAATGATAGCTAAAGTTGGAATAATAATGGGAAGTAAATCAGATCTTCCTGTCATGCAAGATGCTGCAGATATTTTAAAACAATTTGGAGTAGAATTCGAAATAAATGTGGTTTCTGCACATCGTACACCCGAAAAGATGTACACTTATGCCAAAGAAGCTTATTCTAGAGGTATAAAGGTAATTATTGCAGGTGCTGGTGGTGCTGCGCATTTACCAGGTATGGTAGCCGCTATTTCTTCTGTACCCGTAATTGGTGTGCCTGTAAAATCATCTAATTCTATTGATGGTTGGGATAGCATTCTTTCTATTTTACAGATGCCTAATGGTGTACCGGTTGCAACAGTTGCTTTAAATGCAGCAAAAAATGCAGGTATTTTGGCCGCTCAAATTTTAGCTTCGGCTGATGATGAATTGATGCAAAAAATTATAAATTACAAAGAAGAATTAAGATTGCACGTTGAGAAAAACTCAATTATTTAATCTTTTTCTATTATTAAATTAAAGCTCTTTATCTAATTAAGGAGCTTTAATTTAAATTCGGACTAATCGGGAAATTCCTTATATGGGCATATTTCTCTCCTAAGTTGGATAACATTTGTTTCCATAACTCATTTCCTTCCAACAACAACAAACTTTGACTATTAAATTTATCTGAAACTAGCCAAGAATTTTGTTCAACTTCAGTCTCCAGCTGCTGTTTTCCCCATCCAGAATAACCCAGAAACAATCTAAAATCTTCGGTATTTATTTTATTGTTTTCTAATAAGTTGATTAAAATATCAAAATTATCGCCCCAACATAGATCATCTACAATTATCTCCTTTCCTAATTCCTTAAAAGGTGATTTATGAATGAAAAACAAATTATCAATTTCAACCGGACCACCTATAAAAATTGGAATTTCCACTATTTTATTGTTTTGAATAACATCCGAAAGGATTAATGAACTTTTATTATTCAATACAAATCCCAAACTACCCTCATTACTTTTCTCAGCTAATAAAATTACAGCTCTAGAAAAATTCGGATCCGCTAAAAATGGTTCTGAAATTAATATTTTACCCTTATCAGGTTTTATTTCTGTCAACATTCATTTTTTTTTATAAAATTATTAAAAACTAAATATACTTTTGCTTAATGAAGGTTAAAAATGATCCAATAGCTAATTTAAGACAAGATTATAACATGTCTGAATTAAATGAGGCAGATGTGTTAAACAATCCAATTGAACAATTCAGTAAGTGGTTTAACGATGCAGTTAATGCCGAAGTTTTTGAACCCAATGTAATGACATTGGCGACGACTGAAAAGAATGGTAGACCTTCTGCCAGAATTGTTTTATTAAAAGGAATTGAGCCAAATGGTTTTACTTTTTTTACCAACTATTTAAGTAGAAAAGGAAAAGAAATCAAGAAAAATCCATTTGGAAGTTTAGTTTTTCTATGGGCTAATTTAGAACGTCAAGTTAGAATTGAAGGTAAAATAGAAAAATTAGACAAAGAAACTTCTGAAGCTTATTTTAATTCGAGACCATTAGATAGTCAAATCGGTTCTATCATTTCGCCACAAAGTCAACCAATTCCAAGTCGTGCTTTTCTTGAAGAGAAATTTAGTACTTATAAAAAAGAACATGAAGGCGAAACATTAAACAAACCAGCACATTGGGGAGGTTTTATTTTAATACCAGATCGTATTGAATTTTGGCAAGGAAGACCGGGCAGACTGCACGACCGTCTATCCTATTCATTAAAAGGAAAAACCTGGGTTTTAGAAAGATTAGCACCATAAGCTTTAAAGAGTCTAAGAACTGATAAAAATAAAGGTATATCCAAACTTTTATTCCAGTTTCAAAAAGCCGTTTCAGTTAAGCATTCCAATCAAATGGAAATAAATGCACTTAAATAGAATTTTATTGTATTAGATAAAATTTCATCAAAATATTAAGATAATAAATGGGCCCTACAGCCCATTTTTTTTTGAGAGTTGATTTCCTAAAATTCATTTTTCATCTTGTCAAAATATCGTTTCAAAACGATTTCGTTTGTTATTTTAAAACGCTAAAGTTTGTACTTTTTATTAGCTTTGTTCTAAATAAGATACTTAATGAAACAAATAGCAGTTATAGGCTCTGGGACTATGGGCAATGGTATAGCACACGTTTTTGCCCAAGCAGGATTTTTAGTTAACTTAATTGATTTAAATGAAGTTGCGCTTAAAAAAGGTGTAGAAACCATTGAGAAAAATTTAGAAAGACAAGTAAAAAAAGAAACACTTTCTAAAGAACAAGCTTCAGATACATTAAAAAGAATTTCTCCATTAACAGATTTAGTTTCTGGTGTTAAAAATGCTGATTTAGTTGTTGAAGCAGCAACTGAAAATATGGACCTAAAGGTTAAAATTTTCCAACAATTATGCGAAAATTCTCCAGCTCACACCATTCTAGCGACCAATACATCTTCTATTTCTATTACTCAAATTGCGGCAGCAACTAAGCGTAGCGATAAAGTTATAGGTATGCATTTTATGAATCCAGTACCTGTAATGAAATTAGTTGAAGTGATTAGAGGTTATGCAACGAGCGATGAAACCACTCAGCTAATCATGAAATTGAGCAAAGATTTGGGTAAAATTCCTGTAGAAGTGAACGATTATCCAGGTTTTGTAGCGAATAGAATTTTAATGCCTATGATTAACGAAGCCATCATTACCTTAAATGAAGGTGTTGCTGGAGTTGAAGAAATAGATACCGTTATGAAATTAGGAATGGCTCATCCAATGGGCCCCTTACAATTGGCAGATTTTATTGGCTTAGACGTTTGTTTAGCAATCATGAATGTTTTACACACTGGTTTAGGAAATCCGAAATACGCCCCTTCTCCATTGTTAATTAATATGGTTACTGCTGGTAAAAAAGGTGTTAAATCTGGCGAAGGATTTTATAATTATGCCAATGGATTAAAAGATGCACCTGTTGCCGAAAAATTTAAATAAATAGCCATATCAATAGCTATATTTGATACATGAATGAAAATTTAGATCCATCATCTGAAAGATTAACAAATCCCGAAAGAGAATTTGAAAAAGCTTTGCGTCCGCAGGCATTTGAAGATTTTACCGGTCAGGATCAGGTGATGGAAAATTTAAAAATTTTTGTTAAAGCAGCTAAATTAAGAGGTGAAGCCTTAGATCATGTCTTATTACATGGCCCCCCTGGATTAGGAAAAACTACTTTATCTAATATTATCGCAAACGAAATGGGCGTTAATATAAAAGTTACTTCTGGTCCAGTTTTAGATAAACCTGGGGATCTTGCCGGACTTCTAACTAATTTAGATGAAGGGGATATCTTATTTATTGATGAAATTCATAGGTTAAGTCCACTTGTTGAGGAATATTTATATTCCGCGATGGAAGATTTTAAAATAGACATTTTATTAGAGAGTGGTCCGAATGCACGATCAGTGCAAATTGGCTTAAATCCGTTTACATTAATTGGAGCCACTACACGCTCAGGCTTATTAACCTCACCTTTAAGAGCTAGATTTGGCATTAACTCCAGATTAGCTTATTACGACTCTAAACTACTTACATCCATAGTATTAAGATCTTCAGAAATTTTAAATACTAAAATTACAGACGAAGGTGCTTATGAAATTGCAAGAAGAAGTAGAGGTACTCCTAGAATTGCCAATGCATTATTAAGAAGAACCAGAGATTTTGCTCAAATAAAGGGGAATGGTTCTATTGATACAGAAATTGCAAGATTTGCTTTAACTGCACTAAATGTGGATGAACATGGATTAGATGAGATGGATAATAAAATATTAGCTGCAATAATAGACAAATTTAAAGGTGGTCCGGTCGGATTAAAAACTATCGCTACTGCTGTTGGTGAAGACGATGGTACAATTGAAGAAGTTTACGAACCTTTTCTTATCCAGGAAGGTTATTTAATGAGAACAGCGAGAGGTAGAGAAGTTACCGAAGCAGCTTATAAACATTTAAATAGATTGTACCCTGGAAAAACAGGTCAATTGTTTTAAGTCTAAATTTCGGTTCTAAAGAATAAAAACCAAATTGCTAATAAAATAAAAATAGTAATAGGTATAACCCATTTTAAGGCTAAACCACCACCATTTTCATTTTTTTCTTCAACCGCTTCTGGAGATGGGCCCGGATTATTTTTATGTTTATTGTAATCATGCTCAACGGGTTGAGGTGATAAATCTTTCATTTTATTTTTCTGCGATTCCATAATTTTAATTGTTTATTATTTAACAGCTAATTGTTCCAAAAGTTTTATAACAGCTAAACACTATCTTTGTATTGAATGCTTCAAAACAAAATAAAATATAGTCAACTTATTAAAAATGAAGCCCTCAGGCTTGGTTTCCTCGACTGTGGAATTGCTAAAGCTACATTTTTAGAAGAAGAAGCTCCCCGATTAGAATCTTGGTTGAAAAACAATGCCCACGGAGAAATGAAATATATGGAAGGGTATTTCGATAAACGATTAGACCCAAGATTATTAGTAGATGGGGCAAAATCTATTATTTCACTGAGTTTAAATTATTATACAGACGACCAACAAAATGATCCCTTAGCACCCAAAATATCAAAATATGCTTATGGGAAAGATTATCATTTTGTAATTAAGGATAAACTTAAAGCTTTACTTCATTTTATTGAAACAGAAATTGGAGAGGTTGCAGGAAGAGCATTTGTAGATTCTGCTCCTGTTATGGACAAAGCTTGGGCTAAAAGAAGTGGTTTAGGTTGGATAGGGAAAAATTCTAACCTCTTAAGCAAAAAAGGCTCCTTCTTTTTTTTGGCAGAATTAATAATAGATCTTGAGTTAGATTATGATAATGTATTTAACCAAGATTTTTGTGGTACTTGTACGCGCTGTATCGACGCCTGCCCTACTCAAGCTATTACCAATCCATATATTGTAGATGGTAGTAAATGCATCTCCTATTTAACCATCGAATTAAAAAATAATATACCGGAAGAATTTAAAGGAAAAATGCAGAACTGGGCATTTGGTTGTGATATTTGTCAAGATGTTTGTCCATGGAATAGGTTCTCTAAAGTTCATAATGAACCAGATTTTTCTCCAAAGGAAGGTTTATTAGATTTTAGTAAGGATGAACTTACTGAAATTACGGAAGAAGTTTTTAGAAAAGTCTTTAAAGATTCGCCTATAAAAAGAACAAAGTTTGAAGGTTTTAAAAGAAATATTAATTTTTTGAAAGAATAAAAAAAGTGCAACAATTATTTGCTGCATTTTTAACTATATCTATTGACTTTCTATTTGCCAAATTTCATTTTTAATTGATCCAACATATCATTGGTTACGGGAACAACTTTTTCATTTTTAGGATTTCTTTGGAATTTATGTGGTTTAGAATAAACCTTAGCAGTAGTATTTTTTTGTACTGGTTCTGGTTTAGAATTTCCTTTATTCTCATTAAACTCATTCCATAATTCATCCAATTTCTTTTTTGTATATAAAGGAAAATCGCCTTGTTTCATCCAAGCATAATAGCTTGGTTCAGAACTAAAAACATCTATAACTCTTCTTCCCTTATGCTTACCAAAATTAAAGCATGGCTCATTATTTTCATTGTAAACCATTCTACCAGCAAAATCTACTGGATTATTAATATTAGTAAACGTATGCAATTCGCTTACATCATTTACAACAGGTTTAGAAACTTCGCCGTTCTTACTAATAAACTCAGTATCCTTATAACGTTCTAATTGAGCTAATAAAACTTCATAAGTGGCTACAATATCCGCTTCTGCTGAATGCGCATTAATTAGATCCGCATCGCAATAAAATTTATAAGCAGCTTTTAATGTTCTTTGTTCCATTTGATGAAAAATATTTTGAACATCAATAAAGAACCTACCATTCATATCAAAATCTATCCCCACTCTCAAAAACTCTTCAACTAAAAATGGAATATCAAATTTATTTGAATTATAACCCGCTAAGTCAGCATCCCCTATAAAATCTATAATAACAGGCGCAACCGACTTAAAATTAGGTTTATCTTGGACGTCAGCGTCATAAATTCCATGAATTAAAGAACTCTCTAATGGGATAGGCATCTCAGGATTAATTCTTTGTGTATAGGTTTCGGTAGAACCATCGGGCATAGCTTTAAGAATAGCAATTTCCACAATCCTATCTACACCAATATTTAATCCAGTTGCTTCTAAATCGAAGAAAGCTAGTGGACGCTTTAAGTTTAACTTCATTAGTTTGTTTTCCTTCAGGAAATAATCCCGGTTATTTTTAGATTTTATTAATTTAAATTATGCTTCGCCTTATCCAATTTTAAATTAAGATAAGAATACCAATTCCTATTCCTAATATCATAGTTAAGTACATAAGTACCTCTGTAGAAGCAAATTTTTTATACTGAGTCCAAAATCTATCTTTTTCTTCTGACATCTTTATATAAATTAAGTTGTTTTTTTCCATTTAATAGTACAACCAATAGCTTTTGTAAAGGTTGTTTCAGGCTTTTTATTTTGCAGTAAACTGTTTAATGCCAATTCTACAAACTTATCGCCTCCACCCTTCGCATTATCAGTATCACTATCTATAGCACCAATATATTCTACCACATTTCCGTTGGTTCCTTTACTCAAAATAAAAGTATGAGGCGTACGATTTGCACCATATTTTTTGGTGAAAATATGATCTGGATCCATTAAATAAGCAAATGGGAATTTCTTTGATTTAGCCCTTTCTTGCATGTTTACATAACTTTCTCCTGGATGATTAGGATCATTTGGATTGATCGCTATTACCGGAAAACCCAATGCTGAATATTTATTATGTAACGCAATAATTCTATCTTCATAAGCAATAGAATATGGACAAGTATTACAGGTAAAAATCACTATAAAGCCTTTAGCATTGGTGTAATTTTTTAAACTAACCTGCTTTCCGTCAATATTTTTTAAATCAAAATCGGACGCTATGTCGCCAACTTTATACCCTGTAGTTTGAGCATTTACGCTAAAATTGACGATCATGAATAATAATAAAACAAAAACTCTCATAATTAATACGATATAATTTGTTAATTCTTAAATGATATTAAAGTAGATTCCAGCTCTTCAAAATTAAACTCCTTTTCATAAAAGGCTCTCTTTTTAGCATCCGTTTTCACAAATAGTGTTGCTGGAATTGCACCAGACCACTCCTTACTAATTTGATCTATAAAAACCTGCTGATTGCTTTCATTTAAATAGAACAATTCTGATTTAAGTTTATTTTTTTTGATAAAACTTTTAACGGTGGTATTAATTTTAGATTTAAAATCTAAACTTACTAAAACCACTTTTACTTTATCATTTTTATATTTTTCGTTGATTTTTTCAAAATAAGGCAACTCTGCTATACACGGAGAACACCATGTAGCCCAAAAATTTATAACGTAAGTTGTATCCTTCCCTGAATCTAAGCGTTGATTAAGTTGATCAATATTTAGTGGCTTAATTTGAGCAGAACTACAATAACTAATTAAAAGAAGTCCAATAAGAATTTTATATGCCCTATTCATAAAATAAAGGTAATGATTTTAGTTTATAGAGCCTGCTTTAATTAACGACTTTTGATAGATTGGCAAGCTTAAATCATCTACAATAACACCTCTAGTAGTAGAAGCATGAACAAAATAATTACCATTTAAAAATACTCCTACATGGTCTATTTCCTTACCTCCAAAAGAAAAAAATATTAAATCTCCTTCTTTTAGTTTATCCAAATTTTTGGATTTAATAACATTAGATTGATCAACCGATCTGCGAGGTAATTGCTTATTATAAATTTGCTTTTGTAACTGTAATGCAAATCCAGAACAATCTATTCCTTTTTTATCAAAACCACCCAATTTATATGGCGTACCTGTCCAGTTTGTTATAAAATTATACAAACTCTTATTTTTTAAATTAGCCATTGCCATTGCAATTTTTGCGGCATAAGCATCTTTATACGTATTGGGTTTTCTAACGCCACATGAAGCTAAAAACACAAGGCATATTAAAGAAAATTTTAAAAAATAAGATTTATTAAGCATACATTAATTCTTTATAATTCTTTGAATCTCGTCTAACTTTAATAAAGCTTCTACAGGTGTAAGAATAGTTACATCAATATTATTTAACATATCTCTAATTTTCACTAAGGTTGGATCCTCAACTGAAAACATATGTAATTGATAAGCTTGATTTTGAACCTTCTTAATACTATCTTTTATACTTTGACCTTCAGTTCTATCAATTTCTAATTTCTTTAAAATTTCATTGGCTCTAGCAATTAATTTTGGCGGCATACCTGCCATTTTTGCCACGTGTATACCAAAACTATGTTCACTACCACCGGGAACTAATTTACGCAAGAAAATTATCTTATTTCCCAATTCCTTTACAGAAACATTAAAATTTTTAATCCTCGAATGTGTATTGCTTAACTCATTTAATTCATGATAATGGGTAGCAAATAAAGTTTTAGGCTTTGCAGTTGGGTGTTGATGTAAATACTCTGCAATTGCCCAAGCAATAGAAATACCATCGTAAGTGCTGGTTCCTCTACCAATTTCATCTAATAAAATTAAACTTCTATCAGATATATTATTTAAAATACTTGCCGTTTCATTCATCTCCACCATGAACGTACTCTCACCAGAAGAAAGATTATCAGAAGCACCAACTCTGGTAAAAATCTTGTCTATCAAGCCAATACGAGCCACCTTGGCAGGAACAAAACTTCCCATTTGTGCCATTAATACAATAATTGCGGTTTGACGAAGTATGGCCGACTTACCCGACATATTAGGCCCGGTAATGATTATAATTTGTTGTTTTTCATTATCCAGTTCTACATCGTTAGTAATATATTCTTCGCCAGCTGGTAACTTTTTTTCTATTACTGGATGCCTTCCTCCTCTTATTTCTAACTCTTTAGACTCATTAATTTCAGGCTTCGAATAATGATTTTCTAATGCATTAAATGCAAAACAAGTAAGGACATCTAATTGCGCAATTAAAAATGCATTTAACTGAATTGGCTTAATATAACTTGCTGTTTCGTGCACCAAATCGTTATATAACCTAACCTCTATTTGCTGGATTTTTTCTTCAGCACCTAAAATTTGATCTTCGTATTCCTTAAGTTCTGGTGTAATATAACGTTCGGCATTTACCAAGGTTTGTTTTCTAATCCAACCTTCTGGAACTTTATCTTTATGGGTATGTGTAACCTCTAAATAATACCCAAAAACATTATTAAAAGCAATTTTTAAGGATGGAATTCCTGTTGCTTCAGCTTCTCTTTTTTGCAACTCTACCAAATAATCCTTGCCGCCAAATGCAATCTTCCTTAATTTATCTAAATCCTCATCTACCCCATCTGCAATTACATTTCCTTTGATTAGTAAAGCTGGAGGATCTAATTGCAAATATTCGGTTAACCTTTCCCTTATCTTAACACAAGGATTAAGTTGATCTGCAATTCGTTTTAAATATGGACTATCTGCATTTGAACATATATCTTTTAGTTTTTGGATATGTTCTAAAGATTTACGCAATTGAACCAACTCTCTGGGGCCAACTTTAAATAGACCCACCTTAGAAATTAATCGCTCTAAATCACCAATAGGTTTAATTTCGGACTTAATTTCTGCAAATAAATCAGGTTGATCTACTAAAAACTCAACAACACCTAATCGTTCTTGAATGGGTTTTAGATCTTTTAATGGCATTATAATCCATTTTTGTAATAAACGAGCACCCATTGGGGTACAAGTTTGATCTAAAACTTGAAATAAGGTAGAAGCATTATCATTATTAGAATTTAACAACTCTAAATTGCGGCTAGTAAATCTATCTAACCACATATAATTTTCTTCTTCTATCCTTGAAATAGAAGTGATATGACCTAAATTCCGATGCTCGGTTTCTCCTAGATAATGAAGAATTACCCCTGCAGCTACTAATCCTGCACTTAATTTCTCTACCCCAAAACCTTTCATGGAATTCACCTCAAAATGTTTGGTTAATAATTCATTAGAATAATCGGTTGTAAATATCCAATCTTCTAAATGAAAGGTATAAAAGCGATCGCCAAATTCTTCAAGAAACTCCCTTCTTTTACTCTTTTGGAAAATTATTTCAGATGGTTTAAATCCTTGAAGGAGTTTATCAATGTATTCTTTATTTCCTTGTGCAACTAAAAATTCACCAGTAGAAATATCAATTAGCGCAATTCCAATTTGCGATTTATCAAAATATATAGACGCTAAAAAATTATTATTCTTTTGATCGAGGATATTATCGCCATAGGCAACCCCAGGTGTAACTAATTCTGTTACTCCTCTTTTTACTATTGTTTTAGTAAGTTTTGGATCTTCTAATTGGTCGCAAATTGCTACCCGTTGCCCAGCTCTCACTAATTTCGATAAATAATTATCTAAAGAATGGTGCGGAAAACCTGCCAATTCTGAATTAGATGAGCCATTGGCTCGTTTTGTAAGTACGATACCCAAAATTTGAGAAGCCTTTATAGCATCTTCGCCAAAGGTTTCGTAAAAATCGCCTACTCTAAATAATAATAATGCGCCAGGATACTTTGCTTTAATAGCATTGTATTGCTGCATTAACGGTGTTTCTTTTTGTTTATCTTTTGCCAAAACTTAATATTCCAATCTATAAAGATAAGCGCAAAATACCTGTTTTTGTAGTTTGTTGAAAATTTAAGAAATGTTGATTTTATTGGTCGAGTTTCGAGATATATTCTAAGAATAAATTTAATGCTTTTCTCTTTTCTGCATTTAGATCAAAATCCAATTTATTCATCAAATAATCATCATAATCAAAATCAGATCTAACAGGAATTTGATCAATAACCTCTTTCCTTTTACTTAATCCAAATTTTAATGCTTCATTAAATTGAAAAATAAATTCAGGATTTAACTTCTTTGTAGATACCCAGGCCGCATATACGAATGGAAGTCCGGTAAATTTTTTCCAATATTCTCCTAAATCATAAACATAGGCGTAATCGCCTTTTTTGCCAAATGTTCTGTCGCCAATTAATACCCTTGCATCCCATTCACCTTCTCCATCTTTAATAAAGTTGGGTTGTAATTTCCAATAGTTTTTTAAGAGTACTTTGGCTAAATTATTTGATGTTCTAGAATGATTATCCAAGCAAAGGGTTTTAATTTCTTCTATTGGAACATGACTAAATATAAATACAGAATCTACTGCGCCATCAGATCCAATACAATAATCACCAATAATTTCTGCATTAGAAATTTGAGGGATAATTGCTACTGGAACCAATCCTATATCTACCTTACCTTCAGCTAATTTAGTAGCACAATCTGAAGGAATATCTAAACTAAGATCTATTTGTTCTAATACTACTTTTGAGGATTTAATTCCCAATACAAAGGGAATTGAATTGGTGTATGAAACGGCAGAAACTTTTATTTTATCCATTTAAATGATCGAGATGTTTTAAATTATTAAAGGTTTTAATATTAAAATCTCCACCTTCATAATCTAATATATACAGTGATGTATTACTATGTGGAAAGTCCTTCATTTCACATAGTGGCTTTTTTAATAAATAACATAACAATAAACGCATGGCCCTACCGTGCATACAAATAAGCACTGTATTCTCATTTTCTGCATTTAAAATATGTTGTAAAGCAATTTTTTGTCTATCTAAAACCTCATTTGGCGATTCACCATTTTCAGTTTTTGCATTATAATTCCCAGCTTCCCATTCATTGGCTAAATCTGAAAATGCAGCTCTAGATCTAGGTGAACTAGGTTGTCCTTCCCAAATTCCCCAACCCAATTCGTCTAAACCTATTAATTTCTCATAAGGAATGCCCAGATCAATAAATTTTTTAACGGTTTGGAAGGTGCGTTTTAAGGTAGAAATATAAATCTTATCGAAAGGAATATCTTTATAGGCTTCATAAAATGCTTCCCCCTGCTTTATTCCAAATTCATTTAAATCTGTATCCATTCCTCGCCCCTGAACAATACCTTGTAAATTTAAATTGGTTTGTCCGTGACGAATGATATAAATGGTCTTTTTATTTAAGCTGGAAGCTTCTGTATGTTGCATTTCTATTAATTAATAACAGGCAATTTATAAAATTGAGGCTTTTTATCGTCAAAAACTTCATCCGTATAATCCTTTATTACATTATATAAAGTATCTCTTTCAATTGGTTTTCTTTTTACATTTCTTATTAATTCTACCAATTCCTGAGTACTCATTGCGGGCGTTTGTTCTTCTGCACCAGCCATAGAGTAAATTTTTGTGGTATCATCTAATGTTCCATCAATATCATCTACCCCAAAGTTTAAAGACAATTGCGCAGTTTCTCTACTAATCATGGCCCAATATGCTTTTATATGATCAAAATTGTCCATATAAATTCTGGCAATCGCATAATTTCGTAGATCTTCAATAACAGATACTTCAGGAACATGTTCCATCTGACTGTTTTTATTTCTGAATTTTAACGGTATAAACGCTTGAAATCCTTTGGTTCTATCTTGAAGCTGACGTAATCTTTCCATATGATCTACTCTATGCCAGAATTCTTCGATATGACCGTATAGCATGGTCGCATTAGAGCGCATTCCTAATAAATGTGCCTGCTCATGAATATCTAACCATTGCTCTGCATTACATTTATCATTCGCAATTTTTTCTCTCACCTCAGGATGAAAAATTTCTGCGCCCCCACCAGGCATACTATCTAAGCCTGCTTCTTTGAGGAATTTCATTCCTTCGTAATGACTTAATTTAGCCTTTTTAAAAATATAATAATACTCAACCGGTGTTAATGCTTTAATATGTAAATCAGGTCTATGCGCTTTAGTTTTCCTGAAAAAATCAGCATAAAATTCAAGATTTTGCTTTGGAACAACACCACCTGTTATATGAACTTCGGTAACTGCTTCATTATCGTATTTTTTTACGATATCTAGCATATCCTCCACTTCCATCTCCCAACCATCTTCCCTATTTTTAATTAATCTGCTGTACGCACAAAATTTACAGTCATAAACACAAACATTGGTAGGTTCAATGTGAAAATTTCTATTAAAATAGGTGTTATCGCCATGCTTCATTTCGCGAATATAATTTGCCAAAACACCCAAATAAGCTAATGGTCCATGTTGGTAAAGGTAAACTCCCTCATCAAAACTTATTCTTTCATTAGCCTGAACTTTTAATGCAATTGCTCTTAAGTTAGGGTCAAGTTTACTATCGTTTATTAATACATCTAAATTCTGCACGGCTGATTAATTTTTAAAACAAAAATACAATAAAAAAGCCTGTGAAAATAGTTCACAGGCAATCTTAATGTAAATCCTTTGTCTTATTTTTCGGATTTAACAAAATTCAATACAATGTAAGCATTACCTGCACTGGTTTCTACAGGAGATCTCAATACCATACTTTCCTTGGTTACAGAACTCAATATTAGTCTAAATCCGTCTTCAACCAATTTTGGTTTTTCTCCTGCTTCTATTTTTTTAAATTGAAAAGTATCTTCTGCGGGTGATGCAGACCAATATATATTTTGTTTGATGGATGCACAATTTTGACCTTCATTTATAAGATAATAACCACTGCCGTTATTAGGCAAATACCATGTACTACCAATAAAACATTTCGGATTTTGCTCCTTAAATAAGCTTTTAACAGTTACTTCATTTATTCCTTCATAACCAATATTTGCCAATTGCCACGTACCAAGTATATTAGCTCTTTTATTTACTGTTGCTGTAGAATTCATGGTGGATGAACAAGCTTGTAAAAGCAAAAAAAATGCTATGCATGCATAAGAAATTGATCTGATTTTCATCTGTAAAGGTTTTAAAATTATATTTTATGAAATTAACATTTAACGCTTGAAAATGTTCTAATTAAACAAATATAAAATTAGCTTTGTACACACTAAAATTTTATGAAAAAGGAAACACTTGCAATACATGGAGCTTCAATAGAAAAATCGTCTACAGGCGATGTTTCACCATCCTTACATTTAAGTACAACATTTTTTAGAGATGAAAATGGTGGTTATCCAGGTGGACACATGTATACAAGGGTGAGTAATCCGAATAGAAAGCAATTAGAACACACTTTATGTTCATTGGAAGGTGGAGAAGACTGTGCGGCTTTTTCTTCTGGTAATGCTGCCGGAATGACTATTTTCCAGGCACTAGAGCCTAATAGCCATATAATTGCACCTGACGACATGTATTGGGGTTTAAAAAAGCAATTACTTACTATTTTTAATAATATTTTAGAATTCAGTTTTGTTGATTTAAATAATAAAGAAGAATTAAAAAATTATTTACAACCAAATACTAAAATGATTTGGGCAGAATCACCTTCAAATCCTTTAATAAAAGTTTATGATTTAGAGTGGTTGGGGAATTTCAGTAAAGCAAATAAGCTAATTTTTGTTTGCGATAGTACTTTTGCCTCACCCTGCCTTCAAAATCCAATTAAGTATGGGGTAGATATTGTTTTGCATTCTAGCACAAAGTTTATAGGTGGACATAGCGACGTTTTAGGCGGAGCTTTAATAACTGCTAAAAAGGACGAATTTTGGTCAAAAATTAAAAACATTCAAGAAATAGGTGGCGCAGTTCCTAGTCCTTTCGATTGTTTTCTACTTTTAAGAAGTATTAAAACATTACATTATAGAATGTTAGGTCATGCTCAAAATGCTCAATTATTGGCTGAATATTTAGAAAATCATCCAAAAATAGAATCCGTATTATACCCGGGCTTAAAATCTCATCCTAACTATGAAGTAGCATCAAGGATGATGAAATCTGGTGGTGGTATGCTTTCTGTAACGATTAAAGATGGTGAAAAGGCTGCTTCATTTATTGCCAACAACTTAAAATTATTTGCTCAAGCTACAAGTTTAGGTGGCGTAGAAAGTTTAATTGAGCATAGATATTCTGTTGAAGGACCGAATAGTTTAACTCCAAAAAATTTATTAAGAGTATCTGTTGGTTTAGAAAATATTGAAGATTTAATTCAGGATTTTAGCGATGCATTAGATAAAATCTAACTAAAAAATATTAGCGATTCCTTTTACAATTTTTTCAAAACCATTAACAAATAATTTTACTGCAGGGAAATCATCAAGTAGTTGATCCTTCTGTAATTTTCCCTTTGGTTTCTTTTTGTTGTTTTTCTTAAATTTTATACTATCTGTTTTAACGGTTTCTTCTTGCTGTATTTTTTGAAAACTCATTAAAGTAACTGACGAAAGTGTACAAATAGAAATATTTGTTCGTGAATACGCATTACCAGAAAGCGTTATCAAAATAAAGGCGGCTATTATTATTAATGTTTTCATACGCTTAACTTAATAGACGAAATGTTTGATAATAAGTTGCATCCAAATTTTATAAAAAATTTAAACTACAGAAAACCAAATATTTACCTGTTTAATATTTAAAATTACATCAATTTAATTAAAATTAAACAAAATAAAATTTGCTTAATTATATTTTTTTAACCTATCTTTGAAATATTATTTGGAAACAAATAAAAAGTCAACATAAAGTTGATTTATAAAGAAGTGGCGAGAGACAGGCTCTATAACCCACTGACAACCCTCCCCCAAAGGAGAAGGTGCCAATTCCTGAACTTCAATCATGGTGATTGAGGTGTATATAAACTTAACTAAAATGATTAATTACTTATTTAAGTGCCCAGCAATTAAGCACACATTCGAACACAAAATTTTCTTTGGCAATTTCACATTTTGTCAATTTTATATGTGCTGCTACAGCATATAATTATCTAAAATTCTTCCTTTTTTATTGCGATCAAAAATCTGGGAGGCCCTAGAACAGGGTACGCCAAAATTATATTTAATCTTCATTATTAATTAATATCATCATGTCACAATCTTATAAATTTGAAACTTTACAAATTCACGCTGGTCAAGAAGTAGATCCAACAACTGGTTCTAGAGCAGTACCCATCTACCAAACCTCATCATACACTTTTAAAAATGCATCGCATGGAGCAAATTTATTTGCCTTAAAGGAATTTGGGAATATATATACCCGAATTATGAATCCCACTACCGATGTTTTTGAAAAAAGAATTGCCGCATTAGAAGGTGGTGTGGCTGCATTAGCAGTTGCTTCTGGTCAAGCCGCCCAATTCATCGCACTTACCAATATTCTACAAGCTGGCGATAATTTCATTTCATCTTCACATGTTTATGGCGGAACTTATAATCAGTTTAAAGTGAGTTTTAAACGGTTAGGTATAACTACCAAATTTGTTAATATAGATGAACCCGTTAACATTGAAAATGCAATCGATAATCAAACTAAAGCCATATATATTGAAACTATTGGTAATCCTTCTTTCAGTATTCCAGATTTCGAAAAAATATCAGCCATTGCTAAAAAACACGATTTACCTTTAATCGTAGATAATACTTTTGGTGCAGGTGGCTATTTGTTTAAACCTTTAGAAAATGACGCCAATATAGTGGTAGAATCGGCCACAAAGTGGATTGGTGGTCATGGAACAAGTATTGGAGGAGTTATTATTGATGGTGGAAATTACAATTGGGGTAATGGTAAATTTCCTCAGTTTTCTGAACCTTCTGAAGGATACCATGGATTAATTTTTAATGATGTTTTTGGTATTGGAAGTGATTTTGGTAATATCCAGTTTATCCTAAGAGCAAGGGTTGAAGGGCTAAGAGATATTGGCCCCGCCATTTCGCCTTTTAACTCGTTTTTACTTCTACAAGGATTAGAAACTTTATCACTACGGGTTCAAAAACATGTAGAAAACACTTTACAATTAGCTAAATGGCTAGAAAATAACGATTTGGTTAAGGAAGTAAATTACCCCGGACTAACCAGCAATAAATATCATGAATTAGGCAAGAAGTATTTAAAAAATGGTTTCGGAGCCGTTTTGTCTTTCGAAATAAAAGGTTCTAAGGAAGAAGCATCGGCCTTAATAGATCATTTAAAATTAGTTTCTCATTTAGCCAATGTTGGAGATGCCAAAACATTGATTATCCAACCTTCTGTAACTACTCACCAACAATTAAGTGATGTGGAACAATTATTAGCTGGTGTAAAACCCAACCAATTAAGAGTTTCGGTGGGTATTGAGCATATTGATGATATTATAAACGACTTTGAACAAGCATTTAATGCCATAAAGGTCTCTACAAAATAAGTTAAAAAGGGTATGTCGACTTTAACCTATAAACACAAAAAAACTTTTAAGCTTGAAAGTGGCAAACGAATAAAAGCTTTAGAAATTGCTTATGAAACGTACGGTACACTTAATGCCGAACAAAATAATGTTATTTGGGTTTGCCATGCACTAACGGCAAATTCAACGGTACTTGATTGGTGGAAAGGACTTTTTGGCGAGAATGATTTATTTAATCCCAAAGACCATTTCATTGTTTGTGCAAACATACTCGGCTCTTGTTATGGAACAACCGGACCATTAAGCACGCATACAATTACCAATAACCCCTATTATTTAAGTTTTCCAACTATTACAATTAGGGATATGGTAGAGGCGCATAAAATTTTGGCTGACCATCTTGGAGTTAAAAACATAAAAGTATTAATTGGAGGATCATTAGGCGGTCAGCAAGCATTAGAATGGAGTATCATGTCTCCTAATAAGATTGAAAACTTGGTTCTTATTGCCACCAACGCATTTCATTCGCCTTGGGGAATAGCATTTAATGAAAGTCAACGTTTAGCAATATCTACCGATAGAACATTTTATGCCAATACGCAAACTGGCGGATTAAAAGGCTTAAAAACAGCAAGAAGTATTGCGCTTCTGTCCTATCGAACTTATGAAGCGTATGCATTAACTCAATTGGAGAGCGATCATTTGAAAACAGAAAACTTTAGAGCAGCAAGTTATCAGAATTATCAAGGTGAAAAGTTATGCAAGCGATTTAACGCATACAGTTATTGGTATTTAACCAAGGCAATGGACAGTCATAATGTAGCTCGAGATAGGAAATCATTAAAAAACGCATTACAACAGGTTAAAGCCAATACATTAACTATTGGAATTGAAAACGATGTGCTCTTCCCTATTGAAGAACAGAAATTGATAGCAGAAAATATCCCTGGCGCCAATTTTAAGACCTTGAAATCCGATTATGGACACGATGGATTCTTAATTGAAACAGACCAACTTACTCAGATTATAGGAAATTTCCTAAAAGATAGTATTAATAAAAAAATAATACCCTTAATAAAAACAGCATAAATGAACAATAAATTAAAAATTGGCCTTTTCGGATTCGGAGTAGTGGGTCAAGGATTATACGATATAATTAAAGGACAAGATTTAAACCTAGAGTTTACGAAAATAGCCATAAAGGACCCCTCAAAACCCAGAACTTTACCAGACAATTTATTCACAACAGATCATAACGAATTATTAGATAATCCTTCAATAAACACCATTGTAGAATTAATAGACGATGCTGATGTTGCTTATCATATTGTTAAAAAGGCCTTATCAACAGGTAAAAATGTAGTAAGTGCAAACAAAAAGATGATTGCTCACCATCTAGAAGAATTGGTAGAATTACAACAAAAATATGGAACCTCACTTTTGTACGAAGGAGCCGTATGCGGAAGTATTCCTATCATTAGAAACTTAGAAGAATATTACGACAATGAGCTATTACATGCATTGAGTGGGATTTTCAATGGGTCTTCAAACTATATTTTATCTAAACTCTACAATGAAGGATTAGGCTATAATGAAGCTTTAAAACGAGCACAAGAACTAGGTTTTGCAGAAACAGACCCAAGCTTAGATGTTGGTGGTTATGATGCTAAATTTAAACTAGCTATTGGTACAGCGCATGCTTATGGATTATTTTTAAATCCCGATAAAATATTTAACATCGGCATACAAAATATATCCAAACAGGACATAAAATTCGCAAAAGAAAAAGGCTTTAAAATTAAGTTAGTGCCTACTGCAAAGAAAGTAAGTCAGCGACAAATCATCACTTTTGTTATGCCGAAATTTGTAAAGCCAGACGACTTTTTATTTAATGTTGAAAATGAATATAATGGTGTAACCGTACAGGCTGCCTTTGCAGATCAACAATTTTTCTTTGGAAAAGGTGCTGGTGGCCATCCAACTGGAGCGGCGGTTTTAAGTGATATAGCTGCGTTAAGATATAACTATAAATATGAATATAAAAAGCATCATCAAAACGCTAACATTCTACAAACCAATAATATATCACTCGAAGTATATTTAAGATACCAGCACGAATACACAATAGAAAAATTGAAAGTCGATTTAATTAGTGAAAAATATTTTAGTAATGATTACAAATATATTATCGGCACAATTAAGCTTTCAGAATTAATAAAAAACAAATCTATTTTAGAAAACAAAGACATTTTTCTGGTTAGCACAGGAAAAATAAGCTATCAAGCTACGGCTTCAAAATCTAATACAGATTTAGATATAATTTAATTTTTACTGTACACATTATTTAACAAAAAAGCCCTGAACAATTAAATTTATTCAGGGCTTTTTATTATTTATAAAAGTTATTACAACTCTCTTTTTACATCGAAGTTCTCTAAATAATCGGCTACTCTTCTTACGAACATTCCACCTAACGAACCATCAACAACACGGTGATCATAAGATAAAGATAAGAACATCATATGTCTAATTGCAATTACATCACCATGTGCAGTTTCTAAAACAGCTGGTTTCTTTTTAATGGCACCCACTGCTAAAATGGCTACTTGTGGCTGATTAATAATAGGCGTTCCCATAACATTACCAAAAGAACCCACATTGGTAATTGTAAATGTTCCACCTTGAGTTTCATCAGGTTTTAATTTACCACCTCTTGCACGATTTGCTAAATCATTAACAGATTTAGTAATGCCGAATAAATTTAACTGGTCTGCATTTTTAATTACCGGAACGATTAAATTCCCAGAAGGTAATGCAGCAGCCATCCCTATATTGATGTCTTTTTTCTTAATAATTTGATTTCCACTAACAGAAATATTAATCATTGGGAAATCTTTGATAGCCTTAGCAACAGCTTCAATAAATATTGGCGTGAAAGTTATCTTTTCGTTTTCTCTCTTCTCAAACGAATTTTTTATTTTATCTCTCCATTGAACAATATTTGTAACATCAGCTTCAACAAATGAAGTAACATGCGGCGAAGTTTGCTTACTCATCACCATATGATCAGCAATAATCTTGCGCATTCTATCCATCTCCACAATTTCATCGCCACCACTTACAGAAATTACTGGTTTAGAAACTTCTTTTGCTGGAGCAGCGCTAACTGGAGCTGGTGTTGCAGACGGAGCAGATTGCTGACCTCTATTTTTTAAATAAGCCAATAAATCGTCCTTTGTTAATCTACCTTCAGAACCTGAACCCACTAATTGGTCTAATTCAGATAAAGGAATATTTTCTTGCGCTGCAATACTTTTCACTAAAGGCGAATAAAACTTAGTTGAAGAATTATCAGCAGTTACTTCAGTAGAATTTTGTGAGTTTTGATTTTGAACTGGAGCAGCAACAGGAGCTTCTTTAACTGGTGTAGCTTCAACTTGGTTAGAAGATTCTGCATTTCCACCTTCAGTTTCAATAATTGCTATAACCGTTCCTACCTGAACAACATCATCTACATTAAAAAGTGTCTTTACTAATTTACCAGCTACAGGAGAAGGAACTTCAGAATCAACCTTATCTGTAGCTATTTCCAAAATAGTATCATCTAAAGCAATCATATCACCAGGTTGTTTAACCCATTTGATTACAGTTGCTTCGGCAACACTTTCTCCCATTTTAGGTAATAACAATTCGTACTGCGCCATATATTCTTATTAATAATATTTTTTTGCAAAAATAGTGGTTTTTCTCCGTTATTTATCTTCCTTTTTTAAATGATACAATAAAAATGTTAATGCTGCCGAAGTAGCTCTATCTATTATCTGCTCCCTTTTACCACTAAAATTGAAAAGTTTTGTTTTTACACCTTGTTTTGAAGCAAAACCAATCCATACCGTACCTACTGGTTTTTCATCGTTATCAGTTGCCGGACCAGCTATTCCGGTTGTAGCTATTGCATAATCAGATTGAAACGTATTTAAAGTCCCCAATGCCATTTCTTTTACCGTTTCTTCACTTACCGCCCCAAAATTTTCTAAAATTTCTTTATTTACACCCAATACTTGGTGTTTAATTTGGTTATTGTATGTAATTGCTCCACCCACATAGGCTGCAGAACCACCAGCATTTAAAGTTAACATATGACCAATATTCCCTCCTGTACAACTCTCTGCCGTTGATAAAGTTTTATTTCTAGAAATTAATTCAGTTAATACCACTGCATCTAAAGTGGTATCTACCTCCGCTAAAACATAATCATTTGCAATACCTATGATTTGCTTTGCGATGGAATCAACTTCATTTTTTAAATTATCGTAATTTGCTCCAACCCCACTTAATCGAAGCCTAACTTGCCCCAGTTTTGGCAAATATGCCAATGAAATATGTTCAGGTAAATTATCTTCAACTGAAATTAATAATTCTGCTAAGAAAGACTCACCAATGTTTGCCGTTAAAATTGTTTTGTGATAAATAAAAGGCATCGAAAATTTTTCCTTCAACTTCGGAATCACTTTATCTTCCATCAAATATTTCATCTCAAAAGGAACCCCTGGCATAGAAACTACAACTTTACCATCTACCTCAAACCACATGCAAGGGGCTGTACCATATTCGTTTAACAATACTTCGCAACCTTCTGGTACTTCGGCTTGCAATTTATTAACCTCCAAAAGTGGGCGATTTAGTTTGGTGAAGAAATTTTCAACGTTTCTCAAAGTTTCCCCATCTACACGCATTTTCATGTTGAAATAACTAGCTAGGGATGATTTAGTAACATCATCTCTAGTTGGGCCTAATCCACCCGTAATTAACACTATATCCGCTCTAGTTAGGGCTGTAGATAATGCTGTTTTTATTGCTTCAGATTTATCAGAAATAGAAGTTATTTGTACGACTTTAATACCAACAGCATTTAACTTTTCTCCCATCCATGCAGAATTGGTATCTACAACTTGTCCGATTAAAATCTCATCTCCAATGGTTATTATTTCAGCAAACATATTAATATCTGGTATTAAATGATTTTCTTTTAGATAATTTTAAATCTTGCAAAATGCTAGCTCTTACCCTTAAATCAATAGAATAACTTTGAAATTGACCAAATGGAATCCAGTTTGCACTTAAATCCCAACAATGTAAATCTCTATAAATCGACAAAGAAGTACCAGAAATACGCTTAGCTGTAAAGTCGAAACCAGAAATAAACTGCACTTTCCATTTCGGCGTAATACTTAAATCTCCATTAAAGTTTAAAGTATTGGTTACTTGACCAGATTTTCCAAGGGGATTAAAATATTGAAGACTATAGTTAAATGCAATATTCCATGGAATTTTAAAATCTATAAATGCATTTGGGTCTCTAGCAATTAAAGCAAGCTGATTGGCTTGATCTGGGTTTAATGCACCCACTTTAGCCGCTTCTTTTCTAAACTGATCATTATTTAAATTCCTACTTCTAAATGATTCAGGATTAAAACTATAATCAAATGATAAACCAAATGATATTAATCTCGGTAATTTCCCTTCTTTAAAGGTATAAACATTAGATTCTCTACGGATGGTTCCTGAACCGTTTATATCCCGAATTTCTTCTACTAAATAAGGACTAAATACTCCGTTAAAATTAATACTTAGTTTTTCAGATAATTCTGAAGCACCAGAAAAAGAAATATTCGATAAATTCTTTTCCTTTTGAACAAAATTATAAGACCCATTAAATGTTAAATTTCTAAGAATGGCTAATTTTTTCTCTCCAGTACCTGTCGTGTCTTTTCTATCTGCCAGTTTTAATTCAACCGTATTTTCGAATCCAAAATTTAAACTAGCCGCTTTATTATTATTTGGCCCACCATAAATACCTTGCTCAAAAATAGAATACTTTAATTGACTTAATGGGTCGTTCGGATTCATAACCGGGCTACCATCAGGATAATAAGCATTCCTATAAATTCCTAATCTTGGATCCGTAAAATCTGGATTATAAGAAACGCCAATACTTGGTGTTAAAACATGTCTTAACTTTTTAATATTTCCTAGGTTTTTAAACTCAACAACTTTACTATAAAGTTTTGTCCCTAAAGAAAAGTTTAAACTATAACTTCCACCTCTTTTAAATCCAGGAATGGTATCATTTAAAACAGTTAATCCACTTGGATCGCGGTAAAAGGTCTTTTCTACTGTTTGCAAATACCAGGTATCAACATAATTAAAATTGGCATTTGCATTAATAAAATTGAATAAATTAAATGGCAACGACACAGGAATATTGTGTTGAAACCCATTTTGAAAATTATTTAATGATTCTCTTTTAAATAATAATGAGTCTATTGTTCTAATCTCATTCCTAGTTTGAAAGCTATAGCCTACGGTTAATCTTTCATACCATTTTGGATCAGAAATATTCTTTTTATTTGCAAATGGACTAACGGTCGACATGTTTAAACTCACCTCTGGTAATGATAAAGAAACACTATTTGTAGTAGTTTGTTGAGAGTGACGAGCTGCAACACTTAAATTAAATAACCCATTCCCAAAAACCTTTCCGTAACTAATACTAGAACTAAGTGCATTTTCGGCAATTTGATTTAAATTATAACCATATCCACCCGCAGTATTATTATTATAACTACTTGTTCTAGCATTAACAGAGGCACTAAAGGTAGTACCGGGTCTTGCATTTTGATTCTGCGAATGCGTCCAAACCACACTAAAATCTTTTCTAGGTTCATATTCTGGTGTTCCTTCTAAACCTAAACGTGTACTTGCATAATCGAAACTAAATCCGCCAGAATATTTATATCGCTTTGTATAACCTGCATTTACAGCTGCATTATATGAACCCCTAGTTGTAATGGTTCCAGTAAACTTGGCATCCCAATATTCACTTAATCCAACATAATACCCAAAATTTTCCAACATAAAACCCCTAACAAAATCTTCGCGCGGCGTACCAATTATTAAACCCGACGATTTCTTATTGGGTTTAGTGAAAAATCCGAAGGGAATACCGACTGGAAGTGGAATATCTTCTACCTCCAAATAAGCCGGACCTGTAATAATCATTTTTGGTGAAACAATACCTTTTGTAATGTGAATACCAAAATGTGGGTGAGGCAAATTACAAGTACTAAAAACAGTTCCTTTACTATGGATTTCATTATCTGGTTGTCGTTTAGACAATCCTCCAGAAAAATACCCCCCAGATTGCTCAGTAAACAAACCGTAAATAACCAATTTTTTAGATTCCAAATTAAATAAAAGTGAATCTGCAGAACCAGTTCCATCGGTTTTACTCTTAAAAATGGGCTTACCGATGTAATTATTTGCCGCATTATAACTACCTCTTGCAAATAAAGTATTGTTTTGTTGGTCGAATTCTATATAATCTGCATCTAATTCAAAATCTTGATAAATAACCCTCGCTTCTCCAATTAAATAAAAAGTATTATTTAATCTATCATACCTCGTTGTTTTAGCTGCTTTATGAACCACCTCTTCTGTATTTACTTTAGATTTTTTAGTGGTATCCATTTTATTTGGCGCAGTAGAAACCACTGGATCTTGAAACAGTGATAAACTACTAGCCAAGGTGGTTTTTGTACTAAAAATTACAATCAGTACAACAACAAATGAAATGAATGTCTTGAAAAGTTTCAAATTGAATATGTGAATGTTATTTTTGCAATAATATTAATTGCAAAACGTTCAAAATTAATGAAAAATATGCCATTGAGAATTTCTAAAAAATTTTTAAGATTAATTTTTATTTCTGCTATTGTTTTATTAACTGATAATCAACTGTTTGCACAAGAATATAAAATTAAAACTATTGTAATTGATGCGGGTCATGGTGGGATTGATGGAACTACAAGGGGATTAAAATACACAGAAAAAGACCTTGCCCTTAAAACAGCCTTAGCACTGGGAGCAGCAATTGAACAAGAGTTAAAAGACGTAAAAGTTATTTACACTAGAACTACCGACGTTTTTATACCTTTATATGAACGTATAAACATTGCCAACGAAGCTAAAGCCGATTTATTTATTTCAATCCATTTAAACGATATGGCTGCAAAAGCCGTAAGAGTTCCTAATGGATATAAAACAGTTAAAGGTAAAAGAGTTGCTCAATATAAAACCGTTTATAGAAAACCCACCTCTGTACGAGGTACAGAAACATTTGTTTCTGGTTTAGGTAGGGTAAATGAGCAAGATGAAGTAATAAAAAGAGAAAATGCCTCTATGTTTTTAGAAGACAATTATGAAGCTAACTATTCGGGTTTTGTACCTAATGACCCAGAAAATGCTATTATTTTGTCGTTAATGAAGAATGCATACAGAACTCAAAGTTTAAATTTGGCTAAATTTATTCAGGAAGAATATGTTGCAGTAGGTAGAGTAAACCGAGGTGTTCAAGAGAAAAGTCTAGCGGTTTTAGCTAGAGCTGGAATGCCTGCCGTATTAACAGAAATAGGGTTTTTAAGTAATCCTGAAGAAGAGGAATATATGGCTTCTGAAAGCGGACAAATAGAAATTGTAAACTGTTTATTAAGAGCTATAAAGGCTTATAAAACACAAATAGAAATATAACACTACACACACTAAATGAAAAAAATACTAATATTCCTGTCACTTTTAATTATAATTTCAACACAAGGTTTTAGTCAGAATTACAAAATAAAAACGATCGTAATAGATCCCGGTCATGGTGGAAGTAAACCAGGATCAGTAGGTAAAATTTCTAAAGAAAAGGATGTTTGTCTTCAGATTGGATTAAGGTTAGGTAAGATATTTGAAGAAAAAATGCCTGATGTAAAAATTATTTTCACCCGAAAAACAGATATTGATGTAGATTTAGGTAGACGAGCGGAGATTGCCAACAATGCAAAAGCAGATTTATTTATTTCTATCCATGCCAACTCTATGCCAGTTGGTTCTAAACCTGTTAGAGGTACAGAAACTATTGTTGCAGGCACAGGAAGACTCAATGAACAAGATGCTGCATTACGAGAAAATGCCGATATGAAATTAGAAAGTAATTACCAAGAAAAATATAAGGATTTCACCTCTGCAAACCCAGAATCAAATATTATGTTATCTTTGTTAAAGAATACTTATAGAGAAAAAAGCATTCAATTAGCTAAATTTATACAAGAAAATTACACGAATGTAAACAAACGTATAGATAGAGGTGTTAAAGAGCAAAACATTTTGGTTTTACAAAGATGTGGTATGCCTGCGGTCTTAACAGAAGTAGGATTTATCAACAATCCGGAAGAGGAACTTTACATAAACTCTGAAACTGGTCAGTTAGAAATTGTTACCGCAATTTTTAATGCAGTAAAATCATATAGAACAGAAATCGAAAAATAAAAGTTTAAACTACACAATTGTGAAGATAACAAACGAAACTAAAGTAGGCATATTGGCAGCATTTTCAATCGCCTTGTTAATTATTGGATATAACTTTTTAAAAGGAAATTCAATTTTTAAAGACGAAACGGTATTGTATGCTAAATATACGCGGGTTGATGGACTTTCTGTGTCTAAACCCATCTTAATCAACGGATTCCAAATTGGTAGAGTTAGCGCATTAAAATTACAACCAGACGGAATTATTATAGCTACTTTAAACGTAGATGGTAAATATGAAATTCCATTAAATACAATTGCAAAACTAGAAAGCACCGATTTATTAGGTGGCAAAGCAATTGTTATGGAATTAGGAAACAGTGCTACATTTGCTAAAGATGGTGATACTTTAAATGCCAATGTTTCTAGAAATTTAATGGAAGCAGTTGAGCCAGTTCAGAAAAAAGCTGAACAAATTATTAGTAAAATGGACTCTATTCTAACCAGTGTAAATTCTATTTTAAACCCAACATTCCAGAAAAATATTGAAAGTAGCTTTACAAGTATTGCAGGTACTTTGGGTTCATTAGAAAAAACATCTAAAAAAGTAGATGCATTAGTTGGTACTGAAAGTAGTAGAATTTCAGCAATTTTTAGTAACCTAGAAAACATTACTGGAAATTTAAAAAACAACAACCAAAAAATAAACGATATTTTAGCTAATATAAATACGGTAACCGATAAATTTGCGGCTTTAAATTTCCAAATCACCATAGATAATGCTAACAAAGCAGTGGCTGATATGCAAAAAGCGGTTGATAAAATAAACCGTGGTGAAGGTACTTTAGGTAAATTAGTAAACGATGAAGAGTTGTATAGAAATTTAGCAAATGCATCTAAAAATCTGGATAACTTAATGATTGATTTGAAAGAAAACCCTAAACGATACGTTCACTTTTCTATATTTGGTAGCAAAAAAGATTAGTTAAGAATAAAATAAAAAGTCCCGATGAAAATCATCGGGACTTTTTTTATATCTGAAATGTTCTCCCCTCTATTGCTAATTCTGTTGATTCGAAAACAGTTTTAGCTTCCATAAGAAGTGGAATTAAAGTTTTATAACGCGAACTAAAATGTCCGATTAACAATCGCTTAGAATTAGTTTTTTGAGCTACCAATGCGGCCTCATAAGAAGTAGTATGAAAAGTTTGTTTAGCTCTATCTACTAAATCATGCATAAAGGTTGCTTCGTGATATAAAAGATCTGAATCTTTAATATATGAAAAATAAGTTTCTTCAAAAATTGTATCAGAACAATAAGCGTATTTCCTAGGTGGCAATGGCGGAAAAGTAAAATCCGAATATTTATAAACTTTCCCATCCAAATCTGTAACATCTACCCCTCTTTTTAACATAGAGTAAAAGTTTAACGGAACAGCTTTGGCTTCTAATTCAGAAACATTTAATTTTCTACTGTGCGGAGTTTCTTTAAAGACAAATCCAGTACAGGGAATTCTATGATTTAATGGAAATGCCTCCACAATCAAATCTTTGTTTTCCAATATTACGGAATGTCTAGAACCATCGATTGGATTGAAAATTAAAGGAAACTTAAGCACTGTATCAGAATATTTAAATTGAATATTTAAAATATCCTCCAATGCTTTTGGACCATAAACATTTAATGCCTTTGTACGACCGTTTAAATGCAAACTACTTATTAGACCAATTAGACCAAAATAATGATCGCCATGCAAATGCGTAATAAAAACATGATCTATTTTAGAAGCTTTATATCCAAATTTAATTAACTGCTGTTGGGTACCCTCGCCACAATCAATTAAATAAAAATTATCATTACAGTTTAGTAATTGAGCAGATGGATTTCTATTAAATACCGGAGTTGCAGAACTACTTCCTAAAATGGCAATTTCAAACTTCATAATTTATTGATCCACCTCGCCTCTAAATTCTCTTTCTAATTCCTCCATAAATATAATATCAATCGCTTCATCAATTTTATTAACAAAAGTTACCGATTGGAAAATATTAGAAAGTGAAATTATTTCTTCAATTTGCTTGTTTACCCCTGTTACTACAAATGTACCACCTGCTGTCTTACACAGCCTGTCGCCCACTAATAATGAACTTAAATCTTGAGCATCTGTACATTCTTTCACGGCGCTCAAATCAAGTATAATATTTTTATAGCCTTCGGCATTTAATACATAAAGCTCTGCTTTAAGACCTGGAGCATTATCATTTGTAAATTTTGGCTCATCTAATTTTAAATGAACATATTTTTCGTGTTTATCAACTGTAAATTTCATCTTATAAATCTTAAATGAGTAATTATTTGAGTTTCTGAAGTGCTAAATTAACATTCTTCTCAATTCGTTCCATAATATTGTCGGTGTTATTTCTTATAAATTTATCACCTGTTATTTGTTCAAATAATTCTATATATCGCTCAGAAATAGATTTCACAACTTCATCTGTCATTTCCGGAACCACCTGACCATCCTTACCCTGAAAGCCATTTTCTATTAACCATTTTCTAACAAATTCTTTAGACAACTGCTTTTGTGGTAATCCCTTGTCTTGTAATTCATCATACCCTTCAGCATAAAAATATCTTGAAGAATCTGGTGTATGAATTTCGTCAATCAGATAAATTGTATCCCCTATTTTTCCAAATTCATATTTAGTATCTACTAAAATTAAATTTCTTTGAGCAGCTATTTCTGTTCCACGCTGATAAAGCGCCTTGGTATGTTGCTCCAATTGCTCGTAGTCTGATTTAGACACAATGCCCTTAGCTAAAATATCTTCTTTAGAAATATCTTCATCATGACCAACTGCAGCCTTTGTTGTAGGCGTTATAATAGGCTCAGGAAGCTTATCATTCTCTTTTAATCCATCTGGCAAACTTACCCCACATAGCGTTCTTAAGCCGCTAGAATAAGTCCTCCAAGCATGACCAGCTAAATAACCTCTAATCACCATTTCTACTTTAAATGGCTCGCAGATTCTTCCAATCGTTACCATCTCATCGGGTGTATCTAAAACCCAGTTTGGTAAAATATCTTCGGTAGCTTTTAAAAATTTTGTTGCTATTTGATTTAAAACCTGACCTTTATAAGGAATTGCACGCGGCAAAACCACATCGAAAGCCGAGATGCGGTCAGACACCACCATGGCTAAAATTTTATTCTCTATTGTGTAAACATCTCTAACTTTCCCTTTATAGAAATTAGTTTGACCAGGAAAATTAAAATTGGTTTCTTTAATTGATTGCATTATATATTGTAGTAGTATTTAATCTTTTATGTTGTAATTATTGAATATCGCCGTAAGCTTTCAATATCTTCTTAACTAGTTTATGCCTAACCACATCATCACCAGTTAAATAAATAATATCAATTCCTTTAATATCAGTTAGAATTCTAAGTGCATTATGTAGTCCAGATTGCGAAACTTTTGGCAAATCTATTTGAGTAACATCACCTGTTACAATAAATTTCGCATTTGGCCCCATTCTAGTCAAGAACATTTTCAACTGCAAATCTGTCGAATTTTGTGCTTCATCCAATATAACAAAACAGTTATCTAAGGTTCTTCCGCGCATAAAGGCAAGCGGAGCAATTTCAATAGTTCTATTTTCTAAATAAAATTTAAGCTTTTCTGCAGGAATCATATCATCCAAAGCATCATAAAGCGGACGTAAATAGGGATCAACTTTTTCCTTTAAGTCGCCTGGCAAGAAACCCAAACTCTCCCCTGCTTCAACAGCAGGTCTGGTTAAAATAATTCTTTTTATTTCTTTATTCTTTAAGGCACGAACCGCTAAAGCTACAGCCGTATAAGTTTTTCCCGTTCCGGCAGGCCCAATAGCAAACAATACATCATTGTTCTGAATACTATCTACCATTTTTCGCTGATTCGGTGTTCTTGCTTTCACCAATAATCCATTGGTACCATATACAATTACTTCACCTGAACCAACACTTGCTTTCTCAGTAGAAGAATGGTCAGTTTCTACTTTATTAGAAACCTTTAAAATAGATTCTATATCACTAGCAGTTATATTTCCGTATTTATCTAAATGAGCAACCAGCTCATTCATCTGCTTTTCAAAAACCTTTAATGCCTCATCGTCGCCCAAAGCTTTAACTTCATTTCCTCGTGCAATAATCTTTAACTTAGGAAATGCCGCTTTAATTAAAGCATAATGTTCATTCTTAACACCCCACAATTGAAGTGGATCTGTAGTATCTAATATTAATTTTATTTCATTCAAGGTCTGTATTTTTTATATTTAGACAAGTTTTTCGGTAGAAAAATTGAATATTTGCAGGAAATTTCCTGCATACACAAGAATAAGGATAAATTTTCGATTTTTAATGGCAATAATAACATTAACTACAGATTTAGGAACAAAGGATTTCTATCAGGCAGCTCTGAAAGGCAGTATCCTTTCTCTATTTCCGGAGGTGAATATTATTGACATAACCAATGAAGTTCCTTCGTTTAATGTATCGTATGCGGCTTATGTGCTAAAAAATGCTTATGCCTATTTTCCAAAAGGAACTGTACACTTAATTGGGATAGATAGCGTTTTTAGTAAGAACACCAGGTATTTAGCGGTAAAACACAATGGTCATTATTTTGTAGGTGCGGATAATGGCATTTTCTCCCTTCTTTTTGATAGAATTCCTGATGAAATTGTAGAACTTAATATACTTCAAGATTTAAAATATCTTCAATTTCCACTCGTAGATATATTTGTAAAGGCCTCTGTTCATTTAGCCAAAGGTGCAAGTATGATTGATATAGGTATTCCTTCAGATCAAATTATAGAAAGAGGAACTATACAACCGGTTATAGAAAAGGATATGATTAGAGGAAGTGTAATCTATATTGATACCTTTTCTAATGTTATTACAAATATCACTAAAGACCTATTTACTAAAATTCAAGATAATAGAGAATTCACTTTATACTTTAGAAAAAACGAAACCATAACTCAGCTTTCATGGCATTACAATGAAGTTCAAGAAGGCGAAAAATTATGTTTATTCGGGATGAGCGACCATTTAGAAATTGCCATAAATAAAGGTAAAGCAAGCGGATTATTAGGTTTACATGTAAACGATATAGTTAGAATAGAATTTCATAATTAATGATAACAAGATTAGTTAAAATGGAATTGAATGATGAATTTACAGTTCAATTTCCATTATTCTTTAAAAATTTAAAGTCAAAAATTGAAGCATTTGAGGGTTGTTTAGAGGTTAGTCTTCAACAGGATATACATCAAAAAAACACTTTCTTCACGATAAGTAAATGGAATTCTGAAACAGATTTAAACAATTACAGAGATTCTGAGTTATTTATTGAAACTTGGAAAACAGTGAAACCCAATTTTACAGAAAAAGCTGTAGCTTGGAGTTTAGAAACCCCCTAACTATGAAAGTTAAACTAATTATTTTACTATTTTGTTGTTGTAGCTACACAGAGATTTTAGCACAAAGTTTATCACCTTACGAGGTTCAAAGACAAAAAGTAAATCAATTATTAGTAGAAAGAAGCAACAAATTTAGTCAATACGACAAAAGCTTAGCCGCCAGAACGGGTATTTTTGGTTTGCAGACTAAAAAAGACATTAAAAACTCTAATGAAATTCTAAGGGAAATTGTATTAAACGACAATGCAATTTTTAGAGAATTAAAGGTATTATTAGATTATAAAGACCTAGTAACTCAAGAAATATCTCAAGCCGCAAATACCAAAGAAGACCGCATAAAAGATTATAAAAAATCAATTAAAAAACTTCAGGATCAAAACGAATTATTAAAAATTAAATTAGAAAAAACCGAATCAGGCGAAACGTTTCAATTTATTTTAATTATTCTATTAATTGTAGCTTTATTGGGCTTATCCGTACTTTTTTATAAAACTAAAAACTTGCTTAAGCAAAATAATTAATTACCAATCCAACTAAAAATTTTGGCTCTACCCAAGTAGATTTTGGAGGCATGGATGCGCCTGCATCAGCAACAGCTTTTAGCTCTTCTAAAGAAGTTGGACATAGTGTAAAAAGCACCTTAAAGTTTTCTGAATCTACTAAACGCTTTAATTCTGAAATAGGTGCTAAACCACCTTCGTATTGAATACGTGCATCGGTTCTTGGGTCCTCTATATCAAGAATAGGAAAAAGAATATGATCATGTAATATTGAAACATCCAGATCTTTAACTACATCGCCTTTAAATAAATCTGAATGTGGTATTAATTTATACCATTTATTATCTAAATACATCCCAATTTCGCGGGATGATGCTGGCACATAATCATTCGTCAACGGAACAATATCAAACTTATATTCAATCGCCGCTAAGAAAGATTTTGTATTAAAATTTAAAATATCCTTTACTAACCTATGAAATTGATAAATTTTAACTTCTTCAAAATCCATATAAACAGATGTGAAGTAATTATATGGCGCATTAAAATCCTCGTTAGGATCTAATTTAGACTTCGCTAAGGCCATATTTGTCATTGAGGCTATTCTATGGTGACCATCTGCCAAATAAACCTTCTCGAGCGACCTAAATGCTAATTCTACCTCTTCTAATTCCTGTTCGTCTGATATTTGCCAAAGTTCATGAAAAGAACCGTCATTATATTCGAACTGAATTATAGGCGATAAAGCAGTATATTTTTCAATAAATCGTTTAAGAACCGGGTTTACTTCATGGGTAATTAAAACAGGATTGGCGTCTAAACAGGTTTGTTGAAGATAATCTGCCAATAATTTTTCTCTTCTTGCAACCGTTAATTCATGTTTTAGAATAGTATTTTCCATATTATCTAAAACCGATGTTAAGGTCCAATAACCCGTTTGCAACCTTCCTTTATTATTTACACGATAAATAAATATGGAAGGTTGGTTTATTTTTTCGATGTATTTAGCATCTAAAAAGGACTCAATATTATCAGAGATCTTTTTGTATATTAATTCTTGTCTGGAGCCTCTTAAATATTGATTATCTAATTCAGGATTTATTAAATGCAAAAAAGAATAAATATTTTCCGACGCTATTAATCGTGCTTCTCCTAAACTATAACATTCTAAAGGTCTGGTTACAACTTCTGCAGCCAGACCTTTATTTGGAACAATAGCATTAAAAGCTTTGATTCTAGACATTTATTAATTTTTAAAATGTGCGATAATCAATTCTGCTAATTCAGTACCAATTCTTTCTTGTGCTTCGTTTGTTGAAGCTCCGATATGAGGTGTTAACGAAATTTTTGGATGATTTAATATAGCCGATGATGGAGTTGGCTCATTTTCGAAAACATCTAAACCAGCAAAGGAGACCTGACCTGAATTTAATGCTTCTATTAAATCTTCCTCATTAATTACACCACCTCTAGAACAATTTACAATACCTACGCCTTTCTTTGTTTTAGCAAAAGAAGCAGCATCTAACAATGGCTTTTCTGAGAATGGCGTGTGTAATGAAATAAAGTCGCTTTTCCTTATAATGTTTTCTAAATCAACAAATTGAATATCAATATCTAAAGTTTTACCTCCATAAAATTTTAATGTAATGGTTGGGTTATTTGGAAATAAATCATACGCCAAAACTTCCATCCCTAATCCCAAAGCAATTTTAGCAACTTCTCTCCCAATCCTTCCAAATCCAATAATACCAATTACCTTACCTCTTAATTCAACACCCTTGGCATAATTCTTTTTTAATTGGTCGAACTGCGTATTTCCATATAATGGCATTTGTCTATTTGCGTCCTGCAAAAAGCGTATTCCAGTAAATAAATGAGCGAAAACCAATTCAGCAACAGATTGTGAAGATGCTGCAGGAGTATTTACTACATTAATTCCTTTAGATTTTGCATACTCAACATCAATATTATCCATACCAACACCACCTCTACCAATTAATTTAATATTTGGACATTGATCTATTAATTCCTTTCTAATTTTGGTAGCACTCCTAACCGTTATTGCATCATAATTTTTAAGTGCTGCGGGTAAATCATTTTGAGCAATTGTTTCAGTATCCACTACAAAACCTGCTTCTTCCAATAACTTTTTACCAATGGGATCTATCCCATCATTTGCTAAAATTCTTACCATTATTTATTTTTTTCTTCAAAATCTTGCATTAATTCTATTAAAGCATGAACACTATTAATACTTAAAGCATTATACATAGATGCTCTAAAACCACCCACACTTCTATGTCCAGCTAATCCTTCGAAACCTGCATTATCTGCAAGCCTTAAAAATTCCTTTTCTAGAGATGAATCTTCCATTACAAAACAAACATTCATCCTCGATCTATCTTCTACCGCACATGTTCCTTTGAATAATTTATTTCTATCTATTTCTCTATACAAAGCATTTGCTTTTAAAATATTATCTTTTTCAATTTCTGCCACACCACCTTTAGCCTTTAACCAACGTAAATTAAACATAGCTACATAGATTGAAAAAACTGGAGGTGTATTGTACATTGATTTACCATCAATATGCACCTTATAATCCATCATCGATGGAATTACCCGATCAACCTTTCCTAAGATTTCGTCTTTTACAATCGCTACGGTTAGTCCAGCTGGACCAATATTTTTTTGTGCACCTGCATAAATTAAATCAAACTGACTTACATCTACTGTACGACTTAAAATATCAGACGACATATCACAAACTAAAGGAACATTAGTCTTCGGAAAATTAAAAACCTCTGTGCCATATATGGTATTATTTGAAGTAAAATGATAGTAATCTGCATCGTTTGGAATAACAAAGTCTTTAGGTACAAAATTGTAATTCTCAGATTTAGAAGATGAAACAACTTCTACTTTACCTAGCATTTTTGCTTCTTTTATAGCTTTATTTGCCCATACACCTGTATCACTATAGGCTGCAAAACCTTTAGTACTTAACAAATTCATAGGCACCATTGCAAATTGCATACTTGCACCACCTTGTAAAAACAATACAGAATATCCAGCAGGAACATTCATCAATTCTTTAATTAATTCAGTGGCTTCTTCAACAACTGCTTCAAATTGAGGAGTTCTATGTGATATTTCTAATATTGAAAGACCATCTTTAAAATCCAATACTGCTTGTGCAGCTTGTTTATAAACCTCTTGCGGAAGAATACAAGGACCTGCACCAAAATTATGTCTCATAAGTAATTTTTTTTTGTCAAATTTAATGGTTATTTAGCTTTTAATTTAGCAATTAGTCTAATATTTAATTGCCTTCCTGTATGATAATTGGGAACCGCATATTGGGCACCATTTAAATCTTTAACCCATAGGTAGGATGCCGTATTATTCATGTTTAGCAAATTAAATATTTCCATATAAGCAATTATAGAATCAAACTGTTTGCTTTTTTTAGAAGAATTGGATTTCCTTCCTTGATTTTCTAAAAAATCCTTACTAAAACCTATATCAATTCTTTTATAAGAAGGAACCTTAAAATAATCTGAATATTGATTAGTATTTGGAAGTCCTACCGGGATAGGTGATCCATATAATAAGTTTAAATGAACCTTATAAGAAGGATTTGATGGAAGTTTATCTTGAAAAAATACCGAGGCATTGATATGTTGATCTGTAGGTCTTCTTTGGCGTACATTTAAGTAATTATTGGCTTCAATACCACTATTAACAATGGTTTGATTAGCACGCATTACAGAAAGCCTAAAATAACTTAATAAGTCTTCTACCAATTCACCCCCTATTGTAAAATCTGCCCCATAGGTGTTTCCAGTTGCTTTTTGATGGGCTAAATAATTAATTTTAAGATGATCAATAATAAATGGAATCATCTTATCTGCATATTTATAATAAATTTCTGTAGTAAATTTTAAAGGCTTCCCACCTAAATTAAAAGCATAATCGTGTCCAACCGTAAAATTATAAGAACGCTGGTAATCTTGTTTCGATAATAATTGACCGTTCCAATTTCTCATAGTTTTAAAATCTGGGTCTTGATGATAGACTCCGAAACTAAACCTGGTAATATTATTTCTATCTTCATTTCTAAAGGCTAACAATAACCTCGGACTAATTGATAATTTGTCAGCGATTTTATTATATGCCGCTCTAACGCCTAATTGTAAATCTATTCCTTCTTTTAACTCATAAGCATCTTGAATAAAAGCTGAAAAATAGGATGCACGTAAATTATTTAATTTAAATAATGCTGGCGGATTAGGGATAGTTTGCGATAATACGCCTATCTGACTAATCTCATTATACTCTTCTCTAAAATCTTTCTGAATCCATTTTAGTCCCCAGCTAAACATATGGTCGCCCATTAACTGTTCGGATCTAAATTCGGAAATAAAAGAATTTGACTTTAAAAAATTATCTACAAAATTTCTTTGAAAACCATAATTTGAAATTGGAGAAAGTCCTTGCAAATAATACTGGCCGAGTACATTTGTGTTTTCTGTCTCTACGGTACTAAAATAGCTATTAATAAACTTCAATGACCAATTTGCTGAAGGCGAATAATTGAGGGTTAAACCACCTCCACTCGAAAAATAACTTGTACGCTCACTACCCGAATAATTAACAAATAAACTTCCATTTTGTAACTGTGTTCCAAATTCAGTTGCCCTATTTTCTGGAATAAAATTAAAAACGCCACCATTTATATTACCGAGAAAAGTGAGGTTAAGTTTCGGAGAAAAATGTTGACTAAATAGAAACTGTACATCTGCAAAATTTGGATTATATCTACCTTTTAAATCTTGTTGACTTAAAATCCCAGAATTATTCTTGTAGCGTGCTCCAAATAAAAAATGCCTATTAATACCTGCTTTTTTAAACGTAAAAGAGGAATTTAATATACCAGCCACCAATTTTATTTCATTACTATCTGGTATTTCATACTTAACATCTAAAATAGAGGCTAACTTATCGGCAAATTTTGCTTCAAAACCACCCGGAGAAAACCTTGCACTAGTTACTAAATCTGAATTAATAAAACTTAAACCTTCTTGTTGACTATTCCTCACATAAACAGGTCTATTTATTTCAATATTATTGATATAAGTAGCATTATCATCTGGATTCCCACCTCTAACATTAAATTGAGCGGTTAATTCATTATTTACGGAAACACCAGGAAGTGTTTTCAGAATCGCTTCAAAATTAGCAGAAGGCGCTGGCATATTCATCAATTGTTGCATATTAATACCAATGGTATTACTTAACTGCTCTCTTTTTGAAGTTATGGCAACTTGCTCTAAAATATTTATGTTTTTAAATAAATTAACATCACGCTGAATTCGCCCAGCTTTCTCCTCATTAATAAAAATTGATTCATTTTTATAGCCCAACAAGGAAAATACCAAGGTAAATTTTGTTGATTTAGAATAAATCGTGTATTCACCATCATCATTAGAAATTACATTAATCTTTTGTTCAGGAATAACAACATTAACATTTCTAAGCGGAAAATTATGCTCATCAGATATAACCCCAGTTACTTTTACTTGTAGCTGGCCAAAAGTTAAATTTGACATCAATAAAAAGGATATAAATAAAATCCTCCTGAGCATATATTTTATAAGTTTTGAGATGCAGATTCCTTCATTTTTATAATTAATGTTGAAGGATTTTCTGCTTTAAATATTGCATTACCCGCAACAAAAGCATTAACTCCTGCTTGATATAACTTATTGATGTTTTGATCTGAAACCCCTCCATCAACTTCAATAATAAATTCATATTGGCTTTCAGATTTTAAAGCATTAAGCTTTCTTACTTTAGAATAAGTTTGCTCAATAAATGCTTGTCCGCCAAACCCTGGATTTACAGACATGATTAACACCAGATCTAAATCTTGGAGTATATCTGCTAACAAATCAACTGGAGTATGTGGATTTATCGCAACACCTGCCTTACAACCATGCTGCTTAATTAATTGAATGGTTCGGTGCAAATGAGTGCAAGCTTCTAAATGAACCGTAATAATATGAGCGCCAGCATTTGCGAATCGCTCAATATACTTATCAGGTTCAACAATCATTAAATGTACATCTAGTGGTTTCTTTGCATATTTTTTAAGCACCTCCATAACAGGAAATCCAAAAGAAATATTGGGCACAAACACACCATCCATTACATCAACATGAAACCAATCGGCCTGACTTTCATTAATCCATTCGATTTCTGTTTTTAGATCAGCAAAATTAGCTGATAAAATTGAGGGAGCAATTATTGGTTTCATGCATTAAAGATATAAAATAACCTCAAAAAAAAAGCTTCCCATAGTTGGGAAGCTTTTATATTATTTTAAATAAAACCTTAAAACCTATTTTTCTGGTGCAGGAGCAGCAGCTGGTTTCTCTGGTCTAGGTAATAAAACTTTACGAGAAAGTTTCATTTTACCTTGTTTATCAACATCTAATAATTTTACTTTTACGATGTCGCCTTCTTTAAAAACGCCATCCATAGTCTCTAAACGAGCCCAGTCAATTTCAGATATATGTAATAAACCATCTTTACCTGGCATAATTTCTACAAAGGCTCCAAAAGGCATAATAGACTTAACTTTACCTTCGTAAACTTCTCCAATTTCTGGTTTAGCTACAATATTTTTGATTCTAGTAACTGCAGCATCAATTGCAGCTTTATTATCCGCGAAAATTTCGACAATACCTTTGTTATCCACCTCTTCAATAGAAATAGTAGCACCGGTTTCGCGTTGCATTTCTTGAATAATTTTACCACCTGGTCCAATTACAGCACCAATAAATTCCTTGTCGATAGTAAGCGTTACTATACGAGGAGCATGTGCTTTATAATCTTCATTAGGCGTACTAATGGTTTTAGACATTTCATTTAAGATATGTAATCTACCTTCTTTAGCTTGTTTTAAAGCTTTAATTAGTACTTCATAAGATAAGCCATGAATTTTTAAGTCCATTTGACAAGCAACAATACCATTAGCCGTACCAGTAACTTTAAAGTCCATATCACCTAAATGATCTTCATCACCTAAAATATCAGATAAAATAGCATATTTTCCAGATTTAGAATCGGTAATTAAGCCCATAGCGATACCAGAAACAGGCGCTTTAATTTTAACACCGGCATCCATTAATGCTAAAGTACCAGCACAAACCGTAGCCATAGAAGAAGAACCATTTGATTCTAAAATATCAGAAACGATACGGATAGTATAAGGATTTTCAGCACCTGCTGGTAATACTTTCTTTAATGAACGCATTGCTAAAGCACCGTGGCCAATTTCTCTTCTACCAGCACCTCTGTTTGGTCTAACTTCACCAGTAGAAAAACCTGGGAAATTATAGTGCAACATAAATTTATTATATCCATTTACGAAAGCACCATCGATCATTTGTTCATCGCTTTTAGCGCCCAAAGTAACCGTAGTTAACGATTGAGTTTCACCGCGTGTAAATACAGCAGAACCATGAGCTGCAGGTAAATAACCTACTTCACTCCAAATAGGACGAATTTGTGTAGTTGTTCTACCATCTAATCTAATCCCTTCATCAAGCAATAAATTACGAACAGCATCATACTGAACATCGTGGAAATATTTCTTAACTAATGCTTTGGTTAAATCTTCAGTGTCTTCTGGCATAGCATCGAAATAATTATTAATTATTTCAGTAAATGCTGCTGCTCTAACCTCTTTAGAACCACCTGCTTTTGCTACATTATAAACCGCTTGGTAAGTATCAGCATAAACTTTAGCTCTTAACTCATCATCATTATCTTCGTGATTATATTCACGTTTTACAGTTTTACCTGCTTCTTCTTGTAATTCTAATTGAACTTTACATTGAATTTTAATTGCATCATGTGCAAATTTCAATGCTTCAACCATTTCTTCTTCTTGAATTTCATCGCACTCACCTTCCACCATCACAATATCATTAATAGAACCAGCAACCATAAATTCTAAAGTTGCGCGTTCTAAATCAGATGCATATGGATTAATCACCAAATTACCATCAATTTTAGCTACTCTAACTTCAGAAATTGGTCCGTTGAAAGGAATATCTGAAACAGCCAAAGCTGCAGAAGCTGCTAAACCTGCCAAACAATCTGGCATAATATTTTTATCAGCCGAAATTAATGAAATCATCACCTGCGTATCAGCATGATAATCTTCTGGAAATAAAGGTCTTAAAGCTCTATCTACTAATCTTGAAATTAAAACTTCATAATCAGATAGTCTAGCTTCTCTTCTTAAAAAACCACCTGGAATACGTCCAGTTGCCGCATATTTTTCTTGATAATCAACAGATAAAGGCAAGAAATCTGTCCCAGGTTTTGCACCAACAGTAGAAACTACTGTAGCTAGGAGCATCGTATCTCCCATTTTTACAACTACTGAACCGTCTGCTTGTTTAGCTAATTTTCCGGTTTCAATTTCAATTGTTCTTCCATCGCCCAAATCGAACGATTTTTTTATTATATTCATGTACAAATTGTTGTGGTATGTTTTCCTCTTTTACATACCGGTTATGTTTATTTTTTATAAATTTCAGTAAAGGTAATTCATTTACACTTTATTTTTATAAAGCACGTAATAAAAGATCATTAAAATAAAAAAGCCACCCTATTCAGAATGGCTTTTTTGGATAAAAAGTTGCTTATTTAATGATATCACGAAGCGATAAAGCTTTGATAATAGCACGATAGCGCTCAATATCTTTTTTGTAAAGATAAGCTAAAATACCACGACGTTTACCTACTAATTTTTGTAGAGCTAATTGGGTAGAAAAATCTTTACGATTTTTTTTCAAATGTTCTGTTAAATGCGCAATACGGTATGTAAATAACGCTACCTGCCCTTCAGCAGAACCGGTGTTTGTAGCCTTTTCACCGTGTTTTTGAAAGATTTCAGCTTTCTTTTCTGAACTTAAATACATTCTTGAATAATATTAAAGTGTTTATAAATTAATTAATTGTTTACAAAGGTAGATATTTTTAATGATATTTTTAAGGTAATTCGCTCATTTATTTCTATTTGCTACGCAATTTCAATTTCAAGTAAACAATTAATAATACCTTAATCTATCTTTATTTTGCTCTTCTATTCATTTTACAGACCTTTGTGCAAACCGCATTTAAAATATGATACAAAACGAATTTTCCATTTTTGAAACCGAATTAAAAGTTCGCCCAGATGATATAGACATGTTTAATCATGTTCATAACAGCAAATACCTAGATTACGTTTTGGCTGCGCGTTACGAACAAATGCAGGATAATTACGGTATGAGTTGGGAAGAATTCACTAAAATTGGTTACGGTTGGGTGGTAAGTCATGTCGACATAAATTTTAAACGTCCATTATTAATGAACGATTGGATGCGAATTAGAACTGGTATTTTAACCATAAACCACAAAGGCTGTTGCGTTCAATTTGAAATTATTAATAAAAGAACAGGAAAAGTGGCGGCCGACGGAGTATTCGATTATGTTATGATTGATTTAAACACCAATAAAAGTGCGAAAGTCACAGAAGAAATGATTAAAGCTTATAGTATCTAGACGCAAAAATCATTATACCTATATTTTCCTTAAAAGAATATTCAAGGAAAATATAGGCAGAAAAATATTTTATTAGAATTACTTCTTTATAATATATAATATCTAAAGATGTTATTTTTTAACCTCAGGTTCAGCATTTTCTGATTTCCCAGAACCCGGAACATAACGTAATCCAGGCGTTAACCAATGCATTAAAATAACCCTAGAATAACGATAATTAAAAGGTGACAAAAGAAATACCACACCTAAAATAACCGCCACAAAAGACCATAAATTTTCGTATTTTAATTCAAGGCCTAAGATATATGCACCAACACCAACAGTTATAATCTCTGCAACGTTCATCGCATAACTAACAAACATTGCTACATAATAATAACCAGGCTCTCTCTCGAAACGTAAATTACATGATGAACAATATTCATTGGTACGTTGTAAATGAAATCCGTACATTTTCCCTGGAAATATATCGCCTTGTCTACATCTAGGACATTTGCACTGAATTACCGCTTCAAACTCTGTTAAAACTTTCATAATACAAAAATAAAGATAATAATATGGATAAATGTAATTTATATCACATTAAACCACATTTTAACAATTATCCTAAAGTTTCCTCCATAATCATACTATAAAACTCTTTTAAGCTTAATCCATAAGCTTTAATTTGTTGCGGAATAAAGCTTGTAATCGTTTGTCCAGGGATAGTATTTATCTCAATAAAATAAAAATCACCAGTATCCTTTTGCAAGAAATAATCTACTCTCACTACACCCCTACATCCAAGCTCTTTGTACACCTCTCCTATTATTCTTTCTACACGCTCCTTTTCTTCTTCATTCATATTTCCAGGTGTTATTTCTTCGGTTGCCCCAGGCGTATATTTTGCCTCAAAATCAAAAAATTCACTGGTGGTTTTAACTTCTGTAGTAGGTAATACAATTACTTCACCTTTATATTGGAAAGCACCGATTGAAAACTCTCTTCCTTCTACAAATTCTTCAACTAAAATCTGATCATCTTCATTGAATGCCTTTTCTAAAGCTGCAGTTAATTCAGACGCAGATTTCACCTTACTCATTCCAATACTGCTACCACCATTATTTGGCTTCACAAAAAACGGCAAGTTTAAATTGGTTAATACTTTTTCTTCATTATGTGGCTGATCTTTAAAAAGATGTACAGACTTTGCCACATTTAATTCATTAATATTCGAAACTACAGCTTTTGTATAACCTTTATTCATGGTTATTGCAGAAGTTAATGCATTACATGTGGTATAAGGAATATTTAGCATATCAAAATATCCTTGCAACTTACCGTCTTCACCCGGAGAACCATGAATAACGATAAATACGCCATCAAACTTTATCTTTTGCCCATTTACAGTTAAAGAAAAATCATTTTTATCAACTTCAATTTTAATAGAATCTGCAGGCTCATAAAACCAAGAATCTTCATTGACCATTATTCTATAGACATTGTATTTTTCTAAATCTATGTTTTGAGCAATGGTTGAAGCACTTTTAACAGAAACCACCCATTCGCCAGTAGTTCCTCCTGTAAGTAAAGCAATATTTTTTTTCATTCTATTTATTTTCAGGCAATTTTTAAAATTTGAGTTGGTAACATTAATAATTAAAACTAATCTTATAAAAGAAACGTTTTACTGGGGTAAAATTAAGATAGTTTAGGAGATCTTTATAAACTTGCTATTAAATATTTTTTTTAATATAAATTTGAAGAATTATTCACCTCCAATATATGAGCAACTTTATTGCATATTTAAAAACTGAATCGTTTAGAAAAACCTTGTTAGCTATGGTAGGAACCATATTTGGTATCCTGCTTATTGCTTTCTTTTTCTTAAGGTTTTACACCAAACACGGTGAAGGAATGAATGTGCCTTCTCTTAAAGGAAAATCTATCGAAGAAGCTACTTCTATTCTAGAAAATTTAGGCTTAAGATATGAATTAGATTCAGTTTATATAATGGACAAACCTCCAGGATTTGTTATAGAGCAAAACCCTGATCCAGAAACATTTGTGAAAGACAACAGAACTATTTATTTAACTGTAAATACTTCTAAAGCACCGAATGTAAATTTCCCTGAAATAGAATTTAAAACACTAAGAGAAGCAAAAGCAATTATTGAAGGTTATGGATTAAAATTAGGCGACACAAGCTACCGTGCAGATGTGAGTAGAGATGTTGTTTTAGAGGCTTTGTTTGGTGGATCTAAAATTAGATTTGGTGAATCTATTCCGAGGGGTTCTAGAATAGATTTTGTATTAGGCGATGGAAGAGGAAATGAAGAAATTGCAATTCCTGATTTAATTGGATTAACTAAAGATGAAGCTTTATTTTCTCTAAAAGGATCAATGCTTAATTTAGGATCAGTTGTTTTTGAAGGACCGATCACCGATTCTACAACAGCAATAATTGTTAGACAATCTCCATTTATGGTTGATTCTCTATCTAAAGTAAAAATTGGAACGCCCATTCATATCGTATTATCAAACAAACAATAAATGAATAAAAATTTGAGAAATATTGTTGTTGCTGCAACAATATTAGTAGTTGCTATAGGAAGCTATTTTATTTACAACTTGTATGTAACCTATTTTAAAGGAAACATAAATGGCGATGTAAAATATATTTATGTACGTACCGGAAAAAATTATGCAGATTTTCTTAATGAATTAAAACAAAATAACCCTTTCATTAATATTGATAGGTTTGAAAGTGCAGCTAAAAAAATGGAACTCGCAAACGCATTAAAACCGGGAAGATATGCTGTTGAAAAAGGCTTAAACAATAGAACTTTAATTAATAGAATTAAATCTGGAAATCAGACTCCTGTAGAGCTTAAAATTCAAAATATTCGTAAAAAATCTAATTTTATAGCCTTCCTTGCCAAACATTTAGAAGCAGATTCTGCAGCTTTTGCTCAAGTATTAAATAATAAGGAAATATTAGAAAAAAACGGATTTAATACAGAAAACAGTTATACTATGTTCCTGCCTAATTCGTATGAGTTTTATTGGAATATTAATCCTCAGGATTTTTTCGATAAAATGAAAAATGAATATACAAAGTTCTGGACAGAGGAACGTAAATCAAAAGCGAAGGCTCTTGGATTAACAGAACAAGAGACCATCATTTTAGCTTCTATTGTTGATTCTGAAGCACTATTTGATAAAGAAATGCCAACTATTGCAGGCTTATATTTAAACAGATTAGAAAAAGGAATAAAATTGCAAGCAGATCCAACTGTAATATTCGCGAACGACGATTTTACTGTTAAAAGGGTAACCAATGCTTTATTAAATAAAGACTCTAAATACAACACATATAAATATAGTGGATTGCCTCCAGGCCCTATTATGATGCCAAGTTTAAACGCAATAAATGCTGTTTTAAACAGAGAAAAGAATAATTACATTTATATGTGTGCTAAAGAAGATTTCTCTGGATACCACAATTTTGCGGTTACAGTTCAAGAACACAACATCAATGCAAAAAAATATAGAGACGCGTTGAATAAGAAAAATATATATCGTTAATGTACACACACACTACAAAAATAAGGGTTCGTTATGCCGAAACCGACCAAATGGGTTATATGTATTACGGCAATTATGCCCAATATTACGAGGTTGGCAGAGTGGAGATGTTAAGAAGTTTAGGCATGTCTTACAGCAGTATGGAGGAAAATGGGGTGATGATGCCTGTTCTAGAACTAAAATGCAAATACATAAAACCTGCATTATATGATCAAGAAATCACGGTTAAAACTATTGTAGATCAAAAGCCATCTGCGCGAATGTTCTTTAAATATGAATTATACAATGAAGCCGAAGAATTAATAAATCTGGGAGAAACCACCTTGGTTTTTGTTGATATAAAAAAGAATAAACCTACTTCTCCTCCAGCCGATTTTATGGCTAGAATTGAGAAATATTTTAAATAAATAATGAATTGGGTACATATACAATTATTAAAGACTAAACCTTATTCAAAATTTATTGAATGGTCTAAGCATTGTGTATTGCCCGGTTTTGCACCTCTACCTTTATATACGGTTGCCATATTCTTTTTTAGAGAGATAGCAAAGGATGAACTTATTAATAAAGCTTCATCTCTTTCTTATAACTTTATGCTGGCTATTTTTCCGGGTATAATTTTCTTGTTTACATTAATTCCATTTTTACCGAACGGATTTCAAGATCAGTTAATGGATTTAATTGAACTTATTTTGCCTAAAAATGCCTATTTAGCATTTGAGCAAACCATAATAGAAATTGTAAAAATCCAGAACGGAGGTTTATTATCACTCGGATTTGTTGTGGCCTTGGTATTCGCAACAAATGGTGTACATACTTTAATGATGGCATTTAACAAGTCGTCATTAATTGTAGAAAACAGAAGCTGGTTTAAAAGGCGTTTAATAGCAACTGTATTAACTTTAATCATCATTATTTCCTTATTCGTTTGTATTGGGGCAATGACTATTGGAGAAATTGCCTTGAATGTATTTAAAGACGAATTACACATTAAAGAATCGTGGGTTTATTATGCAATTCAATTAACCCGGTGGACATTATTAGCCAGTTTATATTTTATCACTATCTCTATTTTATACAGATATGGACCTGCACATTCCTCTAAAAAATGGAAATTAATTAGTCCAGGTTCTTGGTTAGCAACCATTCTGGCCTTCTTAACTATTTGGGGATTTGCTTATTATATTAACAATTTTGGATCCTACAATAAAATTTATGGTTCTATTGGTACATTGGTTGTGATTATGATTTGGCTATATATAAACTCTTTAATCTTATTAATTGGATTTGAGTTAAACGCTAGTATAGATCTATCAAAACGTAGTATCAAAATTATAAGACCAATTTACAATACGTTTAAAAAACCTGAGGTTGAAGAGGTTATTTCTAAAAAGAATAAATAAATAATATTTCCTGTAACAAAAGTCCCTTTTAACTGTCTTAATAGTAGTTAATGAAATTTATCAATTGAGTGATTGTGATTGATAATAAATCTATAAAGATTTTTAAAGCATTAACATCTACTTATGAAACAAAAAGCCCCGAATTATATCGGGGCTTTTTTGCATTTAAAGATTTATAATTAACGTCTTTGTGCTCCGGTTGTCGGTGCAGTACCTCTTAGTGGAAATTCTTGAGGTGGCGTTTGATTTTGAAGATGTTGAACAAAATAATCCCATCTTCTACGCATCATATATGGTGCAAATTGGCCGAAACTATGCGCACTATTAGGGAATAATAATAAATCAAAATCTTTGTTGTTTTTGATTAACTCATCCACAATTAACATAGTATGCGAAGGTGGAACATTATTATCCATCATTCCATGTGCTAATAATAATTTTCCTTTTAAGTTTTTAGCATGAGTATGATTGGCTTGTGCATCATAATCTATTGATCCAGCTAATCCATTATATCTATCTCCCCAAGTATCAGCGTAATTTCTATTATCGTGGTTACCAGATTCTGCAATACCTACTTTATAAAAATCACCATGTTTAAACATAGCCGATGCAGTTGCAAAACCACCACCAGAATGACCCCATATACCTACTTTATCTAAGTCGATAGGATATTTTTGCGCCAATTGTTTTATACCAGCAATTTGATCAGGCAATGTGTTTTCTGCCATATTTCCATAATTCATATCATGGTAACTTTTAGATCTGAATGGATTAGAAGTACCTTCAATTAATACAACTATAAACCCTAATTCAGCTAAGGCTTGATGATCTGAACGTGCAGCAGAGAACGACCAATTACCAACACTTCCGCCTTGTGGACCTGGGTAAATATAATTTACTACCGGATATTTCTTTCCTGCAACCATATTAGTAGGAAGAAAAACGAGACCATAAATATCTGTTTTTTGATCAGCAGCCAATAATTTAACAGGAACTGGAGCTTTCCAACCTGTTGCTACTAATCTAGAAATATCAGCTTTGTCTAATTCAGCAACCGTTTTGCCAGTCATATTTTTCAATACTGTTACAGCAGGAACATCAGGTTTAGAATAAACATCTATAAAATGAGCAAATGATGGAGAAAAAGTTATAGCATGGTTACCTGATTCTGGCGTTAAGACAGTAAAACCTTTACCATCAAAATTTACTCTAGCTAATTTTTGAAAATATGGATTTTCTGGATCCAAACCTGTCGTCATAAAAAATATCTGACGATTTTTTTCATCAACTTGCAATACTCTGGTTACTACAAACTCACCTTTGGTAATCTGATTCTTTAGCTTACCTGTATTAGAATCATATAAATATAGGTGGCCCCAATTATCTCTCTCCGAGTACCATAAAATTTCGCTACTTGCAGGCAAGTATCTCCAATTAATAGCACCTCTACCCGATTCGTAATAAGTAGGTACAACCTCTTCAAACACCTCTCTAACTTCACCAGTTTGAGTATTTGCGATTCTCAACTTATTAATTTTATGGTCACGAGAAATAGATAAAAATGCCAATTCAGAACCATCAGCTCTCCAATCGTTGTCGTCAAATGTACCACTGCTAGCGATATCATCACTTAAAGAACCTCTTCTAACATCAGCATCTACCTTAAACATAGTAGTTTTGCCTGTTTCAATATCAATAACGGCTCTATAAATTCTAGCCACATCTTTATCTGTAGGCAAGGCATATTTCCAAGAACGCAAAGTAGGATTTCCCACATTTGTGGTTACCAAATGCATATCAGTTAAATGACGTTGATCTTGTTTAAAAGTTGAAATTTTCTTAGAATCTGGCGACCATTTTAAAATAGCTCTATCACTAGATTTCCAGGCCGCATTATCTGTTGCCCAACCAAAATCTTTAATTCCATCAATAGTTAATTGAGTTTCCTTACCCGAAGCGATATCTTTAACCCAAAGATTCCAATCTTTTATATAAACTGCCTTTTTACCGTCAGGAGATACATTCTCAATACCACCTACACGACCAGCACCTCTACCCATTGGCATGGCCATACCACCACCAATAGTACCAGGAGATTTATCTTCAGAAACCCTTCCCAATTTATGCTCATATTTCCATTTTTTATTATCTAACATAAAAGAAATAGAAGCACCATCATTGGCTACCGAAATAGCTTGAAAAGGTAATTTATTAGGATCATACGTTTTATTGGTAACAGATGCTAATGTTTGAGCCAATTTAACATGATCAAAAGCTTCAGATTTTCCCTTTTTAGGATCAACTATATAAAACTTATGACCTGATGAATTAGTAGATAAAAACCAAAATTTATCGCCCGGCAGCCAATTTGCACGTACATTACCTCCATCAACCAATGGATCTATATTATACGATAAAAATTTCTCAGCGCGCGCATAATCATTTTGGGAAAGCTGAGCACTGGCCGAAAAGGCAAACAATAGCACAGCTCCTGTGAGTAAAGATCGCTTCATTATTTAAATAAGTTAGTTTGTTAAAATATTACCAAATTAAAATTATGCTTTGAACAAGCCTAATTAATCATGTAACAAATAAGATTACATTAAAATCATGCTCTATTTTTTAAATTTTTGAAGAAAAAAATTCAAAAAACGACACTTTACTCTCGTTTCTACTAAGAATCCTGCATAAAACAGCAATAACTGGGTTTTTAATATCTAATTAAAAATGAGACACTTAAATAAAAATTAAGATAAATTGAATTTTAGAAGATGATAAATGATAGAAGAAAAATAAAAAAAAATATTCATTTAAACCCATGAAAATCAGCATAAAAGTAATATTCACTAAAAAATATTTAAATTTTTTTTCAATCATATTATGTAAATATCAACGGTATTTGTACTTTTGTCGCGGAGAGTTGGCAGAGCGGTCGAATGCGGCAGTCTTGAAAACTGTTGACTGTCATAGGTCCGGGGGTTCGAATCCCTCACTCTCCGCCAAAAGCCTATCAACTAATGTTGGTAGGCTTTTTTTTTGAATCTGTCCCGTCATAAAACGGAATCCCACACGACCAGTCATTCTAGAGCGAAATGCAATGAAGCGAAGGACACTCCCGACTCGTCATCCTGGAGCGAAATGCAATGAAGCGATAGGATCTCATAGATCTAATCTAAATTCAGGTAAAACAACCTAAATAAACAGCCTAAAAATTTATATTTTTAGAATTTTTGTGTAATATTTTTATTATAACAATTAATTAAACAGCTTATTACTAAGTTATTATATTTTCACACTTACTAGAATCTGTTTTTAGATGTAATAATTCTAAAAATTAGTCGTCTATAACCTAAGAACACGCTTTTAACCACAAAGATATTGTTAAGGGGGATTGCGCAGGCTTCGTAGTTAGTATAATCGTTTAGTTCACCTCTATACATCTCCGAATTTTGAAAAACGTACCCCTTTAACATTTTTATATTGAAAAGTACTTTTCGAAGTTTTTAGAATTCGTTTTACTTAATAATTTCATCAACCGGAATTCTAACAAAATACAAGTCTCTAATTCCTTCATAAAAGAAGCCTAAAGTTTTATCATCTATTTTAGTTAAAGCAGAATAACCATATAATTTTCGCTCATCAATTAATAATTCATTTTTTGGATTCCAAGTTTCTGCAAGGTCTAAACTCGCTTTAATGGTTAAATTATATCTTCCAGAAGGCGTATTATCATTACCAAAAAACACAATATCCTTTAACATACCCTTTACCGAAACTTTTTCTTTAATAAAACTTGCCATACATACAGGATCGGGCAAAGCGCTATAAGAAGTTCGATGTTCTTTCCATGTTTTACCATAATCTTTAGTAACTGCAATACTTCTAAACGCACCTCTATTGTCGCGCATATTCAACATTAAAGTTCCTGGTTGCGTTTCCACAATTTGTGCTTCGGTGGTATTTGATTTAGGACCATTTTCCGTTTTCCACGTAATACCCCCGTCCGAACTATAGATTAATGTTGAATGAGGTATTGCATTTTCGTCCCAATATTGAGCAGCAAAAACTAACTTTCCATCAGCAGTTACTATCCCTCCACCTGGACCATTAAAAAACAAATTCCATTTCGGATTTTTAACTCCAGCTGTAATACTTTTTGGCTTTGACCAAGTTAGTCCGTCATCGCTACTAGACACTAAAACCAATTGCCCTGTCTCGTCCTCAGATAAACCCGGCTTAGATCCGGCTATTGATTTATTGCCTTTACTCCAGAGTGCAATAACCCAAATCTTTTTATTAACTGGATCATATAAAATGGCAGGATCACCTACCCCATTATTATCATGAGGTTCACCCATATCCATTATAATTTTCATGGGCTCCCAAGTTCTTCCACCATCCTTACTTCTACTCATACCTACATCAATATTAGCGGGCAAATCGCCAGCATGTTTATAACGAATATCATAAACGGCAATTAGAGTCCCTTTCCCAGTAGTGGTAATACCTGGAATTCTAAAGGTGTGGATATTATCTTCATTTGCCTTTTTTACTACAATACCTATGCGTTTAGAATATTGTTTACTAATGGGTTTAATAGTGATTTTTTGGTTCTGCTCACCCATCGCTTCAATAATTTTAAATTCTACCACATCATCAATATTAGCCAAAGGCTCTAAAGAAGCGCTAAACCATATATAATGCAGTCCGGGCTTAAGATTTAAGTCGACTTTAATTTTTAGATCTTTCCGAGCCGGAACAGAAATAATTTTATTTTGAGTAGAAAAATTAGGCTCATATCCATTATAAAAAACATCCAATTGTTGAATATGCTTAGCTCCAGCGTCATTTAGTGTTCCTGTTAATTCATTAAGATTAAAAGTTTTATAATGCTCAGGAACATATATCGTTAATCTTAACAGTTGATTATGGTTCTCTCCCTTAAACATAGGAATTACAGGCATGTAAGATGATATTTCAACCCCATTTCTTCCGAAAACCGAACCAGTAAATACAGTAATTAATACAATTAAAACTCTAATTTTTAATGCCATTTTAATTTTTTGATATGAAACTTAAATATGATAAATAAAAAATGAATCGCATAAAAACTGGAGATTATAAAATTCAAATCATTCAGAATAAACATTTTATAGATCAAACAGAATCAATTCATACATTGTCAACCAGCAACATAACGCATGGCGGCTTAGCTACTCACTTTTCTATGAAAATCTAATAAACAATAATTATTTATTGTTTATCAATAAATAATTTATTATAATTACAGAAATATTGAAACCTAATAAACCATGAATAAAACAGAAAATATCGTATTCAAAGGATTAACAGCTATAGCCTGTTTCATCTTTATAGGGCTAAGTGTAGAAGCAGGAGGCCTAATTGCGAATTATATATTCGCCGTTTTTAAACCTGAAGTTATTAATAATCTATATCAAAAATTAGATTTAACGGAGATTTACGAAAACAATCCTATAGATTTTTACCTTATATATTCATTTATAAGTAGCTTGGCCGTATTAAAAGCAGTATTATTTTACATTGTTGCTTATATGCTGTATAAAATGGATTTAAAGAAACCTTTTAATGATTTTGTAGCTACAAAAATTACCCATATCAGTTATTTAACTTTAATTATAGGATTATTAAATTATATAGGTAAAAGTTGGTTAGAAAAACAATATTCTGGCACTAAATTTATTCAAGAAATCGCCTCATTTTGGGTGGATAGCGAGGCCTTTATTTTAATGGGTGCTGTAATTTATATTATAGCCAGAATATTTAAAACGGGGGTAGAATTACAAAAAGAAAACGAATTAGTTGTATAAACATGGCCATAATAGTAAATTTAGATGTGATGATGGCCAAGCGTAAAATATCTTTGAACGAATTATCTGATAAAGTTGGTCTCACACTTTCCAATCTCTCGATTTTAAAAACAGGAAAAGCAAAAGCAATACGTTTTAGCACATTAGAAGCAATATGTAAAGTACTAGATTGCCAACCGGCCGATATTTTAGAATTTGTGGATGACCAACCCAACCAGAATGTAGCGCTTAAATAATTAGTTTTTTATCTTTCAATTTCACTCTATTTTTCAATGAAATTCCGTTTTTCATTGTAATAATAGAATAATCGATCTCCCTGCATTGAAACTGTGAAACTAATTCGAGAATAAAAAATGATCGAGCAGTAACCCAACCATTTTTACCAATTTCATCATTAAAACGTGCGATTAATAATTCATCAGTAAGTACTTCTAAATTATTTTTAAAGTTGTAGTTGTTTTTGTTTAACATGATACATTTTTTTAAGTTTAAAATGACCCATCAACAAAAGTGAAGTGTAAAGCCTTTAATTTTGACTGCCTAGCCCCCATCTATTGTACCACCGTGGTAGGTTAAACTCGGTTGGTGTACAATTAAGTACTCTTGATGATAGATTTAATTAATTATAATACAAAGATATATATATATTCTTAATTTTTTTGATAGAAAATCATTTCGACTCAGATAAAATCTGATGAGCACTCAAGATTATTTTGCCTGCCTTAGAGTTCTTTGCATAATTTAGCATAAGATCAGCAAGCTTTTTAACAGGTAGTGGTTTAAAATTATTTAATATTCCCAACTTGTTCAAAAACCCAATTATCGAAACCCCAATTTTTTCGCCAGTTCTATTGGAATTTGGTCGGACCAATGGTCCGGGTCTAAAGATTACAAATGATTGAAAATTTAAATCCTCAATGGCATTTTCTAACAGACCTTTAATTTTAGAATAAAAAAACAGAGAAGATGCGTCGGCATTTGAAGCCGATATTAATAAAAATTTAGATATATGATTGGCTTTTGCAAGTTTGGCAAACTCATACTGATATTGAAAGTCAACTTTATATTGAGCTTCTTTGCTACCTGCATCATTTAATGTGGTTCCCAAACAAGAAATTGCAATATCACCTTTAATTTCCGAAGTCCAATCTGATAGTTGGTCGAAATTAACCATCACTTCTTTCAATTTTTGGTTCGACACCTTTAATGCTTTCCGAAGCAACACTACAACTTCTGTAATGGCCTCATCTGCTAACATCAACTTTAACAATTCATATCCTGTAGCGCCAGTAGCACCAATTAATACAACTTTCATCTGTATATTTTTATTCAAGTAAAATAAGAAATCTTTTTAGAGAAAAGTGGTTAACCAAGAAATTCCGATACTGGTTTCTTAATTTGATGGCATTCCTGACTGTCATGATGTTAATTTAATTACATCTAAGAAAATTGTTGCCAAATAATCAAAATAAAGGTTGAAAAATTAATTCATAAATCTTTTACAATTAAAATACTAATTACTTATTTATCATTTTCAGCTAAGGTGCGGACAAATTTCACATAAAAAACAGTACAGACTTCTAGGAAAGTACTGCCTAAAAACTAAACCGCTCCGCTTGGAGCATAAAAAATTAAAAAAATGAACAATTTAAAAAAAGTGGCCTTAGGGCTTGTAGTAATGCTTATGGCATTCGGATTTAGTGCATTTACAAATGAAACTACTGAAAGATATGTTTATAAAAACACAAGTGATTTAAACATAAATGACGTTTCATCTTGGGAATTAGAGTCTAATTTACCAACCTCAACTTGTGAAAACAGTTTTGAATTGCCATGCGTAATTGAAATTTCTGAACCATTAGCAGATTTTTTACAAAATCATAATACAGCTAGTTCAATTATTGGTTCTTATGCAATTGTTAGTACAAAAGATTCAGAATAAATAAATAATAAAGGCGGAAATAAATTCCGCCTTTATTTAAGGATTTTGTTCCATCGATGTTAAAATCAACAAATTATCTGGTAAAGGCAATGCAAATCCTGAACTATTTGCATTCAATTTATAATCTTTATTATCAACTGTTCTTGATAATGAGATTCCTGCCCCCTCCTTATTTAAACGCTTAATATCCATCCATCTTAATCCTCTAAAAATAAGTTCCTTTCTTCTTTCGTTTAAAACCCAAGTTATAACTTGCTCTTGATTTAGAGATTCCTTGTTTTTATAAAGACCTGCTTTAAATCTTTTTACACCAAGCTTATTTAAATCAATAAGTGCATCAGAAAGCTTCCCTTCTCTGGCTAAACATTCTGCTCGTATTAATAAAACTTCATTTACTGCTACACCAGAAAACAAACTTGCGCTACCGTCATAACTCCCTTTAAAACCATAAGAACCATCTGAATTAATTTTAAAAAGCACAGATTTTCTTAAATCATTAGCTTCAAACATATTCATGATGATAGGGTCTATTTTTGCGCGCGAATTATTAATAATTGGATAAGAAGGAATAACTGTACTGTGTAAAACTTCTGGATTAAATTGTGGAACTGGAAAATTTGCAGTTGCATTTAAAATATTAAAATCAAGTAAAGTAGATTTTAAAGACAATGATGAGTCAGCATATTTTTTAGCATTAGAATAATCACGCATACTTAAATAAGTTCTTGCTAACAATCCATAAGCAGCCACCTTAGATGGTCTCATAACATGAGTATTGTTAATTGGTAAATTATCAATGGATTTTAGTAAATCATTAATTACTTGTTGATAACCTAACTCTACTGTTTCTCTTTTAGATGGCTCATTAAAATCAGTATTTAATCTTAAAGGAATTCCCAATTCTGATTTAGAAAGTTCCTTATCATAGGCATTTGACCAAACATATAATGTTTGTAAAAACGCCTTTGCTCTATAAAAATAAGCCTGACCAATTATATTTTTAGCAACTGCTGGATCATCAAAATTTTGTGGTTTCTCTAATGCATTTATTACAGTATTTGCTCTATAAACAATTCTATAATTTAAAAACCACTCATTTAGTTCGTCTGGAAAAACTTCTTTCCTTTGCCAAGTATATAAATTCCTATAAAAATTATTTAATCCCAAATAATCAGCATTTGATAAATAGAAATCACCTGCTGAAATTTCAGAACTTGCACCATCTACTGTATTTAAAAAGGTACTATTATCCAACAAGGCTTGAAAATCTATGAGTTTACTAGGAATTGCTAAATTTTTATTAGGTTTTTCATCTAAAAACTTCTCACAAGAACTAAGTAAAATCAATAGGCAACCTATTAAAATTAATTTTATATTATTTTTCATTATTAAAAATTTAAAACCTACCATTTATACCTACAGCAAAACTTTTTGAAATTGGTATATCTTTATAATCTGGATCTATTCCATATTTATTGGCTCTCCAAATAATTCCTAAATTAGATGCAACAATAAAAACATTGGTATTCTTAAGTAGCTGATTGAATTTTTTACCTGGAAAATTATAACTCAAGTTTACATATTGTATCCTTATATGATCTCCCTTAAGTACATTCACTTCAGATCCTGCATAAAATGAGTCCCTATTCGAATTTGCAGGATAAATACTACTAGGAACGCTGGTAAACAATTCATCTCCAGGTTTTTGCCAACGAGACTGATACTCACCATGTCCATCTCTCATGCTAAATAAGGAAGTATAACTTAAAGATGGTTTTCGGAAATAATATCCAAATTTATAGCTTAATCTAAATTTTAAACTTAAGCCATAAAGGCTAAAGTTATTTCCAACCGATCCAAATAACTTTGGAAAAGCAGCACCATGAAACTTTAAATCATCTACTGTAACAGCATTTCCGGTAAGTGCGGCATAATCTTGACTAACCAATCCATCCTTATACCCTTGTGGATTACCTGTTTTTGGATCTAGTCCGGCCCATTTATATGAATAAAGTCCGTATACTGGATATCCTTCTATTGCCGTATAACTTAAATTGCCAGTTAAGAAGTTTCTTCCTGACCTATTAGCCAAATAATTTTTTATAACATTGTCTTTTGATAAACTAAAATTCAAATAAGTTTCCCATTTTAGTTTACCTTTTAAATTATTTGAAACTATCTCTAAATCAATTCCATTGGCTCCTATAATTCCGGCGTTCTTAACTATAGAATTACCAATTCCAGTGGTATAATCTAATTCAGTAAGAGAGAATAGATCAACCGACTTTTTCTTAAAATATTCAACACTTCCTTTGATTACATTATTTTTAAATCCAAAATCTAATCCCAAGTTGAACATATAAACTTTTTCCCAACGTAACTGAGGGTTTTGAAAATTAAAAAAATTGGCTTGAGGTGAAAGTGTATATGGAGACGCTACACTAGAATAAATTATAGTAGTAACTGCCGACATACTTGGATCGGTATTTCCACTAGACCCAAAAGTACCTCTAAATCTTAAATAGGGTAATACATCAATTTTATAAAATTGCTCATTAGAAGCGAGCCAAGAAAAGCCAGATGAAAATAATGGATTCCATTTATCATTTATTTTTAATCCAAATGTATTAGCTGCATCCCGACGAGCACTTACAGAAAATGTATATTTATTATTAAACGTATAAGCGCCATTAAAATATAATGAAATAGATCTATTATTTAAACCTCCTAGACTATTTCCGTTAGGAATAAAAGCATTACTTCCATTTACAAATGTTTTATATGCATTAACATAGTCTACATTAACAAGATTAAGACTTTCTGAATTTATGCCATAAAAACGCGATGAAGTACTTTCTAAATCTGCCATACTAACCTCACCACCTACAAGAGCAGAAATATTGTGCCTTCCGAATTCCTTATCAAAATTTAATTGACTTCTAAGATTATGACGCTCACTATCATTTGATGAGAAATCTCTAATCTCTCCTTTTGGAATCACATATTTTATTAACCCATTACCATCTATTTGAGTAAATCTGTTAATTAAATCTCTAGTAAAATAGGATTGTTCTGAATAGAAATTTTTAATTAAACCTACTTGATTAGAAAACTGATAGGAAGCATTTAAGTTCAAATCATTACTTAATTTAAAATCAACATTTAAGTTTCCAATAAATTCTCTGGTTTTATTTGAATAATCGATATTATTATTTTCAGAGAGCGGATAATAATTCCAATCCAATAACCCTTTATTTGAAAGCCCATCTAAATATTTTTTCCTATAATTTCTTAGAACAGGTAATTCATTACCAGCATCATCATATAATCGAGTATAAAGAGGTAATATGCCTGAAGAAACATTTAAATCTATTACGTTGGGTAGTCCCTGACTTAAATTACCAATTGTATAATGAATTTTAGATCCAATTCGAACATTAGATCCCAATTTAAAATTATTCGCATATCTAATATTAAACTTTTGATTTCCATTATTTAATTCATCTATTTGGTTATTAAAGCCACCGAATAACATCCAATTACTTACATTATTCCCCTTACTTATATCAAATGCATATTGTTGACTAATCGGCGTACGAAAAACTTTATCATTAATTTCATTTCGAAGATCAAAACTTCGAAGATTTTCAATAATCGCATTTGCTACTTGAGTTGTTATAATTCCATCTCTCTGGGCAATTCTTGTTTCAACAACTTCACTTAATGGAGTTTGAGCAATGTTACTTTCTAATGATTTATAATAGCCAAGATCAAACAAATAGTTTTCTACATCAACCATATCAGATGAAGAAATACGAGGTTTATAAAATAAATCTGGAACTTGATTAATTTTTGAATTTGCTGATAAATTTACTTTTAAGGGATTATTAAAACCAGACTTTTTAGTAGAAATTACAATAACCCCATTCCCAGCTTTAGCCCCCCAAATTGATGCAGCTGCAGCATCCTTTAAAATTGTAATATTTTCAACTTCATTTGGATCTAAATTTGATATATCTCCTTCATATGGAAAATTATCTAAAATAATCAATGGACTTCTTGATCCCCTAATGGTACTTAATCCCCTAATCATGATTCCGTATCCTCCAGCTCCATTGGTTTTCCTATCAATATTATAACCACTTACTAAACCTTCTAGCTTATGAATAAGATTAGATTCAACTTGAAGATTTAAATCTTTATTTTCAATAATTCCAAAAGAACCAGTGGATCTAGTTTTAGGAATTTTTTGGTATCCAGTATTAATGACAACTTCTTCAATTGCTGCAACATTATCTTGTAAAACGACAATTAAATCTTCCTTTAAGGGCATAGTTAGAATACTATCTTTGGAGAAAAATCCTATAGACTTAAAACTAATTCTATGTTTTCCTTCTGTTAAATTGAGTTTAAAATATCCCGATGAATCTGAAGTTGATATTTTATTATTATAGTAAATATTTACTGATTGAAGACCCTTTCCTGAATTATCAACCACTCTTCCATTTACCAAATTTTGAGCTTGCACTTTATATGAAAAAATGCAAATGAAAAGCATAAATAACCATTTATTCATTTTTACCTCCTTGCGTGATTTTCTCTTTACGTTTGATTAATTCATCATTTCTTTCAAAAAGACTTTTGATATTTGAGTCTGAAATAAACTCAGAAGATGTTATAGCTTTTACCTCATTATTCATAATCCATATATAGTGAGGCATAACATTATGAGGGAAATATTTAATTATAGTTGAGTCTGTTACAACTGAACTTAAATTATATTTATTATAAGGAGGTAATTTCCCAGTCAATCTTGAAGAAATCTTATCCAAATTATCCTTTGTCCATGTTGAGTTTACCAACATCACAGATAATTTTTGCTCAAACATTTTTTCTAATGCTATAAGCTTTGGAAATTTATTAATACAACTACCACACCACGTTGCCCAGAAATCTAAAATCAATAATCTATCTTTAAATTCCTGCAAATTCTTAACACTCAATTTACCGTCTTCGTAAACATTATGTGTTTGATTCCAAAATACTTCAGGCAATTTATCTCCAACCTTTAAAGGCTGAATATTAAAAACCCCTCCCTGCCCTCTTGCCCAAAAACTTAGGCATAGCAATCCCATTACGATGGGAATCGTTAATTTTTTCATGTTTTTAGTTTAATTGATTTTTTAAATTGTTAGTTTGTATTCATTTATTTCTACCATTTTAAGTGATTCTTAGTTTATTAAAGAGTAGAAAAAGCGGAAGCACCAAGCAACTATTAACCTAAATCTAAAATTGGGCCTCCGCCTTATATTTTGCTACAGTTTATTGCATAAGTAATGCGTAGACTAAAAAAATATAGCCCTAGATTACCATTAAATGCCATTTGCGGGAACCCGTATTGCTTTATAGTAATAAGTTATCTATCTTAGAATTGCGATAAACCAAATAAACAACCATATTACTTTTACAACACGGGTATTTTACATTTAGCGCCTTTTTTGCATTAGCAGCTATCGCCCGCATTTTTGTGTGTAAAAGTCTTTGGAAGTTTAACTTGGTGAACGAATTACGTTCTTAAATAAGAGTTTAATAATACTATTATCTAAAGCCTGGTTATGACTTTGATAATAAGCTTGTTTACGGTGGTTCGTTTTCATATTCAATTAGTTTGGTTATGTAAAACGATGCGTACCCAGTAAAAGCTAATGAAGAAAACCAAATTGGATAAAAACCAATAGGGCGAACTTCAATGCTTTTGCCAGTGGTACCGTCAATTACCTACCTAGTTAAACTAGGCTCCACAAAAGACTAACATGAAGTCCGCCCTATTGAATAATATATCAAAGATATAAATATCCAATAGAAATGGCGAACTCACTGTCAGCTCATGTGGAAACTTGACGGTTTTCTGGCATGAGAGACATCGTAAAAAGCAAGGCAAAACCTCACTCTTATTCGTCGCTATAAATTATTAATAACAAATATAATAAATAAAGTATAAAAACAAAAATTTTTATACTAAATATAAAAAAATGTCAAATAAAGCTACAAAAGAATATGCTGATATACTCAAAAAGTATATGAAGAAATTCAGTCTAGACATCGTAGATATAGTTTTTTTGGCTAAATCCACCAATAAAAAAAATATTCAAGCATTGCTAGATTATAAAGGAGGATTAACTTTAGAAACACAAGAAGCTATTTCCGCTATATTTGGCCTTAGATATTTTGAGTTCGGAAACCCTAATCAACCCATTCCTAAATTAGAATCTCTTCCCGAAAAAACAAAACTTAGAATTGCTTTCAGAAAGCAAGAAGGAACTCCAAAAGAAATTACCTATACCCACAGTAATATTAATCAACAAATAGCTGATGTTATTACAAATTTTAATATTGGCGATGAGTTTTTAGCTGAAGATATCGCTAATAGTATTTTAAAAGAATATGAAATTACTTATTCTGCCAGCCAAATTATAGATCGCATTAATAAGTCTTTTAAAGAGGTGATTATAAAAACAGATAGAAAAGAAACGAATAGAAAAGGTCGCGGACCAAAGCCTATTTATTATAAATTGATAAAGCAGAAATCATAGCTTATTTAGGTTTATAATTTGTCAAAATTTTGATAAACAATAATTTAAATTAAAACAACTAAAGTAACAGTTTATTTAAGTTTTATTGACAAAGGATAAAAAAAGGAGTCAAAATATTTGACTCCTTTTTAGTTTTATAAGGTTCTGCGGATTAACAAAAGTTTAGAGCCTGTTCTATATCCGCAATGGTGTCATCATAATGTTCTACACCAATTGATAAGCGTACCAATTTATCGGTAATATGCATGGTGTTTTTAATAGCTTGTGGCACATCTGCATGGGTCATGGTATAAGGATGTTCCGCCAAACTTTCTGTCCCTCCCAAACTAACCGCCAACTTAATTAATTTAAGATTATCTAAAAATGCAAATGCCTCTTGCTCCCCTCCTTTTATATCAAATGCAATCATAGCACCAGCACTTTTATATTGCTTAGCGTAAATTGTTTTATCTCTTTCGGATCCATGGGTTGGAATATTACCTAAATAATATACCTTTTCTACTTTAGGATGATTTTGTAAGAAATCAGCTACTTTTTCAGCATTTCTAGCTTGCTGATCCATACGCACTTTTAGGGTTTCTAAACTTCGTAATAACAACCAGGCAGTAAAAGGTGCAGCCATATTGCCCATAAAGGTTCTTAATCCTTTAACCCTTGCCATAAGTGGCTTAGCGCCTAAGCAAGCCCCTGCAATTACATCAGAGTGACCGCCAATGTATTTGGTAGCAGAGTACAATACCAAATCGGCCCCATGGTTTAACGGATGTTGCCAAATTGGCCCCATATAGGTATTATCTACAGACAATATTACTTCTTGTTCTTCTGTGCTAAACATGCGTTTTATGTCGGCACACATTTCTATATCAATTAAAGCATTGGTTGGATTAGCCGGGGTTTCTATATGAATTAAAGCAAGTTTATGGGCCCTGCCCGATGCTTTAATTTTTTCTATAATTTGCTCCTTATTATCTTCAGGGGAGAAGCCAACTGATGCAATGTCTAATTTTTGAAGAAAATGGTTAATAAAATGATCGGTACCTCCGTAAACTGGTCTACTGTATAAAAGTAAATCGCCGGGTTTCATAAATTCCAACATTACGGTTGAAATGGCCGACATACCACTTTCGAATACAGCAGCATCTTCTGCCTGATCCCAAAGGCATAAACGTGATTCTAAAATTTCTAAATTGGGATTGTTTAATCGACTATAAATTAGTCCCATTTCTTCGTCCTTTTCTGGTGTGCTTAGTCCGTATGCAATTTCAAAAAAGCGTTTTCCTTCTGCTGCGGAGTTAAAAACAAAGGTTGAAGTTTGAAAAATAGGTGTTTTTAAGGCACCTTCTGATAGTTTAGATTGATAACCGTGGGTCATCATGAAACTTTCTGGGTGAATGTTGTGATACATAATTTAGTCAATATTGATAAAGCAATGTAGATTATATATCTAATTATTTTCACTCAATAGAAAATAATTCTATTTTTACATTATATAATAGATGTTTTTTCTAAATTATTAACAATATGGACATAGCAACTGAAAATTCTACTGAACACTTACAATTAGACAGTACAGATTTAGCTATTTTAAAATTACTTAAGCAGAATGCCAAATTAGGCACAAAGGAAATTGCCGTTCATATTGGTCTATCTATAACGGCTACTTACGAGCGTGTTAGGCGTTTAGAGAGAAAAGAAATTATAAAAAATTATATAACCTTGGTCGATAAACGTAAGATGGGTATTCAATTATCTGTTTTATGCAATGTACAACTCAAATCGCACGCTACAGCCTTCCTTGAGGAATTTGAATCGGCTGTGGTTACGTTGCCAGAAGTAATAAATATCTATCATATCGCTGGAAATTACGATTATTTATTAATGATTGATATTAAGGATATGGACAGTTATGCGGAGTTTATGAAGACTAAATTATCCGCTATTCCGCATATTTCTACGGTTCAAAGTTCATTTATAATGCGACAAATTAAACATGAATTTTTGTAGGCATTATTTCATTTCGGTATTGATGAGTTCTTAAGCTAAATTGTATGCCACATTAGGTGGATAAACTTTAGGAGATTCAATTTAAAAATACCCTAAAACAATAATCCTATCCATGGATGGCTTCTGAAACGCCATAACTCTGGATTATCTTCCCTTCAAATTCTAACCATTCCTTCCAGCGTTTTTCAACATCAACATCTATCGTATATTTTCGGGCAAAATTTAGAAAAGTTGTATAATGATTGGCTTCAGAAACCATTAAATCGTGGTAAAACTTAGCCAATTCCTTATCCTTTAAATTCAAAGAAAGTACTCTAAAACGCTCGCAACTACGTGCTTCTATCATGGCAGCAAAAAGCAATCGGTCTATAAATGCATCGTTCCTACTCCCATCCTTTTTATTAAACTTCACCAGCTTACCAACATAATCATCTTTACGTTCTCTGCCCAATGTATAACCACGCTTTTTTATAATCTCCACCACCTGCTTAAAATGCTCCATTTCTTCGAGTGCAATTGCGGTTAACGACTCCACTAAATCCATGTGTTCAGAATTTTGGGTGATAAGCGTTATGGCATTAGATGCTGCTTTTTGTTCACACCAAGCATGATCAGTAAGTATTTCTTCTAAATTCCCTTCAGCAATATTTGCCCAACGTGGGTCGGTAAGTAATTTTAGTCCTAACATTATGCTTCAAAATTAAGCAAAATTTAAAGGATTAGTTCCGTAATGAATTAGGTTTTAAGATATGGGTTTCAATCATATACTTGGTTAAGGGTTTTAAATATCTATTAACATCCTCCGGATGCGTGCCTGGAGCCGTAAAATATTCGACTTTATTATTTTTCTTACTGTACCATAATTTTCCAGCCGAAGCCAGCGTAATGGTGTCGGGTTTTGTTATTTTCCTAAAAACACCCACTTTTTGTTCATCAAATGCAATTATTTGCTGATCTATTTTTTTCTCATCACAACTTATCTTTTCAAAGGTCTCTCCATTCCACACCATACATTTTTCTTCATAAAATAAATTGAAACTACTAACTAACACTGCAGACAATAAAGTTAGACCCAATATATATTTGGCAAATTTTGATGAATAAACATTAGAAAAGGCAAGACTAAATGGATAAACAACGTCTTCTTTTTTACTTTTCATTTCTTTTCCATCAACCTCTTTTCCATTTTCTCCTTTACTAATCTCCATTTCATACCTATATGGTCTGTTTTGGAAATTAATAAGGTAGGCCACCATATTTACAATTTTTTCTTTCGGATGAGTGATTTTATTTTTTAAAAAATTAATAATTGGTCTATTATCATCCACATCCATTTTTCTTATTAGGGAAAACAATTCAGCTTTAGAAGTGAAATCCCCAAAAAAATCGTTAAATATTTTCACATCATAACTTTCCCATCTCTCGTTCAGTAATTTCAAAATTTCGTCTCTTAAGGTCGCGTTGGTTGGCTTGCAAAGTATATTAGATAAAGTACCATTTTCCTTTTTCTGCTGATATTCTTTTAACACCAATTGATGATAATCTTCAAAACTCATGGGAATAATTTTAATTAAAGTTAAAAGTAATTCCTAAAAATCTGAATTATTCCTGAATTATTCCTGAACAAATGAATTACCTGAATTTCATTGAGTTAAGCATTATTCGCCATCTAATTTTGTATCAGACATCAGAAAAAAGTTAAATGCTTATTTATGATTTCTAATCGCATAAACGTGTAATCGGGAAATGAAATGGGAAGCATTTTTCAATTATACGTTTTTGCAAAACCCTTCCCAAAATACAAGAAGCGCTTCTTAAAAATCAACCCCTGGTAACTGAAATATCTAGTCATGTTTCAACCTACCCTATTGTGAAATTTTAAAACCAAAAAAATCATGTTAAGAATAATTATTGCCTTATTATTAGGCCTTGCAGCAACATCTAGTTCAAACAATGTGGGAACTTATAATGCAGAACCAGATCCGATAGATAGTACCGGATATACAGGTGGCGACAATGGAAATATTCCTCCTCCACGTCCACCAAAACCATAATTTATTTAGCCTATGTATTTAACCTATGTTTTAATACATAGGCTATATTTTATTGAATTAAGCACACATTTATATTAAATTTTTAACTTAGGATAAAAATTATGTATGAATAAGCTTTGGCTACTATTTTATTTAACCTTATTATTTGTTGCCTGTAAAAAGCCTAATGACCAAAATAAAAGCAGTTATTTAAATCCAGCATTAGATAAAGCGTATGAGTTTAGCGATGAAAATCATACCGATTCTGCTTATTTATATTTTAACCTTGCCAAAGATGTTGCCCTAGCTAACCAAGATAGTTTAATGGCGGGAAATGCCTTAATTAATATGGCAATTATTTCTAATAATGAAGGTGATTCATTTGGTGCCATAGAACTTCTTTTAGAATCTATTAAACTTATAGATTCTAATGTCAAAGAAAATGCGCCCTATTTAGTTTCGGCTTATAATACGCTAGGCATGTCGCACGCCAATTTAAATGAGAACAAAGCAGCTATAGAATATTATAAACAATCTATTAAATATTCATCTAATAAATCTTCTATTCTTATAACAGAAAATAATATTGCTAATAGTTATAGGTATATGGGCGAATACAAGCAATCATTAGAAATATTTGAACGCTTGTTAAAAAGCCCAAATTCGAAGTTAGAATATGCACGAGCACTCGCCAATTACGCATACAGTAAATTTTTATATGATAGGAATTATAACGCAGCACCAGAATTACTAAATGCTTTAAATATTAGGATTCAGGAGAAAGATATTGCCGGACAAAATTCAAATTATTCTTATTTAAGCGATTTTTATGCTGATAAAAATCCTAAGCTCGCTATTTATTATGCTAAGAATTTTTTAAGAACTGCAACCCTAATTCAAAACGCTACAGATCAAGCCCAAGCCATAAAAGAATTAGCCAGATTAAGTAGTCCATCCCAATCTAAAATCTATTACGATCAATATATTTTTAAGACAGATAGCTTAACCAACGTTAGAAATAAAGCAAAAAATCAATTTGCATTAATACGCTATGAAGCTGAAAAACATAAGCAACAGAATAAAATTCTTATCGAAGAAAACACTTTAAAATCTTTCCAAATAACGCGACAAAAAATAATTATTACACTTATTTTAATTGTGTTAATATTTGGATTTATTTCTGGCTATCTGCTTTACTTGCAAAAAAAACAAAAACTTAAAACTGAAGCCGAACAAAAGCTTAAAAACAGTCAGCTTACAACTTCCAAAAAAGTGCACGATTTAGTGGCAAACGGATTGTATAAAGTTATGACAGAAATGGAGAATTTGAATACAAAGTCTAATGCGGAGGTCTTAAACGATTTGGATATATTATATCAAATTTCGAGAGACATTACTTACGATGAAATTCAATATGATGGAAGTAATTTCAATGAGAAAATATCTAATCTAGTAAAATCATTTGCTAGCGATACCGTAAAAATTGCAATAATTGGTAATACACCAGAGGTATGGAAGAAAATAGATCAATCCATTAAATATGAAATTGAAAATGTTATCCAAGAGTTGTTGGTAAACATGAGAAAGCATAGTGGAGCTACCAGTGTATTATTTAGGTTTGAACAAGAAAAAAATAATATTCAAATTACTTATTCGGATAATGGTAAAGGGTTAGGTGAAGTACAAAAAATTAAAAATGGCCTTACAAATGCGGGAAACCGCATGAATAAAATAAATGGGACTATTAACTTTGATTCTAAACCTGGAAAAAATGGTTTAATAATAACTTTAAGTTTTCCATTAAATAAATAAATCAATTTATGATTAAAAGAGTATTAATCGCAGAAGATTATGAAAGCTCAAATATATCCATACAGAAAACTTTAGATTCATTGAATATAAATAGTTATGAGTACGTTTATTATTGTGATGATGCCTTAAGTAGAATAAAGAAAAGTATAGCGGAAGGAAACCCGTATGATTTATTGGTTACCGATATTTCATTTGATGAGGATCATAATAAGCAACAATTAAAAAATGGAGAAGAGTTAATTGAAGCTACTAAAATCCTTCAGCCTAAATTAAAGGTAATTGTATTTTCGGCAGAAAATAAACCGACAAATATCAAGCGCTTTTTCGACCATCTAAAAATTGATGGATTTGTTAGAAAAGGCAGAAATGATGCTAAGGAGTTGCAAGTAGCTATTAATGCAGTAAACAATAATCAATCTTATCTTGCTGCTGACATTAAAAAGTTATTACAAAATAAAAACTCTTTTGATTTTACCGATTTAGATATTCAGATTATAAATTTCTTATCCATAGGTAAAAAGCAAAAAGATATTCCTGCAGAATTAGAAAAACTGGGAATTAAGCCCAATAGTTTAAGAACCATCGAAAAAAGACTGGAACTTATGAAGCAATGCCTAGAGTTTAATACTAATGAACAGCTTATTGTATTCGCAATAGATTTAGGAATTATATAACATAAAGTTTTCTTTATACAAACTTACTTAAACCAGCCGTGAGTAGATTTGGCTTCAGGATAAAAAATTGATCTATGAGATCCTATCGCTACTTTGCATTCCGCTCCAGGAGGGCGGGTCATAGATGATTCACTCCTTTTCATTTTGCTACAGGATTAACCCCGATCGGTCATAGAGGCACAACTAAGAGCGCAGCGAAAAGTGGCTGATAGGATCTGATGAACTTATCCATGAGATCCTATCGCTGGATTGCATTTCGCTCCAGGATGACAAATCATGGGGGATTACGCTCCAGGAGGACGGGTCATAGATGATTCACTCCTTTTCATTTTGCTACAGGATTAACCCCGATCGGTCATCCTGGAGGCACAACTAAGAGCGCAGCGAAAAGTGGCCGATAGGATCTGATGAACTTATCCATGAGATCCTATCGCTGCACTGCATTCCGCTCCAGGAGGACAAATCATGGGGGATTACGCTCCTGGAGGATGGGTCATAGATGATTCACTCCTTTTCATTTTGCTACAGGATTAACCCCGATCGGTCATCCTGGAGGCACAACTAAGAGCGCAGCGAAAAGTGGCCGATAGGATCTGATGAGCTTATCCATGAGATCCTACCGCTACATTGCATTCCGCTCCAGGAGGACAAATCATAGAGGATTACGCTCCTGGAGGACGAGTCAAGGTGTTCCGCTCCTGGAGGATGGGTCGAGGTGTTCCGCTCCAGAACTCTTAAATTAGACCTCAAGATTTATTCTTCTTAACCATGATTTTAAAAATTTAGCCTGACTACCTTTTGCTATAGATTTATAAAATGCTGCTCGTTTGAGATTAAAAGCAGTTAACAAAGCGTAAGCATCACCCATATTAATTGCATTTATGGTTATAGGACCTAATTTTCCATCCATTTCTACTTCAACAATTTCTTGAATAAATTTTACACTCCGGTTTATACCTGCGTTAACTGCAAAATCATAAATTGAATTTGCAAGTTCTTGGTTATCTATTAAATCTAAATTCATGCCTTCCCAAAAATTTATTCTATAAAATCTAGAAACCATAAATTTTAATTGATCATGCATTTCTTTAGAATTCATTTCAAAATCTATACCTGCATGTTGTGGTATTCCCGATTTAAATGCATCAATTACTGTCCACCCTTCCCAATCTGGCCAAAAATTTCTAGAAATACCTGCATAGGTCTCCCCTCCTTTATCGTCTTTAAGATTTGCATATCCTCCTTCAAATTTTCTGGTTTCAATTTCTGCAATTTCAAAATCAGCCATAATTATAAATGGTTAAAATTTAGTTTATTATAAATATATAAATTAAGATTTAAATTCAATAAACTGATTTATAAGCATTTAGGTTAATCAGCTAATTCAAGTTATTCATCGGATTGTTAAATTATTAACAACACAATCATTTAATGATTTATAGTACCGAAATTCATGTTTTAAATTTAAAAATATGGAAAGTATATACGGTAAAAACGCCTTGATTACTGGAGGTGGACGAGGAATTGGTAAAGCAATTGCAATTGCATTAGCTAAAGAAGGTGTTAATGTTGGCATAAGTGGTCAGAATGAAGAAACTTTAAAAGCAACAGTTGAAGAAATTAAAGCACTTGGAGTAAAAGCAGGTTATGCTGTTTTTGATGTAGCTAATTATGCTGCTGTTCAATCGGGTGTTTCTAAATTGGTTGATGAGTTAGGAAAGTTTGATATTTTAGTTAATAATGCCGGAATAGCAGCTTTTGGCTCTGTAGTAGATATGGATGTAGATACCTGGAAAAGAATTGTTGAGGTTAATTTATTTGGAACATATTATGTTACTAAGGAAGTTCTACCTCAATTAATAGAGAAAAATGAAGGCGATATTATTAATATTTCATCAACCGCAGGTTTAAATGGAGCAGCTACTACTTCATCTTATAGTGCTTCTAAATTTGGTGTAATCGGATTAAGCGATTCGTTGATGCGTGAAGTAAGAAAAAATAATATCCGTGTTTCTACTTTAATGCCTAGTACAGTTGCATCAGATTTGTCTAAAGAATTGGGGTTAACTGATGGTAATCCTGAAAATGTATTACAGCCTGAAGATTTTGCAGAATTAATTGTTGCTCATCTTAAATTACCGAGAAGAGCTTTATTAAAATCGGCTTCTATTTGGAGTACGAATCCATAAATCACTAAAAAAAATGCAATTGTTTTAACAGTTGCATTTTTTTTTAGAAGTATTGCCTAAATAAAATATCTTTATAAACAAAAACTATAAACCAAATAATTTCTTTAAAAATGCGCAAATTACTCTTGCTGGCCACTTTATTAATTGGCATACATGCTGATTTAGTGGCACAGAAATCAACAAAAACTTCATTTAAAATAGACTATGAAAAGTTTACGCTTCAGAATGGATTAACTGTAATATTTCATGTAGATCGCTCAGATCCTGTGGTAGCAGTAAACTTAACAGCTCATGTGGGTTCATCGCGCGAAAAACCCGGCAGAACAGGTTTTGCGCATTTGTTTGAACATTTGTTGTTTTTAGAATCCGAAAATTTAGGAAAAGGAGGTCTAGATAAGATGTCGGCCAGAATTGGTGGTTCAGGAGCCAATGGCTCTACCTCTAACGATAGAACCAACTATTTACAGACGGTTCCTTCAGATGCTTTAGAGAAAATGATTTGGGCTGAAGCCGATAAATTAGGCTGGTTTATAAATACAGTTACCGACAATGTTTTAGCGAAAGAAAAACAAGTGGTAAAAAATGAAAAAAGGCAAAGTTATGATAACGCACCTTATGGTCATACCGGTTATGTTATCGATAAAAATTTATATCCATCAGACCATCCCTATAATTGGCAAGTTATAGGTTCATTAGAGGATTTACAAAACGCTACGCTGGCAGATGTAAAAGAATTTTTCAATAAATGGTATGTACCCAATAATGTTACGCTTACCATAGCTGGAGATTTTGATACAGCTCAAGCAAAAAAATGGGTAGAAAAATATTTTAATGAAATTAAAAAAGGCGAAAATATCACTAAACAAAGTCCAAGACCAGGTTATGTGAGCGAAATTAAAAAATTATATCATGAAGATAATTTTGCACGCTTACCTCAATTAACTTATGCATGGCCTACAGTAGAAAATTATCATCCAGATTCTTATGCATTATCTATTTTAACAAACTACCTTACACAAGGTAAAAAAGCTCCTTTTTATACGGTATTAGTGGAAGATAAAAAGCTTACTTCTAATGTTAATATGTATAGCCGTAATAATGAATTAGCAGGACAAGTTCAACTTTCGTCGGTGGCATTTCCAGGAAAAAGTTTAAACGAAATAGCTACCGCATTTAATGAAGCATTCGCAAAATTTGAAAAAGAAGGTATTTCACAAAAGGATTTAGATAGAATTAAGGCTGGACAAGAAACTCGTTTTTATGGCTCACTTTCTAGCGTATTAGGTAAAAGTTCACAATTGGCTCAATACAGTATGTTTGCTGGAGATCCAGGTTATATGGAAAAGGACTTAGCTAAGACTTTAGAGGTTACTGTAGAGGATGTAATGCGTGTTTATAATAAATACATTAAAGGTAAGCATTATGTAGCGACTAGTTTTGTACCTAAAGGACAAGTAAACTTAGCTTTATCGGGTTCTACTAAGGCTCAAGTTGTAGAAGAAGCCATTGTACAAGGAGCAGAAGAATCTATTAATGCCGCAACTGATGGAAGTTATCCAAGAACACCTTCAAGTTTTAACAGATCTGTTGAACCTCCATATGGAAAAGCACCTGAAGTTAAAATCCCTGTGGTATGGAATAGCAAATTAGCTAATGGTTTACAAGTTTATGGAATTCATAATTCAGAGGTTCCATTGGTACAATTTAACATTTCTATTAGCGGCGGAATGCTTCAAGATGATCCTAAAAAAGTTGGTGTTGCTTATTTAATGGCATCATTAATGAATCAAGGAACAAAAAATAAAACGCCTGAAGAATTAGAGGAAGCCGTTAAGCAATTAGGAGCCAGTATTTCTATCTCAGCAGGAACAGAAGACATTACAATAAGTGGTAATACTTTGGCAAGAAACTACGATGCAACCATTGCATTGGTAGAAGAAATGTTATTACACCCTCGTTGGGATGAGAAAGAGTTTGCTTTACTAAAACAAAGTACCTTAAGTAACATTAGACAACAAGAGGCAAGCCCGGCATTTATGGCTTCTAAAAATTATCGTGAATTAATTTATGGTAAAGATAATTTACGTGCACAAAATACATTTGGTACAGCTGAAAGTATTTCTTCAATTAATTTAGACGATTTAAAGGCCTACTACAATAAAAATATTTCTCCTTCAGTAGCAAGAATGAATGTAGTTGGATCATTGGATAAATCAGCTATAATTACTTCTTTAGCTAAGCTTAATACCAACTGGAAAAGCAAACCAGTACAATTAGTAACTACACCACAACCAATTGCACCAGCAGAATCTAAAATTTATTTTTATGATATTCCTGATGCAAAACAATCAGTTCTAAATATAGGTTATCCGGCATTAGCCCAAACAGATGCTAATTACTACCCTGCTGTGGTTATGAATTATATTTTAGGTGGAGGTGGTTTTGCATCACAACTAACCCAAGAATTACGCGAAGGTAAGGGATATACTTATGGTATTAATTCTAGTTTTTCTGGAACACAGGCCGTTGGACCGTTTACTATTTCTAGTAATGTTAGAACAAATGTTACTTTAGAATCTTTACAGGCTATAAAGAACATCCTAGAAAATTTTGGTAAAAACTACAACGAAAACGATTTGGCAACAACAAAAAGTTTCTTAATAAAAAGTAATGCAAGAGCTTTTGAAACCGCTGGATCTAAGTTAGGTATGCTAGAAAATATCTCTAAATATGGATTTAAACCTAACTATGTGAAGGAAAGAGAAGAAATTGTGAATAATATGACCATTTCTAAAATACAAGAATTATCTAAAAAATATCTAAATTCTAATAAGATGATTTGGTTGGTAGTTGGGGATGCAAAAACTCAGTTATCAAGATTAAAAGAACTAGGCTTTGGTGAACCCATTCTTTTAAATAAATAAAGTTCTATAAATATATAAATTGGGTAAGAAGTTTGCATTCTGAAACATTTATGCAAATTTCTTACCCATTTTTATTTTGGCAATTCTACATCGCGCACCAAAATAGGTTGCGAACTTAATGCATGAAGAAAAGAAATAATAGCAGTTCTTTCGGCACTACTTAATTTTAAGCCTCGTAATAATTTATCGTTACGTGGAAATAAAGGATCTTTCATGTCCTCCTCAGTCGGACGAGTAAATGGCATACCAACATTATACATATTTAATATACCTTCCATATCAGGAAATAATCCATTGTGAAACCATGGACCTGTATTCATTACATTTCTTAAACCTGGTGTTTTAAATTTACCCACATCTTCAGGATTTTTGGTGAAATTATACAATCCTAAATCTTCGTATTTACGTTTGTAATAGGTTAAACCTAAATTATGGAACTCATTATCTGTAAATAATGGTCCATTATGACAATTTATACATCTAGCCTTGGTTCTAAATAAATGTAAACCCACCAATTGCTGATCCGTAAGCGCATTTTTATCCTTTTCTAAAAACCTATCAAAGTCTGTTTTTCTACTGGTAATTGTTTTCTGAAAAGTAGCCAAACTCTCTAAAATTCTATCTTCAGTAATTTTATTAGTTCCAAAAGCCGATTGAAAATGAGGTAAATAACCTTTTATTTTGCTTAATTTTTTTGGCAAAGTTTTTAAATCCTGATTCATTTCATTGTGCGCCTGAATTGGACTCGCAACTTGTTCTTTTACATTTTCGGTTCTTCCATCCCAAAAAAGACGTTTAAAATACCATACGTTTTCTAAACTAGGCGCATTGCGGATATTTTTTAAATGATCGTGCCCCACAGATACCTGCCTGCCATCTGTCCAGTTTAAATCAGGAGCATGACAACTAGCGCATGAAATTTGGTTAGAAGAAGATAATCTAGGGTCAAAAAACAATATTTTACCCAATTCTACAACCTTTCTTACCGAATCATTGGTTAAATCGATCGGTGAAGGCGGTAAGACGCCCAATTCTTCAAATTTTACACCATTATCTACATTTGCCTTTGGCCATTCAGCAGGGTTTTTAGCGTAAACTTTGCGTAAACTATCGATGGTTAAATCGTCATTATAATTAAATTCTACCGATTGAAAGGAAAATAAAATCATTCCCAACAATACAATAAAAGACATAACAGATAACTTCTTCATGTTAAAAATAGAGGTTATATCCAACATTAAAATCTAAACGTTGTTTACCTAATGCAAAAGTAGGAACAATATTATTATTTAAAGACGATAAATGATTTTGAAATAATGCCCTAAATTGAATTGTTGATTTAAATCCAGGAATTAAATTTTTAGGTAAATATTCTACTGCTATTTCAGCTTTTCCTAAAGTGCTTCCCAAATACATATAATCGGCATAAGCCACCCCTTTTGTAAACATATTTACCTGTGTATTTGGCACTTTCAAATTAGTTGATAAAGGAAGCATTAAACCCAATCCCAATTGTGCACGAAATGTATTCTTCCAATATCTACCAACACTAATGGATGGTTCTAAAACAGAATAATCAAAAGTATGATTGGCTGCAGCATCTCTTTTATAATTTGAAAAATAATCAGCATTTACTGTAAACTCATAAGTTTTATATCCATCTACGATGGGTGCATATAAATATTTAGCTCTTAAAGCACTAAACTTATAAGTGAAATTTCTCGCTGCTAATCGTCTTAAATTATCGTCACCATAAGAATTGATAAAATTAAATCCAAATTGGTGCAATCGTGTTAAATTTTGTTGCGTAATTAAAAAATTAAAATCTATATTTTCTAATTGGAAGCTTCCAAATATTTGGTCTTGAACTGAGTTCTGAACTTCAATTTTATTTTCTGTTTCCTTAACTGAATATTTCAATCTTGCTGCAATTTCCCACGATTTAAAATTAGCCGCATAATTTAATTGCAACCCAGATAAGCTGGTTTTTCTGATAAAATTGTTCTGATTAATTTCCAGATAACCATATCCATAATTTAAATAAGATATTCTATCTGGATATAATAAGGTGCCCTGGTAATCTCTGTTTTTATAAAAAACATTAATACGCTCATTACCATAACCATATAAAACGCCTAAACCAATATAATGATGATTAAATTTATAAGAAATTTCAGGCGCAAAATTTAGTTGATAGGTATAAACTGAAGATCTTGGATCTACTGATCTATGAGAAGTATGATATTGATAATCAACACCAGTCCCAATAAATAATTTATCCTTAACAAGATTATAACTAATTAAGCCTCCCCCATTATATCCTTGTTTTTCGAATTTCCCAGGTTTACCAACAACAAAATAATAAGGCGAAAAATCATCGTGAATACCTTTCTGACTAAAAGCTAAACTATCTTCATTAGATCGTTCAAAATTAAAATACCCGTATAATTTAAATTTATTTACTTCACTAATTCCTTCGGCATTAAAAATTATCTTTTTTTGTGACTCTGCTTCTTGAGCTTGCTTTAAGCCACCTTTTTTATAATTATAGGTTAATCCAACTTGTGTTGATTTATTAATTGAAGAATTAAGTAACTGAGGGATTCCTAAACCAACTGTTTTAATTTTAGCTTTAGAAGAAGCATAAAAATACAAGCTATCTGTAGCGGATTGCGCCCTAACCACTACAGATAAAATGCTTAAACAAGAAAGTATTAAAGTCTTTTTCAATTTATATTATTTAAAAACTGTTTTCGATGGATCAGCCATATTGATAGATACAAAGTCTTCAGTTGAGTTATTCGTATCCTTTAAAATTCTTCTACCGTCAATGGTTTTACTGGTTGTTCTAATTACAGCATGTGAAGAATAGGCACCACCTAAAGTAAATGTAAATCCAGCATCTATGGCATCAGGCATTCTTTTAGCGGCTCTAGACGATGGTGTGGTATGTGCAATATCAACTGCATCGATAATTAAATTAATTGGCAATTGTTTGTATAATGTAGTGGTATTAGAAATCGCTTTTATTTCTGGAGAGGGAAAACCAGGTAATTCAGTCGGATTGGTTTTAGATTTAAAAATCACAATTCCTTCGTATCCATTATTATTTAAAATTAAATCGCGATCACCTCCTCTAAAAAACACTTTAACATTAGGAATTAAAGGATTATCTGTATCAGAGGCAAGTGGATTTATTCCTTCCAAATCGCCGTAATAAGCTTCAAAATCTGCGTTACTTAAGTCGATAGTAAGTTCTGGATTCTTAACCGAAACAGGTTTCCCATCAGAACCTACATAGGAAGCTTTATGGTTTTGTGCATTTTGCGCGATAATAATACTTGCACCTGGCTGTACTGGATATTGCTTACCATTTCCTGGAATCATTAAAAGCGACTTCATATAAACATAATTAGAATTCGGATTAGCTACATTCATCCCAATTGCATTTGCCCAATTATATTGTCCATTAGATAAATATGCAGGATCTGCAGTATCTACTGCCGACACTCTAGTATTTTTACCAAAAATCTGAGAAATATATAAACTATCGGCATAAAGAACCTGGTTAGAATTGTTATAGATTTCTATAAATTGATCTCTAAAAACAGCTCCATTAGTAGTACTAGAACCACCATAATAAATTTGCTTAATTACCCAATCGCCAATAGCCCCCGACTGCAAATTAATAGTAAGGGTACCAGAATTGGCCACAATATTGGTTTCTAAACTGCCATTAAACACAATATCTTGCGCAATAGTGGTACCGGTTAATAATTGATAATCTTTGGCTGATATAGTTAAGGCTGCCACAACACTGTAATTCCCAGGAGTAACACTTTCAAATACAATTAATCCGCTGGCGTCTGATATACCCTTTATAATTCTGCCATCCGTTTTATTGGTTAATGTTACTTCAGCATCTTTATAACTAAGGCCCAAAGATTTAATTTCTGGTGCAAAATTTAATTGCAAATTAGCAGCAACTCCAGCTACTTCATCTAAACTATCTTTTTTACAAGAAAACAGTATAATAATAAAGAAGGTAAAAAATGTAAATATTGATTTTTTCATTTTGTTGGTTTTTTTTTATCTAAAACTTAATTGAAATTTCTGCTCCTACACTGGTAGGATAAGAATAAGTTGTAACTTGATTTGTATTTGGATTAAAATGTCTGAATTGCAGGTTTAGAAAATTATATGCGTTTACAGAAAGTCGGATTTTTTCTTTAATCTCTTTAGAAATTCTAACACCTAAATTGGCATAAACAAATGGCAATTTAGTTTCACTATTGGCGGCAGTTGTTAAATTTAAATAGCCATAAGTTGGATCAGAGGCATTGAAATTTGGAATGTTAAACCTATTCATATCCTTATCCAAATAAGCAATAGGCTTATAACTGTCTGCTAATGTTTTGCTGATGTCCTGCCAATAAACATCGGCCAATAAGTTTACTACAAAACCAATTTTTGGAATGTGAGTAGTAGCAGCTACTTTACTCATTATATTTAAAGCTTCGTACTCATTGGCTGGATAAATTCCGAACCAAGCAGGTTTGCCTGCATCTATGTTCTCTTGTGATGTTGGAACAATTCGTTCTGCATTATTTTTATATTTACTATAACTAAATGAAGTATTTATACTAAAACTGGTTTTTATTGCTTCAATCTTATTCGAATTCACTCCCCATTCTAAACCCCAATTTTTAGAATGTAAATCGTTTCCTACGGTACTTACGCCTACATATTGCTTTTTATAAGTTCCAGTTGGCGCAATTATTGGTCTATTGTTAGGCACATAGGTGAACGAATAATTAGGTAAATTATAAGTATGGTAAACCGTATTACTACTAAAACCATTTTTATTATCTTTCCAATAGACTACTATTGAAGAATTAAAAACTTTGTTTTTGAACTGAAAACCCATTTCAGCTTGTTGAGATTCACTTGGTTTTAATTGACTATTATCTGCAACAATTTTATCCGTATAAACTAAAAAAATACTTTCATTTACATTTCCCGTAAATTGATTAAGAAGTATTAAATCGATATAATTTGGAGCGGGGAATCTATGCGCTAAAGTTGGAGATTTTGTAGCTCTACCATACGCTAAAGTTAAATTAAGATTCTTTTTAAACGCATAAGCTGCATTTATTCTGGGTTGAATAGAAGTTTTGGCATTCTGAACATCCAACCTCAAACCTACATTTAAATTTAAAGGCCGATTGTCTATCGTTATTTTTGTATTGTCTTGTAAATAAATACCATAATTTATAACATCGGGTAAGCTTTCATAAGAATATGGACGTTCATTTTGATAAGCAGAATTTGCCCAACGAGGCTTTGTAGGGTCTACAATTATACCTTCTCCATTGTTTTTAGAATAATACATATTGCTACCAACAGAGAAATTATGCCTTACCTTTCCTGTAAAAAACTGACTGTTTAAACTTAATCCCGCATTTAAATTATTCGGCTTTCCGATAATGTGTTCGGCTGCTAAATAAGTTCCTGGAATAAAATAACCTTCATAAATTTCCCCTGAAACATCTTTATCTGAAATACCCTTTGGTGATCCATTTAAATACCTTTGATTATAACTCTCCTGATAACCTTTACTATAACTAACATTAAAATTAATTGACTCTACAATTGATTCTTTTATAGATAAAGTAGCGCGATTAGAAAAGCTGAAATTTCTGGCTTTTGAAAATGTTTTTAATTCTAAACCATCATCGGGATCCAATTTAACATCATCTATTTTAGTACTAAAATCAACAGAAAAGGTGTTTTTCAACTGCGGTTTTAAATTTGCCGTCCAAATTAAATTGGTACTTATTCTATCATAAACTTTAGTTTTATCACTAGGATCTTCATTAGATTTAAGATAGTTTAATCCTAGATTTAACGCTCCCAAATTATGCTTTAATTTATATCCTTTAGATAAGGTATAATTTGTAGAACCTGCATTTATTCGCGTATTAAATTGATAAGGAGTTCTGCCCGCTTGTCTGTTAATAATAATGGCTCCATCTGTTAAATCACCATATTTTGCTGGTGCAACCCCAGAAATAACTTCTATACTTTCTATATTATCTGCTGGAATATCTCTTAAATCTAATCCTCCAAATGGCGTATCAAAACTTCCATAACTTGCACTCGAAATATTTCCATTACCCAGCCCCCATCTACCTAAATTCCTATTTTGCATATTCGCATTATTCGAAAGCTGAATATCATCTACCACAATAGCAATTCCTAATGAGTTATTCAATGCTTGTAATCCAGAAACTTCGGCTCTAAGTGTTAAGTTCTGAGGGCTATGCAAATTGGGCGCAACCATGCGTTTACCAGGCAAATTGTTTAAAATATCTGTTATACTAAAAGCCTGAGATTGCTCTATCGCTTGCCTATCGAATACGATTGATGAATTTGAATTTAATGTCTTTCTTTTTTGATTAAACTCTACATCTTTTAATAATAATGTAAGCGTTTGAAGTTTAAATACCGGTATTGTTTGTTGATTTAAACTAATGCTCGTTTCTAAACTTTTCTTGCCTACAAAAGTTATTTTAATTGTAAATGAAGTCGACTTACTTCTATTATTAAGATTAATGGTAAATATTCCATCGGCGTTAGAATATACCGTTTTATCGATGTCTATAAAATTAATGGCAGCAAATGACAAAGCATTATTTTGCTCATCAACTACTTTACCCTTAAGCTCAATCTGCTGAGCATTAATTTTTGAGATACCTGCAAACCAAACAAATGTTAATATTAGAAATTTCAATTTAGACTTATTATAAATAAGACGCAAATCTATTTAAAACCTTTCTAAATAACAACTTATTTAGAAAGATTCTTAATAAGTTGAACATCAATCCAATAGAAGCACATTACCTATAAATAAGCAAATTGTTACAATAAATTAAAGTAGAAAAAAGCTTGAATTTTGCTGATAAAACTCAAGCTTTTAAATAAATACCTCTTTAAAAATTGATAGAAATTAAATACCTCAGTTAATCAGGTTTTATAAAGCTTATTAGTAATTTCGCAGTATCATAAAACAACAATTATGCACACTGAAAAGTCTACTGGCTATAGTTTAGGAATGGTTGGATTAGGTACAATGGGAAGAAACCTCTTACTTAATTTGGCAAATAACGGTTTTAAGGTTACCGGATACGATAAAAATGCTGAAATGATTGCCTTACTTAAAGAAGAAGGTAAAGCGCATAAATTAGAAGCGTATAGCGATATAGAAAAATTTATTGCTAGTATTGAAACTCCAAGAACCATTATTTTATTGGTGCCTGCCGGAGCCATCGTAGATAGCGTGATTCAGGAATTAACCCCACTTTTAGCTGAAGGAGATATAATTATTGATAGTGGCAATTCGCACTTTACTGATACCGCTAGAAGATCTTCAGAATTAGAAAAAGTAAATATTAATTTTTTCGGGATGGGAATTTCGGGTGGCGAAGAAGGCGCTCGAAAAGGGCCAAGCATGATGCCAGGCGGCAATAAAGACGCTTATTCGGTTGTAGAGAAAATGTTCGATGCAATTGCTGCGAAAGTAGATGGAGTACCTTGTGTAACTTATATTGGCCCAGGTGCATCTGGTCACTATGTAAAAATGGTTCATAATGGTATTGAATATGCTATTATGCAACTTTTAGCAGAAGTTTATCAGCTATTAAAAGAAGGACTTAATTTATCTAATGAAGAAATTTATGCGACGTTAGACACATGGAATAAAGGGAGATTGGGTTCATTTCTCCTAGAAATTACCCGTGATATATTCTTATTTAAAGATGTAAAAACAGGAAATTACCTGGTGGATATGATTAAAGATGAAGCTAGATCTAAAGGAACCGGAAAATGGACTTCCCAAGAAGCTATGGACTTAGAAGTTCCCATTCCTACCATAGACGCTGCTGTTTCTACTCGTAATTTATCTAAATTAAAATCTTTACGTTTAAAATTAGAGTCGCAACTTAAAAAAGCTGAATCGCCTACCCCTACCCTAATAAATACGGATGATATAGAAAATGCTTTCTTTTATGCCATGGTATCTGCCTATGCTCAAGGAATGCACATGTTACATCAAGCATCAACTACTTATAATTACGATCTAAACTTAAGCAGTATTGCCAAAATTTGGAGAGGTGGATGTATAATTAGGTCTAAATTTTTAAATGAGATGTACGAAGCATTTGAAAAACAAGCAGATCTAACTCATTTATTCGAAGACACTAATATCCATGAAGCTGTAGAAGCGAGTAAAATAGCCACCCATAAAGTGGCTGATTTCGCTACAACATCTAATATTGCTATTCCATGCTTATCGGCTTCCATAAATTATTATAATATTTTGCATACCGGAAGAATGTCGTCTAATTTAACTCAAGCACAAAGAGACTTCTTTGGTGCTCATACTTTTGAAAGAATTGATGAAGATGGAATTTTTCATGCAGATTGGAACGGAATTTCACCTCAGGCATAAGAAATATAAAAATATAGACTTAGCTTTGTAATGCTAATGAAAGAAAATATAAATCCTACCATTATTGTTATTTTTGGTGGTACGGGAGACTTAAATTCTAGGAAATTGGGTCCGGCTTTGTATAATTTATATTTGGAAGGCTTTATGCCCGAAAAGTTTGAACTAATTGGTACCGCAAGAAGTAATTTAACGGACGCTAATTACTGCGATTTTTTAGAAGATGGCATAAAAAACTTCTCTCGTAAAGGGAAGGCACTTAAAAAAGATTGGCAGAAATTTACCAAGCACGTTTCTTATACGCCTGCTGATATAAAAGATCCAGAAAGTTTAATTACGCTAAAGAATAAAATTGAAAAAATTCAGGAAGAATTTGGTCCAGATACACAGGTAATTTATTACTTAGCTGTAGCTCCAAAATTCTTTTCTGCAATTGCAGACAGTTTACATAAATATGGCTTAGCAGGCGATAAAGACCATACCAGAATTGTAATTGAAAAACCTTTTGGCCACGACTTAGAATCTGCACAAGAGCTTAATCAAATGTTAAAACAACATTTTAGAGAGCGTCAGATTTATAGAATAGATCACTATTTAGGAAAAGAAGCCGTCCAAAACATAATGGCATTTAGATTTGCAAATTCGCTTTTTGAGCCACTTTGGAATAGAAATTATATTGAACATGTTCAAATTTCTGTTTCAGAATCTATAGGCGTTGAAGATCGCGGAGGCTATTACGATGGTGCAGGTGCTTTAAGAGATATGATACAAAACCATTTATTACAATTGCTTTGTATTATAGCTATGGAACCTCCAACCAGTTTTGATGCCAACGAAATTAGAGATAGAAAAGTAGATGCTCTAAAATCAATCAGAAAATTCACTAACGACTCGGTTAGAAAAAATGCAGTACGTGGACAATACACAGATGGTTGGATAAATGGCGTAGAAGTACCTGGTTATAGAAGTGAAAAAGATGTTAATCCGGAATCTAATACTGAAACGTATGCTGCTATAAAATTTAATATAGATAATTGGAGATGGCAAGGTGTTCCCTTCTACTTAAGAACAGGAAAAAGAATGCAACAAAGCTCTTCAATTATAACTATCCAATTTAAAGATGTTCCGCACCAGATTTTTCAAAATGAATCCGTTGAAACCTGGCAACAGAACAGACTAATCATCAGCATTCAGCCAGAAATGAGTATCAGATTGCAGGTTCAGGCAAAACGCCCCGGACTTAAAATGGTATTGAATCCTGTTGATATGATTTTTGATTATAAAGGCGCAAAACATACAGATACGCCTGAGGCCTATGAAACGCTATTATTAGATGTTATGACCGGCGATCAAACCCTATTTATGCGTGTTGATCAGGTAGAATATGCATGGGAATTATTAATGCCTATCTTAAATCATTGGGAAAATAAAACATCTATTAGCTTCCCTAACTATACCAGTGGAAGTTGGGGCCCAGAAGAAGCAGAAGCGCTAATTGCTAAAAATGGATTTTTCTGGTATTCACTACCTATTAAACATAAAGATTAATGCAAACTTTCTCTTTTAATACAACTCCAGAAGCCATCCAATCTTTAGCTAAACATATTATTGAAAGCGCTAAAGCTTGTATCGAAGAAAAAGGTTCATTTAATTTAGTTCTAACTGGTGGTAATTCGCCAAAAATGCTATACAATATTTTAGCAGACCAATATAAAAATGAAATAAATTGGGAGGTTGTTTACTTTTTTATTGGCGATGAAAGGCATGTTCCGTCTAATCATAAAGATTATAATGGATTAATGGCTAGAGAAAATTTATTAAACCCACTAAATATTAAGGAAGAAAATATTTTCTTGGTAAATACCAGCTTAACCCCACAAGAAGCTGCTGAAGATTATTATGCACGCATACTAAAACATTTTAACCAAGCCACTATAAATTTCGACTTTACCTTATTAGGCATGGGTGCCGATGCACATACAGCTTCCATCTTCCCTGGAACTACCATTTGTAAAATAAATCCAAACGAAAGTATAGAGGCCGTATTTGTTGAAAAATTAAACAGCTGGCGAATAAGTTTCAATGCCACCTTAATTAATCAATCGAAAGAAATAGCCTTTTTAGTTTTTGGTAAAGATAAATTAGATGCCTTTACCTCGGTCCAATCGCATCCCAATCAATTAGAATATCCTGCAAGTCTTATTCAAGGAAATGTGTTTTGGTACACAAATTTTAACTAACAAAAAAGGCAATGAATATAATCATTGCCTTTTTTAATTTCATTTAGTTCCTACAATTACATACGCTCTGGAACTTCAATTCCTAATAATTGCATTCCTTTTTTAAGGACTGATGCAGTTAAGGCAGATATATTTAATCTATGTTGTTTTAAAACTTCATTTTCCTCTTTTACAATTGGAGGAACTTCATGATAAAACTTATTAAATAATTTCGCTAAATCGTATAAATAATTTGCAATCAAAGCCGGACTATATGATTTTGCTGCCGATTTTATTTCATTTGGAAATTTAGAAATACTTAAAATTAATTCCAATGAAGTTGGATCTAAATCGACATCAATATTAGATACTTGTTGGTTATAATTGGCTTTACTTAATAAAGATTTTATTCTTGCATGTGTATATTGAATAAATGGTCCAGTATTCCCCTGAAAGTCTATACTTTCTGCTGGATCAAATAATAACCTTTTCTTTGGCTCAACTTTCAAAAGGAAATATTTTAATGCACCTAATCCAATTTGTCTGTATAAAACTACCTTGTCATCCTCATTAAAATCGTTGGTTTTACCTAAAGATTCCGTCTTTTCCTTAGCGGTTTCAATCATTTCATCAATCAAGTCGTCTGCATCTACCACAGTACCTTCCCTACTCTTCATCTTTCCGCTAGGCAAATCAACCATACCATAAGAAAGATGGTGTAAGCCCTTAGCCCACGACATGCCTAATTTTTCTAAAATCAGAAATAGAACTTTAAAATGATAATCTTGCTCATTTCCCACCACATAAATAGACTCCTCCATACCAAAATCAGCATACTTCATCTCAGCAGTACCTAAATCTTGCGTAATGTAAACCGAAGTACCATCGCCCCTTAAAACCAATTTCTGATCTAATCCATCAGCTGTTAAATCTATCCATACAGAGCCATCTTCTTTCTTAAAGAATACGTGCTTTGCTAAGCCCGATTCAATGGTATCCTTTCCTAATAAATAAGTATTACTTTCATAATAATATTTATCGAAATCTACCCCTAAATTTTTATAAGTAATTCCAAAGCCAGCATATACCCAGTCGTTCATCATCTTCCATAACTGAATAACCTCTGGATCGCCTGCTTCCCATTTCTGAAGCATTTCTTGCGCTTCAAGAATAAGTGGTGCTAATTTTTTAGCTTCCTCCTCGGTTTTACCAGACAATTTTAACTCATCTATCTGTTTCTTATACTCCTTGTCAAAAACCACATAGTATTTACCAACTAAATGATCTCCTTTTAGTCCAGAAGTCTCAGGTGTTTCTCCATTTCCCCACTTTTGCCAGGCCAACATTGATTTACAAATATGAATTCCTCTATCGTTAACCAAATTAACCTTAATTACATCATAACCTGCAGCCTTTAAAATTTCGGCGACAGAATATCCTAATAAATTATTTCTAACATGGCCTAAATGCAGCGGCTTATTCGTATTTGGCGAAGAATATTCTACCATTACTTTTTTACCATTAGCATTTGCAAAACCAAAATTTGGATTTAAGAGTGCCTCATTAAATAAGTTTAACCAATACTTATGAGCAATAGATAAATTTAAAAACCCTTTAATAACATTAAAAGAAACAACATCTTCAATATGCTCTTGCAAATATTTTCCTATTTCTTGTGCAGTTTCTTCTCCACTTTTTTTAGAAAATCTTAAAAATGGAAACACAACCAATGTAATTTCACCTTCAAATTCAGATCTAGTTGGTTGTAAATTGATTTGATTATCTGGAATTTCTGCCGAATATAATTCTTGGGCAGCTTTTTTAGTAAATTTTAATATTTCTTGTTCTATGTTCATTACGTTTCGTTTTGATAAGCATTAGATGCTTTAATCAGAATTTCAAATGCTAGTTCTGCGGTGATATTTTCTTTATCTAAGGTTGGATTTACCTCAACCATCTCAAAACAGCAAATCTTTTTATAAGTTAATAATCGGGAAATTAATCCACCTGCTTCCTTCTCTGTTAATCCCTGAGGAACCGGAGTTCCAGTACCTTTAGAAATAGTTGGATCAATAGAATCTACATCAAATGAAACATAAATAAGATCACAATCTTCTAAATATTTCATCGTTTCTATAACAATCCGTTCAACTCCCCGTTTCCGCACTTCTGTAGTGGTTACATTCTTAACTTTATGCTTTTTCAATAAATATTCTTCGGGTTTTTCCATATCCCGAGCAGATATTAAAACCAAATCCCGATAATTTATTTTTGGCGCAATATTTCCAGTATTCTTAAGCTGATACCAATAGTTAATTGTCTCTTGATCCGGATTATTAACACGCATATCTAAATTATCTTCGTCCAATGCCATTGCCAAAGGCATTCCATGCATATTTCCAGATGGTGTAGTATAAGGTGAATGCATATCAGAATGCGCATCTATCCAAATTACGCCTAATCTCGATTTTGGATGAGCCAATTTAATTCCCGAAATGGTACCTGCAGCCGTACTATGATCACCAGCTAAGATAATTGGAAACTGATTTTCGTTTAAAGTATGACTCACTTCCTTTTCTACCCGCTCTACCATGGTTAAAATACCAGATATACGTTTTGCATATGGACTTCCAGAGGCTTCCAACAATAAATGATTCTCATTTGGCACCTCAACAGTTTTATGTCTTTTAAAAAAACGACTATTAAAATCTAGGCCAGCAATCTTTATTGCATCGACACCCATACTTGCACCTCTGGTACCAGCACCAATTTCCGACTTAACTTCAATAACCTTAATAGCCTTAGTCATATTGTAGATGTTTAATTTGAAACTTTATTAATGAGTTAAAAATGTTAATATAGGTATAATTTAACACCCTAACCTACTTTCTCCAGAGAAAAAGCAATAAAAACACATTCTGTCCCAAATTTAATAAAAAGCTGTATAAGAAGGAATTTTTAAAGCGGGAAAATAGAGTTTATAAAAACCCAACAAAGCCAATTTTTAAGTCAAGATAACTTACATTTGCAAGGTATGGCTCCAATTTCTAATCGAATTTTAATAATAGGCTTAGTATGGCCAGAACCTACATCATCTGCCGCCGGAACCCGAATGATGCAACTCATTAAATTCTATAAATTGGAAGGATATGAAATCTTTTTCGCATCTGCCGCAAACAAATCTTCTTTTAGTGAAAATCTAGAAAAAATAAATATAACAGAAATTAACATTGAATTAAATAGCAATACTTTTAATGAAGTGCTACTTAATATAAATCCTAATATTGTATTGTTTGACAGATATATAACTGAAGAACAATATGGATGGAGAGTTAGGGAACAACTAGAGAATACTATTACCATTTTAGATACGGAAGACCTACATTTTTTGAGAATTTCTAGAGCTCAGTCTATAAAGAAAAATTCAGAAATTAACTTATATAACGATGTAACCCGGAGAGAAATCGCTTCAATTTTAAGATGTGATTTATCATTAATAATTTCTGAAGAAGAAATGAATCTATTAAAAGATGAGTTTAGAATTGATGAGGATTTACTGTTATATCTACCTTTCTTAGAAGAAATACCAGACCATAATCATACTTCAAATTGGAAAACATTTGAAGATAGAGCAAACTTTATGTTCATTGGTAATTTTTTACATGAACCCAATTGGCATACAACATTAACTTTAAAAAAAGAGATTTGGCCCAAATTGAGCAAATTATTACCCCATACTGAATTACATATTTATGGGGCATATCCTAGCGAAAAAGTTTACCAGTTAAATAATCCAAAAGAAAGGTTTATTATAAAAGGAAGAGCAGAAAATGCTGTAGAAACCCTTGGAAAATACAGACTTTTATTAGCTCCTATTAAATTTGGAGCCGGTGCAAAAGGCAAATTAATAGATTCTATGCAAAGTGGAACGCCTAATATAACCACTGTTATAGGCGCAGAAGGTATGAATATTGATCATATCTGGAATGGTGCTATTGCTCAAAACATGGAAGAATTTATTGATGAGGCTTATACTTTTTATACCCAATCTACAAATTGGTACAATGCTCAACAAAAAGGATTAGAGCTATTAAATTTAAAATACGATAAATTTAAGTTTTATCCTAAACTAACAGAAAAGCATCTTTACCTTTTAAATAATTTAAAAAACCATCGAATCAAAAATTTTATAGGTAGTATTTTAAATTACAACAATATTAATAGTTTTAAATATTTATCGCTTTGGATTCAAGAAAAAAACAAATTTTAAGTTAAAGTTCAAATTAAGAAGTGTTTCTTGTGTTTTTAAATTAAAAAATCTTTATTTTTAATTACTTAAAGCGCATGAAACAGAAAACAGTATTAATAATTATACTTTTAGTAGGATTATATTCTTGTAAAGAAAAAAACACACCCACTAATAAGGAACTAAAAAATGAATATTTTGAATTAGCAGAAAAGCAATTTGATGAAAACAAAATCGATTCTGCTTTTATAAATTATGCTAAAGCAAAAGAAATATTCAGAGAACTAAAAGACTCGGTTAACGAAGGAAAGGCATTATCTAACCAAGGAATGATTGCCGCCATGAAAGGAGATTATTATGGAAGTCAGCAAATTTTACTTGAAGCCCTCTCTAAATTCGACACCACTAACCACGAACATTTTCAATCTTTATCGTCTATAAATAATACTTTAGGTATTGCAAATTATTCGTTAAAAAACTATCAAGCATCCATAAAATTTTACAAAGAAGCATTTAAATATCAAACAGATAGTAATAAAATAATTACAGCATTAAATAATTTAGCGACTACCTATAGAAATGCAGGAGATTTAAAGCAATCGATTCAAATTTTTGAAGAAATTATTAAAAAACCAACTCATCCCGTAAATCATGCTCGAATCCTAGCTAATTATTCTTTTACTAAATGGAGCGCAGATAGTAGTTACAATCCTTTACCAGGCCTAGAAAAAGCATTAAATATTAGAATTAAAGAAAAAGATTATATAGGTCAAAATTCTAGTTATTCTCAATTAGCACAATATTACGAAGATTCTGACCGGTCAAAGGCGCTTTATTATGCTGAACAAATGTATAAAATAGCCAAATTAATCAATCACCCCGACAGTAAAATTGAGGCTTTAAGTTATCTTATAAATTTTAGTCACACCAATTTAGTCAAAAATTATTTCAATGAATATTTAAAACTAAATGACAGTTTAAATTCTGCAAGACAAATAGATAAAAATCAATTTGCATTAATTAGATATCAAACGGAGAAATTAAAAAACGATAAACTTCTATTAGAGCGAAACCTAGATGTTCAAAAAGACCAAATAATTAGGCAACGATTTATTTCTGGCTTAGTTGTATTTGGTCTAATTACCACCATATTTTTTTCAATACTATGGTATAAAAAAAGAAAGCAAAAATTAGAATTAGAATTACAAAGCTCTATCAGAGAAAATCAATTAAAAACTTCTAAAAAAGTACATGATGTTGTTGCCAATGGCATTTATAGAGTAATGAATGAAATTGAAAATCAATCTGAAATTGATAGAGAAGGAATCCTAGATAAACTGGAAGATATGTACGAAAAATCTAGAGACATTTCTTATGAAACCACCGATGAAGAATATGAAAATTTCCATTTAAAAATCTCCGATTTAGTAGATTCATTTTCTAATGAAAATAGAATTATTTTATTGGTAGGAAATTCGGAAAATTTATGGAAAAAAGTTAATGTTAATACCAAATATGAAGTAGAAAATATAATTCAAGAATTATTGGTAAATATGAAAAAACATAGCGAAGCCAATAAAATAACCTTGAAATTTGAAAATCTGAACAATTCAATAAACATAAATTATATTGATAATGGAAAAGGGTTTGATGATAAAGTAATTTACAAAAATGGATTAAATAGTACGGTTAACCGTATTAAAAACTTAAAGGGCGATATTACCTTTGATTCACAAATGAATAAAGGCCTAAATATTAAAATCAATTTCCCTATTTATTAAGTTTCAATAGATGATTCATAGAGTTCTAATTGCAGAAGACCATGAAACCGTAAATATTTCTGTACAGAAAACAATGAACGATTTCGGAGTTTCGGACATAAATTACAATTATTATTGTGACGATGCTTTTTTAAGAGTTAAAAAATCTATTTCGGAGAATAATCCATATGACCTTTTAATAACTGATCTTTCATTTGATACTGATCATAGAGTACAAACTCTAAAATGTGGCTTCGATTTAATAAAGGCAGTTAGAGAAATTCAACCAACAATAAAAATCCTTGTTTTTTCATCCGAGAATAAACCTGCTATTATTAAATCGCTTTACGATAATTATAATATTGATGGTTATATTAGAAAAGCTAGAAATGATGCAAAGGAGTTGAAATCTGCATTTGAAGCGCTCTTGGTAGGCAAAAAATATTTTCACCACGATTATAAAACCAATATTAACTCGCTAAATATTTTTGAATTTTCTGAATGGGATGTTTTTGTATTGAAGCTATTAGCTCAAGGCAAAATGCAAAAAGAGATTCCTGAAATCTTAGAACAAAATAATATTAAACCTTCTGGACTAAGCTCTATTGAAAAAAGGATAAATAAAATAAAGGAATCATTTGATATTATCACCACAGAACAACTCATCGCTTTTGTTAAAGAAAATGGAATTGTTTAAAAAAATTATATTTTTTTTAGCTTTTTACGGATAACCGTATAAATTGAGTTTGGCATTAATATACATTTGCTCTGTAACCAAACTATTAAACAATGATATACTTTGTAAACATTTTACCGCAATCAAATGGGGATCATGTTATTCATACAGAGAATTGTGCTCATTTACCAAACATGCGACAAAGAACTATCTTAGGATATTTCAAAACTAGCATGGAGGCAATAGAAGTTGCTAAAAAAAATTATGCTAAATGCAATGGATGTAGGGATTGTTCAGAAGCTATTTATAATAATTACAATTAGCACTTTTTTTTAAAGTGGGCAGACGCCTACTGCCCACTTTTATAACTGCATATTCTTTGATTTGTTTTGTTACCCATATCTTTAAAAAAAGATAATTTAATTACCTGAGCCTTTCCTCGGGCAATATTAACAATTGCCACAAGGAAAAACTCTGGAAGGATGATTAAAGGTGATAATGAATTTTTTAATTTCATAATCAGCTTATACAAATACTTACACTTCAAAAAACTCCAAAACGTAAGAATTATTTTCTAATTTAATTAATAATAATTAATATTCCAAATTTGGCATACTATATTTACTTTAAATTAGGATTTTGAAATCTAAAATTAACAAAACAACTTTTATTATTTAATAATTGTATTCTTTTTAGAATAAATTATAACCAAGGATGTTATTAATAAGAGGATTGCAACCACATTACTAACCATTACAATATTTGATGCTTCTATAACTGATCTATTTGCTACTGATATTGCTAAGAATGCCCAAACACCCACTAAACCAAAGAAAACTAAATATCGCCTCAATATCATAAAGATATTTACTACCCCGCCAATTAATATCATAAGAATGGTCCAGTTGATTGCAGAAATACCCCATCCCTCAAAACCAATACTGGTTAACCAAGCCGCAATGTTTGCTATCAAAGCTACTGATATCCAACCCGCATAAATACTAAATGGCCATAACACAAATAATCTAATTGCTAATGTATGTTTCTGTGTTTGGTCATCAAATTTCACTACTATCCTTAATATAGTGAATAACAGAAATATCATGATAACTACAGAAACTGCCATATATTCATACAACCAAGCCACAACCCATAATGAATTTGCTATACACGATAATACAAACCACCATCCTATTTTAGTGGATATTGTATTGTTCTTAGATTTATTAAACAAACCCCTTCCCGAATAAATTACGAATCCTAATAATCCAATATAAATTAAACCCCAAATTGAAAAAGCATAGCCTGCTGGGGTAAAATAATTGGAATATTTAGCAGAAACTATGCCCATGGTATTACCATTCAATACACCTGTGTTTGAAAGGTAATTCATTACAATTGTAAATACTAAGGCGAAGCCATTTAAAACAGAAAGTTTAAGGTTCATACAGGTTTTTCTTTATTGCCGTTCAAAAATTTCTTGTATAACAATAAATTCAATAAAATAAGTAAATAACCGTAAATGGAGTCTTCTACCGGAATGGTTAGCATTCTAATGCCCATAAAATCATCGGGGTTATATTTTACTACGGCATCTTCTATTCCAGTACCAGTTAATACACCATTTACAATAAAAAATGGCAATAATAGAATTCCATAAACAGTTGTAGCTTTTCCTATCCAATCTACTGGTTTAATGAATTTTAAATAAATACAAGCTAATGCAGTACTATAAAATGTTATTGCCGTATAAATTTGATTTATATAAATGGTTGCAATAACAATTAATGATAAAGAGAAAAGAATAAAAAAGAGGTTTTCAAATTTCTTATTCCAAGTTAAATCATAAAATTTATCTAGACAGAAATAGGTAAATATGCACGAAAATGGAATACAAATAAAGAATAAAATCTCTTCTATTGGCAAACCAACCAGTTTTATTCCGAGTATATAATTATCATTAAACCACCATACACCCATTTTAGTAAATATGGCATCCCAAATCACAAATATCAATCCAACTAAAATAGCTGCCGAAAAAAAAGCACCCCATGTTTTATTAAATTTAATCTTAGGATGAAATGAAAATAAAAATGGAATTATAATTGTGAAAAAATTCACTAATAAATATAATGATTTCATAGGATAATTATTTCTTTTTAGACTCTACAAAGTATTTAAATGGCACCCATAACATCCCAAAACATTCTCCATCTTCCTTTCCTAAATGTTTATGATGCATTTTGTGCGCTCTTCTTAACGCCTTTAAATAAGTGTTATTAGAATTTCTTAAAATTTTAAATCGTTGGTGTATAAAAATATCGTGAATAAAAAAATATGCAGCACCATAAAAGGTTATACCTAAACCAATAAAAAACCAAAAATTAAAGTTGTTTTGCATCCCCACATAGAGTGAAATAATGCCTGGTATTGCAAAAATTAGGAAAAAGAAATCATTATGCTCTAAAAATCCATCCGTTTCTTTTTTATGGTGATCCTTGTGGAATACCCACAGCCATCCGTGCATAATATATTTATGAGCAAACCACGCCACTCCTTCCATAATTATAAATGCGCCCAATACAATTAATATGTTTATCATCTTAAAACTTTATATAAAACGATTATGTAATACTTTTTTTCAATATGAAAAAATAAAGTCAACCTTATTTTTAACGAATAAAGAATGAGCTATATTTCCTAAAATCCCAAAAGGAAGCTCATATTTTAGATTATCTTTTATTAGTACTCCGTTATCTGACTCAACAAATGAATGGGTATGTTCCCAATACTTAAATGGTCCCCTTATCTGAATATCAGTAAATTCATGTAAAGGTTTAACATTTACTATTTTACTGGTCCATTTTAGAGGAACATTTAATAATGGTCTAACTCTATAATCTAATATCATCCCTTCCACAATATTAAAATTTTCTTTAGTCAAAAATTCAAATTGCATGAATTTAGGAGTTAGAATTTCCAAATTTCGAGGTTTAGTGAAAAATGACCAAGCTTCATCTAGTTGAATAGGCAGCCATTGTTCAGCATACAGTTCGTATCTTCTCATAATATATTTCTTAATTATTATGTAGCTTAATAGACGCCTCAATTTGTGGGAAACATATTCTTATCCAAGTTGAAAAATTATCTGGATACTGCTCCATTTCAAGTTTTAAATTATCTAAAGAGATATATCTCCAATCTTTTATTTCCGCAGGATTAATTTTTGGTTGCTGATCGCTCCATCCAAAATAAACATGATCTATTTCATGTTCTACCAGATCGTTCTCAAAATGAGATTTATATTGAAATTTAAATTGGAATGTAACTGGACATTGCATACCCAATTCTTGTTCTAATCTTCTAAATATGGCAGATTCTAAGATCTCGCCTTTTAAAGGGTGACTACAACATGTATTTGTCCAAACGCCAGGTGAATGATATTTTTCATCTGATCGTTGTTGCAGCAATAATTCGCCTTTACTATTAAATATAAAAACAGAAAACGCCCTATGAAGTAAGCCTATTTTATGTACATTCCACTTATCTAAATATCCCAATTCTACATCATCCTCATCTACCAGAATTAATAACTCTTCCATAAGTTGTTATTTAAGTTTATTATTTTTTAATGAATTAGAGATAAATTCTTTTAACTGAAGATCTTTTTCTTTATTCAAATTTTCATTTATAAAATCCAAATCCTCGGAGATATTACTTTTATACCCCAAGAATTTTGGAAGATTACTTTGTATCATCAGCCTTAAAAACCTCAATTCAATATTATTTTTATCTTTTGTAACTGCCTTTTCTAAAATATCTCTGCCCTTCTTAAAATTAGAATATTTAGAAATCGGATTAATTACATGCTTCGCCATAATTATAATCCCACTTCCTCTATATCCATGCAAAAGCGCATCATCCTCTCTTATTTTATTTAATCTGTTAATTAAATTTTCGCATGCTTCTTTACTTCTTACAGCATCTACATATAATTTTCTAACTTGATTTAGTTCTATTGATGTAGAGTTGATGAAAGTCAAGAATGCAATGAGCAATAATTTCATAGAATTCGCATTTTATAGCTCACAATACTATTAATCATTAGCCCAACTTTATGGGTATTGTTAATTCTTACTCTTTCTGCTAAAATCTTTGAAGCAGGCAATCTCTTGATTTTCTTGAATAACGATTTATAATAAATAAATGCTAAATAAACGCCTAATTTACAGTTAGCAGGCAACATTTTTATACCAACTAAAGCCTCTTTAAAATCAGATTCAATTTCACTTTCAATTTCTGATTTCTCTATTGCTGTGAATGCCTTGAAATTTACAGATGGAAAATAATTTCTACCCAAAATTTCATAATCGTCTTTTAAATCCCTTAAAAAATTAACTTTCTGAAAAGCTGCACCTAATTTCATAGCATAAGGTTTTAGCTTTTCATATTGTTCTTTGTTACCTTGACAAAACACATGTAAACACATTAACCCAACAACTTCTGCAGAACCTAAAATATATTCATTAAATTTTTCACGCGTATATTCAATTTTTTGCAAATCCATTTCCATGCTTTTTAAAAAGCTATCTATCAATTCAATTTCTACAGAATATGTGTTCACAACTTGTTGAAATGCGTTTAAAATAGGATTTGTAGAAATTTTTTGCTCAATTGCTTCATAAGTTTCTTCCTTAAATTTAGCCATGAGTTTTGCCCTATCGTATCCTTCAAAACTATCCACTATTTCATCTGCTACTCTTACAAAACCATAAATGGAATAAATAGCATTCCTTATTGTAGGACTCAAAAAATAAATACCATACGAAAAACTCGTACTATATTTTTGGGTAGTCATTTTGCTAATTCCTACAGATAAATCATCAAACAATTGCTTCATATATGTTTAGTTGGTTTTATTTAAAATAAGTTCTGCTGCTATTTTTCCGGATATTATAGATGGAGGTACACCTGGACCAGGTACAGTAAGTTGCCCTACGTAATAAAGATTTTCTATTTTCTTACTTTTAATAGAAGGCTTCAAATTAGCGGTTTGCATTAATGTGTTCGCCAATCCATATGCATTTCCTTTAAATGAATTATAATCCAATTTAAAATCTTCAACACAATAACTTTTCTTGTAGTCAATATGTTCCATCAACGGCTCTCCTATTTGCTTTTCTAATCGCGCCATCATCACTTTAAAATACTGCTCTCTTACTTCTTCAGTATCCTCCAAATCTGGAGCAATTGGCATTAATAAGAATAGATTTTCGTGTCCAGCCGGAGCTACTGTATTATCAGTTTTAGACGGACAACAAACATAAAATAAAGGTTTACTAGGCCATTCTGGTTGTTTATAAATCTCAACTGCATGTTGATCCAAATCTTCTTCAAAAAATAAAGTATGGTGTTCTAAGTTCTTAACTCTTTTATTTAGTCCGATATAATATATTAAACACGATGGCGCAAAAACTTTTTTTGTCCAATAATTATCTGAATAATTTCTTTCGTTGCTACTTAATAATTGCTTTTCAGTATGGTTATAATCTGCAGAAGAAATTACATAGTCGTATTCCAAATTTTCACCATTTACCTTGATTCCGCTGACAACCTTTTTTTGAGAATTGATCTTCTCTACTGGAGAATTTGTGTAAATCTTTACTTTATTTTCGATAGCAATTTTTGCCATAGCATCTATTACAGTCCCAAATCCACCAATTGGATACCATGTTCCAAGTTTTAAACCTGCATAATTCATTAAACTATAAAGTGCAGGTGTGTCTTTAGGCATAGCTCCCAAAAACAAAACGGGAAATTCCATTAATGCAATAAGCTTTGGATGCTTAAAATAGCTTCTAACGTGTTTACTAAACGAGGTAAAAACTTCCAGCTTGAAAACCCCCTTAATTAACTCGATATCTAAAAATTCTGTTAAAGATAAACCAGGTTTATAAACCAATTTTTTCATACCCACATCATATTTATATTGGGCATCATTCATAAAAGCTTGAAGTTTTAAGGAACTTCCCTTTTCTAAAGATTCAAAAAGTTCGCAAATTTCCTCAAAGTTAGATGGGATAGTCAGTAATTCTGATTGAGGAAAAACAATATTAAAGGCAGGACTTAATAAAATTAATTCATAGAAATCTGCAGCAGTATAACCAAAATCATTATAAAACTTCTCGAAAACATCTGGCATCCAATACCAACTCGGGCCCATATCAAATACATATCCCGACTCAGTTTTAATTTGTCGTGCTCTCCCACCTATCGTAGAATTTTTTTCATAAATATGAACTTCATGCCCAGCTTTCGACAAATAACAAGCAGCACTTAAACCAGAGAATCCAGAACCTATAATCGCTATTTTAGTCATTGTTTCCAACCCTTTCTAATAGTTCTTCAAAACACTCGAATGTCTCTAACCAAACTACATCATCTTTTAACTTTAATTGTTTAATCATTTTTGTTAAGCCACTAATAAATATTTTTCCTTTAATTTTTTTTGAGTTTATGGTTTCCAAATAGTTTTGAGGCTTAGAAACATGATTATTATGAACAAGAAACATTAAGACATTGTCGGGATTGAGCTCATTTAGTGATACATTTAAAGTATTTACAGGTACATTACTTCCTAAATATACTACATTTACGTTATTAATTTTTAATAAATAATAAGCAAACAACAATCCTATTTCATGAAACTCATCTTCAGGTAATAATAAAACCCAAGTTTCTTTATAATAATTATTACTTGGCAATAAATCTATTGAAGCAAATATTTTCTGCCTAATTAAATTAGTCATGAAATGCTCTTGCGCTGGAGGCAATAGGTTAGCAGTCCACATTAACCCTACCCTGTTTATTAATGGATAAACAATATTTTTGTAAGCAGATAGTACACCATAAATATTAAAACAATGCGCTAAAATTTTCGAAAATTCTTCTGCGTTAAATTGGGTTCCTGCTGTTATTAGCTGGGAAATAAAAACTTCACCCTTGTCTGGTGCTTCATCTAAATAAAGTTTTTTAATTAACGCTTCGAGCTCAGCATCAGATAATTTGCAAATTTTTGAAATCTTATAATCAGCTTCCAATAAACTCACAATATTCAGCAATCTTCTTAGTTGTAAGCCACTATAGTACCTTACGTTCCCTTCACTTCTTTCGGGTGTAAAGGCATTATAGCGCTGTTCCCATATTCTAATGGTATGCGCTTTAATTCCAGAAAATTGTGATAATTGAGCAATAGTTAAATTATCCATTTTGTTTAACTTTATTCAAATATAGTTAAACAAAATTAAAAACCTAATTTATGTTCAATTAGCAATGAAAATATAACATAAAACTTATAAACGCTTTTTTTAATTAGCCAATCCCCCAAATAATCTAGCCTACTTTCATATTATCGCCATCTTTAAAATGTAAACGACGAAATACAAAACCCGATAATATGGTTAAGAAACCTACTACTAAAAAAGTATATCTAAAGGCGTTATGCACTTCATGATGAATTAGATTGAGATCACCTTGAAAAAGCTTTAAAATAATTAAGCCAAAAGCAACGCCAAATCCTATAGCTAATTGCTGATTTACTGAAACAAATGAATTTCCACTACTGGTATGATAATGCCTTAAATCGGCAATAGAAATAGAGTTCATCGCTGTAAACTGAATGGAATTAAAGAAACCTAGAAAAGAAATAATAGGAATATACCAATAAATGGAACTGTTTATCCCAGGAATTGCTAAGCAACATATTAAAACTCCAATAATAAAAGTATTACTCATTAATGTTTTTCTGTAACCTAACTTATTCAGCACTTTTAATACGGCCGATTTACCAAACATAGCCGTGATTGCCATGGGCGCCACAATCCAACCAGAAGTTAAAGCAGATTTACCATATGCTATTTGAACCATCATGGGCAATAGCAAGGGAATAGAACTAATTCCTAATCTGGTAGCTAGATTACCTAAAATTCCCACCCTAAATGTTCTAACTTGAAAAAGATTTAAAGGGAAAATAGGATTTCTATCTTTCGAGGCATGTTTATAATAATAATACAACATAAAAAACCCAAGCAAGAAAATCAATAATACAGGGGTCATGTTTGCCGTATTTCCGAACATTTCGAGTGCAAGCGACAATGAAATTGAGGCAATCGCAAAAATTATAAAACCTTTTAAATCAAAATCAATTATAATGGATTTATAATTTGGCATATATTTTAAACTTAAAATCAACGCCAAAACTCCAATTGGGATATTTATTAAAAAAATCCAATGCCAACTCAAATAATCCACCATATAACCGCCCACCACAGGCCCCATAACTGGTCCGATTAAAGCGGGTATTATGGCAAAATTCATTGCTTTCATTAATTCTTTTTTAGGAAAAGTTTTAATTAAAGCCAGTTTTCCAACTGGAGTCATCAAGCTACCGCCAATTCCTTGAACAATCCTAGCAAATACCAATTGTGTTAAATCTTGAGCTAGCGAACAGAATAAAGATCCAATACTAAAAAGGATCAAAGAAATAATGAAGATTTTCTTAGTTCCAAACTTATCAGCCAAAAAACCACTTACAGGCATAAATAAAGCTAATGTTAAAACATAGCTTATTATGGCGTTTTGCATATCTAATGGCGACTCACTTAAATCTTTTGCGATGGCAGGCAACGAAGTATTAAGGATAGTTGAATCTAACATCTGCATAAAGATTGCAGTAGCCAATATTATGGGTAATATTTTTTTGGTAGTATTAGATACTTCAATTTGCGAATCCATTTATTTTATCCTATTCAATTAAAAAAATACATCCCAAATTATAAATACAAAACGCATTACAGGTTCAAATATTTATAAAATTTCCAGTTTCAAATTTTAGATTAAATCAAAACTAATTGTTCATATAAATGTATAAATAAAAACAACAGTGATTAATTAATTGTAAGTTTTATGTAAATGCAAAGGTTATACTTAATTCTACTTAAATAATTAACAAAACTTTATTCAAAGTGTCTTATATTTGCGAATTATTAGTACAATTTGTAAACCTAATCTGTTTTTTAGTTTTTACTTTTTTACCTTTAAAAATTCATCTATTTATACTTTTAAATTCTCATATTGAATTAAAAAATGCAGAGTTACTCCGAATTTCTTGACCTATCTGTTGGCTTCCCTCAGGAAGGTTTTACTGTAATCGACGATGAACTATATTTCCAAGATTTAAATCTAATGGAAATGATTGAAACTTACGGAACTCCATTGAGATTTACTTATTTGCCTCAAATCAGTAAAAAAATACAACAAGCAAAAATATTATTTCAACAAGCTATAATTAAAAATAACTATAGAGGAAATTATAAATATTGTTATTGTACTAAAAGTTCACATTTCAGACATATTGTCGAAGAAGCATTAAAAAACGATATCCACTTAGAAACTTCATCGGCATTTGATATGCCAATGATCGAAGCTTTAGAGAAAAAGGGGAAAGTAACTAAAGATATTACCGTAATCTGTAATGGTTTTAAAACATACCAATACAAGCAATATATAATTGATATGTTGCACGATGGTTATAAAAACATTATTCCAGTTTTAGATAATAAAGAAGAATTTAACCTTTACGATGATGAGGTGGAAATGGATACACCTTGTAATTTAGGTATTAGAATTGCAGCAGAGGAACAACCAGACTCTCAATTTTATACAAGCAGATTGGGCGTAAGATTAGAAGATGTTATAGAATTCTACAACAATAAAATTGTTTCTAACCCTAATTTCAGAGTTAAATTATTACACTTTTTTATTAATTCTGGTATTACAGATTCGCCTTATTATTGGAACGAATTAGAAAAGTACGTTACATTATATTGTAAATTTAAAAAGATAAATCCTGAATTAGATACGCTTGATATTGGCGGTGGAATGCCTTTCAAAGACAGTTTAGTATTTGATTTTGATTACGAATATATGGTTAACGAAATTGTGAAGCGTATTAAAGAAATATGTGCTGAACACGATGTAGTTGAACCAGATATTATTACCGAATTTGGAAAATACACAGTAGCCGAAGCTTCTGGTATTCTATATAAAGTATTGGGTCGTAAGCAACAAAATGATCGCGAAAAGTGGTTAATGTTAGATGGCTCTTTTATCACTAATTTACCTGATGTTTGGGCATTAAACCAAAAATATATTCTTCTACCGATAAACAATTGGGATGCCGAATATGAAAGAGTAAACTTAGGGGGAATTACTTGCGACGGACAAGATTATTATAATCAAGAAGCGCATATGAACTCTGTATTTATGCCTAAAACTAGAAAAGTACAATACCTAGGCTTCTTTAATACTGGTGCTTACCAAGAGGTATTAAGTGGCTATGGTGGTATTCATCATTGCTTATTACCTAGTCCAAAACATGTTATCATTAGAAGAAACAGAGACGAAAGTTTTAATTTCGAGGTTTTTGGTGAAGAACAAAACAGCAAACAAGTACTTAAAATTTTAGGATATACTTCCTAAATTTAAACTTATAATTTGATAGGCCTGTATTTAATTATATAGGCCTATTTTTTTACTTAACTTAGTGTATGCTCGCTCATATAAATTTACAACAGGTATTATTTTTAGACATAGAAACTGTTCCTCAATACCAAAATTTCGAGGAAATGCCTGAACATTTGCAAAAATTATGGGATAAGAAATCGAGCGGAATAAGAAAAGAAACTTCTGTAGAAGAGTTTTACAACAAAGCTGGAATTTGGGCAGAATTTGGTAAGATTGTTTGCATAAGTATTGCCAGGATAAAATTTGATTCCAACACCCCTCAATTAAGAATAAAATCGTTTTTTGGATCAGATGAAAAAGAAATATTAACGCAGTTTTTAGAAATTCTTAACAAACTCCCTCAGAAAGTACTTTTATGTGCGCATAATGGGAAAGAATTCGATTTCCCATATATCTGCAGAAGATTATTAATTAATGCCTTGCCCATTCCATCAATTTTAAATATTACAGGCAAAAAACCTTGGGAAATAAATCATTTAGACACATTAGAACTTTGGAGATTTGGTGATTTTAAGCATTATATTTCTTTAGATCTACTCGCGAATATTTTAGGTATAGAATCACCAAAAGCTATGGTTGATGGAAGTATGGTTAAAGACCTTTTTTATTTGGAAAAAGATTTAGAAAAAATTGTAAATTATTGTCAGTTAGATGTTCAAACAATTGCTCAAATTCTTTTGAAATTAAAAGGCAAAGCATTAATTAAAGATGAAGACGTAGAAATCGTTAAATAATTTAACAATTTCTGAATTTTAGGATTAAATTTTTATATCATCTTTAAGTATTTAAAATTATTAGATTCCTACAACAAACCAATTTTCCTTATATTGGTTTAATATAAAGAACCAGCAATTAAATAATGGTATGGGTTACTTTAAACCTACCTTTATAAAATCAATAAAAATATATGGCAAAAAACAAATCAGCCAACATTAAAGCAGTTTTAGCAAAATTAATAACTGGGGTTTTCGAAAAGAGCAAAAAGCAATCTTTAAATTATAAACAAATAGCAGCAAAGCTTAATTTAACTGATCCATTATCTAAGGAAATTATTCAAGAGATAATTCAGGATCAAATATTAGCAGGTGTTCTCGTACAATCTGAAAAGGGAAAATACAAGATCAAAGATTTAAAAATCCTAATTACCGGTACGGTAGATATGACTGCCGATGGGTCAGGTTATGTAGTTCCAGATGATGAATTTGAAAAGGATATTTATGTTGCTCCAAGAAAACTAAGAAATGCACTTAATGGCGATAAAGTAAGCGTGCATGTTTACGCCAATAAAAGTGGAAAAAAGAAAGAAGGCGAAGTAGTAGAAATTATAAAGCGCGCAAAAACAGAATTTATTGGTATTGCAAAAGTATCTGATAAGTTTGCTTTTGTAATTCCAGACGATAGAAAGATGTTGCACGATATATTTGTGCCTTTACCAGATATTAATCAGGCAAAAAACAACGAAAAAGTTGTTGTTTCTATCACAGATTGGCCAGAAGGTGCAAAAAATCCAATTGGAAAAATCACTAAAGTACTAGGTGTTCAAGGAGAGAATAACACTGAAATGAATGCCATATTAGCCCAATATGGTTTTCCACTTCAATTTCCTGATGCTGTAGAAGCTGAAGCAAATGCAATTCCAGAACAATTAACAGAGGAAGATTTAAAAGGAAGAAGAGATTTTAGAGAGGTTTTAACTTTTACAATCGACCCAGCAGATGCTAAAGATTTTGATGACGCAATTTCATTTAAAAAATTAGAAAATGGGGTTTATGAAATTGGTGTGCATATTGCAGATGTGTCGCATTATGTAAGACCAGGATCTGAATTAGACAAAGAGGCTTACGATAGAGCAACTTCTGTTTATTTGGTTGATAGAGTGATTCCTATGCTTCCAGAACGATTAAGTAATGGTGTTTGTTCATTACGCCCTAACGAAGATAAATTATGCTTCTCTGCTGTATTTAAAATGAATGATAAAGCAGAAATACTAGATAAATGGTTTGGCAAAACCATAATCCATTCTAATACAAGATTTTCATACGAAGATGCACAACTCATTATAGAAAATAAATTAGGTAAGCATGTTGATGAAATTTTAAAATTAAATGAATTAGCACATTTATTAAGAGAAGAAAAGTTTCGAAACGGCGCAATCAGTTTCGAAAGTACCGAAGTTAAATTTAAACTCGACGAAAAAGGAAAACCGATAGGTGTTTATGTGAAAGAAAGAAAAGATGCACATAAGTTAATTGAAGATTTTATGCTTTTGGCCAATAAACAAGTGGCAGAATATGTTGCAAAAAAACATAAAGGAAAAAATAAATTAACCTTCGTATATAGAAATCACGAAGCTCCTAACTTAGAAAATCTAAATAATTTTGTGACGTTTGCTGCCAGATTCGGATATAAAATAAACACCAAATCTGATAAAGAGATCGCTAAATCCTTAAATTATTTAATGGAAGATGTGGAAGGGAAAAAAGAGCAAAATATGCTAACATCCCTCGCAATTAGATCTATGGCAAAAGCCATCTATACTACTAAAAGAACCAATCATTATGGTTTAGCTTTTGATTTTTACACCCACTTTACCTCTCCTATTAGACGATACCCAGATATTATGGTGCATAGGTTATTGGAAAACTACCTCAACAATGGAAAATCAGCAAATGCTGAAGAGTTCGAGTTAGCAAGTATTCACTCATCTGCCATGGAGAAAAAAGCTGCCGAAGCAGAAAGAGCATCAATTAAATACAAACAAGCAGAATACTTAGAAGATAATATTGGTGAAGTTTATAAAGGAATTATTTCTGGAGTAACCGAGTGGGGTATGTATGTAGAAATCATAGAAAACAAATGTGAAGGTATGGTTAGATTAAGAGATTTAACTGATGATTTTTATGTTTTAGATGAAAAAAATTATAGAATTATAGGTCAACGTAAAGGAAAAATATACCAACTTGGTGATGAAGTTATGATTGTAATTAAAAAAGTAGATTTATCTAAAAGACAAATAGACTTTAAAATACATTCCGATTCCTAGATTTGAAATTAATAAGCTATTTTTGTTCCAAATAAGCGTTTTTTATCGCAATAAACAATACCTTTAAAGGGTAAAATATAATGCACAATATATCTGAATTACAAGTTATAGTAGAAGAGGCTATAAAACAATTACGATACCCCTCTAAGCCCGATAAACTTTATGCTCCAATAAGCTATATAATGGCACTTGGTGGAAAAAGAATTAGACCTGTATTGGTTTTAATGGCAGCAGAATTATTTGATGAAGATTTAAAAGAACCTCTACATGCTGCTATGGCAATAGAAACTTTTCATAATTTCACATTAATTCATGATGATATAATGGACAACGCTCCATTAAGAAGAGGAAAAATTACTGTCCACGAGAAATGGGGTGTTAATAATGCCATTTTAAGTGGAGATGTTATGATGGTTGAGGCCAACAAACAATTATCAAATCTAGATATATCAGTATTAAAAAGAGCGCTCTTTACATTTAATTCTACTGCACAAGGAGTTTGTCAAGGTCAACAATTAGATATGGAGTTCGAAAATCGTGATGATGTTACTCTAGAGGAGTATATTGAAATGATTAGACTAAAAACTGCTGTATTAATTGGTGGAGCATTAAAATTAGGCGCTGAAGTAGCGAATGCTTCTGTAGAAGATGCCGAAAATTTATATAGTTTCGGAGAAAATTTAGGAATTGCTTTTCAATTACAAGACGATATATTAGATGTTTACGCTAGTCCAGAGAAATTTGGAAAACAAATTGGTGGCGACATTATATCTAATAAAAAAACTTGGTTAATGTTACAAGCTATTCAAGAAGCAGAATCTGAAGAAATACTTACTATGCTACAGGTTTCAGAGGGCGATGAAGCTCTTTTAAAAGTAAAAACTGTAACTGAAATTTATAATAAATATAAAATTAAGGAACTCGCAGAGACGCAAGTTAAAATCTATATTGATAAAGCAATGCAAGCTTTAGATAATATTAAAGTTTCCGATGAACGTAAAGTTTATCTTCGAGCATTAACTCAAAAACTTATGGTAAGGGATAATTAAAATTATCCCTTTTTTTTATTCTTACTATTAAATAATATTCCAAAACAAAAAACCCCGAAATAAAAATTTCGGGGTTTTTTAATAATATTTTGCGAGTAATAATTACTCAGCAGTTTCAGTAGCTTTTTCTGCTTTTGGAGCAGCTGCTTTTTTTGCAGGAGCCTTTTTAACTGGAGCTTCTACAACTTCTTTTGCTTCAACTTTTTTAGCAGGTGCAACTGGTGCTTCTGTTAATGGAAGAATTGAAACATAAGATTTGTTATCTCTTTTCTTTTTGAATACTACTGTACCGTCTACTAATGCAAATAAAGTATGGTCTTTACCTAATCCAACATTTAAATCTGGATGGTGTTTAGTTCCACGCTGACGAACAATAATGTTTCCAGCAATAGCTGATTGACCACCAAATATTTTAATACCTAGGCGTTTGCTATGACTTTCGCGACCGTTCTTCGAACTACCGGCTCCTTTTTTATGTGCCATTTTTTATATTTTAAAAACCCTATTAAAGGATTAAAGTTAACAATTTATTATAAACTGATTCCTGAAATTTGAATCTTAGTGAATGATTGACGGTGACCATTTTTCTTTTTGTAACCTTTTCTACGTTTCTTTTTGAAAACGATCACTTTATCACCTTTTAAATGAGACACGATCGTAGCTGAAACTTTGGCTCCTTTTAATGCATCAGCACCTAAAGAAATTTTTCCACCATTATCAACCAACAACACATTGTCAAATTCAATACTAGCGCCTTCATCCCCTTGTAATCTGTGTACAAAAAGATGCTGGTCTTTTGCAACCTTGAATTGCTGTCCAGCTATATTTACTATTGCGTACATTGTTTATTTATTTTTTGTTATTGTTATTTTTTACGAGGTGCAAATATATGGGTTTATTTTGATAATTAAAAATATCTTTTACTTCTTACCCCTATTTCACAAAATATTTTAATTTTCAGCCTTGCCATAACGCGCATCAGCATCAGATATAGTAGTGAAAAATATTTTCTGCATTTGCGTTGCCACATCTTTCAATTTCTCACTTCCATTATAATCAGTAAGTAAGGTTACTGTTTTCGACCTACGTTGATAATTAATGGTCATCACATATCTTAAAGCTTTATTTGAATTTAGATCGGTTCCCGGATTTGCAATCAATTCTGGTAAATTCCAAAAACCTAATTCGTTTGCCTTGCTATGCAAATAAATAATTTCATTCTGCTTTAACTTAACTGTAGTTTTTATTAATGAATCCTGCGCATTTTCATACTGATATGCTCCAGTTGCAGAATCATATTTATTTATTTGATTATTCCCAGGGCCCCAGCTATATTGTAAAGAAACAAACTCCGACGACTTAAATGGAGCATTCATAATCATTGGTCTATAATAAATAACACAATAAATTAAGAATGGTATTACAATTACAATGGCAAGGAATATTTTCTTGGTTCTATCAGACACAATTATAAATTTAAATTAATAATTAAGTTAACTCTGGAGTAGGTGCTTCTGGATCATATTCGCCTTCCCATCTTGCAATTACAACAGTTGCCAAACAGTTACCAATTACGTTTACTGATGTTCTTGCCATGTCCATCAATTCATCAACTCCTAAAATTGCAGCAATAATAAACGTTGGTAAACCAAATTGATCTGCAGTTGCAATTAATATAATTAAAGAGGCTCTAGGAATTGCAGCTACACCCTTACTACTAATCATAAGAGTAAAAACAATTAATAATTGCTCGCTAAAACTTAAATGAATACCTGCTGCTTGAGCAACAAATATAGAAGCTAAAGAAAGATATAATGTAGTACCATCTAAATTGAAACTGTACCCAGTTGGAATTACAAACGATACAATTTTTCTAGGCACACCAAATTTCTCCATTGCACTCATCGCTTTTGGAAGCGCTGCATCTGAACTTGTTGTTGCAAATGCAATACTTACAGGTTCTTTTATAGCATTAATAAACTTCTTAATAGGAACTTTATTATATAATGCTATTGGGTACAACACAATTAATATAAATGCTATCAAAGCAACATATAAAGTGGCAACCAACATAAAGAGGTTCTTTAATATCTCTACGCCCATATGTCCAACTGTATAAGCCATAGCAGCCCCAACTCCAATTGGCGCAAAATACATGATTAAATTAGTAAACTTAAACATGGTTTCTGCCAAACTCTCACAAAAATCTACCAGTGGTTTTTTCTTCTTTTCGTCTATCATGGCTAAACCTATCCCGAATAGAACAGAGAAGATTACAATTTGTAATACTTGTGCATCATAGATGGCTTTAGCTATGTTTTCTGGAAATATATTTCTAAAAAAAGCTAAGGTTTTATATAACCAATGTACATTTTCTGGAAGCTGTTCTAACATTAAAGCATCACCTGGATCTACTGCCGGTTTTGGAAGTTCAGTATGCGGAATATTTGAAATATCAACACCAACACCTGCTTTTGATATATTAATAGCTGCAAGACCAATAAATAAAGCAATTGTAGTAGCACAGTAAAAATAAACCATCGACTTCCATCCCATTCTACCAACTTGCTTTAAATCGCTATGTCCAGCAATACCTACCACTAAAGTTGAAAATAAAATCGGCCCTACAATAGTTTTAACCAATTTAATAAATCCTTTACTTAAAGGTTGCATAGCTACTGCTACACTCGGATAATCTACACCCACAAATATCCCTATCGTCATACAAACAAGTATCCATGTTGTAAGATTCTTTTTAACAATAGCAAAGTAAAATAGAACAACAGCTAATATCCATCTAACGCTCATCATAGCTGGATCCGAAATCGCTACGATGTTAAAATCTTTTAGAATGGCCATTACAGAGGCAATGGTAATCATTAACAATGTAATTAACCCAATACGCTTTTTAATCATGTATATTTTTTTAATTCGTCCAACAAAAGTAATTATTTGAGACTATGAAGCAAACAATTATTACTTTTGCTTTGAAAAATATCGTAACATTTTCCACTACTTACTATCTAATAGTTACCGATTATATCGTAAATGGAGCAAAAAGATCAATTATTCAAACAAATTTTTGAGGCAAATTCTAAAAAGATTTTCCATTTATGCTATGGTTATACCGGTGATTCTGATATAGCCAATGATTTATTGCAAGAAACTTTCATGAAGGTTTGGCAAAATTTAGATAAGTTCAGAAACAAATCTCTCCTTTCTACCTGGATATATAGAATTGCTGTAAATACCTGCTTAACCTATTTAAGAACAGAAAAAAGACAAGCAAAAGACGAATTAACAGATAATATTATTGAAAATAAGTCGGAAGAGTATTCAGAAAAAAACGAGCAGATTGCTCTACTCTATAAAAGTATTTCTAAGCTAGAAGAAAATGATAGGTTTATTATAACTATGGTTTTAGACGAAATACCCTATCCGGAAATAGCGGAAATTTCTGGTATTAGTGAAGGAAATCTAAGAGTAAGAATACATAGAATAAAACAGAAATTAACCGAATTATATAATCAGCATGCAAAACTTTGATTTCATAGAAAAAATTTGGAATGATCATTCTGTTGAAGCTAAAATTTCTTCAGATGAGATGCTTGCGCAGGTAAAAAAAGATGTTGGCACGCTAAAGAATAAATCATTCGTGAATATTATTTTAATGGTAGGCTGTATAATTGTTTTATGTGTTTTATGGTATTTCTTAACTTTTTCATCAATAACCACTAATATTGGATTAGGCATAACTATTTTAAGTATCATAGTTTATTCGGTTTTACTTTATAAAGATCATGTGCTGATTAATAAAACTGATTTCACCGCCTACCCAGCCGAATATTTAACGTATTTAAAGCAATATCAAATAAATAGGTATAAATTATATAATTCTACTTACTGGATTTATGTTATTGCACTAACTGTAGGAATTGCACTTTATTTCATAGAAATTCTTCAATACTTCTCTATCGAATGGAGGTGGTTAGCAATTATCTTTACTTTTGGATGGATTCTATTTTGCTCTACTTATGTAAGAAAAATTGTAATGCGTAGAGAAAAAGATAGAATAGAAGCATTAATTGAGAAATTAGAAAGATTAAGCGCTCAATTTAAGTCGTAATACAATCTGTTTTTCGTAACTTACTGTATGTTTAAATACATAGTTTTATTTTCTGCATTATTCTTAATTACAGCAATTCCCCAACATAAGCCTATAAAATTAAATTGGGACGTGCATTTTAAAGGTGAACCCAACCTCAAATCAAAATATACTGCCTTAACTTCATTAGTTTTTAGATATGGTTATGAGTCTGCTGTTTCCAATAATAAGGTGAGTTTAAAATTTAATTTCCATGCAGATGTAAATCCACAAAAAAGTTGGTATAAATCTGATCGAATTAAAAATAAAGAAGAAAAAGATTATCTATTAAATCATGAACAAGGTCATGTTAACCTAAATTTTTTATTAAAAAAGGAAGCTGAAAGAGTTTTAGTTAAAGCAAAGTATTCTGCTAAAGATTATAAAACTACCATCAAAAAATTAGGAGATTCAATTATTAAAAAATACGATAATTTACAAAAACAATACGACGAAGAAACTGAACATAGTTTAAACAAAAAATCCCAGCAGAACTGGGATAATTATATTGATAATTTATTAGAATCTTATAATTAAGGGTTTTCTATTTGTTTAGAACTAAAGTTATTGTTTTGAATTTTATATTGAATTAATATTTCTTTGTTAGGCGTATTTAAAGAATCACTTTTAATGGTAAAAGTCCTAAATAATTCGCCGCTTTTAATATTAAATTTATCGTTTCCTAAATAATCATTTTTAAATTTAGTTGGTAATGATGGAAATGTAATCTTCCTAAATTCGTTATCTTCAAATTCATAAACCAATAAATCCGATTGATTTTTATTGCTCAATAACTCCACATAAAGTTCTGGATTTCCATCCGTATCCAAATCTAGATTCCAAAAACCTTTTATCTTTCCTTCTCTTTCTAAACTAAGCGCTTTAAATTTACTGTGAAGAGAATCAGACATTAAAATAGAAACACCGCCTACAGAATCATTACTATTACCCCACGAAATAGCTTCGAAATCTAATCCTGGTCTAATTTCTACTTTCTTATAAAAATGAAACGGATTCTTTGATTGCGGTGCAACATTGGTTTGTGATTGCTCGGTAGACTGTTTATCGCCACCACAAGCGAACATCATAAGAATAATGTTAAAAAACACGATTAATTTTATATACTTTTTCATTTGAGTTTATGATTTAAAAAACCAAATTATAAAAAGTATGAAGCATTAAGAAATTAATTATAGTTTTTACTTTTTAATTTTAGGCAACTTTCTAAATTCCCAAGGCGAAATTGGATTTTTATCTATCCATAATCCCTTTTTTAATTTTCTAGCTTCATTTTCCAATTGAGCTAATTCTGCAGATTTAGAATATTGTTTATAATGCCAAGCCAATCCTTGCTTTAAAAGCGATTTATTTAATGAAACTCCTTTGTCATTAAATACTTCACCTATAACTCTACCATATCCATCTTTGCCATTGTTCTTTATTCTAACATATTTTCCAAAACTAAAATCAGAAGTAAATTGCTTTGCTTTCTCTCCAAAAGCTTGCTTTTTTTCTGGACAGTCTATTCCATCAAGGCGAATAGTTATGGTAAACTTTTCTATAGTAATAATATCTATAGTATCACCATCTCTAACGCCAATAACTTTTACTCTGGGAAGCTGATAAAAATCAGAAACTGGCTGAAAAGATGTTAAAGATAATAGGCAGGTTAAAATTAAAAATGACCTGAAAAAACCTATAAACCGATTAGTTTTAAGCATGTTCTTTTGATGCCAAATAACGCTCTGCATCTAAAGCAGCCATACAACCAGAACCAGCTGCAGTTATGGCCTGACGGTAATAATTATCTTGTACGTCTCCGCAAGCAAATACACCCTCTATATTAGTTAAAGATGAGCCTGGCTTGGTAATTAAATATCCTGTTTCATCCATATCTAATTGACCTTTAAAAATATCTGTATTGGGTTTATGACCAATAGCAACAAAAAATCCAGTGATATTTAGTTCCTTGGTTTCTCCGCTAACATTATTTCTAACTTTAAGACCTGTGACATTTTTTCCATCACCTATAACCTCTTCGGCTTCTGTATTGTATAAAACCTCTAAGTTTGGCGTATTTAAAACCCTGTTTACCATAGCTTTAGAAGCTCTAAATTCGTCTCTTCTAACCAGCATATAAACCTTATTACATAGTTTAGCGAGATAAGTAGCTTCTTCTGCTGCTGTATCACCTGCACCTACAATTGCAACATCTTGGCCTCTAAAGAAAAAACCATCACATACAGCACATGCAGAAACCCCGAATCCATTATATTTTTGCTCACTTTCTAAGCCCAACCATTTAGCGGTTGCACCGGTAGCTATAATTACGGTATCGGCAGTAATTGTTTTAGTTTCATCAACCACAACTTTATGTGGAAGTGAAGAAAAATCAACTGAACTTACATATCCAAATCTAATATCAGTTCCAAAACGTTCGGCCTGTTTTCTAAAATCTTCCATCATCTCTGGACCCATAACACCTTCAGGATAACCAGGAAAATTATCAACATCTGTAGTTTTTGTTAATTGTCCGCCTGCTTCCATCCCTGTATACATTACAGGTTTCATATCTGCTCTAGCAGCGTAAATTGCAGCTGTATATCCAGCCGGACCAGAACCAATTATTAAGCATTGAACATGCTCTTGTACGTCGTTATTTTGCATTTGATTTTTTGTAGAGATGAGTGATATTTCTTAAAACAAAATTAAGAATTTTTAAAGATTTTATATCCCCTTAATGTCTTTTAAAAGTCTTAAAAAATTACCACCTAAAATTTTATGAATTTCATTTTTTGAATATCCTCGTTTATTTAAAACTTCTGTTAACTTAGGAAAATCTGCTACACTATTCATGCCTTGAGGAAAAGATTCTGCTCCATCAAAATCAGCCCCAATTCCTACATGATTTACCCCGATTAGTTTTACAATATGATCTATATGATCAGCAATTTTATCTATAGAAGGACCCAACAATTGAGCTTCTTTTATATGAATATTTACTACACTATCTATGGCTTTAGACCTTCCTATTGAGCTAGTTAAAGATTTTATTTCCGACTCATATTTATCGAAAAATTTCTTTCTATTATTGTCATATTCTGGATCTAAAAATCCACTGTAAAAATTCACTGAAATTACACCTCCATTTTTGCCAATTGCTTTTATCTGATCATCGGTTAAGTTTCTTGGTACAGGATTTATGGAATGAACAGAACTATGAGAAACCAAAACTGGCTTTGTGGTGTATTTTAAAGCGTCGTAAAAGGTTTTTTCACCAACATGAGATAAATCAACCATAACACCCACTTTATTCAATCTAGCAATAACCGATTTACCAAAATCATTTAATCCAGCTGAAGATGCTAATACTTTATTTTTAGACTCATCTGCAGCAGAACTTGCCCACGACAAGCTATTGTTCCAAGTTAAAGTTAGATAGATCATTCCTTTAGATGCCAAAGAATCTATATAATCTAAATTTTCATCGATCATATGTCCGCCTTCTACACCAATTAATGCTGCCAGTTTCCCATTTTTCACAGCATTTAGAACCGATTTACTGGAATTTACTAGTTCAATTTTATCAGGATTTCGCTTTATTAAGGCATTTAATGAATCTATTTGCTCTATCGCGGCTTTATAATTTCCTTTTTCATCGCTCCATACCGCAAAAATTTGAACATCTAAACCTCCAGCTTTAGCTCTTATTAAGTCAAACTGACCTGATGGCTGAAATTTTGCTAAATCGACCCCCGATTTTATCTGATTATGTAAAATATCACCATGAGTATCTACAACAATAGCAGAATTATGAATGATCTTTGCATCCTGAGCCCATGTATTTGACGAGATACTGAGTAATAATATTCCTAAAAAGGTAGATAATTTATGCATATTGTTATCCTAGGTTTGAATAATACCAGGGTTAAATCTTTTAGTTATTGGCGACTGCTGAGCGGCCTCTATACCCATAGATATTACTTTTCTAGTTTCTAACGGATCAATAATACCATCAACCCAAAGTCTAGATGCAGCATAATAAGGCGACGTTTGCGCATCGTAATCCTTTACAATCTGGTTTAATAAGTTTTCTTTCACTTTATCATCAATCACCTCCCCTTTAGCTTTAAGCGAAGATTCCTGAATTTGCAATAATACCTTTGCTGCTTGAGCTCCACCCATTACTGCAATTCTTGCCGAAGGCCATGCATAAATTAATCTTGGATCATAAGCCTTACCACACATAGCATAATTTCCTGCCCCATAAGAATTGCCTACTACGATAGTGAATTTTGGCACTACAGAATTCGCTACAGCACTAACCATTTTGGCTCCATCTTTAATAATTCCTCCATGTTCCGATCTGCTTCCAACCATAAACCCTGTAACATCTTGTAAAAATACCAATGGAATTTTTTTCTGATTACAATTCATTATAAATCGCGCAGCTTTATCTGCACTATCAGAATAAATAACACCCCCAAATTGCATTTCACCTTTTTTAGATTTTACAACTTTGCGTTGATTGGCAACAATTCCTACAGACCACCCATCTATTCTAGCTAATCCACATAATATACTTTGTCCGTACTCCTTCTTATACTCTTCAAATTCAGAATTATCAACTAAACGGTCAATAATATCATGCATATCATAGGGCTTTTCTCTATTATCAGGAAGTATCCCGTATAATTCTGCAGGATCTTTGGCTGGCATAACTGGAGCAATTCGGTTAAACCCTGCATTTTCTGGATTACCAATTTTACTTACAATATTTTTAATACTATCCAGACAAGCTTGATCATTTGGATGTTTATAATCAGTAACACCAGAAATTCCTGAATGAGTTTCGGCACCACCTAAAGTTTCGTTATCTACATCTTCTCCGATGGCAGATCGCACCAAATAAGAACCTGCTAAAAAAACTGAACCTGTTCCCTCAACAATCATAGCCTCATCGCTCATAATGGGCAAATATGCACCTCCAGCTACACAAGCACCCATAATTGCAGAAATTTGAACTATTCCTTCTGCAGACATTTGAGCATTATTCCTAAATATCCTTCCGAAATGTTCTTTATCTGGGAAAATTTCATCTTGCATAGGCAAATAAACCCCAGCACTATCTACAAGATAGATAATTGGCAATTTATTTTCCATAGCAATCTCTTGTGCGCGAAGATTTTTCTTTGCAGTCATAGGAAACCATGCACCAGCTTTCACAGTTGCATCGTTGGCAACAATCATGCACTGTTTACCCGAAATATAACCTATACCACAAATTACACCTGCAGAAGGACATCCTCCTTGATCTTGGTACATTCCATCGGCAGCAAATGCCCCTATTTCTAAAAAATTTGAATGATCATCTAACAAGTAAGCGATTCGTTCTCTTGCCAGCATTTTACCCTTTTCTTTATGCTTTTTGGCACTCTTTTCTCCCCCACCTTTCTCAATTACACTTAATCTATACTTTAATTCAGAAACCAGTTGTTTATTGATGTCTTCGTTGCGATTTTGGTCGATATTCATGTCTGCAATTTAATTTATTTTAATTGAATTCGCTAATTTCAATTCGTGAATTTACAGGTCAATTAGATTCAAAATGATAGATTTTTTTTATCCTATTTCACTAACAGTCATTATTCTATAATAATTGAAACTTTTAGACCAAATCCTGAAATAGTAAAGTAATTTTGCAAATTCAAAACTTTAATTTTAGAAAATGAAAAACTTAGTTTTAATCTTAATATTCGGTTTATTTTTCACCAATAGTTGGGCGCAAAAAGTTGCCACCTATTCTACTGGAACAACAGGTGAAGAAAATTATGAAAGTTTTGGATTTTGGGTAAATAACGAAGGAGAAAAAGATTTTATCACTTACAACTATGGTAAAGATAAAACTGAAGCCAAAATTACATATGCTGGATTAAGCAATTTTAAAGGAGTACCGTGTTTTAAAATACAATTCGCTAATAAACTACAATTATTTGTAATGATTAATGGAAATCAGCTACAAATTGCAGACAATTCAGGGAAATATTTAAAAACTTTTAAATGGGAATATGAAGGTCCCATTAATGGAATTGGGACCTATTGTAATGTCTGTGCAAGTGATGAAAATGAGGCCATTTTAATCACTAAAAAATTTATGAATTAAATAAATTTTTAATTATTGAAATGATATAAAAAGACGGTTTCACCTGTAAAAGCAGGTTTTGCCTCATCTTTTATTTCCATAGTTAGCGCAATTGTAACCTTTGTAACGCCACGTAGATTTACAATATTACTTAACTTTACTCTTAGCCTAATTTCACTATCTACCAACACTGGTTGTGCAAAACGAAGACTCTCTATTCCATAGTTAATCTCCATTTTTAAATTCTTAACTTCCGTTATTTGTTTCCATAACAATGGAATTAAAGAAAGTGATAAATAACCATGAGCAATGGTTTTTTTGAATGGACTTTCTATTGCTGCCCTTTCTGCATCACAATGAATCCATTGGTGATCTAAAGTTGCATCAGCAAACTTGTTTATTTGTTCTTGTGTTACCTTATGCCAATTAGAAATTCCTATTTCTTGTCCTAGGAATCGGGCAAAAGATTCGTGTGAGTCTATTATAACCATTTCTTAACTTAGATTTCTATCTTTAAACCAAACTTCATCTGGGGTTTCAGAAAACTCGCTCATTTTGTTTATTAAAATAGAAGGGTCTGATTCTACAAAAAGTAAATCTCTATTTTTAGGTTTCAAAAAACCTTCTTCAACCATTCTATCTAATTGAGCAATTAATGGGTCGTAAAAACCATTAAAATTTAGAATTCCTATTGGCTTGTTATGCAACCCAAGTTGCAGCCATGTAAGCACCTCAAAAAGTTCTTCTAATGTACCAAAACCACCCGGTAAAATCAAAAATGAATCAGAAAGATCTGCCATTTTTTGCTTACGCTGGTGCATATTTTCAGTTATTATTAGTTCTGTAACGCCTGTATGTCCAACTTCTTTATCTAAAAGAAACTGAGGAATCACACCTTTTACAATTCCATTACGCAACAGCATATTATCGGCCACTAACCCCATCAAACCAACCTTTCCGCCTCCATATACTACAAAAATACCTTGTGAAGTTAAAACTTCCGTAAGTTGTTCAATGAGTATTATTAGCTCAGGATTACCGTTAAAATTAGCGCCACAATAAATACAAACAGAGCGTAATTTCATGATTATCTACTATAATTTGGTGCTTCTTTAGTAATAGTAATATCGTGTGGATGACTTTCTCTCATACCAGCAGCGGTTATCTTTACAAATTGAGCTTTTTGTAATTGCTCAATCGTAGCAGATCCACAATAACCCATACTAGCTCTCAAACCTCCAACATATTGATACATTACTTCAGCTAATGTGCCTTTATAAGGTACTCTACCTACAATTCCTTCTGGAACAAGTTTCTTAATATCATCTTCAACATCTTGGAAATAACGATCTTTTGATCCTTTTTCCATGGCTTCAATAGAACCCATCCCTCTATAAGATTTAAACTTCCTTCCCTCATAGATAATGGTTTCACCTGGCGATTCTTCTACACCAGCAAATAAAGAACCAGCCATAACAGAACTAGCACCTGCAGCAATAGCTTTAGAAATATCTCCTGTATGCTTTATACCACCATCTGCAATTACTGGAACGCCAGTACCTTCTAGCGCTAATGCGCATTCATAAACGGCATATAATTGAGGTACACCCACACCAGCGATAATTCTGGTTGTACAAATAGAACCCGGACCAATACCTACTTTTACTGCATCTGCACCTGCTTCTGCCAATGCTTTTGCCGCAGCGCCAGTAGCAATATTACCAGCAATTACTTGTAATTCAGGGTATTTTGCTTTAACTTCTTTTAATTTATCAATTACGCCTTTAGAATGGCCATGCGCAGTATCAATTGCAATTACATCAACTCCCGCTTTCACCAATGCATCTACCCTTTCTAATGTATCGGCAGTTACACCAACCGCAGCACCTACACGCAATCTACCATGCTCATCCTTACAAGCTGCAGGGTAATGCTTAACTTTTTGAATATCCTTAAAGGTGATTAATCCTCTTAATAACCCTTCGCTATTCACAACTGGAAGTTTTTCTATTTTATGGTTCTGAAGTATTTCTTCAGCTTGTACAAGATTTGTACCTTCTGGTGCTGTAATTAAGTTTTCGCTCGTCATGATTTCAACGATAGGTCTTTCCATGTCTTTTTGAAATCTTAAATCGCGGTTTGTAATAATTCCAACCAATTTACCTGAATCATTTACTACTGGAATCCCACCTATTTTAAATTCCTTCATAATCTGAAAAGCATCAGCTACTACAGAAGACTCGTGTAAAGTTACCGGGTCGGTAATCATTCCACTTTCAGAACGTTTAACTTTGCGCACCTCTTCGGCTTGATTTTGAATGCTCATGTTTTTATGTAGCATCCCTAATCCACCATTCTGAGCAATGGCAATAGCCAACTCAGCTTCGGTAACTGTATCCATAGCGGCAGATACCAACGGCACTTTTAAACGAATTTTCTTGGTTAACCAAGTTGAAGTATCAACGTCTCTAGGTAAAATTTCTGAGTAAGAAGGAACGAGTAAAACATCATCAAATGTTAAACCTTCTGCTATAAATTTTGAGGAATTTGGCTGCATGTGCAAATAAATTAATAAGGATTATTTGCGGGGCAAATTTAAAGAAAAAACATTGAAAATTATAATTCTATTCCTAAAAAATAAGATTTTACTTCTTGCCGACAACCACCTCTACAAAATTAGCGGGCTCTAAATATTTCTGAGCTAAAGTTTTTAAGGTCGATGCATCAATCGTTTTAACTACATTTATATAGTGCTCAAAATACGCGTAATCCATACCAGAAAACAATAAATTTTTAAATTTCTGTGTATGAGAAAAAATATTTTCTAAGCTTCCTAACAATGAGCCCAACATAAAGTTCCTTACTAAATCTAGTTCCTTCTCCGTAATTTCCTCGGTTCTTAATCGCTCAATTTCTTTATAAATCTCTTCTAATGCCGATGCACATACATCAACACCTACCTCAGTTGTAATGTAAAACTGTCCGACTTCTTTTAATGGCACTATTGCGGCTCCAATCCCATAAGTATAGCCTTTATCTTCCCTAATATTTGTCATTAATCGAGAACCAAAATAACCCCCTAAAACACAAACTAACACGCATAATCCAGCGTAATCTTCATGTTTTCTATTGATAGAGATATTTCCAATTCTTATGGCAGATTGAAGAGCATCAGGTTTTTCTAAATAAACCTTTCTACCAATAGTTGGTTCAAAACTGTATTTTTTGGCTTCAGGTAGATTGTCGATCACTTTATTTTCGCCAAAAAATCCATTTAAATCTTCAAAATAACTAGGTTTTATATTCCCAGAAAGAATAATACTCATGTTATTTGGAATAAACGACTGATTATAATATTCGATTAAATCTTCACGCGTTAACAAATCATAATGCGATAACTGAATATCTATTCCGTATGGAGTATCTCCAAAAACTTCATGCGCAAAAGTTTTCTTAGCTAAGAAATCATTTTTTTGCATGTTTACTTTAAATTTTTGTTGTTGATTTCTTTTATAAATCACCAATTCTTCTTCTGGAAAAATACTTTCTTGAACAACTTCTTTAACAATAGGTAGAACCTGATTCCAATATTTTTCTAAAACATAAAGTGTTACAATTATACGGTCGGATGTATATTCTGCATCAAAAAATGCACCATATTGATCAATAATTTCTACCAGTTCTTTCGCCGAACGTTTAGTGGTTCCATTTTTAAGAAGCGCACTAACAGCCATTCCTTTCAATGGTTTATTTACATCAAAATATTTGTTCTCCACTAAAATTTCTAAACGGAGCATTTCCTGCTCACCACCCTTCATAAAATAAACAGGTATATTGTTATTAAGGTGTTTTAATTCTGGCTTTAAAAAATTAATATGGTTTATTGGATTGGCCTTAGGGGCTACAGTTCTATTTATCATTCGCTAAATAATATAAAATAGAGCATTTTTCGCGACCAAACTTTTGCTCTACTAATTTTAAAATTTCTGCCGTAGTTACAGCATTATATTTATCTCTCTCTAAATTAATTCCTTCGGCATCACCTAGTAATTCATGATAAGCTAAATCCATGGCTTTATCTAATAAACTTAATCTATTAAATGCTTCGATTGCAGCGCCTTTGTTTTTAACTTTAACCAATTCTGACTCAGAAATACCATCTTTTTTTAGTAAATCTAATTCATTCCAGATAGCTTGTTCAGCTTCTTCTACTGATACTCCAGTAGATAATCTACCTTCAATTAAAAACATTCCTGGATCAATACTTGAAGTTATATAAGCGTTTATATCGCTAAACAAAGGATTATCTTTTACTAAGTGCTGATGCAACCTAGAAGATTGACCCATCGATAAAATATCTGATAATAAATCGTACGCATAAAAATCCTTATCTAACCTACCTGGCATTTTAAAAGCCATGTAAATTGAATTTTGAGGAACATCTGCCTTTACAGTTAAAGATCTAAATTTTGTTTGTTCAGGTTCAACTGGTAAACTTCTAACGATTTTTTCTCCAGCATTAATCGGACCGAACCATTTCTTAGACAATTCTTCAACTTGCGCTCTATTTACATCGCCTCCTACAACTAAAATTGCATTTGCTGGATGATAATGTTTCTTGAAAAAAGCTTTTACATCTTCTATTGTCGCTTCTTCAATATGTTTTAACTCTTTACCTATGGTGGCCCATTTATAAGGATGCCTTGTATAAACTAATGGTCGTAATTTTAACCACACATCGCCATAAGGCTGATTTAAATAGCGTTGTTTAAACTCCTCAGATACTACGTTTCGCTGAACATCTAAACTTTTTTCGGAAAAGGCAAGATCCAACATACGATCGCTCTCCAACCAAAAAGCAGTTTCTAAATTTTCAGCTGGAAGTGTTATATAATAATTAGTTATATCGTTACTTGTAAATGCATTATTCTCACCACCCACACGCTGCAAGGGTTCATCGTAACTTGGAATATTAATAGAGCCGCCAAACATTAAATGCTCAAATAAATGCGCAAAACCAGTTCTATGTTCATCCTCATCACGAGCACCTACATCGTACAATACATTTAACACCGCCATTGGTGTAGTATGATCTTCATGGATTAGAACTCGAAGTCCGTTATCCAAGGTAAAACGTTCAAATTTTATCATAATTTATATGTGCAAATATAAGGAAAGTAGTTGGGAAGTTGGAAAGTCCGAGAAGTCGGGAAAGTCGGGAAAGTTGGATAGTCCGAGAAGTTGGGAAAGTTGGGAAGTTAGAATGGAATAGCAAGAAGACTTACCAAATAAGCAAAAAAGGACACATAATCATCTTTCAAACTTCACGGACTTTAGATCTACTCGACTTTCCCGTCTTTCGGTCTTTCGGTCTTTACTGTCTTACTGTCTTTCGGTCTTCACTGTCTTACTGTCTTTCGGACTTTACCTACTTTCGGACTTTACTTACTATATTTGTACATGAATGTTTCGGATTTACTAAAAAGAGCACTTCAATTTGAATTCTTAACAAAAGAAGAAGGTGTTTTTTTATATCATAACGCAAGTACTGCAGAATTAGCTTATGTAGCCAATGAACTTAGAATTATTCAAGTTCCGTCTGGAAAAGTAACTTGGCAGATTGATAGAAATGTAAATACAACAAATGTTTGTATCGCCAACTGTAAGTTTTGTAATTTTTTTAGACGCCCAGGCCACGAAGAAAGTTATATTACAGATATAGAAACTTACAAACAAAAAATTGAAGAAACATTTAGATTGGGTGGCGATCAACTTCTACTTCAAGGCGGGCATCATCCCGATTTAGGATTAGAGTTTTATGCAGACCTTTTTAAAAAATTAAAAGAACTTTATCCCGATTTAAAACTTCATGCTTTAGGTCCCCCAGAAATTGCACACATAGCAAAATTAGGAGGTTATTCGCATACTCATGTACTTCAGGTTTTAAAAGATGCTGGTATGGACTCCCTTCCAGGTGCTGGTGCAGAAATCTTAAACGACCGTGTAAGACGTTTAATTAGTAAAGGAAAATGCGGTGGAAAAGAATGGTTAGATGTAATGCGAGCTGCGCATCAGCTAAACATTACTACTTCTGCTACCATGATGTTTGGACACGTTGAAACTATTGAAGAAAGATTTGAACATTTAGTTTGGATTAGAGAAGTTCAATCGGAGAAACCTTCAGATGCTAATGGATTCCTAGCATTTATTCCATGGCCATTCCAAGACGATGGCACTTTATTAAATAGATTAAGAGGAATAAAAAACAATGTTACGGGTGATGAATATATCCGAATGTTGGCTTTAAGTAGAATTATGTTACCTAATATCAAAAATATTCAGGCTTCTTGGTTAACCGTAGGAAAACATGTTGCTCAAATTTGTTTACATGCTGGCGCCAACGATTTTGGATCAATTATGATTGAAGAAAATGTTGTTTCTGCTGCTGGAGCACCTCATAGATTTACTGCTGGTGGTATACAAGAAGCGATACTAGAAGCTGGGTTTACACCACAATTACGCGGCCAACAATATAATTATAGAGAATTACCTGCTGGTTTAAAAGATCAGGTTATTGACTATTAAGTATTTAATCATGTAGTTAGTAGTTAGTAAATAGTATTTAGTCTATAGTCTAAATACTGTCTATTGTCTATTGTCTAATGTCTACTGTCTACCGTCTACTGTCTACTGTCTTCTCCTCTTCTACAAATTCTCTTCCATCAGCATTCTTATAATACCGTCTGCTAGGCCAACCTTTGGAACATAAATATGTTTAATTCCAGCCCATTTAGCAATGGTAATATAAATTTCACTTGCAGGAATAATTACATCTGCCCTATCCGCTTTTAGGTCAAATTTTTTCATCCTTTCTTTTAAACTATAACTATTTAGTTCGCTATACATTTTTTGGAGTTTAGTAACAGATAATGCAACATCTTCCTTTTCTCCACTCATTCTAAACAACTTATTAATATTGCCCCCAGTTCCTATCCCATAAAGATTCTTCAATTTTGAGGTATGTTCTTTAATCCATTCCCGCATTTCAGTCCAAGTTTCTGGTCTATCCTGATTATCGAGCATTCTAATACCACCAATATTAAAAGATTTCGATTGGATTAATTTTCTTCCGATGAATATTGAAAGCTCTGTACTACCACCACCCACATCAATATATAAGTAGTTCTTATCTGGATCTAACTTTTCCTCTATATGATTAGCATAAATTATATTGGCTTCACGTTGTCCTTCTATAATTTCTATATCTAGCGCTGCTGTTTCTTTAATCTTATTAATTACCTCTTTTCCATTTTTTGCTTCACGCATAGCCGATGTAGCACAGGCTAAATAAATAGATACATTAAAAACCTCCATCAACTTTTTAAAAGCAATCATGGTATTTATTAAATCCTCTATTTTTTTAGGCGATAAATTTTGATTTATAAATGCATCATCACCTAACCTAAGCGGAACACGCAACAATAAATTCTTAGTATACTTGTAGCCCTTTTCGTTCTTAATTATATCTGCTATTAATAATCTAACAGCATTAGAACCTATATCTATTGCCCCGTATCTTAACATACTATTGATGCTTATTTTTCAAATAATTATAAGTCTCAAATTGAGACCTAATTTTAATTTTAGATGAATTTTTATTGTACTTATTCTTGTTTTGAGAATCTATTATTCTGGCTTTTACATTATCATTGAGCTGTAAATTGAGAATATGCTTAATTTCTTCTTTTAATTCAATATTAAGCACAGGAAATCCTACTTCAACACGCTTATCCAGATTTCTATTCATTAAATCCCCAGAAGATAAATACAACTCTTCGTTTCCATTGTTTCTAAACAAGAAAACCCTTGCATGTTCTAAAAATTTATCTATTATACTAACTACAGTAATATTTTCGCTAAAACCTGGAATACCTGGAACAAGGCAACATATGCCACGAACAATAAGTTGAATTTTTACTCCAGCATTGCTTGCTTTATATAAATGATGAATCATTTCTTCATCTGCCAAGCTATTAACTTTTATAATAATACTAGCTGGTTTTCCTGCTTTCGCAAAATTAGTTTCTCGTTTAATTAATTTATTAATTCTATTTCTTGAATCTAATGGAGAAACAATTAATGTTTTAAAATCACCTATAACTTTACCTTTATTTAAAGCTGCAAAAAGCCTTTTTAAATCTGATGTAATTAAATGATTAGACGTAAAAATACTATGGTCGCAATATAACCCGGCAGATTCTTCATTATAATTTCCGGTAGATAAATTGGCATAGTATTTTAATTTACCTTTCTCTAACCTTGATATTAAACAAATCTTAGAGTGTACTTTATAATTACTTAATCCATAAATTACATTGACACCAGCTTCAATTAAATTTGAAGTCCAGAATAAATTAGCCTGTTCATCAAATCTAGCCTTTAATTCTACCAAGCAGTTTACTTTTTTACCATTTTTAGCTGCATTAATTAATGCATTAATAACTCTACTATTCTCTGCTAATCTATATAAAGTAATATTTATTGATTTTACGCTTGGATCTATCGCTGCTTCCCTTAAAAACAAGAGAATATATTCGAATGATTGATAGGGAAGATTAATTAAAAAATCGCGATCTGCTATATTAGATATCAAGCTTTTCTTTTCGTTTATTCCCTTTATAGCAAGCGGTACAAATTTTGGATATTTTAAATGTTCGCCACCAATATCTGGGAACTTATAAAAATCCGAAAACTTATGATACTTATTCCCTTTAATTAAGTTTTCTCGATCTATTTTATATCCCTTCGAAATTTTCTTCACAATTTCAACAGGCATATCGCCATCATAAATTAAACGCATTGGATGACCTTTTTTGCGTTTATCTAAGCTCTTTTTTAATTCTTCAATAAATTTCTCATCAACTTCTTTTTCCAAATCTAACTCAGCATCTCTGGTGATTTGAATGGAATAAGCATTGGCCGATATATATTTGAAAATGTAAAATATATCGTCTAAACAGTACTTTATAATATCATCTAATAAGATAACAAAATTTAAATCGTTGGTTTTTGGTAATATTAAAAATCTAGGTAAATGAGTGGGCAATTCTATCCAAGCATAATCGCTTTTTTTGGTGTTTTCTTTTACAAGTTCTACTAAAAAGTATAAAGTTCTATCTTTTAATTCAGGAAAATAATGCTCGTCTCTTACCATAATTGGTACGAGTTGCGAAAGAATATTTTCTCTAAAATATTGCCTAACAAATCCTCCACGCTCAACGTTTAATTGCTTATCATTTAGGATAAAAATTTTCTCCTTACTCAACTGATTAACAATTTTTTGAGAAAAAAGATATTCGAATTTGCGCTCTTGTTTTACAACTATGGTTTTTATTTGAGCTAATAATTTCTTCGGACTATAACCTAATACTACTTTAGACTGATCATTTAAATTAGCAAGTCTTACCAATGTAGCTACCCTTACCCTATAAAATTCTTCGAGATTACTAGAATAAATAGCTAAAAACTTAATACGCTCTAACAAAGGAACAGTTTCATCTTCAGCTTCTTGCAATACTCGCTCATTAAAATACAACCAGCTTATTTCGCGGTTTAAAAACGGGTATATTTTGGTAGACATAATTTCTCTTTGCATAAGAAAATCCATACTGCATATGGACTTTCAAATCTCAAAATTATTGAGTTAAGTTTACATTAAATAATTGTTAAATCAATCTGATTTTTCTAGCAATTAAACATTAGTTGATGTATTGGATTTTGGCGTTTTATTTTGAATGTCAGTCTTTTTTGCAATTGTAGTTTTCTTAACCACTTTTGCCGTGCTGTTTTTTGGCGCTGATGAAATATTAGTTTCGCTTGGTGTAGAAACTTTAACAACTGGAATATTAGCTTTTTTAGTGGCATTAGCTCCCGAAGATCTTGTTGTTGCTTTTGTTAAAGTACTTTTAGCAACTGTTTTATTTGAAGGTGCTTTCTTTGCAACTGGTTCTTTAGTAGATTTCAATTTCCCAACTTCAGAAACATTTTTATTTATAGATTTCTTAACCTTTGCAATAACTTTTGGGGCTTCAACTTTTACACTACCCACTACTGGAGTACCTTTGACTTTTTTATCTTTTATTTTAGATTTAACTGGATTTTTAGAATCGGTTGATACCTTATCTATTTTTTCGGAAATAGCAGATTTTGCTTTTTTAAATTGCTTACCTAATTTTTTTGCAATTGCCTTACTTGCTTTTGCAATATCTGAAGCTAAAAATTCGGCATTATGACCTAAATCATTAACTACAGCTAAAAAACGTTCCGTTAAAGTTGATTCAATAATTTTCTTTGTTGAATCCTTTTCTTTCTTGGTTTTTGTATTCTTAATTTTGCTTGATTTCATGTCAAATTATATTTTAATAAATCTTAATCAATAAATTATTCTAATAATCATAAAAGGCTAAAAACCACTAAAATGTTTGCTTCTTGATAAGTAAACTTTAAAACCTAATAAATATCTATTAAATTTAACTAAAATATTTAAGATTATATAATATGCCAAGTTTTGATATAGTTAGTAAGGTAGATCCGCAAACACTTGATAATGCAATAAATAACGCAAAAAAAGAAATTTTAAACAGATACGATTTTAACGGCTCTGCTAGCACGATTGAGTTAGATAAAAAGTCAAATGTTATCACAATCGTAACAGAAGATGATATGCGTTTAAAAGCGATTATTGATTCTATTATTTCGAGGATGATGAAGCAAAATATTGATGCAAACAGTTTGGATTTTGGAAAAGATCAAGTTGCATCCGGAAATATGATTCGCAAAGAAGTAAAAGTTAAAGAAGGGATTGATAAAGAAGCCGCAAAGAAGATTGTTGCTAAAATAAAAGACAGTAAAATTAAAGTTCAAGCTTCAATTATGGACGACCAAGTAAGGGTTCAATCTAAGAATATAGATGATTTACAAAAAACTATTTCGCTATGTAAAGGAACTGATTTCGGTCAACCTTTACAATTTATAAATATGCGTAACTAATGAATTTCCGAAAACTTTAAAAGCATTTTTACATCTCCCTATCTATTTAGTAATACCATAAATGAAACAAACTTCAATTATTAAGAAAGAAGAATCCTTAAACGATATTAAAGTAAAACAGGCTTACGAAAGTTACGAAAAGTTGATAGTCGCCATTGAAGAAAAGAATATTCCTGAAAATATTAAAACTATAATTGATAAAGAAATTATTGAATTAAATGAGTTTGTAGGCACTAATAATGAACTTTTTATTAAAATAAAAAAATCACAAATTACCATTTTATCTATTTTACATTCCGAACTAAAAATAGTAGCAAAAAATCACCATAGAAATTATTGGCTAGTAATGGGTTTTACCATTTTGGGTATTCCTCTAGGCACTGCAATCAGTTTATTATTAGACAACTATGGCTATATTGGAGTAGGTTTAGCTGGAGGAATTCCTATTGGTATATTATTAGGAAAAGCGTTAGATAAAAAAGCAGCAATGGAAGGCCGACAATTAAATTTTGACAGATAAAAAGCAAGTTAATTTTTAAACTAAAAAGGTTTAAGCAATTGCTTAAACCTTTTTTATTATTCCTCTTCTTTAAAATATACTTTGTAATAATTCATGTGTTTATCATCATCATAACCTTTTTCTATCAAATCTTTATTCCCATGAATATAAATATGAAAATTACGATCTAATTTTAACACACTTTTATAATTTCTACTTTGTTTTTTTACTGCGGGTGCAGATATATCAAATTTTTCAGCAATTTCAACTTCAAACTCTTCTTCAAAATTCTGCTTATAGCTTTTAAAAGATTCAAATCCTGCCACACTACCTATTACTTCTTGTCCAAATTCTTCCAAATCAAACTGTTCTTTTTCTTTGAAATAATTTAAAGATTTATTTAACAAATCTATTTTCTCAGCCTTAGTAATATCATAATCTTCATCCAATTTCTGAGTTACAAAATTCTTATATACTCCTAAAATCTGTGAAGTATGACTGTAATTGTCATTCCTTGCTTTCAACATTAAAAAATCGTCCTTCCAGTACACTGCCTCTCCGCTTCTAGACGTCTGATCAACGACTGCAACTTTATATCCAGCTTCTTTTTCAGTTTTAAAAATTAAACAACCCTTATCTAGTTTATGCAAGTTAATAGCTTCCTGCTCGTAAGAAATTGAAAAATTGCCTTCTTCGGGCGCTACTTTTATATACGTTTCTTTGTTTTCAGATTTAAATATCCCAACGGCTTCTAATAGTTCACCTTCAATTTGCAAATCCGTAAATTTAGCGATATAAACCTCACCAGATTTAATTTTTGCATGATTACATTGATTATATAGATGTTTTGCTAATTGTTCAGTTTGTTCATGAAAACTACTAGGTTGTTCGAAAATTTGGGTAACAAAATGATATACTTCATTTAATTTCAAATCCTGATTAGGATGAAATAACCTGTAAATTTCATTTACCTTTTCGAACGGACTCAAAAAATAAGTTAATAGGATTTTATTAAGCTCCTGATCTTCTATCGTGTAAGGCGCATCTGATAAAGAATAATACTCATCAGCTAGTTTATTACCTACTTTATGGATAGAAACGGTTTCTAAGTTGGCTTGGAAATATGAAATCATGCGCAAATATAAGGGATATATGCAAGAGCATGGCGACAAATAAAAAATCGGAAAATATAGTTTTCAGCTTTCAAGAGGGCCGCTCTATTTCCAAAATCTAGGATATTCCCTCATCACTTCTTGCAATCAATACCCATTTATCTCCTTGTTTTTCAAAAAGGTATAACATAGCTCCACTTGCTGTAACTTCACCTATATATTCATAATAAACGGCTGCTTTTGTAAAATCATTAGAAAAAATGATAGGGCTCATAATTTCTGAAGCTTTATATCTCACGCTCCGATATTTTTTAGCATGAAAAGATTTAGTCTTTATAATATTCTGTTCAGGAGAAGATATTATTTTAGGGTCCAACAAAAAAGACCATTCCTCCATTTTCAGATATTTATGAACGGGGTCTTTAACCCGGTTTTGGGGAAGATCCCGATTTTTAATGGATTTTAAACCATCATAAATCAAATCTTTATTTATATAAATTTTCCTAGGCGGTCGCATATTCTTAATATATCTTTCTTGAAAAAAAAACTCTATACACAGATGTTTGAATATCATCAACTCCTTTATCCTTTTTGTGTATGCCACACTTCGACAATAACAGAATTGAAAGGAAAAGTATTGTATAGATTTTAACAACCCTTTGTACCTGTCCCAAATTGATTCTTAAATTCTCTGTTTCCATTGGTGCTAACTCCTGCCTATCATATTAATTCCGCAAAGCCAACCTAAACATACACAAGAATTATTTAAAAATTTATTTAAGATAAATTTGTCCGAATTAAAAATATAGCTTAACTTTATATCGTAATAAAAAGCAAGAATGTTCTCAAAAGCCTGCGAATATGGAATTAAAGCAATGATCTACATTGCTACCCAATCTCTTAACCATACAAGGGTTAAAATTGGCGATGTTGCCAAAAATTCAGGTTCTCCTGAAGCATTCACAGCAAAAATACTGGGATTACTAACCAAGCACAACATCGTTAATTCTTTAAAAGGTCCGTATGGCGGATTTGAAATAGATTTATTAAGAATGAAACAAATTAAAATCAGCGAAATTGTATTTGCAATAGATGGCGATTCTATTTATAACGGTTGTGCATTGGGTTTAAGTGAATGTAATAATGACAAGCCCTGTCCTATGCACGACAGATTTTTAAAAGTAAGAACCGAACTTAAACATATGCTTGAAACTACTACAATTTATGAGCTGGCAACCGAATTAAAGTCGGGTAACTCCGTATTAATGAAATAATTTTTTATCCTTATTTAAGACAAAAATATCCGAATTAAAAATTGAACAAACAATATGAAAGAAAATATCAGCACCGTAAAAATGCCTGTAGCGGTAATTTGCATTTTTGTGTGGATTGGATTTTTAGGCGCCATTAGTTTCATGGAAGCGTGGATGAAATTCCAGGCACCTGGCATTACCCTTCCCTTAGGGTTAGGAATTGGTAGAATGGTATTTAACGCCTTAAATAAAGTAGAATGGGTAATGTGTATCGCTATTCTGATAAATTTAATTTTTATCGGTAAAGACTTTTTAAAGTTCAAAAATATCACCTTTCTGATACCGCTGGTATTGCTAATTACACAAACACTATGGTTATTGCCCGCCCTGGATGCACGAGCACAATTAATTATTGATGGCGAAAGCGTAGCCCCCTCTAACCTACATGTGTACTTCGTACTAATAGAGGGCATTAAAACCATTTGCCTATTTATTTTTGGAGTTTCACTTTTTAAACGCGCAAAATCTATACAGGATATCACTTAAATTATAATAAAATGAGCATTACAAAAGAAACCATTATCGGACAACTAGTAGCTAACGATTATAGAACCGCTTCTGTTTTTAAACAAAAAGGGATAGACTTTTGCTGCAATGGCAACCGCACAATCGAGGATGCATGCAAAAAAAAAGGCATTGCTGCTAATTCACTTATAAACGAATTAACAGAGATTTCTACCCTAAAAAAAGATGGAGAAATTGATTATAAAACTTGGCCCCTCGATTTGCTGGCAGACTATATAGAGAAAAAACACCATAGATACGTGGAGTCTAAAATCGTAGAAATTATTCCCTTTTTAGACAAGGTAATGCGTGTTCATGGCGGTCGCCATCCAGAATTACTGGAAATTGGTAAACTTTTCAAAGAATCGGCGTCAGAACTTACCGGGCATATGAAAAAAGAAGAGCAAGTTTTATTTCCTTATGTCAGAAAAATGATAGAGTTTAATGAAGTAAATGCGCCATTTGGAACTGTACAAAATCCAATTCGAATGATGATGCATGAGCATGAAAATGAAGGCGATCGTTTTCGTAAAATTGCCGAGTTAAGCAATAATTACACCCCGCCTGCCGATGCTTGCAACACCTATAAAGTGACTTTTCACTTACTCAAAGAATTTGAAGAAGACCTACATTTACACATCCACCTAGAGAACAACATTCTGTTTCCAAAAAGCATCGCTATGGAACAAAAACAAACAACTGCAAATTCTATTAATTAACTATAATACACTTAAAATGAAAAAATCAATCTTATTATTAGCTGTAACAGCAATGTTTTTAGGTGCCTGTGGCAACAACTCGAATAAGGATACTACTTCAACAAATACAAAAACGGTTGCTACTGGCAATGAAGCGGTTGTTACTTTAAGCAGTGGCGACGATATGAAATTTGATCAATCTGAAATTAAAGTAAAAGCTGGTCAGACAGTAAAGCTAACTTTAAAACATACCGGAAATATGGATGCAACAATTATGGGCCATAATTTCGTTTTACTTGCTTCGGGAGTAGACTTTGATGGGTTTGTTACAGCGGCCATGGGCGCAAAGGCTACAGATTACATTCCTGCTTCTATGCAAAGCGATGTTTTGGCGCATACCAAAGTTGTTGGAGGTGGCGAAACTGTAACCATAGAATTTACAGCACCTGCGGCTGGCACGTACGATTTCTTATGTTCTTTTCCAGGACATTCTGGTTTAATGAAAGGTAAATTTATTGTTGAATAATTTATTGTTAATCAACAATATAAATGAAAAATAATTTAAAATTTGTTTTGTTTTTCAAATAATTTTCTTTATATTTATATATGGCTCGGCATGATTTATCATACCGAGCTTTTTTATTTATTTTTCAGAATCATAAAGCACTAGCATTTTCATTTTTCTTTCCGTTTTTTCTATCCGTAAACCAAGCGCTTCGATAGACTTAATAACATTATCGCGGGTTCGCATTTCCATCGTTGTTTTAATATCGTACTGGTCTTTTAAATTAGTTTCATCTACTACAGGTAAATCTAGTTCGTTACTCAGGTAATCGTTCGCAAAATCTTCTATACGAACCCCACTACCTTCATAACCATTCCCACTAAAACCATAAGTTGAAGGTTTAGAAGAAGGTGCAAGATTAAAATTCTCATTCGTTAACACATAAACGGGAATTATTTTATACTCTATACGCGCCTTTACAGGCAGTGAAGCGTTTAACGTCTTCTGAAAAATAGTATATAAACTATCTTTCTCTTCAGCATTCACCAAAATGTCTACACAATAAAGGCTTTGCTTATTCTGGTAATCATTAATTTTTTTTTCATCTGTTTCGTACATTACCTGCTTTTGTGAAACAATATTGTACGCAGATTTAAATATGGTTGTTAATCCGGTATTCACATAACTCAACCTTCTACCCGCATACGCACTTGTACCTCTGTACACCCTACCCATGCTCTGTTGTCCCTTCATATACCCACGAATGGTAAAGCTGTTGGTTAGGGTTGTATCAACTGCAAAAATATCGTCCGATGTGTTTACAGGTTTTTCATTTAACAATGCATCCGAATAAACCTTTCCGCCGGCCAAAAGTGTATCGATAAGGGATTGGGTAACTGAATGTGTTTTTACCAAGGCCACGATCTTGCGCTCCGCATTTAAGATCGCACTATGACTTACGGACGAGAGATTAAATAAATTATAAAACAGATAATTGGTATCTGTAGCCAACCACACGGTTGTAGGTTTATTCTTTAAATACGTTTTTAACTTCTGAGGGCTGTCATCCGAAATGCCAATAATCTGGACTTTGTCTGTATTTTTCTTTTGTAGTTTAGCCAATTCATCCATCTCTGGAATACATGGGCTGCACCAGGTACCCCAGAAATTTAATACATAGAGTTTTTTATCGCGGTTATTTACAAGATCGATGCTTTGAACAGGTGCGTTCATAATATTATATACCGGGATAGATGGGAACGGATCACCTACTTTAAGTGTAATACCTTGGGCAAAGGTAATACAAGGCAAAACTAGATAGACAAGAAAGAATGTTTTTTTCATATGATATGTTATTTATGCGTACAAATTTGGTACAACCTACCCTGAAACTGGGTTAACAAAAAGTTATTTCATGTTATATTATGTTAACAGAAAAGTTGAGAGCTAATTAATACTTATTTTTGAGTGAATGAAGAAATCGTTAATACTTCCTGGGCTCTCTATGTTTGCTATTTTAACTTTATTAGGATTGCAAGTGTATTGGATATCTAGTTTTTATAAAACCACTCAGCAGATTTTTGAGCGTGAAGTTAATATGGTCTATGAAGATGCTTTAAAAAAAGAATTTCAAATTCGAAATGACATTATAGCAAACAGGTTAACAAAAAAATTACTAGATACCAATTATATAGAAATAAGTAGTAGTATTAGGGAACAGGACAGTGTGGTTGTCTACAAAATAAGAAGTGTTAAAGATTTAAATGACGCCTTTTCTTCTAGTTTTTCCTTAAACCACTTTAACAAATCTTTAGATGCAAATAGATTACAAAGAGATAATGAGACGGAACTTAGCATAAAAAAGCAAGTTGTTAACCGTTATGTTGAAATGGTTAAATCTGAAGACTTAGAAAATCATATCATTTTTTTTCGTTCGCAATACTTAGGAAATTTCCTGGACACGCTTAAAAAGGAAGAATATTTCGATACGTTGAAATTAAGACCGGTTCTAGATCAATACTTAACAAAAAAAAATATTCATATTCCTTATAAATTTTATTCTGCAAAAACAGATAGTACAGTATACAGCTCTAATTTTCCTGAAGAACTAAAGAAAGAGTTTCCTGTAATTACACGTTCTCTGCCAACATATAGCGAACAAGCCTATGTTAGGGTTCTTTTTAAAAATCCTGCATCTTATATATTCAATGAAATGAAGATTTTAATTATCTGTTCTTTTATTTTAGTGATCGTTTTAACAACTTGTTTATATCAACTCATTAAAAATTTAAACAGAGAAAAAAGACTTTCTTCTATTAAAAATGACTTTGTTAGCAATATAACACACGAATTTAAAACCCCCTTAGCCACTGCAGTTGTTGCAATAGAATCATTAAAAAATGATGTCTTTTTTGAAGATAATGAAAAAAGAATGAGATACCTCAATCATGCGGGTCAGGAATTGCAGAGAATAAACACCTTAACTGATAAAATCTTAAAATTGTCTCTTTATGAAAACGAATTGCAACACTTTAAAAAATCGAATTTAAATGTAGATTTATTAATACGTGAACAGTTAGAATCTTTAAAAACAATATATAATGATCTAGGTGTTAACTATATAAACATGAATTCTTCTATCAGTATTTATGCAGACCCAATTCAAATGGAACATGCTATCAGTAATATTCTTGAAAATTCTATTAAATACGGAGGTTTAGATGTTAAAATTGAAATTGAAATTAATGCAGAAAACGATTACTTAGTAATGACCTTTTCAGATAATGGTCCCGGCATTCCTGCCCATGATCTGGCTTTCATATTTGATAAATTTTACCGGGCAAATTCCAATTCCAATATTAAAGGTTATGGATTGGGCTTAAATTACGTTAAGCAAATTATGCACAATCATAAAGGGTGGTATAAAGTAGCTAGTAACGAAAAAGGAACTACAATTATTTTAGGATGGCCGATTTAATAAAAGCTAAAATATTATTTGTTGAAGACGAGTTATCGCTTGCCGAAATCGTTAAAGAAACTTTAGAGTTGAAAGGATTCGAAGTAATACATGCTACAAATTGTGTCTCGGCACAAATCTTGCAAAAGAAAAATCCTGCAAACATATTTGTTTTAGATGTGATGTTACCAGATGGTGATGGATTCTCCTTATTAAAAAAATTAAGACAACATTATCAGACCCCAGCGATTTTTTTAACATCCAAATCCCTGCCCTCTGATGTTGTCTCGGGATTTGAAAGTGGAGCTAATGATTATTTAAAAAAACCATTCAGCATCGAAGAATTAATTGTTAGGATTAAATTTTTAATCGGACAAATTCAGACAACCAATAATGAAATAACCAAATATTCGAGAGTTATTGGAGATTATCTATTTCATTACCCAGTAGGAATACTAGAATATAAAGGCAACAATCGAAAACTAACCAACAGAGAATCAGAATTATTGCACAAGTTAACAACACATTCTGGCAATCTTCTAAAAAGAGAAGATTTATTAATGGAATATTGGGGAAATGACGACTACTTTTCAGGAAGAAGCTTAGATGTTTTTGTTACTAAACTAAGAAAATACCTAAAAGATGACCCTTCAATAGCCATCCTCAATTTTAGAGGTCAAGGTTATAAAATGATCTTATAATGTCACTTTTTAATAATTTAACAGGGCTATTCGAACATTATTTTGTTATTTTGTTAATATGGCATATAATAATTTTCTTAGTAAGAGATATAAAATATCTTTACCCTTATGGTCGGTATTCCTTCCGATACTATCTTTAGTTGTTTTACTATTGACCAACGTGGTAGAACCTTCTGCAATATTCTCAATTGCGATGGGCGCAACCTTAATCGCAGTGGTTTTGGCTGCAGTACACCATGCAGAGGTTGTTGCTCACAAAGTTGGTGAACCATTTGGAACTTTAATTCTTGCTTTAGCCATTACAGTTATCGAAGTTTCGCTAATTGTCTCTATAATGCTATCAGATAAAACAGGTGGTTCCGCAATGCTCGCAAGAGATACAGTATTTGCTGCCATTATGATTTTACTAACCGGTATTATTGGAATTTGTTTATTGGTGGGAGGATATAGATTTAAAGAACAATTATTTGTAAAACAAGGTGTTAGCGCATCTTTAATTGCCCTTACAGCCATTACCATTTTAACTCTTGTTTTACCTAATTATACAACTACAGAAAGCGGTCCATCTTATGCAAACAATCAATTAATTTTTATTGCAATTATGTCGCTGGTTTTATATTTAGGTTTTGTAGGGGTTCAGGCAGGTCGACATAGAGATTACTTCCTTCCCGAAGATAAATCGAGTGCAGAATCTGAAGACGAACACGCGGTACCTCCAAATACACTTACTACTATACTAAGTTTAGTTTTTTTAATAATTGCATTAACCTCAGTAGTTTTATTATCTAAAAAGCTTTCTCCAGATATAGAATCTTTTGTTTTTGAATTAGGCGCGCCAAAATCATTAGTAGGTATTATAATTGCAACTGTTATTTTATTACCTGAAGGATTAGCCGCACTTAGAGCTGCACGAAACAACCGATTACAAACCAGTTTAAATTTAGCCCTTGGCTCTGCATTAGCAAGTATTGGATTAACTATTCCTGCAGTAGCTATTGTAACACAATTAACGGATATGGAAGTAATTCTTGGGATTGATGCAAAATCTACTTTATTATTAGTCACATCTCTATTTACAATTTCTATAGCATTTAGCGCTGGAAGGACTAATATTTTACAAGGAATTGTGTTATTAGTGCTATTTGCAACTTATTTATTTACTACTGTTATTCCTTAGTAAATTTCAATATTTCTTAGAATAGAAATCGAGTATTTAAAGCATAAAAAAAAGAAGATAATTATCTTCTTTTTTTTATGCAATTCATTATTTCTAAAATGGAAATAACGAACAATATTTCTGAAAAAAGGTGTGTTTTTAATAAGTTAAAAACTAATTAAACTGTCTTTACATCCTCTTCTTTATAGTCTTGAATATCTGTAATGTAACCATTCACAATTAGGAAGTCAAATAATGGTTTTGCATCTTCAGTTACAGGCATATTTTTAGTGGTAATAACTTCCCCAGTCTTTTTATCTAAAAACGGATAAGCAAATAATTTAACATTCTTACTAAAAGTATCACTCACATAACTTAATAACTGATTACTATAATTATCTCCAAAATTATTGGAGTTAAAAACAAACTTTAAGTTGTTGATATTAGTAGAAATCCCTACACTCTTTGGTTTACTACGCTCTAAATATTTGGCTAATTTATTATGTCTGGCAAAATTACTCACAATTACCAAGTTACCAGTTTTGCATAAATCTCCGGCTCTTTGAGCTACGGCTTCTAAATCTACATTTTCTAAGTCGTCGTCGTCTGCAGTTAAAACATTAGACAATAAAACTTCAATAAGTACACTTAAATTTCCAGATTCAACTTTCTCTTTTCTTACGAACTCTTCAACTGCCTTATTTAACATACTAAAATTAGGATTTGATTTTTGACCATACTTGGTTCTCAAAATCATAATATCCTTTTTATAAAGTAAGTCTTTCGCTTGACAAGAATTGCCATTTTCATCGAAAATAGCAGCAGAAGAAAAGTCTTTTACAATAAGATATAGATTTAATAAAATATTATTACAATTCTTAAATGCTGGGCCAGAAACATTTACCAAATCTATTTCAACAGAGCCTACAGTTAAATTATCTGCCAATGACTCAATCATAGTTTTAGGATCTTGATAATGGTAAAAAGCAGCATAAACAAGGTTTACACCAATAATACCTAAAACATTATTCTGAATATGAGCATCTGTATCTAATAATCTTACATGAAAATGTATTTCACTTGGTTCTGAATCAGGTTCCGTTTGAAACTTAATACCAATCCAACCATGCGGATCATTACTTTTATTATAATTTAAAGTAGTTACCGTATTTGCAAAGGCAAAAAATGTTCTGTCTTGATATTTCTCTCCTACTAAACGCTCATTTAACAGCGAATACTCATGAGCTAACATTTTTTGAAGGCGAGATTGACTTACATATCTACCACTTTCTTCAGCCCCGTAAATAGCATCACTAAAAGTCATATCGTAAGCCGACATCGTTTTAGCTACAGTACCACTAGCGGCACCTGCAGTAAAAAAATTCCTAGCGACTTCCTGACCGGCTCCTATCTCGGCAAATGTGCCATAAATCTTAGAATTAAGATTAATTTTTAAAGCTTTTCTCTTAGTGTCTAATATTTCTCTTTGCATATTCAAAAATACCAAATTACTATGATATTGCATAAAAAAAGGGCGTTTCAAATATAAAACACCCTTTATTTGTGTAACAATTACACTAAACCAAACTTAACTAAACCAACTTTATAAAACCTTTATCTCTCTACTCATTAATTTTTCATCAACTTTTGCAATGGTAATGGTTAATATTCCATTTATATATTCAGCCTTGATAGACTCTAAATCTGCATTTTCAGGTAAGTTAAATGAACGAGCAAAAGAATTATAATCAAATTCTTGTCTAGAATAATCAATTGCAGTTCCTTCTTCTTTCTTCACTTCTGCCCATAAAGACAAAGTAGATTTCTTAACATTGATTTGAAAATCATCCTTATTTAATCCTGGTGCCGCTACTTCAATTTTGTAAGCTTCCTGATTTTCGTAGATATTAACCAATGGCATTTTACTAATACTATTAACTTTATTTATTGCATCACTGAACAATGAATCAAAAACATTGTTGAAGTATGGTGCACTATTGCGAGTTCTGTTATTGAATTTTACGAGTGTCATAATTTTAATTTTTATAGATTTATTGTTTACAAAGCTTATTCAACTGTTATACCAATGAGAATTTTTAACTTTTTTAAGTCATTTTGGCGTGAAAATAACAATCAACCAGTCAAAATGACCGAAATAAACCCCATTCAACCTTTTAAATACAAAACAAAAATTGATTTAAGATTCAATGATTTCGATTTATTAGGTCATGTTAACAACGCCACCTACCTAACCTATTTTGAAATCGGGAGAACAAAATATTGGCAACAAGCCATAAACTGGAATTGGAAAAAAACCGGAATAATTATCGGAAGTGCCTCTATTGAATATAAACAGCCTATTTTTCCAGAAGACACAATTTATATCTATATCAGAACTTCTAGAATCGGTATAAAAAGTTTTGATTTAGAATATTTAATCGTGAAAGAAATAAATAACAAAGAATCCATTTGCAGTACAGGTAAAACTTCTTGTATTGCATTTGATTACACTAGCAAAAAATCTGTATCCATTCCAGAAATTGAAAGAAGCAAAATGATTGACTTTGAGCAGTTAGATTTAAAAATCGCTTAAATCATTAAATTAAGCTTACACTCCATGATCTTTCGAAAGTTTCTGTAGGTGAAAGGGAATTTATACCTTCCTTTTCACTTAATTCTTGATTATGGTTAACCGAATCAGCAATTCCACACCAAGGTTCTAAACAAACAAAATTAGCGTTTTCTGCAGCCCAAATTCCGAAATAAGGAAAATCTTTAAATTCGAATTTCAACCCTGTCTGGCCCCCATCATTACTTAAAATAATTAAGTCACTTTTTAATGATTTAAACACCAATGCATCATCATAAAACAAATCGTAAGAAAGTGATAGTTGGTTATTTTTTAAGACCATTTCCTTATAGTCTTCACCAATTAATCCATCATAAATTTTATAGCAATTAATTTTATTATCCTTATTAAAATGCAAAGCATACTCGTTATATGAAGCTTCTGTACCGTTTCCAACTACAAATGCAGGATGAGCACCAATTGAAAACAACATCTCATCGTGGCCGATATTTACAACTTCATAATTGCAATATAAAACTGCATCGTTTAATTCATATTCCACATATAAACTAAAATCAAAAGGATAGAAATTTTTAGTTTTTTCAGAAGAATTCAATCGGAATTTTAACCTTGTCGAATTATTTTCTACAAGCTCAAACTCCATCTCCCTAGCAAAGCCATGTCTGTTTAATTGATATACCTTATCTTTAAACTTATATTCGTTTTGTTTTAGCGATCCTACAATTGGAAATAATAAAGGACTGGTTTTATTCCAATAAATAGGATCTCCAGACCACATTCTTTCTTTTAAATCCGGTTTAAATTTTAAACTTTTTAATTCAGCACCTAGTCCGCTAACTTCTACTTGTAGAAAATCATTTTCTAAAGCGTACATCATTAGAATATTTTTCCTGGGTTTAATATCCCATTTGGATCGAAAATAGATTTTATACCTTTCATCAATTGAATATGAATTGGAGAGTATTTAATCGACATATAATCTTTCTGCACATAACCAATACCATGTTCACCAGAAATAGTACCGCCAAGTGCAACCGTTAATTCAAATATTTCTACAATTCCAAACTTTAACTTTTCATTCCAATCTTCATCACTCATTCCTCCCTTAATAATATTGATGTGTAAATTTCCATCACCAGCATGTCCATAACACACGCTTTCAAATCCATATTTAATACCAATTTGTTTAATTCCATTAATTAATTTAGGCAATGCTGCCCTTGGAACTACTGTATCTTCTTCTTTATAAATTGAATTAGATTTAACAGATTCTGCCATCGTTCTACGCATTCGCCAAATATCTTCCTTTTGTTGGGCTGTATCCGCAAACAACACTTCGGTACAACCATTTTGCTCTAACACAGAATTTATGACCTCACAATTTTTAAAAATCTCGTCTAAATCATTGCCATCAATCTCAATCATTAAAAATGCTTCAATTTCCGGTTTTAAATCGAACTTAATATCATCAAATTCTATTACCCATTCTACCCCTCTACGTTCCATAAATTCTAAAGCCGAAGGTGTTACACCCGCTCTAAAAATTGCAGACACAGCAGCGCAAGCCGCCTCATTCGATAAAAATGAACCTAGCATCAAAACGTTTTGTTGAGGCTTTGGAATTAATTTGGTTACAATTTTGGTCACTATTCCTAATGTCCCTTCCGAACCAATTAAGAGTTGAGTTAAATTATATCCTGAAGCATATTTTAAGGTATTTGCTCCAGTCCATATTATATCGCCATTAGGCAATACAACTTCTAAATTTAAAATATACTCTCTTATTGTTCCATATTTAACCACTCTTGGTCCACCAGAACCATGCGCCACATTCCCACCTATGAAACAAGAACCTTTACTACTTGGATCAACCGGATAGAACAATCCCTTTTCTTCTACAGCATTCATAAAAACCTCAGTAATTACACCTGGCTCTACAGTAGCTTGTAAATTTTCGGTATCAATAGAAAGAATATTATTGAACTTCTCCATTGAAAGTAATAATCCGCCATAAATAGGAAGCGCCGCACCACTTAAACCGGTACCTCCTCCCCTTGGAGTTACTGGTATATGATGCTCATTACAATATTTTAATAATAAAGAAATTTGATCTGTATTTGTTGGTTTCACAACAATTTCGGGTAAAAACAATAAATCTTCTGTTTCGTCCTTACCATACTTTTCTAATTCTTCTTGATTTACAGTGTATGAAGCTGAATCAACAATTTTAGATATTTCCTCAATATGTGCTGAGGTTAATTTAGCGAATAACATTATTTAGTATATTTTAAACTTACTACCGAAGATCCAACTTCTCCAATCATAGGTGGATTATGTTTAATTATGGTTACCTCAGCCGAATTTATAAATGGGTAATCGTTTCTAATTTCCTCCAAAATTTCTTCAACTACTGTTTCTAATAGTTTTTTGGGCGTCTCCATAGCCCTATTGATGATGGCATTTAAATCTTCATAATTTAAAGTCTTAGAAAGCATTTCTTCTGTTTTAACTTTAAAAAATTCTACTTCCACATGCACTGTAAACCAACAACCTATAATTTGTTCTTCGGGATACCAACCATGGAAAGCATAAAATCTTACATCCTTAAGTGATATTTTCTGGATAAATTCTTCCATCTTTAGTATGCTATGGTCTATTTTATTACCTTTGAAAAAGAAGACCAAATATAAGAAAAAGATGAACCGTTCCGCTAAAAAAGACTTATACGAATCACCAGATTATTATTTATTAGACGAATTAATAACTGAAGAACACAAATTAATTAGAGCAACTGCCCGCGAATGGGTTAAAAAAGAAGTTAGTCCTATAATTGAAGATTATGCGCAACGCGCTGAGTTCCCTAAACATTTGATACAAGGATTAGGAGAAATAGGTGCTTTTGGACCAACCATTCCAGTAGAATATGGCGGTGCAGGTTTAGATTATATCTCTTATGGTATTTTAATGCAAGAAATTGAAAGAGGAGATTCTGGGATAAGATCTACTTCTTCTGTTCAAGGCTCATTAGTAATGTATCCTATTTTTGCTTATGGCTCTGAAGAACAAAAGAAAAAATATCTTCCAAAACTTGCTACTGGCGAAATGATGGGATGTTTTGGTCTAACAGAACCAGATCATGGCTCTAACCCAAGTGGCATGGTTACTAACATTAAAGATGCCGGCGATCATTATATTTTAAATGGAGCAAAAATGTGGATTTCTAATGCACCATTTGCTGATATTGCTGTTGTTTGGGCAAAAAATGAAGCTGGAAAAATTAAGGGAATGGTGGTTGAACGTGGAATGGAAGGCTTCTCTACTCCAGAAACTCATGGAAAATGGAGCTTAAGAGCTTCTGCTACTGGTGAGTTGGTATTCGATAATGTAAAAGTTCCTAAAGAAAATGTTTTCCCAAATATTGAAGGATTAAAAGGTCCATTAGGTTGCTTAAATCAAGCACGTTATGGTATTGCTTGGGGCGCATTAGGTGCAGCTATGGATTGTTATGATACTGCTTTAAGATATTCTTTAGAACGTCACCAATTTGGAAAACCAATTGGTGGGTTCCAATTACAACAAAAGAAATTGGCCGAAATGATTACCGAAATCACTAAGGGTCAGTTATTAGTTTGGCGTTTAGGAATGCTTAAAAACGAAAATAGAGCTACACCAGAACAAATTTCAATGGCTAAAAGAAATAGTGTTGAAATTGCATTAGATATTGCTAGAAATGCAAGACAAATGTTAGGTGGTATGGGAATAACAGGCGAATACAGTATTATGAGACATATGATGAATTTAGAGTCTGTTGTTACTTACGAAGGAACACATGATATTCATTTATTGATTACAGGTATGGATGTAACAGGTATCAACGCATTTAAATAAAATGGATTATAAAAAATATACCTATTTACCAGCCCCACCAGAAGAAGTTTATTTAGCGCTAACAAAAGCGCAAAGTATTCAATTGTGGACTGGAGCAGAAGTAGAATTTGAAGAAATACCTGAAACAGAATTTTCTTATTGGGATGGCGATATAACTGGTAAAAATATTAGTTTCGAGCCTTACAAGAAAATAGTTCAACAATGGTATTTTGGTGATAATAATCCACCTTCTATTGTTACAATTAAAGTTCATCCAGATAAAAATGGAACATCTTTAGAGTTTGTACAAACAAATATTCCTGACGAAGATTATAAAGATTTTACCGCCGGAATTGAAGAATATTTTATAGGTGGATTAATTGATTTCTTCGAAGAATAAATCAAATTTTAAAATTACTCAAACTCCAGAATTACTTTCTGGAGTTTTTTTGTGCTATTTTTTTATTTCATAATTTATTACGATATTTAATAAACTTAAACAAAAAAAAATGTCAAGGAAATTATCAGTAATAATATTAGACATCGGACTAATTCTGTTGGCTTATAGCACCCTAATTTATTTTAAACTAGATAAAGGAGAATCCAAAGGTCCTTTTTGGAACCATCAACTCTTAGATTGGATACCCTATTTAGGAGGAGCCATTACTATTATAGGTTTTATTTTGTTGAGCCTAAGTTTTAAAAAAAAATAATTTTATAGCCCGCCTCCATTTTCCCTAATTAAACTATACCATAAAACAAATTAGATCAATACTTTGTTATTTATATATGGGAAAATCAGTAGGAATTATTTTAATGATCTTAGGTTTAGTTATGTTGGTGTGGACCGGATTTACTTATACTAAAAAAGAAAAAATAGTAGATGCTGGTCCAATAGAAATTACATCAGACAAAAAAGAAAGTGTGAATTGGCCACCTTTTGCAGGTGGTATTGCATTAGTAGCTGGAGTTCTGGTTTTTATTGCCTCCAAAAAAAATTAAAATAACCTAAAACAGATCAGAAATGAGTCAGAAACATTGAGTTCCTGACTCTTTTTTATTTTACTTCATTATCGTAAACATGTACAATAGATGGCCTTAAATTATAATTTGATGCCATTACCTCGCCATATGCCCCTGTACTTCTTATAGCAAACAAATCGCCTCTTTGGGTTTCAGCAAGCAATATTTCTTTTCCAAAACTATCAGTACTTTCACAAATAGGCCCCACAACATCGTATTTAACCGTTTTTTCTACATCAATACGTGTTAAATTTTCCACTTGATGATAGGCTTGATATAAAGCTGGTCGCATTAACTCAGTCATTCCAGCATCTAGAATTATAAAATTCTTCTTTCTACCCAATTTAACATATAAAACTCTAGAAATTAACGAAGCACATTGTCCAACCAAAGCTCTACCTAATTCGAAATGAACTTCCTGATGAGGGCCAACATTTAAAAATTCAGCGAATATTTTAAAATATTCCTTGAAATCTGGAATTTGATTATTTGGATTCATATAATCTATCCCTAATCCCCCACCAACATTTAAAACTTTTAATGTAAATCCGCGTTCTTCAAACCAGGCAGAAAATTCATTTACTTTTATACACAGGTGTTTAAACACCTCCAAATTGGTTATTTGAGAACCTATGTGAAAATGAATCCCTAAGAATTTAATATTTTCAGAATTCCTTAAAACAGAGGCGCATAAAGGCAAATCCCAACTGTTTATCCCAAATTTATTTTCATCAAGGCCAGTTGTAATATTGGCATGAGTATGTGCATCAACATTTGGATTAATTCTTAAAGCTACTTGCGCAATTTTACTCTTTGCCTTAGCCAATTCGTTAATCACTTCTAGTTCTTGAACACTTTCTACATTAAATGCAAAAATATCTAGATCTAAAGCTTTGTTTATTTCTTTATCAGATTTCCCCACCCCAGCAAATACTACTTTATTTGGCGAAAAACCACATTCTATGGCCTTTTCTACTTCTGCTCCACTTACACAATCTGCTCCAAATCCAAATTCTTGAATTGTCTTCAAAACATTCTCATTAAAATTAGCTTTTAAAGCATAATGCACATGATATTTATAAGCCTTAGCTTCATTTGCACATGCTTCTAAAGTTTTTTTCAATAATTCTAGATCATAATAATAAAAAGGTGTTTCAATTTCTGCAAATTGCGCTATATTTTTAGGACTAAACATGTTAAAATTTATAATTGTAGGATTAGCTATTATTGTCTTACTATTTCTTCTGGCCAATCAAGTAGAATTTAAACTACAAAAAATTAGTCAAGAAGCATATAATAAAAAGAATAGAGCTATAATTTTCTTTGCGCTATTCCTCGTTTTTTTGTTTTTTCTATTTAGAAAATATTAATCAAAAAGTCTGCTGTGTAAACTTCTCAAGGCCTCTACTTTATCATCTTGATTAATTAACATAGAAATATTGTAATTACTTCCTCCATAAGAAATCATTCTGATAGGAATATGCTTCAAAGCTTCTAAAACTCGTACAGCAAAACCATGCTTTTCAGCTCCAAAATCGCCTACTACACAAATTATTGCTTGGTCTTTGTCTACTTCAACATTTCCAAAATCTTTTAATTCATCAATAATTTGAGGTAAGAAATCCAATTTATCAATTGTTAAAGATACGGCTACCTCAGAAGTAGTAATCATATCAATTGGAGTTTTATATCTTTCAAAAATTTCAAAAACTCTTCTTAAAAATCCATAGGCTAAAAGCATTCTGCTACTCTGAATTTTTATAGCTGTAATACCATCTTTTCCAGCAATAGATTTTATTTTACCTTTTTCACTTTCTGTGGCTATTAATGTTCCAGGTGCATTTGGCTCCATTGTATTTAATAACCTAACCGGGATCTTATATTTTTGAGCAGGAAAAACCGACTGTGGATGCAAAATTTTCGCACCAAAATAAGCCAACTCTGCAGCTTCATCAAATGATAATTTTGCTATAGGTTTGGTTCCTTTTACGATCCTTGGATCATTATTATGCATACCATCAATATCAGTCCAAATTTGAACTTCATCTGCCAATAAAGCGGCCCCAATTAATGAAGCTGAATAATCACTTCCCCCTCTTCTTAAATTATCAACTTCTCCAAAGCTATTTCTACAAATATATCCTTGAGTTATAAATAATTTTGTGTCAGGATGAGCTTCTATAAGAGGCTTTAAATGTGCAGTAATAAATGGGATTTCAGGCTCATTATCTACATCAATTTTCATAAAATCTAATGCAGGTAGCAATACTGATTTTATATTGATAGATTTTAAGTAAATATGAAACAATGAAGTGGATAGTAATTCGCCTTGTGCCAATACTATTTTCTCTTCGATTGATGTAAAATGCTCTTTGCAGAAATTATTTAAAATATTGAAATGATAATCAACAATATCATTTGCTTCTTCTTTTAATTCGTCCTTTAAACCTAATCCTTCAACTATTTCAACATATTGCTGCTTCAATTTCTTTATAGCATTTGCAGCATCCTCACGCTTATCATTTAATAATAACTTCGAGATTTCAGCTAAACTATTGGTAGTTCCAGAAACAGCACTCAACACAACAATTTGATGTTCAGCTGGATCTATAATGTCGACTAGGCTTTTCATTCGGTCGGCACTACCTACTGATGTACCACCAAACTTTAATATTTTCATTTTGGACTTTAAATTAATTTATAAATAATTGTGTGAATTTACCAATAAGGCGTGAAAATTCAGCTAGATGAAAACATTTTTAATTAAAATATAGATATAATCCATACTTTAGCCATAAGTAATACTTGAGCGTATATGAATATAGAATCTAACATTAAAGCAAATATAGAAAGCTGGTTAAACGGTGATTATGATGAGGCGACTAAAAAATCAATTCAAAATTTAATTGATACTGGTGATGAAACCACTTTAATAGATTCTTTTTATCGTAATCTTGAATTCGGCACTGGTGGATTACGTGGGATTATGGGGCCTGGTTCAAATAGAATGAATAAATACACGGTTGGAACTGCAACTCAAGGTCTGGCAAATTATTTAAATAAAACTTATCCAAATCAACCAATTTCTGTTGCCATTTCATACGATAGCAGAAATTTATCTAAATATTTTGCTGAAATAACTGCCGATGTTTTTTCGGCTAATAATATAAAAGTTTACTTTTTTAAAGCATTACGCCCTACCCCACTTTTATCATTTGCTATTCGCGAATTGGGTTGCAAAAGTGGCGTTATGGTTACCGCTTCTCATAACCCAAAAGAATATAATGGGTATAAAGCTTATGGTGAAGATGGCGGACAATTGGTAAGCCCTGCAGATAAGCTTGTTATGAAAGAAGTGGCCGATATTAAAAATATTTCTGAAATTAAATTTAATAGAGTTGATGAAAACATTGAATTTATTGGCTCCGAATTAGATACTTTATACCTTAGAAAAATTTCTGAACTCTCATTAGAACCAGAAATTATAACGCAAGAATCAGATCTTAAAATTGTATATACGCCTATTCATGGTACCGGAATAACCATAGTTCCTGCAGCATTATTAAAATTCGGATTTAGAAATATTCATGTTGTAAAAGAGCAAGAACAACCAGATGGAAATTTCCCTACCGTAATATATCCAAATCCTGAAGAAAAAGAAGCCATGACAATGGCACTTTCATATGCCGAAAAAATAGATGCTGATTTAGTTTTAGCAACAGATCCAGATGCAGACAGAGTGGGAATTGCGGTAAAAGATAACCATGGAAAGTTTATTTTGTTAAATGGTAATCAATCTGGCAGTTTACTAGTTCACTATTTGTTAGATAGATGGAATGCGGCAGGTAAATTAACAGGCAAAGAATACATTGTTAAAACGATTGTAACTTCCGATTTAATTGCAAAAATCTCAAAATATTATAACGTTGATTGTTTCGAAACCTTAACAGGATTTAAATACATAGGTGCCTTAATTACAGAATTACAAGGTAAAAGAGAATTTATTGGCGGTGGCGAAGAAAGCTATGGATTATCTGTTGGAGAATTAGTAAGAGATAAGGATGCAGTTATTAGTTGTGCATTTATTGCCGAAATGACTGCTTTTTATAAAAATCAAGGCAAGAGTTTATTTGATGCTTTAATTGACATATATATTAAACATGGTTTCTATAAAGAAACTTTACTTTCGCTTACTAAGAAAGGGAAGTCTGGCGCCGAAGAAATCAAATCAATGATGGAAAAGTTCAGATCAAATCCTCCTTCAACAATAGGAAATTCTAGGATTATTATACTTAAGGATTATGAAAAAGGAATTAAAACAGATCTAGTTAATAATACTACTCAACCGCTTAATTTTCCAAAATCTGATGTTTTACAATTTATCACAGAAAATGGAAATATTATTTCTGCAAGACCTTCTGGAACAGAACCTAAAATTAAATTCTATTGCAGCATAAATAGTAATTTAAACACGGTTGAAGATTATGAGAAAGTAAATACTGAATTAGACAATCATTTAAGTTCACTTTTAGTTGATCTTGGTGTTACAGAGATGTAATTTTTAATACTAAATTCTACCCATATAATCGTTTATACCTACATTTACGAATTATTTTAATACTATGAAATTTAGATCTATATTTTTATTTTCAATACTTGTTTTAAGTGTTATAACGGGATGTAAGGAAGAAAAAACATTACCAATTTACGGAGAAAGACATACGCAAGAAACTAAGCTTGCAAATGGCGAAATTAAGGTAGATACAATTTATAAAACCATCCCAGACTGGGAGTTTTTAAATCAAGATAGTGTTCTTATAAATCAAAAAACATTTGAAAATAAAGTATATATAGCTGACTTTTTCTTTACTTCTTGTTCAACAATATGCCCTATTATGCATAGGAACATGAAAACGATCTATGATGAGTTTAAAAATAATGATGATTTAATGTTCTTATCTCATACCATAGATTTCAAATACGATAAACCTTCGAGATTAAAAACCTATGCTCAAAAATTAGGTGTAGATACTAAAAAATGGCAATTTGCATATGGTTCAAAAGAAAAAGTTTATACCATTGCCGAAAAAGATTATTTGGTTGCTGCTAATGAAGACAGTACTGCAAGAGACGGTTATATTCATCAAGGTTTCTTTATTTTAATAGATAAACAAAGAAGAATTAGAGGCGCATACGACGGCACTAATGATGAGCAGGTAGAAAAATTGAGGAAAGATCTTCCTATATTATTAAAAGAAAAATAGTGCAGAGAAAAATTATAAGCTTATTATTTCTTAATTTTTTAGTGCTGATAATTATAAGTAGTTGCCAATCTGCTGAAGAATTGGAACAAGCAAAGTATTATATAAACGGCATGTCTGTTTATGAAAAAGCTTGCCAGAATTGTCATGGTAAAAAGGGAGAAGGATTAGGAGAATTAGTTCCTCCCCTAACGGATACTTTATTTATGCAAGCCAATAGAAATAAATTGGCGAGTATAATTAAAAATGGCACCAATGAAGAATTAATTATACATGGTAAAAAATATCAGGAAGAAATGAAAGGTTTCCCTGAAATGACTGATATGGATATTGCACAAGTTATAGTTTATATCACGAACTCATTTGGCAATAAACAAGGAATGTACCCATACAGCCAAGTTTCAATAGATTTATCACAGTCTAATTAGCCTTTTTACTATCTTTGTGAAAAATGTAGACTGTTCTATCGCTGCGATTTAGGTCGGAGAGGAAAGTCCGGGCAACAAAGTGCATCTCACTTGCTAACCGCAAGGTATTCAATTAACTTTGAGTAACGGAAAGTGCCACAGAAAATATACCGTCGGTCTTTTAGACCGATAAGGGTGAAAACGCGAGGTAAGAGCTCACGACAATTATGGGTGACCATGGTTGTGGTAAACCCTGGGAGTTGAAAGTCCAAATAGGTTCCATATGGAGTTGCACGCTTCGTTTTTTAGCTTTCAGCTAAAATTTAATGGAATGGGTAGGGCGTTTGAGCTATATGGCAACATATAGTCTAGATTAATGATAGAAATCCGTTTTACGGAAACAGAACCCGGCTTATAGGTCTACATTTTTTCTTTTTTATTAATTTAAAGAGAAATTTTAATTATCCAAACAATAGAATTTTTATCCTGTTTATTCCGTTAAAGAATAATAGAAATAAAAAAAGTATCTTGTTAAAAAAAAATCTAAAAGAAAATCATATTAAATGGCTAAAATTCTAATAATAGACGACGAAAGAGCTATCCGAAGTACCCTTCGTGAAATCCTAGAATATGAAAACTACGAAGTTGAAGATGTAGATAACGGAATAGATGGATTAGAACTAATTCGCAATAACAATTATAATGTAGTTTTATGCGACATTAAAATGAATAGAATGGATGGAATGGAAGTTTTAGAGCAATCATTGGCTTTAAAACCAGATATCCCATTTATAATGATTTCTGGCCACGGAACAGTAGAAACTGCCATTGAAGCTAGTAAAAAAGGTGCTTTCGATTTTATTTCAAAACCACCAGATTTAAATAGGTTATTAATTACAGTAAGAAATGCATTAGACAGAGGAACACTAGTTACCGAAACTAAAGTCTTAAAAAGAAAAGTAAGTAAAACCAGAGAAATTCTTGGAGAATCAGAAAGTATTACCAGAATTAAAGAGACTATAGAAAGAGTTGCCCCTACAGATGCTAGAGTCTTAATTACGGGTGCAAACGGAAGTGGTAAGGAACTTGTTGCTCGCTGGCTACATGAACGTTCTAATAGAGCTGAAAATGCATTAATCGAAGTAAATTGTGCTGCCATCCCTTCAGAATTAATTGAAAGTGAGTTGTTTGGACACGAAAAAGGCTCATTTACCTCTGCAGTTAAACAAAGAATTGGAAAGTTTGAACAAGCCAACGGCGGTACTTTGTTTTTAGATGAAATTGGCGATATGAGTTTGTCTGCTCAAGCCAAAGTTCTACGTGCTTTGCAAGAACATAAGATCTCTAGAGTTGGTGGCGAGAAAGAAATTGAAGTAAATGTTAGAGTTTTAGCTGCTACTAATAAAGATTTACTTAAAGAAATAGAATTAGGAAATTTTAGAATGGATTTATACCACAGACTAAATGTGATTAATATTCATGTACCTAATCTTACCGAAAGAACAGAAGACATACCAGTAATTGCTCAAAATTTTTTAGAGGAAATTTGCAGAGAATACGGTATGCCGATAAAAAAAATTAATGAAGCTGGAATGAAAGCCCTTAAATCGTTACCGTGGACAGGTAATGTTAGAGAGCTTCACAATATGATTGAACGTCTAATTATTTTAAGTGATAAAGTAATTAGTGAGCAAGATGTAATTGCATTTGCTAATCCAACAGGAGGTACTAATATTGGAAGTGGAAACGAATCTCAATCTACAAATGGCAATTCAATAAATTACGATGACTTCAAAAGTTTCCAGGATTATAAAGACCAGGCTGAAAAGGACTATATTAAATTTAAACTGGAGAAAAATAATTGGAACGTTAGCAAAACTGCGGATGAAATAGACATTCAGCGTAGTCATTTATACAGTAAAATAGAAAAATTTGGCCTAAAACGCCTCGATTAACCCCCATATTTTGAAAATACCACAGTTTAAAGATCTTATAATATTTGAAAATAATGATCTTATAGTAGTTAATAAACCCCCTTTCCTAGCTTCTTTAGATGATAGAACAGGAATGGGTGAAACCAATATTCTTAGAATGGCAAAAAAGTATCATGCAGATGCACAAGTTTGCCATAGATTAGATAAAGAAACTTCAGGCGCCATAATTATTGCAAAAAACCCTGAAGCATACCGACATATTTCAATTCAATTTGAAAAAAGAAAAGTAAATAAAATATATCATGCCGTAGTTCAAGGACAATTTGTTTTTGAAAATTTATTGGTTGATTTACCTATTTTAAATGAAGGAAATAAGCATGTTTCTATTGACAGAGCCGAAGGTAAAAGAGCAGAAACTTGGTTCAATTCTATTAAATACTTTAAACATTATACTTTAGTAGAATGTAAGCCGGTTACGGGTAGAATGCACCAAATTAGAATTCACCTAGCTACACAACGCGCTGCAATTGTAGGTGATGACATGTATAAAGGTAAACCTGTTTATTTATCGTCATTTAAAAGAGGATATAAATTATCAAAAGATGTAGAAGAACAACCCATTATGAAAAGGTTTGCTCTTCATGCAAGACAACTAAGTTTTAAAGATCTACAAGATAATACAATTGATATTACAGCTCCTTATCCAAAAGATTTTGAAATATTGCTAAAACTATTAGAAAAACACGATAGCTAATATCTAATTAAAAGTCATCAATCTACTTCATGATTGATGACTTTTAATTCATTTTGATCAATTCAAATTCAAAAACACTTATTATTATTTAGAATAATTAAAAATTACTACCTTTGTAGTAATGAATGATTCTACAAAAAACGCTGGGTTTCAAATTAATGATGAACAACAAAAAGGAATGCGATTCTTATTTTCTTGTACAGCAGAAATGAAAAAATGTTGCGAAAAATATAAAAAAGGAAAACGTTGTAAAAAATGTCCTAAGCGCTAATTAGGCAAGATAAACATAACTTATTCCATCCCCTCCTCTATCAGCGTGTTCATCCTCTATTCTTTTTACTTCGCTATATTTTCGTAGATATTCTCTGATCATTTTTCTTAATATTCCATCCCCTCTTCCATGAATAATCTTCAAAGATGGAAAACCTAACATGATAGCTTTATCTAAATATTTTTCAACTTCTGCCAAAGCCGCTTCGGTTCGCATACCTCTCAAATCCAACTCTGCTTTAAAATTAGTAGCCAAATCAGTCATACCACCAGCAAAAGCATTGCCTTGAGCTAACTTTTTAACCTGCTTATGGCTAACTTTTTTTACGGAATTTCTTTTTACCACAGTTCTTAAATCGCCCAAAGCCACTACCAAGGAGTTTTTATTAATAGTTATAACCTGACCAACCGCATCATTGCTTAATAATTTCACCCAATCTCCTGCAAGTATCTCATCATCATTTTCTTCAATTATAACTTTCTTTTTTGGCTCTTCTTTTATTTTATTCTCCTCTAAACTCCTATTTAAATTATCTCTAAGTGCTTTTGTAATTTCTTTATCAGCCTGCTTCTTCTTGATTTGAGAAATGGTATTTTCAACCAATTTATTTGCATTTTTGATGATGCTTTGAGCTTCCAATTTTGCTTCTTTAAGCAATTTCTTTTTATTCTCTTCTAAAAATTCTTTGTGCTTTTCATTTTCAGCCACTAAATTCTTAACCTTATTTTGCAGGTTTGCCAGATTAATTTTTGCTTGATGAACTTCCTTTTTCTCTTTCTCTAGTTCAACCAACATTTTATCTAAACTATTTTGCTTTGTACCTGTCTTTTTCTTAGCAAGTTCTATTACATCATTCTGTAAACCAATATTTTGAGCAATTTCAAATGCATAAGAACTTCCTGGCTTGCCTATATCCAAAATATATAACGGCTTCATTTTTGAGTTATCAAATAACATGGAGGCGTTTTCTAACCCTTCATTATTACCCGCAAAAAGTTTTAAGTTAGAATAATGTGTTGTTATTACACCTCTTACTTTTTTATTATTTAAAGTTTCCAAAACCGCTTCCGCAATTGGTCCCCCAAACTGAGGATCTGTACCCGTTCCAAACTCATCTATCAACACTAATGTTTTAGCGGTGGCATTTGAAATAAAATAGCGCATTTTATTTAAATGAGCACTATAAGTACTTAAATCACTTTCAATACTTTGATCATCACCAATATCAGCGAAAATTTTATCAAATACGCCAATTTCAGTATGTCCGTCGGCTGGAATTAATAATCCAGATTGTGCCATCATTTGCAATAACCCAATTGTTTTCATGCAAACAGATTTTCCACCGGCATTTGGCCCAGAAACCACTAGTATTCTTAAACTTTGATCAATATGCGCATTTAATGGAACTACAGTTCTATTTTCTTCTTTAAAGCTCAACATCAATAAAGGATGCCTTGCATTTTCTAATTTTAATTTAGGTTCATTCTTTAAAATTGGAAGTGATGCATTTATAGATATTGCAAATAATGCCTTTGCTCTAACAAAATCTAATTTGGTTAAAAACCCATGATAAGCAACTAATTGAGCATTATAAGGCCTTAACTCATCTGTTAATCGAGTTAAAATTTGAATAATTTCACGTCGCCTATCAAATTCTAAATCGCGAAGCTGATTATTTAAATTAAAAACCTCTTCAGGTTCTAAATAAACAGTTTGACCACTTGCAGATTCATCGTGTATAAAACCTTTTATTTTTCGTTTGTGGTCAGATAAAATCGGAATACACATTCTTCCATCACGCATAGTTAAAGAACCATCAGCAACATAATTCTTGCTTACTGCCGTTCTATAAATACTATCCATGCGCTTCCTAACTTCCTGCTCTCCTTTTGCTATTTCTGTAGTTATAGCCTGTAGCCTTTGAGATGCATTTGGTTTAATTTTTCCTTTTAAGTCAATTACAGACTCAATCGATCTTAAAATTCCTTGCTCTATTGGTAAATTTTCAAATAATGCCTCTAAAGCTGGATAAACATCCTTTCTTTCAGCAAAAAACCTTAAAACAGAAAATACGGTTTGCAAGGATATATATATTTGAAATACTTCTTCTTCTGTTAAATAACTACCTTCTACGCGTATTTTTTCGGTTAAACGTTTTATATCAAAAAATACATTTATCTGTAATGGCTCATTGTCTAAAAGAATGGTCTTAAACTCATGAGTCTGCCTTAAAAATTTGTCTATTTGGTCGAACCGGCTCATGACCTGCATTTTGCCCACCATTTCTTGTCCCATAGGACTTAGACAATGTTTCAACAATAATTGTCGGATTTCCGAAAACCCAACTCTTTCCTCGCAATTATTGGGATATAACATTTTGCTTATCTAATTTCTCCTCTTCTTTTAATATTTTATCCAAATCTGTAGTAACCTCTTGGTAAATAGCACTTAATTTTTCCGGATTTTGGTTGTAATAACTTAGGCTACGTGCGTATTGGGCAGAATCTACACCAAAATGCTTATAAATACTATTATAATAAACTGATCCAGACTTTCTTGAAGAATCTAACGATGTATAAGTCATTAAATAACCATCTACAACATGAATATTAATTAAAATATCCTTCATTTTTTCAGGAGCAATTACATCCTTTGGCACACCTGACTTACAGGCTAACAAAATAAGAATTGAACATATTAGTAAAATATTTTTGCGCATTCCAGATAAATTCTGTTGGATTTGAAATAAGGTTGTTAATTTTACCAAAAATACTGAATAATGAGCATTGAAGGGAAATTATTAAAATATAAAACATTAATTGAAGAAAAAAATGCAGTTTTAGTTGCAGTTTCTAAAAATCATCCGGCCGAAAAAGTTAAAATAGCATATGATGCAGGGCAAAGAATTTTTGGAGAAAACTTAGTGCAGGAGTTGGTAGAAAAAGCAAATTTATTACCTACTGATATTCAATGGCATTTAATTGGGCATTTACAAACCAATAAAGTAAAATACATTGCGCCATTTATTCAATTAATTCATTCTGTAGATAGTTTAAAGCTATTGAAAGAGATTAATAAACAAGCCTTAAAGAATGATAGAGTGATCGACTGTCTTTTGCAAATTTATATTGCAGATGAGGATACAAAATACGGTTTAGGCTTTGATGAAGTAATCGAAATTTTAAGATCACCAGAATTTGAATCATTAAAAAATATACGCATTTGTGGCGTTATGGGAATGGCTACAAATGGGGTAAGTAATACTCAAATTGGGATTGAATTTAATGAGTTAAAAGTGTTTTTTGATGGATTAAAAATTAGCTATTTTAAAAATCAGCCACATTTTAATATCATTTCAATGGGTATGAGTAGCGATTTTGAAATTGCATTAGCCGAAGGCAGTAATATGGTTAGAATTGGTAGTAGCATTTTTGGAGAAAGATAAATATGAATATTGAAATAAGAAAAGCTGTTAAAAGCGATTGCAAAAGACTACTGGAACTCATAAATGAACTGGCTGTTTACGAAAAAGCGCCTGAAGAAGTTACAGTAACTTTACAGGAATTTGAAGATGCAGGTTTTGGATCAAATCCTGTATGGGAGGCGATTGTGGCAATTGAAGATAATTTAATTATTGGATTTGCATTATACTATACGCGTTACAGTACCTGGAAAGGAAGAAGATTATATTTAGAAGATTTTATTGTTACTGAATCTAAAAGAGGTTTAGGTATTGGAAAAATACTTTTTGAAAGTGTAATTCAAGAGAGTAAAAATGGAAAATATAATGGCATGACTTGGCAAGTTTTAGATTGGAATGAGCCAGCTTTAAATTTTTATCAAAAATACAATGCCCAAATAGATAAAGGATGGCTAAATGGTTCATTAAGTAAACAACAAACAAAGGAGCTATTATAAATGCAAAAAGCAGTATATAAATTTGGTGGGGCATCTGTTAAGGATGCAGATGGTTTTAGAAATGTTGGCTCAATTATTAAAAATGCAAATATTCCGCAGTTGTTAATTGTGAACTCAGCAATTGCTGATATAACTAATCAACTCGAAAAGGTAGTTTCGGCCTTTAAAAATGACCAAATAGAAGTTGCGCAAGAATTATTACAAAAGATTAAAATCTTTCATTTTAATATAGCTCAAGAATTATTAGGTGAAAATGGTAGTTCACTTATAGACAACCTTTCGAATGCCTTAGTTGAAGTAGAATGGATTTTAGAAGAGCCTTTCCAAGACAGTGAAGATTATATTTATGACCAAATTGTATCTGTTGGTGAAATTTTATCATCCACCATTTTAGCAGCTTATTTAAACCATATTGGGGTAAATGTAATTTGGCAAGATGCACGAAATTATATTAAAACTGATAATAATTACCAAAACGCAAATGTTAATTGGTCGTTAAGTTGTTATTTAATTCAAAAAGATTTACAACCCTTACTAGACAAATATATTGTTGTAACACAAGGATTTATAGGAAGCAGTAGCGAAAATTTTTCTACAACCTTAGGACGTGAAGGTTCTGATTATTCTGCCGCCTTATTTTGCTCAGCAATAGATGGTGATCAAGTTACCATTTGGAAGGATGTACCTGGTGTATTAAATGCAGATCCAAAATGGTTTGATGACACTAAAGAAATACCTGAATTAAGTTATCAGGATGCTATAGAATTAAGTTATTATGGCGCGACAGTTATTCATCCAAAAACCATAAAACCTCTACAAAACAAAGGTATTCCACTATATGTAAGATCCTTTAAGGATTTAACTTTACCAGGAACAAAAGTCCAGAAAGACCAAATTCCTTTACCAATTCCATCTTTTATATTTAAGGTAAATCAAGTATTACTTTCTATTTCACCAAAAGATTTTTCATTTATAATTGAAGAAAACTTAAGTCAAATTTTTAGTTTATTTCACAAACATCAAGTTAGTGTGAATACTATGTTAAATTCTGCATTAAGTTTCTCAGTTAGTGTTGATGATCATCCAACAAAAATAAATTTGTTAATTGAAGATCTTAAGTTATTGTATAAAGTAAAATATAATAAAGGATTAGAATTAGTGACTATTAGGTATTACGATAAAGCTACTGTTGATAGAGTAACTGTGGATAAAAACATACTTTTAGAAATAAAAAGTAGATACACTTGCCAATTGTTAATGAAAAATAATGATTCCCTTTAATCCAACCCTTTTAAGTAAGGAGGTTCAAGCATTTATAAATAACAATTTAGACAAAGATATCTCGAAAATTAGTCTAAGTAAAAGTCCATTTTCTAATGTTTCTAGTGCTGAATTAGCCAATCAAATAGGTGCCAAATTAAAGGCTAAAAAAAAATTACCTACTTGGTTTAATACTGAAAATATATATTTCCCACCTACCCTTTCTATAGAACAAACTTCCTCAGAAATAACTGCTGAATTTAAAGCATCATTATTTAAAGGAAAATCTATGGTAGATTTAACACTTGGATTCGGGGTTGATGCGTATTATTTTTCAAAAAACTTTTCATCTGTTATTGGATTTGAAATAAATGATTCTTTAACTGCTATTACAAGACATAATGCACAACAATTAGGATTAGAAAATCTAAATGTTTTTAATGGTGATGGATTAGAAACATTACTTAATAACAATAAAGTTTACGATCTTATTTACATGGATCCTGCACGAAGAAACAGTGCTGGTAAAGTATTCAAATTAGAAGATTATACACCCAATTTCTTACCTCATCTAGATGAAATTTTATTAAAAACTAAGCTTTTGGTGATTAAAACTTCACCATTATTAGATCTAAATGCGGGCTTAAAGGAACTTAAAAATGTAAGTGATGTATATATAATTAGTGTAAAAAATGAATGTAAAGAGCTATTATGGATTATAAATCCGGATTATACAAAAAAAACAACCATTCATTCTGTCTGCCTAAACACAGAAATTAAGCAGTTTAATTCTGTTTTAAACCATATACCCTTTCAGCATAAGTATTTAAATCCAACAGAAATAGAATATTTATATGAACCAGACGTGGCTTTATTAAAATCTGGAGCTTTTAATGAAATTGCTGAACATTATAATTTAATTAAGCTAGATTTAGATGCTCAGCTATATACCAGTACAGCAATTAACCAACTTTTCCCTGGTAGAATATTTAGAGTAAAGCGAATTATAAATGCAAACGAATTAAAGAAAATAAAAAATTTATCTGCTAATGTTATTGTAAGAAATTACCCTGATACAGCTCAAAATTTAGTCAAGAAATACAAGGTAAAACCATCACAAAACACCTTTTTAATATTCACATCTCTAAAAGAATTTGGTTACTGTATTTTTGAGGTTGAAATAATTCAGTATTATTAAAAAAAAATCTGATGGTGCTCATCAGATTTTTTTAATTCTCTTATTCCCTATCCTAAAAAACTCTAACCATGAAAACGTAATCTTGTAATTTTTCAATTTGTTTAGTTCTCTTAAGCCCTAACAATTTACTGTTTTTACTAATTACAATTTTATTCACTAATGAGTCTTGAGGAATAGCATTTAATGCTTCTTTTATGAATTTAGACTTTACAGCAAATGCTGCACCATCCGTTTGATTTTCTTTACCTGAAATAACGCCTATAATTTGTCCATTGTTATTTAATAATGGTCCACCACTATTTCCTGGATTAACTGGTATAGCAACTTGGTATGCCATTGTGGTATCTCCACCAAATCCGCTTTTAGAGCTCACATAACCTTCGCCTAAAACAGCATCGTTCTTTGGATATCCAAGCGTATAAACATTCTCTCCTAATCCAATATTCGCAGTTTTTAAGGAATAAGGTAATTGAGGTAAGTTGCTAAATTTAGGGTCAACAATTTTAAGAATTGCTAAATCGTATTGCGGATCATTGTAAATATTAATTACTTTGAAAGATTCACCCTTACTATTTTGAACATAAATAGAGTCTGCATCTTTTACAACATGATAATTGGTACAGATATAACCATTAGCACTTAATGCGAAACCAGAACCTCCAAACTTTCCAGGATTTACCGCTGTTGGTTTGTTAGATTGTAGATTTCTTATTAGGTTATTTTGTGAGGTTCTTATTTTTGAAAGCTCGTTCTTCATTTCAGCATAAGTACCAACTTGATTTTTATTAGACTGAATAGTAAATAAAGCAACACTTAAAACCAATAGAAAAGATGCTGCAACCGCAATTGCCGACTTATTATTTCTCCATAATTGGATAATTTTGGTAGGTTTTGGGCCATGAACACTTACTAAGCTTTCTACATCTAACTCATCATGTATAGCATCTAATTTGGAATGAAACTCTAAATTAGACTTGTAGTTATTAATTGACTTTAAAAATAAAGCATGTTCGATAACTTTTTGGTCAATATTTACATCAGATTTACGTAGTGCTTCAAAAGCAGAAAGTTCATCTTCAGTTAATCTTCCCTCTAAATAATCTTCTATAATGGAATCTATCGCTAATTCTTTCCTCATTTCCCTATTTTTAATATTACTACTGCTGAAAAAACAACTTTTTTAATCGTTGAAGACATTTATACTTTTGGGTTTTTGCATTATCCGTATTCGTATAGCCAAATTTTTCAACTATTTCTTGCATGGATAAGCCTTTTATGTAAAAGTCTTGAATTATGGTACTACATGGTTCACCCAGCATTTCTAAAGAGGATTTCATTTTTGCAAACTCAAATTCTGTTTTTTCATGATCCTCAATCTCTTCTTCAACAGCTAAAACATCTTCAAAATCTTTAATATTACCAGCATTTCTACTTAAAACTGAAAGCCGTTTTAACCAAAGCCTTCTACAAACCGAATAAATAAAAGTTTTAAGTTTACTGGTTAATTCAAAATCCTCACTTTTGATTTTGTTGTATAATATTATTATGCATTCCTGATAAATATCTTTAGCATCATTTTCATCTCCGTTATTGTTTAAAATAAATTTTAGGACCATTGGAAAATAGCCTTTATATAATTTATCTAAAACCTGCTCAGTGTTGTTTAAAATGCCTAAAACAACTTCTTTATCTGATGGAATGGTATTACTCAATTTGTTATTCACTAATTAATACTTAATATCTTAAATAGTAACCCAAGGTCGGTATAAAAAATTAATATTTATTTTTTTTTCAAATCATTGGGTTACCTTTTTATCTTTGCGGTATTAAACATTAAAATTAATTAATTTATTTAAACAAAAATTTAGAATGAAAAACTTATTTAAATTCGGATTCTTAGCATTAGCTTTATCTTTATCAGTTGTTGCTTGTTCAGAGAAAAAAGCTGAAAACACTGACACTTTATTAACTGATTCAGGTATGGTTACTACTACTGTAGATACTTTAACTTCTGATTCTACAGTTACTGATACTTTAGTTGAAACTACTACAACTACTACTACTCCTGCTAACTAAGAATAGTAAGAAATATAAAAAATCCCAGTTTGTATTCAAACTGGGATTTTTTTTGTCCAATTTTTTTGCAATTCCTTTAAATCAATAAGAAAAAAGTAACTTTGCAAAAAAAATAATTCATGACCTTTACTGCATTACAAGCCATTTCACCTATCGACGGAAGATATAGAAGTACTACTGAAAACTTATCTACTTATTTTTCCGAATCAGCATTAATAAAATATAGAGTATTCGTAGAAATAGAGTACTTTATTGCACTATGTAATTCAGGAATTCCAAATTTAACCGAATTTGATTCAAGTTTATTCCCACAATTAAGAGCTATTTATGAGAATTTTTCGGAAGAAGATGCGCTTGATGTTAAGAATACAGAAAAAGTCACCAACCACGATGTTAAAGCTGTTGAATACTTTATAAAAGGTAAATTTGACGAGCTAAACTTATCAAAATATAAAGAGTTTATTCATTTCGGATTAACTTCTCAGGATATTAACAATACTGCAATCCCTTATTCTTTTAAATTGGCGTTAGAAGAAAGCTATTATCCAGCTATAGAGTCATTAATTGAAAAAATAAAATCATTAGCTACTGATTGGAAAAACATACCATTATTAGCTCATACGCATGGCCAACCTGCCTCGCCTACCAAACTTGGTAAAGAGTTTTTAGTATTTGCAGAACGATTAGAAATTCAATTAAATTCTTTAAAATCTATTCCTCATGCTGCAAAATTTGGTGGCGCAACTGGAAATTTCAATGCACATCACATTGCTTTTCCTAATCATAATTGGATTGAATTTGGCGATAATTTCCTGTCAAATCAATTAGGTCTTTTTAGAAGTAAACATACAACTCAAATTGAACATTACGATCAGTTTGCAGCCCAATGTGATGCTTTAAAACGTATTAACAATATTATTATAGATTTAGATAGAGATATCTGGACGTACATTTCTAAGAATTATTTTAAACAAAAAATAAAAGCTGGAGAAGTTGGCTCATCGGCCATGCCGCATAAAGTAAACCCTATTGATTTCGAAAATGCAGAAGGAAATGCTGGTCTTGCAAATGCTTTATTTGAATTTTTTGCCGCTAAATTACCTATCTCAAGATTACAAAGGGATCTAACAGATTCTACTGTACTAAGAAATATCGGGGTTCCTGTAGCGCATACTTTAATTACGATAAATGCTACGTTAAGAGGGTTAAACAAATTATTAATTAATGAAGAAGCCATTCATAATGATCTTGAAAACAATTGGCCAGTAGTAGCAGAAGCCATTCAAACCATTTTAAGAAGAGAAGCCTACCCCGATCCTTATGAAGCATTAAAGGAGCTTACTAGAACTAATGATAAAATAAATGCTGAATCGATCAGTAATTTTATAGAAACTTTAGAGGTAAATGAGGATGTTAAAGTCGAGCTCAGAAAAATAACACCATTTAATTATACAGGTGTTTATTAATTAAATGACGGAATAAAGACAAGCGTTCGAATAATGTCTATTAATTTTGAAAAAATTTGGTACTATGACTATTAACGTATATACAGAACAAACACCTAATCCTGCTACCATGAAATTCATGGTCAATAAATTATTAATTAATGGCAGTGAAGATTTTCCTACAAAAGAAAGTGCTGAAAATTCACCTTTTGCAAGAGAGTTATTTAAATTTAATTTTGTTAACGGGGTGTTTTTCGCAAGTAATTTTGTTACAATTACCAAAACAGATGATGCCGATTGGTCTGATATAGAAGACATATTAAAGGAATTTGTAAAAGGTGCTGTAGAATCTGAACAAAAAATAAAAGATAAGGAATTAGAAGAGAATTTAAATTTTGAAGGGACTGAAATTGAAATTAAAATTCAGCAAATTTTAAATGATTATGTAAGACCAGCTGTTGAACAAGATGGTGGTGCAATTTCTTATCGTTCTTTTGAAGATGGTGTAGTAACTGTAGAACTAAGAGGTTCTTGCAGTGGTTGTCCATCTTCAACGATTACCCTTAAATCGGGAATTCAAAATTTATTACAAAGGATGGTTCCTGAAGTAAAAGAAGTAGTTTCAGAAGCATTATAAAGAAGCAATTTATTCATTTAAAAAGTCCTTGAATTATCAAGGACTTTTTTATTTCGAAGAAAATTTAGAATTAAGTGAATTAATTAACTCTTTTAATTGAGCTTGTTGGTTTGCATTTATTTTCCCTTTATACAATTCAATTACACTTCTGTATTCTTCAATATATTTTTGAGAAGCAGTTGGACCAATAAATTCTACATCTTTAGAATTTAATGATTTAACCATTGTTTGCAAATCTGAAAAATTAGCCGCAAGATTTTCATTCACCATCAAATAGTTTAAATGATAATTTAAGTTATAAAATAGGTTTACTTGAGAAAAAACTGTACTCCCCTTGTACTTATTTAATATTCTAATTTTATTAAACTTATTAAGTAACAACCCTATTCTTTCATTTAAATAAGTAGCATCAAAATCCTTTAAATCAGCGTAATAAACCATATCTGAAATAGAATAATTATCAATCTTTTGAAAAACCGTTGCAACCAAATTATCACTAATAGAATTTGCCATTAGATAATCTTCAAGAAAATTTGAATACCTAAATATTGCCTCCATTTTAAAATTATCAAGTTTAATAATTAAATCCTTGAACGACTTATCCCAACTTATATTTTTTGGAGATAATAATTCTAATGAACCATCGTAAGGCAAATTATTTAAATAGGCAATGATTTTATTAAAGGCCTCTTCTCTCGAAGGTTGCAGCTTTATAAACTCTTCTACTAAGGCAGACTGATTAGCCTGATTATCATGAAACATAGTGTATAATAATCTAGCTTCTTTTATTGATTTTGAGGCATTTGGATAGGTAATAGAAGTAGCAGCTAAAATTCCATTTAGTGCGTAAATATATTCCTTTCTAACTTTAATACTTTCTTGTGGTGAGCTTACCCAATGTGCTTCGCCCCATAACAAATTCAATAAATCAGGCATATATTCTGGCTTTAAAGCAGCCATTTTATCAATAATAGCAGTAGAATACTCCAATCTTCTTTTCAGGAAAACTTGCTGTTGTGACGATAAATTTGCTGTTGTTTGATTTCCAATACCTGAAGCCATCACATAAAAATGATCGCTTTTTATATTTAATTTAGTGGCATTTTTTACAATAAAGGTTGAAATATCATCCAATTTAAAGCTTGATGAACCTCCTTGATAACTGGCATACATTCCATATGAAATCAAATTATAAAGTGGTTTAGCACCTTTATCAAATAAACTCTTCAATTCTAAAGTAGTTTTAGACAAAGCTTCAATATTTTCTGTTGCGAATGCTTTCCCATACCTTACCGAATTAAATCTGAATATTTCTTCATCATTTGTTGGCTTAATAGCTAAAAATTCATCTAAAACAGAGGCTGATTTTTCATGAAAAGCTTTAAAAAAATTGTATTTAAAGTTCATATCATTTAAAGAACCAACCCAAACTAATAGATCGTAAGTATCCTTTTTAGGAAACTCCTTCAATCTGCTAATAGATGAAATTATATCAACATCTTTTTCAGCATCATATAAAGATTGAGCTTCTTTTACTAAGGGGTTATTTTTATGGGAAAATAAAACCTGAGCTTTTGCAACAGAGAAAGTTAAAATAAATAAGGCTAAGAATAGAAATCGCAAAAATAGATTTTTAATTAAAAAAGATTGTAAAACCATACCCATAAAAAATTTGACTATTATTATTTAAATATAAATGATAATCAATCAATTAAACGAAAACTATATAATTATTTATTTCAAAAAATATTGAATTTACATCAACCTAACCGTTAGAAAATATGGTTGTTTATTTATTACACATAGGTTTTACTACCATTAGTTCAAAAAGTATTTTACTATCTTAGAGCTAAATTTTAATTTATGTTTCCTACCGTATCCCATTTTCTTGAATACTTATTTGGCGTAAATATTCCTCTTCCTTTTAACACATTTGGCGTTTTTGTAGCGCTTGCATTTGTTGCGGGTTATTGGGCAATGTCTAAAGAGTTACAAAGAAAGGAAGCCCTAAGCTTAATTTTTCCTATAAAAAAGAAAACAGTAATTGGCGAACCGGCATCTGTAATGGAAATTGGCACCAACGCTTTTTTTGGCTTTCTGGTTGGCTATAAGTTAGTTTATGGATTAATGAATTATAATGCATTAATTAACGATGCGCAAACTGTAATTTTATCTTCAGAAGGTAATTTATTGGGTGGTCTTGTAGCAGCTGGAATATTTGGTTATTTAGCTTATTCGGATAAGCAAAAGGCAAAATTACCTACACCAAAAACAGTTGAAGTTAGTATTCGTCCACATCAATTATTAAGTTCTATTGTAATTTGGGCAGCAGTATGGGGATTTTTTGGCGCAAAATTATTCGACAATTTAGAAAATTGGGATTCTTTTGTAAAAGATCCTGTTGGCGGATTACTTTCTTTTAGTGGTTTAACTTTTTATGGTGGATTAATTTGTGGAGGTGCAGCAGTAATTTATATTGCGAGAAAGAATGGAATTAAACCCATTCACATGTTAGATGTAGGTGGCCCTGGAATGATGTTGGCCTATGGAGTAGGAAGAATTGGTTGTCATTTATCAGGAGATGGCGATTGGGGAATTGTAAATTTAAATCCAAAACCTTTTTCATGGTTGCCCGACTGGATGTGGGCTTATACCTACCCCAACAATGTTGCTCAAGAAGGATTACCAATGGCAAATTGTGTAGGTAGATTTTGTTTTGAATTGCCACAACCTGTTTATCCAACACCTTTGTATGAAGTTTTTATGGCCTTGGTATTATTTGGCATCCTTTGGGCAATTAGAAAGTACATTAAAACACCAGGGGTAATATTTGGAATATATTTGATTATGGCCGGTGTAGAACGCGTTTTAATTGAATCTATAAGAGTTAACTCTAAATATCATATTGGAAATTTAGCTTTCACACAAGCAGAATTAATATCTACAATTTTAATCCTAGTTGGATTAGGTTTAATATTCTATGCAAATAATCGCAAAAAAAATGCTGTCGTTTAAAGCGACAGCATTATAAATAATATATATTTTTTTAATGTGTATGCACAGGTATTGAAGTTTCCATAACTTCCATCTCACCTTCTGGAGTTAACGCAACCATTTGAATTTGCTTTACTTCATTTACCATTACTGGGTCATACTTAGCTTTTACTTTAACATAGTTTCTAGTAAAGCCGTGCATAAATCCATTTTTTAAATCATCTTCGAACAAAACTTCTGCTTGTTTACCAATCTGACTTGTATAAAAAGCACGCTTTTTCTTTTCTGAAAGGATGTGTAACATCTTATTTCTTTCGAATGCTGTGCTACCTGCTACTTTACCTTTCATTTTAGTAGCTGGGGTATCTTGACGTTCAGAAAACGTAAATACATGTAGGTAAGAAATATCTAGATTATTTAAAAATTCGTAAGTATCTAAGAAATCTTCCTGAGTTTCACCTGGAAATCCAACAATTACATCAACGCCTATGCAGCAATCAGGCATAATTTGTTTGATGCGCTCAACACGTTCTTTGTATAAATCGCGCTGATATCTTCTACGCATTAAGCCCAAAATCTTATCAGAACCAGATTGTAAAGGAATATGGAAATGGGGTACAAACTTTTTGCTTGATGCCACAAAATCTATCACTTCATTACTCAATAAATTTGGTTCAATCGAAGAAATTCTAAATCTATCAATTTCTTCAACTGCTTCTAAAGCTTTTATTAAATCAATAAATTTATCAGATCTAACACCTTCCCTTATTCCAAAATCGCCAAGATTTACGCCTGTTAAAACGATTTCTTTAACTCCGCTTTTACCAATTTCTATGGCTCTTGCAACCACATTATCAATAGTATCACTTCTACTTCCACCTCTAGCTAAAGGAATTGTACAGTAGGTACATGGATAATCACAGCCATCTTGAACTTTAAGAAAAGTACGTGTTCTATCACCAAAAGAATAAGCTGCAACAAAATTATGGCCTACCTCTGAAATATCCTGTTGATGAATTTTTGCTTTAGGCTCTTTTGTTAAATCAGTAATAAATTCAACAATTCTAAACTTTTCTGCGGCACCTAAAACCATATCAACCCCTTCTATTTCTGCAATTTCTTGAGGTTTTAATTGAGCATAACAGCCCACAATGGTAATGTATGCTTGCGGTGAATACTTAAGCGCTTCTTTAACCACTTTCCTGCACTTTTTATCAGCATGATCTGTAACAGAACAGGTATTAATCACATAAACGTCAGCTGCATTAGTAAAGTCTACTATCTGATACCCTGCATCAGTAAAAAGACGTCCAATAGAGCTTGTTTCGGAGAAATTGAGCTTACAGCCCAGTGTATAAAAAGCTACTTTTTTCATGAATTTACAAAAATACGAAAAGATTAGTCAGTATTCTGTAAAATGAAAATCAAGTTGAAATTTTAATTAAAAATCTTGATTATTCATTCCATCTATAGGTAGTATGATCTAAACCAATCAAATCGACCACTCTATCAACTACTGTTAATGCCAATTCTTCTATATTTTGTGGTTTACTATAAAATGATGGCGTAGCCGGACAGATAATTCCATTTGCTTCTGTTACGGTTGCCATATTCCTTAAATGAATTAAACTTACTGGCGTATCTCTTGTTACTAAGATTAACTTACGTCTTTCCTTTAAAATCACATCTGCCGCCCTAGTAACCAGGTCGTTAGAAATACCATGCGCTATTCTTGCAACAGTACCCATACTACAAGGAATAACCACCATAGTATCGTACTTGGCAGAACCAGAAGCAAAAGGTGCATTGAAATCCATTTTATGGTAAAAATCAAACTGAAAGCCCTCAAATGAAGTGTCATCCAATTCATCCTTCCAAATTTGTTTTGCATTATCAGACATCACTACTCCAACTTGCTCTATTTGATCTGATAGAAGTTGTAATTTTTGAAGTAATAATTTAGCATAAATTGCCCCACTAGCCCCAGAAATAGCTACAATTATTTTCTTTTTATTCATGATTAAAGATAATAAAAAAAGGGCTGGAAACTAAAAGTAACCAGCCCCACATCTACCTATGAAAAACATACCCGGAAGGGTAAGTATCAAATATAGTTAATAATTTTTAATAAAATCAAAACATTATAAAAAATAAGCGCTCTTATTTTTACAAAATAAATTCAACACAAACATCACAATAAATTGATTATCAATAATTTAAATTATACAAAATCTAACAATATCATTATTTTTACAAAAATTAATTAAAGAGATATAAAATCCATATTGTGTTTAAAAAAGAACATTTAAACTATAATTTTTAACTAAAAACAATAAACTATTTGTGTTAAGAAATAATAAAATTCACTTCCTGTTTTTATTTACAGAAAGCGTCTATTGAATTTAAAATAATCGGAGAAATAAAAGGCAAGTCTAATTCTAAAGCCCTAGTAATAAAAAGTATTCCGAAAAATATACCGAATACTGGCACCCAAGTTTTAGGGTTAAATTTTATGTATTTTTTTATAAAGACACCTCCAACAGATAGAATTAATAATAAAGGAACTGTCCCTAGACCAAAAAACAACATAAATTTTGATCCTTCCATGATTGAATTGGCATTTGCCGATACACCTAATGCTACATACACCATTCCACATGGCAAAATACCATTTAACATACCTGCTAACAATGGAAAAAATCGAGATTGATAGAATTTTCCAAAGACTTTACTGAATAAATTTATAACCTTTTTATAGAAAGAATCATATTTCTTAAACCTAAAGCCAAATAGAGCATATATTGAAAGGGAAACCATAATGATTCCAATCCATAAACTTACTTTTTGATGGTCTATAAATAACCCTCCGGTTTTTCCAACTAGGACTATAAGTATGCCTAAAATTACATAAACCATAATCCTTCCAAAATGATAAATTAAATTTTTAAAAAAATTTACCCATCTAGAAGTATTATTGTAAGGTATAGCTAACAAAATCGGACCACACATGGCAACACAATGCACGCTGCCCATCAATCCCATTAAAGTAGCTACCCAATAAATGTTCATTATTTATTAATATAGGTCTCTTTTATATATTCCTTTCCATTAGATTTCCAATTTAATTCTAATAACCATAAACCACTTTTTAAATCAGTTATTGATTGTACAAATTCAGTTTTTGGAATATCGCTTTTAAATTCTTTATCTAATGCTGCATCCGCAGGACGTTTAATAGCTAAATTGAAAGTAGACGGAGATTTAAAACTAATAGAAATATTGGCGCTATCAACTTTAATTGCTGGTAAAGCAGCGGTATCTAATGCATTATTTAGCTTCACCAATTTCTTATCATATTCAATTCCTTGTTCGTAATAATCTTCATCTACTAAAGTATCTGTATGATGTAAAAACATATAATACGACATCCCCAAAATGAATATCATAAACAATATCATTCCTGTTATAATCTTGTGACCCCAATGCATATTTTAATTTGGCTGAGCGTAAAATGTTGATTTTACGGTGTTAATTTTTTGATTATTTTCAATAATAGAAATCCTTACTGGCGATTTAAATTCATCTATATCTGCCTTTTTCTTAATTAAGAAAAACGTAATGGACATACTACTATCCTTTTTTAAATGTTGGCCTCCTTGAACGATTTCTATACTATCTTTTTCATCTTCAGAAGCCAATCTAAAATGGATATCTCGATTAGATTTATTAGTAATCTCTGCGTTATATAAATTACTAATTTCTCCTTTTACTCTTTCTTGGTATAATGTTCCAGAAGCTCTTAATAAGGTTAAATCAACTTCTTTGCGATTATACATCATTAAGGAAATGGCGCTAAGCATTACAAATAAAACAATTATATAACCCCAGGCGCGCAAGCCTACCTTAAACGGTATTCCTTTTTTAATATAATCTGAATGATAGAAACCGATTAAATTGAGTGGTCTATTTGTTTTTTGCATTACAACATTGCAAGCATCAATACATGCCGTACAATTCACACATTCCATCTGAGTACCGTTTCTAATATCTATACCGGTTGGACAAACGTGTACACACAAGCCACAATCAACGCAATCACCTTTTGCGACAGAATCATTATGACTGATTTTACCTCTTGGTTCGCCCCTTCTTTCATCGTAAGCAACTATAATACTTTTATTATCTAATAATACACCTTGTAGTCTTCCATAAGGACAAATTGCTGTACAAACTATTTCTTTAACATAACTAAATACAAAGTAAAACACCATTGTAAATACCCATATCGAAATAAAACCAACTAAATGCTCGCTAATGGGCTCAGTAATTATTTTAAAAAGCGCTTTAGATCCAATTATATAGGCTAAAAAAGTATTAGAAATTAAAAGTGAAATAAAGATCCAAATGCCATGTTTTAAGACCTTTTTAAAAATCTTATTGGCATTATAAGGTTGCTTATCTAATTTCATTTGCTGGCTGGCATCGCCCTCAATCCAATATTCTATTCTTCTGAAAATCATTTCCAAGAATATGGTTTGAGGACACGCCCAACCACACCAAACTCTTCCAAAAATCGCTGTAAATAAAGCTATTGCAATTATCCCAACTAACATTGCAAAGCCAAATAAATAGAAATCTTGAGGTGTAAATTTCAACCAAAAAAATACAAATTTACGTTCAATAAAATTTAGTAAAACTAACTGTTCACCATTTACTTGAATAAATGGAAGAGCAAATAATATTACAATCAGTGTATAACTAAACCATTTACGACGATCGTATAATTTACCCGACGGCTTTTTGGGATAAATGAAATTTCTCCCAAAAAGTTTCAATGTATTTTTAAGGTCGGATGTCATAATTCTATTTATAAAGTTTCTTCCTCTTTTTCTTCCATCTTAACACCTTGAGGTGCTTTAGGATTTGGCGGATTACTTCCTTTAATTGAAATAATAAAATTGGTAATATCGCTAATATTTTTTGGAGACATATTTTTACCCCAAGCAACCATACCTTTATCTACAACACCATATTTAATAGTTTTAAAAATATCATTTACAGTACCTCCATGAAGCCAAAACTCATCAGTTAAATTTGGACCTACCGTTCCTTCACCCTTCTCTCCGTGGCAAGATTTGCAATAAGCGCCAAATAATACAGCACCATTTTCTATAACTGCAGGTGTTTGATCTACTTTAACACTATTTTCGTCGATAGATGCCCCTAACTTCTTTAAACTAGCTACTTTCTCTGCTTCAGCAATTGTAACTTCAGTTAAATACTCATCTCTTTGCGTACCTCCAATACCTGATACTTCGTAGATAAATAAATAAACAACTCCAAAAACAATAGTACCATAAAATAGAAAGTTAAACCATCCTGGAACAGGATTATTAAGTTCAGAAATACCATCGTATTTATGTTTTAACTCTAAATCCTTTTCTGCAGAAATTGGTTTTAAACTAAGTAGTTTTTCCCAAAAATTACTTTTCTTCTCCTCTACTTTTTCCCAACTAACTTTTTCATCTTTTACTAAAGGCTGAGGATTATTTCTTTCTGCAATTAACGTTTTAAAAGTGTTTAGCATTAAATAAACTACTATTACCAATAAAGCGGTAAATATTAATCCTGCTAAAACTACTATCTCTGTTGTACTTAAACCACCACCAGTGGCCACAACGGTTGTATCTTGGGCTGAGGTAAATTTTACCATCAGCCCTGCTATTAATAATAAACTAAACTTCTTCATCTTGTTTGTTTTGATCTATAATTGGCATATTGCTCATCTCTTCTATATATTCCTTCTTCATAAAGAATAGGTAAACAGCTACCAATAAGAAGAATCCAAAAAATACTAAGAGAGAAAAAATAAGGTAATTTTCGTCTCCAGAAAGCTGCTGTATAAAATGCTTAAACATATTTAGTTTTCTAAGTTGTTATCTAATTCTTGTCGTGCTTTAATATCTACTCCTAATCTTTGTAAGTAAGCTATTAAGGCAATAATTTCTCTATCACTCTCTATTTTGATGTTATCTTTAATCAAATCGTTTGCAATTTCTTCAGATTGCGCTTTCACTTGAATTAAAGCATTTTTAATCTGCCAATCAGCATATGGAACACCTAACTTAGACATAGCTCTCATTTTTGCTTCTGTAGTAGAAGCATCTAATTTTTGAGTAAATAACCATGGATAAGCCGGCATAATACTTCCTGGAGATAATGCAGTTGGGTCTAACATGTGGTTATAATGCCATGCGTTCGAATATTTACCTCCAACTCTATGTAAATCTGGTCCAGTACGTTTAGAACCCCATAAGAATGGATGATCATAAACATATTCTCCTGCTTTACTGTATTCACCATAACGTTCGGTTTCAGATCTAAATGGTCTAACCGTTTGTGTATGACAACCCACACAACCTTCTCTAATGTATAAATCTCTACCTTGTAATTCTAATCCAGTATAAGGCTTAACCGCTTGAATGGTTGGGATATTTGATTCAACTGTAAATGTTGGCATCATTTCGGCCATACCACCAATTAGAATCGCAATCAAAACAAAAATCATGAATTTAGTAGGTTTACGTTCTAATCTTCTATGCCATTTTTTGTCTAATGGATCTGTATCTGGAGTATTATCTAAAGGCATAGCTTCTGCCTCTTCGTTTGCCACCAATTTCCCTTTTTTCATTGTTTTCACAATGTTATACATCATTACAATAGCACCTAATAGGTATAAACCACCACCAATTGATCTTAAAATATGCATTGGGATAATTTGTAATGTTGTAGTTAAGAAGTTAGGGTATTTTAACATACCTTCTTCGGTAAACTCTTTCCACATTAACCCTTGAGTGAAGCCTGACCAGTACATAGGTACTGCATAAAATAAAATTCCAATTGTACCTATCCAAAAGTGGAAACTAGCTAATTTTTTAGAGTAAAGTTCAGTTTTATAAATTCTAGGGATTAACCAATACATTACCCCGAAAGTTAAAAATCCGTTCCAACCTAAAGCGCCTACGTGTACGTGTGCAACAATCCAATCTGTAAAGTGTGCGATACCGTTAATGTGTTTCAATGATAACATTGGCCCCTCAAAAGTTGCCATACCATAAGCTGTTAAAGCTACTACCATAAACTTTAAGGTAACATCTTCCCTAACTTTATCCCATGCACCTCTTAAAGTTAATAGTCCGTTAATCATACCTCCCCAACTTGGAGCAATTAACATAATTGAAAATACCACACCTAATGATTGAGCCCATCCTGGTAATGAAGTATATAATAAGTGGTGCGGACCTGCCCAGATATAAATAAATATTAATGACCAGAAGTGAAGAATACTTAATTTATAAGAGTAAACTGGTCTATTTGCCATTTTAGGAAGGAAATAATACATCAATCCTAAATAAGGTGTAGTTAAAAAGAATGCAACCGCATTATGACCATACCACCATTGTACCAATGCATCCTGAACACCCGCATAAACATAATAACTCTTAAAAAATGATACTGGTAACTGAACAGAGTTTACAATATGCAATACAGCAACTGTTACAAATGTTGCGATATAAAACCATATAGCCACATATAAATGTTTCTCTCTACGTTTTATTATTGTACCAAACATGTTTACACCAAAAGCAACCCAGATAATGGTTAATAATATATCTATTGGCCACTCTAACTCAGCATATTCATGTGAAGTAGTAAAACCCAAAGGAAGGGTAATTACCGCAGAAACAATAACCAATTGCCATCCCCAAAAGTGAATTTTACTTAAGGTATCATTAAACATCCTTGCTTTTAATAAGCGCTGTAATGAATAATAAACGCCCATAAAAATAGCGTTTCCTACAAATGCAAAAATTACTGCATTAGTATGCAATGGTCTTATCCTACCAAATGTAGTGTACTGATTTCCCAAATTCATTTGGGGAGAAAATAATTGAAGGGCGATTAACAACCCAACAGTCATGCCTATAATACCCCATATCATGGTGGCTAGACCAAAATTCCTTACGATTTTATTATCGTAGTTAAACTTCTCAAGATGCATATTTATTTAGTTATTATTGAACAAATCTATTTTATATGTGGTGACAATTGAATGACATCCATTTCTATGTTTAATGATCTTTATCACTTTTTTTATTACCTGTTACATCGTCGTCAAAAAGTATCCTTACGCCAGGTGTATGAACATCATCATGTTGTCCACTTGAAGAGGCCCAAAAGAAGGCTCCTAAAAAAATAATTGCCATCAAAATGCTGATTCCAATTAAAAAGTAGAGTATGGTCATATTAATTTATTTTTTCTTGCCGCAATTCTAGTAGCAATTGTGGTATATAAAATTATAGTCAAAGTACTTATTGGCATTAATACCGCAGCAATTAAGGGATAAAGCGTTCCTTGAACCGCGAAATACAACCCAACAACATTATAACTTGCGGCAATTAAAAAGCAAAACTTAACGATCTTCATTCCCCTTTTCGATAAGTTTAAAAACTGCGGCAAATATTTTATTGAATTACCTTGTAAAATAGCGTCACAACCCGGACTAAACGAATTAACATTGTCTGTTACAGCAATACCTACTGTAGCACGCTTTAATGCTCCCGCATCATTTAATCCATCGCCCAACATTAATACTTTAGCACCATCATTCTCCAAATTATTAATATATTCTTGTTTTTGGTGTGGATTCTGCTCAAAGTTCATTATTAACCTATCATTAAGTATATTATTAATAGCGGCTTTACTTTTTACAGAATCTCCTGATAATAAATGTAATGTGTAATTTTTTAACTGATCAAATAATTGCGATAAACCTTCTCTCCAACTTTGAGTTGTACTAAAGACACCTAAGTATTGTTCATTTATTGATGTATGAACACCTGACTTTAAATCATTTAAATGATGTACACCAATAAAAGATGCACTTCCAATTCTAATTAAATTTCCATCAACAATACCTTCAATCCCTGCACCTGGAATTTCTTTGAAGCTGGTAACTTCCTTTAACTCTGCAGGCCCAATATATCTTAAAATACTTTGACTCTGCGGATGGGCTGAATTTCTTAATATAGAAGCTAGATAATTATTTATCACCAAACTTCTTTTTCCTTCAAAAACAACTTGAGTTGATGACGTATCAGATAAAGTACCTGTTTTATCAAACACAATATGATTTACACTTGCTAAATGCTCTACCGTATCTGTACTTTTCACATAAAAACCTTTTTTATCAAATACAGACAGTATTGCAGATAATGTGAATGGTGTACTTAAAGTTAGAACACAAGGACAAGCCACAATAATAACGGCAGTAAAAGCAGACCAAGCCTTGTAATTATCGTTTTGAATAACCCAATAAAGCGTAGATAAGAAAGCGATTACAAAAACTGCTACAACAAAATATTTGGCAATTCTATCATTAAAATTATTGAGCTCATCTTTTTTAGTCGTTTCCGAATTCCATAAACTGGTTAAATAACTTTGAGATACCGGCTTAACTATCGTTAGTTCAATAGCTTCGCCTGTTTGTCTTCCTCCAGCATAAACCATATCCCCTAATTGCTTTTTCTCTGGTGAACTTTCGCCGGTTACAAAACTCATATCTAACCACCCCTCACCCTTCATTAATATAGAATCTGCAGGTATTAACTCTCCATTTCTAACTAAAATTTTATCCCCAACATTTAAAGCGCTCAATTGAACTGGTTTTTCTATTCCTTCATTTAATACAGTCACAGCTAATGGAAAATAAGATCTATAATCTCTATCGAAAGATAAATGATAATAAGTGCGTTGCTTTACCCATTTACCCATTAACAATAAGAACAATAAACCTGTTAATGTATCTGCAAAACCAGGGCCTGTACCACTAATAACTTCATACCCTGTTCTTAAAAACAAAACAATAATTATTAAGGTTAAGGGCATATCTAAATTTATGCGCCTTTGTTTTAAATGAATGTAAGACGATTTAAAATAATCTTGAGCACAATAAAATACGATAGGAAAACAAAACAATAAGTTTAACCAGGCAAAGAGCGATTTAAAAGCTTCATCAAAACTACTTAGTCCAAAATACTCTGGAAAACTAAACAGCATCACATTACCCATACAAAATCCAGCCACTGCAATTTTCCTGACTAAACTTTTATCGACAAATGATTTCTCTTTTACTACATCTTGAAGCGAAATTAAAGGCTCATAACCTATATTTATTAAATGCTCAACTACTTTTCTTAATGAAATATGGTTGTGCTTAAAATAAATAGTTACTTCTTTTTTTAGGAAATCTATTCTGGAACTATAAATATTCTCGTCTATTTTATATAAGTGCTCCAGTAACCAAATACAAGAAGAACAATGAATTGCGGGAATATAGAATCTTACTCTCGAATAAGTGTCATTTTTATAATCTAACAACTGATTAACTATTTCCTCTTCATCTAAATAGTTTAGATTACTTGTTGCTGATTTTTTTATTCCGGGGGTTTCTTCTAATTGATAATAACCGCAGAGGTTATTGGAAGACAAAATAGTATATACACTCTGACAGCCTAAACAGCAAAAATTTAGATCGTTATAAATATATTCACCTTCTACAGCTTCATTGCCGCAATGATAACATACTGTAGTTGTTTTTGCTATCGAAAATCCCATTATCTAAACTGTTAAACTAAATTTCTCAATTCCCGATACTTCTTCTAAATATTCATCAAAAACAGATGCTATATTTCTAAGAAATGATTTCCCCGTCTTTGTAATCACAAGGTAATTATTTTCTTTATAAATTAAACCATCTATTATTAATTCTTCTAACTTTTTAATTGTAAGCTCGTTTAAACCATCAGGAACCAATATTTTTTCTTTACACATTACATCCAGTATGATCTGCCTAATTTTCAAATCTTCTTGAGATAAGATATGACCTTTTAGTAAGGGCAAACTGCCTTCATTAACTATTTGGATGTATTTTTCTACTTCTTTTACATTTTGTGCAAATCCATACCAACTATCACTTATAGATGAAACACCTAATGCTATATTTAATAAAGTATGGCAATCTGTGTAGCCCATAAAGTTTCTATGGAGGGTATTATTGTTTTGTGCTTCGATTAAAGAATCTGATGGCAATGAGAAATGATCCATCCCTACTTCTAAATAACCAGCATTCATTAACATTTCCCTTCCAACTTTATACAATTCAAGTTTTTCGTCGGCACTAGGCAAATGAAAAGAAGTGAATTTCCTTTGTCCGGGTTTAACCCATGGAACATGTGCATAACTATAAAATGCAATGCGATCTGGACGCATTTCTATTACCTTTTCAATGGTATCAATTAAACCTTCTAATTTTTGTAAAGGCAATCCATAAACCAAATCAAAGTTTACTGATGCATAGCCTATTTCACGAGCTTGATTAACAACACTTACAACTTGTTCTACACTTTGTTTTCTGTTTATAATCTCTTGTACTTTAATATCAAAATCTTGAATTCCTAGACTAATTCTTTTGAATCCGTATTTAAATAAAACCTCAAGATGTTCTCGAGTTGTATTTCCAGGATGCCCTTCAAATGAAAATGCTGCATTATCTGCAATTTGAACTGTATTATGTATATTTTCTAGCAATAAACCCAAATTTTTGGGACTAAAAAAAGTTGGCGTACCTCCTCCTAAATGCAACTCTTTTAAAAGTGGTTTAGTACCTAAAATATCTAAGTACATATTCCATTCTTTAAGTACAGCTTCAATATAGGGGACCTCTACAGCATGATTTTTTGTAATTCGCGTATTACATGCACAATAAGTACATAAATCTTCACAAAATGGCAAGTGGATGTATAAGCTAATCCCCTCGCTTATACTTTGATAATATGACTCCTCCACTGTATGCTGCCATTTCTTTGGAGTCCAATTATTTACGTTCCAATTTGGTACTGGCGGATAACTTGTGTAGCGTGGAATCGCTACATTATATTTTTTAATGAGATTTTCCATTAGAGTTCAACAGCTTTTTTGGCACAACTATTCATACAAGCGCAAGCTTTACCCACACATTTACCCTTACCCCATAAATCCAGGTTTTTTACTACTTGTTCTAATCGTACTCTTAGGCTGTCTTCATCACTTATTCCATTCAGAGTATGAGCTGGAATATTAGAAATTTTAAATCCTAAAGCACCGGCAGCCTTTCTGTCAATATGATCTGTATTAACAGTAGTACAAGCTAAATATCTTATACCAGATTCTTTAAGAATCGGCAAAATATCGGCTCCTATCACATCATTAGGAAATATTAACAAAACGCCTTTTCCTGATGCTAAATATGCATTCTCAATGCTTAATTTTTCAGCAATAAATGCAAATTCATGCTTTTTATGATTTACTAAAATCAATGTCTCCTTTTCAAAAGAAGTAATATTATAGGCAATAGCTTTCATACAGATTTAATCTGTTCCAAAACTATTCCTTGAAGACAAAATATTAAGTGGCTATAATCAAACAATTATGTGATTTTCATCACAATTATTGTTTAATTTCTTTAAGTTTTTTTATTGAAGGTATAGAAATTGTTGACCCTGTTTTCTCTATTAGTCCTTCTTCAATAAAATCAGATAAATTTCTACTAATAGTCTCATTGGCAGTACCAACTGTATTGGCTAGATCCTCTCTAGAAATTCTAAATTTAGATTGATCGTTAACGATTCCAAACTTCTCTGCAAAGGAAATTAATACGAGTGCAATTCTTTTTCTAACAGAATTATAAGCAAGATTTAAAAGTTGTTTGTCTTTTTGAGATAAACTATTTGAAAGAAGATTTAAAAAAGTTGTAGATAAATTAGGGTATTTGTTTAACAACTCTAAAAATACTTCCTTCCTAATTAACCCAATCTCGCCTGTTTCTAAAGATTCAGCATTATTATTATGCGCTGTATTAAGTAGTAAAGCTTCATATCCAAAAAACTCATTTGCAGAACAAACATTAGTTACTATCTCTCTTCCATCATGATTGCTCACAAATATTTTAACTTTACCAGAGATCACATAATAAATGTAAGAAACATCGTCATTTTCCTGATATATGTTTTGCTTTGCTTTATAAGATCTAATACGAGCCTGACTAATTAATTCGTTCATTAAATTTAAGGCCGACTCATCATTAACTTTATTTTCTGAACTTTTCTTTAATCTTGCTTCAACGGTTTTTAGAAGTTCAATATCATCAAATGGTTTGGTTAAGTAATCATCAGCACCAAGATCCATCCCCTTTCTTATATCTACTCTTTCAGTTTTTGCGGTAATAAAAATGAATGGGATTTGTTTTGTCCGAGGATAATTATTTAGTAAATAAAGTACGCCAAAACCATCTAGTTCAGGCATCATAATATCACATAATATTAAATCTGGATGTTGAGCCATCGCAATTGCAACCCCTTCTTTCCCATCCGCAGCAGTTAAAGTATCATAACCAGAAAATTCTAAAATTTCCGCAGTATTTTCTCTTATATCAGCATTATCTTCAATTATTAATATCCGTTTCTTTCCCATTAAAATGTAAAATTCAAAGTAAATGTAGTCCCCTCGTTTAATTTGCTGACACAAGATATATGTCCATTCATTAACGCAGCATATCTCCTCGCAATATTTAATCCCAAGCCTGTTCCTTGTATATCGCCGGTATTATGTGCACGAAAAAAAGGTTCAAATAGATTTTTTTGTTCTTCTTCTGGTATTCCTATTCCATTATCTTTCACAATAATTTCTAATTGATTATCAAAAACCTTTGTAGAAAACTCGATTAAGGTATTCGGTCCAGAGTATTTTATCGCATTAGAAATTAAATTAAAAACGCAATTCTTAAGTAAGTTTGGATCTAAAAAGACTCTAGCATCTGTACCTGTATGTTCATAAACAATATGCTGGTCTTTCTTAGAAATCAATTGCATTTCTTCAACTATTTCATCAGCAAATTTCACAATATTAAATTCAACAGTATTGAGATGCACTTTTCCAGCTTCTAACCGCTCTAAGGATAAAAAATCATTTAATATAGTCGTTAAGTTATCTACCGAATTCTTGATCTTTTGAGTGTGCTTTTCAATATTTGTTAAATCAGAACGTTCTGCATATTTATTTATTAATGATGCAGATAACTGGATACCCCCCAATGGTGTTCTAAACTCATGAGAAGCCATAGATACAAACCTAGTTTTTAATTGATTAAGCTCTCTTTCTTTCTCAAACAACTGACTCATATTATCCTTAGCAGTCTCCAATTCAGAAATAATTTTCACTAAATCCTTGGTTCTTTCTTTCAACTGAAGTTCTAAATTTTCGGCTTGCGTCTTAATTTGATGTTCATGTTCTTTTTCTTTTGTTAAATCGTGAATAAATCCAGTGAAAATTCTTCGATCAGAAAATTTAACTTCACTTACACCTAATCTAAATGGGAAAATTCTACCGTCTTTTCTTAGGCCAGTAACCTCCCTACCAATTCCAATTATATGCCTTTCGTTTGTAGATTTATACTTGGCAATATATCCATCGTGCTGGTCTCTATAAGGTTGGGGCATTAAACATGAAATGTTTTTTCCAACAATTTCATCTGCTGAATAGCCAAACAAATTTAGCGCAGCAGGATTAATATGCTCAATTAATCCATTTTCATCAATGGTAATAATCCCATCAATTGCATTTTCGATAATGGCATTTAATAATTTGGAATGTTCAATCATTTAATTAGTTCAAAAGAAATTCAAATTTAAGAAGGAATAAGCGGCTTTCTACTATTAAACTATAAAAATTTACACTAACAAATTCACAATAAATTGGGACACATTCACATTTCCATTTACAGTTGCCCTGGCACCTACCTAATTTTGGTGTAACAAATAAAGCTTACAACATGAAAAGAAAAACATTTTTACTGATAGCATTTTTTATCCTGGCCACAGTTTCTGTCCTGGCACAGAAAACTACAATACAAGACAAACTGGGTGAAATGACTAAAGCGCCTAATCCTAAAAAGGTTTTAAAACTTTTTAAAGAAACTGTAAATGAATTTCAATTGAATAAAGTATCGGATGCCGAAACTTTTGATATGATGTACGGAACTTTAGCTCTAAGCAATATAATGAAGCAAAAAATTAAAGCCTATGAACAAAATATAGGAATGATACAAAATAAATTTAATCAAACTTCATATATGAATATGGCGGCTGATATGCTTTCAAATAATAAACAAACCCTTCAGTTATCAAAATCTATTGCCGAAAAAACACTCCAATTATATTATTCATTTAAGAATGATACAACAGCTAGACCTTTAGATTTTGACCCAATTAGTTGGAAAAGATTTATGGAAATGGCGAAGTATCCTTACCATGAAACTTATGCTAAAATTTTAAATGAGTTAAATCTATCAAAGGAAGCTTTATTACAACAAGAAATAGCTATTGAAGGCCTACAAATAGAAGAATTAGGTCAGACATCTGCTGAACTTTACGCAAAAATTTTAATCGCTAATAACAGAAATCAAGATGCATATATAGTTCTAAAAAGAATGGCAGAATTAGATCGTGCATCTGATAAAATGATTATTAAATTAAAAAACTTACATGAAGAATTAACTGGTGATAAAGCAGTTAAAATGCTTGATTCAATAAAGCAAAATTTAAGATTAGCCTATCAGCAAAAAGTGTTAAAAAAAATTATCAAGGACACAAAAGCACCATCATTTACTTTACAGAATCTAAATGGCATTCATAAATCCTTAGAAGACTATAAAGGTAAAGTGGTTGTAATTGACTTTTGGGCAACCTGGTGTGTTCCGTGCATACAGTCGATGCCAGCTATGGATCAAATGAGAAAAAACAATCCAGATGTTGCATTTCTTTTTATTGCAACACAAGAAAAACCTAATGGTGCTTTTGAAAGAGTAAAATCATTTATAGAAAAAAATCAATATCAATTCGAAGTATTGTTGGATTTAGTAGATGGAAAATATCCTACTGTAACGGATTATAAAATATCGGGCATACCAGCAAAAATAATAATTGATGCAAGCGGTAACCTATTATTTTCTTCTATCGGGTTTACAAACGAAAGCAATTTAGTGAATGAATTGCAAGCAATGATTGATATAGCTAAAGGTAAATCGCAATACAATTAATTACATTATATTAGCTATTCGCAATGAAAAATTATCAAGTATTTCTTTTAGTCCTCTTATGCCTATTTTCTATTGGCCTTAGTACGCATGCTCAATCGAATAACAAATTAAAATTTACTTATTTTAGTTTATCTGGACAAGGCATTAAAACATCAAATAATGGAACTGAAAAAACAGTAAACATTAATACAATTGGAGGATTAATAGAATTCGATTTTTCTAAAATAAACACCAATAAAAATTTAATTGTTGAATCCTATTTTAACTCAGATAAGACTATAAGAAAAAATGCTAATCAAGTATTTCTCAAAGTTGGTGACGAATATACAATTGAAATAAAAAATAAAGGAACAAATGAGTTAGTTCAACAATTTATTATCCATCGTATCATTCAAATTCCAAATTTAGATGTGGTATTAATAGATAAAAATGGCAAAAGATCTATTAATCTAAATGATAATAAAGAGATAACCACTGTACATTCAATTTCGCCTAAAACCATAGAAATAAACCCTTCTTCTACTACCGAAACCTTAGAAATAGCTTTTAAACTTCGAAATCTTAAAACACAAAAGACTTTAAATTATAATTGGTTAGCGACTCAAAATAAAATAGAATTAGATGGGAATTCCGATTATGAGCTACTTTATTATTATGTTTTACAACCGGAAACTGCTGGAACTTTAATCATAAAAACAGAAGTTATTTGGTATAAAAACACTGATTATTATATCATTTTAGGTGTTTTATTGATTTTGGCTGCCTTTTATTTCATTAATAGAAAAATGAAGAAAAAGGTAAGTATTTCAGAAACTGAACGTAAAAAGCTAGAAGCATCAGCTATTCGTTTACAATCTATGTTAAATCCTCATTTTACGTTCAATGCATTAAGCACCGTTCAAGGATTAATGAATACAGGAAGAATTGATGAAGCCAACCAATATTTAGAAGAATTTGGAAGTTTACTAAGAAAATCGTTAGCTAAGAGTCAATCTATTTTTAATTCCCTAGACCAAGAGTTGGAGATGATGCGCATGTATTTACGCATTGAATCTTTGCGTTTCAATTTTGAATGGGACATTAAAATAAGTGAAGATTTATATACTAGTGAAATTGAAATCCCTACCCTATTAATACAGCCCATCATAGAAAATTCGATTAAACATGGTTTAAAAAACAACAAATCAGCCAAGATTATAGTAGAATGTAAAAAACAAGATGATAATTTAAACATTACAGTAACAGACAATGGAAATTGGAAAGATGGACCATCTGGTTATGGGTTAAAAAACACAAAAGAACGTATAGACACCATAAATAACATGAGCCACAACAAGGCAATTATGCTTAGTTTTGATACTAAAATTGGCACGACTGTAAACCTCACCTTTTTCAATTGGTTAAAATATGATTAGAGCAATATTAGTAGATGATGAACAATTAAACATCAGCAATCTAAAGGCTTTACTAAATAAACATTGTGGTAGTGTAGATGTAGTCGGTACAGCCAATTCTGTAGATGATTCCATTGAATTAATTAATAAACTAAATCCTGATGTTGTTTTTTTAGACATTGAAATGCCTGATAAAAATGGTTTTGAACTATTAAAAGCATTTCAATCGCCTAATTTCGAAGTTGTATTTGTAACTGCCTATGATGCTTACGGTATTCAAGCCATTAAATTTTCTGCCTTAGACTATTTATTAAAACCGATTAACATAGAAGAATTAAAGGCTTCCGTAAATAAATTAGAAGTTACTTTGCAGCATAAGCGCGATAATAAAAGATTACAAAATTTAATTTCTTTATTAGACAAGAAAATCCCTAACGAAAGTCCAAAAATCGCATTACCAACCATGAAGGAAACATTTTTTGTTCCTATTGCAAATATTCTTCGATGCGAATCCTCTAACAATTATACCACCTTCTATCTCTGCGACGGAACGGAGCATGTTATTTCGAAACCCATATACGAGTTTGATGAAATGCTAAGTCCATACGGTTTTATCAGGTGCCATCAATCTCATTTAGTTAATAAAGAACATGTACGTAGTATCTTAAATCAAGATGCTGGTTATTTGGTGCTAAATTTTGGAAATAAAAACATTCCCATTTCAAAACAAAAAAAGGCTTTAATTAAGGAATTACTCTCTTTTTAACGCTTTATTCCCTTTATGTTATTTAGATATTGCTAAAGTATATCTAACTGATTATTTTTACTTTAAACCTAAATAACTAATGATGAAATTCATAAGGACTATTTTATTTGCTTTAATCTTGCTGATTTCAAATTCAGTATTTAGTCAAACTATTAATCAAGATTACCTTCCTGGATTAAATCTCTTATCGAGTTCCAAACAAGATTTAATAGAAACTGCAATAACTAACCTTCGCGCAATGATTATTAATAATCATAATGACATTTTAACCAAATTGCGAAAAGAAAGAGGAATAAAAGTTAACAAAAAGAACCTTAATCCATTATTAACTGAAATAGAAGCTTTTTATAGAAAAATATTAAGAGAAAATAATGAATGGAGATGGGATAAAACCAATAAATTAATTAAACCTTATGACATAAATATTGAGGAAATAATGGGCTATTCCCTCAATTCATTTTTAGTTCCCCCAACCAATACCCAATTTAATGGTGTAAAAACTGTTAGTATTTCATTTTACCTGGATAGAATAATGACTTTTAGTTTTTCCCAACCTTTAATCATAAATCATGATTATACCAGGTTTAATGGCTACCCTTATGATCAAAATAGCTTAAATGATATATTTAAGGTGGTAGAAAAGAACTTTGGATCTTTTACCCATCAACGTAATACCTATTATACATATGCATGTTCACAAAATGGACAACCAGAATATTCCGAAGAATTTAAGTTTAAAGAAATCCTGTTTGAAGGGAATTTAAACCTATTTTATGGTATGATACAACGACCTACATCAAATGGTTGTGTTCCAAATGGGCACCATTTAGCATCTATAAGTTTCTATATTTCGAGGAGATTATAAAAATTAACTTTATTCTATTAATTTAGAAATTTCTAAAAATTACTTCCAATAAACTTTGCCATACTTAGCTGGATCAAAAATAGCAGGGTCTAGTGTTACATTGGTGTTGTAATCTTGATATTCTTCTGTTTGAGTGAGTTTGCCATTTTGGTAAAAATCAATTAACATTTCATGCCATGCATTTCCAATTTTTATATGCCCATAGAAATGATAATCCATCTGCACTTTAGCGCTTAAATTATGTATAAATCGCACTAAATAAAGATCTTTTTCATCATACCAAATTTGATTTTTAGTCAAATCGCCTTCTTTTGCACCCAATACCCTAACTTTTTTTCCTTTCCAAGTGGTCGTATATTCTTCATTAATATCAATTCCGATATTCGAAATCGTTTTCTTTACGCTATCTAGCGGATGAAAATACATTCCTCCAACCAAATAGATTAGAAAGTTGTTATTTGGTAATGTTCTGGTTAACTTCCCATTGGTAAATCTATATTGTTTATCACCACTAAAAATAGCCGAACTTCCTGCTGCTCTATCGAAATCTATTCTAAAAAGATCTGGGAAAATACCCGCTTCATGCCAAGTCTGATAAATTTTTGTACTATCATTAATTAATACTGTTTTCTGAGTAAATGAAATAGATTTTGGCCATTTACCAGAATATTTATTCACTAATTCATCAATCAATGAGCTAGTTTTTTGTGCATTTACTTGCATTACGATTAACAATAAAAAAGAAAAAGAAATTATACGTTTCATAGGGTTTAAAAATATTGGTTATAAATTAGCGATGTTCATTTATCTAATTTAGGGTTCATCAAAATAGAATTTCCAAATTTATTTTGAATAGCATTTAGTGTAAAGGAACGATGATCTGCTCCTACCAGGAAAACTATCTTCTTACCCGTATTGGCTTCAATTACTTTTATAATATTCTTGGCGATTTCTTGATCTCTATTTAAGTAAAATTTAGCGAGCTGCTCATAATCTTCTCCCTTATAACTTTCGCGCATTTGAGCATAATAAATTTCATTTAGCATATCGTAAGTCCCATCATTTAGGGTATAAACATCTGCATTTAATGCAATCTTAACTTTAGCATCACCTACTATTTTTAATACAGCCAATTTCTGACGCATCAAACTATCAGCACCTAGCTTAACTTGTAGCTTTCTAATTGGACTCACATTTTCCCAGTATTCACGGGTAAATTGTTTACCAGCTACATCAGCACCTAACCAATCTATACCATATGTTTTTTTATGCTTGTAGCGCACCAAACTCTCATACATCTCATATGGATACATATTTTTAAGAAAATTTGAACTGCTATCTTTATCTTCAGGCCTAATTTCAACACCTACAACATCTGGATTTAACTTATCTATAAAAACAAATAAATCTTCGTACGTATAATTTTTATTAGTTTTATGCGCTGCGTGAATAGTACTAATTACATGTACTTCTGTTTGAGGACTTTGCGCATAACTTTGAAGCCCTATCCAACTTAAAATTAGAAACCCAAATAGAAATTTCCTTTTCATAATTATATAATTGCGTGTAGTTTATATTGACCTTTAGATGGTAATAAATTAGTTTTTGTTACTCCATTTGTGATAAAAAAATTTCTAATTTATTATAAAATTTTCCCTTAAGCTAACCAATCAATTATTTAGCATAACAGATAGATTGGTCAATTTTTTATATCTTTCCTACACCATTTATAGTTAAAAGAGATTTAAATTTTAAATAGATAATTTTAATTTACCAAATAGTATGAATTCACGCATTTTTCCTGCACTTATATTGGCAGCAACTTTAGCTTCTTGCGGCTCTGAAAAGAATAATATCGCGGAGGCAGATTCTATTGCCTTTAAGGCTATAAACGACAGTTTATTATCGCAACATATTTCTGTATTGGCATCAGACGAATTTGAAGGCCGACAACCCTCAACTGCTGGCGAAACTAAGACCATTAATTATCTAAAATCAGAATTCGAAAAATTAGGTCTGAAGCCAGGAAATGGTGATAGCTTTTTTCAAGAAGTCTCATTAGTAGCTGTAAAGTCTACCCCTAGCGTAATGAAAATGTCTTCAAAAAATGGTACATCGTTAAGTTTAAATTTTCTAGATGATTTTGTTGGCGCATCTCGTCACTTAGAAAACAATATCAAAATAGAAAATTCACCGTTGGTATTTGCTGGCTATGGTATTGTAGCACCAGAATACAATTGGAACGACTACCAAGGACTAGACGTAAAAGGTAAAACAGTAGTGGTAATGGTAAACGATCCTGGATTCTTAGATGCTAAACTATTTAAAGGAGCAAACATGACTTATTATGGCCGTTGGAGATATAAATTTGAAGAGGCGGCTAGACAAGGGGCAACAGGTGTAATTATTATTCATGAAGATAAAGCAGCTAGTTACGGATGGAATGTTGTGAAAAGCGGATGGTCTAAATCGAAAATGTATTTAGAATCTGAGGATGGAAATAAATCTTATGCACCATTAGAAGGCTGGATAACACAAGAAACAGCACAAAAAATGTTTAAACTAGCTGGAAAATCAGCCGATTTAATGGTTCAAGCTGGAAAAACAGGCTTTAAGCCAGTAGAATTAGATTTAACGGTATCTACCAATATTAATAATACCATCACCAAATCTAAATCGAACAACGTTGCTGCGGTTATACCAGGTAGTAAAAGAGCTGATGAATTTATTATTTATTCAGCACATTGGGATCATTTAGGAAAAGGAGAACCAGTAAATGGAGATTCAATTTACAATGGTGCGATAGATAATGCAACAGGCACGTCGGGTTTATTACTAATGGCAGAGGCATTTAAAAAAGCTAAAGTTCGACCCGAACGCTCAATTATGTTTTTAGCGGTAACTGCCGAAGAACAAGGTTTATTGGGTTCTGAATACTATGCTACACACCCTCTAGTTCCAGTAGAAAAAACCGTAGCTAACATTAATATTGATGCTATGCAAGCCATTGGTAAAACCAAGGATATAATTGCAATCGGTTATGGTCAATCGGAATTAGAAACTTATTTAGAAGAAGCGGCTAAAAGACAAGGAAGAGTAGTTTCTAAAGATTCAAATCCATCAGCTGGTTTTTATTTTAGATCAGATCACTTCAATTTCGCTAAAGTTGGTATACCTGCATTGTACACCGAAACTGGTGATGATCATATTACAAAAGGTGTAGAATTTGGAAAAGCGCATAAAGAAGCTTATAATAAAGATAGATACCATGCCGCGGCAGATAATTTTGAACCTGGAAAATGGGATTTATCTGGTATGGTGCAAGATTTACAACTATTATTTGATGTAGGTTATCGTATTAGTATGGAAAGCACATTCCCTAAATGGAAAGACGGATCAGAATTTAAAGCCGTTAGAGAAAAGAAATAAGTTCTAAATATTAAATTATTTAAATTTAAGAGTAGTCTAAATCGGCTACTCTTTTTTTTGTCCGTTAATTAATTTTTAGAACAATGTTTCCTTGGCTTGTTCAGATTCATAAAAGTGATCTATACCAATATTTGCCTTATCTTTTGATGCTGCTACAGCCAATTGATCACATCTTTCATTCTCAGGATGGTTATTGTGACCTTTGATCCAGACAAATTTAATTTGATGAATTTTATAAAGCTTCAAAAACTCTATCCAAAGGTCTTTATTTTTTTTGCCTTTAAACTCTTTTTTGACCCAACCAAATACCCACTTTTTCTCAACAGCATCTACTACATATTTACTATCAGACCAAATTGTAACATGACTTGGCGTTTTTAGTGCCTCTAAACCTTTGATAACAGCAAGCAATTCCATCCTATTATTGGTGGTTTTTCTAAATCCCCCACTCAATTCTTTATAATGTTTGCCTGCTTTTAGTACAACTCCATATCCCCCCGGCCCTGGATTCCCGCTCGATGCCCCGTCTGTATAAATTTCTATCAAAGTATTGGTAATAAAAGTTTTAGCTAATCTATATTTATTTAACTCTATATTAATATCCCAAAGATAAAGGTTTATTTAAGAGCTTACGATAAAAAAGGTTGATACTTTTTCAACTTTCTTTTGCATAAAGTCATACAAATAATTATCTTTGTCGCTCAATAAACGGTGGTTTTAGCTCAGTTGGTTAGAGCGCCTGATTGTGGTTCAGGAGGTCGTGGGTTCGAGCCCCATATTCCACCCAAAAGGTCTTAATTAAATTAAGACCTTTTTTTTGTTTTATACCTTTCCTATTTAGAACTAAAGAAATATCTCTTATCTTGCTCATGCTTAACTATGGCTTAATTTTATGACAAGAAAATTCTTTTCTGCTCTCGCAGTTTTACTATTACTAAATTTTACTTCTAATGCTCAATTAACAGATGCTAAAGCTTTAATTGGAAGATGGGATTTAACTTTAGATATGAATGGAAAGTTCTCGCCTTCTTGGTTAGAAGTAAAATTATCTGGATTTAAAACATTAGTAGGCTCCTTTGTTGCTACTACTGGAAGTGCAAGACCTATTTCGGAAGTAAAGTTTAATGAGGGAAGATTCTCTTTCGAAATTCCACCACAATGGGAAAGTGGCAATCAGAATTTAAAGGTAGAAGGTATTATTACACAAACAGGATTAGAAGGTTTTTTAACAGATAGCCAAGGAAAAAAATATACTTGGAAAGCTGTAAAAGCCCCATACCTAAATCGTAATGCCGCTATAAACTGGGGAAATCCAATTAATTTATTTAATGGGGTTAATTTATCTGGATGGAAAGCCGATGGTGAAAATCAATGGTTAGTAAAAGATGGTATTCTTACTAATCCAAAAGCGGGCGCAAATTTAATTACTGAACAAAAGTTCAATGATTTTAAGTTAGAAGTTGAATTTAGATATGCAAAAGGCGGAAATAGTGGTATTTACCTTCGTGGAAGATATGAAGTTCAAATAGAAGATAGCAATAAAGACACGCATCCTAACAGTGTATTATTTGGTGGGGTTTATGGATTTTTATCGCCAAGCGAAATGGCTACTCTGGGTGCAGGTGAATGGCAACGCTATGAAATTACTTTAGTTGGAAGAATGATAACTGTAGTAGCGAATGGAAAAACTATTATTTCAAATCAAGAAATACCCGGAATTACTGGTGGAGCTTTAGATAGCAATGAAGGTGAACCTGGACCAATTTATTTACAAGGTGATCATACAGCTGTAGAATTTAGAAAGATTGTAATTACACCAGCAAAATAACCTTTTCTGTGTAATTGCTGAGCAACAAAAAGTTCCTCAAATACCATTCTAAAATCTCAATCCTTATACTCCCAAAATGACATATAAAACAAACACCCAGAATTACAAATTAATTGTTATTCTGGGTGCATTATTTTTATATTAGTCTTACTAAAATCAGCTGAAATTCAGCTAAGAATTATTTTAGTTCAATTCAATTTTTATCCAGCGATACTCAATTTAGCTGCTACTGGAGAATAAGTCTCCATAAATTCTTCTGCTTTTTCAACCATTTTCTTGCTTCCAATAAAAATTGAAGTACGTTGATGAAGTTCTGTAGGCGTTAAATCTAAAATTCTATTTCTTCCGTCTGTTGCCTTCCCTCCTGCTTGCTCTACAATAAATGCCATTGGATTACATTCGTACAACAACCTTAATTTACCATTTGGCGAGCTAGAAGTTGTTGGATACATGTAAATACCACCTTTAATTAAGTTACGGTGAATATCAGCAACCATTGATCCAATATATCTTGAGGTATAAGGTCGGTTGGTTTCCTTATCTTCAACTTGAGCGTATTTTAAATATTTTTTCACTCCGTCTGGAAAATGAACATAATTACCTTCATTGATAGAGTAAATCACGCCATCTTCTGGCATTTTTAAATCAGGATGCGACAAACAAAACTCCCCTATTGATGGGTCTAATGTAAATCCATTAACTCCTTTACCTGTAGTATAAACCAACATAGTTGATGAACCATAAATTACATAACCGGCTGCAACTTGATCTGTTCCTTTTTGTAGTACATCTTCTATGGTTGCTAAACCATCGGTCGACTTCCTTCTGTAAATAGAAAAAATTGTACCTACCGCAACATTTACATCAATATTTGATGAGCCATCTAAAGGGTCAATACATACAATATATTTAGCATCCTGACTAACGGGAGAAGTAATTTGAACAATATGATCTTCTTCTTCAGTAGCCACAATACAGCATTCACCTCCACTAGTTAAGGCAGCTATAAATTGTTCATTTGCGAAAACATCCAGCTTTTTTTGACCCTCTCCTTGAATATTTGTGGTGCCTGCATCGCCTAAAATATCCGCAAGTCCTGCTTTATTTACTTCACGGTTTACAATTTTTGCAGCAATTCCTATATCGCGCAACAGTCTTGAAAGTTCGCCCTTTGCATATGAAAAGTCGGCCTGCTTCTCTATAATGAATTGTCCGAGGGTTTTTATTACTGCCATTTACTTAGTGTATTTTATACGTTATCTTGTTCCTAATTCTATGACCTCTAAGTTATGTATTTTTTCTTCAGATATACAAAATCTTATTAATGTTCTTACCTTATGCCATCCATGTTTTCCCGCCGCACCGGGATTTATATGTAAAAATTTATTTTTATCGTCATACATCACTTTTAAAATATGAGAATGACCAGAAATAAATAAATCTGGCGACTTAGTGTATATTTCTTGTTTAGCTTTCAAACTAAATCTACCTGGATATCCGCCAATATGAATCATTAAAACTTCAACACCTTCACATTTAAATCTCAAAACTTCAGGAAACTCAGCAGAAATGGTTTTATCGTCTATATTTCCATAAACCCCTCTTAAAGGTTTAAAGTCCGCTAAAGGTTTCGCAACATCTGGCCCAAAATCACCTGCATGCCAAATTTCATCGCAGTCTTTAAAATGTTTAAAGACAGAATCGTCTAAAAATCCGTGTGTATCAGAAATCAACCCTATTCTTTTCATATTAAAAAGCGATGAAATAATCTTTTAAACATAATTTATAGGCATTAGAATGAACCGAAGGCGCATCATAAAGAATAAAATCATTTTCTATGGTTGACTGCTTATGCTTAGAAAATTCAATAATCTGCCTGAAAGCAGGCTTTCCTTCAAAAGATTTTAAATGAATGACCGAAGCTTTATATAATCCATTTTTTTCAAACGTTGAATTATAAGCTATAAATTGATCTGGAGGCAATACTAACCAAAAACTACCATCATCACTCAAAAGTTCAGTTGATTTTTTAATTAATGCTTCGATAAAATCATTACTCGTATGTCGCGCAAGCCCTTTTTTAGGTTCTGGATTTTTTAAATCGTTTGTAAAAAATGGAGGATTTGATACGATTAAATCAAATTTAGCTTCACTATTAAAACTTAAAATATCTTGATGAATAACATTTACTCTATCAGAAAATTGAGAATTTTCAGCATTTCTTTTTGAAGTTTGAGCTGCACCACCCTCTATCTCAATCCCTATTACCTTAGCAAACACATACTTTTGTGCCAACATTAATGCAATTACACCTGTCCCAGTACCTATATCAAGTATGCTTGTTGGATTTTGATGATGGGCAATGGCGCCCAATAAAACTCCATCGGTATTTATACGCATCGCACAATTCGATTGATCTATTTCAAACTTCTTGAATTTAAATACCTGCATTCAGAATAATCGAATTGTATAACAACACTAATTTTATGTAAAAGTCATCAAAAATAATTAACATATTCTACTTTCTTTATAGCTTCTTTAAAATGATAAAGCTAAATTTGCACTTACAAATATTATCATGATCTATTTCTTCCAAAATTCTTCAAATACGGTCTATGTTCTACAAGCAAACAAAGACCTGAGTACCAACGATATTTCAAAACTCGAATGGCTATTTGCAGGCGCAAAAATTCATAACTCAGATAATCTTGCCGGAAATTTTGTCGGACCAAGAGCCGCAATGATCACACCATGGAGTACAAATGCAGTTGAAATTACCCAAAATATGGGAATCAGTGGGATCATTAGAATCGAAGAATTTAAAAAAGTAGCACCTGATTTTGAAAGTTTTGACCCTATGCTTTCGCAAAAATTTGAAAACATAGACCAAGATATTTTTACAATTAACATTCAACCAGAACCTATATTAGAAATTGAAGATATTGCATTATTTAATAATCAAGAGGGTTTATCTTTAAGTAAGGAAGAGGTTGAATATTTAGAAGATTTATCTAAAAGGTTAGGCAGAAAATTAACAGATTCAGAAGTTTTTGGTTTTTCACAAGTTAACTCAGAGCATTGCAGACATAAAATTTTTAATGGAAAGTTTGTAATCGACGGAGAAGAAAAACCAAGTTCTCTATTTAAATTAATTAGAAAAACTTCTGAAACACATCCAAATGATATTGTTTCTGCTTATAAAGATAATGTTGCATTTATAAAAGGTCCAACTGTAGAACAATTTGCTCCTACCAGAGCAGATGAACCTGCTTTCTATGAAAAAAGCATTTTCGAATCCGTAATTTCTTTAAAAGCTGAAACACATAACTTCCCTACTACGGTTGAACCATTTAATGGTGCAGCGACTGGTTCGGGCGGTGAAATTAGAGATAGATTAGCTGGTGGTCAAGGTTCTTTACCTTTAGCTGGTACAGCGGTTTATATGACTGCACTTTCGAGATTAGAAGAAAACAGACCATGGGAAAAAGCAATGGAAGCCAGAAAGTGGCTTTACCAAACCCCAATGGATATTCTAATAAAAGCATCTAATGGTGCAACAGATTTTGGTAATAAATTCGGACAACCCCTAATCACTGGTTCTGTTCTTACTTTTGAACATACCGAAAATGACAGAAAATTAGGTTTCGATAAAGTTATTATGCTTGCAGGTGGAGTTGGTTATGGTAAAAAAGAGCAAGCTCAAAAGAAAAAACCAAATGTAGGTGACAAAGTAGTTATCCTAGGTGGTGAGAATTATAGAATTGGAATGGGTGGTGCTGCAGTATCATCAGCAGACACAGGTGCTTTAGGATCTGGAATTGAATTAAATGCCATTCAGCGCTCTAATCCAGAAATGCAAAAAAGAGCCGCAAATGCCATTAGAGGATTAGTAGAAAGTAAAACCAATCCGATTGTCTCTATTCATGATCATGGCGCAGGCGGACACTTAAACTGCTTATCGGAATTAGTTGAAGAGACGGGAGGATTAATAGATTTAGATAAATTACCTGTTGGAGATCCTACCCTTTCTGCTAAAGAAATTATAGGTAACGAATCTCAAGAGCGTATGGGATTAGTTATTGGAAATAAAGATATTGAAACGCTTCAAAAAATAGCTGATCGAGAACGTGCTCCAATGTATACCGTGGGTGAAGTGACCGGAAATCATAAATTCACTTTTGAATCTAAAACAACCGGACAAAAACCAATGGATTTAGAACTTTCAGATATGTTTGGAAGTTCACCAAAATTGGTAATGGAAGATAATACGATTGAAAGATCGTATGCTGAAATAGAATATAAAAAAGAAGAAATACATAATTACTTAAAACAAGTTCTACAATTAGAAGCGGTAGCATGTAAGGATTGGTTAACAAATAAAGTTGACCGTTGTGTGGGTGGTCGCGTTGCAAAACAACAATGTGCAGGCGCATTACAATTACCACTAAATAATTGTGGTGTTATGGCATTAGACTTTAATGGAAAAGAAGGTATTGCAACTAGTATAGGTCATTCGCCATTAACCGCATTAATTAATCCAGCAACTGGAAGTAGAAATGCTATTGGAGAAGCGCTTTCTAATATTGTTTGGGCTCCATTAAAAGATGGATTAAAAAGTGTTTCCCTTTCTGCAAACTGGATGTGGGCTTGTAAAAATGAAGGTGAAGACGCAAGACTTTATGAAGCAGTTGAAGCTTGTTCTAATTTTGCTATTGATTTAGGAATTAACATCCCTACGGGTAAAGATTCTTTATCTATGAAGCAAAAATATGCGGATGGTGATGTAATTGCTCCAGGTACTGTAATTATTTCAGCAGCTGGAAATTGTAACTCTATTACTGAAGTAATCGAACCTGTTTTACAACAAGATGGTGGCGATTTATATTATATTAATTTCTCACAAGACCAATTTAAATTAGGAGGTTCATCTTTTGCTCAAATTTTAAATAAAATTGGCAATGATGCTCCAGATATCACCAACCCTGCTTATTTAAAAGAATCATTCAACGCAATTCAAAATTTAATAAAACAAGGTAAAATTAAAGCTGGACACGATATTGGTTCTGGTGGATTAATTACTACTTTATTAGAAATGTGTTTTGCTGAGCTAAACACAGGCGCCAAATTAGATTTATCTGTTTTAGGTGAAAACGACCCAATTAAAGTTCTTTTTGCAGAAAATATTGGTGTAGTTTTTCAAGGTGATAGCAGCTTAGAGTTAGAATTAAAAAATCAGCAAATAGAATTCTTTAAAATTGGTAGCGTAACATCTTCTGCATCATTAGAAATTAAAATAGGATCAGAAAATTATAGCTTTGATATTAATGAATTAAGAGATACATGGTATAAAACTTCTTACTTATTAGACAAACAACAAAGCGGAGAAGTTAAAGCAACTGAGCGATTCAATAATTACAAAAACCAACCATTAAAATATTCATTCCCTCAACATTTTACAGGCAAAAAACCTGTAATTGACGCATCTAAACTAAGACCAAAAGCTGCTATCATCAGAGAAAAAGGAAGTAATTCTGAACGTGAAATGGCTAATGCTATGTATTTAGCAGGTTTTGATGTGAAAGATGTTCATATGACTGATTTAATTTCTGGTAGAGAAACATTAGAAGACATACAATTTATTGGAGCAGTTGGCGGATTTTCTAACTCAGATGTATTAGGTTCTGCAAAAGGTTGGGCTGGTGCATTTTTATACAATGAGAAAGCAAAATTAGCTTTAGAGAATTTCTTTAAACGTCCTGATACTTTATCTGTTGGTATTTGTAATGGATGTCAGCTTTTTGTTGAGTTAGGATTAATTGCAGAAGGTAGAGTTAAAATGTTGCATAATGAAAGTGGTAAACACGAAAGTAATTTTACTTCATTAACTGTACAAGAAAACAATTCAGTAATGCTTTCTACATTAGCGGGCTCAACTTTAGGCGTATGGGTGTCTCATGGAGAAGGAAAATTTGAAATGTCAGACGCAGAAGACACTTACCAAATTGTAGCCAAATACGGCTATGATCAATATCCAGCTAATCCGAATGGTTCTAATTACAATGCTGCCATGATATGTGATAAAACAGGTAGACATTTAGTAATGATGCCTCATATTGAACGTTCTTTATTTCAATGGCATTGGGCAAACTACCCTAACGGACGAAAAGATGAGGTTTCTCCATGGATGGAAGCATTTGTAAATGCAAGAAAATGGATTGAAAACAACAAATAAAACACTTTAAATTATTAATATTTAATTTCAACTTTTTTAATCCGCTATTTCTAAAAATTGCAACTATGATCTTTAAATTTTATAATTGCTAAAATTAGAGATGGCGGATTTTTCTTGCCATTTGTTTTAGAATTCTAAAATTTTGTCCTATAATTTTAAATAATTAACTGCATTTATCTTAAAAAAGTATAAAATTAATCATAGTTTTTATTAAAATTTATAATTTTTCAGATGTTTTAACATAAAATACAGTAAAATTTTAACTAAAATTTCAAAAATCAATCAAAATTTCAAGCAAAACACAATCAAAATCATACTAAATTTAAAAATTAATAAAATATTTTCATTTTTTTTGATAAAAAATATTTAAAAAACTAAACTTTTATATATTTTTGTTCTAAATCATCAAAATATTCATGAAAAATTCAAGAAGCAACGCTTTAATTGAGGCTCAAAACAGAAAAACACCTGAAATTACTTCAGGATTTGACAAAATTTCTAGCTTTTATGGAGTAAACGTTTTCGATAAAAAGAAAATGAAAGATTACTTATCAAAAGAAGTATATGAAAAATTAATCAACTCAATTAATCAAGGTGATCTAATTAATCAAGAAGATGCAAATCAAATTGCAACAGCCATGAAACTTTGGGCTATGTCTAAAGGCGCAACCCATTATACGCATTGGTTTCAACCATTAACAGGATCAACTGCAGAAAAACACGATTCATTTTTTGAGCCAAGTGGCGATGGTGCAATCGAAAAGTTCGCTGGTAGCGCTTTAGTTCAACAAGAGCCAGACGCTTCAAGCTTCCCAAATGGTGGAATTAGAAATACGTTTGAAGCACGTGGTTATACTGCTTGGGACCCTTCTTCTCCAGCATTTATCATGGAGAATAAATCGGGTAAAACATTGTGCATCCCTACAGTTTTTGTATCCTACACTGGTGAAGCATTAGATTTTAAAGCGCCAATGCTAAAAGCTGTTGCCGCAATAGATAAAGCCGCTACAGAAGTTTGCCAATATTTTGATAAAAACATTACTAAAGTAAATGCCTCTCTAGGTATAGAACAAGAATATTTTTTGGTTGACTTATCACTTTATAATGCACGCCCAGATTTAGTTATGACTGGCCGTACCTTATTCGGACACATGAGTGCTAAAGGTCAGCAATTAGAAGATCATTATTTCGGTTCTATCCCAGAAAGAGTACAAAGTTTTATGGTTGATTTCGAAAATGAATCATTAAAACTTGGTATTCCTTTGAAAACCAGACATAATGAAGTTGCTCCTATGCAATTTGAATGTGCGCCAATCTACGAAGAAATTAACTTAGCAATAGATCACAACCAATTGCTAATGGACGTAATGGAAAAAGTAGCACGTCGTCATAATTTCAAAGTATTATTACACGAAAAACCTTATGCAGGAATTAATGGCTCTGGTAAGCACAACAACTGGTCGTTAATTACAGATACTGGCAAAAATTTATTAGCACCTGGTAAAACACCAAAAAACAACTTGATGTTCCTTGCCTTTTTTGTAAACACTATAAAAGCAGTAAGTGAGCATGCAGATTTATTAAGAGCAAGTATTGCATCGGTTAGTAATGACCATAGATTAGGTGCAAATGAAGCCCCTCCAGCTATTATATCTATTTTCTTAGGCCAACAACTTAACGAAGTATTAGACGAAATAGAAAGCTCAAAAGTTAGCAAAAAGGTAAAAGAAGAGCCTACAATGTGGTTGGGTATTCCTAAAATTCCAAATATCCTATTAGACAATACCGATAGAAACAGAACTTCACCATTTGCTTTTACAGGTAATAAATTCGAATTAAGAGCAGTTGGATCTTCTGCCAATTCATCGGCCTCTATGACTGTTTTAAATACAATTGTTGCCGATCAATTGGTGAAATTCAAAGCAGAAGTAGATAAATTAATCAAGAAAGGTGAGAAAAAAGATTTAGCCTTAGTAAATGTTATTAGAAAATACATTAAAGAATCTAAATCTATTCGCTTCGAAGGAAATGGTTATAGTTCAGAATGGGAAAAAGAAGCAGAAAAACGTGGTTTATCTAATATTAAAACTACTCCTAAATCGCTAGATGCTTATATTTCAGCTAAAACAGTAGAATTATTTGCCAATCATAATGTTTTCACTGAACGCGAATTACATGCTCGTCATGAAATTATGCTGGAGAGTTTCTTCAAAAAACTTCAGATTGAAGCCAGAGTAATGGGTGAAATGGTAAACAGCATGATTATTCCATCAGCTATTACTTACCAAAATGAATTAATTAAAAATGTAAAAGGTTTAAAAGAAATTGGCTTAGGCAATGAAGCTACAGAAATACCTATGCGCATTATTAATAAATTATCTGAGCATTTATCTGCTTTGAAAAATGGAATCGACAACATGCTTTTAGAACGCAAAAAAGTAAATGAAATGGGCGATTCTAGAGAAAAAGCAGTTGCTTATGATGAGAATATCAAATCATTCTTCGAAGATATTCGTTACCATACTGATAAATTAGAGCAAATTGTGGATGACAACAGCTGGCCACTTCCAAAATTCAGAGAATTATTATTTTTAAAATAATAAAGACAGAGAATTAATATTCTAAAATGACTCCTTCTTAATCAGTTGGAGTCATTTTTTTTACCCTATAACACCGCAAACAACTCATAAGTAATCTTATATTTGCACTATGAGTGATAACCGTTATAACCAACGTGGCGTTTCTGCCTCAAAAGAAGATGTTCATAATGCCATAAAAAATATTGACAAGGGAATTTTCCCTCAAGCATTCTGTAAAATCATCCCAGATATTCTTGGAAATGACAATGAATGGTGTAATATTATGCATGCAGATGGAGCTGGAACTAAATCTTCATTGGCCTACGCTTATTGGAAAGAAACTGGCGATTTATCTGTTTGGAAAGGAATTGCACAAGATGCGGTTATCATGAATCTAGATGATTTAATTTGTGTTGGAGCTACAGAAAACATTCTATTATCATCTACCATCGGAAGAAATAAACAATTAATTCCTGGTGAAGTACTTGCGGCAATTATTAATGGTACAGAAGAAATTCTAGAAGATTTACGAAATCATGGTATTTCAATTTTTTCTACCGGTGGCGAAACTGCTGATGTTGGCGATTTAGTTAGAACAATAATAGTTGATAGTACTGTTACCTGTAGAATGAAACGCGCTGACGTAATTAGCAACCATAATATTAAACCTGGGAACGTTATAGTAGGCTTATCATCTAGCGGAATGGCAAGTTATGAAACTAGCTACAACGGCGGTATGGGCTCTAATGGTTTAACTTCTGCAAGACATGATGTATTTCATAAATCAGTAGGCGCAGCATTTCCTGAAACTTACGACAATAGCGTTCCTCGAGATTTAGTTTATTCTGGATCAAAAAAATTAACAGACCTTATAGAAATACCTGGATTCGACTCAATTACTGCAGGCAAATTGGTACTTTCTGCAACTAGAACTTATGCACCAGTTATAAAGGAAATTTTAAATCAATTCAGATCTCAAATAGATGGCATTGTACACTGTAGTGGTGGCGCCCAAACTAAGGTACTTCATTTTATTAATGATGGAATTGAGGTAGTAAAAGACAATTTATTCCCAATCCCACCCCTATTTAAAATGATCCAAGAAGAATCGGGTACTGATTGGAAAGAAATGTACAAAGTATTTAATATGGGACATAGAATGGAATTATATGTTCCCGAAAATATCGCTCAAAATATAATTGATATATCAAAATCATTTAATATTGACGCCCAGATTATTGGAAAGGTAATTAAAGGAGAAGGAAAAACAGTTACTATAAACTCAGAATTTGGCGAATATAAATACAACTAATAAATAATTAAATCATATTAAAAAATCTGCAAACTTCACATTTGCAGATTTTTTTTTGAAAAAAAATACCATAAAAAAAGCCCCGAAAAAATTCGGGGCTTTCTATTTTGATTAAGATTATCTACTAAAAGATATATCTTAAACCTAATTGAAGTCTATAAGTAGAAGTAGCAGATAAGTTATCTTCGATAGCTTTATCACGTAAAGCACCACCTGAAGAAACAGTTGCCATTCTATAAACTGGTCTGTTATTAGCATCAACTGATTGGAATAACAATGGATTGTTAATCACAAATCTGCTATAAGTTCCCCAGTTTTTGTTAATTAAGTTTGCAGCGTTTACAACATCAGCACTTAATTGTAACGTATGTCTTCTACCATCTTTACCTGTGTTAACAAATAAATCTTGTAAAATTCTAACATCAACTTTGTTATACCAAGGTAATAAAGCACCATTACGTTCTGCCATTTTACCTCTGTTTTCTCTTAAATAAGGAGAAGAAGCAATAAATTGCTCAAATGCAGCATTTTGCTCAGCTACGGTATAAGTTCTACCACCAGCAGTAAACTGTTGGAATTGAGTTTGACCTGGTCTTGGGATATACATTAAATCAGTTGAGCTATTTCCGTCGCCATTGATATCGCCATTGTAAACAAAGCTATATCTTCCTTGGTGAGCACCTTCATAGAAAACTGAAATTGTTGTTCCAAAATGCTTAGCATATTCAAATCTGTATGAAGCACTACCTACTACACGGTGAGGAACTGCATATTGAGATACGTATAACTCATCAGCATTTGAAGTACCTACGTTAGGGTTAGAGTTCCAAACTGAAGAAGCTTGACTTCCTGGGTTACCAGTTAAATCTTTAGCTATTGTATAAGTATAAGCTAATGATCCTGAGAAACCACCAGTAAAGCTTTTGCTAACTTGTCCAGTTAATGAACTAGCCCAACCTCTATTACTGTTTTCTAAAGCGATAGCTGAAGTAATTCCGCTATTTAATCTGTTAGAACCAATGATACGCTCTCTAGTATAGTTACCTTCATAAACTACACCATTAGATTTGTTTTGGTTAACGTTTCTCATTTTCACACCATTGATGTCTTTTGTAAACATACCATCAAAAGTGAAAGTAAGACCATTATCTAAAGTTTTATCCATACCTAAATTCACTCTAAATACTTTAGGGAATTTAAAGTCTCTATCTACGAATACAACGTTAGAACTTGGAGTTGTACCAGCAGTAGAAGGGAATAAATTAGTATAAGCATCTGGATTAGAGTTTAATCTAATATTTGCCAATTGCGTTGCAGAAGTAATTGAACCTCCAAACTGGTACATACCAGTATTTGTAGGAACGTTAGTTAAGAATACGAAAGGAATTTTACCAGTGAAAATACCTAAACCACCACGGATAATACCAGATTTATCATCGCTAGTAAATCTGAATCCAAAACGTGGAGATAACATTACTGTACTCTTAGGGAATTTATCAGTGAAATAATTTCTTAAGTTACCATCTTTACCATAGAATCTCAATGCAGAAGTTGCAGGGTTGTTTAATGGATCTTCATGATAAATTGGCATATCAGCTCTTAAACCGAAAGTGAATTTAGCATTATCATTAACGTTCCACTCATCTTGGAAATATGCACCAGCTTGACCGATTTTTAATTCAGCAGAATAAACAGCGCTTTTTCCTGGGATTAATGATTTAGTATATGCGAAATAAATTGGAGCTCTATCGTTAATTAAGTCATCAATAGAATTAAAAACATAATAACTGTTAGAACCAGCCATAAACATATTACCTACTTCTTGGTACTCATAAGTTAAACCAGTTGTTAAAGTATGTTTACCTAAATAGAAACTTAAGTTATTTGTAAATGAATATACTTTATTAATAACATCATTGTTATAAGTATATGGATCTACTCCGAAGAACATCATGTTACTACCGTTTCCATCGAAAATATCAACTGAAGGGAATAATTCACCTGGGAAACTTCTTGTAGCTTGGTTTCTTGTATAAGTTGCTAAAAATTGGTTAGAAACTTTTGAATTTATTCTACTGTTTAACTCAATAGTACCACTTTTTGTAGTATTTAAGAAACCGTACATACTGTTTTCAAAAGCCATTGAACGGTTACTTATACGACCGAATGGTAATCTTGAAAGGTTTGAAGTTGCACCAGTAGGTCTAAAACCACCACCATTAGGAACACTTGTAGCGTTTGTAGAAGCGTCATCAGTACCTCTAAAATCACTATATTTTAAAGTTAATTTATGGTTATTGTTAATGTTCCAGTCAATTTTACCTAAAATTTTATGGTTATTGTTTTCAAAACCTGGGAAATTATCATAACCACCAGTTTGGTAACCAAATTTAGTATTTAAGTAGCTAGAAACTCTTTGCATGTCTGCAACAGTTGTAGATGACTCAGAACCTGCACCTTGTCCACCTTTAGGATAGAAAGTTACACCTGGAGCTAAATTTTCTTCTTTCTCAGCATTCACGAAAAAGAATAATTTATCCTTAATAATTGGACCACCTAAGCTTAAACCATAAGTTTTGCTTTTTGAATCTACGATAGAGTTTGAGATATCAGCACCTTGAACTTTAGTTCCGATAAAGCTTTGATCTCTATATAAACCGTATGCAGTTCCTTTAAAAGTGTTTGTACCACTTTTTGTTACTGCACTAATATTTGCTCCAGTAAAACCAGCTTGTCTTACATCATAAGGTGCAATATTAATAGAGATTTGCTCATAAGAATCAATAGAAATTGGCTGAGCACCACCACCTGGAAGAGGATCTGTTGATAATCCGAAATTGTTGTTTAAGTTAGCACCATCGATTTGGATGTTGTTGTAACGACCATCTCTACCACCAAAATTGTTTCCACTAGCTTGAGGAGTTAATCTTGTAAAATCAGTAATACTTCTGCTGATAGTTGGTAATACAGATAATTCTCTGCTCGAAACACTTGTGCTAGCACCAGTTTTTTCTTGAACAAATTTGTTTTTTGTACCTGTAATTGTAACAGCGCTAAGGTTTGTGCTAGTATTTGATAAAGTGTAATTCAAGTTGTAATTATCACCTAATTTCAAATAAACATCGGTTATTGTAGCTTTATCATATCCAATATAACTGATCTCTACAGTATATGGACCTCCAATTCTCATATTTCCGATTGTAAAACGACCGTCAGCATTGGTAACAGTCGTATAAACCGTACCAGAAGGTGTGTGAATTGCTTTAATCCCAGCACCAGGTAACGATTCATTTGAATCTTTAATAATACCTGTCATTGATGATGTAGTTACCTGGGCATTTACCTCAGAAATAAAGCCTACAAAAACAAAGACAATTACTACTAATTTAAATAGTAATGTTTTTTTCATACTCTTTTGATTATTTTTTGTTTGTTAAAATATGTTAAAATAACTCGACAAAGTTAAATATTAAAATTCTTACTCAAAGTATTTTTTATGTTAAATAATTATTAACTCAAGCAAAACTTATCAACAGTTAACACCCTAACTTACAAAATATAAATTGCACTTTATCAATATTTTAATACTATAATTTTTAAAATACAGTCCTATTTATATTTTCTAAACAATTAGTTAATCATTAAATTTAACGTACTAATTTAATGCCTTCTTAATTTAATCAACATTTTTCCTAATTTTGGATTTTCTGAATTACAATATCATAAAAATATGAATTACGACCTTATAGTATTAGGAAGCGGGCCTGGAGGTTACGTGGCGGCAATCAGAGCTTCACAGTTAGGCTTAAAAACTGCCATTATAGAAAGAGAAGCATTAGGCGGAATTTGCCTTAATTGGGGCTGTATCCCCACTAAAGCTTTATTAAAAAGTGCAAATGTTTTCGAATATTTAAAACATGCTGCTGATTATGGCATTAAAGTTTCTGACGCAGAAGCTGATTTTGGTGCAATTGTTAAAAGAAGTAGAGGTGTTGCTGAAGGCATGAGTAAAGGCATCGAATTCTTAATGAAAAAGAATAAAATTGATGTTATTAAAGGTGAAGGAAAAGTTAAACCTGGAAATAAAATCGATGTGAAATCTGCTGATGGTCAAAAAGAATATTCAGCTAAGAACATTATTATCGCAACTGGCGCAAGATCAAGAGAATTACCAAATCTTCCTCAAGACGGAAAAAAAGTAATCGGTTATCGCCAAGCAATGGTGCTTCCAGAGCAACCTAAATCTATGGTAGTTGTAGGTTCTGGAGCTATAGGCGTAGAATTTGCATATTTCTATGCAACTATGGGAACTAAAGTTACTATTGTTGAGTTTATGGAGAATATAGTTCCAGTTGAAGATGAAGATGTATCAAAACAACTTTTAAGAAGTTTAAAGAAAATAGGAATTGATATTTTAACTTCTTCAAGTGTAGAAAGTGTTGATACAAGTGGCAACGGATGTAAAGTTCAAGTAAAAACTGCTTCTGGTATGCAAACTATCGAAGCAGATATCGTTTTATCAGCTGCCGGAATTGTTTCTAATATTGAAAATATTGGTCTTGAAGAAACTGGTATTAAAACAGATAAAGGAAAAATATTAGTTGACGAGTATTATTCAACTAATGTTAAAGGTTATTATGCTATTGGCGATGTTGTTCCTGGTCAGGCTTTAGCTCATGTGGCTTCTGCAGAAGGAATTATTTGTGTTGAAAAAATAGCTGGACATAATCCTTCTCCTTTGGATTATAATAATATCCCTGGATGTACTTATTGCAGTCCAGAGGTAGCTTCTGTTGGTTATACAGAAAAAGCAGCTAAAGCGGCTGGATATACCCTAAAAATTGGTAAATTCCCATTCTCAGCTTCAGGTAAAGCAAGTGCTTCTGGTGCAAAAGACGGATTTATTAAACTAATTTTCGATGCCAAATATGGTGAATTATTAGGCGCTCACATGATTGGAGCAAATGTTACCGAAATGATTGCCGAAATTGTAGTTGCTCGTAAATTAGAAACAACTGGTCACGAAATGATTAAAGCGGTTCACCCTCACCCTACTATGAGCGAAGCTATTATGGAAGCTGCTGCTGATGCCTATGGGGAAGTAATCCACTTATAATTAAATAATAAAATTCTACTAAAAACCGTGAATATTTTGTTCAAGCAAATATATTCACGGTTTTTTTTTAACTTGCCTTTATGAATTTGCATACTATTGAAACCGGTTTTTTTAAATTAGATGGCGGCGCAATGTTTGGTGTGGTACCTAAATCTATATGGCAACGCTCTAATCCTGCTGACGAAAATAATCTTTGTACTTGGGCCATGCGATGCCTGCTAATTGAAGATGGTAAGAGGTTAATTTTAGTAGATAACGGTATCGGAAATAAGCAAGATGAAAAATTTTTAAGTCATTATCATCTTCATGGAAACGATAGTTTAGAAAAATCGTTAGCAAAATTAGGATTCAATAAAGACGATATTACAGATGTTTTTTTAACACATCTGCATTTCGATCATTGTGGAGGTTCTATTGAAAAACAAGGCGATTTATTAGTTCCTGCATTTAAAAACGCTAAATATTGGAGTAATGAGCAGCATTGGAAATGGGCAACAGAACCCAACCAACGAGAAAAAGCATCGTTTTTAAAAGAAAATATTCTCCCAATAGAAGCAAGCGGGCAATTATATTTTATTAATGATGAAACAGCCCTAAATTTTCATCCCGACATTAAAATTAGATACGCTTTTGGACATACAGACGCTATGATGTTGCCTCAAATTAATTACAAAGGCAGAACGGTGGTTTTTATGGCAGATTTACTTCCCTCAACTGGACATATTCCACTTCCATATGTAATGGGTTATGATATGTTTCCATTAACTACACTTAAAGAAAAAGAAGCTTTTTTAAACGAGGCTGCAGACAATGAGTATATTCTAATGTTAGAGCATGACCCAATTAATGAATGCTGTACAGTTATTAGAACAGAAAAAGGAGTGCGACTAAAAGACACATTCAAATTGTCTGATATTTAAGTTTTATCTGTGAAAGCAAAAATATTGATGTAAATCAACACTTAGGCTATAGTCTATTGATTATTAACAACTAAGAGGGGTATTCTTTATAAAAATTAGCTAAACAATCCGAAAATCCTATTGTTAAATTAAAAAAATAACAAGATATGGAATGATTTTTGCTATGAATAATTGTTGCAAATAAATTATAGAATTACAACATTTTCAGCATTTTATATTTTATATTTACATATCTTTGCAACCTCTCAATTTATATAGACACGAAGCAAATACATGAGACAACTCAAGATAACGCAATCGATTACCAATCGCGAAAGTCAATCATTAGATAAATACCTTCATGAAATCGGAAAAGTAGATTTAATTACTGCTGAAGAAGAAGTAATTTTAGCTAGAAAGATCCGCGAAGGCGATCAAGCAGCTTTAGAGCGCTTAACTAAAACAAATTTACGTTTTGTGGTATCCGTTGCTAAACAATATCAAAATCAAGGTTTAACTCTTGGTGATTTAATTAATGAAGGAAATTTAGGCTTAATTAAAGCAGCTAAGCGTTTTGATGAAACTAAAGGTTTTAAATTTATTTCATACGCTGTATGGTGGATTCGTCAGTCAATTCTTCAAGCTATCGCAGAACAAAGTAGAATTGTACGTTTGCCTTTAAATCAGGTTGGATCTTTAAGCAAAATAAGCAAAGCATTTTCTAAACTAGAGCAAGAATTTGAACGCGAACCTTCTCCAGAAGAATTAGCAGATATTCTTGAAACAACCGTAGAAAAAATCTCCGATACTTTAAGCAATTCTGGAAGACATGTTTCTATGGATGCGCCTTTTGTTCAAGGTGAAGAAAATACATTATTAGATGTATTAGAAAACCATGAACCAAATACAGATAGCATTTTAATTAATGAATCACTTTCTGAAGAGATAAAAAGATCTTTATCTACCCTAACAGAACGTGAACGTGAAATTATCGTCTTATTCTTCGGATTAAGCACAAACCACCCGCTTTCATTAGAAGAAATTGGTGAAAAATTCAACCTTACCAGAGAAAGGGTAAGACAGATTAAAGACAAAGCACTTCAGCGACTTCGTCATACTTCTAGAAGTAAAATTTTAAAATCTTATTTAGGATAAAATAAAAATAAAAAACATTGAAAAAGATTGGGTTAGCGCTCAATCTTTTTTAATTTTGCGGCAGTTCTAACCCAACCAAATTAATATGTTACAAAAATACCAATCTGAGTTTCAAAACTGGATAGAAAAAGAAAAAAAGGCCATTGAATTAATCAATGTTGTCGGAAAATTATGGTTCGATCGCTCTATTGAATTAGTTCTTTTCAGAAAACCATTATTTGATATCGGTAGCAGCGAAATTTTAGCTCATCACCAATATGCCAAAGAAGTAAGTGGAAAAGAGATTTCTATTTATGAAACGCTTGAATTAGCTAATGCAATACTAAACAGCAATCTGGCTCCTTCCAGAATTGATATTGGTAGATTAGCCGCTGAGTGGATAGATGAATCGAATGACGCGAAATCTGTAAATGAGTTTGTGATCAACAAATTAAGCGCTCATATTGGTAAAGACAAATTTACTCTTCAACCAAAAGATGTTGTTCTTTACGGTTTCGGTAGAATTGGTAGAATTGCAGCTCGCGAATTAATTATGCAAGCTGGAAAAGGCGAACAATTAAGATTGAGAGCCATCGTTACCAGAAGCTATAGCGATGAAGAATTATTGAAAAGAAGCGAATTATTAAGAACAGATTCTATTCATGGTCCATTTAACGGAACTATTGTAGAAGATTTTCAAAATAAAGCACTTATCATTAATGGTCAAATGGTTTACTTAATCGCGGCTAAAAACCCAGAAGATGTAGATTATACCCAATACGGCATTAATGATGCTTTATTAATAGATAATACTGGTGTTTTTAGAGATAGAGAAGGATTAGGAAGACATTTAAAATCTAAAGGTATAAGCAAAGTTTTATTAACTGCTCCTGCTAAAGGTGATATTCCAAATATCGTTACAGGTATTAATGATGGTGAATTTGATTATAGCAAGGAACAAATATTTTCAAATGCATCTTGTACTACCAATGCTATAGTACCCGTTTTAAAAATTATCGACGATTCTTTCGGAATTGAAAAAGGACATATTGAAACCGTTCACTCTTATACGAACGATCAAAACTTATTAGATAATTATCATAAAAAATATAGAAGAGGCCGTTCTGCTGCTTTAAACTTAGTTATAACAGAAACTGGTGCAGATAAAGCTGTAGCCAAGGTAATTCCTCATTTAGGTGGTAAGCTTACAGGAAATGCGGTAAGAGTACCTACACCAAATGTTTCTCTTGCTATTTTAAATTTAACCTTAAATAAAGTTACTTCTAAAGATGAGATTGAAGAAGTATTAAAACAAGCTTCTTTATTTGGTAATTTATCTGAACAAATAGAATATTCAATTAACAATGAATTGGTAAGTACCGACTTAATTGGAAATTCTCATGCATCTATTGTCGATGGTCCAGCTACCATTTTATCTAAAGACAATAAATCTGTTGTTTTATATGCATGGTACGATAATGAATATGGCTATACTAGACAAGTAATAAGATTAGCTAAGAAATTAGCTGGTGTTGTGCGATTAACTTATTACTAGGATTAATCCAATACAAAAAATGCAGCCCTGAAAATTCAGGGCTGCATTTTTTATGCACTTTTTCTATTTTAAGATAGCTCAAATTTATAACCTACTCCCTTTACGGTGGCTACATAATTTTCTCCCAATTTTTCTCTTAATTTTCTAATGTGAACATCTATAGTACGATTGGTTACCACCACACTATCTTCCCAGATATTCTTTAAAATAGACTCTCTAGTAAATACTTTACCTGGCTTCTGAGCTAATAAATAAAGTAATTCGAATTCCTTTTTGGCTAAAACTACTTTTTTACCATTCTGAAACACTAAATAAGCCTCTCTATCAATTACTAAATCGCCAATAACAACTTTATTATCTACTTGTTCAGTTGGACTAGAGTTCCTTCTTAAAATAGCGTTAATTCTACTTACTAAAGCTCGAGGTTTAATTGGCTTAGCTATATAATCATCGGCTCCAACATTAAAACCTGCAATCTCCGAATACTCTTCACTCCTTGCGGTTAAAAAAACCATAAAAGTATTTTTAAACTCAGGTAATGCACGCATAATTCTACAAGCCTCAATTCCATCCATTTTAGGCATCATAATATCCAAAATGATTAGATCGGGCAAAATTTTCTTGGCAATATTTATACCTTCATGGCCATTAGAGGCCGTAGAAACTTGATAACCCTCTTTTTTCAGATTGTATTCTATTAACTCTACAATGTCTGGTTCGTCATCAACAATGAGAATTTTTTGTTTTACAACACTCATGATATTTTTTTAACGAAAGTATAAAGATTATAAAAATTATAGGTTAAACCAAAGTTAATAAATCGTTAATAAAGTATTTAAATACTTTTACTTTATGGTTTTTGCCAAAAAAGCATCCAATTCATTACCTCGTAGGTTTTTCGCAATAATTTTTCCTTCTTTGTCCAGTAAAAAAGAAGAAGGGGTAGCTTGCAACATATATAATTTAGCAATCGGACCTTCGAAACCAAATCCATCGCCCCCTTGGGTCCAGGTTAAACCATCTGCTTTAATAGCTTCCACCCATGCAGCTTTATCTTTATCAATCGAAATTCCAAAAACTGTAAACCCTTTATCTTTATATTTATTATAAGCCGCTACTATCGATGGATTTTCTGCTCTACAAGGCTGGCACCAAGATGCCCAGAACTCTAACAAAACATATTTACCTCTAAAGCTATTTAAACTCACCTTCTCACCACTTGGAGTATAAGTATCAAAATCTGGAGCAACCGCACCAATTTGAATTCGCTTCATCGAATTCGCATTTGATTTAAAACTATCTACCAATTTATTACCTTCAAATAAATCCTTGATTTTATCTGCATACGCAATTAATTGATCTCCATTTTTATCCTGACGAATTAAATTAATTGCATAAAAACTTACCAACGATTTATAGTTGTCCATCGCAAACTTAACTATTTCATTATCCTCAGTTTGTTTAGCTTTTTCGTAATTAGGAGAAAATTTATCTAAAATTGATTGTCTATTTTCTGGATCAGCGGCTACTTTTTCCTCAAACTCGCCTTCAATTTTTTCTAATATACTGGCGTTTTTGTTCTTAATCTCGTTTAACTCATTTATATATTTTGCATCATCAGAACCTTCTAAAGTGTAGGCGCCATTAATGTCACTTGCATCAGCTTTTAATGTAATTTCATCACCGTTTTCAGCGACAAACATATAAGCATTATAGTCTAATATTAATCTAAATAATTCAGGGTTTTCTGCGGCACGTTGAAATATAAAATCCCCTTTATCAGAAAGAAAGGTACTATCAACAGGAACAGGTTCTGCATTTTCAAATGAATACAAATAAATCATTGATCCCTTTTCTGCATTTGCAATATTACCATTCAACACAAATTTTGTTTTGTCCTTGCATCCTGCTAATGCAATAATTAGAACCAATAACAGACTAATTTTTCTCATTTTCTAATTTTTTAATAATTAATGAATTTACTATTACGGGATCAAATTTTCCCTTACCTTCTTTCATAACTTCACCCACAAACAATCCCAACACGCCCTTTTTCCCCTTTTTATAAGCTGCAACCTGATGCTCATATTTAGTCAACACTTGCTCTACCAATGTCTCTAAAACCTGAGTATCATTAGAAACTAATAAACTAAGTTCCATTGCTAATTGCTCTGCGTCTTTTGTTGTACCTTCTAACGCAGGAATTAGTTCCTGAAAAACAGACTGATGAGTTATTTTTCTATCGTCGACCAAATTTATGATTTTAGCCAACTGATTAGGTGTAATTAGCCATTCATCTATCTCAATTTGACGCTCACTTAACAAAGCACGAATCGGGCCATTTAAAAAGTTCACTAACGTCTTAGGATGGGAAACATTAGGTAATGTTAAATTAAAAAACTTGAATGTTTCAGTAGCGTTTACCAAGATGCTTGCATCTTCTAATGATATACCATAATCTTCGTGCAATCTATTTATCAATGCAGAAGGCAATTCGGGCATATTTTCTTTAATGGTATTTAACCATTCGTCTGAAATAAATATTGGAGGTAAATCTGGGTCTGGGAAATATCTATAATCATTTGCTTCCTCCTTAGTTCGCATCGGACTTGTTTCTCCAGTTTCAGGATCAAAATTTAAAGTACTTTGAACAACGGGAATATTTTGATTGTTTAGTTCTACCTGCCGCTTAAATTCAAATTCAATTGCCTTTTTTAAATTACGGATAGAATTTAAATTTTTTACTTCGCATCGGGTTCCATATTCTGTTTGCCCAATAGGTCTAATAGAAATATTTGCATCGCAACGTAAATTACCTGCTTCCATATTTCCATCGCTAACATCTAAATGCCTGATTAATTTTCTTATCTCCGACAAGATAAGTCCGGCTTCCTCAGATGTTCTAATATCTGGTTCAGTTACAATTTCTATTAATGGCACTCCTGCCCTATTTAAGTCGATATAAGAATAGTTTGAATCTTGATCATGCAAACTCTTTCCTGCATCCTCCTCTAGGTGAATTCTATTAATTCTAATTCTCTTAACAATACCATCAGCCCTTTTAACATCTAAATAACCATCTACACAAATTGGGTTTTCGTCTTGAGTTATCTGATAACCCTTAGGTAAATCAGCGTAGAAATAACTTTTCCTATCGAAGGAATTAAAGTTCTGAATCTTACAATTTAAAGCAAGTCCAATTCTAACTGCTTTCTCAATTACTTGTTTATTTAATACAGGTAATGCACCTGGAAGCCCTAAAGAAACAATTGAAAGATGCGAATTTGCCTCGCCACCTGCTGCCGCAAAATCTGAACTAAATAGCTTTTCTTCTGTATTTAATTGAACATGAATTTCCATCCCTGTTACCAATTCAAATTGACTAGAATTAGTTAACTCAGGAAATGTAGCATCTATTTTATTGAATAAGTTTTTCTGCATGTTCTAATACTTTAGGCAAACCCTCGCTATCTTTACCTCCTGCTGTTGCATAAAAAGGTTGTCCGCCCCCACCACCTTGTATTAATTTTCCTAATTCCCTAACCATCTGACTTGCATTCAATCCCTTTTCTAAAAGGTTCTCAGACAACATAACAGTTATTCCTGGCTTATTATCAATATTAGAGGTTAAAACTAACACTAAATTATCTACCAATGTACGTACACCAAAAGCAAGCGATTTTACGGCATCGGCCGATGATAAATTAACATGTTTAGCAATAAAATTTACACCATTAATGGTTTTAATTTGATGAACTAGTTCATGTTTTAATTTTTCAGCTTGCTCAAGTGCAAATTTTTCTGCCTCCTTTTTCAAGTTGGAATTTTCGTCCATTAATTGTGCAATTACTGAACTTAAATCTTGTTGACCTTTGAACAAACTTTTAATTTTTGCCATCTCTGCCAACTGTTCTTCCACAAAATTAACTGCATTTTCTGCTGTTAAAGCTTCAATTCTCCTAACACCTGCTGCTACAGCACTCTCAGAAACTATCTTAAAATAACCAATTTCTCCAGTTGCTTTTACGTGCGTTCCTCCGCATAGCTCCTTACTAAATTGGTCGTCAAACGTTATAACCCTTACATAATCACCATATTTTTCTCCAAATAAGGCCGTTACACCCGAATCAATTGCTTGTTGATATGGAACAGATCTTTCTTCTTTTAATGGTATATTTTCTCTAATCTTAGAATTTACAATTCTTTCAATCTCAACTAATTGCTCATCTGTTACTTTAGAAAAATGACTAAAATCAAATCTTAATTGGGTTGGACTTACCAACGATCCTTTTTGATTAACATGATTACCCAACACTTGTTTTAATGCGGCATGCAATAAATGGGTTGCTGAGTGATTATCCTGAGAATTTAATCTACTTTGTTTATTTACAACGGAAGTAAAGCATGCATCAATAACTGGCGGAAGCTCATTAGTAAAATGTACAATTAATCCATTTTCCTTCTTTGTATCTATAATTTCGGCTACTTTATTTCCACTTTCATCAATTAGATACCCCTTGTCGCCAACCTGGCCCCCACTCTCTGCATAAAAAGGCGTAACATCTAAAACCAACTGAAATTGAGTAATTCCCTTAACTGTAATTTTACGGTATTTAATTATTTTAGATTGAGCATTTAAGCTATCATATCCAACAAATTCAGTATGCTCAGCGTTGCTAACAATTACCCAATCTGCGGTATCAATAGATGTTGCAGCTCTACTATTAGATTTTTGCTTTTCCAATGCTTTCTCAAACCCAGCTAAATCTACCGTCCACCCCTTTTCTCTTGCCATTAACTCAGTTAAATCTATCGGGAATCCAAAAGTATCCGATAACTCAAAAGCAAATTCACCATCCACTACATTATTTTTTGTTTCATATTTTTCGAAACGTTGTAATCCAGCAGAAAGCGTTCTTAAAAATGAAGTTTCTTCTTCTAAAACTACTTTTTGAACAAAATCTTGTTGATTTATTAATTCATCAAAAACACCCTTAAATTGTTCAGCTAAGATGGGAACCAACTGATTTAAAAATGGTTCTTTAAAGCCTAAATTAGTATAAGCATATCTAACCGCTCTTCTTAAAATACGTCTTATTACATATCCTGCCTTGTTATTAGAAGGCAATTGTCCATCTGCAATCACAAATGAAATAGCACGAATATGATCGGCCATAACACGCATTGCAACAGCTGCTGGCCAGTCTTCGTGTCCTGGTTCTGCAGAAGAATTATATTTTTTTCCGGATGCTGTAGCTATAAATTGAATTAAAGGTTGAAATACATCGGTATCATAATTAGAAGTTTTGTTTTGAAGCACTCGAACCAATCTCTCAAAACCCATTCCTGTATCAATATGCTTATTTGGTAAAACTTGAAGAGAACCGTCTTTTAAACGATTAAATTGAATAAATACATTATTCCAAATCTCAATAACTTGAGGATGGTCGGCATTTACCAATTCCTTACCGCTAACTGCAGCACGTTCTTCATCAGTTCTACAATCTACGTGAATTTCAGAACAGGGACCACATGGACCAGTATCGCCCATTTCCCAGAAGTTATCCTTTTTATTACCTAAAATAATTCGGTCTTCATCAACAAAAGCTTTCCATAATTCAAAAGCTTCTGAATCCATTGGAATATTCTCTGAAGGATCGCCTTCAAAAACAGAAACGTATAATCTATCTTTTGGTATTTTATATACTTCAGTCAGCAATTCCCAACTCCAAGCAATGGCTTCTTTCTTAAAATAATCACCAAAGCTCCAGTTGCCTAACATTTCGAACATAGTATGATGATAGGTGTCTATCCCCACTTCTTCTAAATCATTATGCTTACCCGAAACTCTTAAACAACGCTGAGTATCAGCAACTCTAGGATTTACAATTGCAGATTCACCGAGAAAAAAAGCTTTAAACTGATTCATTCCGGCATTGGTAAACATTAATGTCGGATCGTTTTTTAATACAATTGGTGCCGAAGCCACAATCTTATGTTGTTTTTCTTTAAAAAAATCTAAAAATGCTTGCCTAGTCTCCTTTGCTGTCATTGATGTATTCATACAACAAAATTAAAATTTTATTATTGGATTTTGTTAAAATCGCACTACATTTACATACTTTAGATAAAATTTGTAACTCATTAATTTTCAGAGAGAAGTATGCCTTACAAGGAAAGAGAAATAAATAAAATGTATTATACCATGGGTGAAGTAACCGAAATGTTCGGCGTTAATGCTTCTCAGATTCGATTTTATGAAAAGGAATTTGAAATTTTACAACCCAAAAAAAATAAAAAAGGAAACAGATTATTTACTCCAGCTGATATAGAAAACTTAAAGGTTATCTTTCACTTAGTAGATGAAAAAGGATTTACGTTAAAAGGAGCAAAAGAACATCTAAAGAGCAATAATTCTGAAGTTCGCGAAAATCAAAAAGTAATAGCTTCACTAGAAAAATTAAAAGCATTCTTATTAAAACTCAACGAAGAAATATAAACATCTATTAAACCTTAAAAACAACAAGTAAAACGCTAATGAGAAAATTATTATTTGTTGCCTTAATTGCTTTAAGCAGCTGTGCAACTACTAAAAAAGAAACTGCATTTAATGCAGAAGGAAAACTATTAAAAGATATTGAGACCTTATCTTCTGATGAATTTGAAGGTAGAAGAACAGGGACTAAAGGAGCAGAACTGGCTAGAAATTATATTTTAAACAGATTCAATGAAATTGGTTTACAAAAACTAGATGGTAAATCATCATTTATTGAAGATTTTTCATTTACAAGAAGAAACTCAACTACTCCAATTGAGGGAAAAAATATTGTTGGAATGATTAAAGGATCAACCAACAAAGCCATCGTTATAACAGCCCATTACGATCATATTGGCATAAACAATAACGAAATTTTTAACGGAGCAGACGACAATGCATCTGGAGTGGGAGCCTTATTACATATTGCCAGCTATTACGCAAAAAACAAACCAAAACATACTTTAGTATTTGTAGCTTTTGATGCAGAAGAAATGGGTTTACAAGGCGCTCATGCATTTGTAAAAGCCCCTACAATTCCATTAGAAGATATTAGAATGAATATTAATATGGATATGATCAGTAACAATGATAAAGGAGAAATTTATGCTGTAGGAACCTTTAAATACCCTGAATTAAAACCATTGATTACAAGCAATAATCCGGAATTAAAAATATTATTTGGACATGATGATCCGAAACAAGGACGTGATGATTGGACCAACCAAAGTGATCAAGGCGCTTTTAATTCGAAGAATATTCCATTTATTTATTTTGGTGTAGAAGATCATGCACATTATCATAAAGCAACTGATGAGTTTAAAACCATTAACCAAAAATTCTATATCAATGCTTCTAATGCTATTTTAAACGTAGTTAAGAATTTGGATAAGGCATTAGCTGTAGATCAAAGTGCTTTAAAAAGTAAACTAATTATGAAATAACCAGGATTGGCATCCTTATAAAAAAGGTAAAAAAAAAGCCCATTATGTTTATCTTAATGGGCTTTTTTAATTTAAAAGGACTTATTTAAATTTAAACCTAGGTCTATCTTCAATCATTCCTTTAAACTCTTGCTCATCAAACACTTTAGATAAATTATTTTCCTTATCTAAAGGCATAGGTGTTAAAGAACTCAACATTCTTGATTGGAGTGATGATAACGTAAAGGTGCCTTTTTCAACATAATTTAGTGCATAGGCTAAATAACGTTCGTTTACATCTCCAAAATCCTTTGTAAGATCGTCTGCTAAAGAAATATCAGGTACAAATCCATCAAAATAATCGCCAAAATTCAAATTGTTTTTTGTTTGAAATTGAGGCACATATAAATCAATTTTATCAATCGTAATTGCAAAAAATCCTACAGGTTTACCATAGGTAGTTCTTCCTATTACTTTTACATCCATAACTGCTTTTAAGTTATTAATAACTAATTCACTAGCAGAAGCCGTTGATCCTGTCACTAAAAAATATGCCCTTGTAATTTTATTAGCAGCACCTCTTTTCGCAAATATTTCCTGATTTCCGGCAGCTACCGTAGGCGCATAACTATAATCATACATAGAATAAATTCTTTCAACCCCATCATTTCCTTTTGCTCTAAATTTCTGATTTTGTAAAATAGTAGCCTGACCACTTTGCATGGTTGAATTAAAATAAGTGGTAAACATCACCTTACCATTTTGAGTAGAAGGTGCAATTAAGTTAGTTAATTCTGTTGCGGTAGAAACAGATCCTCCTCCATTATACCTAAGATCTACAATTACTTCTGTAATATTTTCAGAAGCAAAGTTAGAAAACACAGCATCTAAAGCTTGAACAGAATTAGCAGTAAAAGTATTATAAACGATATAGCCTACTTTTTTGGATCCAACTGTAAATACTTTATTAAATAATATTGGACTTATATTGTATGTCTTTCTAATAATGGTTGCATCTTTAGTAGAACCATCTAATTTTTTAACGGTCATCGTTATAGAGGTACTATTACCAAATAATCCTTTATTCAGCACATCTATTACAGTCTGACTACTTGCCACAATATTATTCTGACCGTCAAAAGCTACAATTCTATCACCCCTACCAATTCCTGCTTGAGCCGCTGGAGAATTGGGATACACAAATTTCACCCTTAAATCGTCGGTAGCAGTAAAAACTACAGAAAACCCATAATCGCCTGAAACCCCACCACCAATAGCTGCTGCAGTAGTTCCTCCATCAATAAATGAATATTTATCGATTGGCTTTCCTGGTGTTTTTAAATTTATAATTGCTTCTAAAACATCATCGTTTGTGGCGTATTGACGTGGATTAAAATTGGCATAGGTTGGCATACCTGTATTCCACAAGTAAACTTGTTGAGCGTATAAATAAATAGAATCCTTAGTTAATTCGGCCCTTGTTCCTGGATTATTAGGAGAAATTGTAGGAATAATTGGTTCAGTTTTTTTACAAGCCAACATTGTAAAAAGACTAAAAACACCAATTAATAGATATTTAAATTTCATAAAATTAGTTTAAAATTATAGATAGATATAAAAATCTAATTTAATATAATTTTTATCTATAATTTCAAAATTTAAGGATTTTTAACGTCGATCCAACAAACCTCATCCGTCGTTAAATTAATTGCTTCTGTTAAATTATTTTTTGCAGATAACCTATCCTTACCAAATTCTACAGTAAAATAAATTTTAATATCCTTTTCTAACCCATTCCACTCAATTTGCTTTATTTTATTGATCTGAACTTCCGGATTACCATCAACCAAAACAATAACCTCTAGGCCCTTTCCTACTGCCTCCTGCATTAAACTTAATGAAGATTGAAACAACAATAATTTTAAAGGTAAACGAGCTGTGCAATGCAATAAATTAAAATTATGCTCATATTTCTCAGGAATTTTAAACTTAGTTTGAACCTTCGAGAAAAGCTCTTCTGCTCCATTCGTTTCAAACTCATACTTTAAAAAATCTGTAATAGCAGCTGCATCCATTTGCTCAGTGTATTCCATAAATTGGGCAAATAGGTAATAAACCTGCAATAGATAATCCTTTTCGGGATATAGAACATTATCTAAATTAAAACAGATGGCTTTATATTTACTTAAATCGATTTCCATTACTAAATAAATGCTTTAAATTGAGTTCCTTCACTATTTTTAACATAAATTCCAGAACACTCCATTTTACTTTCCAAAAATTTGCCTGATATTAATTCATTTCCTTTTGAAAGAATTAATGTTTCCTGATCAACTAAAACAGATAATTCCTTAACATCAATGTTTATTTCAGAAGCTATGACAACTTGAATACCAAATTCTTCAAATAATGGAATAGCAACTTTACAACTTTCTATTTCATCTTTATATAAAGGAATCAACACGTCTGCATTTACATCTAAACAAGCCGTTAATAATTGATGTGCTAAAGAGTCTTCATTCTTTTCTCCTAGACTCTTAAAAGTAATATTTGAGACATTTATTGTAGATAAATCACCAAAATCGGCTAACGTAACCGAATGCAATTTTAACAATTTTCCTAGCTTAATGGATTTTAAACCTAACCCAGCAGTTATTAATATATTCACTTAATTTTTATATAATTAAACCGTCTTTCATTGTTACAACTCTATCACTTATGGTTGCTAGCTCATCGTTATGAGTTACAATAACAAAAGTTTGATTAAACTGATCTCTCAGCTTTAAGAATAAAGCATGTAATGCATTTGCATTTATGGAATCTAAATTACCTGATGGCTCATCAGCCAATATAATGGATGGATTATTGATTAAAGCCCTTGCAACTGAAATTCTTTGTTGTTCTCCTCCAGATAATTCTGCAGGTTTATGACTAGCCCTATCTTTTAAGCCAAAAAGCTCTAATAGTTCTATCGCCTTAGCTTTTATAGCTTTTTCTGATTTGCCCGCCATAAATCCTGGAATACAAATATTTTCTAATGCAGTAAACTCAGGTAATAAATGATGAAATTGGAAAACAAAACCAATATTCTGATTTCTAAAAGCACTTAATTGTCGACCAGATAAAATCGAAATATCTGTATTATTTAAAATTAAATTGCCTTTATCAGCATTATCTAAAGTTCCTAAAATGTGTAATAATGTACTTTTACCTGCTCCAGAAGCACCTACAATACTAACAATTTCACCTTTACTTACTTCAAAATCTACTCCTTTAAGAATGGGTAAATTCCCGTACGACTTATAAATACCACTTGCTTTTAGCATATACAAATGTAATCAATTGCTTAATCATCCAAAATTGATATCATAAGTAAACTTTTAAGGTTTAAAAAGTATTGATAGATATAATTAATAGTTATTATTTTAAAATATTAATTAATTTTAGTAAATTTGATTTATCATCCCATATAAATAAGTTCAAAATGAAATATGGGATTTTAATTTTATTTTATTGCTTAGCTTCTTCAGCATTTGGACAAGTAGGTTCACGGATTTCTGCATTAGGAAATAGTTTTACTGCTGTGAGAGATGAATGGAATGGTGCGCATAATCCATCTGCAGTATCTATATCTTCAATTCAAATTGCTATTAATTACCAATATGATTTAGAAAATTGGGGAATTTCAACACAAGCGGCTTTAATAAATGTACCCTTTAAAGAAAGAAATATACTTTCATTTTCCGCAAGTAAATTTGGAAATGCTATATACAACAATAGTAATTTAAACATTGCTTTTGCTCGAAGTTTTAAAAATTTTAATCTAGGAATTTCAGTTGCACAATCTGCTACAATAGTACCACAGCATATTCATCAACGTTCATATAATTTCAACTTTGGAAGTTTATTTCAATTAAACAATCAGTGGGCATTTGGAATTAGCTTTAATAATTTTTCTATTTCAAACTCATCTCAAGTTCGTCAGCACCCTATTAGAACACATTTAGGCGTAACCTATCAACCAACAGATAAAGTACTGGCAACCACTTCCTTTAAAATTGATAAAGATTTAAATAAACAGTTTAGCGGAGGTATTGAATATATAGTTCATCCAAAAATTGCTTTAAGAATGGGAATCATCACCTTCCCTTTTACACATCATTATGGTTTAGGATTAACACATAAAAATTTCAGGTTAAATAATTCCCTACGTCACCATAATCAATTAGGAATTCAACATCAAATCGAGATCAGCTATGCGTTTTAAACTTCTTCTATTTACTTGTTTACTTTTACCTTTATTAACTGCTGCATCAACCCAAGACACGCTTTTGAAAAAAGTAATTGATGCATTAGAAATTGAAGATGAAGACTTTGATTTAAGTGATCTTAACATACAATTAGAGCAACTAAGAAAAAAGCCTATAAATCTAAATAAAGCAACAAGAGAAGAGCTACAACAGTTAATTTTCTTATCTCCATTACAGATTTCCAGCATCTTAAATTATAGAGAAAAAAATGGTGAGTTTGTAAACCTATTTGAGCTCCAATCCATACAGAATATTCAACTGGATGATATAAACTTAATACTCCCTTACATTACTTTAAACACTCAAATAGAAGAATTTAAACTCAATAGCATTTTAAGAAACAACCAACACAAACTCTCAATAAGACATTCCTACCCTTTAGAAACGGCAATTGGATATAATAAAACTTCTGGAAGTAAATATCAGGGTTCTAAAAACAAGATTTTAATGCGCTATAGTTTCGCTGGAAATAAATATTTTTCGATGAATATAACCCTAGAAAAAGATCCTGGAGAACGATTATTCACTAAATCAAAAATTTTAGATCATACCTCTGGAAATATTACTATCCAAAATCTAAATAGGTTTAATAAAATAATTATTGGCGATTATACTACTCAATTTGGTCAAGGTTTAACCCTATGGACAGGGTTTGCCATGGGAAAAAGTATAGAAATGATTGGTCTTGTAAAAAATGAAACAGGATTAAAAGCTTATACTTCAGTAAATGAGTATAATTATTTCCGTGGAATTGGGTTGGATTTACGAATTATTAAAAACTTAAATTCTGCATTCTTTTATTCAAATAGAAATCTAGACGCTAATATAGACACGGTTTTAAACAATAAATTCACGACAAATATTTTAACTTCGGGGCTCCATAGAACGCAAAATGAAATAAATAATGCAAACACTCTAAATAATCAAGTATTCGGTAATGTAATTAGATATACCAATAAGGACTTAAATATATCGTTGATTAATTATTACAATAAATTTGAGCATACTATAATTCCTGCAAAACCTATTTACAATCAGTATGATTATAATGGAAACGACCTAATAAATTCTGGATTAGCATATGGTTATAGCCTTAAAAATTTATATGTTTTCGGAGAAATTTCTAAAAGCTTGCCTGGTGGATTTGCCTATTTAAATGGTGTATTAATAAATTTATCTTCCACTTTATCACTCAGTTTACTTCATAGGAAATACCCCATTAATTATTATTCTTTCAACAATAATGCAATAAGCGAAAGTACTAATGCGCAAAATGAAACTGGATTATTGTACAACCTAAATTTTCAATTCAATAAAAAATTTAAATTAATTTTTAGCTTAGATGATTTTAAATTTCCATGGCTAAAGTACAGGGTAAATAATCCAAATAATGGCCATACTTATCAATCCTCTTTTTACTTTACCCCCAACAAATTAGTTAAATTTCATTTTAATTTTAGATCTACTTATAAGCCTCAAAATGAGGAAAATCCATCAAATATTTTAGCGGTTACTCATTACAATAAAAACCAATTAAAACTTCAATATAGTAACGATAAAAACAATAAACTGGGATTTCAAACTAGTGTTTATTTAACAACTTATACCAAAGAAAAAACAAAAGAAAACGGATTTGCCTTACTTCAAGACTTTAATTATTTATTAGGTAAATCCTTTGCAGGTAATATCCGATTAGCCTATCTAAAAACTACATTCAATTCAAGAATCTATGCATATGAGCAAGATGTACTTCATGCTGGTGGATTTAACATGTACAATGGCCAAGGACTTAGGTTATACAAAAACTTAAAAATCAGGCTTTTTAACACCTTAAATTTCTACACAAAATATTCTATAACCTTATTTAAAAACACAAACACTGTAGGTTCTGGGCTTGATGAAATTAATTCGAATAAAAAACAAGAAGTAAAAATTCAGATGATGTTTAATTTCTAAAATGAAAAAATTAAATGCTAACCCATTTTTAAAACTAGTCATCTTCTATATTTTAGGATGTTTAATTTCCTTATACACCTCCTTTACTACAACTAACTATTTTTCATTTATTCTTATTATTACTTGCGGATCACTGATTTTTATTAATAGAAAACATTTAAAAAACAATTCCTCCATTTTTTCCAATATTATACTTTTTCTAACCTTAATTACTGGATTCCTACTACATAAAAACTACAATGAATTAAATTATAAATCACATTTCTCAAATTATAAATTCGAATATTTTGAGGCTAAAATCATTAATGAACCTGTATATAAAAATGATTTAATTCTATTTCATGCCGAGGTTGATAAAATCTTTCGCGATAAATGGATTTCAACTAATGGAAAAATAAATTTCACCATAAAAAAAGATACTTTAAGCAAGTTAAATCTCAATTACGGTTCAGTAATTTTATCATCTTCAACTATTAATAATACCACCCCACCGCTTAATCCAGGAGAATTTGATTTTAAATTTTGGTTAAGCACAAAAAACATCAATCATGCTAGCTTTGCTAATGAATCTCAAATAAAAACACTAACTAATTTTCAAGGAAATTACATCCAAAAACTTGCCTATGAAATAAGAAAAGTTAATATCGAAAAATATAAGTTGTTAATTAAAAATCCAGAAGCTTTGAGTATTGCGTCAACATTAATTTTCGGATATAGAGCAGAATTATCCAGCGAAACTTTAGAAGCTTTTTCATTAACAGGCACAATTCATGCCCTTTCAGTTTCAGGAGCCCATGTTGCCATTATTTACGTATTTCTGAATTATTTATTCTTCTTTTTAAACAATAATAAAACCTTAAAATTTTTCAAATTCTTAATAATAATTATCATTCTTTGGTTTTATGTTTTTATTACTGGATTCTCTCCTCCCGCTTTAAGATCTGTAATTATGATTAGTTTATTGATCACAGCAGACACTTTTAACAATCAATACAGCAGTATAAACATCATGGCATTTTCTGCATTGATATTGCTTTTATTCAATCCATTTTACATAAGCGATGTAGGATTTCAATTATCATATACTGCGGTATTAGGACTAATAATTTTACAACCAGAAATTGAAAAACTAATCAGAATTAAATCACCATTTATAAAATCCATTTGGGCATTAATAGCCATGTCGTTGGCCGCACAAATTGGCACATTACCACTAAGCCTTTATTATTTTCATCAGTTTCCCGTATATTTTTTAATTGGCAACTTATTTATAGCCTTACCTATAAACTTAATAATGGGTTTAGGGGTAGTAGTATTGATCCCAGGTTTTGGATTTTTAGGTCCGGTTTTAGATTGGTGTATTACATTTACCTATAACGGATTAATATTTATATCATCTCTACCCTTTTCAAGTGTTCAGAAAATTCAAATAGATATATTTCAAGTTTTAATTATTGTCTTATTAATTTCATCAATTACACTTTCATTAAAAATTAAAAGCTCAACATTTAAAATATCTTTAATTACCCTTTTCTTAATATTGATAACCTATAATGCCATTCTGAAATTATCGAAAAAAGACACCTTACTATTTTATAGCTTAAAACAAAATATCGGCATTGGAATAATCCAGCATAACAAATTAAACCTTTATACTAATCTAAACTCGGAAGATAAAATTTTCAAAAATGCTATACTTCCTGGAATTACCAATTTAAAAATAAAGGAATATCGAATTAACAATTTAGAGTTACCGAAAATAAATACAACTCATTTCCATTATCTAATCGCCAACCCAATAAAAAAGTTGTTAATCATAGATAACTGCGTAGAAAAAGCTCCATTTTTACCAAAAGGATATGATTATATTTTATTCCAGGGATTTAACTCATTATCAAACGAACAAAATTTGGAATTAATTTTAAACAATAAATTTGTGTTATTTGCTAGACAACCAACCCACTTAAACCTCCATCAACTTCCAGAGGTTTTAAAAAATAAAACCTATTTACTTTATCTTAATCCTAGCAAGGCATTTAAAATTGAATAATCTATCAGATTGTAAACTAAATTTCGTATAATTTTGTATATTTAAAGAAGATGGAAAAACTAGTGAATTTTACAGTTAATGACAGAATTGCTTATATCACATTAAACCGTGAATCAAAAAAAAACGCATTAAACCCAGAATTAGTAGCACAACTAACTGATGCTTTTTTAGAAGCTTCAAATAACCCAACCATAAAAATCATCATTCTTAATGCTAATGGAAGTGTTTTTAGTGCGGGTGCCGATTTGGAATATTTACAAAAGCTTCAAGTAAATACTTTTGAAGAAAATGTTGAGGATTCAAATAATTTAAAAAATCTATTTTCTCTCATTTATAATCATCCAAAAATTATTATTGCCCAAGTTGAAGGGCATGCCATTGCTGGAGGTTGTGGTTTAGCAACTATTTGCGATTTCGTATTTGCCGTACCAGAAGCCAAATTTGGCTATACAGAAGTAAAACTCGGTTTTATTCCGGCCATTGTTTCTGTATTTTTAAAGAGTAAATTGGGCGAATTAAAAGCAAAGGAATTGTTGTTTACAGGTGATTTAATAACTGCAACAACAGCTAAAGAAATAGGACTTATTAATTTTATAATAGATAAAAATTCAATACATCAAGAAGTAGAAAGTTTCGCCAAAAACATTTGCACTTCTACATCTTCAAATTCTTTAAAAGCAACAAAGCGCTTATTAAATTCTCTATATCATCCTGAATTAGAAAATCAATTGAATGAAGCAGTTCAATTAAATGCAGAAATCAGATCTTCTGAAGATTTCAAAAAGGGAGTGTCGTCATTTCTAAACAAACAACAGATTATTTGGTAAAAAAACAACTCGTATGATGTCAAAATTAAAATTTTCAATATTCACCCTAACTTTATTATGTATAACTCAATTCGCATTTTCGCAAAAGAAAATTAATGAAGGAATTGCATTTTATAATATCACATTTGAAATTGAGAAGCAAACCTATAATTCAGAACGTAACATATTTTTCAATGAGCATATATCTAGAATGGAAGCACATACTGAATTAGGTTCTTTATATGTATTTAATGATTTAATAAACGATACGGGGATGATTCTTTCAGATTTCGAAAATGTAGATGAAAATGTTGCCGCAATCATGACAAAAGAATTTATTAGTATGAGAAGAGCCTCTGAACCCAAATATTCTAATTTTATTCGTACAAATGAGAAACAAATAATAAATGGCTTTAATTGTGAAAAATATTCTTTTAAAAATGAACAAGGAGAAAGTCAAACCATTTGGGTAACTACAGATATTGAAATACCTGCAAATGATATAACCAGACTTTATCCTGTAAAAGGAACTGTAGTGAAATTTACTTCAAAATATGGGGAAGCTACATTAGCTAAAGTTCTTGAAGAAAAAACTGATCTAAAAAAAGAATTGAAAATCCCAGAGGGTTATAAAGAAATAAAACCAGAAGAGTTCTTCGGTGGTTAATTGTAACAACTAAAAATTACATCCTTATAAATCTAAAATACTTTTAAGATGTTGGATAGCCAATTGGTCCGTTTTAAAAGTTACATCGTCTATAGTTAATTCCGAAAGGGGTTTCCATCTAAAAACTTGATGTGCATTTATATCCTTACTAAAATCAAATGATTCAATATTGGTAGAAAATGTCATTTCTTCATTTGGATGAACTAAATAATAAATGGAAACTATCTGACTATCATTAAAACTAGATTGTTCGTAAAAATCAGTTGTATAGATATGTCTACCCACCTCAATATTCAAATTACACTCTTCTAAATATTCACGCTTTAAACAATCTACAATTCCTTCACCTAATTCCAATCCGCCACCTGGAAATTTCGTGAAAAATCTACCTTGTTTTTGTTCATCACTTAATAAAATTTCCTGCAAATCATTTATCAATAATCCATAAATCCGGATGTTAAAATAGCTCATGCATAAAGTGTTTTTGATTTAACCTTGTGTTCTTTTGTGTCCATTCTATCTCACCTGTAAAAGTCTCCTTTCTAACAGGACATTTTTTAACCTTACAATAATGGCAACATTCTGGCAAACATGGATCAGCATGAATAAAAAATTCAATATTATGAGGAGTTGAAGCATTAATCAGTTTATCAATATCTGAAATTTCTTGATGAACTTTTGCCAAATCGTAATAATAAGGTAGCGTAACATGGCAATCAATATGCATATCTGGCCCATATTGTTGTGCCCTTAAATTATGGACATCTATCCATTCATCTCTTCGGTTATTCTGCAAAACAGATACTATATTTACAATTACCTTTTCATCACTCTCGTCCATTAATCCGCCAACAGAAGTTCTAACCAATTTATATCCAGAAAATATTAAATACATTCCTGCTAAAATTGAAAACACATTATCCAACCACAACTTACCTGTAATTAAGATAAAAATTAACCCTATTATTAATGCTATAGAAGTATAAGTATCGGTTAATAAGTGTTTACCATCAGCATAAAGCGTAATAGAACGATGTTTCTTACCTTGATTAATTAAATATAATCCTGTAAGGAGATTTACAAGCCCAGTAGCAGATAAAATTAATGTACCTGTTGAAAGATGATCAATAACTGGAGGATTAACTAATCCATAAATTGAGTTGGCAATAATGATTATTCCAGCTATTAAAATCAATAATCCTTCTAAAAAAGCTGAAAAAAATTCAACTTTTCCATGTCCATAAGGGTGATTTAAATCTCTAGGTAAAGTTGATAAATAAATACTATAAAAAGCAAAACTACTTGCAACAACATTTACTATACTTTCGGTGGCATCGGTAAGAATTGCATTGGAATTTGTCAAAAAATAAGCCACAAATTTAGTTATCATTAACAAAATGCTAACTATTAAAGATATTAATATGGCTTTTCTACGCGGTTGCAATGGGATAAAATTACAAGATTAAAAATACATTTTAATGTATAATTTGCAATAAAATTGAAAAAAATCCCGGTAATTAAAAGAGGTTCCTATATTTGTCACAGTTTCAAAACAAGAAGATATGAATTACTTATCGAATAGAATAAACCAACTTTCTGAATCTCAAACCATTAAAATGGCTAAAATTGGTAGAGCTTTAGCTGCAGAAGGTATAGACATTATTAATCTAAGTTTTGGGGAACCAGATTTTAATACACCAGCAGGAATAAAACATGCCGCAAAACAAGCAATTGATGCCAATTATTCTTTTTATACTCCTGTTTCGGGATACTTAGATCTTAGAAATGCGATATCAAAAAAATTAAAAGAGGAAAATGGTTTAGATTATAGTGCAGATCAAATTGTTGTTTCTACAGGAGCTAAACAGAGTTTAGCAAATACCATATTGTGCTTAATAAATCCCGGAGACGAAGTAATAGTACCTACCCCATATTGGGTTTCTTATTCAGAAATGATAAAACTAGCTGAAGGAAAAAGTGTATTAATCCCTTCAACAGTAGAAAGTAATTATAAAATAACTGCCGAACAATTGGAAGCAGCAATTACGCCGAAAACAAAATTATTTATGTTTTCTTCACCTTGCAATCCAACGGGTTCTGTTTATTCGAAATCTGAATTAGCTGAGTTGGTTAAAGTTTTTGAGAAATATCCGAATATTTTTATCATCTCAGATGAAATTTATGAGCACATTAACTTTGTTGACAAACACGTTTCTATTGCATCTTTCGACTCAATAAAAGATAGAGTGGTTGTAATTAATGGCTTCAGTAAATCGTATGCTATGACTGGATGGAGAGTGGGCTATTTAGCTGCCAATAAAGAATTAGCAAGTGCTTGCGATAAAATGCAAGGGCAAATTACTTCAGGAACTTGCTCTATTGCACAAAGAGCCGCATTAGCAGCTTACGAGCAAGGTACAGCTACCGTACTTTTAATGAGAGAAGAATTTAGAAAAAGAAGAGATATTGTTTATGCTTTATTAAAAGAAATACCAGGAATTGAGGTAAATCTTCCCGATGGGGCATTTTACTTTTTCCCAAAAGTTAGTAGCTACTTCGGAAAGAGCTATGGAGATACAAAAATTAATAATGCAGAAGACCTTTGTTTGTATTTATTAGATAAAGCTCATGTTTCTACAGTAACAGGTGAGGCATTTGGTAGTTCAGAATGTATTAGAATATCTTATGCAGCAGCTGAAGATCAATTAATTGAAGCTGTTAAACGCATTAAAAACGCATTAAAACAACTTCAATAATTATATATTTAAGATCTTATTGCCTCTACAGGATCTAATTTAGAAGCGGAATAGGCTGGCCAGAAACCAGATATAACACCAATGGTGATGGAAATGCCTATTCCCAACATTACGTTATAAATATCTATCACAATTTTAACATCCGCTGCCCAAAGTAGTGTCCATAATAATAATTGAACCAATAGGAGTCCGAATAAACCACCTAAAATACAGAGTAATACAGATTCAAAAATAAATTGCAACAGTATAAAATAGTTTTTAGCACCTAAAGATTTTTGAATTCCAATAAGATTGGTTCTTTCTTTTACCGAAACGAACATAATATTAGCAATACTAAAACCTCCTACAAGAATAGAGAAACCTCCAATCACCCAACCAGCAATATTAACCATATCAAATAGTGAATCTAACTGTTTGGTAATCATTGTGGCTTTATTAATCGCGAAATTATCTTCAGCACCAGGCTTTACCCCCCTAACGGCCCTAAATTTCGCCGTAACTTCACTCTCCATCTCCGCTAAACTTATTTCATCTAAACCTCTAACCGTAATTTGAGGATTATAACGTTCACTATTTACATCAATAATACTTCTACCAAAACTTAAAGGAATTAACACTAACTCATCTTGTGAAATTCCCATCATATCCTCCCCCTCTTTTTTAAAAACACCAACTACCGTTACCCGCCTACCCATAAGTTTAATTTGCTTACCGATGGCAGATTCTCCATCAAACAAATTATTCGCAATGGTATAACCCAAAATACAAATTGGTGAACCGTTGGCATGTTCAGATTCAGTAAAATACCGACCTTCTTCAAAATCAAAATTCCAGGTTTTATTATATTCTATAGTCGCAGCTGTAATAGAAACACCATCTAATGAATTACTTCTGTATTTAACAGTCCTTCCAGATGCTGTAACATCATAAGTTATACCCTTTACATTATCTAATCTTTCTTTTAGCGCGTTGAAATCTCTATAGTTTGGTGTTGGTCTGTTCATATATTTCCACCAAGCAAAATTATCACTAAAAATCCAAGGCCATTTTTGAATATAAAGCGTATTAGATCCCAGCTTATCAACACTAGATTGTAATTTCGCACGGAAAGTATCTACAGCTGAAAAAACCGCTATAATCACAAAAATCCCAATGGTAATAGCCAATAAGGATAACATTGTTCTTAATTTGTTTTGGCGCAATGCATCGAAAGCGAACCTAAAACTCTCACCTATTAATCGAAAGATTATCATAATTATGATTTAGACCAAAGGTAATGAAAAACGTTACAGATAATTATGACTTATTTCAAACAATATCCGATTCATATTGATTTATAATAAAAAGCGAAATTTATTTTGTAAATTTGCGCCCTGAATAAATATTACATATAGTCGATATATCCATGAAATTATCTCAATTCAAATTTAACCTCCCAGAATCCTTATTAGCTTCTAATCCTTCAGAAGAACGTGATGAGGCACGTTTAATGGTTTTACATAAAGATAGCGGAAAAATTGAGCACAAGGTATTTAAAGATGTCTTGGATTATTTTGAAGACAGAGATGTAATGATTTTGAATAACACTAAAGTTTTTCCTGCTCGCCTTTATGGTAACAAAGAAAAAACTGGTGCTACTATTGAAGTATTTTTACTTAGAGAATTAAATAAAGAATTACGCCTTTGGGATGTTTTAGTTGATCCAGCTAGAAAAATTCGTGTAGGAAATAAGCTATATTTTGGTGATGATGATTTATTAGTTGCTGAAGTAGTAGACAACACAACTTCTCGCGGAAGAACTATCAGATTTTTATTCGATGGTACCGATGAAGAATTCAGAAAAAATGTAGAAATTTTAGGAGAAACTCCACTTCCAAAGTATATTAAAAGAAAAGCTACAGAAGAAGATAAAATTAGATATCAAACTATTTTCGCTAAACATGAAGGTGCAGTTGCTGCTCCTACTGCTGGTTTACATTTTAGTCGTGAATTAATGAAACGCCTTGAATTAAAAGGTGTAAATTTTGCTGAAGTAACTTTACATGTGGGCTTAGGAACTTTTAGATCAGTAGAAGTTGAAGATCTTACTAAACATAAAATGGATTCAGAGCAATTCATTATCGACGAAACTGCAGTAAAAATAGTAAATAAAGGTATTGAAGAAAAACGTAGAATTTGTGCTGTTGGTACAACTTCTATGCGTGCTATAGAATCTGCTGTATCTGCAAATCGTACTTTAAAACCTGCTAACGACTGGACAAGTAAGTTTATTTTCCCACCATATGATTTTAGCATTGCTAATTCTATGATTACTAACTTCCATACTCCAGAATCTACTTTATTAATGATGGTTAGTGCATTTGGAGGTTACGATTACGTTAGACATGCTTATGAAGTTGCTGTTAAAGAAAAATATCGTTTCTACAGCTACGGTGATGCTATGTTAATTATCTAATGTTTTAACCACCCTACATTATGCAATATTATGCAATTATCGTAGCGAGTGGGTCTGGAAATAGAATGGGTCAGAGTTTACCAAAGCAATTTTCATTGCTAAATAAATTCCCTATGCTATATTATTCCTTAAAAGCATTCCATAAAAGTAAATTCAAACCTCATATTATTCTGGTTTTAAATCCCGGACACGTACAGTTATGGGAAGAATTAATAGAAAAGTATAAGATAAAAATACCTCATCAAATTGTTTCAGGGGGAAAAGAAAGATTCCATTCTGTAAAAAATGGTTTAAATAGCATTTCTTCAACAGATGCTTTGGTGGCCATTCATGATGGTGCTCGCCCTTTAATTAAAACCGAGACTATAGATAAAATATACGAAGATGCTTCCAATCTAACCAATGCAATTCCGGTAATACCGGCTGCAGAATCCGTTAGATACGATCAGAAAACAATTGATAGAAGCTTACTCACTATAGTTCAAACACCGCAAACATTTAGCGCTGAAATATTAAAAGTAGCTTATCGACAAGAATATGATCCATTGTTTACAGACGATGCTTCGGTGGTTGAATCTGCAGGTTTTAAAATTTATTTTACCGAAGGCCAGCGTAGCAATATTAAAATTACTTTTAAAGAAGACTTAGTAATCGCAGAAAACTTATTAAAAATTTAGATCTGCATATTTTATGCAGATCTAAATCTTATTTTAAGTAGCCCTATTAATTAATTTTAATAGAACTGCTATCACTGCAATTACTAATAAAATATGGATTAAACCACTTCCTCCGTAATTGTACCCTCCTAACATTCCAATTAGCCATACAATTACCAAAATTACTGCAACGAAATAAAGTAAATTTCCCATCTTGTTTAATTTAAGTATGTAATAGGTTTAAATAAAGGTTAATTAATCACCTCTGATACTTATAACATTAAACTTGAATGATTGTTCAATAAAAAATAAAAAAACCTATTACATACCCTTAAACAGAGCATTATAATAGGTTTTAAAAGAAATTTATTCTTTATTAATATTCGTCTTCGTTAAAGAAGAAATCGTCTTTGGTTGGATAATCTGGCCATATTTCTTCTATAGTTTCATAAGGCTCACCATCATCTTCCAATGCTTGCAAGTTTTCAATAACTTCTACCGGAGCTCCAGAACGAATACCATAATCTATTAACTCATCTTTTGTTGCAGGCCATGGAGCGTCTTCCAAATGCGATGCTAGTTCTAATGTCCAATACATATATTTCTACTATTAAATTCTAATTTTATATTTTTCGCAAAAGTATAATAAAATACTTTATCATTGCAAAATATTTTTTAATATTTTCTAAACTCTTGGTTCCCAGATGTTTTCAGGCGCTCCAGCTTCTATATTAAACTTTCTAGAAAGCACAAATAAATAATCACTTAAGCGATTTAAATAAATTATTACCTTTTCTTCAATTTCATTTTCTATTGCCAACCCTACCACTAGACGCTCTGCTCTTCTACATACACATCTAGCTACATGACAAAAAGCAACCGCTTCGGTTCCCCCAGGCAATACAAAATGTTTTAAAGGGGGAATAATTAAATTGATTTTATCAATCTCCCTTTCTAATAATTCTATATCCGAATTATGTAAGTCAGGGATTTTCATTCTAGAAGTTTCTGGATCAGCTGCTAAAGTAGCGCCAATAGTAAATAATCTATCTTGAATTTCCTTCAAAATTTTTAATGTTTCAGGATCAGTTTTTTGAGTAGAGATTAATCCAATATAAGAGTTCAACTCATCTACAGTCCCGTAAGCCTCAATTCGCTCGTGATTTTTAGGTACTCTTTTTCCTCCAATTAATGAGGTAAGTCCTTTATCTCCCGTTTTGGTATAAATTTTCATTCTACTAATGTAATCGTTAGAAAGTTTATAGGGAAGAGTTTGTAGGAATTATAAATAACTAGATTGTAAAAAATCAATTAAATATTCTCAAAATCATCTCCCTTTTCTTTAAGGCGAGCCAATTTTGGAGAAACAGTCTTTATATCGGTATTTAAATAATCTTTTTCTATTAAACCATCACGCATTCTAACAATTCTATGAGCGTGTTGTGCAATATCCTCTTCGTGAGTAACTAGAATAATGGTATTTCCTTTACTATGAATTTCCTCTAATAAACCCATAATCTCAATTGAGGTTTTGGTGTCTAAGTTACCAGTAGGCTCATCCGCCAAAATTATTGAAGGATTATTTATTAAAGCTCTTGCAACAGCTACACGTTGACGTTGTCCACCCGACAATTCATTTGGCTTATGCATAACTCTATTTCCTAAACCAACATTTTCTAATGCAATCTGTGCCTTTTCTTCTCTCTCTTTTCGTTTATAACCAGCATAAATTAAAGGCAATGCAACATTATCTAATGATGTTGATCTCGGTAATAAGTTGAATGTTTGAAAAACGAAACCAATTTCTTTGTTTCTAACATCGGCCAACTGATTATCAGTCATCTGACTAACGTTAATTCCATTTAGAATATATGTACCTTTTGATGGCGTATCTAAACAGCCCAAAATATTCATTAAAGTAGATTTTCCTGAACCAGAAGGCCCCATTAAAGCCACAAACTCTCCTTTATTGATATCTAAACTTACCGATTTTAAGGCATGTATAACTTCAGAACCAATAACGTATTTTCTACCAATATCTTTAATATGTATTAAGGGAGTGCTCATGCTAGGTTTATATTTTTAATAAAATGGTTTCTTTTTTGTTTTAATTTAGACAGCAGAAACACTTTAATTGTTACAAGACTTTCTATTTTTCTATAATTTTAGGGACAGCAAAATAATCACCTTTCTTTAAAGGTGCATTCTTTAAGGCTTCCTCAGTAGTTAAATTTGTATTGGCCTCATCCGTTCTCCAACAATTTACAGCAGAATTTAAATAAACTAATGGTTCTACATGATTAGTATCCAATTCATTTAACTTATCCATAAAAGTTAAAATTTTTGATAATTCGGCTGACAAAGAATCTAATTCCTGATCTTCAACTTTAATTCTAGCCAAATTTGCTATTTTTTGGGTGACTTTGTTATCAATTTTCATGGATAGGAGATTTTTTGTTTCATAATTTCGTAAACCTTATCTTTCAAATCATTAGCCATAGAAACATCCATGTCTGCAGTTTCAATTGGTGCATGCACAAATATCTTAATAATTCCTGGAGTTGTACCCCTTTCTAATCCACTATCCCAAACATGTTCCCATAAATTAATTATGCTTACTGGCAAAATTGGAACTTTCTTTTCAATGGCTAATCTAAATGGACCATTCTTAAACTCTAAAAGCTCAGGTGGATAATCATTTCCTATTTTTCCTTCAGGAAAAATTATTAAACTCATATTGTTTTCTAAATTTTCCCCAACCCTTTTAAAGGCCTTGAAAGATGATATTCTACTTTCCCGATTTACAGGTATATCTATTGTTTTGAAAAATATCCTCCAGAATGGGCTCTTCAAAAGTTCTTCCTTTCCAATAAAATGATATTTTCCTTTCGCTAAAACACACATCACCAAAATATCTATAGAAGAAGCATGGTTTGCGCAATAAATAAAAGTCCTCTTCCTGTTTATTTTTTGTTCATATTCAAAACGAAAAATTAATCCCCCAAAAAAAGAACATAATGTACAACTTAACGTTCTAAAAACATTTAAAATGCCATAGGTTTTCGGACTCCTCGAAAAAACAAAAAAGAAAGGGAGAAATAGTAAATTAAAAAATACTATCCAAAAAAATAGCCAATAAGCATGGATATATCTTAATATTCTAGTCATTTAATTCCAAAAGTATAAAAAACAATTTTGGTGCAGATAAACTTCTTTGTTTTTATTAATTTCGGCCTATGAAAGAAATCGTTGTTAGTGGTATTCGTTCTACTGGAAATTTACACCTTGGTAATTATTTTGGTGCTGTAAATAACTTTATAAAAATGCAAGATGAATACAATTGCTATTTTTTTATTGCTGATTTACATTCCTTAACTACACATCCTACGCCTGCTGATTTACATAATAATGTTAAACAAGTATTAATCGAGTATTTAGCTTGCGGAATAGATCCTGAAAAATCTACCATTTATGTACAATCTGACGTTCCTGAAATTTCGGAATTGTATTTATATATGAATATGAATGCCTATTTAGGCGAATTGGAAAGAAGCACCTCGTTTAAAGATAAAGTTAGGGCTAATCCTGATAACGTTAATGCAGGTTTGCTAACTTATCCTGTTTTAATGGCGGTTGATATTATTATTCATAAAGCCACTAAAGTTCCTGTTGGAAAAGATCAAGAGCAACATTTAGAAATGGCCAGAACTTTTGGAAATAGATTTAACAGATTATACAATCATGATTTATTTCCAGAGCCGTATGCTTTTAGTTATTCAGATAATTTAATAAAAGTTCCTGGCTTAGACGGAAAAGGGAAAATGGGAAAATCGGAAGGGGAAGGAAATGCTGTATTTTTAAGTGATAGCCCTGAAATAATCCGTAAAAAAGTTAGTAGAGCGGTTACTGATAGTGGTCCAACTCAACTTAATCAGCTAAAACCTGAGCCTATTCAGAACCTATTTGATCTAATGAAAATTGTATCTTCAGAAGAAACTTATAATTTCTTTAATGAACAATACAATTCAATGAATATTAGATATGGTGATTTTAAAAAGCAAATTGCAGAAGATATGATTATTTTAACTGCTCCAATGAGAGAAAAAATTCAAGAAATCTCCGCGGATAGTTTATATTTAAGCAAAGTTGCAAAACAAGGTGCCGAAAAAGCTAGAGAAAGTGCTCAAAAAACACTTAAAGAAGTAAGAGAAATTATTGGTTTTAAACCATTTTAAAAATACAACGGCCAAAAGCCAAAATAATAAAATCTAAATGCATATAGCAATTGTTGGAAATATAGGAGCTGGAAAAACAACTTTAACAGGTTTGCTAGCTAAACATTATGGATGGGAAGCTCTGTACGAAGCGGTAGATAACAATCCCTATTTAGAAGATTTTTATAGCGACATGAAACGTTGGAGCTTTAATCTTCAAATTTATTTTCTAAATAGTAGATTCAGACAAATTGTAGAAATAGAAAATTCTGATAGAAATGTAATTCAAGACAGAACTATCTATGAAGATGCTTATATTTTTGCTGAAAACTTACATGAAATGGCTTTAATGACCACACGTGATCATGATAATTACAAAGCTATTTTCGATAATATCACTTCATTTATTAAACCTCCAGATCTTTTAGTTTATTTAAGAGCATCGGTTCCTACACTTGTAAATAATATTCAACGCCGTGGTAGAGAATATGAAGCAGGAATAAGAATTGATTATTTAGGGAAATTGAATGAAAAATATGAGAATTGGATTTCCAATTATAAATTAGGTAAATTATTAATTCTGGATAAAGATCAACTTGATTTCACAAATAATCCTGAAGATTTAGGCACCATAATTAATTCCATTGAAAGAGAAATAAACGGATTATTTTAATATTTCATTAAACCCTATGAAAATTTTAGGTGTTATTCCTGCACGTTATGCCTCAACTAGGTTTCCTGGAAAACCATTGATAGAAATTGGAGGAAAATCTATGATTAGAAGGGTTTATGAACAAGCAAATCTCGCCAAATCTCTTACCCATGTAATTGTTGCTACAGACGACCAAAGAATTGCTGATGAAGTAGAAAGTTTTGGTGGCGAATACGTAATGACCAATTCTGCTCATGAAAGTGGAACAGATAGATGTGCGGAAGTTGCCAAAATTGTAGAAGGTTATGATGTTATAATAAATATTCAGGGAGATGAACCTTTTATTAATCCTTTACAAATAGATTTATTGGCAAATCTGTTTAAGGAAGATACTGAAATAGCAACGCTAATTAAGCCTATTCAGGAACAAGACGAACTCGTAAATCCTAATCTACCTAAAGTTGTTATTTCTAAACAAGGTAAAGCTTTATATTTTAGCAGAACCCCTATCCCTTATTTAAGAGGTGTAGATATTCATAATTGGAATGCTAAACATCAATATTTTAGACATATTGGAATTTATGGGTATAGAAAAAATATATTGCTTCAACTAACAAATCTGCCCATTAGTTTGTTAGAAAAATCAGAACAATTGGAACAATTAAGATGGCTCGAAAATGGATTTAATATTCAAACTGCCATTACAGAGTTCGAAACTATAGCTGTTGATGTTCCAGAAGATTTAGATAAAATTAAAGCATGGTATCTATGAAAACCCTATTTACAAAAACTTTAATCCTTTTTTTTACAGCCATATTTTTAATCGGTTGTAAGCAAGAAGAAAAACAGGAAAATGGTTTAGTGGTTAAAGAATCTAACGAGAAAGTAGAATATTCAAGAATTTACCCATTCACTGGTACCAATTCTAAAGATATTTTTACGGTAAATCTAAAAGGTTCTAAACCTGAAGATATGGTGATCGACTTTTCTATTCAAAATGAACAAAAAGAAGTAATTTATAATGTAAGTATTAAAGGTTTAGATTTATTAGGCAGTACAGATCCAAACTTAGATTTACGATTAAAAGAAGATCAAATTACCTTCATTAAAAATATTGCTAAAGATTTTTTAAATGAAGAACATTTTCTAGAACCAGCTGTAATGCCCGACCAAGAAATTGATACTTATACTCCTGACCCTAAATTTTTTGAGGAATTAAGAAAAAATGGTTTAAACGGTTTCATGTATAGATTAGGTAAAGAAAATAAATACTATATCGCCTATTCTATTACAGAAAAGAAAGTTAAAGTTTATTACAATTGTTGTTAACGTTAAAAAATGTTAAAATTTTTCCGATATGTTAAATTTATTTCATAACTAAAATTTTAGTTATATATTAGCTGTTAGTTCTAACCAAACCTAGCTAATATGAACCTTAAACTTCTTCTCCTCCTCTCCCTTTTTATCTTTTCGGTTTCTGCAACCATGGCGCAAAAGGCGCAGATAAAAGGTACCATTGTTGACATCGCGGATAATAAAAAATTGCCTAATAGCAATGTCTTATTGATTAGAAGCACAGATAGTGTACTTGTTAAATCAATGAGGGCCGACAATGATGGAAACTTTCATTTTAAAAATTTAAAGCAAGGTAGATACCAATTACTGGTTACTTACCCTAAAATGGCTGATTATATTTCTTATCATAATCTGTCTGACAGCTCCAACATAGATAAAAAAGTAATTGCAATGGAGTTAAAATCCAAAGTAATTGAAGAAATTATCTTTACTGCAAAAAGACAATCCGTTCGAATTAAAGGCGATACGATATCTTATGTAGCAGATAGTTTTCAGGTAGCTGCTGGAGCAAATGTCCAAGAACTATTAAAAAGACTGCCCGGGGTTGAAGTAAATGAAGATGGAACAATAAAAGCTCAAGGAGAAACAGTAAATAGAGTTTTAGTTGAAGGAGATGAATTTTTTGGAGATGATCCACTTATGGCTACAAAATACCTTAAAGCCAGCTCTGTAAAAGAGATAGAAATTTTTGATAAAAAAAGTAAAACAGCAGAATTAACGGGAATAGATGATGGAAAAAAAGATAAAACCATCAACATTAAACTCAAAGAAGATGCAAAAAACGGCTATATAGGCAATCTTGATGCAAACTCAAATTTAGATAACCTAAAAGATTTAGGTGGAATGGTAGGCATCTTTAAAAATAAGTTAAAAGCCGCTGTTTATGGTAATGTTGCAAATATTGGACTCTCTAGTCAGGCGAATAGAGCATTCGAAAATTTAACTGGTGGAGATTACGACATAATAGAAATGGGTGATGGCGCACCAATGATGATGTTTTTTGCAGGTGATGGTGATTATTTTAACCCCTCAAATGGGTTACCTAATAACAAGACATTAGGGGCGCACATTTCTGATAGACTAAAAGATGGAAAATTAGGCTATAAATTGAATTACAAATTTATGGATAGAGAAAATACAAATCTAACAACTTCTAATTTCCAAAGACTACTTCCCAATCAACAAGTTTTCATAACTAATGGAAATGCCGATAATTTTGGTTCTAATAAAACCAATAATTTAAAAGGAAATACTGAAATAAAACTGGATTCATTAACTACATTAAAATTATCTTTTGGAATAAATCAGAATGAAAATTTAAGCACAGTGAATGAATTTACTCAAACAAAAGATGGTAATGGATTAGACATTAGTAATAACCGCCAGCAAAACAAGGGTAATGGTTCTGGAAATACTTATAATGGAAACATTAACTATTCTAAAAAATTTAATAAAGCAAAAAGATCGCTTTCTATTGATTTACAACCAGAATTTAAAGATTCAGAAAGTAGGCAGAATAGCTTAAACCTTACCAATTACTACAACAATGCTGGTATTTTAAATAGAGTTGAAAACCTTGATCTTTTAAAGATTAATTCTGGAAAACAAACTTCATTCGCTTCAAGAATTACCTATTCAGAGCCAATTTTTAAAAATTTATCCTTATTAGGTACATATAGCTTTAAAAATACAGTATCAGAAAGTTTAAAAAATAGCTACGACAACACTAAAATTGTTGGAGGAAAACCCTCTATAATAGATTCATTAAGTAATAATTTCGACTTCAATTCTACATCTCATGTAGGCAGAGCCGTATTACAATATAGTAACCCTAACTTCTCTATGAACGTTGGATTAGAAGCTACACAAACCAATTTAGTGTTAAACGACTTAGATAGAAAAACCAAATTCAGCAGAAACTACATCAACCTTGGTCCGAATAGCTTTTTACGTTATAAAATAAACAGAAATAATACTTTCTCAATATCTTATAATGGATCAACCAGACAACCCTCATTAGACCAATTACAACCTGTTAGAGAATTAAACAATCCGCTTTATCAGGTAGTGGGAAACCCAAACTTGAAACCATCATTTAACAATAATATACATGCAAGTCTAGGAGGCTATAATGCAAAAAGCATGACCTATATTTCATTATCTGGTAATTATGGCTTTGTACAAAATGAAATTGTTTCTACTGAAATGATTGATGCTAACAACAAACGAATTATTAGTTATATAAACATTAATGGTAATAAAAATTATGGATTCGGCATTTCTGGCGACAAAACATATGATGTTCACGAATTATCAATAGATGCAAGCGTAAGGTATGGTAGAACAGAAAGAACAGCATTACTAAATAATATTTTAAATAAATCCATAAGTGAAAATATATCCACTCGTTTAGGATTTTACATTAGTCCAAAACCTTTTATAATTAATTATTCATTTAATGCTAATATTTCTAAAGGTAATTCTACTGTTGGCGCAATTTTCTCAGGAAATGCAATTACGTATACGCATTATGGAAGAATCACTGCAAATCTTCCCTACGATGTACAATTCATAAATACAGTTAATATTACTGATCGTCCAAGAAATGCGGCATTTAAAGATCCATTAAGTATTCAGCAATGGGATGTAGAATTATCAGTAAAAACCTTAAAAACCAAGAATTTAAAAATTGCCGTTTCTGTAAACGATATTTTAGATCAACGCTTAGGATATAATAGAAATGTTTCGGGTAATACAATCAGTGAGAATACTTTCAGTTATATTCCTAGATATGTTTTATTAGGTATTAACTATAATTTTTCAGGTAATTTTAAATCATCCTCAACTCAACCATAATGAAAAGAATATTAATTATTTGCATAGCCTTATTTGTGGTTCAAAAAGGAACTGCTCAAGAGAGTTTTAACTCAAGAGGAAAAATAACTTTTGAGAAATCTGTGAACCAAAAGCGTGTACTAGACGACAGTGATTGGTTTCCTAGTGAATATAAGGATAGAATATCTACTTATAAAAAAAGTAATTGGGAATACCAATTTAATGACACTCATGCTCTATATAAAGAAGGTGAGAAAAATGCTGTTTCAAATGAATTTATGTTTTATACTTCAGGAGGTAATGGTCAATTTTACACCCAATTTAAAGATGGAAAAAGAATTTTCGTAAAAGACATTTCAAGTGTACCCTATCTTTTAACAGATACAATTCCAAAATTAGATTGGAAAATTCTTCCTGAAATAAGAATGATTGCGGGTTATGAAACTAGAAAAGCAACTGCTGTATTTAATGATACCGTTACGGTTGTTGCATTTTATACAGATCAAATACTAACTCAGGGCGGCCCAGAAGGTTTTACTGGATTACCAGGTATGATTTTAGGTCTAGCGATTCCCCGTTATTTTACAACTTGGTTTGCTACAAAAATTGAAATACTTCCTGAGACAGCATTAAAAATTCAGCCTCCAACCAAGGGACAAAAGGTTGATAATGAAAAAGACTACGCTAAAATGTTAGATATATTTTTAAGATGGACAGATGATAAAGTTAAACCTAGTCCAGAAGAAATCCGACGAAGAATTTATAGCTTTACCCTTTAAAGACAAAATATCTTAAAATAAAAGAAGGCCAGATAGAACATATTTATTATCTTTGTATCCCGTACAAAAGAAACTAAAGCAGCCTCAAAAAGCTGCTTTAGTTTTTGCAAATCACACGCGAAATGACTAAATACATTTTTGTTACGGGGGGAGTAACATCTTCATTAGGTAAAGGCATAATTTCTGCCTCTTTAGCTAAACTTTTACAAGCAAGGGGCTATAGAACAGCCATTCAAAAGTTTGACCCTTATATTAATATTGACCCGGGAACTTTAAATCCCTATGAGCATGGTGAATGTTATGTTACCGAAGATGGTGCAGAAACCGATTTAGATTTGGGTCATTACGAACGTTTTTTAAATATTCCAACTTCACAAGCAAATAATATTACAACAGGTAGAATCTACCAAAATGTAATAGAAAAAGAAAGAAGAGGAGAATTTCTAGGTAAAACAGTTCAGGTTGTTCCACATATTACGGATGAGATTAAACGCAACATGCGTATTTTGGGTGAAAGTGGTAACTATGATATTGTAATTACAGAATTAGGTGGTACCGTAGGCGATATTGAATCGCTGCCATTTATAGAGGCTGTACGGCAATTTAAATGGGAAGAAGGCAATAACAATGCAATTGTAATCCATTTAACCCTAGTGCCTTATTTAGCTGCTGCAGGCGAATTAAAAACTAAACCCACACAACATTCAGTAAAAGCATTATTAGAATATGGCATTCAGCCAGATATTTTAGTTTGTAGAACAGAACGTCATATACCACATGATGTACGTAAAAAAATAGCATTATTCTGTAATGTAAATATAAATGCAGTAATAGAATCTGTTGATGCAGCTACCATCTACGATGTTCCTTTATTAATGATGAAGGAAAATTTAGACAAAACTGTTTTGGCAAAATTAAAATTACCGACAAAGCAAGAACCAGATATGGAAAACTGGAAAGCTTTTTTAGGTCGCCTAAAAAATCCAACCTCAGAAGTTACCATTGGTTTAGTTGGTAAATATGTAGAATTACCTGATGCTTATAAATCTATAATTGAAGCTTTTATTCATGCAGGATCCAAAAACGAATGTAAAGTTACAGTAGAATATATTCCTTCTGAATCTATAATCCCATCAAACGTTAAAGAAAAATTAAATCATTTAGACGGAGTTTTAGTTGCGCCTGGATTTGGTAGCAGAGGAATTGAAGGAAAAATTGAAGCCATAAAATACGTTAGAGAAAATAAAATCCCATTCTTTGGTATTTGTTTAGGTATGCAATGCGCAGTAATTGAATATGGTAGAAATGTAATTGGATTAAAAGATGCCAATACAGCCGAAATTGATGAAAATTGCGCAAATCCAGTAATAAATATGATGGAAGATCAAAAAGCCATCATAAATAAAGGTGGAACTATGCGTTTAGGTTCTTATGATTGTGATATTAAAAAAGGCACAAAAGCTTATTCGGCTTATGGCAAAACAAGAATTCAAGAACGTCATAGACATAGATATGAGTTTAATAATGCCTATTTAAAGCAATATGAAGATGCTGGAATGGTAATTTCTGGTACTAACCCTCAGACCAACTTAGTTGAAATTATTGAATTAAAAGACCACCCATTTTTTGTTGGTGGACAATTTCATCCAGAATTAAAGTCAACAGTTGCTAATCCTCACCCACTTTTTGTTAAATTTGTATCCGCTGCGATGGAGCAAGCACATAAAAAGTCTTAATTTTTAAGATTAAAGCATATAATGGATAAAAATACTTTCACAGGAATGTTCCTCATCTTGATTATTTTAGCAGGATCATTCTATTTTTTTAAGCCTTCTGAGGCAGAAATCAATCAAGAAAAAGCAAGAATTGCTGCAGATTCTTTAAAAAAAGTTCAAGAAGCAAAACCACAGGCTCAACAAAATCAAAATATAGCTAAACCTACATTAGATTCAGTTGTTTTAACTGGTCCTTTTGCTACTGCTAAAACAGGAACGGCTCAAGAAACTATCTTAGAAAATGAGAACTTAAAAATCACTTTCTCCAATTTAGGAGGAAAAATAATTAAGGCAGAGCTTAAAAATGAAAAAAACTACAAAGGTAATGTAGTTTCACTTTTGGACAACAAAGGTAGTTTTGGCTTAAATTTCATGGCCGAAGGAAAATTGATTAAAACCAATGAGCTATACTTTACCCCTACTGTTCAAGGTAATACTATTACTTTTAGAGCAAATTATGGCGAAGGAAAGTTGGTTGAATATGTTTACAACATTATACCTAACAGTAATAATGTTGACTTTAACATCAATCTAATTGGTCTAAATCAAATTATTACATCTAAAAATATCCAATTAAACTGGCAAGCATCTTTATATCAACAAGAAAAATCATTAAAAAATGAACAATCCTATTCTGGGTCATTTTTTAAATATGCAAACGAAAATCCAGACTACCTAAGTTTACATAAAGACGATTCTAAAGTTCTTGATGAAGGTAAAATAGATTGGATCGCATTTAAACAACATTTCTTCTCTGCTATTTTAATCCCAAAATCTGGGTTTGATAAAGGAGAAATGGAAGTTAAATTATCTACTGATTCAAATATTGTAAAGCATTATTCTGCAAACATGGATTTAGGTTTCAACCAAAATTCGGTTCAGAATTATAACATGCGTTTCTATTTCGGCTCAAATAAATATACTTCTCTTAAGGCTCAAGGCCATGAAATTGAGAAGTTAGTTGATATGGGATATTGGCCATTAAAATACATCAACAGATTTGTAGTACTTCCTTTATTTAACTGGTTAGAAGGATTAAATTTAGGATATGGATTAATTATTTTAATGTTAACGATCCTAGTTAAAGGTGCATTATCTCCATTAACGTATAAATCTTACCTATCAATGGCTAAAATGCGTGTGCTAAAGCCTGAGATGGATGAAATTAAGGAAAAAGTGGGTGACGATAACCCTACATTATTACAACAAGAATATTTAAAATTATACAAACAAGTGGGTGTAAATCCATTAGGAGGATGTTTGCCAATGTTATTGCAAATGCCTTTTATTATGGCTTTCTTCTTCTTCTTCCCTAATTTATTCGAACTACGTGGCGAAAGCTTCTTATGGATGGACGATTTATCTACTTATGATTCATTCTTCGAATTTGGGTTTAATATTCCTTTTATTGGTAATCACATCAGTTTAATGTGTTTATTGATGACCATTTCACAATTAATTCAAGCTTACTATAATAACTTAACCGCAGGTGCAGCTTCTAACAACCAAATGAAATATATTGGATATATAATGCCAATCGTATTTTTTGGAATTTTAAATAGCTATCCTTCTGGGTTAAATTATTATTATTTCTTAGCTAATATGATCACATTTGCTATGCAATTTGCTATCAGAAGTATGGTAGATGATGATAAAATACATGCTATTTTAAAAGAGAAAAAAGCTCGTCCAGTTGAGAAAAAGAAAAAATCTAAATTCCAACAAAGAATGGACGATTATATGAAACAACAACAGTTAGAAAAAAATAAAAAATAAGATTTAATAAATCTAACCTTTAAACCATCCAGTTGAATTAAAACGCTGGATGGTTTTTTTTTGACCTATAATATGTAAAATTTAGATATACATTATCATAAATTCCTAAATTTTAGCAATATTTATAAATTAAACTATTCTAATTATTAAACAAATGCATAGAATTCTAACTTTTCTAATTCTTTTTGTTTCGATACAAGGATTTGCACAAAAAAAACCTGTAGATCACTCTGTTTATGACACATGGGAATCAGTTGGCTCTAAACAAATCTCATCAAATGGGGTCTGGACTTCATTCGAAATTCTTCAACAAGAAGGTGATGCTAAACTAAACTTGGTAAATTTAACCAACAACACTAAAATTATTGTATCTAGAGCTAGTAGAGCTCAATTTACAAGTGATTCAAAGTTTGCTGCTTTTTCAATTAAACCATGGTATTCGGATATTAGAAATGCCAAAATTAAAAAAGTAAAAGCTGATGATCAGACTAAAGATTCACTAGGAATTACCAATTTAACTACTAATCAAACAACCAAAATTAGTAGAGTTAAGACATTTAAAATTCCAGAAGAAGGTGGTTCTATTATTGCATATTTAATGGAGAAACCATTAGATTCTGCAAAAAAATCAGCGCCTGCATCAAACCAAGCGCCTCGTCAAAATGATAGTGCAGACGATTTACTTTTTGCTGATGACGTAACCGCTGGTCCAAAAAATGAAGGAACAGATTTAATTTTCAAAAATCTTACTACAGGTGTTGCAAAAACAATAAAATATGTAGTTGATTATGATTTCAATAAAAATGGTTCTCAATTAATTTATACGGTTAGTGGCCCTAAAAAAGACTCAAAAGCACCAGTAGGTGTATTTATTTATAATACAGTAACTGGAACTACTAAACAACTGGTAAATAAAAGAGGTAATTTTAAAGGGTTTACATTTGATGAATCAGGTGATTACTTGGTTTTCTTAGGTGAAACCGACGCTGAAAAAAAAGAAATTAAAGATTTTAGAGTTTATTATAACGGATTGAGCTTAGATTCTGCTCAAGTATTAGTTGATAATGATTTTCCAGGTATTCCTAAAAATTGGTCGATTAGTGGAGATGCTAGATTAAGTTTTAGTAAAGATGCTAAAAGATTATTTTTTGGATTAGCACCTACAAAAACTCCAAAAGACACAACTATTGTGGATTTTGAAGTTGCAAAATTAGATATTTGGGGATATAAAGATGAGACTCTTCAGACTCAACAATTAGTAAACTTAGCAAGAGATAGCAGAAAAAGCTATTTAGCTACGATGGATATCTTAAGTATAGATCCAACGGTTGTTCCTCTTGCAGATTTAAAAGTGCCAAATGTGAGCATTATTAATGAAGGTTTAAGTCAATATGCTTTGGGTTCTTCAGTTGATCTAGAAGACCAAATTGCAAGTCAGTGGACAGGTTCTGGTTTATCTAATTATTATTTAGTTAATATTAATACTGGATCTAAGAAAAAAATCATCGAAAAACTATCTGGAAATGCAAGTGCTTCTCCTAGTGGTAAATTTATTTCATATTTCGATGATAGAAATGGAAATTGGTACACTTATGAAATTGCAACTGGAAAAACCACTCAATTAAATGCTGGATTAAACATTTCATTTGCAAACGAAACTAACGATGTTCCAGATAATGCAAATTCATATGGAATTGCGGGTTGGTTAAAAGACGATAAAGCAGTTTTAATTAACGATAGATATGATGTTTGGCAGTTTTCTCCAGATGGAAAGCAAGCTCCTATCAACATTACAAATGGCTTAGGTAGAAACACAAAATTCACTTTTAGAATTAAAAGATTTGATTTTACTGAAAGATTTATTGATCCTAAAGCAGATCTATATTTTGATGCTGTAAACAATATAAATAAAGATGCAGGATTATATTTTAAATCTTTAAACAGCAAAAAAGATCCAGTAATGGTAATAATGTCTGCAAACAAGTATTTAGGTTTTGTTAAAGCAAAAGACGCTAATAGATATGTTTACGACAAATCTAATTATGCAGTTTCGCTGGAGATCTATACAACAACAGATTTTAAAACTGAAGTAAAATTAGCTTCTACAAATCCGCAGCAAAACCAATATATCTGGGGTAAAGCAGAATTAGTAAAATGGACTACACCAAAAGGATACGAATCTGAAGGTATTTTATATAAACCAGAAAACTTCGATCCTACTAAAAAATACCCAATGTTGGTATATTTTTACGAAAAAGTAAGTCAAGATTTACATGGTTATATTCCTCCAGCACCTACACCTTCGAGATTAAATATTTCTTATTTTGTAAGTAATGGTTATTTAGTTTTTACACCAGACATTAGCTACGAAATAGGATATCCAGGAAAATCTGCTGAAGAATTTATTAATTCTGGAGTTGAATATTTAAAGAAAAACAGCTGGGTAGATGGCAGTAAAATAGGTATTCAAGGTCAAAGCTGGGGAGGGTACCAAGTTGCACACTTAATTACTCGTACCAATATGTATGCAGCGGCATGGGCTGGTGCTCCTGTTGCTAATATGACATCGGCATATGGTGGTATACGTTGGGATTCTGGTCTAAATAGACAATTTCAATATGAAAAAACACAAAGTCGTATTGGTGCAACTTTATGGGAAAAAAGAGATTTATATATAGAAAACTCTCCTTTATTCTTCCTAGATAAAGTGAATACACCTTTAGCTATTATGGCAAATGATGCTGATGGAGCTGTGCCATGGTACCAAGGTATAGAATTATTCACCGGACTTCGTCGTTTAGGAAAACCAGTTTGGATGTTAAATTACAATAATGAAGCACACAACTTGGTTCAACGTCAAAACAGAAAAGATATACAAATTAGAGAACAACAGTTCTTTGATCATTATTTAAAAGGTGCTAAAGCTCCTGTTTGGATGACTTCGGGTGTTCCTGCTAGCCAAAAAGGAAAAACTTGGGGTTTTGAATTAACAGATGATAAACCTTAAATAATATTTATTAAGTTTAACCGCCAATTCTAAGAATTGGCGGTTTTTTTATGGAATTTACTCAGATTTTAAATCAATATCATCAGTTTATAGAATCGTCATTAAAAGATAGATTTTTTAAACATTCACATATCGAACATCTAATCCGTAAATACGCCCATGTATTTAAAATAAGAAAACTAGGAAATTCAAACGAAAATAGGTCGATCCATTTGCTCTCATGGGGAGAAGGGAAAACCAAAGTTCTATTGTGGTCGCAAATGCATGGAAATGAACCTACAGGAACAATGGCCATTTTCGATTTACTAAATTTCATTCTTCAAAATCTGGACAAACCAGAAATTATAGCTTTACAGCAAAATTGTAGCCTGCATTTCATCCCTATGGTAAATCCGGATGGAGCTGAAAGATTTATTAGAAGAAATGCGAATCAAATTGATTTAAATAGAGATTATTTGGATGCAATAACAATAGAAGCATCTATACTAAAAAAAATTAGAGATGAAATAAATCCAGACTTCGGATTCAATTTACATGATCAAAGTACATTATGGAGTGTTAAAAATAGTTTAGAACCTGCAACAATATCATTTTTAGCACCAGCCTATAATGAAGAATGTTCTGTAAACAAAGTTCGGGAAAGAGCCATGTTAGTGATTGCTGATATTTATTCGACATTATCAAAATTTATCCCAAAGAACATTGGCTTATTCGATGAAACTTTTGAGCCAAGAGCCTTTGGCGATAATTTTCAGAAAAAAGGAACCTCTACCCTATTAATTGAAGCTGGTGGCTTACAAAATGATCCTGAGAAACAAAATATTAGAAAATATTATTTCCTTAGTATTCTAAAGGGCTTGCTTTCTATTTCCAATCAAACTTATTTAAACAAATCTGTAGAAGATTATAGGGCAATTTCGTCAAACGCAAAGCAACTTTATCATATAATTATAGAGCGAGTTTCGGTTAACGGTGTGGAAACCAATATGTGCTTAAATTTCGAAGAAAATAACCTCAATCATCCAAACGTTTGGGTGGTTCACGACATTGGTAACACGACTGGATATAATGGTTATACCAAATTTTTAAATGGACCCTTTAAAATTTTAGAATACGTTGAAGTAGACAAAGAGGCAAACTTTAAATTACTCAAAGACAATGAAATTATTTTGGTATTTAAAAATGGAAAATTAGTAGATTCAACCCTTCAAATAAACTAAAAATGGCATTAAGCAGAATATGGTCAGCATTTATTATTATAGCTATTGTTGTAGCAAGTATTAAATGTTTCTTTTTCGGTCAATCCGATATTTTTAATTGGATGGTTATTGGTAAGGCAGACGACCCTGCAAATCCGCTTAAAATCGACGGACTAATAGAAACATGCTGGACTGCAGTTAATATCTGTCTGAAATTAATTGGTGTAATGGCTCTTTTTATGGGCTTTATGAGCATTGCAGAGCGTGCAGGAGGCATTAGACTGTTATCTAGATTAATTGGTCCATTTTTTTCTAAATTATTTCCAGAAGTCCCTAAAGGTCACCCAGCAACTGGACACATGGTTATGAATTTCTCTGCTAATTTATTAGGCTTAGACAATGCAGCTACGCCTTTTGGATTAAAAGCTATGGAAAGTCTTCAAGAACTTAATCCAAGTAAGGATACAGCATCTAATGCGCAAATTATGTTCCTTTGCTTACATGCTTCTGGATTAACTCTTATTCCAGTTAGTATCATAGCTATTAGATCCTCATTAAATTCAGCTAATCCAACCGAAATTTTCATTCCATGTATGATAGCCACATTTGTGGCGACCATGGCGGCTATGTTAATCGTTTCATTTAAACAAAAAATTAATGTTTTTCAACCAGTAATTTTAGCTTGGGTACTTGGAATATCCTCTATTATTGCCTTATTGGTTCTTTATTTAGTGAGTTTAAGTACAACAGGATTACAAGAATTTTCCGGAATTTTAAGTAATGGACTATTGTTGTTAATATTTTTCCTAATCATTTTAGGCGCATTATATAAAAAAATCAACGTTTATGATTCATTTGTAGAAGGTGCAAAAGGTGGATTTGAAACCGCTATTAGAATTATCCCCTACTTAGTGGGTATGTTAATAGCTATAAGTTTATTAAGAACAAGCGGCGCTTTTGGTATTGTAATAGATGGAATAAAATATGTTTGTGCTTTATTAGGTGCCGACACAAGGTTTGTTGATGGAATTCCTACTGCATTAATTAAACCATTAAGTGGAAGCGGTGCTAGAGGAATGATGATTGATACCATGACTACTCATGGAGCCGATTCATTTGCCGGAAGATTATCTGCTATTTTACAAGGTAGTTCAGACACTACATTTTATATAATTGCAGTATATTTTGGAGCGGTAAATATAAAAAACACAAGATATGCAGTTGGATCAATGTTGTTGGCAGATTTAGCCGGAATTATTACTGCCATTACCTTGTGTTATATGTTTTTTGGATAAAAAAGATTAAAACTTCTAAACAAGAACTAAAAAATTTACTTAGAAAATAAAAAAGAGGCAGCCAATGGCTGCCTCTTTGCATTAAAAAAACATAAACTTCAATTATGGTTTATCCCACCAAACTCTTGCATTTAAATCGTCTGCTCCTCCATAAGGAAACGAGGTAACAGCTGCATCATAATTAATTTTATTATTATTTCTTTCTTGTGTACCATAACCTTCTCTTCTAGGTATAGGTTGGTTATTATTATTTGGCGCTGGTAGCAAGAAATTTGGATATCCTGTTCTTCTCCATTCTGCCCAACCTTCATAACCATGTAAGAATAAATGTACCCAACGCTGATTTCCAATTTGCATTAAAGCATTGGCCGGATTATAAGCAACACCAGCATTAGCCATATAAGCCGCTAAGCCACTAACATCATTATTATTCCATTGTCTAATAGATTGCTCAATAGCTCTATCGTAATAAGTTTTAGCCACAGAATCGCCACCTGTAATCCATCCTAATTTTGCAGCTTCTGCCATTGCAAATTGCGATTGAGCATAAGTCACTAAATGAACAGGTGAATTTTGTTGTCTAACCGCTGAACCTAATAACGAAAAATTAGCAATTACTGCACTTGTTGGCAAACCATAATCTAATCCAACATAATTACCAGCTCCATTTTTATTAGCAAATACTGGCAACCTTGGATCATTTAATGGTAACATATAATCAACCACAGGTTTACTTACAGCAAACCAATTTCTATTTAATCTTGTGAAAGAATTATACCAATAGTTTTCATTTACTTGTTCTGCAAGATGTGGATAGGACAAATTATCTGCATTAGAAGTCATTAACCCATTAGCAACTGCTTTATCAAATTCTGCCTTTCCTTTGGCAGGATCAACTTTAGAAAGTCGCAATGCCATTAACTGATGTATGGTATTTGCTAATTTTTTCCATTTCGTAACATCACCACCATAAACAATATCATTCTTCACATTACCACTAACTATAGTTGCATTAGCTTCATCTAATAATGTAAATAAGGCGTTGTAAATAGCTTGTTGACTATCATATTTAGGTGTAAAATTAGCATCTCCTTTTAAAGCTTCAGTATAAGGTAATGGTCCCCATCTATCTGTCATATGCCAGTAGAAATAAGCTTTTAAAATTTTTGCTATTGCTATTTGATTCGCAATTGGCCCTTCTGTAGGTTCTAAAGAAGAACTATTAATTACAGATTCTAAATTCATCAATGGGCCAGTGTATAAACCATAGAAACTAAAATATATGGTCGTATATCTACTATTATCTGGAAATGATGTATTAGATAAGTATTGAGGATAATGTACACCATAAGGCGATGAACTTATTCCTGGTAAAAACATCTGTGCATTCGCAATTAATTGCGTTCCAGATGCTTTAGATGGATTATTTGGATCCGTATTTAAGGATTCATCAAATTTCTTACATCCTGTAACTACTATGAGTATTGCAGCAATTACAATTCTATATTTATTAAGTATTTTCATAGTCAAAGGATTAAAAAGTTAAATTAAGGTTTAAACCAAAAGAGCGCACGGTTTGCAATTCTCCTTTTTCTATCCAGCTAATAGAAGAACTACCTGACGATAATTCAGAAGGATCTAATCCTTTTGGCGCTTTTTGATAAATCATAACTGGATTTCTTGCTATTGCAGAAAGTCTGATCGTTTTAAATGGCGATTTTTCTAAAAATTTGCCATCAAAATTATAACCAACACTTACTTCTCTTAATTTAACATAAGTAGCATCGTACAACCATTCATCGTAAATTCTTGTACCAATATTATTTCTAAAATAGTCTCTAGCATCAACATATGTTGAAACTTCTTGACCACCAACATTGGCCCCACCAACAATAATTCCAGGTCCATAAACCCCAGAAATTTTATATCCACCACCACTTGCAAGCGGTGCCCTTACATTTACGCCTTTATCATTAAGAACAGCTGTTTCATATGCTTGACCTGATTTAACAGACAACATTCTAGACCAGCTAAAGAATTGTCCGCCTTTTTGAAAGTCAATCATCGCTGAAACATCAAATTTCCAAACTTTAAAATTATTTAAGATACCTCCTGTAAATTTAGGAAGTACACTTCCAAAATTCTTTGCAGGATCAAATAAAGGCATTGCATTTGCTCCAAGCAATATTCTTCCTTGTGCATCATACATATAACCTGGACCAATTAAAGTACCAAATGCTGCATTAACATCAGATCTTATGGCTACTCTTTGGCTAGAATATACGTTCGCATCTAATTCTAAACCAGCAATTCCAGGATATAATTCAGGAACACTATTTTTATTTCGTGCAAAGTTGATGTTAGTGTCCCAAGTAAAGAATTTATTTTGAACTGGTCTTGCAGAAATTGCTAACTCAATACCTTTATTCTCAATTCTTCCAGCATTTACAATGGTATTATCAAATCCACTACTTCCAGATACTGCCAAATTGATAATTTGATTCTCATTAGCTTGTTCATAATAAGTAAACTCTAGTCCTAACCTATTATTAAAAAATTTCAAATCTGTACCTATTTCAAAAGATTTCGCGAATGAAGGCTTAATATTTGGATTTTTTAAATTATCTGGAACCAATAAAGTATTAATATTTCCCGCAGCAGTAGGATAAACCGACCCTAAAGCATAAGTAAATGCGGTTTGATAAGGTGATAAATCTGAACCTGCAATTGCATAACTCGCTCTAATTTTACCAAAGCTCAATTTGCTGCTATTTAACAATTCACTAAATACAAAACTTCCAGATACAGAAGGATATACGTAAGAATTATTATTAGAAGGCAATGCCGATGAAATATCGTTACGAACCGAAGCATCTAAGAAATAAGTGTCTTTATAACCAATTGATGCCATCGCATACATACTTCTTAAATGTTTCTTTCTTAAAAATGAAGTACTCGTAGGTCTATCTAATGAGTTCGCGGCTGTAAATAAACCTGGACTTGCCAATCCTCCATTTGTAGCCTGATAATTTTGAGAATAATTAACCGTATAAAGGTTAGCACCCACATTGGCACTCAATGAAATATCTCCCCAATTTTTCATGTATTGACCCAAAAATTCGTAGTTATTTTCAGTATTCTGATATTTTCCTACTTGGTAACCATCTACCAATCTACCGCCAAGTGGTTCTTTGTGGGTTATATTTTGAGTAAACATATCAGAACGAATAAATCCGCTTAATTTTAACTCAGGTAATACTTGAAAAGTAGCATTAATATCTCCAAATACTCTATCTCTACTATCATTATTTAAGACTTCATAAGCATCAAAAAATGGGTTATTCCAATCCGATGGTTTATTATTTACAATTTGTCCGGTAGTAGTATTTGGGTTAACATTCCAATTCAAAATAGTACCATCAGCATATTTATAATTTCTTAAACGATTTATATCAATATTTCTTTGAAACCATTGAACAGCACCAGTAAATGAACCTTGGTACCCTTGAGTTGGACGCTGACCAGAATTATTTGCATAATTTACATTGGCGCCAACAGTAAGCTTATCCGTAATTTTTAAAGAAGTATTTAAACCGAAATTATTACGCTCTAACCAAGTATTTGGGGTAACGCCTTTAATATCCGCATTGGTATAACTAAATCTAAAAGTTGTATTTTCATTACCTCCAGATAAAGATATATGGTTATTTAAATTTGAACCAGACTCGTAAAAATCTTTAATATTATTTGGTTGAGGTACAAAAGGGGTTAATTGCCCATACATTGCATCTTGCGGATAAAAACTATAATACATTCTTACCGGTGTACCATCCATTAATGGGCCCCAACTTTCATCGTTACCGTTAATGTATTTCTGACCATTTGCAAGCGTTAAAAAAGTTTGATTATTTCCTACACCATAAAGATTTTGAAGTTCCATAAAGTTACCTACACGTTCCACAGAAAATGAAGAATTATAGTTTACATTTACTTTTTTAGGCCCCATTGAACCTTTCTTGGTTTCGATAATAATTACACCATATTGTCCACGGATACCATATAATGCAGAAGCTGCTGGCCCTTTTAAAACATTAATTGATGCAATATCATCTGGATTAATATCTTGTGAAACGTTTCCATAATCTACACCATTTTCACTTCCCGCAAAATTACTCTGCGCTATTGGCGTTCCATCTACCACCATTAAGGGTTGTCCGCCACCAGTAATTGAGTTTACACTTCTAATTTTAATTTTCTGTGTTCCACCCATATTTGCACCCGAAGAACCAGTAACTTGGATACCAGCAATTTTTCCGGCTAAAGATCCAATAACATTCTGTTCCTTAGTTAGTGTTAAATTTTCACCACTCACAGATTGAGTAGCATAGCCTAATGATTTTTCACTTCTTTTAATCCCTAACGCAGTAATAACTACCTCACCTAACTGGTTCGTACTAGTGGTTAAAGCGATATTAATTTGGGATCGATTATTAACTGCAATTTCTTGTGGTTCATATCCTAAATAGGATACTTGCAGTATAGCATTTGATGGAGCTGTTAAAGCAAAAGTTCCATCAGAATTTGAACTTGTTCCGGTTGATGTACCTTTTACTTTAATACTTACACCTGGGATTCCTTGTCCGCTATTGGCATCTGTAACCTTTCCAGTTATACTCAACTGGGCGAATGTAGATACAGAAACCAACAAAAGGCAGGAAATAATTAAAATAATTTTTCTGCTCATAGTAGGTAATTTAAGTTTATGTTTAATAGGAAGTTATGGAAATATAACAGTAAATTAAAATACTGTTAATCAATTTATAATCTGACTAAATAAAAAGTAATCTCAAATAATTGAAAACAATAACAGAGACAAAGAATTTATTAAATTTCACTACGAAGAAAAAAATATTTTTTCGTGTGAAACTCACCAATTTTCTAATCAAATTATAAACAACAAGTGCTAGAAAAACACTTTTACTTTTTTAAAGTAAATTTTAAAAAATAGGGGGAAAATCAATTATTACACATCAGTCATATTAGATGTACCCCTTGCAATTAAACGATTTTTAGAAGGTAAAAATACGTCGCACTGAACATTAATTATTTTTCTACCACGCTTTATAATTGTAGTCTCAGCAATAATTAAATCACCTTCTTTAGCTGGCGCAAAATAATCTATGGAATTATTCACAGTAGTGTATGCCGAACTTAGTCCTAATGTATAAACAGTTGCTCCAATTAAATCATCAATTATTCCAGCTGTAACACCTCCATGTAAAATCTGCATAGGGTTAGTCATCTCCTTTCTAACTATATAACTGCATCTTAATTTACCAGGTTCTGCTACCAAAACTGTTGGTTTCAACCAATTCATGAATAAAGAAGGAGAATCGGTTACTTCTTTTCCTAAATTTTCTCTAAAACCAGCTAGTCTGTCATTTTCTTCCATGTTTTAAAGTTAAAAAAAGCCAGCAAAAAAGCTATTTTATTTTCCTTAATATTTGGTTTCTTACCTTCAAAATTGAATAAAAACTTATATTTGCATCATATACCCGGGTGGCGAAATTGGTAGACGCACCATCTTGAGGGGGTGGCGCTGGCAACGGCGTGGCAGTTCGAATCTGCTTCCGGGTACTTTAATTTCTACGTTTTTCTACTTCGATTTTAAATTTTATCAATAAAGCTTAACCTATATTGTAAAGCCCCCTAAAAAATTTGCGAGAGCAATTAAGAGTCTCCATTTTTCCCATATTATTTTAAAAATTTATAATTTAGGATATGTGCTATACTGCTACACAAATTAGTAAAGTAAATAAATTAAAGGATGTTTATCAAACTCCAATAATTATTCCTGAAGATATAGAAAAACAAGTACCTCTTTTTAAGGCCGATGGATTTGCACATCCTAACTTATGGGTTTTAATTAATGAAGGCTTACAGCAAATGCAATGGGGATTAATACCCAATTGGAATAAGCCTTATGCTGATATGCTTAAAATGTCTAATAATACTTTAAATGCAAGGAGCGAAACGATTAGAGATCTGGTAACTTTTAAAAATAGTATTATAAATAAAAGGTGCATAATACCTTTGGATGGTTTTTTTGAGTATAAACAAGTTGAAGGAAAAAAATTGCCCTATTTTATTTATCCAAATAACAATCAATTATTTAATGTTGGTGGTATTTTTTCAAATTATAAAAATCCAATAAATCAGGAATGGATAACTACCTTTTCTATTATTACAGAGCCTGCCAATGAATTTATGTCGAGCATCCATAATACTGCTAAGCGTATGCCATTAATCCTAAAAAGCGATATGATAAAGGATTGGATAAATCCAAATTCACCAGCTAGTTTAATTGATGATTTACTTAGATATACTAGCGATGATAGTTTATTTTCAGCACATCAAGTTAAAAGTGATTTAAAAAAAGCGCCAAATAATGAAAGTGTTATAGCGCCTATTTAAATTAAAATGAGTGCTGATAAAATTATCAGCACTCATTTTAAAGCTTCAATAAACTAAAGTTAATCATTAATCTTCTTTACAAGCCACAGGAACTAGCTCAAACTTACTGTTTGAATAATCTATAGGCGTAGCTTTACTAAAATAAGCACGACCTAATAAGGTTTCAACCTTACCATCGCCCATTATGTATTTACCATCTTTCTTTAGAAAGGCAACTGGATTACTATACGTAGTAGGAAGTTCATTTATTTTAAAATTAAAATTACCAATCAAAGTATCGCCCAACATTTCGCCCCTAAAAGTTCCAACGTATTTTTGATTTTTAGACCAGTAATGAATGCTCATATTGCCTTCTATAAATTGCTTTCCTGTATCTACTTGCATCCACAAAGTGTCGCGTTCATAAACAGATTGAAAACAGGCTAATTTAGCTTTTGCTATATTACTTTCACCTTTATTTCGATTACAGCCAACCGAAAAAAACAACAAAGCTGCGAAAGCAATGGCAATTGATTGAAAAAGTTTAGTTGATTTATTCATGATATAGAATTAAAATAATATGATGTAATTTCTACTCAAAATCCATAACTAAAAAGAAAATAAAGCGATAATTGTTTTATTTTTCTTTAATCAAACATAAGCTTTTAAAATTAATTAATACTAGATTATTATTTCCATGCCATCATAAGCCACAAATAATCCATCTGGTAATTCTTCAGAAACATCTTTATGAAGACCCATATGATGACTTAAATGAGTGAAATAGGTTTTTTCAGCCCCTATTTTTTCTGCAAATTCTACTGCTTCAGCCAGTGTAAAATGAGATAAATGTTCCCTTCTTTGAAGAGCATTGACCACTAAAATTTTTGTCCCTTTAATTCGCTCAATAGAACTTTCTGAAATAGTTTTAGCATCAGTTATATATGTAAAATCGCCAATTCTATAGCCTAAAACAGGCATTAGATGATGCATTACTTCTATCGGAATTAGTTGAGTATGTCCTATATAAAAGGGTTCTGAATCTATATTATGTAGTTTTACTTTTGGCAAACCAAAATAACCAGAATCAGCAAAAATATAAGCAAACTCTCTATGAAGAGCTGCTTGAACTCTTGGAACAGCATAAATATCAATATGCTTATTCATTAGATAATTAAACGGACGAATATCATCTAATCCGGCTACATGATCTTTATGTTCATGCGTAAAAACAATAGCATCTAAATCCTGAACATTCGCTCTAAGCATTTGATACCTAAAATCTGGACCACAATCTATTGTAAAAGTTTCCGTTTTTGTTTCAACAAGAATAGAAACCCTTAAACGTTTATCACGAGGATCTTCAGATGTACATACATTACATTTACAACTAATAACAGGAACTCCCTGTGAGGTACCGGTACCAAGAAAAGTAATTTTCAAATCTCAAATAATTAGAGATCTAAAATACAATTTTATTAATTTAAGGGCATAAAAAAAGGTTTAAATAAATTTAAACCTTTCCATTTTAGATCTTTATAATATTATCTTAAGTCTACAATTTCAACGCCAGGATATTTCTTAGCATCGAAAGTAAAAACGCTTTCTGTAACCTTAACATTTGGATTAAAAGAATCTACAGAATACGTATAAACAGAACCACCTTTATCATATATTATAGCTCTAACAATATTTTTTGCAGTTTTATGAACAGATAAAATTACTTTAGTTAATTGTTTTTTACCATCAACTGGTGTAAGTGTTATCTGATAAACTGGTTTTCCATTAACAGTAGATTCGCCACTAAATGAATATTTAAAACCCTTTTCATAAATAGTAAATAACTTAGCTGGATTTAAGGCTTCTTCACTATTATCAACATTGTTGATTTGTACTTCACCATCATTTTTTAAATATATCCACTGACTTTTCCCATCGCTAATTAATTCTTGATTAGTCATGGTTACTTTGTATTTATTACTGTTCGCTTTTGCTACAAGTGTACCTTTTTGTGCCTCTTTAACTTTAGCTTTTGCGTTTTCCAAATTCATTGTAAAGTTGGCGCTAAGCATAGTATATGAACGGTATTTCTTACTTACTTCAGCTAAAATTGTTTTTGCTTTAGCATCTCCTTGGGCATGGGCAGTCGACAAGAAAGCCGAAACCACAACCAATAAGGTTAATAATTTTTTCATTTTTTTGTGTGATAAATTTTTCAAAATCCTTTTACGGTATCTTTAATTAAAGATAGATTTTCGGGCAAAAGGTTTAATTCTTATTTAGGTTATCCAAGAATTGTTCCAAAGCGTACTCATCAGGAATTAAAACTTCACGCGCTTTACTACCTTCAAATGGTCCAACTATGCCTGCAGCCTCTAATTGGTCGATTATACGCCCTGCACGATTATAACCCAATTTCATTTTTCGCTGAATTAAAGATGTAGATCCTTGCTGATGCATGACAATTAATCTGGCAGCCTCTTCAAAATGAGCATCTCTGTCAGATGGATCAAACTCCATTTTAGAGCCCTCTCCACTTTCATCAATATATTCGGGTAATTGATAAGCTTCAGGATATCCTCTCTGAATTCCAATAAATTCAGATATTCTATCTACCTCTGGCGTATCTACAAAGGCACATTGTAACCTTATTAAATCATTCCCTGTACTTAACAACATATCCCCTCTTCCAATTAATTGATCGGCACCACCACTGTCCAAAATTGTTCTACTGTCTATTTTAGAAAGCACTCTAAATGCCAATCTGGCTGGAAAGTTTGCCTTTATTGTTCCTGTAATAATATTTACTGATGGTCGCTGTGTGGCCAGAACCAAATGTATTCCCACAGCCCTAGCTAATTGTGCCAACCTAGCAATAGGCTGTTCAACCTCCTTACCTGCAGTCATCATTAAATCTGCAAATTCATCAACAATTAAGACTATATAAGGTAAAAATCTATGGTTATTATTAGGATTTAGCTTACGCTTGATGAATTTATCGTTGTATTCCTTAATATTTCTTACTTGTGCATCTTTTAATAAATCATAACGCTGATCCATCTCAATACAAAGCGAATTAAGCGTATTGATAACCTTTTTTGTGTCGGTAATAATGGCATCCGCTTCGCCTGGTAATTTTGCTAAAAAGTGACGCTCAATTTTATTAAATAAAGTTAACTCCACCTTTTTTGGATCTACCAATACAAATTTTAGCTGAGCTGGATGCTTTTTATATAGTAAAGAAACCAAAATTGAGTTTATACCTACAGATTTACCTTGACCCGTTGCTCCTGCTACTAACAAGTGTGGCATTTTACTTAAATCGGCAATATACACCTCATTAGAAATTGTTTTACCTAATGCTATCGGTAAATCCATAGTGGTTTGTTGGAATTTCTCAGTCGCTAATATGCTTCTCATCGAAACCATCTCTGGATGCAAATTTGGCACCTCAATTCCAATCGTACCTTTTCCTGGCATAGGCGCTATAATACGAATTCCTAATGCAGCCAATGATAAAGCAATATCGTCTTCTAAATTTTTAATTTTAGAAATTCTCACACCTGGAGCAGGAATAATTTCATAAAGCGTTACGGTTGGACCAATTGTAGCTTTAATCTTATCGATCTCAATATTATAATGATTCAAAGTTTCTACAATTTTATTCTTATTAGCTTCTAATTCTTCCGAATTAACAGAAATCTTATTTGAACCGTAATTCTCTAATAAATCTAAATGAGGATGTTTATAACTAGATAACTCTAAAGTAGGATCGAAAGTCCCAAAATCTTCTACCAATTTACTCGCCTTTTTTTCCTCTTCAGTTTGTTCTATTGTAAGTTCAGGAACTACAGGCGCAACTTCAACAGGATTTTCTTTAAAAGTATTTTCCCCGGTTTCTAATTCTATTTTTTCCTCTTCTTTTACAGGTTCAACTTCCAATCTATTGGGCGTAATTACAATATTCTGATCTCTTTTTGGAGTGAGAGGCTTATTTAAAGGGAATTCTACAGGTTCAGACACCACCTCATCTTCTAATTCAATATGCTCTGGGACATGTACATCTAAAGCAGTATCCTTTTCCTTTTTTGGAATTTTAAAATCAATATTATAAGCTATAATTAATGCTACTAATCCCGAAAAAACCAATAATCCTGCAATTCCTGCTCTACCTATTTGTACTTCTAATAATTTCTGACTCCAATAACCCAATTCGCCTTCCAAGAAATGTGGACCTTCGCGATAAAAGTTTTGAACAAAGGCAATCGTTAATGAAATAAACAATAAAAAGAAGAAGCTATAACCTAAAGTCTTAGAAATTGAAAAGATTTTAACCTTAAACAATAGTCTGTATCCTATTACAAAACAAACAAAAACAAACAAAAATGAAGCTATTCCAAACCATTCATAAATAAATTGATGAGAAAGCAAGGCTCCAATTTTCCCTAACCAATTTTCTACCGCTGGATTCTCAATTCCTCCAGCCTTAAGCTCTTCAATGGATTTGAATAAATTAGACCAACCTCCATTTGCATCTGAAACATAACTCTGATCTTCTTGCCATGTAAGTAAATAAGAAGTAAAAGCTATCAGAAGATAGAATGAAATTATTAAGAATAATAATCCTAAAATTTTAACAAATCTTCCATCCTGAAAATCCAGTTTTGGAAAAATCTCTCCTTTAATTTTATTAGTATTCTTACGCGAAGATTGATCTCCTTGACTTGCGCCAGGTTGTTTGAATGTATTAGATTTAAATTGGTTCCCCTTTAAAGGCATTTTTTTTCAGAATAAACAACAAATATAAAATATTACTACTAGGAGTACATTAATTTATTTAACGATTTTCCAATTTAGCAAGAATACAATTAGAAATTAAACTTTTTGAATTTTTTTTAGTCTGATATTCATATAGTTTACTCGTAAATTTCATTCTATAAGTTTTGTTTTAGGTTTTCCCATTCCAGATTAAATTTAATTTGGAATGGGATTTAAATTTACTATCTTTCCTAAAACTTCTAATAATGGACAAAGACCTTTTAGAAAGATTAATTGTTGAAAATCAATCTGATAGAATCACAGATCTACTCAACAACAATAATGGATTGGCAAGAGAATTAACCAGTCAAGGAATTTCCCCCATAATCCTTGCTTCCTTTTATAACCGTCCTGAAATTGCAAAAATTATAGCTTCGTATTGCACCAATTTAAACATTTATGAGGCCATAGCTATTGGGGATCAAGAAATAGTTCTAAATCTTCTTTTAGAAAATCCAGGTTTAGTAAATGAGTTTTCAAATGATGGTTTCCCTCCATTAGTTTTAGCAAGTTTATTTGGTTTTTTTAATCTTGTTGATACGCTAATTTCCAACGGTGCCAATTTAGAATTACCCACAGAAAATGGATTTGTAGTTTACCCCTTACATGCTGCATGTGCTGGTAATCATCTAAAAGTAGTACAATTATTACTTCAAAATGGTGCTAAACCAAATGTAGTTCAATCATCTGGTTTAACTCCTTTACATATTGCAGCCGAGTATGGAAATATAGAAATGATTATTGAGCTATTAGAAAATGGTGCCCTAACCCATTTTAAAATGGAAAATGGAAAAACCGCATCACAACTAGCAAAAGAAAAAGGCCACGTTGAAATTTCTGAAATACTAAGCAATTAAGACATAAGCTTTAATCCTACCCTACATTGTAAACATTTTTTGGGTGCGCAATAATGTTGACTTAGATGTAAAATTCCTTGAGATTGAAAGGCATTAGTAATTGGAACACCATAATTTCTATATAAATTTACTATTGCATTTTGCTCAGCAGGTAAATCTTCGAGTAGATGGATGGCTTTATTTTTTAAATCACTCCTATTTAAATAAGACCCATAAGCAAATAATAAAGTAGAAACAGTATTAATTAAAATAGAACTAACTGCCTGATTTCCAATTTGTGTACTATGTAAATTCCCTGTTTTATTAAAATGATAATGTGTCTCCCAATAAAGTGAAATATTTAAATTATTAAATAAACTCAATAATTCTTCTTTCGATTTAAAATTTAGAAAACTATCCAATAACTGATTATTTTGATTTAAAAATGCAGCCAATTGTGCAATTCTTAGGGTTGGAAAATTTGATGGCCTAGTTCGCAAAAACTTCCATAAATCTACTCCAATAGGCTTTAATTTATATTTCTTTCGTAAAAATTTAAAACTAGAATTTAGTTGTTTAACATAATTCTCATTGGAAACATTATTTAATAAACCTGATTGACCAAAAAGTAATGCTTCTATATAATGTAAATTTCCTTTTAAAGACTTAATAATTTTAAAGGGTAAGGAAAAAGCTAACATTTCAAATGGCAAACCATTTAAATGAAATCCGAAATTTTTAAATAATTGTTGATAGGTAGTTTGTTCCCAATCACCTTTATTAATTTCTAATTGTTTTAAAAAATAATCGCTTTTTAATATAATCCGGTTAACTGCCGAACGCTCTATTTGGGAATGAATAATTAATTCGTCTACAGAATTTAAGTTCGCAGAACAGGAAAATGGCGATAACGCATGAAAAACATTTTGATATTGACTAATTACTTGATAATCTATTACATGCTTTAATTCTAAAGTAGGTATTTCTGTACTGTTTTGTCGGAACACTACCTTGTCTACCTCATAAACCACATGTAAAATAACATTATTATAAACTATATCATTTTGATGATTGTGTAAATTCCAATCAGAAGAAAAACAATGAATCTCAATATTTCCACACCATAAAGTATCATTGATTTTAATTTTAGAATTGATAAAATCAGGGCCGGAATGAATATTCCAAAATCCGGCATCAATAATTTGAACTTTATCTCCCTCTACAGTATGCAGATTTAAAAATTGAAACTTTTTAAACTGCCAAATATACTGCAACAACTCCTCCCTAATCCGCATACTTAAAGTTACGAATTAAATATTAATTATTAAAATAAATTATTAATTAATTTTTACTCTTTTGATAATTGGTTATAAAAACACCAACTATGATAAGAAAAGTAGCAATCATTACATCAATTGTAATTACCTCGTCGAGCACTAACCAGCCTAAAAAGAGGGCAATTACGGTATTAAAATAAGTTAAAATAGAAACCTCAGAAGCACTAACCCTTTTCAATGCATAATTATAACAGAAAAATCCAACAATGGATCCAAAAACAGCCAAATATAAAGTAGCACTGATGCTTATTAAACTCCACATTTCGAAGTTTGAATTTCCAGTATTTAAGGCTAAAACTAACTGTACAACACCAGCTATAAAAAACTGATAAAACAAGTCTAGAAATATTCCCTGCGACTGATTATTAGTTCTTTTAGTATAAATAGTACCTATTGTCCACCCTGTTATGGCACCACCCAATAGCAATACGCCGGTTCGGTATTCAGGAACAAACAAACCTGAAACACCATCTCTAAATAAAAATACAACTCCTAAAAAGCCTAATAAAACCCCTCCAAAACTTTTAATAGTTGGTTTTTGATAACCCAAAGCAGCACTTGCAACAAAAACTAATATTGGAGAGAGCGAATTAACCAATGCAGCCAATCCACTTGGAACGGTCTTTTCTGCCAATGTTGTAAATCCATTTGCCACAACCACCATAAATAAAGCTAATAGAAGTTGTCTATTAAAATATTTCCAGCTTACCCATTTTAACTGATTTTTATAAATAAGATAAAACATCAGTATAAATGCTGCCAAAAACTGACGAATGGAAGTAACGTACCAACCTGGAATAGTTTCTACCGCTAAACTAATTCCTAAATAAGTGGTACCCCAAATAATGGCCACCCCAGCCATGGCCAAAAACAACTTAAAATCTAAATTTTTTAACATTATAAGCCTGCCGCAGATAAGATTAAATCCATTTCTACTTGTAACTTTAATGCTTCAGCTCTTGCTTTCTCGGCAAAATCCTTTCCTTTACTTGCAAAAATTATAGATCTACCAGCATTAATTAATAAACCACATTTAGAATTTAAACCATACTTACAAACCGATTGTAAATCTCCACCCTGAGCGCCTACACCTGGAACCAATAAAAAATGATTAGGCACAATAGATCTTATTTTTTGAAATGACTCTGGGTGAGTTGCGCCTACAACGTACATCATTTGTTCGTCTGTTGTCCAAGAAGAAGATACTTTTAATACATGCTCAAAAATAAATTCATCATCATGTTTTAACAACTGAAAATCTTCGTGTCCTTTATTAGAAGTTAATGCCAATAAAATAACCCACTTGTCTTGAAATCCCAAAAATGGTGTTACTGAGTCTTTTCCCATATAAGGAGCAACCGTAATCGAATCAAAATTCATTTCACCTGCTTCACTTAAAAATGCTTTGGCATACATATTAGAAGTATTACCAATATCACCTCGTTTTGCATCAGCAATTGTAAAAAGTGATTCAGGAATATAGGCTTTGGTTTTTTGTAAAGTTTCCCAACCCTTTAATCCTAAACATTCATAAAAAGCCGTGTTTGGTTTATAAGCAACACATAAATCTTGTGTAGCATCTATAATTTGTCTATTAAATTCTAAAACAGGATTTTCAAATTCCAATAAATGTTCTGGTATTAACTCCATAACTGGATCTAATCCAACGCATAAAAAAGATCGCTTTTTTTGAATTTGATTGAATAATTGTACTTTGTTCATGATTGCAAACAAATATCGTTAATTATAACAAGGTAAAGTTGATAAAGGAGAATATTTTCTACTTTTTTTAATAATTTTACATAATTTATTTGCAGAATAAAATTCATTTACATACAATTGTGCAATATTTCCAACAGTTTATCAGACCGTTCGGGTAAATTTTCCTTAAAATCATTCATTATTATTATAAAAAGGGCAGTTTGTCGCTGTATTCTGGTAAATCCTATTAAAAAGTCTCTGAATATAAATGTTCAATAAAACAGATCTAAATGAAAAACTCACACCAGAATTACGTGAGTTAGCCAAAAACCTAGGTATACAAGAAGTTGAAACACTACGCAAGAACGATTTAATTGAACAAATCGTAACAATTGAAGGTAACGAAAGTGAAAAACCCATGTTAAAAAAAACAAAGAATACTAAATCTAAAGCCTTAGAAGTGAATGAAGCTAATGTAGAAGTTGAAACTTCTTCAACAGAAACCCCTGCATCTGCACCCAAAAAGAGAGCGAGAATTGTAAAATCTGAAAAAGTAAATAGTCCAACTAGAACTGAAAATACAGAATTCACAAATACACTTTTTGAACCAAATGAAGTTACTCCGGTAACTGTAAATGAAACTACTAACGAAGTTTCTACCCATGCTGAACAAGAAGAAACAGCAAATGAAGTTACAAATGCTGAAGTTGAAGATAATACGAATCGTAAACCTAAAAAACATTCTCATAACCACCCCACTCCTGGTAACGAGTTAACAGCTGCAGCAATTGAGGAAAGAAATCAAGAAAGAAATAAAAATAAAGACAATGGTAATGGTAAACCAAAGAACGGGCATAACCATAGCAATAGTCATAAAAACAACGAAAACAGCTATTCTAATTTAGACTTCGATAATACCATTACTAACGAAGGTATCTTAGAAATTATGCCGGATGGTTATGGGTTTTTAAGATCGGCAGACTACAATTATTTATCGTCACCGGATGATATTTATGTTTCTCAAAGTCAGATTAAACTTTTCGGCTTAAAAACTGGAGATACAGTTAAAGGAAGTATCAGACCACCAAAAGAAGGAGAAAAATATTTCCCATTGGTAAAAGTAATTACCATTAACGGAAGGCTTCCGGCCGATGTAAGAGACCGAGTACCATTTGATTATTTAACACCACTTTTCCCTACTGAACGCTTAAATTTATTTACGGATTCTAATAATTATAGCACTAGAATCATTGATTTATTTACACCTATAGGAAAAGGCCAGAGAGGTTTAATCGTTGCTCAACCTAAAACAGGTAAAACCAATTTACTAAAAGAAGTTGCCAATGCAATTGCAAAAAATCATCCCGAAGTTTATTTAATTATTTTATTAATTGATGAGCGTCCGGAAGAGGTAACAGATATGGCAAGAAGCGTTAGAGCTGAAGTAATTGCTTCTACTTTTGATGAACCAGCTGAAAGACATGTTAAAATTGCAAATATTGTTTTAGAAAAATCTAAACGCCTTGTAGAATGCGGACATGATGTGGTTATCTTATTAGATTCTATTACCCGTTTAGCAAGAGCTTATAATACAGTGGCTCCAGCTTCTGGTAAAATATTATCTGGAGGTGTTGATGCAAATGCGCTACATAAACCAAAACGTTTCTTTGGAGCAGCTAGAAACATTGAAAAAGGTGGTTCTTTAACCATTCTTGCAACTGCTTTAACAGATACAGGTTCTAAAATGGACGAGGTAATCTTCGAAGAGTTTAAAGGTACTGGTAATATGGAGTTACAATTAGATAGAAAATTATCTAATAAACGTATTTTCCCTGCAATTGATATTACTCAGTCGAGCACCCGCCGCGATGATTTATTACACGATAGAGATACTTTACAACGTGTATGGATTTTAAGAAACCATTTGGCAGACATGAACAGTCAAGAAGCTATGGAATTTGTACAATCACAAATTAAAGGCACAAAATCTAACGAAGAGTTCTTAATTTCTATGAATAGTTAGAAATTATTATTTCCTCATTAATATAAATTATAGGCCATTTTTAATTAATTTTGAATGGCCTATTTTTTTTCACTAATCTCAAATTTATGGTACGCCATCTTCCCAATGCAATTACTTGTGCAAATCTTTTTTCTGGATGTATAGGTATTGTTTACGCTTTTAATGGTGATCTTAAAACTGCTGCTTGGTTTGTTTTAGCATCAGGAATATTTGATTTTTTTGATGGATTTGTAGCCAGACTTTTAAAAGCTTATTCCAATATTGGAAAAGATTTAGACTCATTGGCAGATGTAGTAAGTTTTGGTTTTTTACCTGGTGTAATTTTTTATCAACTACTTAACCAAAGTGATTACACGAATGCATATATCCCCTATCTTGGATTTATAGTTACCATTTTCTCTGCATTAAGATTAGCTAAATTTAATAATGATGCTCGTCAAACTACCGATTTCATAGGTCTAAATACCCCTATGAACACTTTTGTGGTGATTAGTTTACCTTTTATTGCCGACGAGTACCCATCGTTAATTTACTCTACTTACTTTTTATTAGTGAGTATTGCCTCTCTTTCTTATCTTTTAATTAGCGAACTAAAATTATTTTCACTTAAAGTTGGTGATCTAAGCTGGAAACTAAACCGTTTTAAATACATTTTCCTTTTAATTACCCTTGTATTAATAGTGGTATTAAAGTTTAATGCTGTTCCATTTATTTTATTACTCTATATAATAGCTTCCTACTTACATTTTAACAAATCAACTTCTTAATACCTTCTTTACAGCTAATTTATCAGGATTTAATAAAATTAATTCTTCTACCGACTTACCTAATAATGGGTGAACCCAATCTGGAGCAATTTCTTTTAATGGTATTAAAACAAAATTTCTAAACTGAAGTTGAGGATGAGGAATTATTAAATTGGGTTCGTTAAAACATTCAATACCGTAGAATAAAATATCAATATCAATAATTCTCGGGCCCCAATGTACCTCCCTTACCCTACCCATTAATGTTTCAATAGCAAGAACTTCAGCTAACAGTTCGTGAGCAGTTAATTGAGTAGAAATTTCTATTACTTGATTTAAAAAAGCTTCTTGATCGTTATTGCCCCAAGCTTCTGTTTCATAAATTGATGAAATGTTTAAAATTTTACCACATTTATGCTCAATATGTTGAATAGAATTGTCTAAATTAGATAACCTATCACCTTTATTTGTGCCTAATGACAAAAAAACAATATTTGTACTAATTTCATTCATAATACTATCTCCTTCTTACAATAACTCTTTCTTATATTTGAAACCACTAATATAATCGCTTTCTAATGAAACAATTCTTTAAATATGTTCTAGCTACTGTTGTTGGGATTATCCTAACCTCATTTTTGAGTTTAATATTTTTTATTTTTATTATTTCGGCCTTTGTTTCCAGTATAAACAAAAATGAATCAGTAATGGTTGAAGATAAATCTATTTTATATGTCGACTTAAATCAGCCAATTATAGAAAGATCCTTAGATAACCACTTCGATTTAGACTATTTAATGGGCGTAGAAGCTGATAAAATTGGATTTTTTGACCTAATTAACGGTATAAAGAAAGCAGAAACCGACGATAGAATTAAGGGAATTTATATTAATGTATCGGCGCCACAATCTGGAATGGCGACCATGAAAGAAGTTAGACAAGCCTTAATTGAATTCAAAAAAAGTGGTAAACCAATTATTGCATATAGTGAAGTATATTCTCAAGGCGCTTATTACTTGGCTTCTGTTGCCAATAAAGTTTACTTAAATCCTCAAGGCGATTTAGAATTTAAAGGCCTTAATTCGGAAGTGATGTTTTTTAAAGGCGCATTAGATAAAATTGGCGTTGAGATGCAAATTTTAAGAGTGGGCGATTTTAAAAGTGCAGTTGAACCATATACCAACACCAAAATGAGCGAGCCAAATAGATTGCAAGTATCGCAAATGGTAAATGGTATTTACGATGAAATAATTAAGGAAATTGGTAGTTCAAGAAATATATCTACGGATTCATTAAAATCTATAGCTAATCAATATAAAATCCAACAGCCGGAAGATGCTTTAAAATACAAAATGGTAGATGCTTTAAAATACAAAGACGAAGTATTAGAAGAACTTAACACCATTACTAATACCAAGAAAAACAAGAACTTTCCTATCGTTTCTATAAACGATTACATTAAAAATAAAGTTGAAACAGACATCTCCAATAAAAACAAGGTTGCTGTAATTTATGCTAATGGCGAGATTACTGGTGGCGAAGGAGATGATGCTACAATAGGTTCTGAAAGAATATCAAGAGCCATTAGAAAAGCAAGAATAGACAGCACTATTAAGGCAATAGTTCTTAGAGTTAATTCGCCAGGAGGAAGCGCCTTGGCTTCTGAAGTAATTTGGAGAGAAGTATCCTTAACGAAGAAAGTAAAACCAGTAATTGCTTCATTTGGGGATGTTGCCGCTTCTGGAGGTTATTATATTGCAGCTGGTGCCGATTCTATTTTAGTTCAACCCAATACAATAACTGGATCAATTGGTGTATTCGGGATTATTCCAAATGCTCAAAAATTATTAAATGATAAAATTGGTATCACCTTCGACAATGAAAAAACTGGACAATTTGCCGATATAATGAGTTTAACCAGACCTATGACACCAGGTGAACGCTTTATTTTACAAAATGGAATCAACAGAGTTTACAATGTATTTATAAATAGAGTATCAACAGGTAGAACCCGTTCAAAAGAATATATTGAAACAATTGCTAGTGGTAGAGTTTGGACTGGAAAAGATGCGGTTAGAATTGGCTTGGCCGATAGAGAAGCTGGATTTAAAGAAGCTATTGAATCTGCTGCCAGAAAAGCAAATATTAAAAATTATAGACTGGTAGAATATCCAGAAAAATTAGATCCAATCAAGGCCTTATTAAACAATTCTAAAAACAACATTCAAACCTATTTCCTTCAAAGAGAATTAGGAAATGAATATTCAATTTACAAAAAAATAAAAGAAGCATCACAGCGCTCTGGCATACAAACTCACATGATGTTTGTACCTGTGATTTATTAAAATAATGGAAAATAAAGCAATAGCAAAGCAAATTAAACTGTTTGCTCAACTATTAGAATTACATGGCGAGAACTCCTTTAGAACTAGAGCTGTAGCAAATGCTGCCTTTACTATAGATAAATTACCATTTAAAATAGTAGAAAAAACAACAGCAGAAATAGAATCTATTAAAGGAATTGGGAAGAGTTTAGCCTCAAAAATAGAGGAATTAAAAACCAATGGTTTTATAACCGAACTAAAAAATTTAATTGAAAACACCCCTCCAGGTGTAATAGAAATGCTTTCTTTAAAAGGCTTAGGCCCAAAAAAAATTGAAATCATTTGGAAGAATTTAAACATTAAAAACCTGGGCGAATTATATTACGCATGCAACGAAAATAGGTTAATAGAAGCAAAAGGATTTGGATTAAAAACCCAACAGGAGATTTTAAAATTAATTGAATTTAAAATGGCTTCGAATGGGAAATTTTTATTCGCTCAGGCACAACCTATTGCCTTACAACTATTTGAAAAAATTTCTATTTGGCTAAACCAATTTAAAGCAGGCGCATTGCTTGGCATTGCTGGTGAGTACAGACGTGCTTTTGAAATTATTAATGTATTAAATTTTATAATTGGAGCGGAAGATGATTTAGTCATAGAGTCCGAACTTTCTAAATTATTTGATTCAGAACTAACCTATTCAACAGAAAAAGGATACCAAAGTATTACTCCTGAAGGCTTAAAATTTTATATCATCATTGTAAATAAGGACAATTTTTATAAAAAATATTTTGAACTAACTGGATCCGAAGAACATGTTAGTAGTGTTTTAAAATTAACAAATAAAGAAACCTTTAATTCTGAAGAAGAAATTTACGAATCTGCAGGTTTAGCCTTTATTGAACCAGAATTAAGAGAAAACCTTGGTGAAATAGAGCTTTCAAAATCGGGAAAACTACCAGAATTAATTACCTTCAAAGAAATTAAAGGAGCCTTGCACAACCACTCAACTTGGAGCGATGGTGTACATACCCTAAATGAGATGGCCATCTATTGCAAAGACTCCCTTAAATTAGAGTATTTAGGAATCTCAGACCATTCCAAATCTGCTTTTTACGCAAGAGGATTAACGGAACAACAAATTGTTGACCAACATTTAGAAATTGATTTAATAAACGCTACCCTATCCCCTTTTAAAATATTTAAAGGCATTGAAAGCGATATATTATATGATGGTTCTTTAGATTATTCGGATGATGTTTTAAAATCTTTTGACTTTGTTGTGGCTTCGGTTCATAGCAATTTAAAAATGAATGAAGAGAAAGCTACAGAACGATTAATTAAAGCTATAGAAAATCCATATACTACTATATTGGGGCATCCTACTGGCCGATTACTTTTATCGAGAACAGGTTATCCAATAGATTTTAAAAAAGTAATTGATGCCTGCGCAGCTAACCGTGTTGTGATTGAGATAAATGCAAACCCTTTACGATTAGATTTAGATTGGAGATGGCATAGATATGCACTAGAAAAAGGGGTAATACTATCTATTAATCCAGACGCACATAGGAACGAAGGATTTATGGATATGCAATATGGCATTCACGTAGCAAGAAAAGGAGGCTTAACCTCTAAAAATTGCTTAAATTGCATGAATTTATCAGAAATAACAGAATTTTTCAAAAGTAAATAAGCAGCAATGGCTGAAAAATATATTTTTTGCATGAAATGGGGAACCCTATATGGTCCCGATTACGTGAACCGGTTATATTCAATGGTTAAAAGAAACCTATCTTATCCATTTAAAATGGTTTGTTTTACCGATAATTCTGAAGGAATAAATGAAGAAATAACTTGCTACCCTATTCCTGAAATGAATTTACCTGGTGGGTTGCCAGAAAGGATGTGGAAAAAGTTATCGACTTTAAAATCGGATCTTTACGGATTAGAAGGAACTGCCTTATTTTTAGATTTAGACATTGTTGTTGTAGATAAATTAGATCCATTTTTTGATTTGGAAGGTGATTTTATAATAATCAAAGACTATAGAAAACAATGGAGAATAACTGGAAATTCATCCGTTTATAGATTTAAAATTGGGGCTCATGGTTATGTATTCGACGACTTTTTAAAGGATTTTGAAAACATTCGTAAGCGACATAGAAACGAGCAAGAATATTTAACTCAAGCCATTTTTGATAAACAAGGCATTCAATATTGGCCTAAAGAATGGTGTCCGAGTTATAAATACGATGCTATTTCTAGAATTCCATTTGCATTTTGGAAAAAGCCAACCATTCCTCCAGGTGCAAAAATTCTAATTTTTCATGGCGAAATTAATCCACATAAAGCCATTGAAGGAGGATTTGGAAAATGGTATAGATATGTTAGATCTGCACCATGGATTAAAAAATATTGGTATTAATTTAAACCAAATCTCCCTTTTTAGGTTAATTGTTTATGGCTAAAAAATTAGTAATTGTAAGACATGGACAAGCATCTCATAATTTAGATGCGGGAGATTTTAATAGAAAACTAACTGATTTAGGGAAATCACAAAGTGAAGAAGTAGCAAACAAAATACTTCAGCATAATTGTATCCCAGATTTGTTGATTTCTAGTAATGCAAATAGAGCTTTTAATACAGCAAAGATATTCGCGAAAACTTGGGGTATTGATGAAAAAAAAATATTCATAAACCCTTCCATTTATGAAGCTACCTTAAATAAACTCTTAAACCTGGTTAATGAAATAGAGAACAAATTTAACCATGTAGCGATATTCGGGCATAATCCCGGTCTTTCTGAACTTGCCGAATATCTTACTGGTTTAAATTTTCAGTTATCTACAAGTGCTTTAATCATTTTAGAATTTGATGTAGATAACTGGATGGAAATTACCCGCAATTCTGGAAAATTTTCCCTCTATTTAGAGCCTAGTGATTTTTAAAATTGCAGATGTTTTACAGTCTGTCCTTTATTGATTAATTGCTTCAACGAGTCAATTCCAATCTTAAGATGCGTTTCAACATAAGTAGCTGTAACACTGCTATCGCTTTCAGAAGTCTTAACTCCTTCTGGTATCATGGGTTGATCAGAAACTAACAATAAAGCACCGGTAGGAATTTTATTAGCAAAACCTGTAGTAAAAATAGTTGCCGTTTCCATATCCACAGCCATGGCTCTAATACTATTTAAATACTTTTTAAACTCTTTATCGTGCTCCCATACCCTTCTATTGGTGGTATAACATGTTCCGGTCCAATAATCTCTTGCGTAATCTCTAATAGTTGTAGAAATAGCCTTTTGTAAAGCAAATGATGGCAATGCAGGAACTTCGGCCGGTAAATAATCATTAGATGTACCCTCACCCCTAATTGCTGCAATTGGAAGGATTAAATCGCCTAATTGATTTTTTCTTTTCAAACCACCACATTTCCCTAGGAATAACACTGCTTTTGGCATTAGAGCAGTCAATAAATCCATCATTGTAGCTGCAAGTGGACTACCCATACCAAAATTAATAATCGTAATTCTACCAACTGTAACGCTCTGCATAGGTTTATCAATACCCATAATCGGTGCATTATCATGCCATTCAGAGAACAATTGAACATATTTACTGAAATTGGTTAATAAAATATAATCCCCAAACTCTTCTAATGGGCGACCTGTATATCTTGGCAACCAGTTGTTAACAATATCTGTCTTGGTCTTTAAGCCTGGTTTTACCGGAGTCTCTACTTCATTAACTTTATTTCCATTTTTTGCTTTGTGTACTTTTTTTACGTCTTTTTCTTCATTCATATATTTTCCTTTCTTTTATTATTACTATTATACAAAAAATCCCCCGCAATGCGGAGGATTTTATTAGGCAGCTTGTAATTTATTGATATCTACCTTTTCAAATTTTTCCGTCGCATATTCCAGCGTAATATTCAAATTTTTCTCCTTTTCAGAAGGCATTTCAAACATGGCATCCAACATAATAGATTCGCAAATAGATCTTAATCCTCTTGCTCCAAGTTTATATTCCATTGCTTTATCTACAATAAAATCTAATACTTCATCTTCAAAAACCAAATCAATACCTTCAATTGCAAATAATTTTTGGTACTGTTTAATTAAAGAATTCTTTGGTTCTGTTAAGATATTTCTTAAAGCCGATTTATCTAAAGGTTCTAAATATGTTAGAACTGGAATTCTACCAATTAATTCTGGTATTAGTCCAAAAGCTTTTAAATCTTGAGGTGTAATATATTTATATAGATTTTTTGCATCTATTTCAACCTCATTCCTTTTAACTTTATAACCCACAGTTTGTGTGCGTAACCTATTAGCTATCTTTCTTTCTATACCATCAAATGCTCCGCCACATATAAACAATATATTGTTTGTATTTACTGCGATCATTTTTTGGTCTGGGTGCTTTCTACCACCTTGAGGCGGAACATTTACCACTGTACCTTCCAATATTTTTAACAAAGCTTGCTGAACGCCTTCCCCAGAAACATCTCTTGTAATTGAAGGATTATCACTCTTTCTGGCAACCTTATCTACCTCATCAATATAAACAATACCACGTTCTGCTGCTGAAACATCGTAATTTGCTGCCTGTAATAACCTCGACAAAATACTTTCTACATCTTCTCCAACATATCCAGCTTCTGTTAAAACAGTAGCATCTACAATACAGAAAGGTACATTTAAAATTTTAGCAATTGTTTTAGCCAATAAAGTTTTACCAGTTCCAGTTTCTCCAACCAGCATGATATTAGATTTTTCAATCTCTATCTCGTCGTCTTCAACCTTCTGGTTTAATCTTTTATAATGATTATATACGGCTACAGAAAGTACCTTTTTAGCATCATTCTGTCCAATAACATATTGATCAATATGCGCTTTAATTTCTCTTGGTTTTAAAAGCGTTAAAGGTCCTTCAACAGAATTAGATTTTCTTACGTCTAAATTTTGAATTAGAAGATCGTTTGCCTGAACAACACATTTATCACAAATAAAAGCGTCTAATCCCTCTATTAACATTAAACTATCTTGTTTACTAGAGTGACAAAAAGAACATCTTGAATCTTTATTTTGTTTCGCCATTTTATACTATTTAATATCCATTAAAGGATAAATTGTAAGAGTTATTTCTTCTCCTTATTTCCTAATACTTCATCAATCATTCCAAAACTCTTAGCCTCATCCGCTTTCATCCAATAATCTCTATCTGATGCTTTTTCTACCCATTCGTAAGTCTGACCAGAATGTTTAGAAATAATATCGTATAATTCTTTTTTAAGCTTAAGCATCTCACGAAGATTGATTTCCATATCAGATGCCACACCTTGAGCGCCACCAGAAGGCTGATGAATCATTACCCTAGAATGTTCTAATGCTGCACGTTTTTCTTTTGCTCCAGCAACCAATAAAACAGCCCCCATAGATGCAGCCATACCTGTACAAATTGTAGCCACATCTGGTGTGATGTATTGCATCGTATCATAAATTCCTAAACCTGCGTAAACAGATCCACCTGGAGAATTTATATACATTTGGATATCTCTATCAGCATCTACCGACTGTAAAAAAAGCAATTGCGCTTGAATTACGTTGGCATTTTGATCATGAATTGCATCGCCTAGAAAAAGAATTCTATCCATCATTAAACGAGAGAAAACATCCATTTGAGCTACATTTAATTGCCTTTCTTCAATAATGTACGGCGTCATTGATGATGGATTACTATTGGTTCTTCCGATATAACGATCTACATTTAAACCGTTAATTCTATGATGTTTAACAGCGTATTTTCTAAATTCTTCTTTATTTATCTTCATTTTATATCAAATTAGGCTATTTTAAAATTTTAATTCTATACTTAACGTATTACTCTACTATTGTAATTTACGTGCCAATATATTTATTTCTACTATATAAGCCAACCTTTAGTATTTAAGATGACATTTTAAAGTTACTTTATTTTAAGGTGAAAATAAGCCAATCACCTACAAACAAGCATTTTAACACCTTAATCGTTATATTTTATTAAAAAAAAGGAGTAGTTAAACAACTACTCCTTTTTAATATTCATTCTGACAAAAGGTCAGGATTATTTTACCAACTCAACAAATTTATCGTAATCGATTTCTTTTTTGTTTAAAGTTGCTACAGATTTTATATAATCAAAAGTTTTAATTGCTTTTACTTCATCTAAAATTCTGTTAGCGTTGTCTTTTTCTTTTAAGAACTGAGTAGTGTATTGAACTAATTGTTCTTCAGGCATAGGACTTGGGCTATACATAGCAAACTGACTATTTAAACGTTGTTTTGCAGTTTCAAAAACATCTTCATATTTAATTTCGATGTTATTGTCCTTCATCAATTTATTCTCGATTAAAGTCCATCTCAAATTCTTAGCAAAATCATCATATCCTTGAGCTAATTCCTCATCACTTAATTTCTCGTTTGTTGCTTTTAACCAACGTTTTAAGAAATCATCTGGTAATGCGATATTGTTTTTCTCTAATAATTCTGCATAAATATCGTTGCTTAATTTACGTTCAGCATCTTGCTCAAACATAGATTCAATTTCAGTACGGATTTTCTCTCTGAAACCAGCTTCGTCTGTAACTGTACCTGCTTCGAATAGTTTATCGAAAAACTCTTGATTTAAATCAGCTTCTTCTAAACGATTAACGTTTTTAACAGTTAATTGGAAATTAGATTTTAATTCTGCTGCATCAGCATCTTCAATTTTTAAAATCTTAGCGATTTGAGCTGCATCATTGTTTAAAGTTTTTTGTAAATCTAAAACAACAACATCATCTTTTTTAAGTCCAACTAAAGATTTTAAAATCTTTTTATCAGTTACTAAATCTAAACGTAAAGAAGCTGTATTTGTAATACCACCTTCGAAAACGGTTCCATCTGGACTTAATTGTACAAACTCACCATATAAAACATCACCTTCAACTGCAACTTCTGGATTGGTCATCTTTCCGTAACTGCGACGAATATTTTTAATACGCTCTTCTAAAGTTTTGTCATCCGCTTTAACAACATATTGCGTGTATTTATCTTTAGAAGTGATGGTTATATCAATTTCTGGAGCTAAACCTAATTCGTATTCAAATTCAAATTCATCGGTATTATCCCATTTAAATTCTTTTGAATCATCCATCACTGGAAGTGGTTGACCTAGAATATCAATTTTATTATCTGTTAAATAATTGTTTAATGTTTCAGAAAGCATTGTATTGATTTCTTCAACTAAAATACTTTTGCCATACATTCTTTTAATGTGGGCAACTGGAACCATACCTTTTCTGAAACCAGGAAGATTTGCTTTCTTTGCTTGCTCTTTTAAAGCTTTATCAACTCTCTCAGAATAATCTGCTGGGGCAATTTTAACCTTAAGTTTTGCGCCTAAATCGCCTGTTTTTTCTTGTGTTATATCCATTTTTAGAACTTAACGTGTAGATTTTAAACTTTTTAAAAAGAATTTTCTACAATTCAATTATTTAATATCAATTATAAAAAAAATCCCCCGCAATGGACGGAGGACTTATTGTGCGGATGAAGGGACTCGAACCCCCACGCCGTGAAGCGCCAGATCCTAAGTCTGGTGCGGCTACCAATTACGCCACATCCGCATTATTAGGATTATTTTGGATTGCAAAGATAAGAATTAGCAATGAAAATTCAAAAAAGAGAGAGAAATAAATGCAAAAAAAGATTCAACGCTTATAACTATTTAAAATAGAAAGATTTGCAAAAATAGATAATGTTAACTTCGCATACATTAATCTAATAAATGATCAATTTTAACTTATTCCACCAATTCAACTTCTAAATTAATCATCCATCCCCTTGCCTTCTTTTATAAAATCGCAATATTTGGCAACTCTATTTTTCCTGGTTTCTGATCGTTTTGCCTCTCCAAAATAAATAATATAAGCTTTTTGTCGGCCAGGAGTTAAATTATTAAATGCTGATGCAAGTTTTTCGTCTTCCTTTAATGCCTGCTCAAACTCAATAGGCATTTCATAATCTGCCACTGTTTTCAACTTTACTTTTGCTCCAGATTTTTCTATTTCAATAGCTTCTTTAATATAAGCACTAATCCATTCTCGCTTATCCACTATTTCATCTAAAGAAGTAAATCTTAATTGTCGGCCCGATTGCACATGCTCAGTTTGTTTAATTAAAATTTTCTCGGGATCTTTCATTAAAGCGCCTTTATGAAATAACAAAGCACAATATTTCTTAAAGCCGTGGATAATAATCACATTTTTACCATTTAGGGTATAACATGGATGATTCCATTTTAACTCTTCCACTAGTTCAACTTCAGCTGTCACCAATTCTCTAAGAATTTGAAACTCAATCTTCCATCTTTTGGCGTTTAAAAAGAAATTATCTACTGCTTTATTCATATCGATTAATTTTAATCGAATTTAACAAAACAAACTTAACATCAATTATTTAACACAACAAAAAACACTTCAAAATGATATTAAAACCCTATTCATTGTCACTTTATAATTATAATTAAAAACGTTAAAAAAATATTTCTATCTTACTTTTTTTAACCAGAAAAATATGATAAAGAAATTTATTGCTGTTCTAATTTTTATTTCAGGAACTAGCTTTAGTCAGGCGCAAAACAACATTACTGTAGAAAATATTTACACAATGCCTTCAGTAAATAGTCCAGTTTTATCACCTAAAGGCGATAAATTAATTTATATAACCAACGAACCTGGTAAATCTAATCCACAGAGCCTAATTTTATTAGACTTAAACACACAGAAATCTGAAACGATTCTCAATACTGGTAGCGACCCTCAATGGTCGCCCGATGGACAAAAAATAGCTCTTAGAGCTAATTTAAATGGAAAATCTGGAATTCACGTACTTAATCTTAACGATAAATCAACTAAATTTATTGCTCAAATAAATAATAGTAATCACTTTTTAGGTCATTCTGCGAATAAAAATTACGCCTGGAGTCCAGACGGAAAAAGTATTGCTTTTGTGAGTGCCGATTTAAGCTCAGCACCAACTGTAGATCCATCAGCACCTAAAGTAATTGAACGCATTTTATACAAATCTAGGACATCGTTTTCTGATAATAGATTGACTAAAATATATGTAGCAAACCTAGAAAATGGAGAAATAAAAACCCTTACGCAAGATATATACGATAGCCATTCTATTACTTGGAGTCCGGATTCTAAGAAAATAGCTTATATCTCTAACCATACAGCCGACCCAGATGCAAACTACAATAACGATATATTTATTGTTGATATCGCTACTTCGAAAATAGAACAAATCACAAAAACACCTGGCACCGAGCATAATCCAAATTGGAGTCCCGACGGGAAATACATCCTTTATCCTGCAACTGTAAGATTAAGAAACACAAAAGATAGCTCTGGTGAGGACATGAAACTTTACACCTACGAAGTAGCTACTGGAAAAATAACTTGTATAACACAAAACCTAGATGAAAGATTAGATGGTGCAAAATGGACTAACGATAGTAAATCTTATTACTTTGGATTCCCAAAAAATGGAAAACGAGTTTTATATAAAGGAACCTTAAACAGCGAAATTATAACACCCATTGTAGATGAAAACGCAAGTGTGGGCAGACCAACTACTGGGGGCAACAAAATCGCCTTTACAAAATCGACCCCTTCACAACCAAACGAAATTTACATCACTTCCAACGAAGGAAAAACCGTAACTCAGATCACTCAGCTTAGCACCAATTGGTTAAAAGACAAAACCCTTGCAAAAAATGAAGACTTTTGGTTTCAATCGCACGATGGTGTTAAAGTTCATGGATTTATCGCTTATCCAGCTAATGTGGCAAAAGGCGTAAAAATACCTGTAATTCATAGAATTCATGGCGGTCCACATGGTGCATTCGGATTTAGTTATACAGACATCAACGAAATATTGGTAGCCAATGGATATGCTGTTATTTCATTAAACCCAAGAGGATCTTCGGGATATGGACAAAAATTTACTGATGGGACCTATCAAGCTTGGGGTGGTGGTGATTATTTAGATCTTATGGCAGGAATAGATTATGCCTTGGAGAAATATCCATTTTTAGACGCCAATAGAATGGGTGTAACTGGAGGTTCTTATGGAGGATTTATGACCAATTGGGTAGTTACACAAACCGATAGATACAAAGCAGCAGTCACATCGGCATCGGTGAGCAACTTGATTTCCTTTTATGGAACATCTATTTATCCAGATTTAATTGAAACAGAATTTAACGGAATGCCGTGGGACAATTATTCGTTATTATGGCATTTCTCGCCAATGGCGCATATTAAAAACGTTAAAACACCAACACTTATAATACACGGTGAGAATGATATGGATGTGCCCGTTACACAAGCAGAAGAATTCTTTATTGGTTTAAAAAAATTGGGTGTACCTACCAAATTTATACGTTATCAGAACGAGGGACACGGTTTTACCCAACAAAAAAATAGATTGCACAACAACCAACAATTATTAGCTTGGTTCAATCAATACTTAAAATAAAATGGCTATGACTGATTTTCCATCTTTACAAACTCAACGACTTGAGATGAGACAAATTCAGTCAACCGACTTAGAAAATATCTTTAAAGGACTCTCTAACCCCTTAGTAATAAAACACTATGGGGTTAGCTATTCTACTCTTGAAGCAACTCAAGAACAAATGGCCTGGTACCAAAACCTGTACAACACCAACACAGGAATATGGTGGGCAATTTGCGCTAAACTAGATGGTACTTTTTATGGAGCTGCTGGATTTAACGACATACATCCACAGCATAAAAAAGCCGAAATAGGCTTTTGGTTATTGCCAGAATATTGGAATAATGGAATTATGCAGGAAGCATTAACAAAAATCTGCCACTATGGTTTTGAGCACATGAAATTGCATAGAATTGAAGGTTTTGTTGAATCAGAAAATAGCAATAGCAAAAAGGCTTTAGAAAAAATGGACTTTCTCCATGAGGGTACACTTAGAGCATGTGAGTGGAAAAATGGAAAATGGATAGATGTGGATATTTATGCCAAAATAAACCAATTATAAAAAATTCAATAAAATAATAGATTCCATAAAACAAGTCGTAATTAGAAATTAAAAATCTCTAAAATCAATTTTTGCTTTCTATAAAAAGCAATATTAACATATATTTGATATTTACAAAAAGCAATATTATACATTTTTTGCTTTTTATAGTTAACAAAAATTAGTATATTTGTTAATTACAGTTAACAAAATGGAAAATTTAATCCTAGAATTTCAATTAAAACTGGCAAATACATCTCTAGATGTACAACGATATCTTTTAAATACAATAGATATCAATAACCGGCTTATAGCAGTTAAAGGTGCCAGAGGCTCTGGAAAAACAACCCTTTTATTACAGATAGCAAAACTCCATTTAAATCCAAGTTCAACTTTATATGTAAGCTTAGATCATATCTATTTTTTTGACAATAAACTTTATAATTTAGCAAAACAGTTTAGTCAATTTGGTGGCACTCACCTCCTATTAGATGAAGTACATAAATACCCAAACTGGTCCAGGGAGATTAAATTAATATATGATAACTTCCCCGAATTGAGTGTCATTTTTACTTCTTCTTCCATACTAGAGATTTACAAATCTGAGTCCGACTTAAGCAGAAGAGCTGTATCTTACTACCTTAAAGAGCTTTCTTTCCGAGAATTCCTACAATTTGAAACCTCCATACAATTTCCAAAATTCGAGTTTTCAGAAATCTTACAACATCATCCAGAATTGGCATCAAATATCTTAAAGAAAATTAAACCCCTTCCTTTGTTTAACAAATATTTAAGAATTGGTGCGTATCCTTATTACAAAGAAAATGAAAGTTCTTACTCACAAAAGCTACAAAACATTATAAACCTCACTATTGAAATAGATATTAACGCGGTAGAAGATCTTCAGTATGACACCCTTGTAAAACTTAAAAAACTACTTATAACCATTGCAAGCAGTGCCCCGTTTACACCCAACATCAGTAAATTGAGCGAGAAGATAGGGCTATCAAGAAATATGTTGGTGCAGTGCATTAAAATTTTAGAAAGAGCAGGCCTAGTGAATGAACTATACAGAGACAATTCTGGCATAGGTGTGCTCACAAAACCAGAAAAACTTTACCTCAACAACAGCAATTTGATGTATACTTTGGCCGCAGAAAACATAAACATTGGAAACGTAAGAGAAACGTTTTTTCAAAATCAGTTTAAAGGCTTACATGAGATTAACCTTTCTGATCAAGCAGATTTCATAATAAATAAAGCATTCACTTTTGAAATTGGAGGTAAGAACAAAAAGAAAAAGCAGATTCAAGCTGTAGAATATGCCTATGTAACTAAGGATGATATAGAAATTGGTTATAAAAATGTGGTACCGCTTTGGTTGTTTGGCTTCCTTTATTAAGTCCGATGGAGATTTATAGAGGGAAGATTAAGCTACTACTCTAGAATTTTTACAAGTAATCTCTCAATTCAAACAAATACTGTATAGACTTTACCATTCTGCTTCCGTACCAAGAGAACATCTCCCCATCTACCAATAAAATATGAGCCTCAGGCACAAGTTGTTTGAGCGCTTCTATATGCTGTTCCTTAAATGGATAAGGTTCTGAAGAAAGAAAAATATAATAAGGATTAAGCTCTAGGATATCCTCATCCTTTAAAATTGGGTATCTTGTTGATTGCACAACATTTGTTAACCCGAAAGTATTGAGCACATCATCTATAAAAGTATTTCTTCCTGCGGCCATGTAAGGCTTATTCCAAATTAAGTACAACACCGACTTATTAAAATGAAAAGAACCCGGGCCTAGCGTTTTAATATCTCTAAATCCAGTATTTATTAATTCCACCAAATAGCTTGCTTCAGGGGAGCGATTGGTAATTGCACCTACATCTACAATCGTTTGCTTTGCTTCCTCCAAATTATGGATATCGCTCATCCAAACTGGGAAAAACTTCTGCAACTCCTCAATCTCCTCCTTCGTATTTTCTTCTTTATTTCCGATAATTAAATCGGGCTCCAAGCGCTTAATTAATTCGATATTTAGCTTTTTAGTCCCCCCTACTTTAACCTTATTTTCAAACCATTTCTGCGGGTGAATACAAAATTTGGTAATACCAACTACCCTATCTTCAAGGCCGAGATCGTACAACAACTCTGTTTGCGACGGAACCAGAGAAACGATTCGTTGTGGCGGAAAAGGTATCTGAATAGAATTCCCGAGATGATCTGTGAAAGTAGAAATCATAAGCGCAAAATACGGAATTTAGTGAATTTAAACACCAAAGGCGAGCCGACTAATAATCGTAAGCATTAATAAAAATTAGTTTATGAAGGTCATTTGGGCGTGCCCAAGGTCGGGCTATTCAGGGCTTCGGTCCGCCATCTGGCGGGACAAACCCTTACTATCCCTCACGCGAATCTTCTAGAGAAATTGATCTTAAAAAACCCACCACTTGTAATTTTTATTTATACAATGTGGTGGGCAAGAAAAATTAGAGAATCAATTAACTTTAAAACTAATTATTAGGTAGTAAAACTTGATCTATTACATGGATTACACCGTTGGTTGTTATGGTATTTACAGCAGTAATATTTGATGCTGATGTATTGTTTGCACCTTTAACTTTTGCACCACCTGCTAATGTAACCGTAACTGTTCCTCCATTTAATGTTGCTGGAGCTACACCTTCTGTTAAGTCGCTCGATAAAACACGGCCACTAACCACGTGGTAAGTAAGAATTTTAGTTAAAACAGCTGGATCTGCCGCCTGAATTGCTGCAATATTAGCAAAACCAGCGTTGATGAATGCTTGATTTGTTGGCGCAAATACAGTGAATGGTCCAGTACCAGAAAGAACTTGTGCAACGTTAGTGCTTCCTTCACTTGCTCTTAATACCGCAGCAACTAAAAAGGTGAAATTAGCATCGGCTTGTGCCGCTTGTACGATGTTGCCTACTGGTGGCATTAATACTTTGTTAATTACATGAATAACACCGTTGCTAGCCGAAATGTCAGCACTAATTACACTCGCTCCGTTAACAAATACACCTGAAGTCTTTTTAGCTACAAAAAGATCAACATTACTTACTGTTTTTACAGCACTGTTTGTTGATGATGTAATGGCTGATGAAGCTACACTTTGACCTAATACATGGTATTGCAATATGCTTCTTACTGTTGCAACTGGTAAGGCTTTAATTTTTGCCTCAGTGTCTAATCCTGCTGCAATAAAGGCCGCATTATTTGGCGCAAATACAGTAAATGTTCCAGTACCCGATAAAGTACTACCTAAATCAGCATGTACTACTGCTGCTTCTAATAACGAAAAGTCGTTATTGTTTACTACAATGTCTACGATAGTGTTGCTACTAGCCATCGACTCATCTTTTTTACATGCCGTAAAAACAAGGGAGGTTAAAACAACAGCAATCGTTGTTTTATTCATAATTCTAGAAATAAAATTTTTCATATAATTTATAGTTTTTTTGTACAAAACTATACCAAATAGCATACCAAAAAGTATAATATTGCACTATTTAAGTGCAAATAATTTCTTTTATTTAACAAAATAGTGTATTTTTATACTATTAAACCGACATAGGTTTTAAAATATTTACAAAAAAAATGTATTATAAACTTATTCAAGAGCTCGTAGATTTAGTTGAATTATATGAGCAAGATGATAAAAAAGGACAACCAGATGTGACTTTATTTGTACAATGGGCACATAAAAGACTAGAGCTTTCCAATGACAACAATGCTGTAGAGCCAAATTGGCAGGGTAAAGAATTAGGCCGCTCTCCTGAAAGTGTAATCAATACTTCATTAGTACATTTATATAGGTATGCCAAGTTATTGGCGAAAGATGCGATAGCTGGTTCGGAGTTTTCTACACCAGATGATTTTATTTATTTGATTTGTCTGGTTGCAAATGGCAGCTTGACAAAAACTGCGTTGATAAAATTAAACGTTCATGAAAAATCGGCAGGTATGCAAATCATAAACCGATTAATTGCTCATGGTTTGGTAGAACAAGAAACTACAGAAACCGATAAAAGAAATAGAATGATACATATTACACAAAAAGGCAGAGCAGTTTTGGAAGAACGTATGGATAGAATAAGAGCGGCTTCAAGTAATGTGTCTGAACCTTTATCGCATCAAGAAAAAATGCAATTGATTAGTTTATTGAGCAAGTTGGAGAGTTTTCACGAAGTGAAAAATGGAATATAATTGTACTAAATCAATTATATAAACTGTTCAACCCAACGATCTTTTTAAATATTTTCTATAAATTTTCAACCAAAATTGGCCATAAATTTTCGGCTATAATTTTATGTCCTTCTGCTGTCGGGTGAATGCCATCACCTTGATTTAATTTTCTATCGCCAGCTACACCTTCTAGCAAAAATGGCATAAACGACATGCTATTTTTTGTGGCTATTTTTGGGAAAATTTGTTCAAAAGCCTTTGCATAATCTGCCCCCATATTTGGCGGCACCATCATTCCTGTTAAAATAATTCGGGCATTAGGATATTTTGCTTTTACTTTATCTGTAATAAATTGTAAGTTCCTAGATGTTTCTTCAACAGGAATACCTCTTAATCCATCATTAGCACCCAATTCAAGTACAAAAACGTCAATTTTTTGTTTTAAAATCCAGTCAATTCGCCCCTTTCCTCCTGCTGTAGTTTCTCCACTTACACCCGCATTTACTACTTTATAAGGTAGATTTAAATGGTCTATTTTTTGCTGAATTAAAGATGGAAATGCTTGGGCTGGATCTTCCAATCCATAACCCGCAGTAAGACTATCACCAAAAAATAAAATCGTATTTTTATTTTCCGCATTTTTAACCATAGCATTGGTACCTCCAGTACTTTGTTTAGTTGTTTTCGGATCACTACAACTCTGTAAAACTAGAACTAAAATTAATGACGATATATAGCTTAAAGACTTCATTTTTATTTAGAATAAATTGAACACCACAAAGGTATTTATGTAAGTGTATATTTTAAACATAATAATGACATATAAATCCCATTAATTCCCTTACTTTAGAGATTATGACATTAAACTTATAGACAAACTTACTTTGGAAATACTAAAAATTAAAAATCTCAGCAAGACTTTCTCCAGTGAGGGTAAGTCTTTAAAAGTTTTAGACAACATTAGTTTTACGGTCGAAAAAGGTGCCTCAGTGGCTTTAGTTGGTCCATCTGGCAGCGGAAAAACTACTTTATTAGGTTTGTGTGCAGGATTAGATAGAACCAGTACTGGCGAAGTTTACCTCAACAACGAACTTATCAATCATCTTTCTGAAGACGATAGAGCCGCGATTAGAAATCAACATGTAGGTTTTATTTTCCAAAATTTCCAATTATTGCCCACCCTTACGGCAATAGAAAATGTTATGGTACCACTAGAGTTACGTGGCGAAAAAAACAGCAAAGCTACCGCTGAAGCTCTATTAGAAAAAGTAGGCTTAAATAATCGCGCTGATCATTATCCATCTCAATTATCAGGTGGAGAACAACAAAGAATTGCAATTGCAAGAGCATTTTCTAATAATCCATCTATTTTATTTGCCGATGAGCCAACGGGAAATTTAGATAGTGAAACGAGTGAAAAAATTGTTAAGCTCTTGTTCGATTTAAACAAAGAAGCAGGTACAACGCTAATTATGGTGACACACGATTTAGAATTGGCCGCAAAAACACAAAGAATTATACGCATTAAAGGAGGTAATTTAATTTCTGATGAAAAAACGGCTTAATTTACCTTGGCTTTTTAAAATGGCTTGGCGCGATAGTAGAAGAAATCGCTCTAAGTTAATGCTGTTTATTTCATCTATTATTTTAGGTATCTCCGCATTAGTGGCAATTTATACTTTCGGAGTCAACCTAAATAAAGATATAGACCAGCAAGCCGCCACGCTTTTAGGGGCAGATTTAGAAATTGCTGGCAATAAAAAACCAACCGAAAAAGTTCAACAATTAATTGATTCTATTGGTGGAGAGCGATCGGAAGAGCAAAATTTCCCTTCTATGGCTATGTTTATGAGCAATGGAGGTACCCGATTGGTTCAGGTTAGGGCATTATCAGGAAATTTCCCCTATTATGGAAGTATAGAAACTATTCCAGCCGCAGCAGGTATTTCTTTTAGAAATGCACAAGACGCATTGGTAGATAAAAGTTTATTATTACAGTTTAATACTAAAGTTGGTGATAGTATTAAAATTGGTGATATAACCTTTAAAATCGCTGGCTCTATTACTAAAGCACCCGGACAAACAGGATTTGCAGCATCAGTTGCTCCAGTAGTTTATATTCCTTTAGCCTATTTGGAAGCAACCGGATTGGTTAAAGTTGGAAGTAGGATAAACTATAAGTATTATTTCAAATTAAAAGAGTCTGTAAATGTAGAAGCACTTGCAAAAGCTATTGATGGAACCTTAGATAAGGACGATTTTAGATATGAAACAATAGCTTCTCAGAAAGAAGATACGGGTAGATCTTTTGCCAACTTAACCAATTTTCTTTCATTAGTGGGCTTTATTGCCTTATTATTAGGATGTATTGGCGTAGCAAGCGCTATTCATATTTATATTCGCGAAAAATTAGCATCTATTGCTGTTTTACGCTGTTTGGGGACTACAAGTAAGCAGGCATTTATAATTTTTCTGATCCAAATTACTGGAATTGGATTTATTGGATCGTTAATTGGCGCTGGTTTAGGTACATTAATTCAGCAATTATTACCTGTAGTTTTTAAAGATTTTTTACCTATAGAAATTTCATCAGAAATATCCTATCTATCCATATTTCAAGGTATTTCTGTTGGTGTTCTAATTTCTATTCTATTCGCGCTATTGCCATTGGTTAATATTCGCAAAGTATCCCCTTTAAATACTTTGAGAAATGTTGCCGATTTAGATCAAAATAAGTTCGATTGGGTGGCATTCTGGATCTATACGCTAATTGTAGTATTTATATATACGTTTACCTGGATTCAGATTGGCTCAGCTTTACAAGCTTTAATTTTTACCATCGGTATTTTTATCGCATTCTTACTGCTTTTTGCAATGGCAAAATTACTGATGTTTTTAACCAAAAAATTAATTCCATCGAAATGGGGCTATTTATGGCGACAAGGTTTCGCTAATTTATACAGACCTAATAATCAAACCATTATATTAATAATTTCAGTAGGATTAGGCACTTTATTTATTAGTTTATTGTTCTTAATACAGTCTACGTTACTAAGTAGAATTCAGTTATCAAGTAGTTCTAATCAGCCAAATATGGTACTATTTGATATTCAAACTGCTCAAAAAGAAGAAGTAGCTAAATTGGTTAAAGAAGAAGGATTTCCTGTGATACAAGAAGTACCAATTGTGACACTTAAGCTAGATGAAATTAATGGAAAAACACAGGCAGAATTGAAGAACGATTCTACTAACAAGATTCCTAGAAGAACTTTTAGCAGAGAGTTTAGAGTAACTTATAGATCCGAATTAACGGATGCAGAAAGCATTAGATCGGGTAAATGGGTTGGCGAAGCCAGTGGCGATGGACCAATTCCAATTTCTATTGAAGGTGATTATGCCAAAAGTCTTTCACTTAAATTAGGTGATGAACTTTTATTCAATGTTCAGGGCGTTCCTATGCTTACCAAAATTACAAGCTTTAGAAATGTGGAATGGGGAAGAATTCAAACTAATTTCTTGGTGGTTTTCCCTAAAAATTCATTGGAAAATGCACCCCAGTTTCATGTATTGTTAACTAAAACGGAAGTTGGAAAAGATGCTGCTCAATTACAAACTAAGGTGGTAAGCAAATTCCCAAATATTTCTATTGTTGATTTAGGTTTAGTTCTTCTAGTGTTAGACGATATTCTTGATAAAATTGGGTTTATAGTACAGTTTATGGGTGGTTTTAGCATAGCAACCGGCTTAGTGGTTTTAGTAGCTTCTGTTATGATAAGTAAATACCAGCGAATTAAAGAAAGTGTATTACTTAGAACATTAGGTGCCAGCAGAAAACAAATATTAATGATAACTGGATTAGAATATTTCTTTTTAGGAAGTTTAGCCGCAGCATCCGGAATAATATTATCCCTAATTGGAGGTTGGGCATTGGCAGTTTATAGCTTTAAAGCACCGTTTATTATCGATTGGATTTCGATTTTAAGTTTATTTGGTATTGTAACGGCTTTAACCATTTTAATTGGATTATTTAATAGCAGAGGAATAATTAGTAAACCACCTTTAGAAATTTTAAGGGGCAATTATTGATAATTCGTCACTTTTTTTAGCTTATTCATCACATTTTTAATTTTAAGGTGAGTTTTATTTAAAATTTTGGATAGTAAAAACAACTATCTATATGAAAAAAATTTTAATAAAACTCACTTTTCTATTTCTCGGAATCACCTTTTCCCAATTACTCTACGCTCAAAATAAATCTAAATTAAGTGGCACTTTAATAGATTCTGCGACGCTATCTCCTATCCCCTTCGGAACATTAAAATTATTAAACCCGGAGAAGAATGTAGTTAAAGTAGCAGCAAGTAACGAAAAAGGTGAATTCTTAATAAACGATATACCACTCGGAAAGTACGCTTTAAATATTATGTCTCTTGATCATGAATTAAAAGTGCTGAACTTAAATTTTGAATCTTCCGCAATAATGCTAGGTTTAGTTTCACTAAAATCAAAATCTACGGTTATAAAAGAGGTTGAATTTGTTGCTCAAAAGAAAATAGTAACTAAGGATGCTGATAAACTGGTTTATGATATTCAAGCTGATCCAGAAAGCAAAAGTTTAGATGCATTAACCATTATGAATAAGGTGCCTTATTTATCGGTTGATGGAAATGATCAATTACAATTAAAAGGTAAAACAGAGTTCAAAATATTTGTAAATGGCAGGCCTTCTAGTATGATGGAGAGAGACTATAAAAACATCCTTAAATCTATGCCCTCTGCCAACATCAGCAAAATTGAAGTAATTACCAATCCTTCTTCTAAATACGATGCCGAAGGTATTGATGGAATTATAAATATTGTTACCAACAAGCGAGTTCTAGATGGTTACTCTGGAAATTTAAGCTCAGGTACTTCCTTCCCTAATGGTACACCAAGATTAGGATTGTCATTAACTACAAAAAATTCAAAATTTGGATTCAGCGCAAATGGATCTTATAGTTATAATAATAGTCCATACATTTCCAGTTTTAACACTTTATCTAATCGTGTAAATCAACAAACGCTTAATCAGAATGGTTTAAGTAAATCGAGCAGCAAAAATGGCTATATCTATACCGAAGTAAGTTATGAATTAGATTCTTTGCAGTTATTTACAGCTTCATTAAGTTGGAATAAAAATGCTGGAACTAATAATAATGAACAATTATCCGTTTTAAATGATCAACAAAACATCCTACAACGTTATTTATTGTTAAACGATGGTACAACCAAAGGTCACGGAAATGACTTTTCAGTAAATTATCAACTTGGCTTTAAAAACAACAAAAAGAAATTACTTACGTTCAGTTACAATTATTACGACTATGCCAATTCCTTAAATTCTTATCAAAATTTAAGTCAAGTTATTAATTTCAATCAGCCTAATTACCGACAAAACAATCTAGGTACAGTTGATAGTCATACTGCTCAATTAGATTTTATACAACCTATTAACAAATTAAATTTTGAAGCGGGTGTAAAAGCTACTTACAGAGCAAACAAAGGCGATTATGTTTACGATTATTTTGATATAATTACTCAAAATTATATTATAGACGCTTCCAGAACTAACATTTACACAAATGACCAACTAATTCTCGGAGCTTATAATTCACTTTCCTATAAATTTAAAAAGGTGAGTTTAAGAGGTGGATTAAGGTTAGAAAATACTATTGAAAATGCTGAGTTTATATCTACAAAAACAAATGTTGAACAAAATTATTGGAGCTTATTACCAAACATTGGAGTATCTATTAATCTAACTGACAATAAAAGTTTAAGTACCAATTTTACTCAACGTATTAACCGAGCAGGAATTAATAAACTAAATCCATTTGTAGATCGTTCAAATCCTAACTTTGAGAAAGCTGGAAATCCAAATTTATATGCTCCAAGAGTAAATACCTTAAATTTAGAATACAGCTATTTTAATAAATTAAATGCTTCAGTTGGCCTACAATTTAATCAAGCTAAAGGAATGTTTATTCCTGTAGACACCTTTGATCCTGTTACACAAATTACCAGATCTACGTTCGAAAATATGGGCAAAATGAAAGGTATTGGATTAAATTATTATTTAAGTTATCCAATTACTAAAAAATGGAATTTTAGCTCAAATGGTGGTGGCGAATATATTGATGTAAATACGCAAGTAGGTGGGAAATTCGAAAATATTGATATTTATATGGGGAGATTTAATTTAAATACGGCCTATTCTATTAAAAATAATTGGCGCGTAAATGCATCATTTAATTTCAATAGTGCCACTCCAAATACGCTGCAATCTAGAAATGTATCTTATTCTGCATCAAGTTTTGGATCATCAATAGATCTTGCTAAAAATAAAATATCCTTAAGTGCATCTGTTAATAATCCATTTAACAAATACAGAGATAATTATTCTGAAATAAACAACCAACAGGTTTTCCAAATTAATAGTCAACAAATCTATTTCAGAAGAGTAAATTTTAGCGCCAATTATAAATTCGGACAGCTAAAAGGTGGAATAAAGAAAAACCAAAGAAACATTAGAAATGATGATTTTTCTAACTAAATCACCCATTTAATTTTAAAGAAGGTTTAACAAAATAGTATTTGTTAAACCTTCTTTTTTTAAACTAATAATAGTCCAGACTAAATAAGCTCAAGCAATTATTTTATTATAGTGTCGTATAAATAACGGATGGCTTTAGTAGTAATTTCAATTTGTCCATCCTTACTTTTTCCATCGCTACCATTCGTTAAAACAACGAAACCAAATTTCTCCTTAGAATTAAAAAACATTGAGCTATATAATCCATATGCAGAACCTGTATGGCCTACCATTTTCTTCCCAGTGATAAGTTGTTCGGTATTCAAAAGTGCCAATCCATAATTTTCATCTTTAGAAAGAGGCTTTTGCATTTCAAGGGAACTTTTTTTAGAAATAATTCGCTGAGTAGAAGACTTCCCAAAATTCATGTGCATTTGCATATAAACAGCTAAATCGCTTGCTGAAATTTTCATTCCGCCAGTTGGCGAAAAAATAGGAGTAGTATAACCTAAAACATGATTACTTATTTCTGCTGCTCGAGAAGGATAAGCATTTCCTTCTTCAAATTTATTTAATTCTCTGTTCCATGTATAAAGCTTTACAAATTTTTGGCGATCGAGAAGATCTACATCGTAACCACCATAAATTTTTAACGGATCCAGAATATTTTCTTTGATATAGGTGTCGTATCGTTTACCCGAATAACGCTCCACAACTGCACCTACCATATTATAGTTCAAATTACAATATTGATAAGCGGTACCTGGTTCATATTTATTAAAGTTCTTCTCGTATTGATTATTCTTTGCTGGATTAATGCTGTCAAAATTAAAATAACCCTGACTATCATTAAGACTAGAAGTATGAGAAAGTACCATTCTTAAGGTTATTACTTTATCTGGAAAATTTGGATTGCGAACTTTAAATCCGATTAAATCGCTGAAATCGCTATCTAAACCAAACTTCCCTTGTTCTATTAACTGCATAATAGCAGTTGCCGCGAAAGATTTTGAAATAGATGCAATTCTAAAAATGTCGGTATTATTTACTGGAATATTCTGTTCTATATCTTTTAATCCTAACGATTGACTATAAACCAACTTATAGCCCTTTATTACTGCTACCGACATACCCACTCCATTGTGCGCTTTCATGATTTTTTCTAATCCAGCAGCAATTTCATCCTTGCTTTGAGCATTTACAAGTACACCAAAAGAAGTAAGCAGAAATAATAAAATTAGATATTTTCTCATAAGATTATGTTTATTTAGATGCTAAAATTAAGCTTTAAAATTTAATTTATGCTTAAATAATGTCCAACGTTTGTGTTTATTTTTTATAAAATGTATCTTATAGAAAATAGTGTAAATGTGAAATCTAACATTATATTTGAATTTACAACTACTGTAGCTGGGTTGTATTGGTTTAATATAGGCTACAAAAGTTTCAAGATTTTAAATCATTTAAATAATTCACATTTTAAAAAAGGATTATCGTGCAAATAGATTACCATGCTTTTCTAAACTTAGTTTTCATAGGCTTCTTCGCTATTTTTCCAGTAGTTAACCCTATTGGAGGAGGATTTTTAATGAGTCCGTTTTTTGAAAATTTAAACAGAAAAGAACGACGAATTGCTGTAAGAAAAGTGGCCTTTAATGCCTTTTTAGTTTGTGTTGTATCTCTCTTTGCGGGACAATGGATTTTAAATTTATTTGGAATTTCTATTCCAATTGTTCAATTGGCGGGTGGAATGATGATTTGTAAAATGGGATGGGAATTTCTTACTGCAGATGACAAACCAAAAAAAACAGGGAATGAATTAGATAAAGAAGTGTCTGGAAAAACAAAAACCTCTGCCCTACACGATATTTCAGGTAAATTATTTTATCCGATTACATTTCCTGCAACAACTGGTGCTGGAACTATTTCGGTATTATTTACTTTAAGTGCACATGGCGCAAGTTTTGGAAGTACAGCCTATTACATTAACACAGGGGCTATTTTAGTTTCAATTATAGCAATCTGTCTTATGATTTACTTTCTTTATTTCAATACACGTGCGATCATAAAATTTTTAGGTGCTGGAGGAGAAAATATTGTTAACAGAATTTCTGCATTTTTAATATTTTGTGTTGGATTACAAATTGGTGTTACAGGCTTAAAATCATTATTTAACTTATAAAAAAACAGCACCTAAAAAAGTGCTGTAAAAAAATATTTAACCTCTAATTATTTATTTTCGTCCCAAATTTCTGCATGCTTAATACCTAAAGCTTTTGGACTAAACACAGGATCTTTACCTGCTTTTTTCTGATCTTTATAATCTTTCCAGACCTTTAAAGCAGGTTTACTCAATAGTATGATCGCAATTAAATTTAACCAAGCCATCATGCCTACACCAATATCACCAAATGTCCATGCTAACTCGGCTGTTTTTACAGATCCATAAAATACTGTCCCTAAAAATACCAATCGCAATAAATTCTTTACCATTACATTTTCCTTATTCAATAAATAAGTTAAGTTGGTTTCTGCCATATAATAATAAGCCATGATGGTAGTAAAGGCAAAAAAGAATAAAGAAACCGCTACAAATCCGCTACCAATTGCAGGAAAATGCGATGCGACAGCAAATTGAGTGTATTCAGCACCAATAATAGCGCCTGGAATTTGTTCTACAATAAATCCACCTTCCGGATTTATAACATTATACTGTCCAGTAAAAAGTATCATTAACCCAGTTGCAGTACATACAAACAAAGTATCTATATAAACTGAAAATGCTTGTACTAAACCTTGTTTAGCAGGATGACTTACCTCGGCTGCCGCAGCGGCGTGTGGTGCAGTACCTTGTCCAGCTTCATTTGAATAAACCCCTCTTTTAATCCCCCAAGCAATTGCTGAACCAAATACGCCGGCAAATGCAGGTTCTAAATTAAATGCAGACTTAATAATTAATTCAAAAACAGCTGGTATTTCTTTAATATTTAATCCTATAATAATTAGAGCCATTAAAATATAGGCTCCAGCCATAAAAGGAACAACTATTTCGGCTACTCTTCCAATTCTTTTTACCCCACCAAATATGATTAATCCTAATAATAAACATATCCCAATTCCAGTGTATGCTACAGGTATTTTAAACGCATTATCCATACTAATAGCAATGCTATTACTTTGTACTCCTGGCATAAAAATAGCCGTACTTAAAATGGTTGCAATACAAAAAAGTACGGCATACCATTTTATTCCTAATCCTTTTTCAATATAATAAGCTGGTCCGCCTCTATACTCACCATTTTTAAGTTGCTTATAAACCTGACCTAATGTAGCCTCAATAAATGCAGAAGCACTGCCTAAAAATGCAATCACCCACATCCAGAATAATGCCCCTGGTCCGCCCATTGCTATTGCAGTAGCTACCCCAGCTATATTTCCTGTACCAATTCTTCCTGAAATAGCAATTGCAAAAGCTTGAAATGAGCTTACCCCTTTATCCGAACTTTTACCATCAAAAAGCAATCTCCACATATCTTTGATATACCTAATTTGTAAAAATCCAGTAGCTATGGAAAAATAAACTCCCGTTACCAGACATAATCCAATTAGTGCATTGCTCCAAATAATATCATTAATTCCCTTAATTATACTTTCCATTTATATTGTTTTTGATTCAACAAAGAAAACAATTTTTTTATAAGAGATAGCATTGATGATGAGTAGAATTGGCAAAACAAACTAAATATTTACATACCGATAGAGCTAAACATCTATTATTCAAACGCTTAATCATAAACAATAATTTTCAATATATTTTTAATTGAAAACTCTGGAAAGGAAGGTTAGATTTTCCTCAAAAACAAAAAAGCCCGATCAAAACTTGAACGGGCTAGATATATTTTAAAATAGAATTAATGCTTTAAATCATATTCATGAACATCTATGTGATCATAATCTTCTACCATTAATTCTTCAATTGATTTTTCTGCTTTCTTTCCACCAAACTTATTGATTAGTTTATCGAATATTTGGTAAATAACAGGTACAATAATTAATGTTAGGAATAATGAACTTATTAAACCTCCAATAATTACCCAAGCTAAACCATTTTTCCATTCAGCTCCTGCACCCGATGCAATTGCAATGGGAAGCATACCAAACACCATGGCAATAGTAGTCATTAAAATTGGTCTTAAACGAGCCTGGTTAGCTAAAATTAATGCTTCCACTGTAGATTTACCCTCAGCTTTCATTTGATTGGTAAAATCGACAAGTATAATCGCATTCTTTGCCACCAAACCAATTAACATAATTACCCCTAAAATGGTAAATATATTTAATGAGTTGTTGGTTAATCCTAAGGCTAATAAAGCTCCAATTATAGATAAAGGTATCGAGAACATTACCACAAATGGATACACAAAGTTATCGTATAAGGCAACCATAATTAAGTAAACCAACACAATAGAAGCTAATAACGCAACACCTAAAGTACCAAAACCTTCACTTTGGTTTTCCATATCACCGGCCCAAACATAACTAATACCGTTTGCAGGTGGCATTTGATCCAATTTAGATTGAAAATCAGCTACAATTGTACCTGTAGGTCTTCCTACAGATTGTGCTTGAATAGATACAGCTGTACTTTTATCCCTTCTGTATAATTTACTCGGACCTGATGCTTCTTCCACTTTTGCAAATTGTTTCAATTGCACTTGTTGTCCGGCATTGTTTACAAAAATTAAATTTCTTACATCTTCTAAGTTCTTACGATTAAAAGTCTGATAGCGAATATTAATGTCGTACTCGTACTCCCCTTGTCTAAATTTACCATCGGTATTACCGTTAAAAGCAGTTTGCATAGTTCCACCCACGGTTTGTAAATTTAATCCTAGAGCCGTCATTTTATCTCTATCTACCTGAACCATAATCTCAGGATTTCCTGCTTCCAACGACAACTTAGTTTCTGTAGCACCCGGAATTTTCATTAATTCTAAACGTGCTTTTTCTGCATAATCCAATACTGAATCTAAATCAGAACCCGTAATAATTAACTCAATTGGAGCACGCTCAGCAGTTCCTAAAATACTTACAGGAATAGTTTTAATTTTAGCACCCACTAATAGTTTCTTTAACTCCATCCCTACTTTTGCAGCATAAACAGTTGCATCGTCCTCACGTTTCTTCTTTTCAACCAATTTCACGGTAATTTCTGAAGCATATGCAGATGCTAAACTTCCACCCATACCTTCACTTGATTGACCTACAGAAGTAATTAAAGAAACAATTTCTGGTTTTGTACTTAAATACTCTTCTGCCTTAGTGGTCATTTGATTGGTTTGTTCTATTGACGCATCTTTAGGTAATTCTATTTGCACAATAAACTCACCTCTATCACTTTTAGGGAAAAACTCCGCACCTATATAACCTGCACCTAATAAATAAAATGAAGCAATTAACAATCCAAAAGTTACGCCCAATGTAGTTTTCTTATGACCTAATGACCAAACTAAAACACTGGTTACCCATTTGGTAAAACGACCTAACATTCTTTCAAAACCAAGAATAAATCTTCCTACAAAAGAATCACCGGTTATGCGTTCTAATTTTCCAAATCTCGAAGAAAGTAAGGGCACAATAGTAAATGATGCTAATAATGATAACATTGTCGAAATAATTACCACCACACAAAACTCTCTTAGGATATCGGATACTAAACCTGTACTAATTGCAATTGGGAAGAAAACCACCACAATTACCAAGGTAATTGAAGTAACTGTGCCCCCTATTTCCTTAGTTGCATCAAAAGCAGCTCTCACCTTATTCTTACCCATCTCCATGTGTCTATAGATATTCTCCAATACCACAATCGCATCATCCACAAGAATACCTACCACCAATGATAAACCTAGTAAAGACATTAAGTTTAACGAGAAACCTAATAAATTCATTCCTATAAACGTTGCAATTAATGCCGCTGGAATGGCAACCATTACAATTACCGCATTTCTTATACTATGTAAGAAGAAAAGCATTACGATTGCTACCAATACGATCGCTAATACTAAGTCGAAAATTACAGCATTTGCTGATTCTAATGTATAAACAGAACTATCGTTAGCTATTTTAACTTTCAGTCCGTTCGCTGCATATTGTTTCTCAATCTCACCTACAATTTTATGAACACCCTCACTAACTTTTACTGCATTTGCATCTGACTGTTTTAAAACTTGTAAAGCAATAGAAGCTGTACGATCTACACGCGAAATTTTTTCTACATCCTTTTGAGTATCTTGTACATCGGCGATATCAGACAATCTGATTTGAGCACCACCATTTCCAGTACCTACTACTAAGTTTCTTAATTCTTGTACAGTTCTATATTTACCCGCTAAACGAATTAAAATATCTTGATTTTCAGTTTTAACACTTCCAGTCGGGAAATCTAAGTTAGAACTAAGAATATTTTGTTGAACCTGTAAAAGCGATAAACCATAACCTTCTAGTTTATTCGCATCAATACCTACTTGGATTTCACGTTCCTGACCACCCACTAAATTTACTTGAGCAACACCTTGTACCCTAGAAATCATCGGCGAAATACGTTTATCCATTAAATCGTAAAACTCCGCATCGTCCATTTGGGCGGTTGCAGACATGGTAATAATCGGTAAATCGTCTAATGAAAACTTATTCAAAGCTGGCGATTGAACATCATCTGGCAAATTACCTAAGATGGCATTTACTTTCCTTTGCGCATCGTTTAGGGCTAAATCTACATCAGCTCCAGAATTTAATGTAATCGTAACAACCGATAAACTTTCATAAGAATTTGCATCTATCTTTTTTATATTTTCAAGTGAAGAAACTGCATCTTCAATTTCCTTGGTTACTGTATTCTCTACCTCACTTGGCGAAGCTCCTGGGTAAACTGCACTTACAGAAACTACAGCTGGAGAGAATTTTGGTAGCAACTCATAATTAAGGGAAAAGTAACTTAACAATCCCAATAATGTGAGTACGGTGAAAGCAACAACAACTAAGGTTGGTCGCTTTATGGATACTTCTGTTATTTTCATCAGTATATTTTTTTATCTTTTTTTAAGCTGTAAGTCCCCAAAAGAATTCACAACTCTTATTATGTTGTTTTATTTAACAGATTGGTTAAAAATTATTTCGTTAATGGTGCAACTTTAGTTCCGTCAACCAAATTAATTTGTCCACTCGTAATTACCACTTCACCTTCTTTTAGACCGTCTAAAATCTCTACCATATCACCAACCACTCTTCCAGAAACAACTTTACGTTCTCTAGCCGTATTTCCATTTTCTAAAATGTAAACTTTATTACTGCTAACACTACCAATAAATGCTGTTCTAGGAACAGTAATTGAAGCTGCTTGTGCTGGGAATTCAAAAACTGCAGTACCGTACATTCCTGCTTTTAATTTATTCTGAGGATTAGAATATAATTCGATCTCTACTGGGAAGTTTAAAGTATTGTCTGCTTGTGGAGCAATGAAACTAATTTTTCCATTGAATTTCTCACCAGGAAATACACTTGTTAAAATATCTACTTTATTTCCAACTTTTAATTGAGCTACTTGAGATTCGTTAACGGTAACTCCTAATTTTAATTTAGAAACATCAACAATTTCAAATAATTGATTTCCTGGAGAAACATAAGCACCTTGCTCAATAAATTTTTTATTAACAATTCCGTTAAATGGCGCCTTAACGTTTGCATCACCAATTTTAACTTTAGCCTGTTTTAATCTTGCTGCAGCATTTTTTGCATTTAGGCGAGCCTGATCTAATTGTTGTTGAGTAACGCCACCTGTTGCATAAGAACTTTCGTATCTAGCTAAATCTCTCTCAGCATTGGTTAATGCATCTTGAGCTGTTTGTACATCTACAGATAAAATATTAGTCTCAATACTAGCAATTAATTGTCCTTTACTAACTCTTGAACCTTCTTCAACATAGATTTTGGTAATTCTACCAGAATTTTCTGCATTAAAGGTAATGCGTTGATTGGCAATAAAATTTCCGTTAACACTAAAATTCATATCAACAACATTTTTAGAAATAACAGCAGTTCTTACTACCACATCTCCTTTAGAACCTTCGGCAACAACCGCAGTTTTAGCTTCGTTCTCTTTTTTGTTTTTTGATAATACCCATCCAATTAATGCAAGTACAGCAACAACTGAAACGATTGATATAATAATTTTTTTCATTTTTATGAGTTATTTTGATTGGTATTTGCTACCTGTTGTTTTAGTTTAGTAATGATTTAATTGTTCCGTTCGATTTTTCTAGCTGAATTTCTGCTAGCTTATAATTTAAAATAGCTTGAGAATAACTGTTTTGAGCCGATGTTCTAGCAGTTTCTGCATCCAAAAGATCAGTTAAAGTAGCCAATCCATTTTTATAATTATTCTGAGTACTTGTATAAACCTCCTCAGCCAATTTTACGTTCGCTAATTGAGCATTTAAAGTATTTAAACTGTTTTTTATCTGGATTTTTGCATTTTCATTAGCTAAATTCAATGAAAGTGAGTTATCTCTAATATCTTCATCCAGTTGCTTTAAATCAATTTCGGCTTGTTTTATTCTAGCACGAGTTGCGCCTCCATTAAAAATAGGGATTTTTAGTGACAAACCTATGCTTCCCATATCATACCAAAATGCATCACTACTTCTATTGAAAAGATTGAACTTATTGCTCATTCCGTTATAAGAATAGTTACCTACTAAACCTAAAGTTGGATAATATTCTGCCACATAAGCTTTCTTTTGATAATTTAAAAGCTCCTTTTGTTTTAGTAAAAGTTTAAATTCTACACGTCCAGCTAAATTTACTGAATCAGCCAATTTAATAGCTAAATTGCTTTCAATATCCTTTAATTCTGCATTCGGAATAGAAACTACTGTTGAAATAGGCATACCGATTATGTATTTCAACATATTTTCTTGTTGAGTTACCGCATTAATTAATTGATCGCGTTGGGTACGTAGATTAGTTAAATTAACTCTTACCCTATCTAAATCAATACGCTTAGCTAAACCGTTTTTATATTGATCTGCTACCGTTTTTTCTACCTGTGAAACCGAAGAAATATTAGCATCTATAACGCCAATTTGTTGACGAGTTACTAAAACTTGATAATAAGCAGTAGCTGCTTGTAGAATTACCGCCTCTTCCGTTAATTCGGCACTTAAATTATAAAAAGACTCACTTGCTTTAGCAGCCTGCAACCCCGTAAACACCTGTTGATTAAACAATTGCTGACTTAAAGCAACCCCTGCACTCGCATTAAAAGTTGTTCCACTTTCAATTGCAACAACTTGTCCAGGTTTACCAAAAGCATCTCCAGGTAATACAAATTGTGGTTTAATAAACTGATCTGTTAAAGTTCCATTACCTGTAATTTGAGGCAAAGCTTGTGCACGAACTTCCTTTGTTTTATATCTACCGCCTTCAATATCCAACTTTGCTTTTCGCAAATTGGTATTATTCTCTACTGCATATTTTAAGGCATCTTTAAAAGTTAGGGTTAACTCTTGCGAAAATGCAACTTTTGTAGTAGAAGCGATTAAAATGGTTATCAATACTCTTTTTATAGAGCTTTGTATTGAAATTTTCATCCTGCTTTTTTTATATATTTATTAATAAGTTCTTTTCCTTGTTGATTGGTTATTCCATGTAAATAGAAATTGGTTAACGTAATTAGAATATCCTTTGTATGCCAACCGGCTGATAAAAAAGTGTTGTTTGTAAACGAATTCTCTATCAATCCTAATCTAATTAATGCTACTTCCTCTAAATCTAATTCAGCTCTATAAACGCCACTTTCTTTTCCTCTTCTTAAATTAGATTTTATTTTCTCAGACAATATTTCCGCTTTATACTTTGCAATTTTTTCCATTAATTCTGGATACGATTTCTCTATTTCAAGAAAAAATGAAAGCTTAATGAGCTGAACTTGATTTCCCATATTATACATCTGAGAATAAACCTCCTCTACTACGTCCGTAGATTTATCAGTTATTGCATTCATCGAAATCGCACTTTCCTTCAGTAATTCTTCAACTACAGAATGAACAATGGCATTCTTATTTTTATAGTATTTATAAATCGTCTTTTTCGATATTCCCAAATTTTTAGAAATATCTTCCATAGTGATATTTTTAATACCATAGGTATAGAACAATTGTCTAGATTTATTTAATATCTTTTGCTCCATAATTTTGATTGGTAATTCCTTTGATAAAAATTTCACATAAATGTTTCTGCTTCTGATAAAGTTTTTCAAAAGCATCTTGATCTGGAAAAACACATTTTTGCAAATGCAAAAACAATCTTAATCCCATTAAAGAGTCTAAAAATAAATCCGCAATTATATTGGAATCCTTAATTACTAATTTACCTTCTTTTTTTGCAATTTCTAGAACATTTGTAATCAGTTCCTCTTCCTTCACTCGTAGATCCTGAACCAAGGCCATTAATTTCTCATCTTTTAATGGCTCATTATCCATTTCACCCAAATGCAACATGAAATACTTTTTCATGAAAGTATATCTGTAATCAATTAAGGAAGTCATTGCCGCTGCATAATCCATTTTCTTGTCGAAAATGCTTTTAACATAAGCCAAATACTCTCCAATGATTTTTTCTGCTACCGCAAAAATAATGGCAGACTTATCTGGGAAATAATAGTATAAAGAAGGCTTAGACATAGCAAGATCATCCGCTATTTCGTTCATTGTGGTTTTATTTATACCATAATGAGAAAATCTACGTAATGCGCCTGCTATTATTTGTTCACGTTTCTTATCCATTATTAAATTTTACTTTCTGACTTTTCGATTAATAAAGTCAAAATTACAAATAATATTCCAGACTCATAATTTTCATAAATAAAATTTCTCAAATTACTTAAGTATGACACGGAAAGTTTATTTAAAGCAATAATGTTAATCCTATTAAGATAATGCTGATATTCTTATTTAATTTAGTCGCATTATTAAATTTATAAATGTGATTAATAATGGATAAAAAAATGAAAATTGAAATATGGAGCGATATAATGTGTCCATTTTGCTATATTGGAAAAAGAAAATTTGAAGCAGCTTTAGATCAATTTCCAGAAAAAGACCAATTGGAAATAGAGTGGAAAAGCTATCAATTATCTCCAAATATGGCTACAGATCCTTCTAAAAACATGCATGAATTCCTTGCTGCTCATAAAAACATATCAGTTGAACAAGCCAAAGCCATGAACGATCAAGTTTCTGATTATGCTAAATCAGTAAATTTAGAATATAAAATGGACAAAGCTATTCCAGCCAATTCATTTAAAGCGCATAGGTTATTACATCTTGCTAAAAAACATGGTGTACAAAATGAAATGGAAGAATTTATATTTAGTGCCTATTTTACTGAAGGATTAAATATAGACGACAACCAAGTTCTGCTTAAATTGGCCGAAAAAGCAAAAATTCCAACCGAAGAAACGCTGAAAGTTCTAGAAGGCAATGAATTTGCGGAAAATGTTAGATTAGACATTTATGAAGCTCAGCAAATTGGCGTAAATGGGGTTCCATTTTTTGTTTTCAATAATAAATACGCCTTTTCTGGAGCACAAGATTCATTGTATATGCTAGAAGTTATAGAAAAATCATTTTCTGAATGGAAAAACGATAATTAGTTTATCTATTACTTGGTATCAAAATTTTTGAGTCTAGAAAAATCAGATTTATCTGAATTTAAGTCCAAATAGAAAATATCCTTCTTTCTGAAATGAAAAATAATGGTAATTAAAATACCTACAAAACAACCTGAGAATACAGCAATTAATCGCTCTATAGGTGTATTAAAGGATTGAATAGCATCTTGAGGCATGGTGATAATGATGGCTGCTACTAATGCAGATCTTATAGAAGCGTCTAACTTACAAACATAACCTATAGCTAGGGTGGTAGTGATCACCAAAATTACCACCCAAATATCCATCATCTGAGGCATTAGCGTAAGAAATATTAATCCTACTCCACCTCCCAATATATTCGCCATAATTCTATTGAAGGCGAGTGTAAGAGAATCAGTCCCATCTGGCGACAAAATTAATAACATAGATAATAAACACCAGATGGTATCATGATATGTTAATCCTTCAATTATGCCGGTTAATGTCAAAATAACTAGAGTTCCGACGGCACATTTTGTAGCATAAACTAAAAAATCTTTAATTCTTCTTTTTGTATTAATGGTCATGAATATAAAAAATTGATAACCAAGAATATAAATAAAAAAAATGACATTAACAATTATATTTGATTATTCTTAATCTTTATAAAAAATCAATAAATTGGTAAATAAAATTTAATTTTTTAATAATAGACATCCACATACATAAAATCAAAATTACATTATGAAATCTAAATTTATTTTTATCGCAAGTCTGCTTTTTGGGTTGGTATTTATTAATTCTGGACTAAATAAATTCTTTAATTATATGCCTATGCCGGCAGATTTACCTGAAAAGATGGTTAAGCTAAATGCAGCATTTGTAGAAATTGGATGGTTATTACCATTAGTAGCAATCGTTGAAATTATTGCTGGTTTGTTATTTATTTTTACAAAAACTAGAGCTTTAGCAGCTGTTATGATTTTTCCAATTATGGTAGGTGTAATGCTAATTCATACGCTACAAGCACCGGAAGGATTATTAATTGCTTCGATATTATTTTTAATAAATATTTGGGTTTTATACGAAAACAGAGGAAAATACAAAGGATTAATAAATGAATAACTTATAAAAAAAGCAGGATCACTCCTGCTTTTTTTATATTAGTTACAAAATATAATAACCTATAGATGAGCTCTTAACATCCATGCCATTTTTTCATGCGCCTTTAATAATCCTGTTAAGAAATCATTCGTTCCTTCATCCTTTAAATCCTCTCCTACTTTATCTAACTGCTCTCTAATATGAATAATAATAGATTCATGATCCTCTAACAAGATTTTCATAAAAGTAGCGCTATCTGTTTTAGAATTAGACTTTTCAGACAAATGAGTAAGTTCCAAAAACTCAGTTAAACTGCCAACAGCATAATGACCAATTGTCCTAATTCGCTCTGCCAACTCATCAATTATAGTTTCAATTTGCTTATACTGGTCTTCAAAAAAGTTATGCATCGTTAAAAAATCCTTTCCTTCTATATTCCAGTGAGCTTTCCTGGTTTTTATATAAAGGATATGCTCATCCGCAAGGAGAACATTTAACACTTTAGATACTTCTAATAAATTTTTAGGAGTAATACCAATTGATGTTTTCATATTCGTTATAAATTAAAATTTTATTAACAATTAGAACAATTTAGCACAATAAATCACTAACTTAGAATATGTTTGACCTTCAAGATTAAGCTTATTTAAGTTATTTTTTTATTAAATTTTATAAATATCTTATGGAACCAATGACTACAGTTTCTGAAATACTAAACAAATTAAAATCAGAAGGTTATACTGAAGATTTTAATTTAAAAGAACATTGTTTAGAATGTCAATCCAACTATATCAATTTATTTCCTGGTGAGTTTAAAGTCGATAGAAGCTTTAGGTTTGAAGGCCCTACAGATCCTGCAGACGAAGCCATAATTTATGCTATTTCATCAGAAAAGCACCAATTAAAAGGTACATTAATTAACGGTTATGGTGTTTACAGTGATAGTTTAGTAGATGAAATGGTTAAAGCTCTAAATAGCACACATCCAGAATAACCTTAGTTAGATTTTATAAACTCTCCATCCGCCTTTATCATTACTTCTTCACTTAACATAGTTGAAGGAAATGTTGGTCCAATTCCAAAATCCGAACGTTTTAATGTTCCTTTAAGTTGAAATCCAGCAATTCTTGCCTTTGATTGAGGTGTATTATTCGTTATTGTTCCTCTATACCACAATTCCATAGTTACTGATTTGGTAATGCCATGCATAGTTAAATTACCCGTTACCTGGTATTTATCCTTTGATATCATTTTAATGCCTTCACTTTTGAAAGTAATTGTAGGAAATTTAGCAACGTCAAAAAAATCTGCACTTTTTAAGTGATCATCGCGCATGGTAATCCCAGTATTTATGGATGATGCCTCTGCGTTTAATTCAATAACCGCATCACTAAAATCAGATTTTTCAGATTTTATAGTTACCATAAACCTAGTAAAAGCTCCATCAACAGTAGAAATACCTAAATGGGTTATTCCAAATCCCAATCTAGAATGCATAGGATCTACTTTCCAAGTAGTTTGAGCAAATGATGTTGTTGAAACAAAGATAATGGCCAATAGAAAAAGGAATCTTTTCATAATATATTTGTTTAATAATGATAATGATCTAATTTTAGATAGGTTAAACTCTATAACAAAAACTTTAGAAAGAAGTTTTAAATCAATTAACCCAAATCATAAACACTTAAAATTCAAATAAATATAATTAATAAACAGGGGAATACCTAATAAATTGCTTCTATTTTATTGATAACGGACTTTCAATACTAACCAACTAAAATATAGTTGTGCTTAATATTTTAAGGTGATTTTGAAATTAGGTTCATGAAAATAAACCCCTGGCCCTTCCTTTTTTTCTTTTTTACTATTTGCTGCAGTATAACTCACTAAATATTGTTCCCAGTCCTTTTCCATAAAACGGGTATAGATTTGCCCTGCACTTTTAGACTTACTACTTGTATAATAAGGATTTGTAATATTCGAGGTTTGAGTAAAATCTGCATTCCCTAACCATTCCAATGCAACAAAAACTCCATTATTATCAATAAATATTTTTTGATTTTCTAATTTATAGTGGAGTTTATTTTGTCCATTTTTCACTTTGATAATATTTTTTTCCAAGAATATTTCTTCACCAGGCTCACCCGTATCAGGATCAACATTAAACAAATGAACTTTTACCAAGGCTTCTTGAATACTTGAAATCCCAAACTTTAGCGCTGTAATTTGCCCGATTTTTAAATTTTTAGGTTGTACATATAATGCAACAGTCCTTCCTTTTATTCCAGAAATTAAAGTGCTTTTATCTCGAGATAAATTTCCTATATCAATTTTTTTATTTCCAATAGAACGACTAACATTATTAAAAAATTCTACATTCTCTAATTGAAAAACCAATGGTTCCATTTTTATTTTAAGAAAACTACTTAAATCGGACGAAGGGATTTCTATTTTCTTATAACCTAATGCACTTATAATTAATGTGTCGTTAGGGATCTGATTAAATTTAAAATTTCCGTTTAAATCTGTATAAACCCCTGAATTTTTTATTTTATAATAAACAGAAGCAAATTCTATTGGCTTACCTACTTCGGCATCCTTAACATTACCTTGCATATTTTGAGCATAAAGATTCTGCCCAAACCATAATAAAATACCTATTAAGAAAATCCGCATAAACAATGAAATTTTATAACTAACAGCCTTTCAATAACTAATATAAATATTTAATGAATAATTTAATATAAAAACTAAAATTTAAAACCAATTTGGGCTAAAATTTTAAATTGCTGAATTAAATTTAAAAATCGTCAATTTTAAACAAGAAATTTACGTTCAAAGATTGTATAACCTTATATTTTTCACTTAATTGCATTATGAAATTCAGATACTTATTAACCTTATTATCTTGCGCGGTACTGTCTAACGCGACTTTTGCCCAAGAACGTATTAGTAAAGATGTTGCATCTGCTATGGAATTAGCAAGTGCCGACCAAATGAAAGCAGACATTACCTACCTTGCAGACGACAAATTAATGGGTAGAAAACCTGGAACACCAGGTTATAAAATGGCAGCAGATTATGTTATTGAACAGTTAAAGAAAAATGGTGTTAAACCTGCTGGCGATAACGGAACTTGGTTGCAATCTCTATTAATGAGAAGTGCATCATTAGATCCAAATTTTACTGCAACACTTAGTTCGAAAAACTCAAACGATGTTTTAGCTTCAGTAAAAGATATTACAATTAGTGCAAATCCTGTTTCAAAAACTTCTAATGTAAATGCTGAAATAGTTTTTGTTGGTTATGGAATTAAAGATGCATCTAAAAACAGAGACGATTATAAAGGATTAGATGTTAAAGGAAAAATTGTTTTAATCGTTAGAGGTGCTCCTTCATCTTTTTCTCAGGCAGACGCAACTGCTATTTCAAGTGTAGCTAATATTCAAAAAACTGCAATTGAAAATGGTGCAATTGGTGTTATTACAGCTACAACTGTAGATAGACCAAACAACAACCCAAATGCAGCAGCAATGGCCAGCAGACCAAGTACTTCGGTTATGACTCCAAAAGGAGAATTAGTAATTTCATCAGGTTTTACTTCAGATAAACTTCAAATAGTAGGTAGTTTAAGTTTTGGAATGGTAAACAAAATATTTACTGCTGCTAATAAAAACTTAACTGAAGTTTTAGAATCACTAAAAAGTGGTAATATTCAATCTTTTGCTACAGGTTTTACTTTAAAAGCTAATTATAAAACCAACCATTCAGATTTCACAACTTTTAATGTGGCTGGTAAAATTGAAGGCTCTGACCCTAAATTAAAAAATGAATATGTTGTGCACAGTGCACATTTAGATCATATGGGTATTGGCAGACCAGTTGAAGGTGATTCAATTTATAATGGAGCGCACGATAATGCTTCTGGAGTAGCAAGTTTACTGCAAATAACAAAAGCTTATTCTGGATTAAAAGCAAAACCAAAAAGATCTATTTTAATCTTAATGGTTACGGCAGAAGAAATGGGCTTATTAGGTTCAGCTTATTTTGCATTAAAACCTACAGTAAATATTAATCAAGTTGTAGCTAACGTAAATACAGATATGCCAGCTATTATTGCACCGCTTTTATCTGTTACTGCTTTAGGCGCTGATCACTCATCATTGGTAAATCCTGTTAACGAAGCTTCAGCTTATTTAGGCTTAACCGTTGAACCAGATCCTGAACCAAATGAAAATAGATTTGTAAGAAGCGATCAATACAGCTTTATTAAAGAAGGAATTCCTGCTTTACACATTAAGTACGGAAATAAAACGCCTGATGGCAAAAACAATTTAGATGTTTTCGTTAAAGAATGGAGAGCTAAATATTATCATAAACCTCAAGATGATATCAATGGTATTTTTGATTTCAATGCGGGCAGAAAATATGCACAATTAAATTTCTTAATTGGATATTTAATCGCAAATGATGTTGAACGACCTAAATGGAATCCAGGTGATATTTTCGAAAAGAAAAAATAAATATAAAGGGTAGCTAGTCTACCCTTTTTTTATGCAGTTAAATTAGCTAAGCTTTTCTTTAATATAGAGAACACTTTATCCATTTCCTCTTTATTAAAATTCCCAAAACCTAATCTAGTGGCGGTTCTATATCGGTCTTGAAACAATAAGTGAGACGGTATAAACAAGCCTTGCTTTGCACATTCTTTTTTGAATTTTACTAAGTTAAATTTCACTTTCCATTCTATCCAAATTCCCAATCCACAGGTTGGAATTTCAAATTCAATTTTATTTTTAAAATTTAAGTTTAATAATTGAATAAAATAATCCCTCCTATCTTTATAAATCTTTCTATTCTTCTTATCAGAGCGATGAATTTCTCCTTCATTTATCCATTCTATTAAAACACTTTCTTTTAATAAATCGGAATTCGGTTCTATTAATTTCTGATGTTTACTCAACTCTTTTATTAATTCTGGTGTTGATGCAATAAATCCAAATCCAAATCCTGGCGGTAAAGTTCTTGAAATAGAGCCTACATAAATTACTCGTTCGGAAGCAGCCATTGCGGCTAATGGAAGTACAGCGTGACTATCAAAATGGAAATCATAATCGTAATCATCTTCCAAAATTATGAAGTCGTATTTTCTGGATAATTCCAACAATTCTATTTTTCGTTTTGCACTTAAAATTTTTGTTGTCGGGAAATGATAATTAGAGTTCAAATAAAAAATTCTAATTGGAGATTGTTCTAAAACCCTCAATAAATAGTTTAAATCTAAACCTTCTTCATCTAAAGGAATAGGCAAGATTTCGGCTCCCGCATCTGCAAAAACCATGTTGCTTAAATAATAACCCGGATGAATAATTGCCACTCTATTTCCTGACTCAATCAACGCTTTAATTAATACAAACAAAGCCAATTCGTGACTATTGGTCGTTAATAAATTAGATGCTTCTTTATTTATTCCTCGGGTTAGATTTAAATAATTAGCAATTGTTCGCTTAAATTCAGCATGAATGATTGGATTTAAAGTGTCTTGTTTCCTATGTTTTTCACGTTTTAATTGCGACAAATAAATCTTAGCCAGTACATCTGAATGGATTATTCTACTGTCAGGAAATCCCTCATTAAACTGCAATGGTAAATTACTTGTTTCTATGGGAGACTCTAATAAGGTTGATTTTTTAAATCTAATTTCTTTCAGCTTTTTCCCTGTATTCTGATTAGAAATTACTGGCTTTGATTTTACAAAAGTCGACAAGACAAATGTCCCTTTATTCGGCCTGATTTCAATAAAACCTTGAGATTCTAAATCGTTAAAAGACTTTATTAAAGTGTTTCTATTAAGGTCTAAAATTTCACTCAAAATTCTAGTGCCTGGCAATTTTGTCCCCTCCGGTAACCATCCCATTTGTATGGCCTTTATAAATTCGAATACAACTTGTAAATAAATAGGCGTGGTTGCCTTTTTATCAATTTTTATAAAGCTTTTAAAAGGAATTTTAACCGGACTATCCATTTTGTTGAAACTGGTTTATATAAGTGGTACGGCAAGTTAATAGTTTTGCACAAACTAATAACCATGAAATATTTAATTATATTATTTTTTCTAACATTACCTACAATATTAATCGCCCAGCAAACACCCGATTCATTATATAAAATCTCTGAAGTAAGTATCCTAGAAAATGGATTAAAAACACCAATTTCTAAACAAAACAGAAATGTTTACGTTATAAATCAACAACAAATTTCCAATTTTCCGGCTCGAACTTTACAAGAAGTTTTACAATTTGCTAATGGGGTTGATTTAAGACAACGAGGTCCATTTGGGAGTCAGGCCGACATAAGTATAGACGGCGGCAGTTTCGAACAAACGGTAATATTATTAAATGGAATTAAAATTATAGACGCCCAAACTTCTCATAATGTTTTAAACTTACCTATCCCTTTAGATGCTATTGAAAGAATAGAAGTTATTAGGGGTCCGGCCGCTCGTGTTTATGGGATTAATAGCTTAACAGGTGCATTAAATATTATAACTAAAGTTCCAACTTCGCCTAGCTTAAATATTAAAGCAGAAATTGGGAGTAATTTTGAAAAGAATGAACTAAATAAAAAAGCTTATTTGGGCAACAGTATTCATTTAGATAAGTCATTTATTGCGGATAAACATAAACATACTATTTATGGCAGATATGATAATAGCAATGGTTATAGATACAATACTGCTTTCGAAAACCTTAAGTTGTTTTATCAAGGAGACCTTATTATTAATGAGAATAATATTATAAACACCAATATTGGCTATATAAACAATGATTTTGGAGCTAATGGTTTTTATGCGCCACCGGGCGATAAAAATGCCACCGAATTGGTTCAAACGAGTATTGCAAATTTTCAATCAACCCATAAACTCTCGGAAAAACTCACACTTAACCCGAAATTATCCTATAGATATAACGATGACCATTACAAATATTTAGGACCAAATTCGCCATCAGGCAGAAGCAGACATTATTCAACAAGCCTAACTTCTGAATTAAATACCGTCCTACAAACTGATTATGGAGATTATAGTTTTGGCGCTGAATTTAGAAATGAACAAATTACCTCAACCAATATTGGTAAAAGAGAAAGATCTAATATGGGCGGATTTGCGCAATTCCGTACAGATTTTGGATCCAAAATAAATGTTAGTGTTGGTACCTATTTAAATTATAACACAGATTATAAATGGCAAATTTACCCGGGAATAGATTTTAGTTATGCTTTAAATAGTAAAATGAAACTATTGGCAAATATTGGAACTAGCCAGAGAATACCTTCATTTACAGATTTATATTTAGATCAACGACCAGGAAATATTGGAAACCCAGATGTAAAATCAGAAAACGCAATTCAATATGAATTAGGATTTAAATATTTAGCAGATAAATTAAGTATTCAAACCTATGCATTTCATAGAGAAATAAGTCGATTTATAGATTGGACCCGAGAATTAAACAATCAGCCTTGGCAAAGTAATAACATAGGCAGTTTAATTACGAATGGAATTAATACTAGAATTAATCTTAACGCTTTTAAAAGTTTACAACAAGATTTTAATATAAATTTAGCTTATACCTATTTGCACAGCAATTTTAAAGATGTAAACTTGGTATTGCCTTCTAAATATCAAATTGCAACTTTACAACATCAATTAACAGGCTTAATTAATTACAAGGTTGGAAGATACGCTTTATCAACAGCTTCAAGATTAAATAAACGAATTTTAGGGCCGGCATACTGGATACACGATATCAGAATTAGTAAAAATTATAAAAACTTTAACCTGTTTTTAGACGCAAACAATCTATTCAATGCAAATTATACCGAAGTAGGTGCCATTCCATTACCAGGAACATGGACAAGCTTTGGATTTAGAATTACAATAAATTAAATATTTTATTTTACGATTTTTTCAAATAAAAAGATCAGAAATTCAACTAATTAAAGGACTTTCTGAAAACAGATACTATCTTCAACTCCTTCATACTGACCGTAATTTGGAATTACTTGATAACCATTTTTTCGATATAAAGCTATTGCATCTTCCATAAATACGCCCGTTTCTAAAATAAATTGATTGAAACCCATTTCTTTACCCCAATTTTCTAACTCATTTAAAATAATTGAACCAACTCCCTTATTTCTATACGCTGGTGTAACAAACATTCTTTTTATTTCTAATGCTGATGGCGAATAAGCTTTAATTGCCCCTATACCAACCTTTGTAGAACCATCGTACACAACAATTACATGTTTAATAGAATCTATTTGATTAAACTGATCAAAAAAATCATGCAAATCACCATTAACTACAGCTAAATATTTATCTAATTCTACAACTAATGTTTTGAAGTCATTATGATCAGAATTGGTTCGAATAACATTATAATTAATTTTCATAGGGACGATTTTTTTCAAAGATAAAATTTATGAACCATAACAAAACGTAAAATATTTTTGATGAAAAAAGTAATTGGATTTAGACAACTTCTATAATAGAATATAAAAGCCTTTTGATGCAAAAATTTCCTATTTTTATTTAGCTGTAGTTAAAAAATTATGATTATTAGGTCTGAAGAAGAATTAAAAGGAATTAAAGCAATTAGCGATATTGTAGCCCTTACTTTAAGAAAGATGATAGATTATACCAAAATAGGTATGTCGACTTTAGAAATAGATGCCTACGGTAAAACAATTTTCGATACTTATGGGGCGGTATCTGCCCCCATTAAAGATTATGGGTTTCCTGGTAATACTTGTATAAGTGTAAATAATGTAATTGCACATGGTATACCCAGTCAAGATACCATCCTAAAAAATGGTGATTTAATTAATATTGATGTATCAGCAGAATTAAACGGATATTACTCGGACAATGGGTGTTCATTTATTTTAGGCGACGATATACAAGGTTTACAACCCTTGGTAGATACTTCTAAGAAAATTCTTAAACATGCTATTTCAATTATAAGTGGAGGAACTAAAATAGCTGATGTTGGAAAATTGATAGAAAATCAATCAAAAAACGCAGGATATAGAGTAATTAAAGATTTAGGCGGACATGGAATCGGCAGAAAACTACATGAAGATCCTGATGGAATAATGAATTATTATGTTGCGGATGATAAAATAAGAAGATTTAGAAAAGATTCTGTGGTAGCAATTGAGACTTTCATTGCTACCAAATCAAATCATATAATCACAGCAGAAGATGGTTGGACGCTAACCGGAGATAAAGGAGGATTTGTTGCACAGCACGAACATTCCTTATTAATTACCTCCGGAAAACCAATTATCCTTACTTCCTTAAACGGAATATAAAATACAAATTTTGATTTTTTATAGCTCAGTCTACAGTCTATCCTTGCTCAACTTGTCTTAAATTATCCATTTTTTTATAAGCCAAGAACCCTTTAATATCTTCGAAATGCTCGCGCACACGTTTATTACCGAATTCGAAAACTTTTTGAGCAAGACCATCAAGAAAATCTCTATCGTGGGAAACCAGAATTAAGGTTCCATCGAAATCTTTTAGTGCATCCTTAATAATGTCTTTAGTTTTCATATCCAAATGATTGGTAGGCTCATCCAGAATTAAGAGATTAACAGGCTCCAACAATAATTTTATCATTGCTAAACGCGTTTTTTCGCCACCAGAAAGTACTTTAACCTTTTTAGTTGTATCATCGCCGCTAAACATAAAAGCACCCAATAAGTCTTTTATTTTTATCGTTCCATCAGAAAGTGGGATTTGATCAATTGTTTCAAAAACAGTTAAATTCTCATCCAAAAGAGCTGCTTGATTTTGAGCAAAATAACCGATTTTGGCATTGTGTCCCACTTTAAGTGATCCTTCAAAATCAATTTCACCCATTATTGCCTTAATCATAGTAGATTTACCTTCCCCGTTTTTCCCAACAAATGCTACCTTTTCTCCTCTTTCTATAACCATTGATGCTTTTTCAAATACCGTATGGTCTCCATATTTCTTGGTCAACTCCTCAACAATAATCGGATATTGACCTGATCTTGGAGAAGGTGGGAATTTTAATCTTAATGCAGATGTATCCACTTCATCTATCTCAATAACCTCAAGCTTTTCTAACATTTTAACCCTCGATTGTACTTGAAGTGTTTTAGAATAAGTACCTCTAAATCGGTCAATAAATTCTTGATTATCGGCTATAAAACGTTGTTGCTCTTCATAAGCTTTTAATTGATGTAGACGGCGATCGGCACGCAATTGCAAATAATGAGAATATTTAGCTTTATAATCATAAATTCTGCCCATTGTTACCTCAATGGTTCTATTGGTAATATTATCAACAAATGCACGGTCGTGCGATATTACCATAACGGCTTTAGCCGAATTAATTAAAAAATCTTCTAACCATTGGATACTTTCAATATCCATGTGGTTAGTAGGTTCATCTAAAAGAATTAAATCTGGCTTTTTAAGCAAAATTTTAGCCAATTCTATACGCATACGCCATCCACCAGAAAACTCTGACGTTAACCTATTAAAATCCTTACGTTCAAACCCTAATCCTTTTAAAACCTTCTCAACCTCGGCATCGTAATTGGTTTCTTCAACAGAGTAAAATTTTTCACTTAATTCAGAAACACGTTCAATTAACTTCATGTAATCGTCGGTTTCGTAATCTGTTCTAATGGTCAGTTGTTCATTCAACTCATCTAACTCTTTCTGCATCTGATTAATTTCTTCAAATGCCTTCATGGTTTCCTCAAACACTGTAACCTTATCTTCTGTCAACAAATGTTGCGGTAAATAAGCGATAACCACATCTTTAGGAACAGTTACATTGCCAGATGTTGGTTTAGTTGCATTCGCAATAATCTTTAAAATAGTAGATTTTCCAGCACCATTTTTACCCATTAAGGCAATTTTATCATTTTCATTAATAGAGAAAGTAACGTCGCTAAAAAGGGTTGTCCCACCAAATGAGACAGAAATATTATTAATATTAATCACAGGTATTAGAAAATTGAATGAGCGGCAAAGATAAGTTAATGCCTTGAAAATTTTAAGTGCTTCAACAACAATATTGCTATTTGTAAAATAATAAAAAATATACCATTTGTAAAGATTTTTAGAAACAACAAAAAGATAACTGTTTTAATATCAGTACTCCACCAATTTTAACAGGAAGATTTACAACCTATACAATTGCCTACCGCTCATTAATTTAAAAAATAAATAAATAATTATTCAATTTCATAATTGCAAAATCAATCAATATAATTAACTTTGTTATCTGTTAAGCGAAAAGTCTAATGCTTATAGCTGCCCAGCTGGCGGAATTGGTAGACGCGCTGGTCTCAAACACCTGTGGGAAACCGTGCCGGTTCGACTCCGGCGCTGGGTACTAAAAATCTTCAGAACTCTGAAGTTCAATTAAGAAAAGTTCTTAATATTTATTTATTGAGAACTTTTTTTTAAAAAAACATCCATTATAACCCCACTTATTATTTTCCAAAAACATATTTTTCAAAAATTTTAAGACTTTATAGAAACTTTCGTATCTATTTATCTAAACAATTAATATTGAGAATTACGTTATTTACTATCTTTTTTAATAAAACAATTAGAATCTTGGGTTTTTAAGTTGAAATTAAAATTTATTCTTCAAAAAAACTTTGTTTTATCGCAATTATTATTTAGCTGAATTAAATCTGATCAACCTTAATTTTAATATCTCAATAACTTTAAAAGAATTACAATAAAAGTAATTATTGACTATAATTTTCATTAATAAATAGTTTTAATCACCACAACTTTTATCCAGAGGATCAAAAACTCCTTTTTTCCAACATCCACTATTTAAAATTTTTCCCGATTTATCGTACAAGATACCTTTCCCATTAGGCAAACCTTTGTCTAAAATTCCTTCGTATCTTTTTCCTGATGACTTATAATACAAGGTTCCTTTATACTCTCCAAACAGACTATGTTTGCCTTCGAAAAAATCCCCGTTTGGATAATAAGTAATTCCATTAATAGGAACTGGAAGTCCTCCAATTACAAATGAAACAAGTTCTCCTTGATATCTATTACCGTTTTTATAGGTCACAGTACCTATACCTGTACATTTTCCGTTATAAAATTCACTTTTATAAATATCACCAGAAGAAGAAGTTACAGTACCAAATCCATTTTCATATCCATTTTTAAATGGTCCTTCGTAAATCATATTATTAATATACTTCATCTTACCCATGCCTTCCATATTATTATAATTAAAATCGCCCTCATAAATAGAGCCGTTTTTAAAAATATAAACCCCCTTTCCCTGCTTCAAACCCTTTACAAAATCGCCCTCATAAACATTTCCATTTTCATACCAAAATTTACCTTTTCCATTAGGTTGCCCATTTAAATAATCGCCTTCATAAACTACTTTCCCCGAAGCCAATATCATTTTACCTTTTCCATTTGGCAAATTATTTTGAAATATTCCATCCAATACCCTGCCATCATTATAAATCATTTTTCCTTTTCCACTAGCTTTTCCATTCTCTATTTCACCTTCATAGGTTCCCACATTTAAAATAAGCTTTCCAACTGATTTTAACGTAACTTCAGTCTTATTGGTTTTATTAACGTTATCTACTGGAACCGCTTCTACTTTTGAATTACTTCCTAAATATTTATTCTTATCAAATAAACCTTCCTCTACCTTTCCGTTTGCATAGGAGTATTTCCCATATCCGGTACGATATCCCCCTTGCCATTCTCCTTCATATTTACTTCCGCTTTTCCAGAAATAACTTCCTTTTCCACTCTTTTGTCCGTTTACAAATTCCCCGATATATTTATCACCAATCAGATAAAAATAAGTTCCTTTACCATGAAATTTACCATAAGCCCAATCTCCTTCATATTTATCTCCTTTTGGCGCATTTACATGACTGTAATCAAGTGTTCCTTGACCGTGAAAATAATTATCCTTCCAATTTCCTTTATATGTACCTCCAGGTTTGCCCATATATTTAATTATACCTTCGCCATACCCATTTGCTTTACCGTTAATTACAGAACCGGAATACTCTATGGTCTGGTTGGTATTAGAAGGTAGAACAAAGCTTAGCTTTTCTTGAGCATAAGTGTTAAAACAAAAAAATATTGACAAAAGGAGTAAAAATGATTTTTTCATCTGAAGTAGGAAATACTTTAAAATAAATATAACTATTTAATTTTTAAGTTCTTAAGGGAATCAAAAATAAAAAATCTATTGATTTTTTTATATATATTAAGAGTGGATATTGAATTTTGTATTTATCCTTTAGAAAGTAAACGGTAAATGAAAAAATTAAATGATACTAAATATTCATAAAAAAATTAATATTTACTTAATTTCCAACATAATAATAAGCATTTTGTTCTACAAAAAAACAAAAACTAAACCTTTATCAGGCGCAGAATGCTTTGATTAATAATTTGCATTTAAGCAACATAATTTTAAATTACACCTCCTCAATGTTCAAGCCTGATTCATAAAACAGCAAGCTTTATAGTTCAGATTGATCCCTGAAACAAACAGAAAAACTTAATCAACAGTATGCATTTAAGGAAGTTTACTCAACAAAATCAAAAAACAGAAATAGAACAAGATTAAGCTATTTTACAAATACTTCTTCTCTACCCAAAAAGTAGCGAATGGAATTAAAGAAGCTCCACCTATTAATGATGCTTTCCAAAATGGCCATTTTAATTTTGACCACAACACGAAAAACATAGCTATATAAACCACAAAAAGTAGTCCATGTGCCCAACCCACATAAGTAACCATTAAAGGCATATCTGCTAAGTATTTTAAGGGCATAGCCACAAAAAACAACAATACGTTAGACACACCTTCCCAGATGGCAACTTTTTTAAATAATGATAGTAATCCCATTTTAGTTTTTAGAATAGCTTAAATAATTAACCCATTTTAGTTAGGGTTTCATTTAAACGCGCAAGATACTTAGAGCGATAATAAAGATCTTTAATTTTAGATAATTTTACCTGTTTATGATCTTCATCTACAACATCAAAGTCATTAGTATGAAGGTTCAATTCATCGTTTAAACCTGCTTCAAATTTAGAAATTAGGGATTTAACTTTTTGCAGTTCTTCTACATTAGGATCAAACTGCAAATCCATAAGTTTTTCATTTATTTCCATCATTTCTATAAGAAAATCTTGAGGTAAATTATAATGCTCTTCTTCTTTAATAGCGCCTAATAATTGCAATACATACTCTATAAGCCTTTTTTTATCGCTAAAAGTTTGATAAGCTTTGGTGTTTTCTGTAGATAATTGCAATACTTCTTCCTGTATTTCTGCAGATTGATTTGCATAAAAATCAGGATGATATTTTTTACTCAACGCATAATACTGCTTTTTTACAATTGCAGGGTCTGGCGAAAAAGAAACAGGCAAATCATAAAGTTCAAAGAAATTCTTCATTACTATATGGATTTAAATGCCAAAGAATTTCAATATATCGTTACCAAATGCAAATATCATTAGTGAAATAAGTATTAAGAATCCAGCAATTTGTGCTTTTTCCATAATTACATCACTAACTGGACTTCCTTTAATCATTTCAATTAATAAGAATACAACATGTCCGCCATCTAAAGCCGGAATTGGCAATAAATTCATAAACGCTAGTCCAATTGAAATTAAAGCTGTTAAACTCCAGAAATTAATCCAATCAAATTCAGATCCATATATTTTAGCAATACCAATCGGACTGCTTATATTTCTTGCACTTGCATCACCTTTAAGAATTTTACCAATGCCTTTTACGTTATCCATGAAACTATTAGCCGCCATTTTAACGCCAATAGGAAATGCTTCAAAAAATCCAAAATGTGTTGTCTCTCGCTTAATTTCACCAATAAATGGGTAGTAACCTATGGTTCCCAAAGAATCTATACGTACATTGAAATTTTGAACATCATTATTTCTTAAAACTGCAATCTTGGCTGTAGAATTCTTATTAGCTGTTATAATTTCTTTCACTTGATCTTGGAAATTAACTTTCTTGCCATTTATAGAGACAATCTTATCGCCCTTCATCAAACCCGCTTTTGCAGAAGCAGAATTTGGTATAATGGAATCAATTGTTGATGTTAATCTAGGCTCTACAAATAAACCTTTAGCATCAGCAATTTTATTAAGAAAATCATCTGGAACTTTAACGTATAAGGTTTTATTTCCTCTAACAACAGTTAAAGTAGTTTTATCTAAAAGTACCTTAGAGCTTTTAATTTCTTCGAAACGAAGTACTTTCTGACCATTAATAGCTATAATTTTATCGCCATTTTGTAATCCAATTTCTTTTCCTACCGGACCAGCATGAATTCCGTTAACAACTGATGAGTTGGGTGTATAAGTTTGACCGTACTTAAACGTCATGATCCAAAATATCACGCAGCCAACAATAATGTTAACAATAATTCCACCCAACATCACAATTAAACGTTGCCAAGCGGGTTTAGCTCTAAATTCCCATGGTTGAATAGGTTGTTCCATTTGCTCGGTATCCATAGATTCGTCTATCATACCTGCAATTTTAACATAACCACCCAATGGTAGCCATCCTATACCATATTCTGTATCTCCATATTTAAATTTGAAAAGCTTTATTCCGTATGCATCGAAAAACAGATAAAACTTTTCTACTTTAATACCAAATGCTCTTGCTGCTAAGAAGTGTCCTAGCTCATGTAAAATAACTAATATTGATAACCCCAGCAACAGCTGGCCCGCCATAATCAATCCATCCATTCTTTATTTCTTATTTTTTAGTGTCGACATTTTAAATGCCGAATATAGTTAGAATCTTTTTTATTTATACTGTTACGAATTCAGTAATTTTTCGGCAAAAATACGTGTCTTTTTGTCGCTATCTACAAAATTCTCAATCGATGAAGTTACATTAAATTCAACTTCTTCCATACATTTTTTTATCAAATTACTCATTTCTAAGAAGCCTATTTTATCCTTCAAAAAGGCCTCCACAGCTACTTCATTCGCTGCATTTAAAATAGTTGGCATGTTCCCTCCCTTTTCCATAGCTTGATAAGCTAAACCTAAATTCGCAAACACTTCCCTATCTGGTTTAAGAAAACTTAAAGTAGGAAAATCTATAAAATTAAACCTCGGGAAACTTGTTGTAATTCTATGAGGATAGTTTAACGCATAATGAATAGGCAATTTCATATCAGGTAAGCCCATTTGCGCTTTCATTGAACCATCTTTAAACTGAACAATAGAATGTATAATAGATTGTGGATGTACAATAACATCAATTTGTTCTGGCTTTAAACCAAACAACCATTTTGCTTCAATTACTTCCAATCCCTTATTCATTAATGAAGCCGAATCGATAGTTATTTTAGCACCCATTGCCCAATTAGGATGTTTAAGGGCTTGTTCCTTACTAACTGTAGCTAAGTAATTTAAATCCTTGCCTAAAAACGGTCCGCCAGAAGCAGTTAAATATATTTTTTCAATTGTATTATAATCTTCTCCTACCAAGCATTGGAATAATGCTGAATGCTCAGAATCAACTGGAATTATTTCCACGTTATGCGATGTAGCTAATCCCATAATTAACTCACCTGCAACCACTAAAGTTTCTTTGTTTGCTAATGCGATATTTTTTCCGGCTTTTATAGCTGTAATTGTAGGTTCTAATCCCGCAGCACCAACCAATGCAGTTAATACGATGGTAGTTGATGGTAAATTTACAGCATTTAAAAGTCCAGATTTACCTGTTTGTACTTCGAAATCAGGCAAACTCATTTTTACTTTATCGAAATGATCTGTATTACCAATTACAACTAGTTTCGGTTTAAACTCTAATGCCTGTTCTATTAATAATTTATAATTCTCTTGAGCAGTTAATGCATCAATCGTATATAAATCTGCATTATCCCGAACAACCTCCAAAGCCTGTGTGCCTATTGAACCCGTTGATCCAAGTATAGATATATGTTTCAAATGTAATTTCTAATTAATTCTTGTTGATGTTATTTTCTATTACGCACTTAGTAAGATTACCCCAATTTATCTACAATATTTCTATCGTTTGATAAACGAGGAACTTTGTTTTGTCCACCCAATTTCCCCTCACTTCTCATATAATTCACAAAACTCCCTTTTGGCAAACTTACCATTTTTAAAGGTTGTAAAATCTTTCCTTCAATTAAGTCAAAATAATAAATATTTTGTACTTGCAATGCTTTATCTACTTTTAAAGCGAAATTATTTAAGTCTTTTGGAGGATTAGAAAATTCGACAAACCATTCATGATAAGGTAAATCGCCAACTGGCGGATTAACTTGTGGTGCCACTGTAAATTCTGTGATTCCAACTTTCTCTTCTTCGGCAACAGATAAGATAGCCTTTTCTACTTCTTCACCTATTACATGTTCACCAAAAGCAGAAATATAATGCTTAATACGACCAGAAACTATAATTTTATATGGATTTAAGGAAACAAACTTAACTGTATCGCCAATACTATAACCCCATAATCCCGCATTTGTGTTCATTATTAATGCATAATTCTTACCTAGCTCTACCTCCGTTATATTTAATCTGGTTGGGTTTTCATCAAAATATTCTTCAGCAGGAATAAATTCAAAAAATATACCGGCATTGGTGAGCAATAAGAGGCCTTTATCATCCTGTTTATCCTGATAAGCGATAAATCCTTCAGAAGCTGGATAAGTTTCTATGGAATCAATCTTTCTTCCTATACTTTCTTCTAATTTCGCTCTGTATGGCTCAAAATTGACACCGCCATAAACAAAAAGACTAAAGTTCTTAAAAATATCCTTGATTTTCTTACCACCAGATTTTTCTGTTAATCTGTCGAAATACATTTGCACCCAAGGTGGAATCCCCGAAATAAGGGTCATATCTTGATGGATAGTTTCCTCCACTATAGCATCTACTTTTTCTTCCCAGTCTTCAATACTATTGGTTTTAAATGATGGCAATCTGTTTTTTTGCAAATAATTTGGAACATGATTCGCTACTATACCAGAAAGTCTTCCAACAAAAACACCATTCTTTTTATCCATAACCGGACTTCCTTGCAAAAATATCATCTTCCCATTTACAAAGTCGGCCTTTCCAGTTTCATGAATATAATTTAACAATGCATTTCTGGCAGCTTTAATATGTTGTGGCATAGATTCTTTAGAAATTGGAATATATTTTACTCCAGAAGTCGTACCACTGGTTTTAGCAAAATATTGTGGCTTTCCACCCCATAAGATATCGGCCTCACCATTTACCATTCTATCAACATAAGGCTTTAAATCTTCATAATCCCTAATCGGAATATGCTTTTTAAATGACTCATAGTCTTTTATTTTAGAAAAATGGTGATCTTTTCCAAAAGCAGTATTTTTTGCCAAGGCTACGTTTTTCAGCATAATAGCCAATTGGTCTTCCTTAGCTGTTTTTTTTCTACGCTCAATTCCACGAACTACCCATGCCGCAAACGGCTTACTCAAAGCTGCTTTAAAACCCATATTAAATAATATTATGCAATATATCTGGATGTTCTTCTCCCTTATATTCGTTCATAATTTTTCTATAAGCTACAGAAAACAATGAAGTTGTAAACGGAACCACCACAAATGAACTAAAAATGGCAGCTAAAAGAGATACATAGGAATTAATATCATAATTAAAAAACATGGATATCATATTAAAACCCGATAAAGTCCAATAAAAAAATCCAAAAACAATTACTTGAATTAACACCAAGGTTATTAAAATATAAAGGAGTTTAATAAAATTTCCCTTCGTGGTTGCCAAACTTAATTTTATAGATTCAAATGGAGAAGCTCCCTTATCTATGATAAAGAACGGGAAAAATATAATTCTAATAAAAGTAAAAAATATACTGATTACAGCTATAGCAACAGCAATTTTCACAATTACATCCCCAACTTGGGTAAAGCTATCAATCAAGCCTGCATCTACGGCTAAACGCAAAACGAAATCCAAAATATAAAGAACCGGAAACAAAGCAATTCCAACAAAAAATATACTTAACCCAAAATATAAAGTCCCGATTAAAAATCGGATAATTTCATTTCTGGTTGGCAAAGTTTCTATAATCTGAGGCTGAACATCTTTACTATCTAATACTTTAAAAATGTACTTAATTAGCGATAAATGAACCATACAATATAAAATCATAAAGATAATTAGCATTACCACTCTTACTCCTATATGCAATTGACCCATAAAAAAAGCCAAAAAAGTAGAAGTAGAGAACGTTATAAACAACATGAAACAAAAGGTGGCGATAGAAAAATAATTATCGCGTGTTACTGCCCATGCTTGCATTATTACATCCTTAACAATAAATGTACTTTCCTTTAAATATTGAATCATAATTTAAATAATTATAGAATTATTTTTTAAAAACCACTCTTTTAACAAAATCTTGAATAAAGCCTAATCCATAAGCTGTTAACTGAATAAAAGCAGCAGCAATACTCAAAATTGCGATTTTAAATGATTTATTTATATAGAATGAGTGTAAAAATAAAAGTGAAAAATAGAAACCTAATATAGCATTCCCTAAATAAGCTAATTTGCATCCAAATAAGTTTAACAGAATTAATATTGCAAAACCTACAGTAAAAATTGCTGGAAAAAAATGAACAGGTTTAAGCTCTGATGGGAAATGTTTATAGATATTTATTCTGGCTCGACCAAAAAAATGCAACTGTTTATAGAATTGAGATAAACTAGTTCTGCGTTTATGATAAACCTTAGCATTAGGAATTAAGCCTATTTTAAAACCAGCATTATGAATTCTAATACTATATTCGATATCTTCACCTAACCTAGTTAATTTAAATCCGCCTACTGTTTCATAAACTTTTCTCGACACACCCATGTTGAAACTTCGGGGATGAAACTGACCCAAATGCTTTTTATTTCCCCTAATTCCTCCAGTTGTAAATGGAGAAGTCATGGCATAACTAATCGCTTTTTGTAAGGGTGTAAAACTTTTATGCGCTGCATCTGGACCACCAAAAGCATCTAAAGGATGTTCATATAAATAATTACAAACTATTTCCAAGTAATCTTCTGGAATTAAGCAATCTGAATCAAAAATTATGAAATAATCGCCTTTAGCTCTCTCAAATCCATAATTTCTTGCAAAACCTTGTCCGCCGTTCTCTTTAAAATAATAATGAAGATCTAATCTATTTTTAAATTGATCCGCAATTTCCCGAGCATCTAATTTGGAACCATCTTCAATTATAATTACTTCAAACTGTGTATAGGTTTGTATAACTAAGGTTTCTAATAGCTCTAAAATTTCTTGAGGTCTATTATAAAGTGGTATGATGATAGAAAAGAACACCTTGATTTAGATTTCAGATTCAATTAAATAAGCATTTCTCTCAGGGGCATTTCTAGTTACTAATTCAGCCACAAATCCCGCTAAAAACATCTGTGAACCTAATATTATGGCTACTAAAGCTAAGTAAAACAAGGGTTGTTCAGTAATTTCCCTTTTATAAGGAATATGTGCCCAAACATGATATAATTTCACACCAATAATCCACAAGGTCATTATCATACCCAAGAAGAAACTTAGAACACCAATTGCACCAAAAAAGTGCATAGGTCGCTTACCGAACTTACCAACAAAAAATATTGATAATAAATCAAGGAAACCGTTAATAAATCTGCTTAACCCAAACTTTGTTACACCATATTTTCTTGCGCGATGCTCTACAACTTGTTCTCCAATTTTTTTGAACCCTGCCCATTTAGCAATAACTGGGATATAACGATGCATTTCGCCATAAACTTCAATGGTTTTAATAACATCTTTACGGTAAGCTTTTAGTCCGCAGTTAAAATCGTTTAAATGAATTCCGCTCATCTTTCTAGTTGCGGCATTAAACAATTTGGTAGGTATGGTTTTGGTAATTGGATCGTATCTTTTCTTTTTCCAACCAGAAACTAAATCGTAACCTTCTTCTTTTATTCTTTTGTATAAAACTGGAATTTCATCAGGACTATCTTGTAAATCGGCATCCATAGTAATTACTACTTCGCCATTTGCAGCTTCAAATCCAACATTTAAAGCAGCCGATTTACCATAATTACGTCTAAATTTTATACCTCTAACTGATGAGTTTTCAGCTTTAAGTTGATTTATTACCTTCCAGGAACTATCCGTACTACCATCATCAATCATAATTACCTCATAGGTGTATTGATGGGCTAACATTACCTTATTAATCCAACTGATTAATTCGGGCAATGATTCCTCCTCATTATAGAGCGGGATGATAATGGAAATATTCATTTATAGAGTTAAGATGCTTATTTATGCAAAAATACTGAATTTGTAAAGATAATTAAAAAACATATAGTTGAGTGCAGTAGAATTATTAGCAATTTTTATTCCTAATTTACTGTAACCGCTTATCTTCTAGCCCCAGTCATTATTCGCTCTTGGAAACCCTAATCTAAAGACTAAATTAAATTTAGAAGATTACCATTTTGATGTTCTAACGTAAATAAAATTCACAAAAAAAGCTGCACTTTAATAAAGTGCAGCTTAATTATTAAAATTCTAAATATTTTAATCCTCGTTTACAAATAAAGGAGGGTTCTTTTTAAAAATTCCAGCAAAAATTAAAGAGATAATAAAAACAAATATAATTGCAATTAAATATCCTTGAGCTTGTTGCATAAAAGTTCCGTTATTTCTTTTATCGAAATCATCACGCATTTTTTGAATTTGAGTATCAACAACATCAGATTCCATACCTTGATCTAACATCATTGTAGAAGTTAATCCTTCAATATTATCTTGTAATCGCTCTTGTAAACCCGGTGAAATATATTTACTGTAAACAACATTTCCTGCTGTAGAAATAGCAAAAGAAATTAAAAACATAATAAAGATTTTAGATACGGCTTCTTTAAATGTCCAATAACCTCCTACCTTCTTTCTTAAATCCTTAGTAAAGAATATTGATATAACTATAGGGATAATTATACTAATAATTATTGGTGCAAGGGTTAAGGTTAATAAAGAGTCTGTACCTACAATAATGTAAGTTGAAAGAATGGTTAAAAATAACATGCATAAGCCTAAGCCCAAGCCATTTTTTAATGCTTCATTATTAGCATTTGTTTTCACTGTTTCCATAAATAAGTTTGTTAAATTTTATTAAAATTAACAATTAATGTATAAAGTGCAACATCAAATGATGCATTATTGCTAAACTTCTCTAACTCCTCAATAGATTTTTCATCAATATTTGGTTGGTTAAAAAAGCACATAAATGGAACAAATAATTCTTCCATTTCTTCATTTAAATTCATAAGTCCAGCATTATTACAAATATCTTCGATACTTGATTCAGCTAATGCTTGATTGCTGATTAAATCTTCATAAATATGGAATTCATCTTGAAATTCGTCCTCATCAACCAATAAAAACTCCTTTAAAAAGTCGTCTAAACTGGGTTGAATATGCTCATCTTTACATTCATTCACATATAAAAGAAGGTTTAAGAACTCTGTACCACGATCTAAAGTTTGCTCTTCAATATCTGCCCACTCTTCGCTATCCAAATAATCTGCTTCCAATTTTGCTGCATCAGCAGTAAAGAAATTTATCATCATTAAATCGAAATAAACTTCTTTTAATTCTTCGAAACCTTCATTAGATTCAAATACAGCATCAAATTTATCTGTCTTCTCAAGAAAATTTCCTTCCCAATTAAAAACCTCTAAAATTTGATTTAAGAAATTCTGACTATCGATTTTTTCTATCTCTGCAAATTTCTTGATTGATGCTTTTAAAGCTTTTTCTACTGCCTTATTCATAACGTTTTAATTGTTTTTGGTGATAGGTTGCGATTACTTTTCCTGTTAATTCTTGATTTAAGAAAGGCGAATTCGAAGACTTAGAATAATTATTTGATGTATCATACAACCATTTTTTATCTGGTTGGTACAATACAAAGTTAGCTTTTGAATCTAAGTTTATTGATGATGTTTCTAATTTTAATATTTTTCTCGGACTTTTCCCTAATTTCTCAGCTATGAGTTCATAGCTTAAGCCAGCTTTTAACAAAATTGGCAACACGGTTTGTAAACCAATCATGCCATAAGCGGCTACTTCAAATTCAACCGCCTTAAATTCTATCTCATGTGGTGTGTGTTGGGATGTAATGGCATCAATAGTTCCATCTTTTAAGCCGGCAATTAATGCTTTTACATCAGCTTTTCCTCTTAATGGAGGTTTAACTTTATAATTACTATCGAAATCACTTAAAGCTTCTTCTGTAAGCAGCAAATGATGAGCTGCAACATCACAGGTAACTTGTACGCCTTCTTTTTTAGCTTTTTTAATTAAAGCTACAGATCCTGCAGTGGAAATAGTTGAAATATGAATTGGGGCATTATGATAAGCTGCCAAAAATAAATCTCTACTGATATGCAACTCTTCGGCCAATGCCGGATTTCCTTTCATTCCCAACATTACGCTATTGCTACTTTCATTAATCATTGCCTTCCCTGCAATTTCTCGATTTTCAGGGTAAGAAAAAATCAACGCTCCAAAACCATTTGCATATTGAATAGCCCTACTCATAAATCCAGCATCTTGTATTGGATTTACGCCATCTGAAAATGCTTTTGCACCAGCGATGAACATATCGTAAAGTTCTGCTAAATCTTTTCCTTCGGCATTTACGCTTACAGCTCCTATAGGTTGTATTTCTACCTGAAATTCCTTAGTTCTATTTAAAATATACTCTACGGCAGATTTATTATGAACTACCGGCTTTGAATTTGGCATTAATGCTACACCTGTAAACCCTCCAGCACTTGCTGCTGCCTGTAAGCTTACAAGATCTTCCTTGGTTTCTATTCCAGGATCTCCAGCAACAACATTTAAATCGAAAAATCCTGGCGATAACACTCCGCCAGAGATAACTTCTTTATCAGAAGATTTTAAATCCAATGTTCCTATTTCAGTATAAATACCTTTTTCTATTCGTACATCTACTTTTTGTAAATTAAATGCACTCTCTGAATCGGCAATGATAACACCTTTAAGAAGTATATTCATGAGTTGGTTTGGATTGATTTTTTATTAAATAATTAATTTTCAATGATTATTAAAGCAAATTGAATTTAACAAACTTGGTTTCTTCTGTCCCATGCCAAAATGCTTTGCAATTAAGCGTAATGACTGACTAAAAATTTCTACAAATGTAGATGGTAAATTCCCCTTTTTCGCATCAATATCGTTTTTATTACCTAAAACAGGATCAATTTCAATTATTAAGTTGCTGCTATAAATCAATTCATCGCTCCAAGATCGATTGTATAAATTTGGGTATAAGGTTGTAATCCAACCAAAAATTGAATTCCCAAGAGTTTTACTAAATCTTAGATTAGCATTAATATTTAAGTGCGAAAAAAAATGAGAAATAACCGCAAATTGGATTAAAAAAGGGGCAAATAGAAATCCTGGGTTAATGAAATTCATTAAAAATCAAAGTTAATATTTTTTTATAAACAAAAAAAATTGATGTATTAGTTTCAATTTATAAATTCCTTGCATTATATTTGCCCCATCAAAAAGCCAATCTATTGGCAACTTTTATGGTAAATATTTTAAAACATCATCATCTGCATCATAACCATCATCATTGCGCATAAGCAATCGTTGCAGACTCTGTTTTAACTAATCTTTTTACCTAACACTCCCCCTTTTTAAATTTTATACATCTTGAAAACGATTAAAATCGCTATCCAGAAATCTGGTAGGCTAAATGAAAAATCTGTTGAGCTACTAAAAAATTGTGGCCTAAATTTCGAAAATTACAAAAGTTCGCTTATATCTAAAGTTACCAATTTCCCATTAGAAATACTGTTTTTAAGGGACGACGATATTCCAGAATATGTGCAAGACGGAATTGCTGATTTGGGTATTGTGGGCGAAAACGTAATTGCTGAAACAAAAGTTTCTACACATACACTTCAAAAGCTAGGATTCGGAAAATGTACGCTGAAAATTGCGGTTAAAAAAGATGAATTAATTAGTGATATAGCCGAACTGGAAAATAAAACCATTGCTACTTCCTATCCAATCATTCTACAAGATTATTTAGATAAAAATAATATCAAAGCTAATATTAGAACCATCTCTGGATCGGTAGAAATTGGACCTGGTTTAGGATTGTCTGATGCAATTTGTGATATTGTTTCTACAGGAGCAACTTTAAAAAGTAACGGATTAGTTCCGTTCGCCGATGTGTTAAGTTCAGAAGCTGTTCTGATAACTAAAAACACCAATGAAAGCTCGCACCTAATTGAAGAGTTACTGCAAAGAATTCAATCTGTATTAAGAGCAAAAAATACTAAGTATGTCGTACTAAATACACACCAAGGCAACCTAGAAAAAATTGTCGATTTATTGCCAGGTGTTAAAAGTCCAACCATTGTTCCACTTCACGAACCAGGTTGGTTAGCGGTTCATTCGGTTATCCAAGAATCAGATTTTTGGCCAAAAATAAATAGCTTAAGAAAAGCAGGTGCAGAAGGCATTGTGGTTATGCCAATTGAAAAAATCATACTATAAATTGAATATTTTATCATTAACTAAAAGTTAAATTAAAAATATAATATGCTTAAAATCTACAACTTAAAAGAGTTATCTAAATCAAAAATTGAAGAAATAAGCTCGAGAGCATTAACGGACGATAAAGACATAGAAGTTGATGTAAAAGTTATTTTAGAAGGGGTAAAATCTGACGGCGACGAGTATTTAAAATCATGCAATAAAAGATTCGATAATTATAATGGAGATAATTTATATCTAGAACTGAGTACTCTTCAAGAATTGGCCTCAAAAGTGAGTGAGGATTTACAGCTTGCCATTAAAACGGCCATAACTAACATCAAAAAATTCCACCAAACACAACTTATTAAGGAAGAGAGAATTGAAACCACCAAAGGAGTTGTTTGTTGGAGAGAAAACAGAGCGATTGAAAAAGTAGGCTTGTATGTCCCAGGAGGCTCTGCTGTACTACCAAGTACATTTTTAATGTTGGCAATTCCTGCTTTAATTGCTGGTTGCAAGGACATAGTTGTTTGCACCCCACCCAATGATAAGGGCTTAGTTAATCCCGCTATAGCTTTCTGTGCCATTAGCCTAGGTATTGATAAAATTTACTTAGCCGGAGGCGCGCAAGCTATTGGCGCTATGGCATTTGGCACACCTTCTATACCTAAAGTTTATAAAATATTTGGCCCTGGAAATCGATATGTTAATTTCGCAAAATCGTTGGTCCAAAAATGGACGGCTATTGATTTACCAGCTGGCCCATCAGAAGTTCTAATCATAGCTGATGAGTTTGCAAATCCTGAATTTTTAGCAGCCGACCTATTAGCACAAGCAGAACATGGATCTGATAGTCAAGTTGTTTTAGTTTCCACCTCAAGTGATATTTTAGATAAAACAAATCGAGCTATTGCAGAACAATTTACAAATTTGCCGCGTAAAGAGATCGCATTAAACGCATTGAAAAACTCTTATGGCGTTCTAATTGATCGATTAGAAGATGGATTTTCTTTCAGCAACGAATACGCTCCAGAACATTTAATCTTAGCCGTTAACAACCCAGAAAGTTATACTCATCTCATTATTAACGCAGGATCTGTATTCTTAGGAAATTACACCCCTGAAAGTGCTGGTGATTATGCTTCTGGAACTAATCATACTTTACCTACCGCCGGTAATGCAAAGGCATATTCTGGGGTATCTGTTGACAGTTTTTTAAAAAAAATCACGTTTCAAAAGATTAATAAAGAAGGAATTAACAATTTAGGCAACACAATTGAGATATTAGCAGAAGCCGAAGGCTTACAAGCACACAAAAACTCAGTTACATTACGTTTAAAATAAAATGGATATACAAGATTTACAAAGAGATAATATAAAACAGCTTAAACCTTATTCCACCGCAAGAGCAGAGTTTAAAGGTAATGCAGAAATATTTTTGGACGCAAATGAGAACCCCTACGGCTCCCCCCTGCCCCAAGCACACAACAGGTACCCTGATCCTATTCAAGCGGCTCTGAAGGAGCGTATCGCGCAAATAAAGGGTATTCCTCCTAAGCATATCTTTATTGGAAATGGAAGCGATGAAGCAATCGACTTAATTATTCGAGCTTTTTGCGAGCCTAAACAAGATAATATTATTATTATGACACCAACTTATGGGATGTATGAGGTTTCAGCTCAATTAAACAACGTAGAAATAAAACGGGTTTCCTTAACTCCAGATTTCCAACTCGATTTAAATAATATCGCCGAAACCATCAATTCAAACACAAAAGTTGTGTTTATATGCTCGCCAAATAACCCTACAGGTAATTCAATTAAAAAATTAGATATAGAGACCTTATTAAATAATTTTCAAGGACTTGTAGTAGTGGATGAAGCCTATATTAATTATTCAAAGCAATACTCAATTATAAATGAATTAACCGAATATCCAAATCTGGTTGTATTGCAAACTTTCTCAAAAGCATGGGGTTTGGCTGGACTAAGAATAGGAATGGCTTTTGGTTCATTGCCTTTAATTGAAATCTTAAACAAAGTAAAACCTCCTTATAATTTGAGTGAAGTAACTCAAAAATTAGCTGTTGAAGCTTTAGATAATTTACCGCTAATAAATAGCTGGATTAAGGAAACAGTTGCAGAAAGAGAGTTATTGAAAGACAATTTAATAAAATTAGATTTCGTAGTTAATGTATATCCATCCGATGCAAATTTTCTGCTGGTAAAGTTTAATGATGCCAATGCAGTTTACAATTATTTATTAGAAAACGGCATAATAGTTAGAAATAGATCATCAATTGAAATGTGTGAAAACACGCTCCGAATTTCAATTGGAACACCTCAAGAAAATGAAAAACTTATTGCTTGTTTAACTCGTTATAATGTAGCCTAACATGAAAAAAATATTATTTATAGACCGAGATGGTACATTAATAGAAGAATCTCCAGACGAACAAATTGACGCTTTTGAGAAGTTAAAGTTTTATCCGAAAGCGATCTCTAATTTAGCGAAAATCGCAAAAGAGATGGATTTTAAACTTGTAATGGTAACCAACCAAGATGGTTTAGGAACGGAAATATACCCAGAAGATAAATTCAATTCGATCCATAATTTTATCATTAATACTTACGCAAATGAAGGGGTGATATTTGAAGAACAATTTATTGACCGAACCTTCGCAAAAGATAACTTACCCACCCGTAAACCAGGTTTAGGTTTACTAATAAACCTAATAAATGAAGGTTTTAATAAGGATGAATCTTATGTGATTGGAGATAGATTTAACGATGTTTTACTTGCCAAAAACTTGGGCATAAAAGCTCTATGGCTTAGAAATGATGATAATTTAGGCGCCAATGAAGGGATGGATTTGCAAAATATAGAAGATTCAGTTGCACTTCAATCATCAGATTGGGATAAAATCTATCAATTTCTAAAAAGCAAGGATAGAAAGGTCGAAATAAGTAGAGTTACCAATGAAACCGATATAAAAATTGAGCTCAATCTTAATGGTTCTGGTAAATCTGAAATCTCTACTGGACTTAATTTTTTCAATCATATGTTAGAACAGATTGCAAAACACGGCCTAATAGACCTAAATATAAAGGCTGTGGGCGATTTACATATCGATGAACACCATACGATTGAAGATTCCGGTTTAGCTTTGGGAGAGGCCTTCCAAAAGGCTTTAGGTAATAAATTAGGAATAGAAAGGTATGGATTCTGTTTACCTATGGACGATTGCTTAGCAACTGTTGCATTAGATTTTGGAGGTAGAAATTGGCTAGTTTGGGACGCCGAATTTAAAAGGGAACGCATTGGTGATGTACCTACAGAAATGTTCTTCCATTTTTTTAAATCATTTAGTGATGCTGCAAAATGTAATCTAAACATTAAGGCCGAAGGTGAAAACGAACACCATAAAATTGAAGCTATTTTCAAAGCATTTGCAAAAGCTATTAAAATGGCAATTAAGCAAGATCCAGATAAAATGTTCTTACCCAGTACCAAAGGATTATTATAATGAATAAAAATATTATTGGGATAGTAAATTACGGGGGTGGCAATATTTTCTCGCTTAAATCGGCTTTAAATAGAGTTAACGTGCCTTATGGTATGATTAACGTGCCTGAAGATTTCGACAAATTTACGCATATTATTATCCCAGGTGTTGGTCACGCAGGAAAATGTATGATGGAATTACAGAATTCGGGCTTGGTAGAAGCAATAAAAAATTTAAAAAAGCCTGTTTTAGGAATCTGTGTAGGTATGCAATTGTTAACTCAATTTTCAGAAGAAGGTAATTCTAATTTATTACAACTTTTTCCATTAAATACTAAGCGTTTTCCTGCAAATCTAGATATAAAAATTCCTCATATGGGCTGGAATGAGGTTAATTACCAGCACAATGATTTATTTTTAAATATAAAAACTAATAGCCATTTTTATTTTGTTCATTCGTATTATGTTGAAAATCAAGACATTTACAGTATAGCAACAACAAAACACGGTGTAGAGTTTGCCGCAGCAATCCAAAGAGACAATTTCTATGGTGTGCAATTCCACCCAGAAAAATCTGGGAATGCAGGCGAACAATTATTATTTAACTTCCAAAACTTATAATTATGTATATCATTCCTGCAATAGATATCTTGGACGGAAAAGTTGTAAGACTTTCTGAAGGGGATTATAACCAAAAAACAGTGTACAACATCTCCATTAGCGAGATGATTGAAAAGTATAGAAGTCATGGAACTGATATGATTCATATTATTGATTTGAATGGCGCAAAAGGAGATTTTTCAAACCAAAAGCTCTTATTTGACCTGATCAAAAAAACAGATATGAAGATTCAATATGGCGGAGGGATTAGAAGTATTGAACAAGTGAAAAACCTTTTAGATGCAGGTATTTATCGCGTTATTGTGGGTACTCAAGCTATAACTGAACCTAATTTTCTAGATGATCTAAGAAAAGATTTATCACAACAACAAGACTATGCAAACAGAATTGTAATTGCAATTGACGTATTGGATGAGGTGATAAAATATAATGGCTGGCTAGAAAGCTCACCGATAAAGCTGTACGATTATATAGACAAATGTTTAAGATTAGGGTTCTTTAGGTTTTTATGTACCGACATAAGTAAGGACGGAAAATTAGGCGGAACAGCGGTTGACCTATATGAAAAGCTTATGAATTACGCCCCTATTATAAAGTTAATTGCCTCTGGTGGAATCGCTAGTATGGAAGATATAAAACAATTAGATGCACTAAGAATTAGTAGTTGTGTGGTTGGAAAAGCTATTTATGAAGATAAAATATCTATCGAAGAGATAAAAGAATGGAATTTAAAAACTATGACTACACTATAAAATGGACAATAATTCTCACATAACTAATCTTACTAAACGAATTATTGCCTGCTTAGATGTTAAAGTTGGAAGAACTGTAAAAGGTGTAAATTTCGAAGGACTGAAAGATGCAGGCGATCCTGTTCAATTAGCTGAAGTTTATTCTCATCAAGGTGCAGACGAATTAGTTTTCCTTGATATTTCTGCTACCAATGAAAAAAGAAAAACTATGATTTCATTGGCAAAAGAGGTGGCAAGAGTGGTTAGTATTCCATTTACTATTGGTGGAGGAATTTCTAGCCTAAAAGATGCTGGAAATTTATTAGAAGCAGGTGCCGATAAAATTTCTATTAACTCAGCGGCTGTTAAAAATCCAATTTTAATTGAAGAATTAGCTAAAGAATTTGGAAGTCAGTTTGTAGTAGTGGCAGCAGATAGTAAGCAAATAGAAAATTCACAACGTATTTTTCTTAATGGCGGAACGCTGCCTACAGATTGGAATACCATAGATTGGCTAAAAAAAGCAGAAAGTTTAGGTGCAGGTGAAATTTTACTGACCTCAATGGATAAAGATGGAACAAAGAATGGATTCGATATTCCAACTTTAAAAATCGTATGTGAAACACTTAAAATTCCTGTTATTGCTTCAGGTGGAGCAGGTAGTGAACAGCACTTTATTGATGTCTTTAAAGAAACTAATGTAGATGCAGCATTAGCAGCTTCTGTGTTCCATTTCAGGGAAATTAATATTCCCATTTTAAAAAAGAATATGCTTAACAATAATATACCCGTAAGAATATGAATATAAATTTCGAAAAAGGTGAAGGATTAATTCCTGTTATCATTCAGGATTTTACAACCCTAGAAGTACTTATGCTAGGTTATATGAATGAAGAAGCCTATCAAAAAACTATAGAAGAAAACCGTGTAACTTTTTTTTCAAGATCAAAAAATAGATTGTGGACTAAAGGAGAATCGAGTGGCAACTATTTAATGGTAAACAAGATACACTTAGACTGCGATCAGGACACTTTATTGATTTTTGCAACGCCAAATGGTCCAACTTGTCATACAGGCAGTAAAAACTGTTTTAATTTAACTAACGACAAATCTTTTCTTTTTGAACTAGAAAACATCATTAACAGCAGGTATAACCACCCTAATCAAGATTCTTACGTAAATAAATTAAGAGAAAAAGGACTCAACAAAATTGCCCAAAAAGTAGGAGAAGAAGGGGTAGAAACAGTAATTGCTGCATTAGCAGAAAGTAGAGAGCATTTAATAAACGAAAGTTCTGATCTCCTTTTCCATTTATTAGTTCTATTAAAAGAAAAGGGCATATCTTTGGAAGAAATAGGATTAAATTTAAAAAACAGGCACGTTCAAGCGAACTAATAGCAACTTATGTTCAAACTACACACAACATTAACTGGTCATCGTAATCCAATTTATGCATTGGCAGAATCCGCAAAACCTGGAATATTATTTAGTGCAGGAAACGATAAAGGTATTGTTGAATGGAGTTTAAATAAAATGGAATTTATTATGGTAAAATGGCCAATAAATTCATCAGCTTATTGCTTATGCAGTCACGAACATCTTCTATTTGCTGGAGAAAGAAGCGGAAAGATAACTTGTTTTAATTTTATTGACCAAAAATTAGTTTGGAATGAGATCATTCATCAAAAACCAATATTTGATATAAAAATTCTTAAAAATAAAAATGAATTATTGGTTTGTAGTGAAGATGGAAGTATTAGTATTTGGTCGTTAAGTGATTTTAAAGAAATAAAAAGAATCCCTTTATCAAACCAAACCATTAGAAAAATAGGGGTTCATCCCGAAGAAAACATTATTGCACTTGCGTGTAAAGACAATAGAATTATTATTGTAAATACCAATGACTATAGTATTATAAATTCATTTGAAGCACATCTCCCTTCAACAACAAGCATCTCTTTCCATCCAAATGGCGATTATTTAATATCAGGTGGACGAGATGCTCAATTAAAAATTTGGGACACTAAGGATTATAAATTAATAAAGCAAATCCCTGCTCATATGAATTCTATTTATAAAATAGCCTTCCACCCCACTCTACCCATATTTGCTACCGCTAGTCAGGATAAAAGCATTAAAATTTGGGATGCAGAAAACTTTAAACTATTTAAAATTTTAAGCCTTGAAAAACTAGGTATTGGACATAAACACTCGGTAAACGACTTAATTTGGACTAAAGATGGAAAGCAATTAATATCAACAGGCGACGATTGCTTAATTCATATTTGGGATTAAAACATTCGTCTTATAATTCTCAGTTTATGGGTATATTTTCCTAGATCCTTATTATAAATTCCCTGATCATCAATTGGATCTATTCTAACTTTACCAGATGCATGGATAATCTCATGATTGTTTAGCAAGATTCCAACATGTGTGATTTTACCCTCCTCATTATCAAAAAACGCTAAATCTCCCAATCTTCCTTCAGTTAGAAATGCTACCAATTCGCCATTTTCTGCTTGCATACTAGCATCTCTTTTTAAATTTATTCCATGAAGTTTAAATACCACCTGAGTAAAACCAGAACAATCTATTCCTAAAATATTCCTGCCACCCCATAAATATGGTGCATTTAGAAAAAATTTAGCAGTGGTTTCTATTTTTTCACTATTTATTGGTGAGCTTAAAGGTGTAAATTCTACAGAATAAGTAGCATCACCTAGAATGCAAGTAGCATTAGAAAAAAACGGCAAATTAGATCCGGGGTTTAAATGGATAATAGAACCGTCAGGACATTTAATTACATTATCAAATTGTAAAGGAGCTAACGTAAATTGCTCTTTTAGCAATATATAATCTTTTTCAGAAATTGGTGTAAGTTGCTTAAAATCCATCCAACCTTGGTAGTTATCGGCCGCATTTTCAACCAAACACCAATTATCTTCTACACCTAAAACTTCCACAAAATCGCCGAAAAGTAGTTGAGATACCATTTCGGCTCTATCGCTTTTATCTGAGCGAAGTGGAGCAACTGCTATATTACAAATTCCAAAAACTAAATCCATCAAATAAATTGAATTGAAATTTAAAACTACTTAAAATTACTTATTGGAGCTATACTTGATGTATAATTTACACCCCATTGATAATATTTTCACTAGAAACAAAAAATCCCGCAGTATTTGCGGGATTTATATTATTCAAAATATTCTTTCATTCTTTCGAAGAAACTTTTATCATTTTTACCTGGCTGAGGTTTAAAGTTCGAAGAGTCTCTTAATTTTTCTAAAATTGCTCGCTCTTCAGCATTTAAAGCTTTTGGTGTCCATATATTAATATGAATAATCTGATCACCTCTATGGTAACTATTTACTTCAGGAATACCTTTTCCTTTAAGTCTTAATAATTTTCCACTTTGAGTACCTGGTTCAATTTTAATTTTTGCCTTACCATCTATAGTAGGTACTTCTACACTCATCCCTAAAGCTGCATCAACAAAATTTAAATGTAGGTCATAAACAACGTTATTCCCTTCTCTTTTTAAAGTTTCATGAGGTATTTCTTCAATCAAAATAATTAAGTCGCCCGGAATCCCTCCATTTGGAGCAGCATTTCCTTTACCGCTCATACTTAATTGCATACCATCACTAACTCCAGCAGGAATATTAATGGTTATGGTTTCTTCTCCTCTCACTACCCCATCACCATGACAAGAATTACATTTTGCTGTAATTTGTTGACCACTACCATTACAATTTGGACAAGTAGCTGTAGTTTGCATTTGACCAAGAATTGTATTGGTAACTTTTCTTACCGCACCACTACCTCCACAAGTACCACAAGTACTTACAGAAGATTTATCTTTTGCTCCAGTTCCATTACATGATTTACAAGAAATCTGCTTGTTAACTTTAATTTTCTTTTCGGTGCCATTAGAAATCTCTTCTAACGTAAGCTTAACTTTGATTCTAAGATTACTTCCTTTTACAACTCTTCTTCCACCGCCACGTTGGCCACCACCAAAAAAGCTATCAAAAGGACTTCCGCCACCGCCAAAAATATCGCCAAACTGACTAAAAATATCCTCCATATTCATAGAGCCGCCGTATTGACCACCGCCACCACCTGCGCCTCCCATGCCAGCATGACCAAATTGGTCATATCGCTGTTTCTTTTCTGGATTACTTAAAATTTCATATGCTTCTGCTGCTTCTTTAAACTTTTCTTCAGCAGCTTTATCACCCGGATTTTTATCTGGGTGATACTTTATCGCCAACTTTCTGTAGGCTTTTTTGATCTCATCAGCAGATGCACTTTTAGTAACACCTAAAATATCATAGAAATCTCTCTTGCTCATTTTCTTATTTATAAAAGGCTATGCCTGATGATTAACTACCGACTACAACTTTAGAAAAACGGATAACTTTATCATTAAGCATATACCCCTTCTCTAAAGTATCAATTACTTTTCCTTTCAATTCTTCTGAAGGAGCAGGGATATTCGATAAAGCTTCATGTAAATCAGTATCAAAATCTGCATTATTGCTCTCAATTTCTTTTAAACCTTTTTGTCCTAAAATAGAATTCAGTTTATTATGTATTAAAACTACCCCTTCTCTAATCGGACTATCCATTTCAGCTTCTGTAGCTTTTAACGCTCTATCAAAATCATCTAAAACAGGTAACAAAGAAACAATAACATCTTTTCCAGCTGTTTGTAATAGCTCTACACGTTCCTTTTGAGTACGTCTTTTATAATTATCAAATTCAGCAAATAAACGTATAAATTTATCGTTTAACTCCGCTTTTTCTTGCTCTAATTTCTCTTCAACTGAAATTTCAGGAGTAACATTTTCTTCAACAGGTGTATTTTCAATTGTATTTTCTTTTAATGGCTCCTGTTCTTGATTCATTTCGTTCTTCACTTTATTTTTCTTCTTATTGAACATTATTGTTTTTTTATTGTACGAATCAATTTTATTGCCAACACAAAAAACCCGCCAACGTGGCAGACATATTGACTAAAGACTGTACAGAATGACTGATTTTTGGTGTTTTATTAGACGATTGTGGCATCTTGATGTACCACACCACCCTCGCATTTTATAATTCGAGAAGGGAAAGTTTTAATTATTTGATAATTATGCGTAGCCATAATCACTGTTGTACCCATAGAGCTAATTTGCAACAACAATTGTACAATTTCTTCAGACGTTTCAGGATCCAAATTACCCGTTGGTTCATCCGCCAAAATAATTTCTGGGTTATTTAATAATGCTCTTGCAATTACTATTCTCTGCTGCTCACCTCCTGATAATTCGTGAGGCATTTTGCGGATTTTACTTCTTAAACCTACTTTATCTAAAACATCTTTTATACGTTCTGCTATTAATGAAGCATCTTTCCAACCTGTAGAACGCAATACAAACTCAAGGTTTTTCTCTACAGTTCTATCAGTAAGTAATTGAAAATCCTGGAAAACAATACCCAGTTTTCTTCTTAAAAACGGAACATCTTTTTCTGCTAAAGTTTTTAAATTAAACCCTGCTACCTCACCATTTCCATTTCCAATATGTAAATCACCATATATAACCTTTAATAAACTACTCTTTCCAGATCCAGTTTGACCAATAAGAAATAAAAAGTCCCCTTTATTTACTGTCAAGTCTACATTAGATAATACCAAATGTTTCTGCTGAAATACATCTACGTTTCTAAGGGTAATAACTGGTTGGTTTGTCATGTTATATATCTAATTTTTCAATTTTACCGAATGGAAGTGTTTCAATAAGCTTCATAATTTGATCTTGTTGTTCTCCCAATCCTAACTTTTCCAAAGATTTATCAGGCCTGTCTACCCTAAAATATGCCAATAAAGTGAATTTTTCATCCCTTAATTGAACATAATCTGGAATTTTGGCAATGCCTTTAACCTTTACAATATACATTATGGTCAAAAATAAGATTTATATAGCATAAAATCATAAAAACTTACTACAAAGAACAACGAATATTAATTGTTTAATCCAATCAAAAATTCAATAGTATTTATGTTATCAGCATAATCCGTTAATTCTGGAGATTGACTTTTCCCAAAATTTACTGTATTTAATTTTGAAAACATATTAGCATGACCTACTATGCATTGAATTTGAGCACTATTATTAAGTATTTTACTTTCCAAATCTTCTAAAGATTTATAATTTTCATAAAATAAAACTGCCAATGGAGATATAAAACCACTATCCTCCTTTACCAACAAAAATCCATTATCGAAATGCACAACCCCATTTACCAGATAAATAGATTTGTTGTAATCGTAATTATTATTGTATTTAAAATGATTAATAATAGGCTGAAAGTGCTCTATAGCTTCGAAAAATTTACTAATCTTATACCCTTCTGGCAAGTATATTTTAGACACATTTCTACAGCCCAACCCAAAATAATCAAAAATATCATTCCCTAAATTTTGAAGTTCTTCTGCGCTTTCATTTCCAGAAATTACAGCAATGCTCGTTCTATTTTTTCTGATTATATGAGGTACCTTTCCAAAATAATAATCAAAATATCTTGACGAATTATTACTACCCGTAGCTATTACAGCATCAAAATTCATCAATCTATCTGTAAACTCTATTTTCTTAGCTATTTCTGGTTGAATTTCTACTAAAATTTTCACCATCAATGGAATTAATTTATCATCAGAAGACGACAATTTTACAACCGCATAATTTCCTGTAGCCAGTACACAAAGTAAATCGTGCAAACCTACCATTGGAATATTACCTGCTAAAATTAATCCTACTCTTTTTGAATTGTCATTTTCAGGTATACTTTTAAACCAAGCATCTACTTTTTCTTCAGAAAGCATGTCACCAAATGAAACTATTGATTTTCGAACCATTTCTGGTGTAAACCAAGCATTTGAATGTTGAGCACTATTTATTGCGTTTTCTATTTCAGAATTAGAAGCACGTAAAATCTTCCCAAATTCGATAAAAGTATTGCGTATGTTGGTATTCATATTGAATATTTTTTAAACAATTATTGATATATTTGCAATGCAAAGTTAAACTTAGCATTTGATTAAAGTAGAATGGCAATTAAAATAACAGACGAATGTATCAATTGTGGGGCCTGCGAACCTGAATGTCCAAACAATGCGATATATGATGCAGGTACTGCATGGCGATTTTCTGACGGCACAAATCTTTCAGGTTTAATTAGTTTCAAATCAGAAGAAATAGATGCTGATGCTTCTATGGATGCAATTTCTGATGAAATTTATTTTATTGTTTCCGAAAAATGTACAGAATGTAAAGGTTTTCATGACGAACCGCAATGCGCAGCTGTCTGTCCGGTAGATTGTTGTGTGGATGATGAAGATGTAAGAGAAACAGAAGAAGAATTATTAGCAAAAAAAGCTTGGTTACACCAAGAAGCCTAAAGAATTAAAAAAAATTAAAATGAACACCCAAAATTAAATTTTGGGTGTTTTTTTTTCCTCATTTTTTCCATATTAATATTAAATATATATCTTTTGTAATTGTGCAAAAGTTTAGCTTAAAGATTAACATATTGATGTAACAATTAACCTAAATTAGCATCAAAATCCATAAATTAATAAACTAAACATATGCTAAAGGTCCAAAATATTGTAAAACAATATGCGAATCATCGTGCCCTCGACGATGTAAGTTTGGAGGTTGAACAAGGTAAAATATATGGCTTGTTAGGTCCAAATGGCGCAGGAAAAACATCATTAATTAGAATTATAACTCAAATAACTGGTCCAGACAGCGGATCTGTTTTATTCAACGGAGAAAAATTAGATTCGAGCCATATAAACCAAATTGGTTACTTACCAGAAGAACGTGGTTTGTATAAAAAAATGGAAATCGGCGAACAAGTTCTATACCTAGCACGATTAAAAGGTCTAAATACTGCCGAAGCCACTAAAAGATTAAAATATTGGTTCGAAAAATTAGAAATGGCCTCTTGGTGGAACAAGAAAGTTGAAGACTTAAGTAAAGGTATGCAGCAAAAAGTACAATTTGTAGCCACCATTCTTCATAATCCAGAACTTATAATTTTAGATGAGCCTTTCTCTGGATTCGACCCAGTAAATGCCGATGTAATTAAAAATGAAATCCTAGAATTAAACAAAAAAGGCACAACTTTTATCTTTTCAACCCATAGAATGGAAAGCGTGGAGGAGCTTTGCGACAATATCGGCTTAATTAATAAATCTAAAAAAATATTAGATGGATCGGTAGAATCTATAAAAGCAGCGTACAGAAATAACACTTACTTAATTGAATTTTCGGGCGAATTTAATTTCCAAAATTTAAGTAATGAAGTCGAAATTTTAGAACAACAACAAGTTAAGCATGCTCAAATTGTGAAATTAAAATTGAAAAATAATTTCACTCCCAATCAATTATTAACCCAATTATTACCACAAGTATCTATAAATCGATTAGAAGAGGTAATCCCTTCTATGAATGAAATATTTATTGATAAAGTTAAAAATCAAAGCATATGAACAAAATTTTATTAATCATTCAACGTGAATATTTATCGCGCGTAAAGAAAAAATCGTTCATTGTAATGACTTTACTTACGCCTTTATTAATAGCTGGTTTTTATGGCTTGATTATTTATTTCTCTATAGTTGGTGCAAACTCTGGTTTTGATAAAATTGGAGTAATTAGCAACAATACAGCCTTAGAATCAAAACTAAATTCAAATGAAAATTTTGAGTTTATATATTTAAATACCGACTTAGAAAAAGCTAAATCAGAGTTAAAAAAGGAAGCTTTCGATTACCTGCTCTATATACCTGAATTTAGTTTAGATAAACCAAAAGGAATTGAATTATATGGAAATAACCAAGCTAGTCTTACCTTAAGCCAAAAAATTTCTAATCAAATTGAAAGTATAATTAAGGATCAAAAGCTTAAAAATTCAGGCATTTCACAAGCCGATATCGATAAATTAAAAACCAATGTTGATATAGAAACCAAGAAAATTGGCGACAAAGGTAAGGAAGAGAATTCTAGTGCAGGCGCAAGTACTATGATTGCAATTGTAGCGGGAATTATGATGTTCATCTTCATTATGATTTACGGAATACAAGTAATGAGAGGTGTGATTGAGGAAAAAACCAATAGAATTATTGAGGTAATGATTTCTTCGGTTAAACCATTCCAATTAATGATGGGAAAAATTATTGGTATTGCACTAGTTGGCTTAACTCAATTTATATTATGGATTGTATTAACCATGACAATTTCTACCGCAGCTGTTAGTTTATTGGTTGATAAAGAATCGATTACTAAAACTGTTACAAGTGCTCAAACACAAGCTACTTCACAACTTCCTCAAGATGCTGTTGATGAGATTAATGAACAAAACCCCGTTTTAAAGATTCAAAAAAGTTTAGAGGGATTAAATATTCCTTTAATTGTTGGACTATTTTTATTTTATTTCCTTGGAGGTTATCTTTTTTATAGCGCACTTTATGCAGCAATTGGTTCTGCGGTAGATAACGAAACAGAAACTCAACAATTTATGATGCCAGTAATGTTGCCACTCTTGCTTGGATATACACTATCTTTAAGTGTAGTTACGAGCGATCCATACGGTAGTATTGCTTTTTGGTTATCAATTATTCCATTTACATCGCCAATAGCTATGGTTGTAAGATTACCTTATGGTGTTCCTGATTGGCAATTAGCATTATCTATATTTTTATTAATAGTTGGTTTTTTAGCCACAGTTTGGCTGGCATCAAAAATTTACAGAGTAGGTATTTTAATGTACGGTAAGAAACCTAGTTTTAAGGAAATGATTAAATGGTTTACTTATAAAAACTAATGCGGATAGCAGCAATAGACATGGGAACAAATACCTTTCATCTAATTATAGGTGAAAGGTATTTTAATGATATTAAAATTCTACATAAGGAAAATTCCCCTGTTAGATTGGGGGAAAAGACTATAAATGATGGGATTATTAATGAAGATGCAATTAATAGAGCCCTAGTAACCCTAAAAAATTATAAGACTAAAGTTGAAGCATACGATGTAAAGAAGGTTAGAATTATGGCTACGTCCGCTGTTAGATCTGCAAATAACGGAAATGCTTTTATTCAAAAAGTTAAACAAGAAACCGGATTTGAAATAGAAATTATTTCAGGAGATACTGAAGCTACATTTATTTACAATGCGGTTAAATTATCTGGCAGCATTGAAGGAATGAGTTTAATTATGGATATTGGAGGTGGAAGTACCGAATTTCTAATTGCTGATGAACAACAAATTTATTGGAAAAAAAGCTATGATTTGGGGGCATCTAGAATGTGGCAAAGGTATTTTTTATTAGACCCTCTCCCCTTTGAAGATAATTTATTAATCCAATCTACACTAAAGCTGGAACTAAAAGAACTATTTGATAATTGTAAAAAATACAATCCTTCCATGTTAATAGGTTCTGCTGGAGCATTTGAGTCTTATTATTCAATTATAAATTCTGCTCAACAACTAGAAAAAAATTATGAAGATATACATTTAGTAGCATTCAAAAATCTTTCATGTATGTTGAGTAAATCCAATCACGAAGAAAGATCAAAAATTAAGGGATTAATTCCTTTAAGGGTTGATATGATTGTAGCAGCATCCTTGTTAACCAATCTAATCTTAGAAGAAACTCAAATACAAAAATTAAGAGCCACTAGTTTTGATTTAAAAATGGGGATATTAGATTCTATTTAAAGCTTGGTAAAGTTTTTCGGTTGGCAATCCCATTACATTGGTATATGACCCAACGATATTACTTACCACTACTAACCCCCACCAGTCTTGAATTCCGTAGCTACCAGCTTTATCAAACGGATGAAAATTATCGATGTAAAACGCTATCTCTTGATCTAAAACTTCTCTAAAGGTAACTTCTGTACAATCAGTAAATGTATGAATATGGTTATTTACATTTCTGATAGAAACACCAGTATAAACTTGATGGGTACAACCGCTTAGTTTCTTAAGCATTGTAGTTGCTTCCGTTTTATCCTTTGGTTTTCCTAATATTTCATTATTTAATACAACAATCGTATCAGCAGTAATAATTGGTTTTGTTATAGCTTCTAAATAAGCCTGTGCCTTATTTCTTGAAATATATGCTGCAACTTCATGGCATGGCAAATCTGAAGGGTAACTTTCATCTGCATCTAAATCTACTACTTCAAAATTTATGCCCATACCTCTTAATAATTCGTGCCTACGAGGAGATTTACTGGCTAAGATATAATGTTGATTGTTGTTATTAAGCATATTTTGTAAAAGTAAGGAAAATAAAATCCACTAACTATTCTTAAAAACACTGATGAGCGTAGAAAAATTAAATTTAAGACAGATGAAACCTAAATATAGGACATAAAAAAATGGCCAAACATTTAATATTTGACCATTTTAATTTCTAAAAAATTAGATAGTTTTTTTAATGGAATTATTTTCCACCACCGCCACCACCCATTTGGCGATTTTGCATTTGTTTAGCTCTTTCTTCTAAATAAGCTTTAAAATCTTTTTTCTGAGCATCAGTTAATAAAGCTTCAATTTTAGCATTTACTTCTGTAGTCATTTTTTCCATTTTAGAACGCATTGCTTCTCTATCTCCTGCTGCTTCTTGCATTAAAGTAGATTGTGCTTTAGATTGTTCTAAATAGATTTTAGTAACACTTGCTTTCTGGTCATCATTTAATTTTAAACGCTCCACAAGCATGTCTGTACTTCTTTTTGCACGCTCCTCAGGGGTAGCCATTTGACGGCCGCCACCTTGTGCATTCGCCATTGAAATTGTACCTAATAATAAGGCACAGATAAATAATAATTTTTTCATTGTTTTTTAAATTTAGAACTTATTAGATAAAAAAAACATGAAAGAGTTTAATACTCAAATAGTAATATTGATGTTGCAGAATTTAAATAGCAGAAGCAGCAGCTGAAGGATGCTCATCATGCCATGTACCTTGAACCAACATTACCTTCTCAATGATGTCCCTAACTGCAGTTTTACCTCCATTAAATGGTGAAATAAAATGTGAAATAGCTTTTATTTCGGCAACTGCATCATTCGGACATGTTGCTATCCCTACTTCCTTCATTATTTCCTTATCAGGCACATCATCGCCCATATAAAGCACGGAAGAAGAGTTTATATTGTTTTGCAGAAGATAATTATGATAAACTGGAAGTTTATTAGAAATTCCTAAATAAAAATCTTGAATGCCCAAATTAGAGAATCTAGCTTCTAATGAAGATCCTTTAGCTCCTGAAATTATGCAAATTTTATAGCCCTTTTTTACAGCTAATTGCATAGCATAGCCATCTTTGATATTAAAAGTTCTAAGATATTCACCAGATTCGGTAACAGTAATAGTTCCATCTGTTAATACCCCATCTATATCAAAAATAAAGGTATTTATATTTTTCAGGTTATCTAAAAAAGCCATAAACTATGCTTGATTATCTCGCCATTCGTAAACCCAGGCAGATTGAATTTGCTCTAAATGCCCCTCATTACTTTCTTCTCTTGTACCTTTAAAATTTGGTAAAGAAAGTACCCATTCTAATAATTCTGTAAATCTTATACGATAGATTTTTGCTTCTGTAAATTCGTCACCAAATTTCTCATACAATTCTTGTGCAATATCTTCGTAATCATTCCAGTATATTGGTAAAGCAAATTTTTCGTTATTCATTGGTGTTTTTTTTAATGTCCTAAAAATTCTGACTGATCTGGAATAGTAATAACAATGTCGGAATCAATCACCTCACATTGACAACCTAATCTCGAATTAATTCGTGGTCTTATTGCACGATCAATAAAATCTTCTTCCTTTTCCGAAATTTCTTTAATATTATCCATTCCTTCATTAACATAAATATGACAGGTACTACATCCGCATACGCCACCACAATTATGCTGTAACTCAATATTATTGTCTAAACAAACATCTAATACAGACTCTCCAGCAGCAATAGGTAATACAACCTGCTCTTTTCCTGCTTCTTCAAAATTTATTGTTAACTTATAAATACTCATAATTCTTCTACAAAATTAATTACATAAGCTTCAAATCCTACTAAGAATGCATATTTTTTATGCTAACACTTAGTAATTTATAGATTTCTTGAAACTCAGGCTTACCATTTAATAATTCTAAATGATTGGCCATTACTTTTTTATCATCTCTAACAGCTGGTCCAGTTTGAACTTTAAGCGGATTATCCATTTTAATTTTTCTTACTGTTTCATCAATTAATGGCATTAAAATATCAAAAGAAATATGAGATTCTTTTAATAAATTATCACCAATTGCAAATAAATGATTAACAAAATTACAAACAAATACCGCTGCTAGATGTATTTGTTTTCGTTTTAAACTATCTATTACTTGAACAGAACCAGATAATTTATTACCGATTTCAATTAATTGAGATTCAATTTTTGAATTACATCCCTCAATACATAATGGAACTGTAGAGAAATCTAAATCGGTGTTTTTAGAGAAAGTTTGTAATGGATAAAGTACCCCATAATTTTCAAACTTGTTTTTAAAAACATCAATATTTGTTGCGCCTGATGTATGAACAATACAACCTACGTTAGTCTGGATTAGGTTAACGATATTAATGATTTCATCATCCTTTGCCGAAATCACCAATAAATCTGTTTCTTTTAATTCCGAAACATTCTCTAAATAACTCGCCTCAACTTTTTCTGCTAAAAGTTTAGCATGTTCTAAAGTTGGACTACATATTTCAAAAATGTTGAATCCGGCATGGTAAAATGCTTTTGCTAAATGCGTAGCAACATTACCGGATCCAACAAAACTAATTTTCATTAACTTTTATATTTAACTTCCTTATTTCGTCTGAATATTGAAATTATAAAACCAATTACCATTAAAATAGTTCCTACCCAATAGAAATTAATGTATGGGAATTCTATTGCTTTAAATACTACCCAATCTTTTGCTTGTTGAGGTTTTTCATAAACCATTAATTCATATTCTCCGGTTTCAGGGAAAATTCTAGTGAATTTGAATTTCATACTTAATTCTTCCAACTTCTTATCAAAGTTAAAAGTATTATTTCCCTTAACTAAGAAGATGGGCTCTGCAGTATAAATCTTACTGTTTTGGTCGATCTCTAAAGGTAAACCAACAGCTAAATCATTAGCACCAATTTTTAAATCTTTTATAACTGGATTAGGATTAATCTGTTTTACTTTTAAAATACCACCAGAAACATGTAAAGTATCTCCAGATTTAACTTTAACTACACGAGGAGCCATATAGTTCTCGTCGTCAGAGTGGCCTTCATGTGGCTCATGACCTGATTCTTTAGTTTCAGGTGCACTTGTAATGTGCGTATAAATATCTCTAAATAGATAATGCTTAGTATCAGGAGATGCGATTAAACCCATTGATTCATTTGACTGAATATTTGGATTTAAATCGAAATTCTCTTTCACATTTCCTTCTTCGTCTAGAACTTTAAAATTTAATTTAAAATAAGTATTTGGAAGGATTGTTGTATCGCTTACATAAGTAACCGTGTACTTACCCATTGTTTTAGGTTCGTTTTTATACAATACAATATTCTCTCCTGGCTTTTCAACTTTTTCAAAATCTCTAACTGGAATAAAGTTAGACTCATTAATAGATATTGGCTGAGAAGTTGCGGCTGCGATTAACGCACCCAATAACATCAATGCAAATCCAATATGAGCTACAGCAGAACCTGCTAACTTAAATTTACCTTCAAAAGCAGTAATTAATATTCTACCATTTGCCAATATTGCGAATATTGAACTAAACGTAATTAGAATATACATTAAGTTATTATAAACACCAGTTACGTAAGCAACGATTGCTGTTAAAACGATAGAGAAAATAAAAGAACTCAATAAACCGGCATAAAATCTCCTAGGCTCTGTTTTCTTATATTTCATGAATTGTGCGAAACCAGAAATTAAAAGAATTAATACAGCTGCAGGAGCCTGACGCTTATTATAAAATTGAATTGGATCTAATGGAGGTGCATAATTTGTTCCAAAAACTGCATTAAATACTGGAACCGAAGTAGAGAATATTAATTGGATACATGATAATGTAACCACTAATGCTCCAATAAACATCCAAAACTCCCTACTGTAAGTTTCTTCGTCTTTAGGAGAAATAGGTAATTCTTTCCATCTTAAAACTAAGAAAATTATTGGCAGGAATAAGAATACTACATTGTATAGTATTAAATGACCAAACATCCCCAAATCTGTGAATGAGTGTACAGATGTTTCACCTAAAACTCCACTTCTTGTTAAGAATGAAGCATATAATACCAATACAAAACTAATAAATACTAATGCTAATGCAGTAAAATAAGCATGACCTGTGTTTTTAAATGCGATCATTACGTGTACCGCACCAATAAGCGTTAACCAAGGTAATAGAGATGCATTTTCTACTGGATCCCATGCCCAGAATCCTCCGAAATTTAAAGCTTCATAAGCCCAGAAAGAACCCATGATAATCCCCAATCCCAAAGTCATAACCGCGAACAAAGTCCAAGGCATTGCTGGTACAATCCACTCTTTATATTTACGTTGCCATAAACCTGCGAAAGCATATGCAAACGGAACAATCATACTCGCAAAACCCAAGAACAAAGTTGGAGGGTGAATTACCATCCAATAGTTTTGTAACAATGGATTTAAACCTCGTCCGTTGGTAATAAATTTTAAATAATTAGCCAAATTTTCTGGGTTCGCAAAAACAACTGGAGCCATGGCTTTTAAGTCTCTTGCATCTCTTAACAAGATAAATGGCGAACTACCAATCTTAACACCCAAAATTTCTACACCAATAATCATAGAAGTTAAGAATGCTTGAGATAACGAAATGATCGTCATTACGCTATTTTCCCAATTTCTTGCTTTCCAGATTAAAAATGTTCCTAACACTGATTGCCAGAATGCCCAAAGCCAAAAACTACCTTCTTGTCCTTCCCAAAAAGCAGAAACAATATAATAAACAGGTAAATCTTTAGATGAATGCGAATACACATACATGTATTCGTAATAGTGATTTAATATGATATAAAATAATACAACACCAATTCCAATTACGGAAGCAAAGTTTATCAAAAAAGAAATTCTTCCAATTTTGTTCCATGAACGGTCTCCGGTAGCTTCATTTTTTGTAGCGAAAAAATAAGCAATTGTTGCTAACAACGATGCTCCAAAAGCTAAAACGATTAAAAATTGACCAATCTGACCTGGTAAAAGTCTTTCTCCTACGTATTGAATGTCCATTATTTAGTGCTGTTTTCGTTAACTGTTCCGTCTACATTTATCTCTACCAACTGATCATTGTATTTTGATGGACACTTCATTAAAATCTTGTTTGCATAAAATGTTCCTTCTCTCATCTCCCCTACCAACACTAGCTTTTCAGACTTTTCAAAATCCTGTGGTTTAGTGCCTTTGTAAATAACTTTAGAAACTACACCTGATTGATCTTCCATAAAGAAAGTAAACTTGTTTGCATCAACCATTGCATCGTAATGAATTGGTTGAGATTTGTCCCATACACCAACTACATGTTGTTCACCTCCACGAGTAGTTGCTTGAGTGAAATCTGAATAAGTATTTGTATCAGCATTTAAGGTAAGTAAAAACCCTACACTTATTGCAATGGTTATTAAACCAATAATGGCACTTTTCTTCATAATAGTGAGAATTATCAATTACAAAGATAAAAAATCTGTTCATCATTCAATTTTTAGACTAGGAAACTTTGGCCTTCTCAATAATAATTGATAGTACAATGACAAATGAAGAAATGTTGAAGGTTTAAATATCTATAACAGTAATGATTTACACAAAAATCAATCCTCGTAGAACAGCAACAGAATTACGCAAAATAAAAAGTGGATAAAATATTTTCGTTATTGATAAACCACCTTAATAACAAAAAATCCCGTAATCGGATAAACCAGTTACGGGATTTCTAATAAATATTAAATACTATGGCCAGATACCTAAGTTCATATAAGACATAGCAATTTTATCAATTGCACCAACAAAAGCTGCTGTTCTTAAAGTTTTGATATCCTTATTTTTAACCCATGTATTTCTAATTTCGATATAAGAATTAATCATGGTATCTTCTAATCCAGAATTTACTAACTCAATTTCAGACGCACCTTTAACAATTAAATCGCGGTGTTCTTTTAAAATGGTTTTTCCGGTAATATTTTCTAAAGTATTAATTAGAATTGCATTTGAATTGGTTGCATATCTATTTTCCATACGACCAAAAGCTACGTGCGATAAATTCTTTAACCATTCAAAATAAGAAACGGTTACACCACCTGCATTACAATACATATCTGGAATAATAATTCCACCCATTTCAGTAAATATTTCCTCTGCTTCTGGAGTACATGGTCCATTAGCTCCTTCAGCAATAATTTTAGCTTTAATATTCTTAATATTCTCTGAAGTAATTTGGTTTTCTAAAGCCGCAGGAACTAAAATATCGCATGGTTGCTCTAATCCTTCTTTTGAATTTTTAAACTCTTTTGCTCCTGGGAATCCTAAGATAGAACCCGTTGCTACTCTATGTGCAAATACCTCTTCTACATTTAAGCCATTTTCATTGTAAATTGCTCCTTCATATTCACATAAACCAACAATCGTAGCACCAAACTCAGCTAAAAACTTAGCTGAATGAAATCCAACGTTTCCTAGTCCTTGAACAATAACTCTTTTATTACCTAGACCTGCAGTTAAGCCTAATTTCTGCATATCTTCTGCATGATCTACACATTCTCTAACTGCATAAGCAACTCCTCTTCCTGTAGCTTCTTTACGACCACGTATTCCGTGTAAGGCAATTGGTTTTCCTGTAACACAACCCAAAGCGTCTAACTGACCAGGGTTCATAGTTTGATAAGTATCAGCAATCCAACTCATTTCGCGTTCACCTGATCCATAATCTGGAGCGGGAACATCAACTGCTGGTCCGATAAAGTTTTTCTTAATTAATTCTGTAGTGTATCTCCTGGTAATATTTTCAAGTTCTCCTACAGTATATTTTTTTGGATCAATACATATCCCTCCTTTTGCTCCTCCAAAAGGAACGTTCACTATTGCACATTTATAAGTCATTAATGCTGCAAGCGCCATCACTTCATCTTCATTTACCATATCACTATAGCGTATTCCGCCTTTTGTGGGACTCATATGGTGAGAATGTTCAACTCTCCATGCGTCTATAACTTCAAAACCATTTCCTCTTCTTATAGGAAATTGGAATCTATAAACACTGTTACAAGCTTTAATTTGCGACAATAGACCTTCTTGGTGGGAAGTATGCTTTGCGGCGTTGTCAAAATTTTTGCAGACATCTGCAAAGAAATTGGTATCAGAATGATTTGCCATTAGTTTAGGTTAGTTTTTTTTCAATTTTAATTTAGACGTAAATTTGATTAAAAAAAAACAAGATTTGCAAGAGGGAAAATCAATAGTGTAATTTATACACTATATAAATAATATCATAAATTGCGCATTTCTGCACTATTTCACTTATTTTTTCTTCTCGAAATTATTTTCAACTTTTTTAAGGCGTTTATCTAAATTAAAAAGATAAGCAAATACGCCTAGAACAATAATAACTAAACAACCTACTACCACATAGATTTTACCACTGCTGTACAATCCATCAGCCATTTCTACATTGCTTTCAGCTTTCGCAAAGGATAAGGTAACCAGCATTAAATAAATAAAACTTAATAACTTTTTCATTTTCAATAGGTTAATTTATTTCGTTAATTTTATTTTCTTGAACTTTTAATCTGGTGAAGAGACTAAATATCCAAATTCCTGTTAAAATCCAACCTAAACAAGCTGGATAAAACACCAATCTCATATTACTATCTAAATCATATGCATTAAATCCTGGATTTCCACCATTACCAGGATGCAAAGAATCTTGCATTCTTGGAAGTATAAACAATAATACGACCATCATAGGGAATGCAAAAACGTTATATACCGCAGCAATTTTGCCTCTTTTTTGTTCCTCATCCATTGAGTTTCTTAAAATGGAATAAGCAAAATATAATAAGATGGCTATGGCTGCAAAATTTTGTTTGGGATCCGAACTCCATGCTTGTCCCCAAGTAAATTTTGCCCAAAATGCTCCGGTTACTAACCCTAAAATACCTAAAACTATCCCAACATTAACAGCTTGAGAGGCTTTTATATCATGTAACATATCGCCAGTTGCAAGGTGTCTGATACTGTGATATACCGAAATACCAAACAATACTACCATTGAAAACCACATCGGCACATGAAAATATAAATTCCTTATGGATTCATTTAAAATAGCTAATGCTGGTACTTTAATTAAAAAACCCGCGATAACAGAGTATAGTACCAATAAAAATGCTAATATTTTCCACCAATTTTTCATGATAATATGTGTATGAATTAATCCCTATAAAGATAAGGGAATAGTAAAATAGAAAAAACTATTGCTAGTATATTTATAATTATTAATGTAAAAATTTCATCAACATTTGCTGAGTAATCTAAACCATCCATGGCATTTTTTGCCAGTTTAGACAATACAATTAAAGCTGGAATAATAATTGGAAAACTCAATATAGCCATCAAAACCCCACCATTACCTGCCTTACTCGCAATTGCTGAAATTAAAGTAAACAAGGTAGAAAAGGTTATGCTACCCAAAACAATGGTAATTAAATACATCCACAAATCGTGAGCTTGCATTTTAAAAAACATGGTATATAATGAAAACGCAATTAGCGTTAAGAAAATCATTAAGCAACAATTGTATAAAATTTTTGCCACCAATATTGAGGCTGGCCCAGCAAGTCCAGAAATATACATTTGTCGGCCCTTGCTATCTTGAAGGAAGCTTTTTGATACTGCATTAATTGCCGAAAAAAGCATAATTATCCAGAAAAGCGCATTCCATGTAAATTTTTCTACATGAATAATAATTAATGAAGAAACAAAAATGGTACTAAATACATAGAGAACAACTCCAGAAAGGGCAAATTTAGATCGCCATTCTAAAATCAGTTCTTTCTGAAACAATAATTTTATTTCTTTTAACATTTGCATTGGCGCAAAGATAGTTCACAATTTTTCTATTTTACAAAATGGTTTGTAGGAATGTTGTAATATTGTAATATGGCCAAAGAAGCATATCTATCTGTTTTACAAACCCCTATAGGTGATTTGAAGATTTTGGGTAATGAAAATTTTATCCACACAGTAAGTTTCACACAAAAATATGAAGAAATTTTCTCTGAAAATGATATTACTCGAATGGCTTATCATCAATTAAAAGAATATTTTGAAGGTACAAGATTCGAATTTGATTTTCCTTTTTCTCAATCTGGCACACCTTTTCAACAAGAAGTTTGGCGAAAATTATTGGAAGTTGAATATGCACAAACAAAAAGTTATAAAGAATTTTCGAGCTATTACCCTTTAGCTATTAGAGCTATAGCCGCCGCCAATGGCAAAAATAACCTCGCTATTATTGTTCCATGTCACCGAATAATTGGCAATAATGGCAAATTAGTTGGCTATGCAGGTGGTTTAGAAAGAAAAAGGTGGCTTTTAGAACATGAAATAAAAATTAAAGGTATCGGACAAGCTACCTTTAATTTTTAGTGAGTTATTAATTTATTTCTTTTACAACTTTAGTGCTTTTTACACTGAACAGTAAAAATACTATCCCTAAGAAAAGCACAACCCAACCCCATTGAAAATGAAGGGTTTTAGCTAATAATTTATCCGCTAGTTTAAAATTAAAATAATTATTTACTTTAAAATACACCGCTCCAATGCAAAGAAAATACCATACAAACAAAACGATTACCATTAGTCTAAATCCGGCCAATCTTCGAATTACAAAGAAAAATAAGCATACCGCAATCATACCATAGGTTATAAAGAACAATCTTGAATCTAATTGATATAAATTCCAACTGCCTTTAAAGGGAACTTTTAACATTGGAGAGATACTCGCAATTAAGCAAAGTAAAATACCAACATAAGCTCTAAACTTACTGATAACTAACATAATTATTTATTTTCTAGTATCTATACCCATTTTTTCAGCAAAATGAGCACAATAATCTCTTAAATCTTCAACTATATTTTCTTCGCCGGTTGCTTTTAAAAATGAATCGCCCATGGTTTGAAGGGTTTCATAGAAGAAACGTTTCATTTCATCAACTGGCATATCTTTAGTCCACAAGTCAATTCTAAGTGTATTCTTATAATTATGATCCCAAAATGCCATCATCAACGATTTTACAGGCACTTGTTCTTTATTGGCAGAATCTGTACTTTCCCATAACATACGCTCAGGAATATTTTGCTCATCTAACTCAACTGTAACTTTAATTTCTGCTTTTTTCATTTTATTATATTCTTAAATCCTATTCTTAAGGTAAAATACTTTTTAAAATTAAAACTATTACCGCCGTCAAAGTTATTAATGAAAGTTCAATTAACCACAATCTTTTTATTGAAGGAATCATCTTTCTAAAAATTAAATCAGAAATAAATGCAACTATTGCAGCCACTAGAAACAATACCACAAAAAGAATTTTCATGGCAGGAACTCCAATGGAGAACAATTGAATTTGATCAAATAATAACAATACAGCGAATACCAACAGGGCCGCAGCAATAAAATTTAATGGTGTAACTCTAATTTTCATTATTTCTTTTTATCGAAACGCTTTTTATTTGGTTTAAAAGATTTTTTATTTTTCACTTTAGCTTTTTCACGTTCTTTTGCTGCTATGGCAGCTGCATTTTTCTTTTCGTGAAAAGCGCCTTTGAATGTAGGGTCTTCTTTTCTTTTTTGTAAATCTATTTCCTTAGCAATTTGCTGATTTTCATTATAAGGCGTTTCTTCCACAAATACTTCTTTAGGTATTTCAGCAACTGGAATAGTTTGTCTTATTAATTTCTCAATTTTTTTAACATAATATTCTTCTGCTGGATTACAAAAAGTTATTGCATCACCTAGTGAATTAGCTCTTCCAGTTCGCCCGATTCGATGTACATAATCTTCAATAATTATTGGCACATCGAAATTAATAACGTGACTTACTTCAGACACATCAATTCCTCTAGAAGCCACATCTGTAGCAACCAGAACCCTTAATTCTCCATTTTTAAAAGCTTGCAAAGAATTAATTCTGGTATTCTGACCTTTATTAGCGTGAATTACGCGCACAGCATCTTCTCCAAATCTTCTACTTATAAAGCTGAATATATTGTCTGCAACTAATCTAGTTTTACAAAAAATAATCAATCGCTTAACTGCTTCTTCGTCCTTTAACAGATGTTGAAGTAGGTTTATTTTAGTTTTAAAATTTGGGACATAATAAAGTACTTGCGTTACTGATTTTGCTGGCGTAGCCTGTGGAGCAACTTGAATAATGGTAGGATGCTTTAAAAAATCGCCAGCTATTTTTTCTACTAACGGACTCATAGTCGCTGAAAACAATAAATTTTGACGTTTCCTAGGCACTACTTCCAAAATCCTATGTATTGATCCGATAAAACCCATATCCATCATTTTATCAGCTTCATCTAATACCAAATGTCTTAAATAGCTCGTATTAATTTTACCTGCTAAATAAAGATCTAAAAATCTTCCAGGCGTGGCTATTAAAAGATCACAACCTGCTTTTATACTATCTCCCTGTGCTTTACCTCCTACTCCACCATAAATTACTACAGTTCTTAAATCTGTATATTTAGAAAACAAGGTTACATGTTCTGAAATTTGCATTGCCAATTCACGTGTCGGCGCTAAAATTAACGCTCTTGGAGCATCTCCTTGAGCATATTTAAGCTGCATAATTAATGGCAAAACATACGCTGCTGTTTTCCCTGTACCTGTTTCCGCAATACCAAAAATATCTTGCCCAGATAATACAGGGCCAATTGCTTTTTCTTGTATTGGCGAAGGATGGGTAAATCCAGCATCTTCTACAGCATTAAGAATTTGTCTATTTAGCTTGAAATCTTCGAACGTTTTTACCATATCGACAAAGATACAAATAATCCCTTTGCTGTTTTATGCGTAAAAATCCATTCAAATAACACCCTAAATTTTGCCTTTGTAGATCAAAATCTTTAGTTAAGTTTTACTATTCCTAAACAGTATCTAAATTTCAAAAATTCTACCAGGTTAATTTTGATTTATTAGCCGAATTAAAAAAAAACTTATCCTTATATTTACCTACATGAATTCTTACCTCATAAAAGGTGCAACAATTGTTAATGAAGGCAAACAATTTGTAGCTGATGTTCTTATCCAAAATGGGATAATCGAAAAAATAAATCCGTCTATTTCACATCCTTCTGCACAAGAGATAAATGCTGAAGGATTATATCTTTTTCCTGGAATGATAGACGATCAAGTACATTTTAGGGAACCCGGATTAACGCATAAAGGAGATATTTTTTCGGAAAGTATGGCAGCAGTAGCTGGAGGAATTACTTCATTTATGGAAATGCCCAACACGGTTCCTAATACGTTAACTCAAGCGTTATTAGAAGACAAATATGCAATCGCTGCTGATATGTCGCTCGCTAATTATTCATTTTTTATGGGGGCTTCCAATGATAACATTGAGGAAGTTTTAAAAACAAACCCTAAAAATGTTTGTGGAATTAAAGTTTTCATGGGCTCATCAACAGGAAACATGTTGGTTGATAACACTGAAACGCTTTCAAATATTTTCGAAAAAGTACCCATGCTAATTGCTACACATTGTGAAGATGAAGCCACCATTAGGCAAAATTTACAAGCAGCTCAAGAAAAATATGGGGAAAACATTCCTGTGGAAATGCACCCGATTATTAGAAACGCTGAGGCTTGTTATAAATCTTCTTCTGCAGCAGTAGAATTAGCTAAAAAACACAACACACGACTTCATATTTTACATATTTCTACAGAAAAAGAGCTTTCCTTATTTTCTGATGCTCCAATTTCACCTGAAAAAAGAATCACTGCTGAGGCCTGCGTTCACCACCTGTGGTTTACAGATGAAGATTATGCTTCGAAGGGAAATTTCATTAAATGGAATCCTGCGGTTAAATCTAAATCAGATCGACTAGCGATTCGCGAGGCTATAAAAAGAAATAAAATTGATGTTATTGCCACAGATCATGCGCCGCATACATTAGAAGAAAAATCTAAACCTTATAGCCAGGCACCATCTGGCGGACCACTTGTTCAGCATGCACTACCGGCCTTATTAGATTTATGCCACGAAGGCGTTTTTACCCTCGAGGAAATTGTAAACAAAACTGCGCATAGTCCGGCTATTTGTTTTAACATAAGTAAAAGAGGCTTTATAAGAGAAGGATATTGGGCCGACTTAACATTAGTTTCTTTAAACGACCCTTTTAAAGTAACTAAAGCTAATATTTTATATAAATGTAACTGGTCACCTTTTGAAGGGCATACCTTTAAAAGCTCTATTGAATATACTTTTGTTTCGGGTAATTTAGCCTATTCAAAAGGAAAATTCACTTCAAATATGCCAGGTCAAAGGCTCGAATTTAATGCGTAAAAAAAGTTTTTCTTTAGAAAAAAGTGTCTTTAAGCTAATTGTATTAATTATAATCGCCATTCTATTAAATTGGCTTAAACACTATCCTTTTCTAATAGAAAATTTATATACAAATGGATTTTACCTTTATTGGTCCACACTATTAAGATTTGTGTTTGGCCAGATACCGTTTGCTATTGGCGATTTATTTTATGCAGTTTTTATAATTTTCCTGATTTATTCTGTTTTCAAAAGCATTAAATCCATTATTAAATCACGAAATAAAGGAGCTGAAGGAATTAAAAGGGGATTAAAATTCATCAATTTTACCCTCCTTTTTTATTTGATTTTTCAACTAAGTTGGGGCATAAATTATGCGAGACCCAATTTTAATTCAACTTTAAACTTAAGTGCTGATTATTATGAAAAAGCAGATTTAATAAATCTGGCAGACCTATTAATAGCCAAAATAAATAAAATAGATTATTCGAAAGTTAAAGGCTTACGCATTAACGATCATAGCACCCTAATTAAAAATGCTCAATCTGATTTTCAAAATTTAAAACTAAATAATCCTCAAACTAAATATCTATTTCCTTCTGTAAAACCATCTTTAAGCTCAATAGGTTTAAGCAAATTTGGCTTAGAAGGTTATTACAATCCATTTACTGGGGAAGCCAATGTAAATAGATTACTGCCTGCGGTTACCTTACCATTTACTTATGCTCATGAAATAGCGCACCAAATGAGTTTTGCTAGGGAAGACGAAGCCAGTTTTATGGCTTATATAGCTGGTATAAAAAGTAATAATTTATCCTCTAAATATTCAGCCTATTTTGCAGCATTGAATTATGTATTATTTGAATTGTATAAAATAGATCCCAAACAATTCCAAGAAGTCTATAATTTAACCCCCCATAATTTTAAGAGTGATTTTAATGAGGAACGGACATTTTGGAAACAGCATAGATCTTTTTTATTTGATTATATGAGTTCAATGATCGACTCATTTCTAAAAGTTAATCAACAAGAAACAGGCATTTTAAGCTACCGAGAGGTGGTTATATGGATTTATAACTATCATAAAAATGAACTTCCTGCCAAACGCTAAGACGGGCCTATCTTTTACAAGTGTTTGACAGCCTTTATTACCATAAATTAACATTATAATCGCTAATTTTGCAGTATGGCAAAAATCGCAATTAATTTAGCAACCGGTTCTTTACAAAAAGAAGATATTATTGTTGGAATTGATTTAGGCACCACTAATAGTTTGGTCGCTTTTATAAATCCTGACAAAAATCCTCAAGTAATTAACGATACTGGAAAGGGACTATTAGTGCCATCTGTGATTCATTTTGGTGAAAACGAAACCATAACGGTTGGAAATGAAGCTAAATCATTTTTAACCACCGATCCATCAAACACCATATTTTCTATTAAAAGATTATTGGGAAGAGCTTATAATGATATTTCAGACAAAGCGAATTTATTTTCTTACAAAATAATCGACGACAATACAGATAGTTTGGTTAAAATTCAAGTTGGGAATAAGTTTTATACACCAATTGAATTATCTGCGAAAATATTAGCGGAATTAAAGGAAAGAGCAGAACATGCTTTAAAAACTCCTGTAAATAGAGCTGTAATAACCGTACCTGCCTATTTTAATGATACCCAGCGTCAGGCTACTAGAGATGCAGGTAAATTAGCAGGATTAGATGTATTAAGAATTGTAAACGAACCAACGGCTGCCAGCCTTGCTTATGGAATTGGTATCCAACAAGATGAACCTAAAAAAGTAGCTGTTTACGATTTAGGAGGCGGTACTTTTGATGTTTCTATTTTAAACATACAAGACGGCATCTTCGAAGTATTGTCTACACATGGAAATACATATTTAGGAGGTGATGATTTTGACCGTGCCATAGTAAAATATTGGTTAGAAAAACAAAACATTGCACCAGAAACCTTTGAAAACGATAAAGAACTTACTCAAGTATTCCGACTTAAAGCCGAAGAAGCAAAAATTGCTTTATCAACACAACAATTATTTAATGAAAAAGTCGGTGAATATTGGTTTACACTTGATAAAAACACATTTGAAAGCTTAATTAGCCCATTAGTTAACCAAACCTTAGAAGCTTGCAAACAGGCTTTGGAGGATGCCCATTTAACTATAGAAGAAATAGACGAAGTAATACTAGTGGGCGGATCAACTAGAACGCCGTTTGTAAAACAACAAATTGCAGAATTTTTCAATAAAACTCCGCACGACAATCTAGATCCTGATCAAGTTGTAGCTTTAGGTGCAGCCATTCAAGCCGACATTTTAGCGGGCAACCGTTCCGATATATTGTTGTTAGACGTAACCCCATTATCGTTAGGAATAGAAACTATGGGCGGACTAATGGATGTTATTATCCCTAGAAATGCTAAAGTACCTAATAAAGCGGGCAGACAGTATACAACATCTATAGATGGTCAAGTAAACATGAAAATCACCGTTTATCAAGGTGAAAGAGACTTAGTTAGTGAAAACAGAAAATTAGCAGAATTTGACTTAAAGGGTATTCCAGCTATGCCAGCTGGCTTGCCTAAAGTGGATATTAATTTCATCTTAAACGCTGATGGCATTTTAACCGTTCAGGCAATCGAGTTAAGATCTGGCGTAAAACAAGAAATAGAAGTAAAACCGAGCTACGGATTAACCGATGAAACAGTAGAAAAAATGTTGATTTCTAGTATAGAAAATGCTCAGCAAGATGTTTCTGCGAGAATGGTAATCGAAGCTAGAAGTGAAGGCGAACAGTTAGTTTATACGGCAGAAAGATTCATCGAAAAAAATAAATCTTTTCTTTCAACCGATGAAATTGAAAAAACCACGACTTACATACAAGCTCTAAAAGAAGTTTTAGATAAAGGCGATAAAGACTTAATTCTTGAAAAAACAGAAGCTTTAAACGAGTTTACTAGACCATTTGCAGAAAGAGTAATGGATGCAGCGGTTAGCCAAGCTATGAAAGGTAAATCTTTAAATTAAACCATAAAATCTCGATTGTTTACGAGACTTTATGGTTTAAATACTAGTTTACGAATTGATATTTAATGAATAGGTGATTTCTATTCCACCTGCAGCCAACATATCGTGAACTGAACAATATTTTTTAACGGCTAATTCTGCTGCTTTTTCAGCTTTTTCAGGATCAATTTTACCTTCTAAGTTGAAAGTTAAATGAATTTTAGTGAAAATATTAGGTACTTCCGACCTACGTTCGCCTTCTGTATCAACCGAAAACTTCGTAATTTCTTGTCTTTGTTTTTTAAGAATCGTTACTAAGTCTAAAGAACTACAAGAAGCTAAGGCAAGCAATACCATTTCCATAGGTCTAACACCTAATTCTTGTCCACCAATATCGGGTGGTCCATCAATATGCACTTTAACTTTTGAAGATGGAGCCGTTCCTTCAAAATGAACAGCATCGTTTACTAAATGCAACTGGACTTTCATATATAATTTTGATTTAATTTGATTTGAAATAAACCAAAAGTACTAATTTAACAAGGCATCACAAAGAAATTGAAATCATTTATAAAATAGGTTGATCTATAAATCTCCAAGCAATTTCAGGCGTAGGCACCCAACATTCCTCCTTCTTACCCCAAATTTTATTCCTGTTATTAGCAATCCATCCATATACCCAATCCCTGAAAAATTTAGGAATAAAATAAAAGCAAAAAAGCAATGGCCATAATCCATCTAATTTTCTTGCAATTTGCAGTGCTGCCGAAGAAGCTGTAAAAATTCTATCCCCTTTTTTAAGGACAACCCCTTTTTTTAAGGCTGATGAAGAGAATTCTTCCCCTAAACATGTTTTCGCAAATTCACTTTGTAAGGAAGCGAATTTAAAATTCAATTTACTATCTCTTTTAATAATAAATTGAACCGATGAATTACATAAATTACATAATCCATCAAAAAATATAATTTGATCTTCTTGTTCAATCATTTTATCATCCACCGAACTAAAATTACTAAATCTTTATTAATTCTCCTTTTTATAAAACCTGAAATAACTTATCTTCAACAAAAATTTAATACATGGAAGATCCTAAGACTTTAACGGCTGTAGCCGAATTTCATCAAACATTTAAACACCCCATTGTAGCTACTCCTTCAATTCCTTCGAGAACAAGATCAGAATTACGCGTTTCTTTAATCGCTGAAGAACTAAAAGAACTTCAGGAAGCAATAGATGACAATGATATTGTAGAAGTTGCTGATGCCTTGTGTGATATTCAGTACGTACTTTCTGGAGCAATTTTAGAATTCGGATTGGCGGATAAATTTAAAGCGCTTTTTGAAGAAGTTCAGAGATCTAATATGAGCAAAGCTTGTAAAACTATTGAAGAAGCTGAAGCTACTATTGCTCATTACCAAGCTAAAGGAACTGAAGGATATTACAAACAAGAAGGTGATTTATTCTTAGTATTTAGAAAAGGTGATAACAAAACCTTGAAATCTATAAATTACTCGCCTGCTGATTTAAAATCAATATTAAATTCTTAACAAATGAGATTCCTAATACTCTTTCTGATTTTACTTCCCATTATATTAATGGCTCAAAATAATACCAGACCAAGAGCTTTGGGAATTGAAATAGGTGTAATTTCTCCAGGGAAATTAAATTCGATAACTGATGTAAGTGGTGTAAGCGTTGGCCATACTACGCTAAAAAAAGGTGATTCCATTTTAACAGGCATCACTGCTATTCTGCCTCATTCAGGAAATTTGTTTCAAAATAAAGTCCCTGCGGCAGTCTTTACTGGGAATGGCTTCGGTAAATTGGCTGGAACAACGCAAATTATGGAGTTAGGAAATTTAGAAACCCCTATTGTGTTAACCAATACATTAAGCGTACCTGCGGCCATGCAAGGATTAATTCAATATACCTTAAATGAGCCAGGAAACTCCAACGTAAGATCTGTAAATGCAGTAGTTGGAGAAACAAATGATGGTTATTTAAACGATATTAGAGGGATGCATATTTCTCCAAATGATGTTCTAACCGCCATAAAATCTGCAACCCACACAAATATTGAAGAAGGAAATGTTGGTGCGGGTACAGGAACAGTTGCATTTGGTTTTAAAGGTGGAATTGGTACCTCTTCGCGTAAACTACCAGAAAACTTAGGTGGATATACAGTTGGGGTAATTGTGCAAACCAATTTTGGAGGCGTATTACAAATAAACGGTGTTCCGGTTGGAAAAGAGTTAGGTAAATTTGACTTCAGTAATCAGTTAATCAACAAAGTTGATGGATCATGCATGATTATTGTTGCAACGGATGCACCTATGGACGCAAGAAACTTAGAAAGATTAGCAAAAAGAGCATTCCTAGGGTTAGGAAAAACTGGAGGTATTGCTTCCAATGGAAGTGGTGATTATGTAATTGCTTTCTCTACTAATGAAGCCTTACGCGTCCCAAATAACCCTAAAGAAAGAACATTAAAACAGGAAGTAATAATAAACGATGCCACATCTCCCCTTTTTATGGCAGCCATAGAAGCAACAGAAGAAGCCATTATTAATTCATTGTTCGCTGCAGAAACAGTTAAAGGGAAAAATGGAACCATTTCTAAAATTCCATTGGAAAAGGTAATCGAGATTCTAAAAAAATATAACGGAATAAAGAAATGAGTGAAATTTATGTATCAATAAATTCAGCATTAGTAAAATATGAAAACGCTTCACTACATATAAGTGATCTATCTATTCAACGTGGATTTGGAATTTTCGACTTCCTAAAAACCATAAATGGGGTACCTGTATTTATTGATGATTATTTAGATAGATTTTTTAATTCTATAAAAGAAATGTCGATGGACATAAATTTTAATAGAGAAACTCTTTTGAATAATATCAATAGCTTAATGGCAAAAAATCAGATTCCAGATTCTGGAATTAAAATTATACTTACTGGAGGTTATTCTGAAGATGGATATACTTCTACCCAACCCAACCTATTAATTATACAAACTCCTTTTAAATTAAATCCCGATAATTTTAATCATGGAATTAATTTAGTTTCCTATTCACATCAGCGACAATTACCAAGTGTTAAAACCATTGATTATTTACAAGCCATTCGGTTAAATAAATTTATAAAGGAAAATAATGCTCAAGATGTATTGTATCATAATAATGGACAAATTTGCGAATGTCCTAGAGCAAATATATTTGTAGTAATGGGCCGTAAAATAATAACACCAAAAACTAATATATTAAAGGGAATCACTAGAAAGAGAATTTTGGAAATGGAGATTGAGGGTTATGAAATTGTAGAAAGCGACATAAACATGAAAGATTTAAGCAGTTTTGATGAAGCTTTCATTTGTAGTTCAACCAAAAATATACTTCCAGTTTTTTCTATCGACAACCATTCCATAAATCAAGGAATAATTGGTCATCTTACTTTAAAACTGAATGAAAAATTAAATGCAATGATTTCAGAGTATGTAAATTAATTGCTAAAAAGGCTAAAAAAACCTATAAAATTCAAATTTTAACAATTCATTTTTAATTTTTTTATACATTTGTCTAATCCTATTTAAATGCAAAAGAGAACCCTTCTTAACGGTAAACAGTTCGACATAACCATTAAAAGGCTTTGCCATCAATTAATTGAAAACCATAATGATTTCTCAAATACCGCTTTAGTTGGTATTCAACCTAGAGGAAGTTATTTTGCTGATAGAGTTCATTCGGAATTATCTAAAATTTTAAAAATTAAATCAATTGAAAAAGGTCATTTAGATATTACTTTTTTCAGAGACGATTTTAGAAGAAAAGATGGATTAGTAACCGCTAATACCAACGATATAAAATTTATTCTAGAAGGCAAAAAGGTTGTATTATTTGATGATGTACTTTGGACTGGGCGAACCATTAGAGCTGCTTTAGACGCATTATTGGCTTATGGAAGACCAGAAAAAGTAGAATTAATGGTTTTAATAGATAGAAGATTCAGCAGACAATTACCTATTGAACCCAATTATATAGGACAACAAGTAGATAGTCTAAGCCACCAAAAAGTAAAAGTAAGTTGGTCGGAATTAGATGGAGAAGATAAAGTTATATTACTCTCAGAAAAATAAAAAAATGGCATCAGAAAAATTATCAACCAGGCATCTCTTAGGCATTAAAGACTTAAACCTGAATGATATTCAACTTATTTTTGAAACCGCACAAAATTTTAAAGACGTAATTAATAGACCTATTAAAAAGGTTCCTTCTTTAAGAGATATTACCATTGCTAATATTTTTTTCGAAAACTCTACTCGCACAAAACTATCATTTGAATTAGCCGAAAAGAGATTATCAGCGGACATCATAAATTTTGCCGCATCCTCTTCTTCAGTAAGTAAAGGCGAAACCTTAATAGATACCGTTAATAACATCCTAGCTATGAAAGTAGATATGGTAGTTATGCGCCATCCATATGCTGGAGCTGGAGTATTCTTAAGTAAACATATAAATGCACAAATAGTAAATGCCGGAGATGGTGCTCATGAACACCCTACACAAGCCTTATTAGATGCGTTTTCTATTAAACAAAAACTGGGAGACCTAGAAGGTAAAAAAGTAGTAATTGTGGGGGATATTTTACACTCAAGAGTTGCACTTTCAAACATTTTATGTCTCCAAAAATTGGGTGCAGAAGTTATGGTTTGTGGCCCTACTACTTTAATTCCAAAACACATTAATCAGTTAGGAGTAAAAGTTGAACACAATCTTAAAAAAGCTCTAAATTGGTGTGATGTGGCAAATATGCTTAGAATTCAATTAGAGCGTCAGGATATTAAATATTTCCCTTCTCAAAGAGAATATGCTTTGATGTATGGCTTAAATAAAGAAATTCTTGATAACCTTGATAAAGAAATCATTGTTATGCACCCTGGCCCAATTAATAGAGGAGTAGAGATTACCAGTGATGTGGCCGACTCTAAACAATCCATAATTTTAGAACAGGTTGAGAATGGAGTTGCGGTAAGAATGGCTGTTCTTTATTTATTAGCGGCTCAACAAGATTAGATTCATTTTCAGAAAATAGAACTTAGTTTAATTACCAATCTTTTTAGCTTCCCACTTTAGAAGGTAAGTATCGCTTGCTCCTCCAGAATAGGCCACCCGATAAGTACCTTGTGCAGAGGTAGAAGAGATAAACTTACCTGAAAATTCCCACCACATTCTAGCCTTTTCAACTTTTTTTATTTCTGAAAATTGTCCATTTGTAATATTAAAGGTTCCCGGTGGATCTTCATCAACTAATACCTCTGTCCTACCTGATGCCCGCCAAAATCCAATGAATTCTACATTTTCAATTCGTTTACTATCATTATTAACAGTAAATGTTAAAACACCTCCTTAACTCTAGCTATTTGCTTACTCATTGAAGTAATTGTATTAACTATCGGATTAACTATCAGGTATAATAATTATAAAAGCAACTATAAAAAACTAGAAATAAACCTTATAAATCAGAAAAACTTAACCTTAAACAAGGTCTTAATAGCGATTGAAGACGAAAAAAAACGAATCGCAGAAGATTTACATGATGAAATTGGAGGTACACTTTCGGTTGTAAAAGGAATAATTTCGAATATCGACAACAATAGTAATCTAGAAGTGAAAGAAAAACTTTTACATTCACAACAGCTACTTGATAATATTTGTACTGATTTAAGGTATATAACACACGATCTTATGCCTTCAAATTTTATTAATAATAGCCTTGAAAATACTTTAGAAGAAACTATAAAAAAAGTCAATTTAGCAACATCAAATTTACATTTCACTTTTATAAAAGAGGGGGATGTAATAGCGATGGATAAAAGAGTAGAATTAAATATATTCAGGATCGTTAACGAATTAATTCATAACATAAAAAAGCATGCCAATGCGACCCAGGCAATTATTCAACTAAATTACCATCAAAATTTCTTACAACTTATGGTGGAAGATAATGGAAAAGGAATATTATCTAAAAACTATTTAGACCAAGGCATCGGCTTTAAAAACTTAAAATCTAGGGCTGAATATATTAATGCCAAATCACATATAGATTCAGGACAAAATGGAACCACTATAATTTGCAACATTCCTTACCATGAAAAACTTGGATAATATTAAAATAATAATTGCTGATGACCATGCTTTAATTAACGATGGTATAAAAAGTATGTTATCAAATGAAAAAAATATTGAAGTAATAAAACAAGTATTTTCAGGAGATAAAGTATTAGAAAATTTACCTAAAAACATACCTATAATCCTTCTATTGGATATAAATATGCCTCAAATCAATAGCATTGAATTAGCAAAAATTATAACTGAAAATTATCCCTTAATCAACATAATAATATTATCAATGTACAGCGATAATAAATTTGTTCAAGAATGTATTAAATTAAAAATCAAAGGATATATTTTAAAAAATGCTTCAAAAGATAAACTTATAAAAGGTATAAATGCAGTATTTAACCAACAGCCTTTTTTCGATGAAGATTTAAAAAGCAAGCCAAATTCAATTCAAAATGATGAATTTTTGAAGAAATTCAAACTTACTAAACGAGAAATTGAAATAATAAGGCTAGTTAAAGAAAATTATACTTCTCAAGAAATAGCTGCTATGTTATTTTTAAGTGTATTTACCGTAGAAACCCACAGAAGGAATATCAATTTAAAATTAGGCATTAAAAATACCGTGAGTTTAATAAACTTCTCGACTGAACAGGGTATTTAAATGTTGAATTAATTATAAATCTTTCTTATTCAACTTATGGTTTTATAATTTTTAAACCATATTCCCGTTTTACCGTTATTAACACATGTTAGTTATTAATGTTGATAAACTAAAGCAATAATCCTAATTTAGTAAGCTACCCTAAATACACAAATGATGCAGAAAAAATACAGGCTAATATTACCGTTAATTTTTTGTTTATTAAGCAGTTACGCACAAGAGAGTGCATTAGTAAAAGAAAACAAATACTACAATTCTGGATTAGAACTTTTAAGGAATCAGAAATATGCTGCCGCCGCTCAGCAATTTAGGATGGTAGAACAGAGTAGATTTCAACCAGATAATCAAATTGAAAGCAATGCTTCCCTTTCTTTATTAAAAGAAAATTCGAAGTTTTATTTAGCACTTTGTGCTTTAGAATTAGGTAATTCTGATGCGGAAGATCTATTCCAAAAATTTATTCGCGAATATCCATTAAATCCAAATACCAAGCTGGCCTATTTTTTTGTAGGCGGTTCTTATTTTAATCAAAAAAACTATAATAAAGCCTTAGAATGGTATGAAAAAACAGACCCATCCATGTTGTCAAAAAAACAAGAGATGGAATATCTTTTCAAGCAGGCTTATGCCAATTTCGAACTAAACAAAATAGATAAAGCTGAAGAACTATTTGAAAAAGTAAAAAATAATGAGTCGGTTTATAAAGAAAGTGCAACTTATTATTTCGCTTACATTAATTATTTAAATAAAGAATATAAAACTGCTTTAAATAATTTCGAAAAATTAAAGGGATCCCCTACATACCAAAAAACATATCCTTACTACATCACTTCTATGTATTATTTAGACAATAGACATGAAGATGTAATTAAATATGCGGTTCCTATTTTACAAAGCACTAAACAACTTTACGAAGCAGAAATGTTAAGTTTAGTTGCAGCTTCGTATTTTGCTAATAATGATTATACCAATTCGGTTAAATATTTCGCTGAGCATTATTCTAAAAACACCAATACAAAGCCAAACAATTTATACATTTATCAGTATGGCTATGGCTTACATATGCTTAAAAACAACACAAAAGCTATAGAGGTACTAGAAAAACTTACTACAGACGATGTTTACCTTCAAAGTGGTATGTACACCTTAGGTAAGATTTTTGTTGAAGCAAAAAACAAAGACAAAGCAAGAAGTGCATTTTTTAGAGCAAGCAGATTAGAGTTTAATAAAGAAATTCAAGAAGAAGCGTGGTTTAATTATGCCAGATTGAGTTATGAATTAGAATTTAATCAGCAAGGTTTAGAATCTATTCAAGCATTTATTAAGCAATTCCCAAATTCACAAAAGCAAAATCAAGCGAAAACATTATTGGGTGAAATTTTACTAACCAGCAAGAACTACCAAGCTGCGATAGATATTCTAGAGCCTATGCAAAATAGAACTGCGGAAGCTAATGAAGCATACCAAAAAGCAACCTATTACAGAGGTTTAGAGTTTTACAATGAGCGTGCATTTCCAAATGCATTATCTATGTTTTTAAGATCTGCCAACTTCACTAATGATGCAGAAACTCATGCTTTAAGTACCTATTGGATGGCAGAAGCTATGTACGAATTAAGAAAATTCGGTGAATCTGTAAGTGCATTTGAAAAATTCTTATCCTTACCTGCTGCTCAAAAAACTGAGGTTTATACGTTTGCAAATTATGGATTAGGCTATGCTGCATTTGAAGACGAAAAATACAGTAAGGCAGTTACTTATTTCGAGAGATTTTTATTAAGTAACGACAAAGATCAAAAAACAATTAATGATGCCATATTAAGGCTTGCAGATGCCTATTTTGTGAATAAAAGCTATGCAAATGCACTGAAAAACTACAATAAAATTATTGCTAAAAAAGTTCCAGGTGAAGATTATGCATTATTCCAAAGAGGAATGATACAGGGATTAGAAGGTCAGGATGATGCGAAGATTCAAACCATGCAAAACCTATTAGTTCAATATCCAAATTCTAATTATGCCGATGATGCAGGTTTTGAAATGGCCTATACCTACTTTAGTAAAGGAGAATTAGAAAAATCTAAGTCAGATTTAATAAATCTGGTTGCAAAATATCCGCGTAGTAGTTATATACCAAGAGCTATGGTTACCATTGGTTTGGTTTACGCAAATGAAGATAAAGAGGATGAGGCATTAGCATCATTTAAAAGGGTAATTGCAGAATATCCAACTACAACCGAGGCTCAACAGGCTTTAGAATCGGTGAAAATTATTTACAAAGACAGAGGTGATGCTGAAGGATTTTTAAATTATGCGAACACCACTTCTATTGGAAATTTAACAACTGCTGAGCAAGATAATTTTACATTTCAAACTGCTAAATCAAGGTATTTAAAAGGAGATGCTAAAGGCGCTTTTGAAGCTATTAATGCCTATTATGATAAATTCCCTAAACCTATCCATGATAAAGAAGCTAGGTTTATTAGGGCAGAATCATTGGTTAAACTTAACCGTCCTTTAGAAGCTGTTCCTGATTATGATTATATTTTAAATGATTGGACCAGTGATTTCACAGAAAGATCACTTATTAGCATAAGCAGACTATTCTTAAATCAGAAAATGTATAATGAAGCTATAGTTTACTTAAAGCGACTAGAAACAACTTCTGATTATAAATCAAATTACTCGTTTGCAATAAACAATTTATTAAAAGCTTATAATGCATTGGGTGCAGCAGATGACATGTTGAAATATGCCGACTTAACTCAAGAGTCTGAAACCGCATCAGAAGAAGAGAAAAATATTGCCGATTTATATAGAGGAAATGCATATCTAGTTAAACTAGATACCGCACAAGCTATAAAAGCATTTACAAATGTTGTTGCTAAAACCAAAACAATTGCCGCAGCTGAAGCTAAATATAAATTAGGCCATATAGAGTATCTTAAAAAAGATTACAAAGGTTCACAAAAAACACTATTCGATTTAATAAATACCATGCCTTCTTATGATTATTGGGTAGCTAAATCGTTTATATTATTGGCTGATAATTATGTTGCCTTAAAAGATAATTTACAGGCTAGAAGTACCTTGTTGAGTATCATTGATAACTATGAGGGTGACGACGAAATTATTCAGGTAGCTAAAGAAAAGTTGGACAAAATAAATCAGAAGTAATTCCATGAAAATAAAATATTATATAATTCCATTAGCTTTTTTAAGTTTTAACGCTGTTGGTGCTTTGGCTCAAGATAAGAAGGTTGAAGAAAAAACTGTGGAAGAGATGATCGAAATTGTTAGACCTTATAAACCGGTTTTAGCAGATGCTTTTAAATTAAGAAGAAGCCCTGATTTAGAGAATATTCAAACTTATAAAGCAAAATTTAATTATACAATTACCGAAAGAAGATTGGAACTGAATAGTGATATTAATAAAGTTGAAGCAGAGAAATTAATTGATGAAAGACCAGAAGTTTTGGTTAATAATTATTTTAAACTTGGTGCTGGTTTATTAAATACATTTACAACTGAGGGCTATATTAATACCGGTAGCGATGAAGCACTGCAAGCAGGCCTTTTCTTTAGACACTTCGGGCAAAAAAGTGGTGATTTTGGTCAACTTTCTAACCACCAGCAAGTAACTGCATTTGGTAAAAGTATTTTAGATAAATTTTCATTACAGGGTAAATTAAATTACCAACGTCAAGGTTTATCTTTTTATGGCTTTGATCCCTTAGTTTCTACTGTTAATCCTAGCTATGCAAAACAAAGTTTTAACTTAATTGAAGGTGAAGGAGAAGTTTTTAGCAACTATTCTACAGACCAAAATGCATTAAGTTATGCTGCAAAAGCAAACCTTTATACTTTTAAAGATGCATTTTCTGCGAAAGAGAGTCTATTTACTTTAAGTGCTTCGTTAAACAAAAGAATATCTGATTTAAATTTAGGATTGAATTTTTCTACCGAATTGGGAAAAACTTCTGATGTTACCATATCAACTAACAACAATCTTTTAAGGTTAAATCCTTATATAAAATTCCAAACCAATGATATTAAATTAACAGCAGGTGTAAATTTTGTTCAAGAATTTGGAAGTACATCCGACACTAAAATATTTCCTACTGCAACGGCCGATTTAACCGTAGTTCCAGATTATTTACAACTATTTGCAGAAGTAAAGGGTGATGTAAACAGAAATACTTTAAGAGATTTAACTAAAATAAATCCTTATTTAGGTCAAAATCAAATCTTAGAGAATAGTATAGAAAAATTAAGCATCCAAGCTGGAATTAAGGGAACGGCAGGGCCAGGTTTCGGATATAAAGTAAAAATATACAGTCAGAAAGTTAATAATCTACCATTATTTGCAAATAGATATGGTGATATAGCGAAATTTGACATTATTTACGACAGAGGAAATACCACCATTACTGGAATTGAAGGCTCTATGTCTGTGCAAGTAAGTAACGACTTAACGTGGACTGGAAAAATTAATTTTGAACAATTTAGTCCAGCAACAGAACTTCATGTTTGGATGCGTCCTGGAGCAAGAATCAATTCTGATTTAGCGTATAATATCAATAAAAAATTAACCTTAAATGGTGCTGTTTATATTCAAAGTGATACTAAAGCTAAAATTTATAATGGTCCCGTAGCACAACCTTATGTTGTAAACCATTCTAATGAAACCACTAAAAAAATTAAAGGTTTTGTAGATTTAGGAGCAGGAATAGACTATAAAATAAACAATCAGTTTGGAGTCTTTGTTAAGGCTAACAATTTATTGAACCAAAATAACTTCCGTTATTTATACTATCCTTCTTTTGGAATTAATATCTTCGGAGGAATTTCTTATTCTTTTTAGGATTTTGAACGTTTTAAGTTAGGGAAGAAATTAAATTTTTATTTTTACAGGAATGAATGTCTTAAATTATATAGTAGAACGCTTAAAATCGGAAACAGAAGTATCCGTATTAGGATTAGGTACATTTAGTAAAAATAAAGTTGCCGGAAGATATGATCATGTATTAGAAAGTTTTCTTCCCCCTAGTATAACCTTAAGTTTTTCAGAAGCATTAACTGATGTAGATGCTTTTTCAAAATTCATTTCTATCCATGAAAATATTGAGTTAGAAGAAGCAAAAAATGAAATCCAAATTTTTTCAAATTCAGTTTTAAGTCAACTCAGCGAAAATAAAAAAGTATCACTTGAAGGACTAGGTACGTTTGAGCAAATTGATCATCAAATAGTATTTACGCCTACAGCACATACAGATTTAGACGATGATTTTTTCGGATTCCCTTTCTATAGTGAAGAAACTTCCGACATAGAAACTCATATTGAGCCAATTGTTGAAGAGGAAATTGCTAATCATAATTTAGAAGAAGAAACTGAAATTCAAGAAGCTCCTTCTGTGGCACCTGAAATTGAAACACCTGAATCAAATTATACAACTGATCAAGAAACCTTAGTTGAAGAAGAAATTGAAGATGCTGATTCATCTAATAATTCATGGGTAAAATGGATCTTGGTTATCGTAATTCTTGGCATTGCTGCTACATTGTTCTTTATGGCAAAACCAGAAATTTGGAATCAACTCATTCAGAAAAATCAAGAAACAGAGCAACCAACAGTTGAATATACAACTCAGCCAGACACATTAGCAACAACTATAGACTCCAACACCTTAAAAATAGACACACCAATAGCTCCTCCAGTAGTAGAAAAAACTACCACTTATGAAGTTGTTGTATCTGCAGAAAGAAGACAGGACAGGATCGATAAACTAGTCGCTAATTATGAAAAATTAGGTTATAAAGTAAAAGTATTACCTGGCAAAACATTAAAGAAAATAAGTGTAGGTTCTTATTCTACTAGCAAGGAAGCTTTAGATAGCTTAGAAATCGTCCGCATAAAATTAAAAAATCCAGAGGCGTATGTTTACCCTCTAAACAACTAACACATATGACCAATTTACTACTTTTTATTCAAGACTCTGCTGCGAATCTTGTTGATACAAACGCAGTTACAAATAACAGAATCGTAACCCCTCAGGGCGAAGATTTACATTTTATAGATTTATTATTTAAAGGTGGATGGGTAATGATTCCACTTGGAATATTGGCCTTTTTAGCTTTAGTAATTTTTATTGAACGTTACATCACCATTCGTAAAGCAAGTAAAGATGAATCTAATTTAATGCTTCAAATAAAACAATATATTAAAGAAGGAAGATTAGAAAATGCAATTGCACTTTGCAGAAATAACAATTCTCCTTTAAGCAGAATGTTAGAAAAAGGTTTGAAAAGAATTGGCAGACCGATTAAAGATATTGAAGGAGCAATTGAGAACGTTGGAAAATTAGAAGTTTCCCGACTAGAAAAAAACACAGGAATTTTAGGAATTATTGCTGGTATTGCTCCTATGCTAGGTTTCGTAGGTACAATTATTGGGGTAATTACAATTTTCCATGAAGTATCTATAAAGGGAGCTATTGAAATTGGAACAATTTCTGGCGGACTTTACACGAAAATGATTACTTCGGCTACAGGATTAATCATAGGTATTATTGCATACGTATTATATCATGTTTTAAATCAAATGGTAGAAAAAATTGTTCTACGTATGGAAACAGATGCTTTAGATTTTATTGACCTATTAGAAGAACCAGGTAAATAATGAACTTTAGAAACAGAAAAAAAGGAAATGTAGAAGTTCATACTTCTGCCTTAAACGACATCATGTTCTTCCTGATGTTGTTTTTCCTACTGGCTTCTGCAGTAGCGAATCCGCAGGTTGTGAAATTATTGCTTCCAGAATCATCATCAGGTCAACAATCTAATGCTCAAAAAACTGTTACCGTTTCTATAGACGATAAATTAAATTATTACGTTGAAGATAAAATAGTTCCCAAAGAAGGATTAAAAACTGCATTGGAATCCTATCAACGAAATGCACCAGATTTAACAATTATATTGTATGTAGCTAATAAAGGGGTAACATTTCAAGACGGTTTGGAAGTTTTTGATATTGCTAATCAACTGAAATTAAAAGTTGTTGTTGCTGTTGAACCAAAAAAATAATATGTACGTTAAAGAAGAAAATAACTATCCAAAAGCCCTCCTAATTTCTACCGGAATTATGGCAGGCCTTATTGCATTAAGTTTTCTTATTGTTATAAATTCTTTTGAGCCTGAAGAAGAATTTGGGATGGGGGGAATTCAAGTAAATTACGGAACTGTTAAAATTGGTATGGGCGACGATTATACCAGCATAGATGAACCATCTGTTGCTCCAAATGCCAATGGCGAATTACCTGATAAAGTTACTTTAGAGGAATTAACTTCAAATGCTCAAAACGCTACACCAGATGCAAAAAATGTGGCTACCCAAAGTGTAGAAAGTTCTGTTGCACTTAATTCTAAAAATACCACTAATAATTCTAGCTCCAATAACGCAAATAAGTCAAACACGCCGCAAATTAACCAGCAGGCCTTATACCAAGGAAAGAAAAATAATGGTACAGGTCGTGGAGATGGTACAGGAAACGTACCTGGAAATCAAGGCGATATTGATGGCGATCCATTAACTCCAACTTATGGAGAGGGAGGTTCTGGATTTGGCGATACGCCGATAGAACTAGGGAAATTTAGCAATTTGGTTAAACCAATTGATAACACCCAGGAAAAAGGTAGAGTTGCAATTAGAATTACCATGAATAAACAAGGTATTATTACCAATGCTGAAGTTTATCCTAAACTATCAACCACCTTAAACAAAGAATTGGTCGACAAATCTATAAAAGCCATGTTAGGTGCCAGGTATAAAGAAAATGAAAAAGCACCTGACTTAAGAAGAGGAATCGTTGTTTTTAACTATGGCCTAAACTAGGTTATACTAATATGACTTATAAAGATACTATTGAATATTTATATTCAACCCTTCCCATGTTTACCAAAGTGGGTAGTTCTGCTATTAAACCTGGCTTAAAAAACATTGAGCATTTTTGTGAAACATTAGGTCATCCTGAAAATAAATTTAAAACCATACATGTTGGTGGAACCAATGGCAAAGGTTCTTCTTCTCACATGCTGGCTTCCATATTTCAATCAGCGGGTTATAAAACAGGGTTATACACTTCTCCCCATTTATTAGATTTTAGAGAACGAATTAGGGTGAATGGGGAAATGATACCTGAAACTGAAGTAATAAATTTTGTAGAAAAACATAAAACCTATATCGATACATTACAACCATCGTTTTTCGAAACTACGGTTGCTATGGCTTTCAATTATTTTGCTGATGAAAAAGTTGATATAGCCATTATAGAAGTAGGATTAGGTGGGCGATTAGATTCTACCAATATAATTACCCCTGAAATTTCCTTGATCACAAATATCAGCTTTGATCATACAGCAATTTTAGGCAATTCAATTGCAGCAATAGCATCAGAAAAAGCGGGCATCATTAAGCCGAACCAACCTGTTATTATTGGTGAATTTAATCCAGAGTCTGCACCTATTTTTATTAAAAAAGCAGCAGAAAATAATAGCAACATACTATTTGCTGATCAAACATTAACCGCTGAAGTATCGTCCATTGAAGAAAATCACCTTTTTTTAAATATCTATTCAAACCAAGAATTGATGTTTGAGAACTTGAAACTAGATTTAAAAGGTAGCTATCAACAAAAAAACATAAAAGGTGTACTCACAACCATTATTGAATTAAATAAACAAGGTTGGAAAATTAGCGAAGCAGCCATAAAAAACGGATTGGCAAACGTTAAAAAACTAACAGGATTAGCAGGAAGATGGCATCAATTAAAACATCAACCTTTAGTGTTTTGTGATACCGGACATAATGAAGCGGGAATAGAAGAAGTCTTAAAGAACATACAAAACACCTCACATAAGCAACTGCATATGGTTTTTGGTATGGTAAAAGATAAAGACATCAGTAAAGTTTTATCAATGCTTCCTACAAATGCTACTTATTATTTTTGCACGCCTTCTTTCGAAAGAGGCTTGCCTCCTACCGAATTAAAATCTCAAGCTCAAAATTTTGGCTTAAATGGAACAACTTACACAAGCGTTAAAAATGCTTATGAAGCAGCACTAAAAGTAGCCGAAAATGATGATTTAATCTTTATTGGAGGCAGCACCTTTGTTGTAGCAGAAATTTTATAAACTCTTAATCTTTATTGACGGATTGATAATTTGATAATGTGTAACTTCACATCAAATATTTTATTATGTTTAAGAAAAATTTTCTAACTGTATTATTAATTGTACTTCTTGCTAATCAAGCATTTAGTCAAGCTAAAACTCAAAAAACCAGCACCTCTCCTGCTACCAAATATCCTGCTAAAATAGATCGTCCTAAATTAGTTGTTGGATTAGTAGTAGATCAGATGAGATGGGATTATTTATATAAATATTATAAAAGATATGGTGATGGAGGCTTTAAAAGAATAATAAACGAAGGTTTTTCTGCCGAAAACACATACATTCCATATACGCCTACTTATACTGCTTGTGGACATGCTTCAATTTATACAGGTTCAGTACCATCTATCAATGGAATTATTGGAAACAATTGGTATGATACAGAACTAGGAAAAAACATGTATTGTACAGAAGATTCATCTGTAAAAACAGTTGGCAGTACAAGTAAAGCTGGAGAAATGTCGCCGAAAAATTTATTAACCAGCACCATTACAGATGAGTTAAGAATTGCAACCAACTACAGAGGTAAAACAATTGCTTTATCTATGAAGGATAGAGGATCAATACTTCCAGGCGGACATACCGCAAATGGTAGTTATTGGTATGATGGTGAAACTGGGAATTTTATTACTTCAACATTTTACATGGAGAAATTACCTAATTGGGTTGAAGATTATAACCGTATAAAATTGGCGAATAAATTCTATGAAAAAAACTGGACGCCTCTTTATGCGTTAAGTACTTATGTAGAGAGCACGAGCGACAACAAAGCCTATGAAGGAAAATTTAAAGGCAATGATAAAACCACCTTCCCTTATACACTTTCAAGTTTTATAGATAAGGATTTTGACATCATCAGAACTACGCCACATGGCAACACCTTTACATTAGACTTCGCTAAAACGGCAATAGTTGCTGAAAATTTAGGTAAGGATGACGACACTGATTTTCTTGCAGTGAGCTTATCATCAACCGATTATATCGGTCACCAATTTGGACCAAATTCAGTTGAAGTAGAAGACACTTACTTAAGATTAGATAAAGACCTTGAAGAATTTTTCAATTATTTAGACAAGCAAGTAGGAAAAGGAAATTATTTGTTTTTTATATCTGCAGATCATGGTGCAGCGTATGTACCTGGCTATATGAAAGAAAACAAACTGCCAGCTGGCACAATAAGCAATAGAACATTAAAAAACGGACTTAATGAATTAATTGAACGTAAATTTAAAGTTCAAAATGCAGTAACTACCGTTATAAATAATCAAGTAATTTACGATCAAAAAGTACTAGAAAACGTAGACTTTAAAGCTGTAAAAGCTGCATCAACTGCATGGCTTAAACTTCAAGAAGGAATTAATGACGCTGTAGATTTAAGTGCTGTTGCTTCTTATCCAATGCCTGAACTTATAAAAAATAGAATTCAAAATGGTTATAACGCCAGAAGAAGTGGAGATGTATATTTTATTCTAAAACCAAATTGGTTTGATGGTGGATTAACTGGAACTACGCATGGCGCTTGGAACCCATACGATTCGCATATCCCATTGGTATTTATGGGCTGGAATGTAAAACCAGGAAAAACCAATAAAGTATATCACATGACAGACATTGCTCCTACCATTGCTGCCATGTTGAGAATACCATTACCTAATGGAAATATAGGTGTTCCAATTACCGAAATAACCAACCAAAAATAATGAGCTATAGTTTGGGTAAAAAAATATTATGGTATGCAAGCATAATAATATTATTAGCAGGCATTATACATTTATGGCTACCCGGCACTAGTAAAGAATTCTTTTTGACTTATAAAAATTCATATTATATAGTCAACAACTTACATTTAACCATCTTCCTAAGCGGACTAAATCTGGCCTTAGGAAGTGGTTATTTCTTACTTCAAGATCAAAAAATAAAAAATGCACCACTTATTTCTTCAGTGCATATTATTATCACCATACTCACTTCTTTAGGAAGTTGGATAATGGGTTTTTTATTAAACAAATCTTCTTTAGAATATCTTTCTCTCTACTCCAATATATTCTTGTTGTTTATTACAACATTACTTATTGCCCAATTACTTTACTTCTTTTCGCTCATTAAAATATTAGCTGGTAAATAAACTTATAGACTTTTTAATAAGGCTAATTTTCAGCAAATAATTTACAAAGAAAAACCGCTTATAAGGCTTAAAAGTAGACTAATCCATTGCTTAATTTTATTAACTTTGTTTACAAATTATGGATTTAATACAACCTTACCAGCCAAAAAACAAAATTCGTTTTGTTACTGCCGCAGCCTTATTTGATGGTCACGATGCGACCATAAATATTATGCGTAGAATTTTACAATCTACAGGAGCCGAAGTAATTCATTTGGGCCACAATAGATCTGTAGATGAAGTAGTTAATTGTGCCATTCAGGAAGATGTACAAGGTATTGCTATGACCTCTTATCAAGGTGGTCACGTGGAATACTTTAAATATATGCGCGATTTATTAAATGAGCGTGGAGCTAGCCACATCAAAATATTTGGTGGTGGAGGCGGTGTAATTCTACCTTCAGAAATTAAAGAATTAGAAGCTTACGGTATCTCTAAAATTTTCTCTCCAGATGATGGTAGAAAAATGGGCTTACAAGGCATGATAAATTTTATGTTAGAGCAAACAGATTATATTACTGTCTCTGAATTGGGAGATGAATTAAAAAACATCCCTTCTAAAAACATAAAAAGTATTGCATCTGCTATTACTGTAGCAGAAAATGATCCTGAAAAAGCTATTCCATTTGTACACGAACTTTTAGAAAATACGAATCAAAATAAAGTGCCCGTTTTGGGAATTACCGGAACTGGTGGATCAGGGAAATCTTCATTGGTTGATGAATTAGTAAGAAGATTTTTATCAGATATTTCTGATAAAACATTAGCTATTATTTCTGTTGATCCTTCGAAAAGAAAAACTGGTGGTGCATTATTAGGTGATAGAATTCGGATGAACGCAATAAATCACCCTCGTATTTATATGCGCTCTTTAGCAACTCGTCAGGCTAACCTAGCCCTATCAAAGAATGTTAAAGAAAGTATTGATATCTGTAAAGCGGCAGGGTTCGATTTAATTATTGTGGAAACTTCAGGAATTGGGCAATCTGATACAGAAATCACAGAGCATTGCGATGTTTCTTTGTATGTTATGACACCTGAATTTGGTGCTGCAACTCAACTTGAAAAAATTGACATGCTAGATTTCGCAGATTTAGTGGCCATTAACAAGTTTGATAAAAGAGGAGCTCTAGATGCATTAAGAGACGTAAAAAAACAATACAAGAGAAATCATAACCTTTGGGATGCAGACGATGAAACCCTTCCTGTGTTCGGAACTATGGCATCGCAATTTAACGACCCAGGTATGAATCAATTATTTGTTGCTTTAATGCAAAAAATAAGAGAAAAAACTGGAGCTGATTTAAATCCAATTTCCATAGTTAAAAACACAAGAACCGAGAAAACGTTTATAATTCCGCCTGATAGAATTAGATATCTTGCAGAAATCGCAGAATCTAGTCAGACTTACAATGAATGGGTAGAAAAACAATGTGGAATTGCTCGTAAACTATACCAACTAAAAGGTGTTTTAGAAATGGAAACATTAACTAAAACTGAAGGTTGGGATGGACTAAAATTAAATTTAGAAGCACAATATAAAGATTTAGAAGAGGCTTTAGATGGAGAATGTAAAAAGCTATTAAGACAATGGCCAGAAACTAAAGAGAAGTATAAAGCCGAGAATTTCATCTATAAAGTTAGAGATAAAGAAATTAAACAACCTTTATATTATAAATCACTTTCAAAATTAAATATCCCTAAAGTCTCTGTTCCTAGATATGAAGATTGGGGAGATATTTTACGTTGGTTGTTAACAGAAAATGTACCAGGAGAATTTCCTTATGCAGCTGGAGTATTCCCATTAAAAAGAGATGGCGAAGACCCTACTCGTATGTTTGCAGGCGAAGGTGGACCAGAAAGAACCAATAAAAGATTCCATTATGTTTCATTAGGGCAACCTGCACATCGATTATCAACTGCATTTGATTCTGTTACTTTATATGGCGAAGATCCTCATCATCGTCCAGATATTTACGGAAAAATTGGTAACTCTGGGGTTAGTATTGCAACCCTAGATGATGCAAAAAAACTGTATTCTGGCTTTGATTTATGTGCTCCATCTACGTCAGTTTCTATGACGATCAATGGTCCGGCACCTATGTTGTTGGGATTCTTTATGAATGCGGCCATCGACCAACAATGCGAAAAATACATCATTGAGAATGGTCTGGAGAAAGAAATTGAAGATAAAATCAATAAAATTTACCAAGAAAAAGGACTAGAACGCCCAGTTTACAATGGTACTTTACCAGAAGGCAACAATGGTTTAGGATTAATGCTTTTAGGTGTTACTGGAGATCAGGTACTTCCAGTAGACATTTATGAAAACATAAAAGCTAAAGCGATGAGTGCCGTTAGAGGTACCGTACAGGCAGATATTTTAAAAGAAGATCAAGCTCAAAATACTTGTATTTTCTCAACTGAATTTGCCTTGAGGATGATGGGTGATATTCAAAAATATTTCATCGATAAGTCTATTAGAAATTTTTATTCAGTTTCTATTTCTGGCTACCACATTGCTGAAGCAGGTGCTAACCCAATTTCTCAATTAGCCTTTACTCTAAGTAATGGATTCACTTTTGTAGAATACTACTTAAGTAGAGGAATGAAAATTGATGATTTTGCGCCAAATCTTAGTTTCTTCTTTTCAAATGGACTAGATCCAGAATATTCTGTAATTGGACGTGTGGCTAGAAGAATTTGGGCAAAAGCCATTAAAAACAAATACAAAGGAAATGATAGGTCTCAAAAATTAAAATACCATATCCAAACATCAGGGCGATCATTGCATGCTCAGGAAGTTGATTTTAATGACATCAGAACTACTTTGCAAGCCTTATATGCCATTTACGACAATTGTAATTCATTACATACCAATGCTTACGACGAAGCCATTACCACGCCTACAGAAGAATCAGTACGCAGAGCGATGGCAATTCAGTTGATCATAAACCGTGAGTTAGGATTGGCAAAAAATGAAAATCCATTACAAGGTTCATTTATTATTGAAGATTTAACCGATTTAGTTGAAGAAGCAGTACTGGCAGAATTTAAAAGAATAAATGATAGAGGTGGTGTTTTAGGTGCAATGGAAACCATGTACCAACGTGGAATGATTCAAGAAGAAAGTTTGTATTATGAAACCTTAAAACATAATGGCGAGTTTCCTATTGTCGGCGTAAATACTTTCTTAAACAAAAATGGATCACCAACTATAGTTCCTGCAGAAGTAATTAGAGCTACGGAAGAAGAAAAACAATTCCAAATAAAAGCTTTAGAAGCATTCCAAAAAAGAAATGAATCTCATTCTGCAGAAGCCTTAATAAAATTACAACAAGCAGCTATTCAAGAGAAAAATATTTTCGAAGAGTTAATGCATGCTTGTAAAGTTTGTTCAATTGGACAAATTAGCAAGGCTTTATATGAAGTAGGTGGACAATACAGAAGAAATATGTAATCTGGTATATGGAATTTGAAAATAAAGTAATAGGAATTAAAGATATACCTACGATTGAATCGATTGTACTTACTCCCATAGAAAAATCCTATAGAAAAGTTCAAATCTATAATCAATTACTATTAATTTCAATTCTATTAATTGTAGCTACTTTAGCTCTATATTTTATCAAATCTTTACAAAATACCACCATCTTTGCAATAGCAGTTGGTGGTATTTTACTATTTTCTTTCGCTCTATTCCGACTTTCCTATTTATCTTTTTTAAATAAATCATACGCCATAAGGGAACACGACGTAGTCTATCAGACTGGGTGGTTATATAAAAAAATACATGTATTACCTTTTGCTAGAATTCAACATTGCACGTTAAATTCTGGAGTTTTTGAAAGAAAATTCAACTTAAGTTCACTTTCTATTTTTACAGCAGGAGGAGATTCATCTACCTTAAAAATTGAAGGATTATTGGTTCAAGATGCCGAAAAATTAAGAAATTTTATCATTAATAAAATTAAGCAAGAAGATGAACAATAATTTGAATGAACTAAAACGACAGCCTGCAGAAGCCATAGTATTAGTATTTATTCAAACCATTCTTTCGCTGTTAAAATCACTTTGGCCCTTCCTTTTATTGATGCTTTTTAGAGCCGAGAAAAAAGGTAGAATGGATATTCAATTACTCTTAATACCCACTATTTTAGTTATCCTCCTATCTATATTCAATTATTTTTATTTCAAATATGGAATAATTGAAAATAATTTTAAGATTAAAAAAGGGTTATTAAAAAAAGTAGAAATAAACATCCCATTAGAAAATATTCAAGCTGTCCACATCAATCAAACCTTATTAGATAGGATCTTAAACTTGGTTAAATTAACCATAGATGCTACAGGTTCTACTAAAAATGAAGCCGAACTTCATATAAAAAAAGAGGACGCTTTAACCTTAAAACAACTAATCCTACAAAAACAGGAAAATAAACATACTATTTCCGAAGAAAAAGAAAACGAGGACTTCTCCGAAAACATAGTAACAGAACTAAGCACTAAAGACTTAATTAAACTTGGAATTTCTGCCAACCATATAGAAACTTTAGCTGTATTAATTGGATTAAGCTTTTCATTTTTTCAAAACCTTAAAGATTTATTCGACAATCTATTTAAAGAAATTCTGGAAAAATCTGAGCGCTTAATAATAATTTCAGGCTTTACAATGGTGGTTTATTTCATCTTATTTGTTGTTATTATTTCAGTAATCGTAAGTTTTTTTAGAACCATAATTAAATACTTAGACTTCCAGCTTAAAAAAGATCGAAACGGCTTTAGTGTAAGCAGTGGAGTGGTAAATAAAACTGAAAGAGTTATTAAATTCAATAAAATTCAATACATCAGTTGGTCGGCGAATTGGATTAGAAAATATATCCCTATTTATTTATTAGATTATAAATCTGTAGGTATTCAGAGCGACGAGAAATTAAACGTAAAAATTCCGGTTACTTCATTTGATTTACTCAACAAACTATTAAATATTTACGATCAAATTATCCCTGAAAATCATCCACATTATCGTATTTCAAAACAATATACTATTAGAAAAACTTTGATATTGGGCGTAATTCCTGCCTTAATTCTAGAAACTATTTTATTCTTTAATTTTGGCAACATAGGTATTCTATCACTTCTTTTAATACCGATAGTTTATGGCATTTGCTTCTTTATTCAAAAGAAATATAGGATTTATTATAATCAAGACGTCCTACATATAAGAAAAGGCCTATTTGGCGATCATCAAATCCTTTTGCAGTGGCATAAAATTCAAAACATTACTGTCGTTCAATCTTATTATCAACAAACAAATAAATTGGCCAATATTAATATTTATACTGCAGCTGGACTTATTTCTATTCCTTATTTAAAATTGGAAGATGCGCATCAGATTTTAAATTTTGGAATTTACACCATTGAAAATCGGTTAGATAGAAAGTGGATGTAAAACATTCAATTGTTAATATATCGTTATATTTTCAAATCCCTTAAAAATTATAAAAATCGGTAGCGATTTTGCGTTAATTTTACAATAAACAATTTCAATTATGAGCACATTTAACGTAAAAGCATTTGGCACACCTGCTGCTGATGCTGATTTAAAAGAAATTCAAATTCAAAGAAGAGAGGTTAAAGAAAACGACATAGAAATAGACATTCTATATTGCGGAGTATGCCATTCTGATTTACATACAGCTAGAAATGAGTGGGGTGGTACAATTTATCCAAACGTTCCAGGTCACGAAATTGTAGGAAAAATAACCAAGGTTGGATCTAATGTAACCAAGTTTAAAGTTGGTGATTTAGCCGGAGTAGGTTGTTTGGTTGATAGCTGTAGAACCTGCGAAAGTTGCAAAGAAGGATTAGAGCAATTCTGTGAAGTTGGAAGCACAGGAACTTATAATAGTAAGGATAAGCACCTAAATCAGCAAACTTTTGGTGGTTATTCAGAAAAAATTGTCGTGGATCAAGATTTTGTTTTAAGCATTCCAGAAAATTTAGATTTAGCAGCAACTGCACCACTTTTATGTGCTGGTATTACTACTTATTCGCCATTAAGACATTGGAAAGTTGGTCCGGGTAAAAAAGTTGGTATTGTAGGAATCGGTGGATTAGGACATATGGGTGTTAAAATTGCAAAAGCAATGGGTGCTGAAGTTGTAGTAATAACTACCTCTAGTTCGAAATTTGAAGATGCTATGCGATTAGGTGCCGACAAAGTGATCTTATCTTCAGACCCTCAGCAAATGAAAGAAAATGCTGGATCATTACATTTTATTTTAGATTGTGTTTCTGCTGATCATGATATAAATTCTTATATCAACCTATTAAAAAGAGATGGAAACTTAACCTTAGTAGGTGCGCCAGAAAATCCACTTCCAGTTGCTGCATTTAGCTTAATCGGTAAACGTAGAAGTTTTTCAGGCTCATTAATTGGAGGTATAAAAGAAACCCAAGAGATGTTAGATTTCTGTGCTAAACACAATATCACATCTGATATTGAGATGATTTCTATTCAGGATATTAATAAAGCTTATGAAAGATTATTAAAAAGCGATGTGAAATATAGATTTGTGATAGACATGTCTACTTTAAAGAATTAATCTATTATAATTAATAAAAAAAGCCTCTGTTAAAATTTTAACAGAGGCTTTTTTATGTTTTCAAAAATCGGGAATTATCCAACGATCCAGCTAAATTTATACTCTAAAGTAGGGTTTTTCATACGCTCAGCTACACGTAATAAACGAGCAGGCAAATTCATTAAATAATCTCTGGCTTTTTCTCCAGATTCATTTAAATCTTTAAGCGTATCAATTTTCCATTCATTTAATAAAGATTGCATAATTTCCACATAATCTACTGCAGTATAAACCCCTAAACGTTGTGCTGCATCTGTAAAATGACCGAAAGTTTGGCCAATATTTAAACCAACTTCTCTTAAAAAGTGTGCTGGCATAACAATTTTCTTACGCATCATATCTTCAAAAGCTAAAATAGCTTCGTTCTGATCTACTTCAAAAATGCGAGACATAAAATCTTTGTAAGCTTTAGCGTGTCTAGCTTCATCAGAAGCAATAACACCACACATTTTAGACAACAATGCATCACCATCCTTTTTAGCTAATGAAGCTACTCTCCTATGCGATACGTTTGTTGCTAATTCTTGGAAACTTGTATAAATGAAATTTCTGTATGGATCATGACCAGTGCCAATGTCGAAACCATCTGCTATTAAGTATTGAGTAGATGTTTCCATCGCTCTCATATTTACTCTTCCGGAAAGATATAAATACTTGTTTAATACATCACCATGTCTATTTTCTTCTGCTGTCCAATGTCTAACCCATTTCATCCAACCACCTTCTTCATCTCTACTTACTCCATTAACCATAGTTAACCAGCTCTCATATGTAGGTAAAGCTTCCTCAGTTATGGTATCTCCAATTAAAACAGCCACCAAATCATAAGAAAGATTATCGGCACTCGCTCTTAAATCCTTAATTGAATTATAAAAATTCTCGTTAGTAGAATCTGGCAAAAAATCTGCAGGTTGCCAATTGGTATCGATAGGTTTTAAATAAGTATCCATCGCCTCAAGCATATACTTCTCAAGGTACATTAAAACTTCTCTACGTCTTTCTACATAAAAACTCATATATTATTTAATTTTAGTCTAACCAAAGATACAACTATTGTAATAAACTTTATTTAATAGCCTTGTTTGTCACTAATTAACTACCAAATCACGCTTATATTTTACAATTCATAAATAATTTAAATTGAGATCACATTAATATATGATTTAGATTATTTGTTTAAATGATAATCATCACAGTAAGGCATTTTAAATTATTCCTTATAATTAATTTTTATAGAATTACTTAATTTTATATATTAGAATAACCCTAATTACTAAAATCCTTTAAAATGAAAAGAATAATATTATTAATCACTCTTATTTTAGGAATTACTGCTGTTGCTCATAGCCAAAATTTAAATTGGAGTTTAAAGTATGGGAAATATTCATGCACTGCTTCTAAGTATAACAACGGAAGTTATGAATTTGTTCCAAGAGGATCATTTATAATTACAAAAGACAAGAAATACACCTATAATGGTTTCGAAAAACCAAGCTCTGGTACTTTTACGATAGATAAAAACGGAAATTTATTATTTAAAGGTGGATATTTTGATGGAGGAAAGGCTGAAAAAACCGACCGGGAAGATAAATTTTTGTTGGTTTTCCCATCCAATCCAGATAATAGGTGGACTAGTAGCTATGTAAAATAGAATAATTCAAGAGCCACTTTTTGTTAAACTCAAGACGCAACCTTTAAGATCACTCTTTATATCTATTTGGCCTCTTGAACGAGTTTAAAATATATATAACCTTTCCTCTTTGGGATTAGTTAGAAGGCTTAGATCTTATAAAAATCATTGAAATTGCTGTGGTAATTACACCGAAAATAAAGGCAAAAATGGTAGAGTTAATGGCATAATTTTTATAATTAAAATTAGCCTCAGCTAATTCGGTCGTTTTATAATAACCAATTTCAACCGAGCGTTTTATTACATTCGGAAAATACTCTGGTGAAATAACAAAAGTAATTACCCATTGAGTTAGTGGACTTAATAAAGCGATAAAAAACGATAATATTATTCCTGATAATAAGCCTTGTTTATAAGATATTATGCCCGCATAATAATTTTTCTTTTTGTCTTTAAGCGCCATTACCATAAACCAAATCGCTGGTATTGCAAAGAGATTTGTTAAATATAAATGGTAATCTATATACTTTCCATGTAAGCCAGCCAATTTTTCTAAAACCATCCAAACCAATGTCATTATTGCAAAAAAGATGGCCCATTTAATTTCAATTTTTAAATTTTTCATAGGTTTACAAATTACTAAACTTTAATTAAGCTAATGATTATCAATTTATTTTACTTAAATGTAAGTAAATAAAAAATTAAGAATGCAAAAATTAAGAAAACGATGATTAATTAATTAATTGTCCCAATCAAAGCAAAAGCAACGCACTTAACAATCTTTATTTTTTCTTCCCTGAATTAGATTCTAAAGGTTTAAGTTGTGGTAAATGAATATGAAATTTAACAGCAACAATCCTAAAAATTATAACAGTTAAAGAAGCTAATAATTCTAAAATGCCAACTGGCAGATTAATAAAATTCCCAAAAAAATAAACACCTCCACCTGCAATTGAAGCGAGCGCATAAATATCCTTTCTAAAAATTAAAGGAACTTCATTTAACAAAACATCTCGCACAACGCCTCCTACCGATCCAGTTATGGTACCCATTACAATACAAACCCAAATAGGAAGTCCAGCGTCTAAGCTTTTTGTAATACCCACTATTGTAAACAAACCCAAACCAATTGTGTCGAATAAAAAGAGCGTATTACCCATTTTAAATAATTTCTCTTTAAACACTAATGTAGCGAGAAGGGCAACCCCAGTTGTTATAAAATATTTAGCATCTAAAATCCAAAATGGGGTAACCCCCAAAAGTAAATCCCTAAAAGTTCCCCCACCTATTGCAGTAACCAAACCAATAATATAGGCCCCAAACCAATCTATTTGTTTATGAGAAGCTAATCTTATTCCACTTATGGCAAAAGCGAAAGTTCCAATAAGATCTATAATTATTGTAAAATCTACTTGCATGTTTTTGTTTAATTTTTAACCAATTTTTACCGATGTCATGGTCAATGACCCTGCTACAGGTTTATCGTTAAAAATGGTTAGCACTTCATCTTTTTCTTGCAAAGCTAGCGAATATAATAACGGTAAATAGTGTTCTGGAGTTGGAATAGACCAATCAAAAGTTTTCCCTTGTGATCTAAAATTAATAAGCGATTGATGATCACCTTTTAACATAAAAGATTTCATTTTTTCATTGGCCTCTATCGCCCAATCATAGCCAAAGGTTTCATTTAATCGCCTCCACTCTACCATTCGCAGGTTGTGAACTATGTTACCGCTTCCAATTATCAATACACCTTTATACCTCAGCGATTTTATTTGCTGTGCCAATTCATAATGATATTGTGGCGTTTGGGTATAATCTAAACTTAATTGTATTACTGGAATATCTGCATTAGGGTATAAATGTTTAATTACACTCCACGCACCATGATCAAGCCCCCATTTATCGTCTAAACCTACCGCAGTATTAGTTATTAATGCTTGGGTTTCTTTTGCTAAAGCCGGACTTCCAGGCGCTGGATATTGAACTTCAAACAGCTCTTTAGGAAAACCTCCAAAATCGTGAATTGTAACCGGATTTTCCATCGCTGTAACATAAGTTCCTCGGGTTTCCCAATGCGCAGAAACGCATAAAATTGCATTTGGTTTAGGAATTTCTTTTGCAATATTCCTAAATCCAGTAACGAACTCGTTTTCTTCTATAGCATTCATGGGACTACCATGACCTAAGAACAATGCTGGCATTTTTGGCGTATTTCCAAAAGCTGAGCTTATTTTATTTAAATCACTAAGTTTCATTTTTTAATGTGTTATCTAGAAAAATATCAAATATTTAAGTACTAATAATCTTGGAATGACCTTTTAAAACCACTCCTAATTTTCGGCATCCGTTTAAATATTACTTCTTAATCCGCTATTTTTCCTACCTCCGATTGAATATTAAATTCGTTTGAGAGCATCTTATGAACTGGACAAAGATTTGCTATAGCCAATAATCTATCCTTTTGGACTTGATCTAAATCCCCAATAAATTCCAGTTTTCTTTTAACATTTGTTTTATTTACTGCTGCATCAAATTCCAATTCAACATTTATTTTAACTTCTTCTAATAGCCATTGCTTTCTATCGGCATACATTTTTAAGGTTGCCGAGGTACATGCAGCTAATGCTGATGCTAATAATTCCTTAGGTGAAAAACCTAAATCCTTACCACCCAATTCAATAGGCTCATCTGCTATTAATTTATTTCCTGTTTCAGAGATTATTTCAATTTTATAATTTTCTGTTTTTATACTAGACGAAATTTTTGCCATACTTCTATTTTTTTCTAAAATTTGGATAAGGAATAAATTCTTCTTGATCATCTTTTACTTTATCAAAAAGCTGCGCATCCCAATTTATTTTTGCTTTTTCAATTAACGCTTTATCGGTTGCAACAAAATTCCAGTCGATTATTCGTTCTTCTGAAAATGGTTCTCCTCCAAAAATGTAAACTGTACTATTTTCGTGGATTGTAAATTCACATAGATGACTATCTTTTGTAACCAACATTTGTTTGGATCCATATACATTTCCATCACTTTCTACTGCCCCCTCTAAAATATATAATCCAGATTCCCCATATAAATATTGGCCTATAGATAATTTTTGAGTCTTAGTGCTTTTAAGTTCAATCATGTACAATTTACTGTAAACAGGAACTTTAGATTTTCTATTAAATGCTTCTCCTGCAATTAACTTATACGCTACACCATCCTCTTCCCATTCCGGAATTTCATGTTTGGAAATATGAAAAAACTCTGGATTCATCTCTTCCAAATGCTGTGGCAGCGCCACCCAAATTTGCAATCCATGTAAATGTTTTTCAGAATCCCTTAAATATTCGGGTGTTCTTTCGCTATGTACAATTCCCTTTCCTGCTGTCATCCAGTTTACTTCACCTGGTTTTATTTCTAAGGCATTCCCAATAGAATCCCTGTGCATAATACTACCTTCAAATAAGAATGTTAAGGTAGATAGGCCAATATGTGGATGAGGAAGTACGTCAAAATTATTCCGCTCATTTAGCTTTACTGGACCCATATGGTCTATGTAAATAAATGGGCCAACCATTCTTTTTTGACGAAAAGGGAGCAGCCTACCAACCAAAAACTTGCCGATATCAGCTGCTCTTTCCTCAATAATTAAATTAATATTCGACATATAAATAATTTTCTATTTATTAAAATAGGCTGATTAAGAGTTTCCATACATATTAGATTCTCCCCCATCAATAGCTATGGTTTGTCCATTTATATAACCATTATCATCACTTAATAAGAAAGCAACTAATTTGGCTACTTCGTGCGGCTGACCTAAACGCTTTGTTGGATTACGTTGTGCGTATTCTGATTCTGCTGCTTTCGGATCAGCTGGATTTACTTCTCTAAAAGCTTCGGCTACCATTGGAGTTAAAATAGCTCCAGGTGCAATAGCATTGGTTAAAACACCATCTCTACCATATTCTAATGCTGCATTTTTAGACATACCCGATACAGCATGTTTACTAGCCACATAAGGCATTTGATTTAAAACACCACGAATACCACCAACAGAAGCAGCATTTACAATACGGCCATATTTTTGTTTTTGCATAACAGGAATTACATAACGTAAGCCATAATAAACCCCCATTAAGTTAATATCAATTACCTTCTTAAATACATTCACATCATATTCGGTAATACTTGCTTGTTTACCTTCAATTCCAGCATTATTGTATAAACCATCAATCGTACCAAATGCCTTTACTGCTTCATTTACATAGTTTTTAACAGCTTCTTCGTTAGAAACATCTGCTACTACCGAAATTATTTTTACAGCTGGATATTCCTTAGCAATAGCAGCCTTGGCTTCCTCTAATACTTTATCATTATAATCTACTAAAACTAAATTTGCCCCTCTAGATGCTAATTCTTTTGCAGTTGCTAATCCAAGTCCCATACCAGCACCTGTTACAATCATTACTTTATTTTTCATCATTATAATTTTTAAGATTGTTTAATAAATTGAAATTCACCTGAAATTTTTACTTCATCACTAACTAAAACACCACCGGTTTCTAATGCAGCATTCCAGTTTAAACCCCAATCTTTACGATGTATTTTACCACTCATAGAGAAACCTGCTTTTTCATTACCCCATGGATCTTTGTTTATCCCGCCAAATTCTAATTCAAGCTTTACTTCTTTTGAAACTCCCTTTATGGTTAATATTCCTTTTAACTCATACTCTTCATCATCCTTTTCTTCCATTGAAGTGCTTTCGAAAGTGATTTGAGGAAAGTTTTCTACATCAAAAAAGTCGGCAGATTTTAAATGCCCATCTCTATCTGCATTGTTTGTATTGATAGAAGATGCATCAACTTTAACTTGAACTTTCGAATCAAAAATATCTTCGCCCTCAATATCAATTGAAAAATTATTAAAAGCACCATTAACATTCGTAATCATCATGTGCTTAACCTTAAAAGTTAATTCACTGTGCGTAGGATCTAATACCCATTTTGTTGTTGTTTCCATGATTCAGTAATTTTTAGGATTTAATTAATTTATATAGTAAAGATGCAATTAATTAAATATCAATGGGTATGAGTATTCGGAAGAAGTGTTGTAATTTTAGGAAAGTAGATTTTTCATCTCTTCTCTAAATTCTGTTGGTGTTTGTCCGGTTTTCTTTTTAAAGACGGTAGTAAAGTACGCTTTATCAGCATAACCCAATTCAAATCCTATTTCAGCAATATTTTTATCGCTATGGATCAACTGGTTCTTAGCTTCAATAAGCTTCCTAGTTTCTATTAATTCACTTACAGATTGGTGAAGTATGTTATTGCAGATTAAATTTAAGTTGCGTGCCGACATAAACAATTTTTGAGCATAGAAATCTACGCCTAACGGCCGATGATAATTCTCCTCAAGAATCTGTAGAAAATTTTGCATCGTGGTATTTTTAGTTTTCGCCATTCCGTTTAAGCCCTTTGTAGATTTGTTATTCTCCGACTCAATCATCACAAATAAAGTGCTCAACAATTGTTTTACTACACTAAAATCAGGCACCTCTTGCTTCATTTCCTCGTTTATAAACCCACAAATGGTTAATAAACGATTAAAATTATCGTTACAACTAAATTTTAATGAAGCATGATTATGAAAAGATGCGTACAATTGAAAGGTAGTTTCTGGGATAAATTCGCTTTTAAAACGCATTACCCACATATCACAATTCCCGTCTTTTAATTTTGGAATTACACGATGAACTTTTCCCTTGGTAACAAAACTTACCAATGGCGCCTCCAAAACAGTGGTTTTAAAATCTATAAAATGTTCCAATTTTCCTTCAATCGCTATAATCAGTTCTTCAAAATCATGATTATGCGGCGCATCAGGCGCTGCACTAATTTTGGTGGCTAGCTGATTATCTACTTTGAATATTTGAAAAAGCTGATTCATTTTATCAGAAATATTAACTTGAATATGCTTAATAAATTTTACTTTCTCAATAGATCTAGATCAAAATTCATTTAATATTCTATGACTCTGCCATCAATTTTTCCACTTTCGTCGAAATTATCGAACTCCGGACCAGTAATAATTGAAAACCCCATTTTAGCCAATTTATCTTCAGTTAATCGCTCAACATTAAATTCTGTAATGTGTAAATTCCCGTATTTACATAGATTAAGCTGAATTTGCTCCTTGCTATCGAATAAAAAAATATATTCTGGTGCCGAGGGGTCACATCTGGTGATCCAAAAAAAGATGTCCACAAATTTCAATAAATCGTGGATATTAAATTTAAATGCTTCATTGTATTTTGAACCGCCAACCACCTTTTCTAATTCATCATAAACGGCATCTAAAGGCACAAAATCGTTATCTCTATTCCCAAAAAAATCTAACTTAAAATGGGAAACTACAATAAAATCAGTTGCATTTATTGCTTCAAATAATGGTGTTAATTTTTGAGTTAGCGTAGCCGTAAACGATTCTAATTGGGTATGATTTATGGTGATGACTTTATGAAAAACAGGATAATCTAATACTTCCTTGTTATAACAATCATACATTTCCCAAAACAGCGATAATTCTCCTTGATCTTTATAATATTGTTCTACTTCTTCATCGTAAAATGACTTTTGAATTTTTGCTAATTCAGAACAAATTATTTTTTTCGATTCAATGATATCCTTTCTGTTTGCGGTGGTAAGCATAATTAAAGCTGAAAATTAAAGATTTAAAAATCAACAACAATTACGCAATAATTTTTGATAGTTCTCTTAAATATTTGACATTCTTATCCGCTCCAATACATCATTTGCTTTATGACAAACCACAGAAAAAGAACAAATCACCTTACGATGACTACAAAGAAGGCATTAAATAATTTAAACTCAACGTGAGGTTATTTTCCTTCACATAGGTTGTATTATTTAATGGTAACCTAGAAACTCTCATATAACCAACATCAACTTTTAAATTCTCCAGCAATTTAGATTCTAAATTAATTCCAATCCTATTGTGATCGAAAATATGGCGATCAGAAACCCCACTTAAATTTAGTAAAGGTTCGTCATGGATAGATAATTTCTGGTGTTTATTTAAAACATATTGAAGGCCAACACGAGAACGAAACCTAATAATATTTGACGATTGATTTAAGAAAATCCTATACTCAAATGCACTTCTACTTATAAAAACCCAGTTATTGTGAATAGTATTATGAAACTCAACCGCAGCAGAAGATCTAATTTCTTTATTGGCCGCAGCTAACTCATCTGATTGCTGATTAATTATTTTATGAGCTGAAAAATAAGAAAACGGTGATAAAGAAAATTTAAAAGCTTCATTATACTGATAATGAATCCAATTTCTATAAGAAATCATTAGATCTTTATCGAACATATTATTGTTCTCAAAACCATTTTGTCTTCTATATTGAAACTCATTATCGAGTTTTAATTTATCGTTTATGGGTGTTGTTATAGTGGATCGAAACCAGAAATTTTCGTGATCTTGAGCCATCAACCTAGGTGCTATAAAAACACCCATAATTGCGATATAATATTTCAACAACTTACTCATTTACAATTAATGAGGAAGCTTTTCTCTAACTAATCCGTAAACCCAAGTTCCAGCAACGGCACTTAGTAAGGTAACAATAATAACAGTGGCCCCTGTTCCAATTTGTGCAAAAAGTGGACCTGGACAAGCGCCAGTAATTGCCCATCCAAAACCGAAAAGCAATCCGCCGTAAATCTGACCTTTATTAAAAGTTTTATCGGCAATTTTTATAGGCTCACCATAAATAGTTTTAACCTTAAATTTTTTAATCAGCCATACCGAAATTACGCCTACAAATACTGCACTTCCAATTACGCCAAACATATGAAAAGATTGCAATCTAAACATCTCTTGAATACGAAACCAACTCACCACTTCAGCTTTCACGAAAACGATTCCGAATAAAATACCTACTGCTAAATATTTTAAATTATGATACCATTTATGAGCCAATTGACTTTCATTTACACACATAGCATCTGTTTCGCGCTGTTGTAAATCTTTATCTATTTTTAGATTTTTTATAGTGTTTTTCATCGAAGATCTCAATTAAAGTGAAAGAATGTGAGGTAAAATTAAATTAGCCATTATGAAACCTCCAACCATAAAACTAATAGTAGCTACTAACGATGGCCATTGTAAATTTGACAATCCCATAATAGCATGCCCACTTGTACATCCTCCTGCATATCTAGTACCAAAACCAACTAAAAACCCACCTACAACCATTAAGAAAAAGCCTTTAAGTGTAAATAGCGATTGCCAGTTCATAATATCCTGAGGTACCAAATTATTAAAATTGGTAATACCATAAGTTGCAAGCTCTTCTACCAAATTAGGGTTAACCTGAATTGGATTTGGATTGGACAATAAATTAATAGTAATTACACCACCAAAAAACACACCCAATACAAAAAGCAAATTCCAAACTTCTTTTTTCCAATCGTACTTAAAGAATGAAATATTTGCTGGAAAACATGATGCACATATATGTCTTAAAGAAGAACTTATTCCAAAAGATTTATTTCCAATTATTAAAAGAATAGGCACCGTTAAACCGATTAATGGGCCAGCCACATACCATGGCCAAGGTTGACTTAAAAATTCTAACAACATTATTTATTATTATTAATTAATTTTTCCAATTCATTTGCAGAAACCACACCAGACTGTCGCCAAATAGTTTCTCCTTTTTTAAACAAAATAAAAGTAGGCACTCCCATTACTTGATAAGCTCGCGCTGCATGTGGATTTTTATCTACATCTATTTTAATTATACTGGCATCATCGCCAATTCTCTTTTTTAAATCTTCTAAAATGGGTGCCATAGTTTTACATGGTCCACACCATTCTGCAAAAAAATCTACCAATACTGGTTTATCTTGATTTATTATTTCTTGAAAAGTCATACTGCTTCCTTTTTATCTTTTTTAAACATATTTAATATTAAACCGCCCATTAAAGCCCAATATATTGTACTATTTATTGGGTCTGATGTAATTGCGCAGTTTGCAGAATCACACCCTATTTGTAACCAATATAGGAATCCTGCTACTGCCCCTAAACCAACACCTACAAAGGTTAAATAATTATTCTTAACGAATTTCTTCATATTTAATCTCCTCATTAGGATTAACTTTTTTATTGATTGGTGTATAACAACCCGTCGGACCACAACAACCTATATTCAACAAAGGCATTAATGAAAATAATCCGCCCAACACAATAAAAGTCCAATCGTTCGCCGCAATTCCTTGTCCAACTATGAAAATGCCTAATGCTAAACGAAGCACCCTCATAAATCCCCAATGCTTTAAATAATTTCTCATAATCTTCCCATTAATCTGAATTTTCAACTTTTTTTTTGAAAAAATATATACTCAGAAGTTCCTTATAAACTAGCTTCCTGAACACTAAAAACCTGGAATAATTACCTTAAATTTTAGTGCGGAATAAAAACAATAACCTTTAATGCTCTTTCTTACAAGTATTAATACCTAATGGTAAATACAGGGGGCAAAAACTTATAAATGAAGTAAGCACAAATACAACGGCAAACACGCCCAAAACAATGGCTAAGGTACCTGAAATGACATTTGTGAAATACAAAACGCCGATCACTATTGCCATTAAAATGCGAATAGTTTTGTCTAAAGATCCCATGTTTTTTTTCATAATTCTTATCTTTTAACTAGGTTTATAAATACTTCTGAATTAGCTCTTGGTGAAATACTATTATAACATGCATTCATAGTTTTAATGGTAAAGTAATTATTAAATAGCGATTTATATTCCCCTACACTTCCACCAAAAGGGGGAAAGGTATAGTTAAACTCTCTATCAAATAAAACACCTATAATTTTTCCATTTTCATTTAATAATGATGCAGCTTTACTTACATATTCAGCTCTCCTACTTGGGCTAATTGCACAAAAGAAAGTCTGCTCAATAATTAAATCATATTGACCTTCGTGTAGAAAAAAATCTTCACATAAAACCTTAACCTGTTTGTTCCCAGAAAATTTCTCCTTAAGTGTAGCCACTGCAGCTGGTGCAATATCTATTAATGTTATATTAGTAAACCCATTTTCCAATAAGTACGATGCTTCATGTGCATTCCCACATCCCGGAATTAGAATGGCTGCATCTTTATTTACATATTGATCCATGTATGCAGTAATTACTGGCGATGCATAACCAATATCCCAACCTGTTTCCTTATTCTCCCATTTCTGGTTCCAGAAACGTTGGTTAGATAAATCGGCCTCTTGATTTCCAAGATATGTCTCGCCATCAACTACACAACAATTCATATGGTTTACTGTATTATCCATTAACCACTTTATTTACATCTTCCCAAGTCCCACCATTTATCACTTGCTTAAAACCACTTTGCTCTAAAATAGACTTTGCTTGACCGCTACGATTTCCGCTTCTACAAAAAACAACGATGTTCTTATGGTTATCAAATTTTGATAATTGACTGATTATTTGATCCAACGGAATATTAACCGCGCCTTTAACGCTCCCGCTCGAAAACTCTCCCGGCGTACGAACATCTACTAAAAATGCTCCGTTTTTTACCGCTTCTATTAGTTCAAGATTATCATTTTGAACCAAAATATTTTTAAAAATTCCAAACATGACCTTTTCTATTTAAAATAATTAACTCAACATTTTACTTTGGCAAACGAAATCTGTTTTAGGAACATCTGTTTGTTTAATGGCATTAAATCCGCCTTCCACTTCAGTAAAGTTTCTATAACCTCTTGCTTGCAAAATACTTGCTGCAATCATACTTCTGTAACCGCCTGCACAATGAATATAAAAATGCTCTTGAGGATCTATATCCTTAACCCATTCGTTAATATAAGCCAATGGTTTACTGTAGGCAGCATCAACATGTTCAGCAGCATATTCAGTTTCTTTTCTCACATCAACAACTTTATCTTTCTCCACATTTATAGCAGAAGCAAATTCTTCTGGAGTAATTCTGTTTACCACATCAATATCCTTATCTGCAGCTTTCCAAGATTCAAAACCACCATCGAGATGACCAACCACATTATCAAAACCTACACGACTTAAACGAGTAACCGCTTCTTCTTCCCTACCAATATCGGTAACCAATAAAATAGGTTGTTTAACATCTACAATCATAGCACCTACCCAAGGAGCAAAATCGCCATTAAGGCCGATGTTTATTGATTGAGGAATAAACCCTTTAGCGAATTCTTTATCATTTCTGGTATCTAAAATTAAAGCACCAGTACTTTCTGCATAAAGCTCAAACTCAGTTGGAGAAAGCTTTTTCATTCCATTTTGCAATACCTCATCGAAACTATCATAACCTTTTTTATTCATGGCTACATTCATTCCGAAATAAGCTGGAGGAGGTAACAATCCATCCGTTACCGCTTTTACAAATGCTTCCTTATTTGGCTGATTTAAAGCGTAATTCATTTTTTTTTGATTACCTAAAGAATCCACCGTTTCCTTCATCATATTTTTACCACATGCAGAACCTGCTCCGTGAGCCGGATAAACAGTAATATAGTCTGCTAAAGGCAATATTTTATTGTATAAACTATCGTAAAGCAATCCTGCTAATTCTTCTTGTGTCATACTAGCTGCTTTCTGAGCTAAATCTGGACGACCAACATCACCTAAGAATAAAGTATCTCCACTAAATAAAGTAGTTTCTTTACCCTGCTCGTCGATAAGTAAATAACAAGAACTTTCCATCGTATGTCCAGGTGTATGTATTACTTTAATTTTCACATCACCAATTTCAAAAATCTGATTATCAGCAGCTACAATAGCTTCGAACTCTGGATTTGCAGTAGGACCGTAAACAATTGGGGCTTGTGTTCTTTTACTTAAATCGACATGACCGCTTACAAAATCAGCATGGAAATGCGTTTCAAAAATATATTTAAGCTTAACGCCATCTTTTTCTAAACGATCAATATAGGGTTGTGTTTCACGAAGTGGATCAATAATAGCAGCTTCGCCATTTGAAGTTATATAATAAGCACCTTGTGCTAAACATCCTGTATAAATTTGTTCTACTTTCATCTGTATTATTTTTTTATTTTTTTTTTGATACATCAAAGTTCCGAAGATATTTTAATGCCATCAGTTACATAAGTTACATTACTTAATTTATTTTAGAATCGTTTCCTTAATAAGGATATAAATACCCATTACCAATACGAACCAACCAAATGCGGGCTTTAATTTAGAGCCATCAATTTTCTTAGATAAAGCCATACCTATAAAAATACCAGCAATCGCAAAAGCGGATATTTTAACCAAGAACAACCAATCAATAGTTGTTTCTCCACTTTCTCCAAAAAATCCAATTAAAGATTTTAAGGCAATAATTACCAACGAAGTTCCTACTGCCTCTTTCATTGGTAACTTACTTAACATCACCAATGCAGGGATAATTAAAAATCCACCGCCAGCCCCCACCAAACCTGTTAAAACACCAACTATTGCCCCTTCTACAAGAATCAATGGATAATTAAATTTTTGCTTTTCTGGTAAATCTTCTGCTGATTTTTTATCCTTCTTAATCATACTATACGATGCTACAATCATCAGAATAGCGAAAATCAACATCAAAAAAATACTCTTAGTAACTACAAAACCTCCCAGACTAAAAATTTCGTGCGGGATAGCTGGAACAATATATGCCCTGGTTAAGAATACCGATATGATAGAAGGTATACCAAAAACTATAGCTGTTTTAATATTTACCAATCCCTTTTTAAAATAAGACAAAGACCCTACAACACTTGTAGAACCCACTATAAAAAGCGAATACGCTGTTGCTAAAACTGCATCTATCTGGAACAGATAGACCAATACGGGAACGGTAAGAATACTTCCACCACCCCCAATTAAACCTAAAGAAACTCCGATAAAGATAGAAGCTATGTAACCTGCAATTTCCATTTATATTATAATTTATGATGTAAAATTATACTAATTAATAACTTTAAACAGTTACATATGTTACATAAGCAAAATATTCAATCGAAAAGTTAATTATTAATAAACTTTAACAGATTAAACAATCATTAAAAATGTCATAAAATCAACTACTATAGTTTAAAAAAAGTATAGATAAACAACAATAAAAAGTTGAATATTATTCTTTTTCATTAAATAAGTACTTGGTAGTTAGTACAAAGACACTTTTATTATATAGTGTTTAATAAGTTCTGTTTACAAAAAAACAATGTACAAACGCTATCACTCGGTCTCCCCGACTTTCCAACATTCAGACTTTCAGACTTTCCCGTCTTCCCGACTTTCAGACTTTCCAAACTTCCCTGATTCGTAGAAATGACTCCTACTTTGCTTTATAATTTTAAACTTCAAGGAATCGTAAATAATACCGAAAATAAGTACCGCTACTGCGATTAAAAGAACATGCAATTCAAGCGAAGAATAAAATATACCGCCTAAAAGACCACCTAAAAAGAAAAACGAAATAATTCAAATTTATTGATAGAATTCTATTTAAAATATTTACCTCCTCATAAACGTATTCACTAGAAAGGATGCATTTATGGTAGACTGAGTAGGTTTGATGGTGGGTTTTGTACAAGCGGGACTGTTGCACTAGAGAGGTGAATACTAAACTTCTATGTTCACTATATATTTGAAATCAATTGTAACCTACCCATGCACGACTTTGAATATCAAACAGCCAATAAATACCATTTGCATAAGAAAAATTAAATTTTTCTTCCAATTTAACAGAATCAGGAAGCTTAAGAATTTTGGTTAGAAAACCTGTTTTAATTTCATATAGTTCTACTTGCTTTTTTAAAACATTTAAAAAGCCTAACTCCTGCCCCTTAGTCCCTGTGTAGGCAAGCGAATGATAACTATAAGAGTCTTGTAATAAATCGGGATATGTTTCAATGTCTGTTTTCATACTACTGGTGCGGCCCCAATGAATGGCTATGGTTTCCTTAAAAGAACCTTTATGAGTATAAACATGTACCTTTGCATCGTAAGACAAAAACAAAACTACATTTGCATCAGCATTATAAACACCTACCGCATTATCTTCCGCTTGTGAGGTCTCATCTTCTGTTTCACTTTCTATTCCAATTACGAGGCCGGTAGATGAAAGTTTATAAGAAAACCAACCACTTAAATAATATCCATTTCCCCAGACTTCCTTCTTATTAGGATTGTACCACAGTCCTCGCACATCTATTAGGGTTTTCATATCATCATTACTTAATCTATCTCCATTGGCACTAAATACGCCTAAAGGATAAGAGCTCCTTCCAGCAAAAGCAGCATAATATTTTTTTTGTCCTGGATGCCAAACAACACTAGCCCCATTCTTCCCACTATGTTCGCCATCAATCTTGGGCATCTGCAACACTAAGGTCTTCTTTAGGTTTACAACCGATTGACTATTCCCTGAAAAACACCAAAAAAACAACAGAAAAGTAAAAAGAATAAGTCGCTTCATCATCTTAAATTTTCTTTCAAATATAAATTACACAGCTGATAATCACAACACTATCCAATAGAGTAGGTAAAATAAATCCCCACCAATTTTACCAAACCCTTCTTAACAGTTCAGATTTTTATTTTCCCAAGTAGTCTTTTTCAATTCATACCAATCCGTTGGGTCGCCTTTATAATCAAAAGTTTCTTTAAAGACAAAGCCCAATTTAGATAATACTTGTTTTGAATTTATATTTCTCGGATCAGTAATTGCAAAAATTTTGGCAACATTAAAGTTTGCAAATCCATAGTTCAAAACTGCGATTGAAGATTCTGTAGCAAAACCTTCCCCCAGTGTTTTTTCTTAAACCTATAACCTAATTCGTAAAAATCATTGTGTTTATTTAATGGTTAGTTAATATATTTTAGTCCAGACCAACCTATACATTCGTTTGTTAATTTGTCAATTACAGCCCAACGAGCAATACCATTTTCCTTGTATTGCTTTTTAAGCATTTCAATTACTTTTGCTATTTCGTCAATTGATTTTACAGGATTATGTCTTGTCCTGAAATAGGTTTACATAATTTGTAAACTTATGAGAAGAGAAAATCAACAAAAAAAGTCTTACACAAAATCTTTCAATGCAGCTTCCAATTGTTTTATTCTCTGTTCAGGTGTTAGCTCTTTATTTGGTTCCATTGTATATTGCTTGGGAAGAGTCCAATCTAAGGCACCATGTTTTCGTAACCAAACCAAAACAGTACTTCTGCCCTGGATCCCATAATTTAATTGAGCTTGCTTGTAAGTGTAATCGCCTTTTTCAACCTGTTGTACTACCAGTAATTTAAAAGCCATGCTATAATCTCGCTGACTACGCTTAAGTTCATGTTTGCCTCGTGTTTTCATAATAAGTCAATTTATATGTCAACTTATTTCAGGACGGGACAACCTAAACAAAAAAGCATCACAACTTTCGTTGCAAGGCTTTTAGTAAAATTTGGCACCGACCTACTCTCCCATCCCGAGACTTCGGGACAGTACCATAATAAGTAGATGGTAGTCAGTAGTCAGTAGTTAGATACTTTTTACTAAAGACTATTTATACAGTACCCTGTAATAAACAAAATGACTTCTGTAATAATTCTCGACAGCCAACCTCTCAGACTTCCTCACTTTCGGACTTTCGGACTAAAAACTCCTACAAAAAAAAAGCCTCACAACATTCGTTGTAAGGCTTTATAAAATTTGGCACCGACCTACTCTCCCACATGTTACTGCAGTACCATCGGCTCTGGCGGGCTTAACTTCTCTGTTCGGAATGGGAAGAGGTGG
>NZ_JAZDQU010000003.1:0-5836 GCF_036324285.1 Pedobacter flavus
AAGAGATTGAGCGTTTGGTTGAATTATGGGTTAAGTAGGGGGTTAGAATAAAGATGTAGCTAGCTAATAGCGAGTTATAAAAAACTTCGAAAAAACTTCAAAAATAATTTGCCAGAAGGAATTAATTTTCTACCTTTGCACTCCGCTTGGGAGGCAAGCAAAAGAGGAATTGAAATAATGAAAATAGGGTTTAAGGATTTAAACTAGAGGCTGAAAAAAAAGTTTCAATTATTTTCAAATAAAGTTTGCAAGAACAAAAATTATTTCTACCTTTGCAATCCCAAACAAAACGGGAATATCGACAACGGATGTTGAAGATAATAAAAACAAGATTGAAACGATGTGAGAGGGTTTAAGGCGAGAGGGTTTGGTTGATTTAGACAGGAACATTTTATTAGACCTGATTAAAGAAAACAAACTTAAATCAAATTAAACATTGAGCATTGCAACCTATAAATGATCGGCCGTGAGGTTAAGTAAAAAAGATCAGAAAGTTCATTAAAGAGATATCATTTTAAATAAGCGTAGCGGGGTAATCATAGTACGGTCAAAGTACATGAACCGATAGCTATGACTTTCAAGTCAGCAACTGACAGACAATACAATTAAAAAATAGAATAACAAGGCTATTGATTTATCAAATAGTCAGCGATTCTAACACTTCATTTTACAATGGAGAGTTTGATCCTGGCTCAGGATGAACGCTAGCGGCAGGCCTAATACATGCAAGTCGAACGAGATTATCCAGCTTGCTGGATATGACAGTGGCGCACGGGTGCGTAACGCGTATGCAACCTACCTTAATCAGGGGGATAGCCCGAAGAAATTCGGATTAACACCGCATAAAAACACAGTACGGCATCGTACAATGTTCAAATATTTATAGGATTAAGATGGGCATGCGTGTCATTAGTTAGTTGGCGGGGTAACGGCCCACCAAGACCACGATGACTAGGGGATCTGAGAGGATGACCCCCCACACTGGTACTGAGACACGGACCAGACTCCTACGGGAGGCAGCAGTAAGGAATATTGGTCAATGGAGGCAACTCTGAACCAGCCATGCCGCGTGCAGGAAGACGGCCCTCTGGGTTGTAAACTGCTTTTATCTAGGAATAAACCTACTTACGTGTAAGTAGCTGAATGTACTAGAAGAATAAGGATCGGCTAACTCCGTGCCAGCAGCCGCGGTAATACGGAGGATCCAAGCGTTATCCGGATTTATTGGGTTTAAAGGGTGCGTAGGCGGCCTATTAAGTCAGGGGTGAAAGACGGTAGCTCAACTATCGCAGTGCCCTTGATACTGATGGGCTTGAATGAACTAGAGGTAGGCGGAATGTGACAAGTAGCGGTGAAATGTTTAGATATGTCACAGAACACCGATTGCGAAGGCAGCTTACTATGGTTTTATTGACGCTGAGGCACGAAAGCGTGGGGATCAAACAGGATTAGATACCCTGGTAGTCCACGCCCTAAACGATGAATACTCGCTGTTAGCGATATACAGTTAGCGGCTAAGCGAAAGCGTTAAGTATTCCACCTGGGGAGTACGCTCGCAAGAGTGAAACTCAAAGGAATTGACGGGGGCCCGCACAAGCGGAGGAGCATGTGGTTTAATTCGATGATACGCGAGGAACCTTACCCGGGCTTGAAAGTTAGTGAAGTATTCAGAGATGGATACGTCCGCAAGGACACGAAACTAGGTGCTGCATGGCTGTCGTCAGCTCGTGCCGTGAGGTGTTGGGTTAAGTCCCGCAACGAGCGCAACCCCTATGTTTAGTTGCCAGCATGTAATGGTGGGGACTCTAAACAGACTGCCTGTGCAAACAGAGAGGAAGGAGGGGACGACGTCAAGTCATCATGGCCCTTATGTCCGGGGCTACACACGTGCTACAATGGACGGTACAGAGGGCAGCTAGATAGTAATATCATGCCAATCTCAAAAAGCCGTTCACAGTTCGGATAGAGGTCTGCAACTCGACCTCTTGAAGTTGGATTCGCTAGTAATCGCAGATCAGCAATGCTGCGGTGAATACGTTCCCGGGCCTTGTACACACCGCCCGTCAAGCCATGGAAGTTGGGGGTACCTAAAGTTCGTAACCGCAAGGAGCGACCTAGGGTAAAACCGATAACTGGGGCTAAGTCGTAACAAGGTAGCCGTACCGGAAGGTGCGGCTGGAATACCTCCTTTCTGGAGCAGGGTTGACTACCTGCTATGCTTAAAAAATGATTATACTCAAAAAGAAAAACCCAAAAGATGAAACGCGGTTAGTGTTCCATACTGAAAGAAGGTATTAACGCAAGAGGTAAAAGGAATTGTGCCGTGAGACACCTCATTACAATACTAGATACTAAAGCAAATAGTCCCGTAGCTCAGTTTGGTTAGAGCACTACACTGATAATGTAGGGGTCAGCAGTTCAAATCTGCTCGGGACTACATTAAAATAAGAATAATCTTTGGGGGATTAGCTCAGCTGGCTAGAGCGCCTGCCTTGCACGCAGGAGGTCATCGGTTCGACTCCGATATTCTCCACACCATTACTTTGGATAAAGTGATATACTTGAAATAATAAAGACTATAAAATCAGCCATAGGGGCACTTAGGAAGCAGTTCGAGTCTGTAATGATTAACTAGAACCCGATACACCAAAAGTGTATCCATAAATGTGATTAACCATTGTTATTATCTTAACAAGGGTTAGAATATCAGGGGAATAAAGTTCTTTGACATATTGGAAGAAGTTAAAAAAGAAGAGCAAACAACAATAGAGACGCTTTTTTAGTAACTAGTACATAGTAGACAGTAGTTAGACTTGTCTTTCTACCGACGACTAAGTACCAAGTACTGATTATAGCAATCAAAAAAGCATACCATGCGGCGCAAAAGGCGCATGAGTAGAAGAAAGTAAGAAAGAGTACACGGGGGATGCCTTGGCTCTCAGAGGCGATGAAAGACGTGATAAGCTGCGATAAGCTTCGGGGATTAGCAAATATGAATTGATCCGAAGATTTCTGAATGGGGAAACCTAACTAGTTGAAGACTAGTTGCAAAAATGCGCAAACCTGCCGAACTGAAACATCTAAGTAAGCAGAGGAAGAGAAAATAATAATGATTTCCTAAGTAGTGGCGAGCGAAAGGGAAAGAGCCCAAACCATAATTGTTACGGCAATTGTGGGGTTGTAGGACTACGATGTGGTATAATAAAGTGAACTGGAATGGGATGGGAAGCCCAGCGATACACGGTGATAGCCCGGTACAGGAAAGCGATATTAACCTAGTAGTATCCTGAGTACCGCGAGGTCGGAGACGCCTTGTGGGAATCTGCCAGCACCATCTGGTAAGGCTAAATACTCCTGAGAGACCGATAGTGAACCAGTACCGTGAGGGAAAGGTGAAAAGAACCCCGAACAGGGGAGTGAAATAGAACCTGAAACCGTGTACTTACAAGCGGTAGGAGCACCTTCGTGGTGTGACTGCGTGCCTTTTGCATAATGAGCCTACGAGTTACTCTTCTCTGGCAAGGTTAAGTGTTTAAGACACGGATCCGAAGCGAAAGCGAGTCTGAATAGGGCGTATAGTCAGAGGAGGTAGACGCGAAACCTTGTGATCTACCCATGGACAGGTTGAAGGTGCGGTAACACGTACTGGAGGACCGAACCGATAAACGTTGAAAAGTTTCCGGATGATCTGTGGGTAGGGGTGAAAGGCTAATCAAACTGGGAAATAGCTCGTACTCCCCGAAATGTTTTTAGGAACAGCGTCGTGGTAAAGTTATATAGAGGTAGAGCTACTGATTGGGTGCGGGGGAGTCAAATCCTACCAAATCCAGACAAACTCCGAATGCTATATAATATACACGGCAGTGAGGCGCGGGGTGCTAAGGTCACGCGCCGAGAGGGAAAGAACCCAGACCATCAGCTAAGGTCCCCAAGTATACGCTAAGTTGAACTAACGAGGTCCGATTGCACAGACAGCTAGGATGTTGGCTTGGAAGCAGCCATTCATTTAAAGAGTGCGTAACAGCTCACTAGTCGAGCGATCGGGCATGGATAATAAACGGGCATTAAGTGTATCACCGAAGCTATGGGTAATATTAATATTACGGTAGGGGAGCATTCCAGTGGCAGCGAAGTTGAAGCGTGAGCTTTGGTGGAGCTTCTGGAAAAGCAAATGTAGGCATAAGTAACGATAAGGCGGGCGAGAAACCCGCCCACCGAAAGGATAAGGTTTCCTGATCAACGCTAATCGGATCAGGGTTAGTCGGGTCCTAACGCGTACCCGAAAGGGGAAGTGGATGGACAACTGGTTAATATTCCAGTACTTTTTATAACTGCGATGTGGGGACGGAGTAGTGACACTGCCGCGATCTGACGGAATAGATCGTTAAAGGCTGTAGGTATAGGGATCTCAGGCAAATCCGGGATCCTTGCTAAAGGCTAATAGTACCGCGAGGCTTCGGCTGAGTGGATAGAGCAGGTAATCAGACTTCCAAGAAAAACCGCTAAGCTTCAGGTTATAAAAACCCGTACCGCAAACCGACACAGGTATCCGGGAAGAGGATTCTAAGGTGCTCGAGTGAATCATGGCTAAGGAACTCGGCAAAATGGCCCTGTAACTTCGGGAGAAGGGGCGCCAATGGCAACATTGGCCGCAGTGAAAAGGCCCAGGCGACTGTTTAACAAAAACACATGGCTTTGCAAAATCGAAAGATGAAGTATAAGGCCTGACACCTGCCCGGTGCTGGAAGGTTAAGAGGGGATGTCATCCGCAAGGAGAAGCATTGAATCGAAGCCCCAGTAAACGGCGGCCGTAACTATAACGGTCCTAAGGTAGCGAAATTCCTTGTCGGGTAAGTTCCGACCTGCACGAATGGTGTAACGATCTGGGCGCTGTCTCAGCCATGAGCTCGGTGAAATTGTGGTCCCGGTGAAGACGCCGGGTACCCGCAACGGGACGGAAAGACCCCATGCACCTTCACTACAATTTAACATTGACATTGGGTACAGGATGTGTAGGATAGGTGGGAGGCTTTGAAGCGGCGTCGCTAGGCGTCGTGGAGCCAACGTTGAAATACCACCCTTTCTGTATTCGGTGTCTAATCCGCCCAAGGCGGAGACATTGTTTGATGGGTAGTTTGACTGGGGTGGTCGCCTCCAAAAAGGTAACGGAGGCTTTCAAAGGTAAGCTCAATACGCTTGGTAACCGTATGAGGAGTGCAATAGCATAAGCTTGCTTGACTGTGAGGCAAACAAGCCGAGCAGGGTCGAAAGACGGATATAGTGATCCGGTGGTTCTGCATGGAAGGGCCATCGCTCAAAGGATAAAAGGTACGCTGGGGATAACAGGCTGATCTCCCCCAAGAGCTCATATCGACGGGGAGGTTTGGCACCTCGATGTCGGCTCGTCACATCCTGGGGCTGGAGAAGGTCCCAAGGGTTCGGCTGTTCGCCGATTAAAGTGGCACGCGAGCTGGGTTCAGAACGTCGCGAGACAGTTCGGTCCCTATCTGTTGTGGGCGTAGGAATTTTGAGTGGGGCTGACCTTAGTACGAGAGGACCGGGTTGGACTAACCTCTAGTGAATCTGTTGTTCCGCCAGGGGCATTGCAGAGTAGCTACGTTGGGAATAGATAAGCGCTGAAAGCATCTAAGTGCGAAACTAGCCACGAGATGAGAATTCCATATAGGGCCGTAGAAGACTACTACGTTGATAGGATACAGATGTAAAGGTGGTAACATCAAAGTCGAGTATTACTAATAACCCGAAGCTTTCAAAGCAAACAGATTTTGTTGTTTGTTCTTCCTAACTAACTTCTTTCAATAATATGTCATTTGTT